>CAJTEN010000003.1 GCA_910575245.1 Clostridia bacterium | reverse complement strand
AACAGTAAAATATAATTTTATCCGCATCTTTTTTTGAAAGAGCCCTTGGTTAAACGGCTTTTCATAAAAGATGCGGATAAAAAAATCCGTCGGATAAGTTTTTCTTAACTGAATATTCGGTTAAGATTTGGAACGGTTTTTGAAAAAAAGTGCAATAGAGTTCACAAAAAAGAACCAGTCAGTTACATATCTTGTTTTTTCCAAAGATAATGGGGAAATGCTTGGTTATTTTACCCTTGCATTAAAACCTTTAACAGTAAGGGGAGAAACAGTAAGCAATACTGTAAAGAAAAAGTTGTTGCGCATCAGTGAATGGGATGAAAAATCAGATACTTATACTATGTCTGCATATCTGATTGCACAGCTTGGAAAAAATTACGCGGGCGGCAGGGATAAGGAAATCTCTGGAAAGGCGCTTATTGAACTGGCTTGGATGATGATTGAAAAAGCACAGTATATGTTTGGCGGCATGGTAACATTCTTAGAAGCTGAAGATGAGGAAAGGCTGTTATCATTTTACCGTGACAACCGCTTTTCGCAGTTCGATACCAGGCAGACCGCATCAGATACGGACGAGGCGCATGAGCTGGTACAGCTTTTAAGGCTACTCTAATGCGATTGCGTCGCACTGAGAAATATGGATTTTGTCGGTAAGAGCGCAATTTGTCGAATCCCGTTTGTCGAATGTCGAATTGGGTGGGGTAAAGAGGGGTAAAAGTCATCAGAATCTAACAGCGGCACAGGCGGCTATCAATAATTGATGCCATAGGAATTTGAGTACGATTTGGCGAAAGTATAAAGAAATGGCTTGAAATCAAGGGATTTTGAGCGTAGAGGGGTTCACCGGAGCGGCTGGTGGGCTCCTCTTTTTTGCGTTTTGGGATAGGGCTGTGAATATGGCGATAAGGAAATATCGGATACAATTTGGCGAAACCCCGGACTTTTGCCAAAAAGTATGGTTTTGCCAAATTGTATAGGGTTTTGCCAAATAGTATAAGGGTTTCGCTAAATTGTCTGAAAATGCTGTTGAAATTTGGCAGATAAAGTGCTAACCGCCGCTATGGGAAATCGCCCCATATGCGGCGTTCTGTCATTTTCCCCCACACTGGATTATTAACTTGGCAGTTGGGGAGGTCAGAGGTAATAGGCGGATGGCCTTATCGGATGAAAGGCGAAAAATATTAGACCAAAAAAATGAAAAATCTGCGATTCACGTAGCCAGATTAACCATTCACGAAGTAGGCGTTAGAAATTCCCCTATTTTTTCCGATAAGTTAGTTGAAGACTGGAGGTGGCGGACACGGTAAAAATTGCAGTATGTGATGATGAAAAAAATATAAGGGGCTACCTTGTTTCACTCATCAAAAAGCAGGGTACAGAATGCAGCATTACGGAATATGCCTCTGCTGACGAGTATCTGGCGGATGGGAAAGAACACGATCTGGTGTTCTTGGATATAGAGATGGGAGACTCCGGCACGGAGCTGGACGGTATGGGGCTGGCAAGGCATATCCGGGGCATGGATGCACGCAGGCAGCCAATCATCATATTTGTCACGGGCTATGAAAAATATGTCTATGACGCCTTTGACGTAGGGGCGTTCCAGTATCTGGTGAAGCCCGTGGATGAACAGAAGTTTTCGGGGGTGTTTGGCCGGGCAGTGGGGCAGATTTTATCCGAAGCAGAACAGGGAAAGAAAAAACTTGTGATCCAGTATGGCGGCGAGGGAAAAGCCATACCGCTGAATGATATTTATTACATGGAGAGCCGGAACCATAATATCGTCCTGTACCTGAAAAGCGGAAATATAGAGTATTATGCAAAAATCGGTGACCTGGAGGAAGAACTGGCGGGGCAGTTTTACCGCATCCACCGGGGCTATCTTATCAACCTTTTCCATGTGGAAGGCTACGATAAGACAGAGGTAAGGATGGCGAATGGGGATAAACTCCTGCTTTCAAGGTATAAGTATGACGGCTTTGTGCAGGCATATATGGATTACATTTCGGAGGAAAGCCTATGAGCCAGTCAGGATTTGAAATGGCCAATAACATATTGGATATGTGGAAGATAATCATACAAGCCATAATGTTCCTTGTTTTGTGGGCGACAGCTTTCAATGTAAAGAAGGGGAAAAGGGATGGCATTGCGGCAGTCATATTCATGCTTGCAAATATGGGATTATGGTTTCTGCCATGTGCATCATGGGTCAGGTATGCCGTTTTAGCTTTGGCAATATTGGGATATGGGGCAGTGAATTATAAAAAACAGATTGGCAAAGCGGTCTTCGTGATACTTGGCTTTTATAACCTCCACTGCCTGAGCTTTCTGATAGCAAATAGCATTTATATAAAAATAACAGACATGATGATGAAGGATTTGGATGCTTTATCGGGGAATTATCAACAGCAGGTGTACCATTGCATAGCAGTCGGGATGGCTTTATCTGTTTTCCTTTATACGGCATTATTTGTGGCGATGACGGTCATTCTGCGCAGTATCATCAAAGGGACGGGCATAATGGCATGGCAGGACGTATTCCTGCTTTCCGTGTTGAATTTTGTGGGAAGCCTGATTGCAGGTGTGGTAAGCGGCCTGTTGATTGTAAATATAGGAAGCGGTGCGTTTATCCTGTTTGATGAAAAGCCGGATCTGCTATGGAAGGTTCCCATGATAGCAGTCTTCATATTTGCAGGGGAAGCCGCACTGATCTATTTCTGGCAGAGATACCGTATTCTGCTTGATGAAAGGCAGAAGCATTTTGTGGAGGAACAGCAGGTCAAAGCCATGAAAAAGCGGCTGGAGGAAGCAGAGAATTTTTACGGCAGTATCCGGAAGGTGCGCCATGAGATGAAGAACCACATGGCGAACATCAAGGGGCTGGCAGGAGCCGGGGAGTACGGGGAGATTGAGGATTATGTCCGGCGGATGGATGAGACCATGCAGGAGCTGGAGTATAAATATGTGACGGGAAATGCGGTGACGGATGTCATCATCAATGACAAATGCCGCAGGGCGGAGAAAGCGGGCATCCGGTTTGAAGCTGATTTCCGGTACGGCGGGGAAATCCCGGTATTTGACATGGGGATCATACTGAACAACCTTCTGGATAATGCCATAGAAGCCTGTGAGAAACTGGAGCCGGGAAAGGGATTCATAAGCCTTGTCCTGAAACGGAAGAAACAGTTTTTACTGCTGGATGTGGAGAACAGCTTTGACGGGGCTGTGCCTGTGCAGGTGCGTGGCGGCTCGGCACCGCCTACAACGAAACAGAGTACCCTGCCCGGAATCATCACGGAGCATGGAATCGGGCTTTCCAATGTGAGGGAGATGGCAGAGCGGTATTTTGGTGGTGTAAACATAAAAGTGAAAGGGGATGTATTCCATGTGACGGTCATGCTGCAGCAGGGGGAGGTGGAAGCGGAAAAGAATAAGTAACAGGATGCTTTTAACTGAAAACAAAAAATGGAGGATTAGAAAATGGCAATCAGCGGAGTAGGACAGAATTATTATCAGAACAATGTGGCAACAACGAAAAACACAAAAAATGTGAATGGCACGGAGAAATTTGCATTGGAGAAAACAGGCGAGACAAAGGAATTATCGGAAGCGGAAGAAATGGAATTATTCAAGAAGGAATTCTATGAAGACCTTTCCAAGATAACAATACATAAGACATTAAACAATGTTGCTATCAATATTTCAGAAGCAGGGTTTAAGGCTATGAAAGATGACCCGGAATACAGGGAAAAAATCCTTTCATTGCTCAAAAGGGATTTGGGGAGTTCGCTGGCGCCAAGAAACTGTTCTGGAGTGTTTACAGTTGGCGCAACAATAAAAGAATATCGGGGCGATTCGTGGCCTGTCGGTTATGATTCGGAATTTTATGCCCGTTCTGGGAACAGTTTTTTTAAGAAGACAAGTGAAAAGAAAGACAGGCAGAAGGAGATTCTGGAGGAATATCTGGAAAAGAGGGCGCAGACGAAAAAACAGCAGCAGGAAATATTGAATGAAAAGATTGCAAAGGCGGAGCAGGAGAGAAGCAGGCTGTCGCAGTCATGGAGCAGTGAGAGGCAGATGGCAGAAGCGGCAAATACTTATGACGCCAATGTTATGACGGAAACTGCCACGGGCAGTGCTTCCCTGCTTGGCTGATGAAGGGCATTATGCCCGGACTTACCATAAGGGGGCATGGGCGGCTCCGAATGACAGAAGGGCCACCATTCAAAAATTTTTAAGGAGGATGATTATTATGGCAATTTCAGGAGTAACGGATTACACAAACACTTATGCGGGGTACACAAATTCCGCAAAAAAGGCAGAGGAAAGTGTAAAAACAAGTACGGTGGAGCTGAAAACTCCAACCGGCGGAACCAAAACGGAGCAGATCAAGACGGGTTATAGCAATGTGAATGATTATTCCAAATATTTGCAGGGCAAGTACAGCTATATGAATACGGGGACTACCTCAATGCAGGGTGTTCCGACAACAGTATCTGTATCGGGAGCATTCTTAAAGAAGTGTATGAATGACCCGGAGAAAGCTAAATATTTGGAGGAAAATCTGGCGGCTATTCCCGATAGCGTTAAATCGCTTTGTAACTCTGTGAAAATGGCACCGGGTAGTCCTGTAGTGACCTATGCCACTTATAAGATAGATGATAATGGTAATATCTCCATGATGAGCGGCAGTACAAACGATCCGGATGGGAAAATAGCCAGAGAGAACGCTGAGAGGAAAGCAAAAGAAAAGAAAGAGCAGGAAGAAAAAGCGGCTAAAAGGCGGGAGGAGAAAAAGGCAGAGGAAGAAAAGGCCGCGGAAAGACGGGCAGAAAGGAAAGCGGCGAATGAAGCAGCGGCAGATACAGACGGATATACCGTAAGCGCCACAGGCACGGATATAAAAGCTGTTACGCAGAAAGTTATAGCAGCATCTTTGGGTATGTCTACGCCCGCAGGAGCAGGTTTTGATATAAAGGCGTAAATAATCCTTACATCCGATTCCGCAGAGGCGCATAAACCCTTGCCCCTGCGGAATGCCCGGACTTACCATAAGGGGGCATGGGCGGCTCCGAATGACAGAGGGGTCGCCATTCAAAATTTTTTAAGGAGGATGATTATTATGGCAATGGAGATTACAAACAATTACAGTAGTTACGTAGCAAGCTACACCGACACTACGAAGAAGACAGACAGCAAGGCGGCATCGGAGGTAAAGACAAACACATCAACAAACAGCAAGGATAAGGTGCAGGCATATTACGAGAAATTGTGCAAGAAGTTCCCTAACATTACTTTTAATACAGGTAGTGGTCTTATGAGCGGAAATGAAAATAAAGTGGTAATAAATCTTTCCAGCGAATGTTTAAAGAAAATGGCAAATGATCCAGAATTTGCTAAGAAAGTAGAGTTTAATTTAACTGGTGCAGTTCCAGGACAAAATAGAATGTTTGCACAAGCCAAAGCTGATAATGCAGTGATACATGGTGTTACAACTGTAATAGATGCCGATGGGAATGCTTCCGTTACTTGTGGTGGTATGACAAGAACAAGTGGTTCAAAACAAAATTCAACTACACTGAATACGGAAAAGAAGCAAAAAGAAAGATTAGAGAAAAAGCGAGAGGAAAGAAAAATTTTAGAAGAAAAGGCGACTAAGAGACAGGCGGAAAAAAGGGCAGAGAAGAAGGAGCAGATGGAAAAGTTGATAGAAGACAGAGGAGCAGATACGTTCACGGTAACGGCTACAGATACCGATGTAAAAAGCGTTACGCAGAACCTTATAGCTGCAATTTCTGGTACATCAGTATCTACGGGAGCAGGTTTTGATATAAAGGCGTAAATAATCTTTACACCCTATTCCGCAGAGGCGCAGAAACCTTTGCCCCTGCGGAATGCCCGGACTTATTGCGAGAGGGCATGGACGGCTCTGAACGACAGAAGAGCCGTGATATTAAAATAATTGGAGGATATTGGAAATGAGCATAAATGGAGTAGGACAGAATTATTATCAGAACAATGTGACGGTAACGAAAAGTTCAAAGAGTGTAAACAACACAGAAGAAACAAGCGGTATGCGGGAATTATCGGAAGCAGAGGAAATGGCGGCATTCAAAAAAGAATTTTATGCCGAACTTGAGAGGATACCAAGGGATAGAACAATAGCAAATGTGGCTGTTAACATATCAGAAGAAGCATTTAAGAATATCTTGTGAGTTGAAAGTTTGTAGCACTAAGAAGCCATGGAATCCCACTGCTCCCCCGGCTCTTCCTGCAGTTCCTGAATTATCTGCGTTATGCGTAATCCGGGCTCCTGCCCTAAAAGGCGGAAAAAATGTTTCCGAAAATAATGCATGAGGGTCGCTTCCGAAACCCTTCCCTTAGATGGTGTCCTCTGGTAACGAATCTGACTGGAGCCAATCTTTCCGATATAGCGGATGGAAAGGCTCTGCAGGATCCCCATCGAGATGCACGAAAGGGCCATATGCATCTCGATGGCGCGGACAGCTTCCAGCACTTTCCTACGGGGCTTCTCGCCTTCCACACGTTCCAGGGGTTCAGGCTCCCCTTTCTTCTGGTAATAGCTCAGCCTCGGCATATGCTTTGACCAGAAATGGTAGCAGAATGCCCCGGTCTGCTGCTTCAGCTCCCGGAACATGCATTCGATCCGGAAACGGTAGCTGTAGAGCCGTATGATGGACAGCGGGTCCAGTGCCAGGCAGGTGCTTACCAGGATGCTCTGGACTCCATTCATCTCGACCAGGACAAACCGCAGTTCCTGGTACAGCTTCTGTCCCCATAACAGGTCGATGCTGTAATAACGGATCCTCTGCTTCTTGCCATATAGCTCAGCCTCCGTCTCCTGGAACTGCCCGGCATGGGAGGCAAACAGGTCCTTCAGGTGGACGGCAGCCCCTTTCTTAGGCGGCCGTCCCCTCCCGGGCCTTCGGGGACCGGGCTTCTGGTATGCGGTACAGGACTTCTTCGCCTTCGTGACGATGTCCATGTGCACAGCCCCGCTGGCATTAAGGGCCCCGAGCCTTTCGAGGGCGGGCACGGTAAGGAAATACCTGTCCAGCAGCAACAGGGAGTCCCCAAAAGCAAGGGCTGCCTTATAAGCGTCCTCCACCATCTGGACCACATGGGAAGCCGCCGAGACAGATGCACCTTCCCACTCCCTGGCAGCCTGGAGCCCGTCGTGGAGCCGGATGCTTAAAGGGATGCATGCCCAGTTACGGATGCTCCCTGCCAGGATGCCGAGCCCGCCGAACATATGTCCATGGATGAACCTGGGCTTAGCGGAGTTCCCAGATTCCTGGAAGAGCTTCTTTACCCCGGGCATACGGCGTCCTTCTTTGGACTGTTTTACGCCGTCGCCTACAAGGACATGGAGGTTCCCCTCTTTATAAAGAGGCGCATACCGGCTGACGGCAGAGTGCCAGCGTTCCCGGATACCCTCCAGCGACCAGGAGGATGCCCGGAAGAAATGCAGCATTGGCTCATAACAGCCTGGGGCAAGTGCAAGGTCACGTATTATGGAAGTGACACCAAGCTTATCGGAGCGGAGCATAAGCCCTGCGATGATGGCTACAAACCAGCGGAAAGCAGCTCTGCGGGAAAAACAGGATTCAAAGTGGCATAAAATATTTTCAATAAAATTTATCATAATCGTATGGTCAACCACCCGAAAGTATGGTAAACTCATACATGCAATAACTCTTTCGTGTGGTTTTTGTCCTTTTTGGTTTGGCAACTATAGGATAACATACAACCATATGGAAGGGTTATTCTTTTATTGAAAACTTTTAACTCACAAGAGAATATGAAAGATGATCCAAAGTACAGGGAACAGATGTTATCTGTGATTAGGCGTGATATGACGGGTTCTGTTGCTCCGGCCCCGGATTGTTCTTTGGTAATTACAGTAGGAGCTACAGCTAAAGACTATAGGGCTGATGGATGGTCAGTTAATAATGATTCGGAATTTTACGCGCGTTCTCAGGACAGTTTTTATAAGAAGACGAGTGAAAAGAAAGACAGGCAGAAGGAGCTTCTGGAGGAATATCTGGAAAAGAGGGCGCAGGCAAAAAAACAGCAGCAGGAAATGTTGAATGAAAAGATTGCAAAGATGGAACTGGAGAAAAGCAGACTGTCGCAGTCATGGAGCAGTGAGAGGCAGATGGCAAAAGTGGCTGATGCATATGATGCCAATGTTATGATGGAAACTGTTGCGGGCAGTGCTTCTCTGCTTGGCTGATAAAGGGCATTATGCCCGGACTTACCATAAGGGGGCATGGGCGGCTCCGAATGACAGAGGAGCCGCCATTCAAAATAAAAATTTTTAGGAGGACAAAATTATGGCAATGGAGATTACAAGCAATTACAGCAGTTATGTAACAAGTTACACTGACAGTACGAAAAAGGTGGATATGTCTGGGAACGGTATGCTGACACATTTATCACAGATGATGGTGCAGCGCGCTGAGAACTGGATGAACGGCATCGGCGGGACAAACGATATCCTCGGAAGCACAGTGCAGTCAGCAATCAGGGCAACGGAACAGGCACTTTATGATTTAGACCATCCGCTTTCCCCGGACAGCGTAAAAAGCATTGAGGTGCAGAGACAGCAGGTGAAGGAGAGAGCATTTTATCAGTTGTTTTTGGTAAAACTGGAAGGCTGCTTATAAAGGATTATGATAGATTAACACCAATGCCCCACAGAGGATAAGCAGGCATCCCTGTTTTCCGGCAGATTGGCAAATCGGGGAGCAGGGGCGGCTTTGGTGGATGGCGGGGAGTAAAAGGAGTGGAGAAAGTATAAATGAATATTTTTCTTAATAATCAAATTAGGCGGAATCAGACACTGCTTGACATTATGTTTGGCAGAAAGGTACAGAACACAAAAACTAATAAGAATATGCAGTCCGGCAGGAGGGATACCGTCACCATAAGTAGCGAGGCGCAGGAACTGTCCATGAAGAAAAGCATATCGGGCAGGACGCGGAACACAAGCGTAGATAGCACGATTGACCTGCAGAAATATATAGATGATGCCAGGGAAAGCAATCGCGCGGCATTGGAAAATGCGGGTAGTGAGATTGATGTCAATGCTGTTACATACACGGACAGTTCCGAAGCATTCCGGGCGGCACTGACGGATAAATATTCAAAACTGGCGGCAGAGGCAAAGACGCATTCCAACCCAGAAGAATATATCTACGGGAAATATTATGACAAAGGCTCACAGTATTATGAAGCGAATCTGACAGAAACAGAGCGCCGGATTGCCTATAACTATGAAATGCAGATGTATAAGGACGGAAAGATAAACGGCGTAAGTTATCAGGATTCCCTTTTCAGGGGAATTGAGATATACGGGGATGTGAAGGATAATGACAGGATCATGTTTAAACGCCAGACTATAAACAGGCAGATATCCAATATCCTGTCGGGCGCGGGGATTGACACTGCAGGGATTCCGGACACCTGCTCTTTTACGGTTGATCCATACAGTTATTATATTTCAGTCGATGGCGTGGACGATTCGCTTAAGCAGCCAATGGAACAGGCGCTCAATCAGGGGAGCAATGGGAAGAACCTGTATAAGCATATCCTCACCTGCTCTACGCAGGACGGGTGCAACAGTTCGCAGGTTTCTGCGGATTCCAAGTTGAAGTTTCAGGCATTCCAGCAGGTGTATGAATATATCGGGCTGAAACTGAATGAACTGAATGAACTGGATGAGAGGGGCGGAACTTATTATACAAAGGACGGAGAGGACATAAAGGAACTGGTCAGGACAGCAGTGGATAAGTCAGGCACGGTTCCGTGTGATTACAAGGCGCAGGTAAAGCAGTGGATATGCGGGATGATTTCAGAGATTTCCGGGAAGGGCTGGAACAATGTGGCAGATATGAATCTCAGCATACTCTTCCAGTCGGGCAGGCTGATTGACACGAAGCAGTCCATCGTTTATGCACAGGACAGCGAATGGATCAAGGACACGATAGGTTCCAGTTGGTACAGCGTGACAAATAAGTGATGAAAACAAATAATGCACAAGTGATAAAAGGGAATCGGTGGACAGGAGGTGGCTGTGCATCCTGTTTGGCGAGCCGTATGAAGCCGAGTTCCAGTCCGGCGGCGGAGTCCATGTGTATGATGAAAACGGTGACGAAATCCTTACATACACCGCAGGCGTGGGCTGGCATGAGAAGGAGTCGAAGGGGGAGACGGAAGTGCATGGCGCTTTGAAGGCTGCCTATTATGATGCGTACCATGCGGCAAGGCAGGAGATAAATTCCGGCATTGCCGGGATGGAAGTGCAGGGCGGGTTTGATGCGAGGGCATAAGAAGAATACATAAAGCACAAACGATAAAAGGGAACCAAGCAGGAACACTTCATGTTTGGTTCCCTTGTTCCATATCAGTGCGGGGAGATAGCAATAGATGTATTTGGGGGGAGAGGAGGTGGTATTATCCGGAAAATGAAATGCCCGGAGAGATGGTGCAAGAAACGGGCCTGTGACATTGGGGAGACGGGTTCCGGCTGGATTATCGTGTCGCTGAAATGTCCTAACTGCGGCAGGGTAATAAAGGTGTACTGGAAACCGAAAGGAAAAAGATAAATATACATAGTGGGAAAGAATGGCAGGAAGGTATCCTGCTATTTTTACTTTTATAGATTAAAGCGTTTCTTTTATGGTCATACTAAAGTTATCAATGGAAATTTTTGGAAATTCCCATTGTGCGGCTTGGCAGGTCAGCCATGCCGGATAACTGAATATGTACCGAGCGAGTGGGACCGCATTGTGTCGAGTCACGAATGGCCGGAGTAAAGCTAGTGAATTATTTTAGATTTCTTACAAAGAGCTTTCTCAGGGCCATTTTTTGCCTTTTTTTCAAAGCCAGTCCCACATCTGAATGAGAGCGTTCCTAACTTTACGAAGGCGTAAAGGAAGGAACGCTTTATGTCTGTTAGGAAAATCACAATCAAATCTGGAAACGAAGAATTCACACTGGATGTTACGGAAGAAGAATATAGGAATTACTTTAGGCCGTGGTGGCAGCAGAAAAAGCATGAGCAACGGAACCGAGAGGCAATGGAGCAGAACGGCTATACGGAAGAATCTTATGAGGAATGGAAAGAGAACGATATGCGGACGGAGCTTTTTGCGGAGAGCATGGAGGAACTGGCGGAAAAGAGGATGCTGCTGGATGTCCTCCGTGATGCGATGGATTCCCTCCTGCCGGAAGAACGGGAGCTTGCCATGAAGGTGTTCGGGGAGGAAATGCCCCTTGCTGATTATGCAGATATGAAAGGGAAAAATCCCCGGACGCTTTCCGACCATAAGAGAAAAGTATTATCAAAGCTGCGGAAATTCTTTGTAGAGCATGGGTTTGAAATTGACAGCAGGTGACCATATCTGCCAGCAAGAGTATTTCTGTGACATTTTTTACGGGAATTGTCGAACGGTTTTTGAAAAAATATCCGTTTCCATCCACCGAAAACCGAAAAAGTGTCATTACGACAGTGAAGGGGATAGGTTTAACTGTCCCGGAAAGGAGGAACGGAGCCTATGGAAAAGTCACAGGAGCTTATCGGCATCTTACAGGCAATCAGTATCGTGGCGAAGAGCCTCGCCGCCAAGCTGGTGCAGATCGAGAAGGAAGTGGAAGCCTATGAAGCCGCGAAAGCGGCGCACGACAGGAAGATGAAGAAAGGATGGAGGCGCTGATGCGTAAGAAGGTTTTTATCTGCAGCCCCTTCCGCGGCGACATGGAAGGGAATGCGAGAAGGGCGGCTGTCTACAGCCGCATGGCGTGTGAGGAAGGGCATCTCCCCATTGCGCCGCACCTTTTATTCCCTCAGTTCTTGAACGAGGGGATAGAGGAAGAGAGGCGGCTCGGCATCGCTATGGGGATGGAGCTGCTCGCCCTCTGTGATGAGGTGTGGGTGTTCGGGGAAGCCACCGAAGGGATGGCGGCGGAGATCGCATCTGCCACAGAGCAGGGAAAGATAATCATTTTTAAGGAAACGGAGGGAATGTAAATGGGAAGTGAATTGTTAAGGATTGCGGAAGGTTTCTCCATCGTTGCGGAAGGTCTGCGGGGCCTTGCCAAAGCGGAGGGCGGCACGAAAGAAAAGACGGTGAAAGCACAGAAAGCGGAAAAGCAGGAATCTGTGGCAGAAGTACAGCAGGAATCCCCTGCCACGCTGGAGGGCATCCGCGCACTGATGGCGCAGAAGACCCAGGAGGGGAAATCGAAGGAAATAAAGGAACTTTTGCAGAAGTACGGCGCGGCGAAGCTCTCGGCGGTGAAGCCGGAGGACTATCCGGCGCTGATGCAGGAAGCGCAGGTGCTGTGATGGGAAGACACGCATTGCTTTCCGCATCTTCCTCCAAGCGGTGGCTTTCCTGTACGCCTTCCGCACGATTGGAGGAGCAGTTTCAGGAGGAATCTGGCGGCAGCGTCTATGCCGAGGAAGGCACCGCCGCCCATGCCCTTGCGGAGCATAAGCTGAAAAAGGCATTAAAAAGGCGCTCCAAGCGCCCGGTGTCTGATTACCACTGTGACGAGATGGAGGAATGCACGGACGGGTATGTGGCCTATGCGATGGAGCAGGTGGAGCTTGCAAGGCAGGAATGCAGCGACCCTGTCGTCCTGATCGAGCAGCGGCTGGACTATTCCGCCTATGTGCCGGAGGGGTTCGGCACCGGGGATTTGCTTATCGTTGCTGACAAAGTTCTGACCGTCATTGATTTAAAGTATGGGAAGGGCGTGGCGGTGGATGCGGAATGGAACCCGCAGATGATGTTATACGGGCTTGGCGCATTGGAATTATTCGATGCCCTTTATGACATTGAAACCATCCGCATGGTTATCTACCAGCCGAGGCTCGAATCCGTCAGCACATGGGAGATTTCCGTAAAGGACCTGATGGAATGGGTGGAGATGGAGTTAAAGCCAAAGGCCGTGCTTGCCATCAAGGGAGAGGGCGAGTACCATTCCGGCGACTGGTGCCGGTTCTGCAGGGCGAAGAACACCTGCAGGGCGAGGGCGGAGGAATATTTAAGGCTGGCGCAGATGGAGTTCAAAGCCCCGCCGCTATTGTCAGATGAGGAAATTGCGGAAGTCCTGAAAGTGGCGGACGAGCTTGCCAAGTGGTCTGCGGATGTCTACGCCTATGCACAGGACGAGGCGGTCACGAAGGGTAAGAAGTGGGCCGGCTTTAAGTTAGTCGAGGGCAGGAGCAACAGGAAATACACGGATGAGGAAGAAGTGGCCCAGGCGGCGCAGAAAGCCGGGTACACGGACATTTATAAAAAGACGCTCATCGGCATCACGGAGATGGAGCGGCTGCTTGGGAAGAAGAGATTTGCAGAGATACTTGGGAAGCTGGTCTACAAGCCCCAGGGCAAAGTGACCTTAGTACCGGAATCAGATAAAAGGCAGGAGATTGCCGCAGCAACCGCAGAGGCGGATTTTAAGGAGGAATGAATACCATGAGTAATGAAAATGCAAATTTGACAAAAGTGATCGTACCGTGCAGGTTTTCCTATCTGCACTGCTGGGAACCCAATGCCGTGAGCGACGGGGACCCGAAGTATTCCGTATCGGCCATCATACCGAAGTCGGACACG
The DNA here is from genome assembly GCA_910575245.1 of Clostridia bacterium. Classification (GTDB taxonomy): domain Bacteria; phylum Bacillota; class Clostridia; order Lachnospirales; family Lachnospiraceae; genus UBA3282. The sequence continues at coordinate 388,096 of CAJTEN010000003.1, read as the reverse complement.
GAGACCATTGAGAAAATAAAAAGGGCGATTGAGCAGGCGAAGAAGGATTCCGTCTCCAAGTGGGGCGGCAAGGTCCCGGCGAACCTGAAACTGCCGCTCCGTGACGGTGACATTGACCGCCCGGAGGATGAGGCGTATGCGGACAGCTACTTCTTCAACGCCAACAGCAAGCAGGCTCCGCAGGTGGTGGATAAAAACGTGCAGCCCATCCTTGACCAGTCGGAGGTATATTCCGGGTGCTACGGCAGGATCAGCGTGAACTTCTACGGATTTTCCACCAACGGCAATAAGGGCATCGCCGCAGGTCTTGGCAATATCCAGAAGCTGCGTGACGGGGAGTCGCTGGGCGGCAGGACGAATGCGGAGGATGACTTTGACGCGGTGGAAGTGGATGACGAGGAAGATTTTCTTGGATAAGGGAACCGGGGCGGCGGGTGACTGCCGCCCTCCATCCAAAATATCTACACAGGAAGGAGCCATGAAATGGGACGAATCTTAGCAGCCGACATAGAGTCATTTTCGGATGTGGATTTGGTCAAATGCGGGGTATACGCTTATGCGGACAGCCCTGCTTTTGAGATTTTATTGTTTGCCTATTCCTTTGACGGAGGGGAAACGCAGATCATAGATCTGGCACAGGGGGAGAAGCTCCCGGCAGAGGTGGAGGAAGCCATCTTTGACGTGTCAGTGACCAAGACGGCATACAACGCCAACTTTGAGCGCACCTGTTTATCAAAGCATTTCGGGAGGTACATTCCCCCGGAGTCCTGGCATTGCAGCGCGGTACAGGCGGCCATGCTCGCCCTGCCCCGGTCTTTGGAGGATGTTGGCAGGGTGCTTGGCCTGGACGAGCAGAAGATGAAGGAAGGGAAAGAACTGATCCGGTATTTCTGTGTTCCCTGTAAGCCCACGAAAGCAAACGGCGGCAGGATACGGAACCTCCCCCGCCATGCGCCGGAGAAGTGGGAGCTGTTCAAGACCTACTGCAAAAGGGATGTGGACGTGGAGAAATCCATCCGCAGGAAACTGCACAATTTCCCCATCCCGGAGAGCGAGATGGAACTGTACCGCTTAGACCAGCGCATCAATGACCGGGGCGTGCTGGTGGATATGGGGCTGGTAAGGAATGCGGTTTCCTGCGAGCATCTCCATAAGGAGGTGGTGACGAAACGCGCTTATGAACTGACGGGCTTGGAGAACCCCAATTCCGTGGCGCAGCTAAAAGGCTGGCTTGGGGATATGGGGATGGAGGCGGAGAGCCTTTCCAAGAAAGCGGTGGCGGAGATGATAGCGGAAACGGACGGGGAAGTGGAGGAACTGCTCAGACTCCGGCTGCTGATGGCGAAAACATCCGTGAAGAAATATGAGGCTATGGAGAGGAGCGTCTGCTCAGATGGCAGGGTACACGGGATGTTGATGTTCTGCGGCGCAAATAGAACGGCCCGATGGTCCGGCAAAATCGTACAAATCCAAAATCTTCCAAAAAACTATCTCCCCGATCTGGAACTGGCAAGAGACCTTGTGAAGCAGGGGCGTTTTGAAGATATCGAATTATTATACGATTCCACACCGAATGTTTTATCAGAATTAATCCGCACAGCCTTTATCCCGAAGCCGGGATGCCGCTTTGTGGTGGCGGACTTTTCCGCAATCGAGGCAAGGGTGCTGGCATGGCTTTCCGGGGAGCAGTGGCGTCTGGATGTGTTCACTTCCCACGGGAAGATTTATGAAGCATCGGCATCCTCCATGTTCCATGTGCCGATGGAGGAGATTACCAAAACCTCCCCGCTCCGGCAGAAAGGGAAACTAGCGGAGCTTGGCCTGGGCTTCGGCGGGGCGGCTGGGGCTCTCATCTCAATGGGGGCATTGGATATGGGGCTGACAGAAGAGGAACTTCCTCCGCTCGTGGCAGCGTGGCGGAAAGCCAATCCCCATATCACACAGTTCTGGTGGGATGTGGATGCCGCCGCAATAAAAGCGGTCAGGGAAAAGCAGAAAACGAAAGTCGGAAAAATCATTTTTGAATATAAGAGTGGGATTTTATTTATCACACTTCCTTCTGGGAGAAAGCTGTCCTATGTGAAACCACGGATGGCTGTAAACAAGTTCGGCAGGGACGGGCTGACCTATGAGGGTATTTCTGAAAATAAGAAGTGGAGCCGGATAGAGACCTACGGCCCCAAGCTGGTGGAGAACATCGTGCAGGGGACAGCGCGGGATTTACTGGCGGAGGCGATGCTCCGTGTGGAGGAAAAGGGATACCCCATCGTGATGCACTGCCATGATGAGATCATAGCGGAAATGCCGGAGGGCACCGGCTCTGTGGATGAGATGTGTGAGGTTATGGCGGTACAGCCGGAGTGGGCGGAGGGGCTGCCATTGAGGGCGGACGGTTACCAGTGTAGTTTTTATCAGAAAATGTAGGAGGAGAAATTTATGGATTTAAGTAAATGTGTTTGCACATCAGACCTTGAGGTGCTTGACCTGGATGACCCAGGTGCGGATATGTGGTCAGAAGTATGGAAAAAACCCTGCGGCTGGGAGAACCTGGACCGTATTGTCGTGGACGAGGATGAGGCTGACGCGCTTGTAGGGCAGTTGGAAGGGATGCCCTATGAAGGCTCGGAGCTGGTCATGAACCCGGCGCTGCCTGAATTTACGTGCATTGTGCGGAAGGAGGGCAGACAGGAGGAGACGCTGGTGGCTTTCAAGAAAACGATCCTGCCGCCCGAAGGACCGTCCTATGAACAGGGCGGCACAAAGGCTTATTCCCGCCATGCTATTGACGCATACGTCCATATCAACAACGGGGGAAGCCATGCGGACGAGATCATATCAATAGGGCAGTTCATCTTCTCAAAGGGCGGGGAAAAAGTCACATCGACCTATTCCCATATTGTATGGACCCGGTACGACAATCCCATGCTTGCGGACGGGCAGGCCAATGCGGAATTCAGCAGGAATGTAAAGCTGCTGTACATGGCTGTGCAGAAAGCCCTGTATGACCGCCCGTCCGTGTTCGTCACCGTGCAGGGGAGGCCGGCTGTCAGGCATGAGGGCCGGGGGAAGGGCAGGAAGAAAGAGGGACTCCGCAAAGTGAAAGCTGTCCGCGTGATCCGGCTGTCCAAAGAGGAAATGACAAAATACTGTGCGGAAAGCAGGAAGATGAACTGCCCAAGCTGGGGAGTCATCGGGCATTGGCGGAACTGTAAATCGGGCAGGAAGGTATGGATACACCCTTACCGGAAGGGGCGCGAGCGGAACAATCCGGGGCAGTATGCCGCGAAGGAATATGAGATCGGAGGGACGGGGAATGCGTAAATTATCAATCGCCTATGGCAGTAGCTGCCATGCAAAAAGATGGGTGAACCAGCAGGTCACCTTTGACGAGCTGTGCGAGCGCCTTTCACAAACGGTGCGGACGCCGGAAACAGTGGAGGAATACCCGAAGCTGCCGAAGTCCGAGCGTGACCGGGCAAAGGACAAGGGCGGCTTTGTAGGGGGAAAGCTGAAAGGCGGGCGGCGCAAAAGGGACATGGTGGAAGGGCGCTCCATGCTGACGCAGGATGCCGACCATGCGGGCATTGGTTTCATAGACAGCTATGAGATGCTCTGCCCTTATGCCTCATGCCTGTACACGACCCACGGGCATACGCCGGAGGCTCCGAGGGTGAGGGTGGTGGTCCCGCTCACAAGGGACGTGACGCCGGATGAATATGCCGCCATATCACGGTTCTTTGCGGCGGAATGGGGGATAGACCAGTTCGATGAATGCTCCCACCGCCCGCACCAGTTGATGTACTGGCCGACCACGCCTGCGGACGGGGAATATGTGTTTAAACGCTGTGACGGGGAGTGGCTCGACCCGGACAGGTACCTTGCGGCGCATCCGGGGTGGCGTGACTGCGCCGGGCTTCCGCATTCCGTCCGTGAGGGAGGCATCGTGGAGAGGGGCAGGAAGCAACAGGAGGACCCGCTGGGGAAACAAGGCGTGATCGGGGCGTTCTGCAGGACTTACGGGATAAATGAGGCCGTCCATGTGTTTTTAAAGGATATATACCAGGAAAGCGAATTGCAGGGACGTTTTGACTATATCCCTGCGGATTCTTCTGCCGGGGTGGTGGTTTATGACGATGTGTTCGCCTATTCCCATCATGCCACCGACCCGGCCTGCGGGAAGCTGCTGAATGCCTTTGATCTTGTCCGCATCCATAAGTTCGGCGGGCTGGATGAGAAAGTGCCGGAAGACACGGAGGCGGCAAAGCTGCCGTCTTTTAAGGCAATGTGCGATTTTGCCGTAAATGATGAAAACGTGAAGATGACCATTGCCGGGGAGCGGATGGAGATAGCGGAGAAGGAGTTCTCCGGGGAAAATGAGGACTGGCTGAAACAGCTTGAATACGAGAAACGCTCCACCGTGGTAAAAAACACCTTACGCAATCTGCTTTTAATATTAAACAACGATGAGAAGCTGAAGGGCATCGTTTTCAATCAGCTCAGTGACGGCATGGAGATCAAAGGGGAAGTGCCGTGGGAGCATCCGAGCCGCTTCTGGCGGGACGCGGACGATGCGCAGCTTATCTCCTATGTGGACCTTACCTACGGCACGTTCTCCGCAAGGAACTATGACATTGCGGTGACGAAGGTGGCGGATGACCGCTCCTACCACCCAATCCGGGAGTTCCTCGCGTCCCTGCCGGAGTGGGATAAGGTGCCGCGGGTGGACACCATACTGGTGGACTTCCTCGGCGCGTCCGACAACGCCTATGTCCGTGCGGTCACCCGTAAGACCCTCTGCGGCGCAATCGCAAGGGTGATGAACCCCGGCTGTAAGTTTGACACCATGCTGGTCTTGAATGGCCCGCAGGGGAAAGGCAAGTCCACGCTGATATCGAAGCTGTGCGGCGAGTGGTTCAATGACTCCCTGCTCTTAAATGACACGAAGGACAAGACGGCGGCGGAGAAGCTGCAGGGCTACTGGATTCTGGAGATCGGGGAGCTGGCGGGGCTTAAGAAGACGGAGATCGAGACGCTCCGTGGCTTCCTCTCCCGGCAGAACGACATCTACCGGGCGTCCTTTGGGCGCAGGGCTACCCCGCACCCCAGGCAGTGCGTGTTCATCGGCACCACCAACGCGGAGAACGGGTATCTGAGGGATACCGCTGGGAACCGCCGTTTCTGGCCGGTAAAGACGCCGGGGGATGCCGCCCGCGCCTCATGGGAGATGACGGAGGAGGAAATCCGGCAGATATGGGCGGAGGCGTTAGTCCGCTATAAGGAAGGGGAGCCCCTGCACCTCGATAACGAGCTGGCGGGCATGGCGCTTAAGGAGCAGCAGATCGCTATGGAGGTGGACGAGCGGGAAGGCATGGTGCGTGACTACCTTGAGATGCCCCTGCCGGAGCGGTGGGATAAGATGGATATCTTTGACCGCAGGAACTATATCTGCGGCTCCGAGTTCGGCGGGGAGCGTGAGCCGGGGGTACGGAAGCGTGAGCGCGTCTGTAACATGGAGATATGGTGCGAGTGCTTCGGCAAGGAGCGCGGGAACCTGAAACGGCAGGACGCCAATGAGATCAGCGCCATCATGGCGAACATCGAAGGGTGGAAGAAAGCGGACAATAAGGTGCGCTTTCCGATCTATGGCATTGTGCGCGGCTATTGCCGTGACCGTGAGACAAAAGCAAAAAACGGAAACGCATAAATCAGAGTGCAACGGAACGGGAAGTTGCTGTTGCTAAAAATGATGCCGGAAAAACAGAATAAATGCAACAGCCGGAAAAGCCGTCAGGCAGGGCGTTAGCAGTCATTGGTTGCTTATGTTGCTGATACTTACTTATATATTGGAATGTATAAATATATAGTAGTGTGCAGGCGTAAACGCACAAATGCGCTATATACGCGCGAGGACAGCTTTCCGGCAAAAGCGGAAAGGGAGTCTGGTTTTATGGATGAAGAAAGCAGGATAGAGCGGCACCTAAGAGTGTTGGTAAAAAAGATGGGAGGTATGGCGGTGAAGTTCACCTCACCCGGCTTGGATGGGGTGCCGGACAGGATTGTTTTATTGCCGGGTAGGAAGATTGCATTCGTGGAGCTTAAGGCTCCGGGGAAGAAGCCCCGGCCCCTGCAAATAAAAAGAATGAGGCAGTTGGAATGTTTGGGCTTCCCAGTCTATGTGGTTGACCGCGTGGAGCAGATAGGAGGTGTACTGGATGAGATATGTGCCACATGAATATCAGGAGTATGCAAAGGAATTTATCATAAGCCACAAAGTGAGCGCATTGTTTTTGGATTGCGGATTGGGAAAAACGGTGATCACGCTGAGCGCCATATGGGAATTACTGTTTGACTATTTTGACATCCGAAAAATTTTGATTATAGCGCCTTTACGAGTCTGCTATTTAACATGGCCTTCCGAACTGGAGAAATGGGAGCATCTTTCCGGGATTGGGATGTCGGCAGTGCTTGGCTCTGAAAAAGAACGCATAGCTGCACTTGGCAGGAGGGCGCAGGTGTATGTCATCAACAGGGAAAACGTGGAGTGGCTGGTGGAAAACCATACATGGGATTTTGACATGGTGGTGATTGATGAACTTTCGTCCTTCAAGTCCCATAAGGCAAAGCGGTTCAAGGCCCTTAAAAAAGTGCGCCCAATGGTTCGGCGCATCGTGGGGCTGACCGGAACGCCTGCACCCAATGGATTGATAGACCTTTGGGCGGAGATCGGCATCCTTGATATGGGGCAGAGGCTTGGGCGGTTCATCGGCGGTTACCGGGAGCGGTTCTTCGTGCCGGACAAGCGCAGCCGGGAGATGGTGTATTCCTATAAGCCGAGGGAAGGCGCGGAGGACACGATCTATGAGCTGATCTCCGACATCTGCATCAGCATGAAGGCCGTGGATTATCTGGATATGCCGGAATGTGTTTATAACCGTGTGGAGGTCATTCTGACCGAAAAGGAAATGGCGCTGTATGAGCAGTTGGAGCGGGATATGCTCCTTCCCTTTTCGGACGGCGACATTGATGCGGTGAATGCGGCGGCGCTCTCCAACAAACTTTTACAGATGGCGGACGGCGCGGTCTACGATGAGAACGGGAACGTGAAGCACATCCATGACCGCAAGCTGGAGGCACTGGAGGACTTGGTCGAGGCGGCGAACGGCAAACCTGTGTTAATCGCCTACTGGTATAAGCATGACCTTGACAGGCTGAAAAAGCGCACCGGGGCGGTGGAACTGGACATGGCGGAGGATATGCGGAAATGGAATGCCGGGGAAATCCCGGTGGCGGCGATCCATCCTGCGTCAGCAGGGCATGGGCTGAACCTGCAGACGGGCGGCTCCACGCTGGTGTGGTTCGGGCTGACATGGTCGCTGGAACTGTATCAGCAGATGAACGCAAGGCTGTGGCGGCAGGGGCAGGAGGAGACGGTGGTGATCCACCATTTAATCTCCAAAGGCACACTGGATGAGCGGGTGATGGCGGCATTGGAGAAAAAGGACTGCGGGCAGTCGGCACTTGTGGATGCAGTAAAAGCGAGGATTGGAGGCGGAGAATGAAAGCAGAGGAAAATCTGTTTGACAAATACCATCAGTGGAAAAAAGACAGGATAACGCTTGCCTTTGAACTGTCGAGGTTTGAAGGGGTTTCCACGGATGAGGTGATAGAGTCCATGTGCCTTTCCCGCCCGCAGGACGAGCGGGTACAGACCAGCGGGGTATCTGACAGGACGGGGAAAACGGCAGTCTATTACCGCAAGGTGGCGGAGAGCATGAATGATGACTGGTATGATTATACTTTCCGCAAATACCAGTATGTGAAGGAGGAGATAGAATTCTTTGAGTATGCGGTCAGCAGGCTGAGCGGGCGGCTGCCCGAAGTCGTCCGGGACATGGTGGTCAACGGGATGCAGTGGAAAGAGGCGGCGGCAAAGTATGCGGTGAGCGAGGCCATGCTGACCAAGTACAGGAAGAAGGCGCTCTCAGAGCTGGCGGCGTTGTATGAGGGCAGGGCGAAGCATACGGAGGGCTACCTTTTAAGCTGACAGGTTAAGTAATGGTTAAGTAAGTGTACCGAAGTGGTTTCTTGAAAGTGAAAAAAATATGTGTTATGTTTATGATGCGAAGAAGTGTAGGGAGCCCTGTTGGAGAAGCCACGGGGCTTTTTTCACGCCTCCGCACAGGGCAGTGGGCTTTATCCTTTCACCGCTGTCCTTTTCTTTTGCGGAAAGGGTGGAAAGGAGCTATCGATGGATTGTTTTGCAAAGAATGAAAACGGGAACTGCAACATTCTGCGCTGTGGTAAATGCCAGGGCGGAACCTGCCATTTCCATAAGACGAGGGAGGAACAGGCGCAGTCGCTTGAAAAAGTAAGTGAGAGATTACGGAGCCTGCCGGAGTACCAGCAGGTGGCAATCGCTGACAAGTATTACGGCGGCGTGAAGAAGTGGTGATGCTTTCCTTCACTGCCGCCTGTCTGTTTTACCCGCCGTTCACAAACCGGCAGACGGTAAAGCCGTCCTTAAGCCCCTCGCGGTAATAAAGCTCGTTTTCGCGGGCAGCCCTGCGGAACGCCTCCGTCTGCATCCCCTTTAACAGTTCCCGGTCATCTTCCGGGAGGCTGTCAAGGATGCGCCGGAACTGTGCGTCCCGCTCCTGCCGCTCTGCCTTTTCTTCCCCTGTCGGTTCTTTGTTATTTCGCCGGAAGATAAGGTCCATCCGTTCTATGATGGTCTGGGTGAGGAATTCCCCGTCCGTCATGGCGCGCCACCTCCTTTCGGGAGACAGCTTAAAACAGGATGGGCAGAGCAGCCAATACCAGATAGTGACAAAGAAAACGGCGGTTTTATAAGCACCCTGCCACTTAGGGAGATAATCGGGAAACCACCTTGCCATAAACGGGATCCAGAGTTAAAATGCCCACACCAACTAAGGAAGGGAGGGTTTAGAATGATGCCGGAAGGCTGGAAAGAAGCGCTGGAAATGGCGGAGCGGTACCAGGACTATTTCTCGGAGCGGGATGCGGACATCGCGCTTGGCAGGAGCGGCACACATTTCTTTTATGTGTACGATAAGGAACACGGGCACTTCGAGGTGTTCCATACATTCCGCACGGCGGCGGAGCTGGAGGAACTGATATTGGGGACGCTGGCAGAGGATCTGGAATGCATGAACGCGGTGATGGCGGAGAACCTGCATGAGCGGTTTGATCTGACGGACGTCAACGAGACGCTGGACAACTACGCGCCGCGGTTCCATATGCACACGCTGGCGGAGCAGCTAAAGGCTGTGGCCGATGAGCAGGAGAAGTGGGGCAGGATGATGGCGCAGACCTACAGGGCGCTGTGCGGCAGGCTGCCGCAGGAGTAAGAGGGAAGGAGGCGTACAGCCATGCCGAGGAAACCGATGAAACCATGCAGGCATCCGGGATGCCCCAAGCTGACGGACGGGATGTACTGTGAGGAACACGCAAGGCTGCACGCCTCTGACCGAGCCAGCGCATTCGTCCGAGGATACAATGGCAGGTGGGAGAAAGCACGGACACGGTTCTTAAAAGCACATCCGCTCTGCGTCAGGTGCATGGAGCAGGGGAGGCTGACACGGGCGACCGTGGTTGACCACATCATCCCACACAGAGGGGATGCAAAACTGTTCTGGGATGAAGCAAACTGGCAGAGCCTTTGTAAGAGCTGCCACGACCACAAAACCATGACGGAGGACCGCTATCAGGAGTACAGATACTGACGGTTTCCGTGATGGTTCTTTTTTCGCCACGGTTCGGTAAACTGTGACATTTCCCGTGGAAATCTGCATGGGGAAGGGGGTCAAGTTATCTCTAAAACTGTCGAAAAATATCGACCGCCGCCCCCTCAAACGTATATTTTCGCAGAATCGCATAGGGGGGATAGGAAAACGCCCCTCCGACCTTACATAAACATTGATTTTTCAAGGCTTTCAGGCATTTTAGTTTCGCCAAAAAGTACCGAAAAACCTATGTTTTTGGGCTTAAAAACCATCAAAAAACGCTGGTTTTTGGGCCTTTTTTGATGGAGGTGAAAGGAAAATGACCGATTTAGAGGCGGCGCAGATCAGGGAAATGCGCATGAAAGGCATAGGCTACCGTGCCATTGCGGAGACGCTTGGGCTTTCCCGCGACATCGTCCGCAACCACTGCAAGGCAAAGGGGATGGGCGGCTATGTGGCGGCGGCAGTGAAAAACCTGCAGGAGCGGGAAGGGCAGGGCGGCATCTGTATCTGTTGCGGGGAGGAAATAGACCAGCAGGGGAACGGCAGGCCGAGGAAGTTCTGCTCAGAGAAATGCCGGAGGCAGTGGTGGAAAACGCACCCGGAAGCGGGAAATCAGAAAGCAGTGTATACACAGGTGTGCGCCCGGTGCGGGAAAGAGTTCACGGCCTATGGGAACAGCCACAGGAAATATTGCAGCCATGACTGCTACATCAAAGCAAGGTTCTGGAGGGATGAAGATGGAGTTTAGGAAAATTAAAATAGCGGATTTGATTCCGGCATCCTACAATCCGAGGAAAAAGCTGAAGCCCGGCGATAAGGAATACCAGAAGATAAAAAACTCCATTACGGAGTTCGGCTATGTGGAGCCGGTGATCGTCAACTCAGACATGACCATTATCGGGGGACACCAGCGCGTATCTGTCCTCTCCGATCTTGGCTATGAGGAGATCGACTGCATCGTCATTGACATTGACAAGCAGAAGGAGAAGGCGCTCAACATCGCCCTCAATAAGATCACTGGCGAATGGAACAAGGAGATGCTGGCGGATTTGATTGCCGACCTGCAGGATTCGGATTTTGATGTGACCTTCACTGGCTTTGAGCCGCCGGAGATCGAGCAGCTTTTCAATTCCGTCCACGACAAAAAGGTGACGGAAGATGACTTTGACATAGACGCGGAGCTGGAAAAGCCCGCCATGTCAAAGATGGGTGATGTGTGGACGCTTGGCAGGCACAGGCTGGTGGTCGGGGATTCCACTTTGCCGGAAACATACGATGTGCTGATGGCAGGGGCGAAAGCAAACCTTGTGGTCACCGATCCACCGTATAATGTCGATTATGAAGGGAGCGCCGGGAAGATAAAGAATGACCGCATGGAAAATGAGCAGTTCTATAACTTCCTTTTCGCCGCATTCGTGAACATGGAGCAGCACATGGAGAGCGATGCCTCTATTTATGTGTTCCATGCCGACACGGAAGGGCTGAATTTCAGGAAAGCGTTTCAGGCGGCGGGCTTTTACCTTTCCGGGTGCTGCATCTGGAAGAAGCAGAGCCTTGTGCTTGGCAGGAGCCCCTACCAGTGGCAGCATGAGCCGTGCCTGTTCGGATGGAAGAAGGGCGGGAAGCACAACTGGTATTCCGACAGGAAGCAGACCACCATATGGGAGTTTGACCGCCCGAAGAAAAGCGAGAGTCATCCTACCCAAAAGCCAGTGGGATTAATTGCATATCCCATCAAGAATTCCAGTATGAGCAACTGCATCGTGCTTGACCCCTTCGGCGGTTCCGGCTCCACGCTGATCGCCTGTGAGCAGACGGGCCGCATCTGTTACACCATAGAGCTGGATGAGAAGTTTGCGGATGTGATCGTGAACCGCTATATCGAGCAGGCCGGCTCTGCGGAGAATGTATTTGTGGAGAGGGATGGAGAGCGGATTGCTTTCTCTGCACTGGCGGGGGAGGTGGCTTCGGATGGATGAGAATGGAAAACTGACGCTGGGCAGCCTGTTCTCCGGCTCCGGCGCTTTTGAACTTGGCGGGATGCTTGCCGGAATCCGCCCGGTGTTTGCAAGTGAAGTGGAGCCTTTTCCTATCCGGGTGACCACAAAGCGGCTGCCTTTCGTGAAACATTACGGTGACGTGAACAGCATCCGCGGGGATGAGGTGGAGCCCGTGGACATCATAACATTTGGAAGCCCGTGCTTTCCTGCGGGTACGCTGGTCCTTACCGACAAGGGCTATACCGAAATAGAGCGGATAGAAGTCGGGATGCGTGTGCTTACGCATAAAGGCACATGGAGGAAGGTAACGGCTGCCGGTTCCAGACAGGCTGAAACCATAGTCCTGAAGGGGAACCATTACGGGCTTGAATGTACTAAAAACCACCCTATTTATTGCAGCAGTGAATCGAAAATTGAAAATAAGATAAGGATCGAGGAAGAAAAATCATGGATACCAGCGGCGGATATGAAAGGCCGGCTGTGGGGCGTTCCAAGAAAGATTGAGAAAACACAGATGATAAGTCCGCATTATTCGGGGAGCAGGAAGCAGAAGCCGATGCCCCTGATGGATGGGGACTTTTTTTATTTTGTGGGAAGATGGCTTGGTGACGGGTGGGTCCGTGACGGGCAGAGACCCGGCAGGCCGGAGGGGCAGTGCAGCGGGCAGATTTACCTCTGCGATTCCTACGATAAGGAAGATGAGCTCCGCTCCATAGTGGAAAAGGTCACATCCTCGTACAGCGTGGAAAGGTGCAGGACCGCAATCAAGTTCAGGTTCTGCGGGCAGGTGCTTTGTAACTGGCTCACGGACAATTTCGGGAAATATGCCGGCGGAAAATATATAATGCCGTGGGTGTATACGCTGCCGGAAGAATACAGGCAGGCAATACTGGACGGGCTCTTTGACAGTGACGGATACAGGCCGAAGGAGAATGAATGGAGGGTGACGACCATCAGCAAAAAGCTGGCGGAAGGGCTGCGGATACTTGGGGAAGTCCAGGGGTATTCGACTACTGTGTTCAGGACTGTGCCGTGTGAATACAGGATGATTGAAGGGCGGAAAGTCACACAGAAGCCCTGCTATATGGTGGCGTTTTCCAGGAATGCCAGCAGGCCGCACCTGACAGACGCAGCCCACGCATGGTACAGGGTGAGGAGCGCCGAACCGACAGGGGAAGTTAAGACGGTCTATAATCTGACCGTTGAGGATGATAACAGTTATGTAGCTGACGGGATTGTAGTCCATAACTGCCAGAACCTGTCAATCGCCGGAAAGCGGGCGGGGCTTGACGGGAAGCAGTCGAGTCTGTTCTTTCAGGCAATCAGGATCATAAGGGAAATGAGGTGTGCGACAGATGGGAGATACCCAAGATTTATCGTATGGGAGAACGTGCCGGGAGCCTTCTCCTCAAACGGCGGGGAAGATTTCAGGGCAGTCCTTAATGCGGTCTGCTCCGTTAAAGACGGGGACATTCCTGTACCTGGACCTCCAAAGGGAAAATGGGCGAATGCCGGATGCGTCATGGCAGACGGGTTTTCCCTCGCGTGGCGGGTATTCGATGCCTGCCTGTGGGGCGTCCCCCAACGTAGGAAACGCATCTACCTTGTCGCAGATTTTACAGGCGGGAGTGCCGGAAAGGTATTATTTGAGTCCGAAGGCGTGTCAGGGTATACTCCGCAGGGCTTCCGTGCGTGGCAAGGAGCTGCCGGAAGTGCTGCGGAGGGCATTGGAGAAACAGGCGGCATCTGTTTAAATGACATGGGCGGCCAGTATATTTCTGTAGATAACGGCATGGCGTGTACTTTGCGGGCGCAGAGCCACGGCCATCCGCCGTGTGTGCTTGAATCTGCGGGATTCTGCACGGAGCATTCGGCGGACAGCCGGGGCATCGGGTATGAAGAGGAAACCTCGCCAACGCTCCGGGCGGGTACGGTGCCTGCGGCAGTGGCACTGGAGAACCACCCGGCGGACAGCCGCGTGAAGCTGTCGGAAGGGAACATGGCACAGACGCTGACTTCCCGGATGGGGACCGGCGGCGGGAACGTGCCGCTGGTCATGGATGCGGCGACACCCAAGACGCTGAAAATCCGTGCCGGAGGTGGAAATGGAGGGAAAGGCGCGCTGATACAGGATGACAAGTCGGCCACCCTTTCCTGCAACAATGACCAGACCGTGTTCGTGCCTTTCTGCAAGGGGACGCGCCCGCACTCCGCGGAGGAAGCGCCCACATGGAAAGACGGGGAAGTGGCAAATACGCTGAATACTTTCGATATAGGAGAGAGCCGCTGCAATGAGCTTATGGTGCAGGCATTCGGCATCTGCTCCAAAGAGAGCAACGCCATGAAATCCGGCAATCCGCACAGCGGTTTTTATGAGGCGCAGACCGCACGGACACTTGACTGTAACTGTAATAATCCGTCCTCGAATCAGGGCGGCATCGCTGTAGTTGCGGTGCAGGGCTCCATGATCGGCAGGGATGATAAGAACGGGCCGCAGGGCAGCGGGGTGAATGAGGACGTGTGTTTCAGCCTGACCGGGGCAGACCGCCATGCGGTGGCATACCCCACCTACTGCACGAGCAAGAATTCCTATTTCATGCGGGCGGAAAAGGAACTGGCAAACACGCTGGTGGCTACGGATTATAAGGACCCGCCGGTAATAAATGATGTGCGGACGGCATCGGGTAAGGATGTATTTGGTACGATCTCCGCGAGCATGGGCTCCAAGCAGTGGCTTGGGAACCAGGAGGCGTTCAGCGGCGACTACCATATCGTAGAGCCGGACTACATTGTGAGGAGGCTGACCCCTACGGAATGCGCAAGATTACAGGGCTTCCCGGACTGGTGGTGTGACGGGCTGGGGACGGAGAATCCCACGGAGGAAGAAATGATATTCTGGCGTGAGGTGTTCGAGACCCACCGTAAGATCACGGGGACTTCCACAAAGTCGAAGTCCGACAGCCAGATAAGGAAATGGCTGAAAAATCCTCATTCCGATTCCGCAGAGTACCGTATGTGGGGGAATGGCTGCGCCTTACCGAATGTGTATTTCGTGCTTTGCGGCATTGTGTACTATGCACAGTTCCCGGATTTTTTATTGTGACATTTATTCCGACATTTCAGTTGCTTTTATCCCCGTTCAGAGTGATTAATGTAATACCGAAAGGGAAAACAAAGCCAGAGGGCTTAAAAAACGGAGGAAAAAAGGATGAGGATTGAGACGAATGCAGCAAACAGGAAAGATGTGGTAAAGGCAGTCAGCGGGATTTTGGGAGAGCCTTCAAAGTACATGGGAGTTCCTACCTGCAGCTACCAGATCGGGAACTGCACCATCGACAGGAGCGGCGCGGTGGAGACGGAGGATGAAAAGACGGCGGAGCTGGTAAGGGCAGGGCTTTTGGAGCAGGGCCTTATCGAAACGCCCCACACGGAGGTGGATGAAAGAACGGTCAGCCTCCCGGTGGAGGGCATGACGGCGGAGGGGCTTAAGAACCTCATTTACCTTATCCACAGCAAGCAGTACCTTATCAACCGCTCCTTTGCGGAAGAGGTCTTCCGGATTCCCGCGGAACTGGTGGAGGCGCTCGGCAGCGCGGAGATTCCCGATGCGGAAACTTTCCTGCAGACATTCCAAAACCATGCGGGTGGGTGTAAGGGCATCGGTTTCTTTGACGGGAAGATGGCATTCACCCTCCCCGCCATCAACGACCCGGACATGATAAAAGCATTCACGCACCTTACGGCGGCGATGGTGCGGCAGGCAAAGGAGCAGAAACGCATCAGCCCCAAAGAGACCATCGAGGAAAACGAGAAATACTACATGAGGATATGGCTCCTGCGCCTCGGCTTTGGCGGCGCAGAGGGGAAAGAGATACGGGACCTTCTGATGAAAAAGCTGAAAGGGAATTCCGCTTTCCGCACGGATGAGAATAAGCAGAGGTGGCAGGAAGCCCGCCGGAACGAGCGGGAGGCGGCAAAGCAGCAGGAACAGGCACCCACGGAACCTGCGGAAGCGGCCCCGGCTGAACAGGCCGGCCAGGATTCCGGCGCAGAGGAATAAGGAACGGAACGGGCAGGGAGGCGGCGCTTTCCTCCCTGCCGGGATTTACGGAGGTTTACGGCATGGGAATTTATATCAAAAAAGAGGAACTGGAAGCCCTGCGGGAAAAATACCCGCCGGGGTGCAGGGTGGAACTGGTAAAGATGGACGACCCCTTTAGGGAGATGCCGCCCGGACTGCAGGGCGTGGTGACGGGCATTGACGATTCCGGCTCCATCCACGTTGACTGGCAGAACGGGAGCAGCCTTGCGGTGATATTCGGGGAAGACCATGCGGTGAAAATCGGGGACGGGGAGGTGACCGTGGGGGAGCTGCTGCGGCGCTACGTTTCCCGCAGAAAAGAATTCCATTTCATGACGCCATCGGGGTATGTTGACCTTACGGCGCAGGATGCGGAAAAGATACTGGCGGGGGAGATGAAACCCAAAGGACATCCGGGGAACCCGGAATATGCCGTGGAGATGGAGGTTCAGGAACTGCTGGGGTTCCGGTGCAAAGAGGCGGATGTCCGTGACAGACGGGGATGCGTGAGCGCCCTTGTGTACTGATGGGGAGGGTACGGATGAACTACGCTGAAAAGATGGAGCGGGAGAACCGCCTGAAAACAAACCTTGCGGAATGGATGCTCCGGCACGGGGAAGTCCTTTCCGGGCGGAGCAGGAGCAACGGATATGTGGGGTTATGGATGGCGGAGGTCCTCTGGCGGGGAAGTGGGTGGCGGATCACGGCGGTGGACGGCATGGTCTGCCGGATAGAAAAAGCAGACAGGAGGGCGCGGCATGAGGATTGTATATGACGACACAATGCAGGAGACGATGGCGGCGGCAGTCGGGGAGTTCATGGATGCCCTCAACGTGGGGGAAATAGTCCGGTATGAATGGGGGACGGACAGGGTGCAGATGCACCTGCTGAAAAAGAAACTCGGCGCTTATCTGGAATATTACAGGATGAGTATCGGGAACACCGTCACCCACGCCTACGGTATCGGCAACAACTGCCAGTACCCGGTCTATTACCACCCGGAAGGAGTGGATGAGATACAGCAGTGCGGATACATCAACATCAATTCTGGAATGTACGGCGAGGGATTCGTGAGCTGCGAGGATTATAACGGAAACCGTGTCGGGGCAGCTTATGAGATCAGGACACGCGGTGTGGTCAGAAAATAAATGCTGGAATCGGAAAGGGGGTGGACGGACATGGCAATGCAGGAAAGGATGCCGGGGAATGCACACCAAAAGCGCAACTGCTGGCAGCGGGGCAATGGCTCCTACAGCATGAGGGGCGAACTGCGCCGGGGCATTTCCCTGAACAAGAAGTATCTGAACCGGAAGGTGCGGTATGGCAGTAAGCAGGCATTAAAGCGCGGGGATTATAAACGCGTGTGCAAAACATTACATATGGTGGAGTTCTCATAAACCGCCATATTATGCACAGTTATCCACCCATATCTTTGTCACATTTATGGTGCAGATATGAGTGGATAATGTGCGCTTTCAGAGGTAACATGTGTACTGCCGAAAGGGAAAATACGAAAAAACGGAGGGCACACACCATGAAAAAAATTGAACTTTTTGAGAGGGCCATTGCAGAGCAGGCAGGAAGCCTTAAGGAGTGGGGGATCAACGCCACATTGTTCTGGGCGTACCGGAACAGCATCACGGCGGGCAACGACAGGATCGATTTTGGCGAGACCATATGGGACAACGACATCCCGGAGATCACAAGGGCGCTTAAGGAGAACGGCATCAGCGAATTCACCAGCAGCACCTTTTCAAGCCTGATACCGACCCTTGCGGAATTCGAAAAGCATGGCTTCCGGATGGCGGGGCTGACCGAGGTAAAGGCAAACTACACGGACTGGCAGACACAGGAGCGGGCGGTCATCCCGGCGATCAGGATGGAGGCGGAAGAGGCATAAGCCCTCCGCCATAATGTACACAATCCCCGGCTGTTATCTCTGGTACATTTATGAAGCAGATATAAGTGGATAATACCTTCGTTCAGAGGTAACATGTGTCTAACAAAAGGAAAACGGAGGGAAAAAGGATGGTAAGAAAAGGGGTAATCGGGATACCGCAGGACGGAAGGATGACAGCCTGCAGCTATACGGTAAAGCATTATGAGGAAGGGAGCGTTTTCGGGATTGACGGCGGGAGGATTTCCAAACTGGCCATAAAGATAGACGGGAAGACCACCTGCTGCTACGACAGGGGATGGGACTGCGAGCCGGAGGATGACGCGACAAAAGCGGCGCTGGCGATCCTGATCATGGAATACAACTAAGGAGGGAAAAACACGATGAAGGAAATTTACAACGGATATGAATTGCAGACAGAATGGGATGATGTGGCGCTTGGGTTTGGATTCAGCGTCCATGACAAAAACGGCGCGGAGGTTTCCCGCAGCGTTGACCCATATTTTTATGAAGAGAACGCACTGACAGCGGCGAGGGCAGCGGCGGACGCACTTCTGGCGCAGGAATAAAATAGATACATAGCAGCAGAAAGGGTTCCTCCGGGAGCCCTTTTCTGCTGCGTGAATTTAAGGGAAGGAGGCGGCAAAAGTGCAGAGCGGAAGGAAACCCAAGCCCACGGCGGTCAAGGCGCTGGAGGGCAACCCCGGCAAGCGGAGCCTTAACACGGGCGAGCCGAAGCCGGAGAAGAAAGCGCCCCGCTGTCCGGCATGGCTGGAGGGCGAGGCGAAAAAAGAATGGAAGCGGATGGCGGGGCAGATGGAGAAGCTGGGCATCCTCACGGAGATCGACATGGCGGCATTCGCCGGGTACTGCCAGGCATACGCCAGATGGAAAGAGGCGGAGGAATTCATCACCCAGCACGGCACCATCGTAAAGACCCCTTCCGGCTACTGGCAGCAGGTCCCGCAGGTATCCATCGCGCAGACCTACCTTAAGATCATGAACCGCTTCTGTGAGCAGTTCGGCCTTACCCCTTCCTCCCGGAGCCGCATCGTGGCGGAGGGCGGCGAGGACAAGGAAAGCGATGCAATGGAGCTTTTGCTCTTTAAGGGAGGCGGGGATAGTGTTTGACGAGGGAAAGGCGAAACGGACGGTAGATTTCATTAACTGCCTGAAACATACCAAAGGGAAATGGCGGGGGCAGCCCTTTGAACTGCTCCCGTGGCAGGAGGCGATCATCCGGGACGTTTTCGGTACAGTGAAGGAGAACGGGTACAGGCAGTACAACACTGCCTATGTGGAGATTCCCAAAAAGAACGGGAAATCGGAACTGGCGGCAGGTGTTGCCCTGTATATGACCTGCGGCGATAATGAGTGGGGCGCGGAGGTTTACGGCTGCGCCTCTGACCGCCAGCAGGCATCTATCGTCTTTGACGTGGCGGTGGATATGGTGGAGCAGTGCCCTGCGCTAAAAAAAAGAATAAAACCTGTCATGTCGGTAAAGCGGCTGGTGTATAAACCCACCAACAGTTTCTACCAGGTGCTTTCCGCGGAAGCCTACACCAAGCACGGATTAAATGTACACGCGGTTATTTTTGACGAGCTGCACAGCCAGCCGAACCGGGAGCTGTTCGATGTCATGACCAAAGGCTCCGGCGATGCCAGGACGCAGCCGTTATTCTTTTTAATAACTACAGCCGGGACGGACAGACATTCCGTCTGTTTCGAGCAGCACCAGAAAGCGGAGGACATCCTGCAGGGCAGGAAGATAGACCCTACATTTTACCCTGTGATCTATGGCGCATCCGATGATGCGGACTGGTCATCGGAGGATGTGTGGAGGAAAGCGAACCCCTCGCTTGGGCATACCATTGACATCGAGAAGGTGCGGAATGCCTATCTCAGTGCCAAAGACAATCCGGCAGAGGAAAATATCTTCCGGCAGTTGCGTCTGAACCAGTGGGTGAAGCAGTCCACAAGGTGGATGCAGATGGAGAAATGGGATGCCTGCGCTTTCCCCGTGGACGAGCGGGAAGTGCTGGGGCGGGAATGTTACGGAGGCTTGGATTTATCCAGTTCCATTGACATCACCGCTTTTGTTTTGGTATTCCCGCCCCGGAACGATACGGAGAAATATATTTTACTTCCGTACTTCTGGATACCGGAAGAAAATATGCGCCTGCGTGTGCGGCGTGACCATGTGCCTTATGACGTGTGGGAGCGACAGGGATATTTGCAGACCACGGAAGGGAACGTGATCCACTATGGCTTTATTGAGAATTTCATTGATGACCTCGGCAGGAAGTTCCATATCAAAGAGATTGCATTCGACAGGTGGGGCGCTGTGCAGATGGTGCAGAACCTTGAGGGGCTTGGCTTTACGGTGGTCCCCTTCGGGCAGGGCTTTAAGGATATGTCGCCGCCCACCAAGCGGCTGATGGAGCTGGTGCTGGAGAAGAACATCGCACATGGCGGGCATCCCGTCCTGCGGTGGATGATGGATAATATTTTTGTCCGCACGGACCCGGCGGGGAACATCAAGCCGGACAAGGAGAAGTCCACGGAGAAGATAGACGGCGCTGTTGCCACGATTATGGGGCTTGACCGGGCAATCAGGAATGAGGGAAGCACGGGCAGCGTGTATGACGAGAGGGGTATTTTGTCCTTTTAGAATGGCTGGATTTATGATATACTTGTCGAAAAGAAATTTGGAGGTTGAACGGTATGCCGTTGTATGAAAAGAAATATGAATACCAAGAAATCCGTGTAAATACGAATGAAGATATTAATAAAATCATTGCCGATTACAATAGTTTTTATAATCTACCAAGACCTGGAATATCTGCCATTGATGATCCGTCAGTCTATCTGCAAACTTTTTTTAGAGGGCAAAGTGATGAATCATGGAAAATACGTGCCAGTATAGAAGGTGCAAAGGAGCAGGAGAATGAAATACTGGCTGATTTTGGTTCCATGCATGATGGGAATTCATTTGATTTAATTGCATATATCCAACACTACAGGACGGGCACCAGATTTATTGATTTTACAACGGATAAAGATGTAGCCTTGTATTTTGCGTGTTCGGAAAATATGGATAAGGATGGTGCCTTATTCATGTGGTGTTATTCGCCACATAAAGCAGAATGGTATACAGCAAGTGTATTGGCGGAAGTAGCCCAGATAAACAGTGATTCCAAGATGTCGGTACAAGAGTTATCGGAAATGATACTGAGAAAAAAACCAAAGATTAAAGAGGCATTTAAGGAAACGATAGAATTAAATACTGCTATTGTTTCTTTCTTGGATCATGGTTTTATGGCGGTTCCGCCTGAAACTGCCAAAGAAAGCAATTTAAGATTAAAGAGACAAAGCGGATGTTTTTATGTATGTGGAGTGGAATTCGAGCACCCGTTGGAGGGTATGGCGAGAATCAGTTCCCATGCAGGATATAATATGTTTTACCCTCATTCAGTACAAATCCCAAAAGGATTGAGAAATGGAAATGCGTTGGTAAAAATGGTAATCTGTAAAGAACTAAAAGAAGAAATCTTAGAATATCTTGAAAAAAAGGGAATTACAAAAGAATATTTGTTACCAGATTAACTTTTGGAATTGCGGCATCTCTTCGGAGGTGCTTTCTTTTTACTCATTTTTAGGAGGTGCCTATGAAACTACCATCCATTTTTGGAACAAGGGGTGCGAGGGATAAGCCAAAGGACAGCTACGGCGGTTCGGCTTATTCCTTTTTCTTTGGAAGAAGCACCAGCGGGAAAAATGTAAATGAGCGTACCGCCATGCAGACCACGGCGGTCTATTCCTGTGTGCGGATACTGGCGGAGGCTGTTGCGTCCCTGCCGATCCATGTGTACCGCTATACGGATACCGGGAAGGAGCGGGTGTACGACCACCCATTATATTATTTACTCCATGACGAGCCGAACCCGGAGATGACGTCCTTCGTGTTCCGGGAGACGCTGATGAGCCACCTTCTCATATGGGGGAATGCCTACGCACAGGTCATCCGGGACGGGAGCGGCAGGGTGCTTTCCCTGTACCCGCTCCTGCCGGACAAGATGGAGGTTGACCGGGATGAGCATGGGCGGCTCTTTTACACCTATACCCGGAACACGGATGAAAACCCCAACTTTTCCGAATACGGGCGTGTGAGATTGCAGCCGGAGGATGTGCTGCACATCCCCGGCCTTGGCTTTGACGGGCTGGTGGGGTATTCGCCCATCGCAATGGCGAAGAACGCGGTGGGCATGACATTGGCCTGCGAGGAATACGGCGCGTCCTTTTTCGAGAACGGGGCAACGCCGGGCGGCGTGCTGGAGCATCCGGGTGTGCTGAAAGACCCGGCGAAGGTAAGGGAGAGCTGGCACGCTGCTTATGGCGGCTCCAGGAATGCCGGGAAGGTGGCAGTTTTGGAAGAAGGCCTAAAGTACCAGCAGATCGGGATTCCCCCGGAGGAAGCACAGTTTTTGGAGACGAGGAAATTTCAGATAGACGAGATCGCGCGGCTGTACCGCATCCCGCCGCACATGGTGGGCGACCTTGACAAGAGCAGCTTTAGTAACATTGAGCAGCAGTCTTTGGAATTCGTGAAATACACCTTAGACCCGTGGGTGATACGCTGGGAGCAGTCCATACAGAAAGCATTGTTCCTTCCGCAGGAGAAGAAAGAATATTTCGTGAAGATGAACGTGGACGGCCTGCTCCGGGGCGATTATGAAAGCAGGATGAAGGGTTATTCCATCGGCATTCAGAACGGGTTTATGTGCCCGAATGATATACGGCGGCTGGAAAGCATGGATTTGATACCCGTGGAGGAGGGTGGTGAATTTTTTCTCACCAATGGGAACCTATGCCGATTAAAGGACGCAGGGCTTTTCGGGAGAATTCCGGGGGAGTCACAGGAGGAATAAAGATATAGAAACAGGCGGAATGTTCTGCCTGTTTTTTCTATGCAGAAAGAGAGGTTAGCAGGAATGAAAAGGAAGTTCTGGAACTGGATCAAAAACGATGCAGGGGGTGAGGAGGAGCGCACCCTTGTGCTGAACGGCGAGATTTCGGATGAGACATGGTACGGAGATGAAGTGACGCCCGCCCTGTTCGCAAAAGAGCTGAATGCCGGGAGCGGCAACATCACCGTGTGGATCAATTCACCGGGCGGCGACGTATTCGCCGCAGCACAGATTTACAACATGCTCATGGAGTACAAAGGCGATGTGACCGTGAAGGTGGACGCGCTGGCGGCTTCGGCAGCCTCCGTTATCGCTATGGCAGGCACCACGGTGCTGATGTCCCCGCCAAGTTTAATGATGATCCACAATCCGATTACGGTAGCAATCGGTGATTCCAAAGAGATGCAGAAGGCGGGGGAGATGTTAAATGAAGTGAAGGAAAGCATCATGAACGCCTACGAGATTAAGACCGGGATGGACCGTAAGAAGATATCCCACCTCATGGATGCGGAGAGCTGGTTCAATGCGAAGAAGGCCGTGGAGCTTGGCTTTGCGGACGGCATCCTGCATGAAGGGGAAGGTACAGATGAATCAGAGGATGCGGCTATGGAGGGCATGATGTTTTCCCGGACGGCAGTCACCAATTCTCTGCTGACCAAGCTGATTCCGAAAAAGCCGGAGGCAAAGATACCCATAGAGCAGTTAGAGAAGCGTTTACAACTTTTATCACATTAAATTTATGGAGGGAAATGTTATGAGTAAAATTTTAGAACTGAGGGAAAAACGGGCAAAGGCATGGGAGGCGGCGAAGAAGTTCCTCGACAGCAAGAGGGGCGAGGACGGGCTGCTTTCCGCAGAGGACACCGCCGCCTATGAGAAGATGGAAAAGGAAGTGGTGGATTTAGGGAAGGAGATCGAACGCCTGGAGCGGCAGGCCGCCATTGACGCGGAACTGAACAAGCCTACCTCCGAGCCAATCACCAACAAGCCCAACAACCATCCCGATGGGGAGGAAAAGACGGGCAGGGCAACGGACAATTACAGGAGGACGTTCTGGAACGCCATGCGCCGGAAGAACTTCTTCGATGTGGAGAACGCCCTGCAGGTGGGGACGGATTCCGAGGGCGGCTACCTTGTGCCGGATGAATTTGAACACACTTTAGTGGAGGCATTGGAGGAAGAGAACTGTTTCCGGGGCCTTGCCACGGTGATCCAGACCTCCAGCGGCGACAGGAAGATTCCCGTGGTGGCGTCCAAAGGCGAGGCGTCATGGATTGACGAGGAAGGGGCGTACCCGGAATCGGACGATTCCTTCGGGCAGGTCTCCATCGGCGCGTTCAAGGTGGCCACCATGATCAAGGTATCGGATGAACTGTTAAATGACAATGTATTCAACTTAGAGGCTTACATCTCCAAGGAGTTCGGGCGCAGGATCGGCACAAAGGAGGAGGAAGCCTTTTTCATTGGGGACGGCAAGGGCAAGCCTACTGGTATTTTAAATGCCACGGGCGGCGCATCCGATGGCGTGACCACGGCAACTGCGAACATCACTTTCGATGATGTAATGGATTTATTCTATTCCCTGAAAGCGCCTTACCGCAAAAAGGCTGTGTGGCTGCTGAATGATACCACCGTGAAAGCCCTGCGGAAACTGAAAGACAATAACGGGAATTATATCTGGCAGCCGAGTGTCCAGGCAGGCGTGCCGGACATGATCCTGAACCGCCCTTACCACACTTCCTCCTATGTGCCGGAAGCAGCGGCGGGCAGTAAGGTGATGGCATTTGGAGACTTTTCCTATTACTGGATTGCTGACAGGCAGGGGCGCTCCTTCAAGCGTCTGAATGAACTGTTTGCGGCCACCGGGCAGGTGGGATTCCTCGCAAGCCAGAGGGTGGACGGCAAGCTGATTCTGTCAGAGGCAGTGAAGACCATGAAGGTGAAATCTTCTGCATCATCAGCATCATAAGAAGGGAGGCGGCATGGATGGCAGTCCTGACATTGGAGGAAACGAAGCAGTATCTCCGGGTGGACAGCAGTGATGAGGATGGTTTCATTTCCGGGCTGATTGAGACCGGGGAGAGACTGTGTGCGGATGTGGCGCGGATGGAATTATCAGAACTGGAAGCGCATCTGCCTATGGTGCGGATTGCCGTCCTCTATGCCGCCGCTTATCTATATGAACACCGGGAGCAGGCAGATCATGGGGAGTTAGTTCAGACGCTGCGCTCCCTGCTGTTTGGCATACGGAAAGAGGTGTTCTGATGGCGCTTGGGGAATGGAAGGACAGGATAATCATTCAGAAGAGCGTGGCGGGCAATGACAGAGCCGGGAACCACATTTTATCGTGGCAGGATTATTTTGCCTGCCATGCCTATGTGAATAACCTTTCCGGGAAGGAGTATTGGGAGGCGGCGCAGCTAAATGCGGAGAAAGAAGTGTTTTTCCTCATACGGTACTGTTCTGAGGTAAAAGAAATAGACACGGAGCATTTCCGCATCCTGTTCCGGGGGCAGGTGTATAACATCACATTTATCGACAACGTGAAATATCAGAATAAAACCATAAAGCTGCGGGCGGCTTTGGAAAAAAGGGGAGGCTGAATAAATTCTCCCTTTGGAAAAGAGGTAGGAATGTCTGAAAGAAAAGTATCCATTGAGCAGATGGCGGAGGCGGTCATGGACGGCCTCATTGAGTATGCCGGGCTTGCCACGGACGTGATGAAGGACTGCGTCACCAAAGCCGGGAACACGGTGAAATCGGAAGTGAAAGCCAATGCCCCGGTCCGGACGGGGCAGTACAAAAAGGGATGGGCTGTGAAAAAGCAGAAAGAGACCGCCAATGCACTGGAACTGGTGGTGCATAACAAAAAGCGTTACCAGCTCACCCACCTTCTGGAGAAAGGCCACGCCAAGCGTAGCGGCGGGAGAGTCCGGGCATTCCCCCATATCGCCCCTGCGGAACAGGCGGGCATCCGGGAACTGGAGGAAGGCATCAAAAGGGGGCTGGAAGGATGAAGCACGATGATGTATTGAAGATGATGGAGGAAATGGGGCTGCCCTTCGCTTATGACCACTTTGTCGAGGGCGAATCCCCGGAGCCGCCCTTCCTCGTATTTTTATATCCCAAAGCTGCGAATTTCGCGGCGGACGGGATTGCGTATTTCAAAATCAACCAGCTTGACATTGAACTGTACACCGACTTAAAAAATCCTGATCTGGAAGAAACCATAGAGGCGGTACTTCTCAAACATGGTATCTTCTATGGCAAGAGCGAGACGTGGATTGAGTCGGAAAAACTGTATGAAGTCTTGTATGAAACGGAGGTCTGAAATGAACAATAAAGTGAAATTCAATATCTGCAACTGCCATTATGCCTTGCAGAAAATACAGGAGAATGGGGAGATCGGATTTGAGAACCCGGTGGCAATGCCCGGAGCGGTATCCATCGCATTAGACCCCAACGGGGAGCCGGAGTCCTTCTATGCGGACGGAATCGAGTATTACATCATAGCCAACAACATGGGCTATGACGGTGACTTAGAGCTTGCCCTCATCCCGGAGAGTTTCCGCACGGATGTGTTAAAGGAAGAGGCAGATACAAATGAAGTGCTGGTGGAGAATGCCCATTCCGAGACGGCGGCCTTTGCGCTGCTGTTCGAGTTTGACGGGGACATCCGCAAGATACGCCATGTGCTGTATAACTGTTCCGCAAGCCGCCCCAAGATCGAGGGCAAGACCAATGAGGAAAGCCGGGAAGTGCAGACCGAGACGCTGACCATCAAGGCAAGGCCGCTGGCGAGCGGCTATGTGAAAGCCAAGACGGGCAATAAGACATCTGCGGAGACGTATGCCAACTGGTATAAGAGCGTGTATCTGCCGGAACCAAAAGCGGTGGATGCAGAAACAGAAGGACAAGGATAAGGAGGCTGAAAGGATATGAGCATTGTAAGGAAGATTGAGATTGACGGGCAGGATGTGCTGTTCAAGGCATCTGCCGCTATACCGAGGATTTACCGCTTGAAGTTCCAGCGTGATATTTATAAGGATTTGCGGATTCTGGAAAAGAGCATCGGTGAGGGTGATGAGGAAAACTCCAACCTTGATCTGTTCTCATTGGAGATGTTCGAGAATATCGCCTACACGATGGCAAAGCACGCCGACCCGCAGATACCTAACGAAGTGGATGAATGGCTGGACGGTTTCAACACATTTTCCATCTACCAAGTCCTGCCGCAATTGATAGAACTGTGGGGATTGAACGTGCAGACGGATGTGGAGGCTAAAAAAAACTTCGCCCAACTGAGCGGGAAATGACCACGCCGCTGTTCCTTCTGCGGTGTGTACAGCTAGGGCTTTCGATAGCAGACTTGGAGCTGCTCTCCATCGGATTGATCAATGATATGTATGCCGAGAGCAGGAATGACTTCTGCTCCTACGCAGTGCTTGGAACACAACAGGACATGGATTTATTTTAACGTTAAAATAAATCGAATTATCACAACTGATTTCATATCCATACCTTTTTAAGAAATTCAACAAATGCAACGATTTTCAGAATGAAAGGTGTGGATATTGTTTTAAGAATATTGGTAATTATAAGCTACTCCATTTTTGGTACTTCCGATACTTTTTGAAAAATTAGTATTAAGAAACGGCTTAGAAACACCATTTCCGTATTTTTTAACATTATGAAAAATCAGAAAGTGTCGGAAGTGGTAAATTTTAAGGATTAAAAATCACTCCAATTAGCAGAATAAAATCCACACTATTATTGCAGGAAACGCCTATATATGGCGGTTTCTTAAAAAGGTGTGGATATGCTTTTGGTTGTGATAAATGGATTGCTTTTAATTGTAAAGCCAGCCTTTTTCTGCTATATTTGTAGTGGGGAAAGGCTGGTAATACCCCAATAGATATATCGGGAGGAATTGACTTGAAGAATAAGAAGTGCACTATATTGATTTCGGCACTGACTGCATTTGCTGGGGCAGTGGGATTTGCTGTTTTACAGTTTAGATTATATGAACTGTTAGGAATTTACGGAGGTACACAATTTTTATCAGACCTCCGGCAATTCGCTATGGTAATAACAAGTGGTTTATTCACAAGTGCGATGGTTACGCTCTTGATTTCCATAAGTGAATATAGGAATGAACGTGTAGATACACTGGAAAATATGTACCTTGCAGCAATGGATTTACAACGTGAGTTTTCTAAGATAAAATATTTTCTTCCAGATGAGCCAAAGGAACTTATACAGAATGTTTTGGGTGAATTGGATAATAACGATTGGGATTCAAAATATAATGAAAATTTAGCAACAAGCGTTTTGAATTTTGAGGATCAACAGAAGGCCGATGATGCATATGAAAAATATCATATGGAATTGAGACATGATGCACAAAGGGCATTCAGGGATTATGTTTGGGAACATGCGGATGAACGTGAAAAGACAGCTATGACAGAACCCTTTCAGAAAAAGGATTATCTGGACAGGACATGTGCAGAAAAGATTGAAAAATACGATAAACAGTTGAAAGAAACAATGAAATCATTTTTGAGATTTCAAGAAGTGCGTACAAGTGCCATAACAGCGGCATATGGAAGGATGGATTTTATATTTGCTAATAAGTCCATTCGACTTAATGTATATGAAAAATTGTATCGTAAACTTTTTGATACTGTAAATCTTATAAAAAAGAGAAATTCACACTTTGAACTGTTTTTTTCGGGAAGGGGTGGAAATAGAGCCAATCAATGTGAATTTGTATGGGAATTGCAGGACAAACTTCTTAGCGAGGACGAAGATCATTATTATCGTCAGTTTGATTTTGATATCACTACGGAAATGGTACAGGTTTTAGTGTATGCGAATGGCAAAGTCAATAAGGGTGAGTTTCCGGAACTTAAAGATTATATGTTATGCACTAAGCCGGGATATTTTCAGAAGATGCAAAAGGAATGGGAAGAAAAAAATAGTGCAAATAATTAAAACAGAATAGATTTCTTACATAGGCACTTGCCATGACAGCAGGTGTCTTTTTTTACGCATTTTTTCAGGGAGCCTCCGGGCTTCCTTTTTTCGTGGGGAGGTGCTTTTGGGTGGGAGCGTCAAGGATACAGGGCATTACGGTGGAGATCGGCGGCGACACCACAAAGCTGACAGCCGCGCTGAAAGGGGTAAACGGGGAGATTCGCACCACGCAGTCACAGTTACGGGATGTAAATAACCTCCTGAAACTGGACCCCGGCAACACGGAACTGCTGGCACAGAAGCACAGGCTCCTTGCGGAAGCGGTGCGGGAGACGAAGGAAAAACTGGAAACCCTGAAAGCGGCTGCGGAACAGGCAAATGAGGCGCTGGCAAAGGGTGAGATCACACAGGAGCAGTACGATGGTTTGCAGCGGGAGATCATCGAGACTGAGGAAAAATTGAAGAGCCTCGAACAGCAGGCGAACCAGTCTGCGGTGGCGGTGCAGAAGATTGCCGCCGTGGGCGAGGACTTGAAGAACTTAGGGAATAAGATTTCCGATGTCGGCACTACCCTCACCAAAAGCGTGACCACGCCCATTGTGGGGCTTGGCACGGTGGCGGTAAAGACCGCCGCTGATTTCGATTCCGCCATGAGCCAGGTCGGAGCGGTTTCCGGGGCAACGGGAAAAGACCTTGATGCCCTCCGGGATAAGGCAAGGGAGATGGGGAGCAAGACCAAGTTCTCCGCATCGGAGGCAGCAGAGGCCATGAACTACATGGCGATGGCAGGCTGGAAGACTTCGGATATGCTTTCC
Organism: Clostridia bacterium; assembly: GCA_910575245.1. Classification (GTDB taxonomy): domain Bacteria; phylum Bacillota; class Clostridia; order Lachnospirales; family Lachnospiraceae; genus UBA3282. The sequence continues at coordinate 358,614 of CAJTEN010000003.1, read as the reverse complement.
GGCATTGAGGGCATCATGAACCTTGCCGCCGCCTCCGGGGAAGATTTGGCATCCACTTCCGACATCGTGACGGATGCACTCACCGCTTTCGGTCTTACCGCAGCGGATTCCGGGCATTTCGCGGATATCCTTGCGGCGGCATCCAGTAATGCGAACACCAACGTCTCCATGATGGGCGAGACCTTCAAATACTGTGCGCCCATTGCCGGGGCTTTGGGATTCTCTGCGGAAGATACCGCAGAGGCAATCGGCCTGATGGGCAATGCGGGCATCAAGTCCACGCAGGCCGGTACTGCGCTCCGCACCATCATGAGCAACCTTTCCGGGGAAGTGAAGATTTGCGGAAGCAGTATTGGTGAGGTCACAATCGCCACCACCAATGCGGACGGGAGCATGAGGGATTTGAGCGCCATCCTCTCAGACTGCCGGACGGCATTCGGTGGATTGTCCGAATCCGAAAAGGCAGCGGCGGCAGAGGCTTTGGTTGGCAAAAATGCCATGTCGGGCTTCCTCGCATTGATGAATGCTGCCCCTGCGGACATCGAGAAGGTGAGCAGCGCCATAGCGAACTGTGACGGGAAGTCTGCGGAGATGGCGGCCACCATGCAGGATAACCTTGCCGGACAGCTTACCATCCTGAAAAGTCAGCTTGAAGAACTGGCCATTTCTTTCGGTGAAATCCTCATGCCCGCCATCCGCCAGATCGTCACATGGGTGCAGGGATTCGTTGACAAGCTGAACGGCATGGATGAGGGCACCAAAAACACCATTGTCACCATAGGGCTTCTTGCCGCTGCAATCGGCCCCGTGCTTATCGTCATAGGAAAAGTTGTGTCGGCTGTGGGCAGCATTATGACCTTCATCCCGACACTGATCGGCGGCATTTCCAGTATCGGCGGAGGGCTTAGTGCCTTATGGGGAATACTTGCTGCGAACCCGGTGACGCTGGTCATTGCGGCAATCGCGGCTCTGATTGCCATTTTCGTGGCGCTGTGGAATAACTGCGAGGGCTTCCGGGAGTTCTGGATCAACCTGTGGAATGTCATAAAAGATGCCGCCATAGCAGTGTGGAATGGCCTGAAAGATTTCTTCTCCAATATCTGGAATGCCATCACCGGGGCGGCGCAGGCTATCTGGAACGGATTGAAAGACTTTTTCAGCGGGCTGTGGGAAGGGATAAAGAACATCTTCCAGACTGTGCTTGATGTGATAAAGACGCTGATTGTGGCGCGGTTCGAGTTCTATAAGATGATTATCACAACCGTGCTGAATGTGATTCAGACGGTGGTTTCTACGGTATGGAATGCGGTAAAAAATGTGATCGAGACCGTGACCAATGCCATCGGCTCTTTCCTTTCCTCTGCATGGGAGGCAATCAGGAATACCGTCACCACGGTAATGGAGGCGATTCGCAGTGTAATCACATCTGTATGGGAAGCGATTAAATCCGCAGTGACGGCGGTGCTTTCCGCCATCAAGGATGTGGTGGTCTCCGCATGGGAGGCGATCAAGAGCGCCATCACCACGGCAATGGAAGCCATTAAATCTGCGGTCATTGCCGCATGGGAAGCCATCAAGAGTGCGGTATCCTCTGCAATCGAGGCGATAAAAAATGTGGCTGTGGCGGCATGGGAGGCCATCAAGTCTGCGGTCATTTCCATTATGGAGGCGATTAAATCTGCCATCACCGCAGCGTGGGAGGCCATCAAATCCGCAGTCAGTTCCGTGGTCAATGCAATAAAGGAAGTCATCACCAGTGTGTGGAATGCCATCAAGTCTACGGTCACAGGCATTGTGGGCGGTCTGAAAGATGCGGTTGTAAATGTATTCAACAGCCTGCTCTCCGGCATCAAGAACGCCATGAGCGGTATTGCCGGGGCGGTGAAGAGCGGATTCGATGCGGCGATTAATTTTATCAAGGGCCTACCCTCACAGGCATTGCAGTGGGGCAAGGATATCATCGGCGGCTTAATCAACGGCATCAAGTCGAAGATCAGCGGTCTTGTGGACAGCGTGAAGGACATCGCGGGAACCATTGCGTCCTTCCTGCATTTCTCCGAGCCGGACGAGGGGCCGCTTTCCAACTTCCACACTTTTATGCCTGACATGATCGACCTGCTCGGAAAAGGCATCCGTGGGAATTTAGGGAAACTGACCGGCCCCATGAAGGAACTGGCAGGAACACTTATCCCTGCCACGGATTCCATGACAGCGGGGGCACAGGCGGCAGGAGGCTCCGGCAGCGGTTCTTCACTGGCGGCAAGGCTGGATGCCATGTATGAGGTGGTGACAAAGTATCTGCCGAGGCTGGCAGACGCACAGGTGGTATTGGATTCCGGTGTATTAGTCGGGGAGTTATCTGACGGGCTGAACCGGGAGCTGGGAAAGGCGTATTCATGATAAGGAAATTCAGACTCATAAACGGGGAAGGGGTGTCATGGGATTTAAATGCCCGGACATCCTTTTTTCATTCCATTGGCGGCTTCGGCTATAAGGACGGGACGCAGTATGAACAGATCGGCACGGATTTTATCCCTCTGGAGGAACTATTCTCACAGGGGGTGATGACCGGGCGGATATTTTTCGGAGGGATAAACGCATACAAAAACTACAGAGCTTTTTCCCGGTTCGTCCGAGCAGTGCCTTTGACTTTGGTATACGAGATGGAGGAGGCGTTCCGTGTCCCGGTGCGGATGACGGAGATTGCAAAAAGTGAATTAATTACGGGCGGCGCGGGGCTGGACTGCGAGGTGGCTTTCACCGCAACGGGTATGTTTTATAAGAATGTTTCCGGCTACAGTGGGACGCTCTCTATCGGCGGGAAAATATACCCCTACGAATACCCCTACGCCTATGCGGATGTGACGCAGAACACGCTGATGATTGACAGCGACAGCCACGGGGACAGCCCATGCAAGGTGACGGTGTACGGCCCCTGCACGAATCCCGTATGGAAGCACTATGTGAATAATGTCCTGTATGAAACGGGGAGGTATGAAGGGAATATCCCGGACGGGCATAAGCTGGTCATCGACACCACACAGATTCCCTACAGCATCACGGAGCGGGGCGTCAGTGATGAGGTGGTGGCGGACAGGTACCAGATGTGCGATTTCACCACGGAGCGGTTCTTCCACCTGCAGTACGGCAGCAACCGTATTTCCGTGGTGCATGAGGGGCTGAATATCTTAAATGTGATGGTTGAGGGGAGGATCAGCTATGAGACCGTATAACGTGGAAATCTTCACGCAGGATTTTGAGATGGTGGGAAACACCAATGTAAATGAGATTACCTATAAAGAGGATTATTTATCCTCGGACGGCAATACCGTGACGGTGCTTGCCCTCTCTGGCGTGAAAAAGCAGGACTATATCCGCATCAGTCGGGGCAGTGAGGAGTATGCCGGGATTGTAACGGAGATCGGCTATGGCACAGATAAATCCAAAAAGCTACAGACCATTTCCTATAAACCGCTCATGGAGCTGCTGAATACGGATGTGCTGTTTGATGTGGATTTGCAGGGGCAGGGGAGCATGGAGCAGTTCATCTGTGACAGGATAAAAGAGATGTTCATTACAAACGGGGATGAAATGCAGAATATCAAAGGGCTTTCGGTCAGTGCGGCAACCGCCACAAATGACTGGAGCCTGCACATCACGCCCTCCGACAAGGGCGGTCATTACAACATCGTGAACCTCATTGATTCGGTGATTATCCCGGCGATGGAGAAGTACAGTATTTTGGTAAAGACAAAGCTGGATATCCAGAACCGGGAAGTGCAGATCACAGTGGGAAAAGCCGCATCCGGGGTAATTACGATTGAGAGCGACCTGCCTAACATCATCAAAAAGAGCGTCACCATCAAGCAGGTCAGCGCCGATGTGAATAAACTGGTGATCTATGATAGTTCTGATTATGAAACAAAAAGGGTGTATTATCTCCACCCGGATTTGGGCTATGACACGAAAGACCGTGACCGCATTACCCCGGTGGTCTGTGAGATGCAGGCGGTTTCCCATGAGGAGGGGAGCAGCTTTGAGAGTGCAGCTATAAATGCCGCCCATAATAAGTTCGCAAATTTATCCTATTCCAACTTAATCGAACTGACTATGATGAACGGTGACGCTTTGGTGAAGCCGGAGGAACTGGAATTCGGGCAGGTGGCGGACATCATCTCGGATGGGGAGAGTTACCGCAGCATCCTTACCGGGAGGGAGCGTGGGAAGAACACAAAGCTGGTATTCGGCACGGTGCGGCTGGACTTGACTAAGATTTTAAGGAGGCAGGAGAATGGCTGACAACATCACATTAAAAACCTATAAGGGCGGGAACGTGACCCCGCAGGATGACGCCATTATCTATGAGACGGCGATCCCCGGCAGCGGCATCTTCAAAGGGTGCGAGGTCACCTACGCAAGAGGGAATGTGCTGCACATCTCACAGGGTTTTGGCATGATAAGGGGACGGTTCTTTGAGGTGTATGAAACGGAGATAGACGTGCGCCTTGCGGATGTGGGGGAGACATTGCAGGGACGGGTGTATATCCACCTTGACCTATCAAATGCGGATGAACCCATCAAGATACTGGCGCAGGCGGCAGCGGAGCTTCCGCCGCTGGATGCGGATGTGAACATCAATTACAACAATTCTTCCTACGATCTGGAACTTGCCATCTTCACCGTATCTTCCGCGGGCTTGGATGGCCTTACGAAAGTGTTCCCCACGCTGAAAGCCGGGAGCGGCGGTGGAGGCGGTGGAGGGGAAACCCTCACCCGTGCCACTTCCTATGCCATAGGGGATGCGGTGACCGCAGTGGGCGCTCCGGGGTGGGCAACGCTGGTCTGCACACAGGCGGGTACCACGGCAGCCTCCGAGCCTTCCGGGTATTCGAGGATCACCAAAGTGGGGGACAGGGTTTTAGACGGAACTGCGGTATTCACGGCAAGGAACATCATCGGGGAGCTGGACGGCGTTATTTCTTCCAATGCATCCATTGGGGAATCTGTGCAGACTCTGGACGAAAAAGTGACGGAGATGATGAGCAGCACCGGCCTTGTGATGAAACTGGTGAGCCTTGACGAATACCGGGCAATGGAAAGCTACAGCGCCACCACCATTTATCTCTGTTATGAGGATGAAACCACAAAGCGCGTGACGCGCATTTTCGTGGGAGAGGACAGGGTATATGCGGCAGGAGTAAAAGTGACATATCAGATCGACACGGGATATTCGTTGGAGAGGACTGTGCCGGACAGGGAGGACGCCATTGCCGCTGCCCCGGATGCTGCGCTGGAAGGATACACTTTTGTGGGATGGCGGCAGGATAATTCTGCGGAAAAGAAAGTGCTTTCCGAGTTTATCATCAGTTCGGAGGAACCCGTCACGCTCTATGCGGTTTTCAGGAAGCAGATGGCTATAGGGCTGATGCCCAATGGCGGAACATTGACGGTGAGTGGTGCGGCAGAATCCTTTACTGCTGACTGCTATTACAATAACGGGAATGCACAGAGCGAGCCTACCACGGTTCCGGCAAGCCCCTACACGCGGAAGAATATGTCCTTCTGTGGATGGAGCATTGATTCCCTCTCCACGCCATCCTATAAGCCGGGAGAGAAAGGCGTGTTCCCTGCCGGGGCCACGCTCTATGCCATGTGGGTGACCACGGAGTACGATTTTCCCTACACAGGCAGTTATGTGCAGTTTACCATCCCGCAGGATGGCATCTATGAGTTTGAAGTGTGGGGCGGTTCCGGGGGCAGCGCAAAAGTGGACTCCCTTGTGGCGGAAGGCGGTCTTGGCGGCCATTCCAAAGGTTATAAGAAGATGAAAAAGGACGAGGTGGTCTATGTATATAATGGCGGGGCTGCAAACGGGACATCTCCGGGGACAAACGGCGGCGGGGGTGGAAGCAACTATGCAAGCGGTAAGCAGTACGGGGCAGGCGGGGGAGGATCGACCCATGTGGCGACAAGGTCCGGGGCATTGGGGTATGGCAACAGCAGTGGACTGAATTATACCAACAGGGAGTGTGTCCTGATTGTGGCTGGCGGAGGCGGCGGTGGCGGGATAGATAACGGCGCCATCCACAAAGGCGGGCATGGGGGAGGGGAACGCGGCGGTGACGGCTCAGGAGGCGCATTGGGAGGGAGGCAGATCTCCACAGGGAGCAGCCCTTCCACAAACTTTGGTTATGCCCCGACCTATTCCTATAGCAATACTGCGGAATCCGGCGGTGGAGGCGGATGGTTCGGCGGGAACTATGGCCTGCGCGGTGAGTCCGGCGCAGGCGGTTCCGGCTATGTGGACGGTGTCGCGCCATTTACCCATAACGGGAAATATTACCCCGCAGAAACCGAGGCAGGGGTGAACGAAGGAAACGGGAAAGCATTCATCCGGTATGTGGAATGCGCGTAACTGGAAACGGCACCAAAAAGGTGCTTTTTTTAATGGAGGAATCAGAATGAAAAATTTTATCGAGGCGGCGCAGTATGCGTTTGCGGCACTCGGCGGTGCGCTGGGCGCGGTCATGGGAGGCTTTGACGGCTTCCTTTATGCTCTGGTGGTATTCGTCATCGTGGATTATGCAACGGGGCTGATGGCGGCGGCAGTGGAGAAGAAGCTCTCCAGCGAGGTGGGATTCAAAGGTATTTTTAAGAAGGTGGTTATTTTCTGCCTTGTGGCGGTGGGGCATATCGTAGATACGCACATCATCGGGGAAGGGAGCGTCCTGCGGACGGCGGTCATCTTCTTTTACCTTTCCAATGAAGGCATCTCTATTTTGGAGAATGCCGCCCGGACGGGGCTGCCCATTCCGGGGAAGCTGAAAGCGGTATTGGAGCAGCTACGGGAGGAAAAAGGGAACGAATAAATTTATGTGACAGGCATCGGTGTAAAAACTGGTGCCTTTTTCGTGCAGAAAGAGAGGGAAATGGGATGAATTTAATACAGAATTACCTTACACAGTCCGGCTGTTATAAAGCGGGAAAGCGCATCACCGTGAAAGGTCTTATGATCCATTCGGTGGGATGCCCGCAGCCAGAGGCGGATGTGTTTATGAAGAACTGGAACAGGGCTGACGCCAATGCCTGCGTCCATGCCATAGTAGAGCCGGACGGGGACGTGTACCAACTGCTCCCGTGGGATTTCCGGGGCTGGCACTGCGGAGGCGGCGCAAACAATACCCATATCGGTGTGGAAATGACGGAGCCTGCCACCATCAAATATACGGGCGGCTCAAACTGGACGGAGACCGGGGAGGGGGAGAGTACGAAGAACCATGTGCTTGCCACCTACAGATATGCAGTGGAATTGTTTGCACATCTCTGTCAGCAGTTCCGTTTGGACCCACTTGCGGATGGCGTGGTGATTTCCCATTCCGAGGGATGTAAAAGAGGCATTGCCAGCAACCACGGGGACGTAGAGCATCTGTGGTCGAAGTTCGGTCTGACGATGGCGCAGTTCCGCAAGGATATCAAGGCGGCGATGGAGGGAAGCACAACGGAGGATTCCCTTACCGCCATTATGGGGAAAGCGGCGGCAACTGCGGAACAGATGAAAGCATATCTAAAAAAGAAGAATCCGGCTGTACCGCAGTCCGTTCTGGATATGATCCCGCTGTATATTTCCGAAGGGGAGGCGGAGGGCGTGAGGGGCGATATCGCCTTTGCACAGTCCTGTCTCGAAACGGGGAATTTTACCTTTTCCGGCTCGGCGGTCAACTTAAAGCAGAACAATTTCTGTGGTCTTGGTGTGACGCAGAGGGGCAAAACAGGGCTGTCCTTTGAATCAGCGCAGCTTGGCATCCGTGCGCAGATTCAGCACCTCAAAGCCTATGCCTCTACGGACAAACTGCGGAACGCACTGGCAGACCCGCGCTTCCGCTATGTGAAACGGGGCTGCGCTCCCTATGTAGAGTGGCTCGGCCAGAAGGAGAACCCGCAGGGGAAGGGCTGGGCGGCAGGAGAAAAGTATGGGGAGAAGATACTTTCCATCCTGAAAGCCATTGCCGGCGAAGGAAAAGTGCAGTTCATGGAGAGCCTCACACTTTCCGCGCCCTACATGGTGCGCGTATCCATTCCCGACTTAAATATCCGCCGCGGCCCCGGAAAATCATATCCAAAGACAGGCAAGTTCACAGGTGTGGGAGTCTTCTCCATTGTCGAGGAAAAGGACGGCTGGGGGCTGCTGAAAGCCTATCAGGAAAAGCGCAACGGGTGGATTTCGCTTGCGTTCACCACACGGATTTAGGGGGAATGTAAGGCGGCATTTATATAGGAAGAAAGCGGCCAGACCGCTTGACTTTACGGGCTTTCAGAGTGATTAATAGACTACCAAAAAAGGAAAGGAGCGGATGCAGATGCGGATAAGGAAAGTTGCGATATATGCCAGGGTGTCAACAGAGCATGAGGCACAGCTTTCAGCATTGGAGAACCAGGTGCAGTATTACGATGACCTGATAGACAGGCACCCGGACTGGGTATTGTACCGCCGGTATATCGATGAAGGGATCACCGGCACCTCCATATCCAAGCGGAAAAACTTCGTGCGAATGATGGAGGACGCGAAGGACGGACATTTCGATCTGATCGTCACGAGGGAGGTATCGAGGTTCGCAAGGAACACGGTGGACACCCTCCAGCAGACGAGATTGTTAAAGCGGATGGGGATTGAGGTGTATTTCACCGAGGACGGGATATGGACCATGAACGATGAGGACGGGGAGCTGCGGCTGACCATCATGGCGACCCTCGCGCAGAACGAATCGAAAAAGACCTCCATGCGGGTGAAGGCGGGGCAGATGGTCTCCTTCCAGAACGGGGTGGTCTACGGCACCGGGAACGTGCTTGGCTACGACAAAGTGGGGCCGGAATACGTCATCAACGAGGCGCAGGCGAAAACGGTCAGGAAGATTTTTGATATGTACCTTGCGGGAAACGGCAGCCAGAAGATTAAGAAACAGCTTGAAAAAGACGGCGACCTCACGGCGATGGGGAAGAGCCTGTGGCATTACGCCACCATCAGCCATATCCTGAAGAACCGCCTCTACTGCGGCGAGCTGGAATACCGGAAGGAATATGTGCCGGACTACCTCGAACAGAAAAGGGCGAAGAACAACGGGGAGTTGGAGCGCATCATCGTGGAAGGGAAGCACCAGCCCATCGTCACCAAAGAGGAATTTGAAAAGGTGCAGAAACTGATAGAGGAAAAGAGGCCGCAGATGGAGCATTTCAGGAAGAACAGGGGCATCCACTCGGATGACCTCTGGCGCAGGAAGCTGCGGTGCCAGTGCGGACACGCTTTCGCAAAGACCAGGTGGCACTCCAAGTCAAGGGACTTCACCACCTACACCTACAAGTGCTATGACCAGACCCGGACGGGGACGGTTTCAGCAAGGCTGAAAAACGGCCTGAGTATCGAGGGCGTCTGCCGGGTGCCGCTGGTGCAGGACTGGAAGGTACACACGATGGCGCAGAAAGTCCTCCACGCCGTTTTCGATGACCCGGAGGGGACGCTCCGGGAAGCAGCGGCAGTCCTCGGCCTCGGCGCGGCAGGGGTGGAGCAGTCGGAAGTCCTGCGGGACAAGGAAATCATAGAAGAACAGCTCAAAAAGGAGCGGGGGCGCTACGAGACGCTGCTCGATATGCGGATGAACAACGAGATACCGAAAGAGGTATTCAGCCGCAAGCAGCAGGAGGTGGAGAAAAAGATAGCGGAGCTGGAACAGCAGATGATGCAGTACGGCGATGTGAAGCCTGCCACGGAGGCGGACGTGAGCGGCAAGCTGGAAAACCTGCAGAGGCTCATGGGGCAGCCGCCCGTGCCGGAGGATGGGGAGTTTTCGGAAAGTGATATAGATAAATATGTTTTCGGGGTAAGGGTTTACGAAGACCGCTTTGAGTGGCTCTTAAACTTAAGCCCCGAAGCCCGCGGGGAACTGGATGATGCCGGTTCCCCTGTTTATTTTACGAAGCTGACGGTCACGCCGGATGACGAGCGGGCATGGTTCAAGATGCACCCGCAGTGGTCAAAGTCCAACAAATATGTGGAACTGGAGGCATGGATTTATATTTAGACGAAAGAGACAGGGCGGAAGGGCTGTGGCGGCCTTTCCGTCCTGTCCGGCATTTTGCGGTCTTACTCTGTAATCATTTCTTTTACTTCTGTTGGCAGGCATTTCCCTAAAAACATAGCCTTGCAGTCGGAAAATCCAAGCAGATATGCAAGCATCCCAAACCGGGAGCCCAGCGCGTTCTGCTCACAGACGTAGCGGTCGATGAGCAGCCGGATTTCTTTTGATAAATCCATCCTGTCCAGTTCGCCGGAGTATATGTCCGACTTTCGGAGAATCGCCTGGTATTCCCCGTCACCGCTTACAATGCCGTTCATGACACCGTTCATGCGTGTGTCCATCAATTGGTATAATGCAGAATCTTTTTCCAATCCAATCCCTCCTTCCGTGGTGTTGTAGCTTACCTCTGAATTTGGGATTTAGCAAGTGGAAAAATAAAAAGCTGGAAAACCATCTTGTGGCATCCGACATTTTCTGATAATATATTCGCATGGGGTACTGCCATAACGGGTAGGCGGTCAGTCCTTCTTTGCAGAGGGGACTGCCCCTCTGACTACGGGTAAAACCGGGAAAGGGGGGATGCTTGATGAGTGACTATGAACTGCTGACGGTTGTTCTGATGATTCTTGGAATCATCGTTTCGATCTTGATAGCGTACATAAACCACACAAAAAAGTGACCGCCCCAGCCAAAGGTAAGGTCACTTCTTTGTAAGTAATTTTATCGGGGCTGACCGTCTATCGGCAGTATTCCCTTTTGTGTTTTTATTGTAACAGATTCCCCCGCATCTGTCAAACGCTGCGGAGTGTTCCGCTGAAATCATTTTATAGCGGATTCCGCATAAAGGCAAGGGGCTAATTTGTCGATTTGTCGAATCGCAAAATGGGGTGGGGTAAATTCCGCACAGGTGGGGTAAAAGGGGTAAATTATTTACCCCAGGGGTAAAAGTCATCAGAATCTAACAGCGGCACAGGCGGCTATTTCCAATTGATGCCATAGGAATTTGGGTACTAGCAGGCGAAAGTATTGAAGAATGGCTTAAAATCAAGGGTTTTAAGGCTTGGTGGGGTTCATCACGGTGGGTGGTGGACCCCGCTTTTTCGTGTTTTTGGATGCCGCTGAAAAGGTGGCGATAGGGGAAAAAATCGTACTATCAGGCAAAAGTATACTTTCACGCAAAAGTCGGGGGTTTCCGTGATAGTATAAAGCGGAAAGATAAAAAGGAGTAGGATATTGGTGGTTTTGGCTGAAAGGTGTATTAGCTTGACGGAAAATGCTGTTGAAAAACGGGGGATATGATACAAACACGGAAACTGCTTTGAGTTTCCGTGTTTGTATATGAGTTTCCGTGATAATATGGAGTTTTGCGTGATAGTATACAGAAAAATTGAAAAATGATAGCGGGAGGAAAAGGGCTGTGCAATGGCTCTTTTTTGCTTTCCATTCCCGAAAAATAGTCGTTTCGTGCCATCGGGTGAAAAACAGAAAATTTCTATGGTATAATTCAGTGGAGGCTTTTACTTTAGAGGGAGCGGCTTTCTGTCGAAGTAATAGGAAACAGCGGAAAGGTGCATCAGCCTATGAAAATGAGAACCGAATACACCTACCCTTTGGAACTGGTGCATGATATGATTAAAGGGAAATGGAAACCATCATCTTATGGCGGCTGCGTTTAGGGGCGACATAGCATTAGTGTCGTTGAATAAGTAAGCACCATCTGCGGATCGGCAGGCAGACGAAAGAGGAAAAGTGGCTGATGCCGCATATCCGTCCGGGATGCCGTGTGGACTACGGTGTGGGGCGAATCCTTTTTGTGGAGGAAGTTGCCGAGGTCTTAAACCCGATGGGCGAGGGCATATCTGCCGGGATGGGGAGCGGGTACTGTGCCGCCAGTGCAGTCATGGAACATTTCGATAACCCGGAAACAGTCCGGGAGGCATACCGGCAAAGTACGGGAAATCAGAAATCCTATATGCAGCGCCAGTGGAGCCTTGTCGGGGGAATGGCTGGCACGTTCAGGGAGATGGCATAAGGAGTAATGGTTTATACTCTTTTGGCAAACTACACAAAAACTACAAATAAGTATGGTATGATATCTAAGGAGTGCGGAGGTGTTATCATGCAGAATATTTTAATTGTTGAAGATGATATGGATATTCAGGAGCTTTTGCAGGAATTTTTGCAGGAAGCAGGATATAAGGCTGATATTGCGGGTGATGGCGTAGAAGCTGTGGATAGGTTCGCCAATAATCCCTATGACTTGATCCTTTTGGATATCATGCTCCCTAAAATAGACGGGTTCACCGTTTGTGAACTGATACGGAAACAATCGCAGGTTCCCATCATCATGTTGACAGCCCTGGGCAGCGAAGGTGACCAGATCAAAGGGCTGGACCTGCAGGCGGATGATTATGTCACGAAACCATTTTCCATGCCTGTGCTGCTGCGGAAAATAGCGGCTGTCCTCCGGCGGGCTGACTCCAAAGAGAATGGAGGAGGCGCATTGATTCATTATAAGGGACTGACTCTGGATATGGACGGTTACAGGGTTTATGCCGGGGATGTGGAGTTTGAATTGACACAGAGGGAATTTGAAGTGCTGAGGGAACTGCTGACAAATCAGGGGAAAGCGCTTTCAAGGCAGCACTTCTTAAACAAACTTTGGAAATATGATTTTTATGGTGATGAGAGGGTGGTTGATACACATATCAAGAATCTCCGTAAAAAGCTGGACATTGACTATATCGAAACAATCCGGGGAGTTGGGTACAAAATTGAAAAAGAAGATAAGAAATAGCTTATTTGTTAAAATATTTGCTGTGACCTGCCTGCTGATGGTGGTGTGCTGTGCCGCTACTTATGGCTTCATTGCATGGCTGGTTCCACAGACATACAGCACAGATCTGGATGCCGCATTAGATAAGGAGGCCAATGTCCTTATTTCTGAACTGGAATGCACTGCGGGGGCAGAGAGCGGAGTCCTGTTTGATGAATTCCTGCTGAACAATACTGTGTTGCTTCAGCTATATGACGAAACAGGCAGGGAAATTGCATTGCCTTCACAACATAACAATGATTTCGCGGATGCGGTTCATGATGGTATTGTTTTTGAGGGTGAGCCATCCCTGTATGGTGCAACACACAGTTATCTGTTCCGTTTTGAGGATTCGGAAACAGTCTATACGTTATCTGTCGCCGGAAATGCAGAGCCGGTAAGCCAATTGACGGATACTATTGGGAGCATAGTCCCGTCTCTGATGGTCATGGCGGTTTTCCTCTCGGTCATTGGTGCAGTGCTTTATTCCCGGTATGTCACAAAGCCTGTCATAGAGATCAGCAGGGTGTCTGAAAAAATGTCCGGCCTTGATTTTACATGGGATTGTACGGAAGAACGTTCTGATGAGTTAGGCATACTGGCGCACAGCTTAAATGAACTGTCACGGAAATTGTCCTCGTCGCTGAATGACCTGCAGGAGGCAAACAGCCGGCTGGAGGCGGATATTGAGCGGGAGCGCATGCTGGAACAGGCACAGCTTGATTTCTTTTCGGCAGTATCTCATGAACTGAAAACACCGATCACGGTCATTAAGGGGCAGCTTGAAGGGATGTTGCTGAATGTTGGAAAATATAAAGAGCGTGACAAATATCTTGCCCGTTCTCTTGAAGTGGTAAAAGCAATGGAAGGGATGGTGCAGGAGATTCTGACCGTTTCCCGAATAAAATCATCAGAAAACACTCTGCAGGAGGAAACATTTGATTTTTCAGATCTGGTAAAAAGTGCGCATGGCCTGTTTGAAGATATGGTTGTAGGCAAGGGGCTGGAATGGCATGAGGAGTTACAGAAAGGGCTGATGCTCCGGGGTGACAAAGCACTTCTGGGGAAAGTGGTAAATAATCTTTTTTCCAATGCAATCCACTATTCGCCGGCGGGCAGGGATATTTTTATTACGGCACATTCACAGAACGGAAGAATACAGTTTTCCATAGAAAACACCGGGGTACATCTGCCAGAGGGTGACATACCAAAACTCTTTGATGCTTTCTACCGTGTGGAGCGGTCACGCAGCCGGCAGACGGGCGGCAGCGGACTGGGGCTTTACATTGTAAAGATGATTCTGGAACAGCATGGAGCGGATTACCAGATAAGGAATACAGAACAGGGCGTATGTTTTCGTATTGATTTTTGATAAAAGCATCAGAGACGGGGCGGCGGCATATCAATTTTGCCTGCCGCCTTCTTTTCAACATAAGGATGGTTGGCGAATCCCGACATCCGTTGTTTGGAAACTTCACACAAAACACATATAGTCCACAAGGAAACTCCAAATACTTTTGATAAGATAGAACTATCAAAAAGAGAAAGGAGAACTTCAGATGAAATTAAAAATGACAAAAAGAATCCTGTCCGCATCTGTCCTGATCAGTATTTGTATGCTTACGGGCTGTGCGGGAAATGCAGCCGCAGGTGTCCAGAATGGAACTTTGCTGTCTGCAATGCCCGCTTATGACACTGGAACCGTAAAGGAACCGTCCGCTGCGGAAATTCCCGGCAGTGTGGACTGGTCCGTATATGAGGCATATGGGCTGGCTTATGATGAAAAGACAGGCTGCTATTTCTACAATGGGAGCATCGTGCGTTTCTTCAATGATCCGGCAGCAGGGGCCAGCTTTACGAATTTCTTTACAGGGACGGTGGATATTGAAGCAAAGCGTGACGCAGACAATAATCTTATCGGTATCGAAGAATGCTCTCAGGAAGTATATGACCGTCATACGAGGAAGCAGGAGTATTTTCAGGGTATGTCTGTAGGTACAGAACCGAATGTGGCGATGGAGGCAGGAACCGGGAAGGGCAATGGGGAGCTGCTGAAGGATTATGAGAACTATGGGGTATCCTATCATAGTCAGGATGGCCGCTGGTATTATGGCGGTGATGAAATCAGGATACTGGTTGACAGTGAAAAGGCTTTTGTTTATTACACGGATGAAAAGGGAATATGCCTTGCTGTCAGCAGAGACGGAAACCATAATATTGCAGAGATAAAAACCGTTTCGGAAAGTGAAGCCGGGTTACTGCTGCAGGCAAATAAGCCCAATGTCTCCGGCGATTATGCCACGGAGGAAAACTGATCATATCGGATGCTGAAATTGTGGTAATAAGAGATTTGTTTTGATGATAGTAAACTGATAATATACAAAAGCTAACTGCCGCACTATGGCCTTCATCCGCCATATGCGGCGGTCTGCTTTTTTCCCAGGCAGGCCAGGCGTACTGATAACGGAAATTACTTGGAAAGCGGGGAAGTAAGAGGTAATATGCTTACACGGCAGACCTTGTGGGGCATCCGCCACTATATCGGACGAATGGCGAAAAACTTTAGGGTTGATTTGAACTTTTTGTGGAAAAGAAAAAGATTTCGTTCCCTTTCAAATAGGGTTTCGTTCCTTCGTGGCTGACTGCGCCAAAATTCTGCCGATATAAAAAGTAAAAAGAGCTGCCGTGGGGAAGCTAATGCTCAATGCGAGAAAAGCACTCGCATGGGAAATGAATTGCAGGTGATGAGATTGAACATAGCCATATGTGATGACGAGAAAGCCATCCGTGAACAGATAAATGAACTGATAGAAAAAGAGAAAGTGGGGATATGCCTTGATCTTTATGAGACGGGGGATGCGCTGCTTGCTACCGACAAGAAGTTTGACATTGTATTCCTCGATATACAGATGGATGGAACAGACGGGATTGAAACGGCGAAAAGGCTTAGACAGAGGGATGAAGATACCATACTGATCTTTATTACGGGAATTCGGGAGTATGTTTTCGAGGCATTTGACGTGGCGGCATTCCACTATCTGTTAAAGCCGATTGAGGAAGATAAGTTTCGGGAGGTGTTCCACCGTGCGGAGCGGGAGATGGAAAAGAGGAAAAGCAAACGGTGGGAAACGGTATTCATAAAGACGAGGAACCGAAGTTTTACACTGGAAAAGGACAGCATCCTTTATGTTGAGAGCAGGGGAAAAAAAGTGGAGATACACACCACGGGGGAAATCATAGAGGCATACGCTTCCATGAACGAAATGGAAGGGCAGCTTGGGGAAAGTTTCTACCGCTGCCACAGGGGATATCTGGTGAACATGGTGTATGTGGCAGAGTATGACAGCGAGAGCGTCATCTTGAACAATGGGGAGTATGTTTATCTGGCAAAAGAAAAGTATGGGGAGTTTGTAAAAGCCTATATGCGGTATCTGAGGAATGGGGTGGGTGCTGATGGCTGAATATATCATGGGGATGCTCAGTATTCCGCTTTATTTGTTTGAGGGGTACTGCATCCAGTTCTTTTTTGGCAGGTTTGCGGAACCAAAGCTGTGCAGATTAAGGAATGCACAGTGGATAGCTGGAATTGTGTGGATTTTGATAAGGATTGTCAAAGGGGCTTTATTCCGTGAAACAGACAGTGTGACGCTAATTGTGGAGTTGCTTTTTACTACCGTTTCCTTATTTGCTTTTTGTGTGGGTTGGTATAAGGGAAATATGCCGCTGAAAATCTTTCTGGCCATTCAGTTTATCGCCTTGCGTGAACTGGCATTTTGGGCAGGGTACAGTTTTCTTTATATCGGGAAAAGACTGATAGACATTTTGGTACATGGGGCGGGTAGCAGCATGGAATGGCCGGAATACTTGCCTGTGGCGGCAGATGCGCTGGCCTGCTTTTCCGTTGCGTTTGTGGAAACCATAGAAGGAGTCCTGCTTTTTGTTTCCATAAGGAAGATTGTAAAGAGTTACCGTTGCAGGGAAAAGGGGATGGAAAAGGAAGTGGTTTTCTATCTGCTCCCTGCCGTGGCTGGCGTGTTGGTTTCAGTGCTTGTGAGACTGCTGATGATCACAGTTACGGATGGCGTTCCGGTGCTGTTGTATGAAAGATATCCGGCGCTATACCTTATCATTCCCATGATAGCACTTGTGCTGCTTGGGGCTGTCGTGTTCAGTTTCCGTATTTATCAGAACATGGCAGCTCTGCAGGAAGAACGGGCGGAGAAGATCATACTGGAAAACCAGATCACTCAGATGCAGGGTTCCATGGTGGAAATGGAGCATCTGTATGACGGGGTACGCTCGGTCAAGCACGATATGAAGAACCACATGGCAGTCCTGCAGAACCTTATACAGAAAAAGTATAGTGGGGAAGATGAGGAAATCCGGCAGTATTTTGAGGGTATGTATCAGTCGGTGGAACAGCTTGACAGCAGGGTGCATACGGGCAATGCAGTCAGTGATGCGGTGGTGGGCAGCAAGTTCCGTTATGCGGCAAAAAAGGTAAAAGGAATTAAGCTGGATGCAAGGGGGTTCATGCTTTCAGATGCCGTTACGATAAAGGCTTATGATATGGGGATTATTCTGAACAACGGGCTGGATAATGCGATTGAAGCCTGCATGAAAATGAGGGAGAAACAGCCGTATGCAGAAGCCTATATCACGATCCGGTCTTTTCGGGCGAAGAATATGTATTTTATAGAAATTGAGAACAGCTTTGATGGTATGGCACTGTTCGACAAGGAAAGCGGCCTTCCCATATCAACAAAAGAAGATAAGGAGGTGCATGGAATAGGGCTAAAGAATATCAGAAAATGTGCAGTAAAATATGGCGGCGATATGGACTGTATTGTAAAAGGCAATAGATTCACATTGTCGGTCATGGTAAAAAGTTAATCAGCAGGAAGGAGAAGAATTATTATGAGCATTTTAGGAGTAAATGATATGTTGGCGGCATATCAGTATGCGAATAAGGCGCAGAAAAATAATGCCACAGGGAAAACCAGTTTTGCGGACACCGTAAAGCAGACTGCAGAAAATAGTTCCGCATCGCGGGAGGAGCAGTATGTGGAGTATCTGAAACAGCGATATGGCGCAAACGTGATGGTGAAAAATATCGGTAATGACCAAAGGAGTATTGACAACTTCGGCGCAAGCATAGCGGGGTATAACAATATTGTAATCGCTCCAAATATTTTAGAGAAGATGGCAAACGACCCGGAGAAAGCAGCCCATTATGAAAAAATAATCCAGAAAGGGCTCGATGACCTTCCAAGATGTAAGGCGGAAATGTCAATGAATGGATTCGAGATGTCTTCTTATGCCGTGAGTATTGATGAAAAAGGTGTGGGGTATGTATATGTGACCGGGGATCTGAAACCGGAAGTGCGGGCAAAGATTGAAGCAAAGGTGAGAGCAGAACAGGCGGCAAAACGGGCAAGACGGGTGCGGTATCAGGAGCTTGCCGAGGAAGCAGCGGCGGAGCGCAGAGAACGGACAGAGCTGCAATATCATAAACAGCTTATGGAAGATGCCCTGAAAAAAAGTGGTTTTGATACGGCTGTAAACTATCACTTCATCAGCCGGTCACAGGTGTCGGCGGCGGCAATGGCTTATGAAAGTGCGATTGGTGCATACAGCAGTAATGTGTTGGGAAATATCTGATAACTGTACTAATGTTATAAAATTTGAAGTAAAACAGGATATGCCCGGACTTACCACAAGGGGGCATGGGCGGCTCTGAATGACAGAGGAGCTGTTAATAAAATATTGATAACAATGGAGGATATAGGATGTCGGTAGCAGGAATTAACGGAACAGCAAATTACCCTGTCTATACACCGGGTAAGGCAACAGGGAAAGTATCAAATAACAACTTTAGCCAACAGATTAACCATGCAAAAGCAGGAAATGTACATACTTTTGCGGACACCGTAAAGCAGACTACGGGAAGCGATTCTGTGTCGCGGACGGAAGCATACAAAGATTATCTGAAACAAAAATATGGAAATGTGCGGTATGAAAGCATCGGGAGAGACCAGAAAAGCCTTGATCGGGCAGGAAAGAGTATGAGTGGCAATGATGTTGTAATAGCACCGAACATTTTGGAACAGATGGCAAATGACCCGGAAAAAGCAGCTTACTATGAGGGCAAGATTGATGATTTCTTTAATGCAACTCCAATGTTGAAGGCATCATTTGCGGCACGGGGGCTTGATTATCAGCCGTGTGGGGTAGTTGTACATGAGGATGGAAATGTTACCTATATCGGTGGTTGCGCAGATTCTCCAGAACGTGTGGCAGAAGTGAATGCCATCAATAAAGCAAAACGGGAGAAAGCGGCGGCACAAAGGAGGGAAAGTCTGGAACGCAGTCAGGAAGCAGCGGCGGAGCGCAGAGAACGGACAGAGCTGCAATATCATAAACAGCTTATGGAAGATGCTCTGAAAAAAAGTGGCCTCGATACGGCTGTAAACTATCATTTCATCAGCCGGTCACAGGTGTCGGCGGCAGCAATGGCTTATGAAAGTACGATTGGTGCATACAGCAGTAATGTGTTGGGAAATATCTGATAACTGTACTAATGTTATAAAATTTGAAGTAAGGAAGATCATGCCCGGACTTACCGCAAGGGGGCATGGGCGGTTCCGAATGACAGAGGGGCTGCAGATAAGATTTTTGGAAGGAGGAAAGATGTCAATGAATGTAAACGGCATAAACAATGGCGCTTATATGACCGTTCAAAAAGGGAGAGTCCCAAAATTAAGGAATGAATCATCCAATTTTCAGAACAGCTTTAACGGAGTACATACTCTTGTAATGGGCGGCCTGTGTTCAAGGGGATTGGCCGATGGCGGCTGTGTCACAGTTTATAAGGCAGAGGGGTATAGTGCTGAAAATCCAATCATGCGGGTTGTCACCAGGGCGGCGGACGGGCAGGAGCATGAGCAGTTGATCTACCCTGCAAAGGTAGACCCGGCAAGTGCGACAAGAACGGAAATAGATGCGCTGGCGGCGTACTTGGTGGACGAGAAGAAACTGGACGGCATGGCTGCATTAAGGATAGGGGCAGGGGCGGAAAAGGGGACAGAAAGTTTTTCCACCGCTTTTGCTGAAAAGAAGAATTTCTATGCCATTGCGGAAGAAATGATGAAGATGCAGTATGAATGCCGCAATCTTGCGGGCTATGCATCGTATCAGAAAATTCTAAGCGCGTTTGATGCGTTTATGGATAAAGGCTGAAACCGGGCAGCACATTGGTATACAGATATATTCTTTACATCTTATTCCGCACAGGCGCATAATGCTTTGCCTCTGCGGTCTGCCCGGAGGCGAGGGGCGGATGTAGGTGATAAGAGAAATGAAACTTTTTTGGGGGCTGGCTCGTATTATTAGCGGATGGTAGCGAAAGGGGGGGGGGGGGTTTGCCATGAAGTTTGGCAGGGGAGGCTAGGTGGTATGTCTGCATGATGGGATGAACTGCTCGGACTTATCATGAGGGAGCAGAGGCGGCTCTGAACGACTGAGTGGCTGCCATTAAAATAATGGATGACAATGGAGGATTTGAAAAATGAGCGTAAATGAAAAAGTATTTTAATCCCCCATCTGAGATGGGGAGAATGGAATAAGCCGTAGCGTTGCCTAGAGTACCAAAATAAAAACCTCCAATGATATAATGAAGTGGGTTCGCAACCACAACAGAAATCAAAGGAGGTATCCATAATGGATAATCAAAGTATACAACATACGCGGTGGAATTGCACGTACCATATTGTATTTATCCCGAAATACCGGAAAAAGGTGATGTATGGAAGCAATAAAAGGGATTTAGTGGAGATCATCAAAAAATTATGTGAGATGAAAGGGATACAGCTTATTGAAGGGAAGTATGTGTGGATCATATTCATATGTACGTGGCAATACCGCCCAAGATGAGCGTATCAGAAGTCATGTCATATCTGAAAGGGAAGAGTGCCCTGATGTTTTATGACAGACATCCGGAGATGCGGACAAAATGGGGAGACCGACATTTATGGGCGAGAGGATATTATGTGGCGACAGTCGGGAATGTAAATGAGGAGACGATTCGAAATTATATCCGGGAACAAGAAGAAAATGATAAGTTAGGGGAAGCCACAAAGTAAAAGAGCCTCCACCGGAGGCAACCAGTACTAATGGTGATAGCGAACCCGCCTCTGGCGGAACCAGTAATAGACCCCGGAGGGGTTACAATTAAACCCCCATTTGAAATGGGGGTTGCTAACTTGGAATAGGACAAAATTATTATCAGAACAATGTATCAGCGAATAAGTACAACAGGAGCAGGGCCGGACAGTTCTACCCGCAGAGACAGGTGGCAGAAGAATCCGCACCTGAAAGTACAAGGCAGAATGCCAATGTGCAGGATATATACGATTCACTTAAATCAACGAATCCGTTAATGGGGCAGGATGAAAGCACCGTTTCAAATGACAGCGGCCTGACGGTATGGTATGGCGACAAGACATTGGAAGAATGGGCAGCAACAGACCCGAAATATACGGACAAAGCAACAGGTTTTTCATGGTATGTCAGGGATGGGAAGCACCCTTATATGACGGGGGAGGATGCTAAGAAATTTAAGGAAATGTGCAAGGAAACGGGAGAGTCGTGGCTGAAAAAGTTTGCGGAAATGACAGGAACGATACAGCACCTTGATGACAATACAACTGCCTATGTGGGAACAAACGGTACAGCGATTAAATCAAAGGACGGAAAGGAACTGTTTATAGATACGTCATCCATGACTTATGACATGATCATGAATATGTTCAGTAATCGGCCCAAAAGCGGGAACTATTTTGACAGCTCATATTGGCAGAAAAATATCCAGAAAGCTATGTTTTCTGTAGAACAGTGATGCTTTACATATTCAGACTGACACGGTGTAGCTGGGGGTGGAAACATATCACCCCCAGCCACAATATTGAATAAATGACAATAGCGGAGGATTTGAAAAAATGAATGTAAATGGAATAGGGACAGCAGGATATCAGGCATGGCAGGGAACAAGAAAGGCACAGCAGAATGCGGTAAAAAGGAGTTTTGCGGAGCAGGTAAACAATGTGGCAGATACTCCAAAAGTCTATAATATTTTTACAGATGAAGATATGTTGTGGACAGGAGGGAACGGTACAGGGCTGTCTTATTATCTTAAGTATGCGGAAGATTCAACAGAGGATGATCCGACAATCATTGCAAAGGGTGTTGATGAGAATGGGAATGAATTTGAAAAGACCATACATATCAACGAGATAAATCCCAAGTCAGCGACTGTTGTGGAGATGCGTGCTTTGGAAGCACATATGGGGGTAAAGAAGCTGGGGGGATTTACTTCCCTTCCGATGGAAGCCGGGGCTATGGGATTAAATGACAGGACAGATTTCATGGATATGTTCCAGAAGCAGATCGGCGACATGAAGCTGTTGCTCCAGAAAAAGACGGCGGCATATTATCAGTACAGTATGCAGGCATATTGGGATTTTATGAATAAGAAATAAATTCCATCGGTTGCATATCTCCAATAAGCTACAGCCTGACAAGGCAGGGCAGGCATCCCCGGTTTTCCGGCAGATTGGGGAAATTGAGGAGTAGGGAGAGGAGGTGAAGGCCGGTATGGGATTTGACAGGGGAAGTTAGTTGGCATGTCTGCATGGAGGCAATGAACTGCTCGGACTTATTACGAGAGAGCAGAGGCGGCTCTGACTGACAGAGGAGCCGCAATATTAAAGATAATGGAGGATGAAAGGAAATGAATGTTAATGGAATAGGGACAGCGGGATATCCGCTGACAGGATACACTGCAAGAAAGACAGGAAGAAGCGCGGAATCCGGGGCTGTGGGATTCATGGAAACGGTGGAAGAAAAGGCGGCGCAGGGAAAGGCAGCCGACCAGGATGAGAAAGCCTTTGAGATGGTTGGCCCGAACGCCCCGCAGGAAGTGAAGGATGCGTGGATGGAAGCGGCGAAAGAAGTAAATGCGAATGGCATGGGGATCCGGGGCAACGGAATGATGAGCCACATATCGCAGATGATGGTGCAGAGGCTTAATAAACAGCTTAAGGGTGAAACGGAGAATTTTGACATCCTTGGAAGCACGGTGGAATCTGCAATCCAGGCAACGAAAGAGGCGCTGTACGATTTGGAGCATCCAAGGGTATATACGCCCAGGAGCATAGAGGTTCAGCAGGCCCGCATCAAAGAAGGAGAATTTTACAGGGCGTTTTTGGAGAAGCTGGAGAAATTGTAGGATATATTATGGCACAGAAGGAAAGCATCTTGGGTGCTGATGCGACTCTGGAATGACAGGTGTGTGGTGGTTTGATAACTAATTGGCAATGATGGAGGATGATCTGACAATGGGAATAACTAATGTAAATGAACAAGGTTCCGCATATGGAGCGGCTTTCAGAAATAAGCCGGTATACTTCATGACGGGAAAAGAGACGGAGGCGTTTTTTGACGGGAAGATGCGCAGGAACATGGAGCTGCGGGAGGACACCTGCACCCTCAGCAGCAATAACACTTACCGCAGACAGCATACCACTTATGAGGTTTCCGATCAGGACAAAGGCAGCACATTCCTGGATTTGAATTTTCTGGTCAAGGATGAGACCAGCAGCCTGAAAGGAAGCCTTAGTGATAAAAAGGATGTGGATTTTTATAACTTCTCCATCCCATTTATGAACTTTCAGCGGAATTATTTTGGCGTTGAGGTTTATATAGATATGCCGGAGGGCTGTGATTACGATCTTACCCTGTATGACGAATACGGCAATCAGGTGGGGAAGGCAGAGTGGGACGGGGAAGGGCGGAAGAAGCTGACCGTCCCTAATTGGGATATCAATACCAATCAATACTGCTTCAAGGTAGAAAACGGAAACGGGGAGGAGATTTCCCCAGATGATTATTATAAGATCAGCTTCCATGTTACTGAAAACAAGGAGCATGAAAAGACTGATGCCGTCAGGGAAGCATATGGGAACCTCCACGGGGCATACAGTCAGAAAGATGAAAACTGGCGGGAATATCTTGATCAATATAATGCCGTCTTAAAGGAGACGGAGCAGAATTATATAAAAGAGCTGGAGCGGCTCCACCAGAAACAGTTTGACAGCCTGCCGGAAGAAAAGAAGTATAAGGGCGGGCGCACCGTGGATGAACTGCTGCAGGACATGGCAGATGGGAAGGACTTAAACGATGCGGAACTGGAGTATGTGAAGATTTTTGCCAACCTGAAAGACATGGAAAAGGCGCAGAATAAAGCGGAGCTGAAAAACAGCTTTTCAGATGATTTCGTAAAGGATCTGGAAAGCATGGGCATTTCCCGTGATGACATAGAAGGGATGCAGGTACGGATCGGGAGCAATGGGGATGTGGCCGTGGACGGGATAGAGGACGAGGGCGTCCGGGAACAGGTGCAGAAGCTGATAGATGAAAAGTACGGTGACCGGATGTACCAGTATTACATAGGGATTGCGGACAGCGTGGGAGACCTGTCCTCCAATACATACCGGTATGCCACGGACATACAGGAAGTCCGGCGCTACCTGAAAGGGGTTACGGGGGAGGACATTTCCTTAGAAAATCTTTATCTGACGCCAGACGGGAAGATTGGAGGGCTGCCGGACAAGGCGGCTGATCTGATCAATAAGACAAAGGACAATGCCAAGATAGAACGGATGAAGGATGCGCTGGTGGATATCATAGGGAAGATCAGGATAAGCGGAGACTTGGGAATTCCCGATTTCACTTCACAGTTCCAGTTCAAGGATGGGGCGTTCTCCGTGGCGGACAGCGGTTTTGCGGTGGATATGGGCGCACTGGATGGCCGGTTTACACCAAAGTCCTCCGGCAATATGTATTCCGATATGTATAAATATCAGTTCAAGAAGGTTTTATAAGACCCACGGCTGCATATCCCGAATAAGCCGCAGCTTGATAAGGCAGGGCAGGTTTTCACGGCGTTCCGTGGAATCGTGGAATCGGGGAGCAGGGAGAGGGAATCTGCTTGGATTTATTACAAGGGAATAAGGGCGGCTCTGACCAACAGAGGAGCCACAGATAGGAAAAGGGATTGTGAGGTGGGCTCATGGGAATTTCGGTTTCAAGTACACTAAATTCGGCCAATACGAAACACAGTATGTCACTGAGCAGCAGAGGACCTGACTGGTCTTTGATCCCAAGCGCTGGGAAAAGCAATAAATCAAAGGCCGAGTTTGCTGATGAGATTAAGGAACTGGCACGGAGAGCTGCGGAGACTACGAGCAAGAAAGAACTGGAGTATATCCACAGCCAGAGGGCGAGGTTATGTGCGGAATACATATCTGATGTATCGCCCGACAGGAGAGCGTTGTACCGGCAGGCTGAAAATTCGCTGAAGAGACAGAACGGCAATCCGAAATGCCACGGGAGCGGGGAACTGACGCTACTTGACTTCCTGGAGGCGGCAGACGGGAGGGCGGAGAACCTTGCCGAAAAGAAGTTTGCGCTGGCAGGGGGCGGAACGCTGACCTGCCCGATCCTGACAAGCGGGGGATATGGCGCGGATATTTACTATCAGGGTACAAAGGTGCTGACATATCTCGGTTCGGGATATGGGTGGGCTTGCGAGAGGACTCCGGCTGAACGGGAAAAGGAAAGGGGGTTTTATGGGATTTATTTTGATGAGTACCGCTCGCTAAAGAATGGCCAAGGGGCAGAACTGGAGGAGTTACCGGATTATCTGGAGGAGAAGCCGTCTTTTGACAGGAAAGCATAAATAGGGGGATTTGAATAACCAATAAGATTTCAAAAATTCCGTGAGTGCATATCCCCAATAAGCTACAGCCTGACAGGGCAGGCATCCCCGGAGTTCCGGCAGATTGGGGAATTGGGTAGCAGGGGGAGCTTTACAGATTAACTTTTTGGAGGCGTGGTTTGAAAAAGAAACTCATTATTGTTTTCGTGGTAATAGCGGTGATTCTGCTGCTGATTCCGGTTAAAAAGGTCTATGAGGATGGTGGGACACAGACCTATACAGCCCTGACTTATAAAGTGATTGTCTGGAAGCAGATAGATGGGAAAACAGGAACGGAATTTTACATTTTTCCTAACAATTTCCACCAGTTAGATTATTACGAGTGACTTTTGAAAGGCTGTTTTTGTATGGAGATAACAGGACGCGGCACAGAACGTCTATATGGGAAATAAGTTCCTCACCCTGCGGAAAAGCGAGGTCGCAAAAGTTGCGCCGGACAGGGCTTCTCCCCGGTTTCCGGCAGATTGGGGAGAGGCTTCATGAATGGCAAAGTTTTCTTTTAGCTGTTTTTGTAAAGAAAGCCAAAGCATAACAGGAAGGCAAGATATTATGAAAAGATTGATTATATTGGTTTTATGGGTGGTTTGTATGCTGGCTTTGCTTGTTGGGTGTTCCAGTCAGGAAAATGAAATAGGAGATATCGATAATCATACGCCGATTGCTTTGTTGGATGATGCGGTTGTTTATAACTATATTGATGATGACGGTGCATTGGTAATTGGACGATATGTTCTTTCCTCAAAAAGGCAATCAGATATCGTAAGTGTGGAAGAGTTTTATATTTCAAGTGGAAAACCTACAGTGATTGATAATTCTGTTATTCTGCCTGTAACCTTAAATACAAACGAACATAAACTTTTGATGGTAAACGCTGATTCTGACACATCTGAAATGATATTTAGCGAATTTAATTCTTATCCAATGGACGCAGTTTCTGTAATGAACACAGACATTTATATGTTAAGCACCATGAAAGATGATGTGGCTACAGCAACTTATATCAGAAAATATAATGAGAATACCGGGGATATGGATATCTGCATTGAAAAACAGTTTACAGATAATACAGGTGAGCAGATAACGACATTTGCCTGTAGCAACGAAAATATTTATGTGCTGGTAAATAATATGGGAGCAGAAAATGATGTTTATATAGAAATTTATGATGATAAAAAATATGATTTACTTGGTAAGCTGTACTTTGATTCTGAATTGAGAAATTTTGTTTCCAATAATGGGATAGTAGAATTTTATTGTTTTGACAGTTACATATACATAAGGAATTTTTCAGATTATGGTGCGATAGGGGAAATAGAAAATGACCAGATAAAAACCTTTCTTAATTTGCCTAGTTTGCGTATGGCTTATAACGGTAAAAATACGCAGGATAATTATTATGGATTTTTTGTAAGAAATGGCAGAGAGCTTTATCTTTTAGATGTTTATTCTGATACTCTATATGAAACCAATTTAGATCTATCACAAGATGAAAGCATTCGTAATGCTATCTCTGATGGAAATAATATATGTATCAGTATTCTTGATGAGAGGGATACAGAGTCTTTTACAACAAAAAAGACCATTATAGTGGATTTCAATGAATTGAAAGAAAAAGCATATCAAACAAAGTGAAAAAGGCTATCCATTATATATCTCCAATAAAACACAGAGAGCAGGCTTCCCCGGTTTCCGGCAGATTGGGGAATCGGGGAGCAGGAAGAAAACCAATAATACACAAACGATAAAAGGGAACCAAGCAGAGATAGAACCATATGCCTGTCTGGTTCCCTTTCTACATATCGGTGTGGGGAGATAGCAATAGATGTATTTTGGGGGAGAGGAGGTGGTATTATCCGGAAAATGAAATGCCCGGAGAGACGGTGCAAGAAACGGGCCTGTGATATTGGGGAGACGGGTTCCGGATGGATCATTGTGTCACTGAAATGTCCTAACTGCGGCAGGGTAGTAAAGGTGTACTGGAAACCGAATGGAAAAAGATAAATATACATAGCAGGAAAGAATGGCAGGAAGGTATCCTGCTATTTTTACTTTTATAGATTAAAGCGTTTCTTTTATGGTCATACTAAGGTTATCAATGGTAATTTATGGAAATTCCATTGTGCGGCTTGGCAGGTCTGCCATGCTGGATAACTGAATATGTACCGAGCGAGTGGGACCGCATTGTGTCGAGTCACGAATGGCCGGAGTAAAGCTAGTGAATTATTTTAGATTTCTTACAAAGAGCTTTCTCAGGGCTATTTTTTGCCTTTTTTTCAAAGCCAGTCCCACATCTGAATGAGAGCGTTCCTAACTTTACGAAGCCGTAAAGGAAGGAACGCTTTATGTCTTTTAGGAAGATCACAGTCAAATCTGGAAACGAAGAATTCACACTGGAAGTTACGGAAGAAGAATATAGGAATTACTTTAGGCCGTGGTGGCAGCAGAAAAAGCATGAGCAGAGGAACCGGGAGGCGATGGAGCAGAACGGCTACACGGAAGAATCCTACGAGGAATGGAAAGAGAATGATATGCGGACAGAACTGTTTGCAGAGAGCATGGAGGAACTGGCGGAAAAGAGGATGCTGCTGGATGTCCTCCGTGATGCGATGGATTCCCTCCTGCCGGAAGAACGGGAGCTTGCCATGAAGGTGTTCGGGGAGGAAATGCCCCTTGCTGATTATGCAGATATGAAAGGGAAAAATCCCCGGACGCTTTCCGACCATAAGAGAAAAGTATTATCAAAGCTGCGGAAATTCTTTGTAGAGCATGGGTTTGAAATTGACAGCAGATGACCATATCTGCCAGCAAGGGTATTTCTGCGACATTTTTTATGGGAATTGTCGAACGGTTTTTGAAAAAATATCCGTTTCCATCCACCGAAAACCGAAAAAGTGTCATTACGACAGTGAAGGGGTACAAGATGAACAGCCCCGGAAAGGAGGAATGGAACCTATGGAAAAGTCACAGGAGCTTATCGGCATCTTACAGGCAATCAGCATCGTGGCGAAAAGCCTCGCTGCCAAGCTGGTGCAGATCGAGAAGGAAGTGGAAGCCTATGAAGCCGCGAAAGCGGCGCATGACAGGAAAATGAAGAAAGGATGGAGGCGCTGATGCGTAAGAAGGTTTTTATCTGCAGCCCCTTCCGCAGCGACATGGAAGGGAATGCAAGGAAAGCGGCGGCCTACAGCCGCATGGCGTGTGAGGAAGGGCATCTCCCCATTGCGCCGCACCTTTTATTCCCGCAGTTCTTGAATGAGGGGATAGAGGAAGAACGGCGGCTCGGTATCTCTATGGGGATGGAGCTGCTCGCCCTGTGTGACGAGGTGTGGGTGTTCGGGGAAGCCACCGAAGGGATGGCGGCGGAGATCGCATCCGCCACGGCGCAGGGAAAGAAAATCATATTCAAGGAAACGGAGGGAATGTAAATGGGAAGTGAATTATTGAGGATTGCGGAAGGGTTCTCCATCGTGGCGGAAGGTCTGCGGGGACTTGCCAAAGCGGAAGGCGGAACGAAGGAGAAAGCTGTAAAGGCACAGCCGTCAGCCACGGAAAAAGTACAGAAACAGGATGTGGCGCAGGAACAGCCCGCCACGCTGGAGGGCATCCGCGCATTGATGGCGCAGAAAACGCAGGAAGGGAAGTCGAAGGAAATAAAGGAACTTTTGCAGAAGTACGGCGCGGCGAAGCTCTCGGCGGTGAAGCCGGAGGACTACCCGGCACTGATGCAGGAAGCGCAGGTGCTGTGATGGGGAAACACGCATTGCTTTCCGCATCCTCCTCAAAGCGGTGGCTTTCCTGTACGCCTTCCGCACGATTGGAGGAGCAGTTCAAGGATGAAGCGGGCGGCAACGTCTATGCCGAGGAAGGCACCGCCGCCCATGCCCTGGCGGAGCATAAGCTGAAAAAAGCATTAAAGAGGCGGTCAAAACGCCCGGTGTCGGATTACCACTGTGACGAGATGGAGGAATGTACGGACGGGTATGTGGCCTATGCGATGGAGCAGGTGGAGCTTGCAAGGCAGGAATGTGCAGACCCGGTGGTGCTGATCGAGCAGCGGCTGGACTACTCCGCCTATGTGCCGGAGGGATTCGGGACGGGTGACCTTCTGATCGTTGCTGACCATATCCTTACCGTCATTGACTTTAAATACGGGAAAGGCGTGCCGGTGGATGCGGAATGGAACCCACAGATGATGTTATATGGTCTTGGCGCATTGGAATTATTTGATGCCCTCTATGACATTGAAATCATCCGCATGACCATCTACCAGCCGAGGCTGGAATCCGTCAGCACATGGGAGGTTTCCGTAAAGGATTTGATGGAATGGGTGGAGATGGAGTTAAAGCCCAAGGCCGTGCTTGCCATCAAGGGCGAGGGCGAGTACCATTCCGGCGACTGGTGCCGTTTCTGTAAGGCGAAGAACACCTGCAGGGCGAGGGAGGAGGAATATTTAAGACTGGCACAGATGGAGTTCAAGGCTCCGCCGCTGTTGTCAGATGAGGAGATCGCAGAAGTCCTGAAAGTGGCGGACGAGCTTGCCAAGTGGTCTGCGGATGTCTACGCCTATGCACAGGACGAGGCGGTCACGAAAGGGAAAAAGTGGGATGGCTTTAAGCTGGTAGAGGGCAGGAGCAACAGGAAATACACGGATGAGGAGGAAGTGGCCCAGGCGGCACAGAAAGCCGGGTACACAGATATCTACAAAAAGACGCTCATCGGCATTACGGAGATGGAGCGGCTCCTTGGGAAGAAGAAATTTGCAGAGATACTTGGGAAGCTGGTCTACAAGCCGCAGGGCAAGGTGACCTTAGTGCCGGAATCAGATAAGAGGCAGGAAATAATGGCAGCAACCGCAGAGGCGGATTTTAAGGAGGAATGAATACCATGAGTAATGAAAATGCGAATTTGACAAAAGTGATCGTACCGTGCAGGTTTTCCTACCTGCACTGCTGGGAGCCTAATGCCGTGAGCGACGGGGACCCGAAGTATTCCGTATCGGCCATCATACCGAAGTCGGACACGGAGACCATCGAGAAGATCAAGAGGGCGATTGAGCAGGCGAAGAAGGATTCCGTCTCCAAGTGGGGCGGCAAGATCCCGGCGAACCTGAAACTGCCCTTACGTGACGGCGACATTGACCGCCCGGAGGATGAGGCATATGCGGACAGCTATTTCTTCAACGCCAACAGCAAACAGGCACCGCAGGTGGTGGATAAAAACGTACAGCCCATCCTTGACCAGTCGGAGGTGTACTCCGGGTGCTATGGCAGGATCAGCGTGAACTTCTACGGATTTTCCACCAACGGCAATAAGGGCATTGCCGCAGGGCTTGGCAATATACAGAAACTCCGTGACGGGGAGTCGCTGGGCGGCAGGACGAACGCGGAGGATGACTTTGACGCGGTGGAAGTGGATGACGAGGAAGATTTTCTTGGATAAGGGAACCGGGGCGGCGGGGGACTGCCGCCCGTTATCCAAAGTATCTACACAGGAAGGAGCCATGAAATGGGGCGAATCTTAGAAGCCGATATTGAAAGTTTCAGCGATGTGGATTTGATCAAATGCGGGGTATACGCCTATGCGGACAGCCCTGCTTTTGAGATTTTACTGTTTGCCTATTCCTTTGACGGAGGGGAAACACAGATCATAGACCTTGCACAGGGGGAGAAGCTCCCGGCAGAAGTGGAGGATGCCATCTTTGACGTGTCCGTGACCAAGACGGCATACAACGCCAACTTCGAGCGCACCTGCCTGTCAAAGCATTTCGGGAGGTATATTCCCCCGGAGTCCTGGCATTGCAGTGCGGTACAGGCGGCCATGCTCGCCCTGCCCCGGTCACTGGAGGATGTGGGCAGGGTGCTTGGGCTGGACGAGCAGAAGATGAAGGAGGGCAAGGAACTGATCCGGTATTTCTGTGTTTCCTGCAAGCCCACAAAGGCAAACGGCGGCAGGACGCGGAACCTTCCCTGCCATGCGCCGGAGAAATGGGAGCTTTTCAAGACCTACTGCAAAAGGGATGTGGACGTGGAGAAAGCCATCCGCAGGAAACTGCACAATTTTCCCATCCCGGAGAGCGAGATGGAACTGTACCGCTTAGACCAGCGCATCAATGACCGGGGCGTATTGGTGGATATGGGGCTGGTAGAACAGGCCATAGCCTGTGAGCGGCTCCATAAAGAGATTGTGACGAAACGCGCCTATGAACTGACCAGGCTGGAGAATCCCAATTCCGTGGCGCAGCTAAAAGGCTGGCTTGGGGATATGGGGATGGAGGCGGAGAGCCTTTCCAAGAAAGCGGTGGCAGAGATGATAGCGGAGACGGACGGGGAAGTGGAGGAATTATTGCGGCTCCGGCTTTTAATGGCGAAAACGTCTGTGAAGAAATATGAGGCTATGGAGAGGAGCGTCTGCTCGGATGGGCGTGTTCATGGTTTATTGCAGTTTTACGGAGCCAATAGGACCGGAAGGTTTGCAGGGCGCCTGGTGCAGATTCAAAACCTGCCTCAGAACCATTTACCTGATCTGGAACTGGCGAGGGAACTTGTGAAGCAGGGCAGATTTGAGGATATCGAACTTCTGTATGATTCCACACCGAATGTTTTATCAGAATTAATCCGCACAGCTTTCATTCCAAAGCCGGGGTGTCGCTTTGTGGTGGCAGACTTTTCTGCCATTGAAGCCCGTGTCATGGGGTGGCTCTCCGGCGAGGAATGGGTGCTGGACGTTTTCCGTGGTGACGGGAAGCTGTATGAAATGACGGCATCGAGGATGTTCGGCATCCCTATGGCGGAGATCGGAAAGGGCAGTTCGGAGCGGGCGAAAGGTAAAGTAGCTTCCCTCGCCTGCCAATATGGCGGCTCCACTGGCGCACTCGTTTCAATGGGGGCTTTGGATATGGGGCTGACCGAAGATGAACTTCCTCCGCTTGTGGCGGCATGGCGGAAAGCCAATCCGCATATGGTGCAGTTCTGGTGGAATGTGGATGCTGCCGCTATTAAGGCGGTCACGGAAAAGCAGAAAACGAAGGTAGGGCGAATCATTTTTGAATATAAGAGCGGCATTTTATTTATCACGCTTCCGTCCGGCAGGAAGCTGTCCTATGTGAAGCCGAGGATGGCTGTGAACCGATTCGGCAGGGACGGCCTGACCTATGAGGGGATTTCTGAAAACAAGAAATGGAGCCGGATAGAGACCTACGGTCCCAAGCTGGTGGAGAATATCGTGCAGGGGACGGCGCGGGATCTGCTGGCGGAGGCAATAAGATAAGCTGTGGAACGCACTGGCAGACCCGCGTTTCCGCTATGTGAAAAGGGGATGCGCTCCTTATGCGGAATGGCTCGGCCAGAAGGAGAACCCGCAGGGGAAGGGCTGGGCGGCAGGGGAGAAATATGGGGAGAAGATACTCTCCATCCTGAAAGCCGTTGTCAGCGAAGGGAAAGTGCAGTTCATGGAGAGCCTTACCCTTTCCGCACCCTATATGGTGCGGGTGGCAATTCCCGACTTAAACATCCGAAAAGGACCCGGAACGGATTTTCCCAAGACGGGGAAGTTCACGGGTGTGGGCATTTTCACCGTGGTTGAGGAACAGGACGGCTGGGGACTGCTCAAAGCCTATGCGGAAAAGCGGGACGGGTGGATATCGCTTGCATTCACCACACGGATTTAGATGGAAAGGATGGGAATTTATGCAGGAAAGAATAAATGCGATGGAAAATGAAAAGGTGTCGGTGCCGGTCAGTGAAAAATATATGCTGACCATCCGGGAGGCATCGGCCTATTTTAATATCGGGATCAAAAAGATGAGACGTCTGGCAGAAGATAACGTTGGACGTTTTGCAGTTTTCAGCGGGAACAGGTACCTCATCATCCGCACGAAATTTGAGAAATTCGTGGAGGAATGTTCCGCGATATAAATCCCTTTTATTTGCCGTAAGTAGTTGACTTTTAAGGGCTTTAGAGTGATAGATGTCATGACCGGGAAACCCGGCAGACAGAAAGGAGGAAAGCCAGGATGAAGAAACCATCACCGGAACAGAAAGACGTCCTGAACCCGGAGGAAGCAGTCCGGTATTTCGGATTCAGCAGGAGGAAATTTTTCGGGATGCTCAGGGAAGGGAAATTTAAAAAGTACACTGCTTTATATGGCAGGCGCAGGCTGATCCTGCGGAGGGAGTTTGAAAAATATCTGGGAGAAAACCCGGAGGTAAAGGAGGGGCTGTTAAATGGCGGGAAAAGCAAAGTCACGGCGTGATTCCAAACACCGCGTCCTGCGCAGGGGAGAATCCATCCGCGCAGACGGGAAATACCAGTTCAAGTACCATGTGAACGGCAGGCCGCATTTTGTGTATAGCTGGCGGCTGGAGCCAACAGACACCCTCCCGGTGGGGAAGAAGCCATGCTTATCGCTGCGGGAACTGGAAAAGCAGATCGGGTATGATTTGGATTCCCTGTCAGACC
Source organism: Clostridia bacterium (assembly GCA_910575245.1). Taxonomy (GTDB): domain Bacteria; phylum Bacillota; class Clostridia; order Lachnospirales; family Lachnospiraceae; genus UBA3282. The sequence goes on along the minus strand of CAJTEN010000003.1, from coordinate 324,437 downwards.
CTTTGGGGAAGAATATCACGGTAGGGGAGCTGGTGGAACGCTACCTTGCAACGAAAACGGCTGTCAAGCCGAACACGCTCACGAATTACAAATTTGTGCAGAACCTTCTCAGAGGCGAGACCTTTAATGACAAAAAGATATCGCAGGTAAAGACATCGGACGCAAAGCTGTTCCTGATCAAGCTGCAGCAGGACGGGAGGCATTACAGCACCGTAAAGACGGTGCGGGGCGTCCTGCGCCCGGCTTTCCAGATGGCGGTCGATGATGACGTGCTGTGAAGAACCCTTTCGGCTTTGAGCTTGCCGGAGTGGTGGTCAATGACAGCGTGACGAGGGAGGCCATCACAAAAGACCAGATGCGGAAGTTCCTAAAATTCATCCATGACGACAATGTCTACTGCAAGTATTACGAAGTGGTCTATATCCTTTTCCATACGGGAATGCGGATTTCAGAATTCTGCGGGCTGACCCTTAAGGATATCGATTTGGAAAATAAGGTCATCAACATCGACCACCAGCTTCAGCGGACTTCCGATATGCGGCTGGTCATCGAATCCACCAAGACGAATGCGGGGACAAGGAAGCTGCCCATGACGGAGGACGTGGCGCAGTGCTTTCGGGCGATTATCGAGGACAGGGAAGAGCCAAGATTTGAAAAGGTGATCGACGGATACAGCGGATTCCTTTTTGTGGATAAGGACTGCAACCCTCTGGTGGCGATGCACTGGGAACACCGTTTCAACCATATGGTCAAGAGGTACAACGATATCTACCGGGTGCAGATGCCGAACATCACGCCTCATGTCTGCCGCCACACTTACTGCAGCAACATGGCAAAGTCGGGCATGAATCCCAAGACGCTACAGTACCTGATGGGGCACAGCGATATCGGGGTGACGCTGAACACCTACACGCATCTTGGGCTGGAGGATGCCACGGATGAACTGCGGCGGATGGAGGTCTTGGAGAACGCCAGAAAGGAACTGGAAAAGAACAAGGAAGAGAAGCCCGTTTCACAGAAGATGTTCAGGGCGATTTGAATAAAGAGAGTTTTGCGCCCTGCTTCGGCAGGGCATTTTTTTATATCATTTTATTTCTGTTTATGGTATGATAGTTCATACTGGCACAAGTAAAATTTGGAATTTGAAATATTGTAGTAAACCATATTTATTTAGTATATAGGTAGAGCGGAGTTGAAAAGTGGAACAAAAATACAAAACTAAATCAGCAGTAGTAGCATTTATTGATGTATTAGGTTCTTCAGAGGCTATACGAAACAATGTGAATGAATCCTTAAATGCAGTACATATAGCATATGATGAAACTATAATGCAATTTAAAAAATATCATTCCGAGCATATGAATGAACCTAAAGTAGATATATTTTCTGATAATATTATTTTATCAAGTGAAATTGTAGAAAATAAGGAAGAAAGGGCATTTGTCTCAATTATATTTTTTAGTGCATTGTTGCAAATGAATATGTGGATAAATAGTCTGCTGGTTAGAGGAGGCATATCATGTGGGAATTTTTTCTCAGATGAGAGGATGATATGGGGAAATGCCTTAGTACAAGCATATAAACTGGAAGGTCAGATTGCAATTTATCCGCGGATCATTGTTGAACCAGAAATAGCAGAGATTATTAAGTCTATAATGAAACCTGAAAAAGGGAAATTGTTATGTGAAGATTTTGACGGCATATATTTTGTAGATCCATTTGGAATCAAACAGAAAAAACAAGATTTATATTTGATTAATCAGTTTATTGATGATAACGTAATCAGATTAAGAAATAATCAAAAGGATTTGAAGATATATCAAAAAATAAATTGGCTACAACAATATTTTTGTGAAAAGCGCAGGGAAATGCTAGATACATAAAAACTCATGTGTATAAATGCCGGGGCTATTGCTAAAACACCATTGTAGTTTCCAAAAAAATCTTTTCTGTATTATTACTTCTTTTGACGGAGGAGAAGCCTGTTTCACAGAAAGTGTTCCGAGCAATATAAAAATAGATAGAAATGGAAAATAAATGTTGGAGAGTTATAAAGATTATGAAAGTCAATATATTTTACTCTTGGCAATCCGATTTACCTAATGCTAAAAATAGAAATTTAATTGAGGCTTGCTTGAAAAAGGCAATAAAACTGTTAGAAAATGAAATTGATGAAGTATCGGAGATTTCTATTGAAAGCGATAGTCGCAATGATACTGGTACCCCTAATTTAGTAGAGAGTATTTTTGAAAAGATTGAAACGTGTGATATATTAGTTGCTGATCTTAGCATAATTAATGCAGAAAGTAATTGTAGACCCACACCAAATCCTAATGTATTATTAGAAGTTGGGTTTGCGGCAAAAGCAATTAGTTGGTCAAATATTTTATGCATATATAATTGTGAATATGGAAAAGTGGAACTTCTGCCGTTTGATATACGGACTAGAAAACCTATAATTTATAATACCATAGAAGGAATTCCTAAATCAAAATTAGCATTAACAAAAGCGTTTAAAACTCAAATTAAAGATATTATATTTAATCGAATTGTTGATAAGAAGGAATACCTTTCAACAAAGCGCAGTATCGATTTAGCGATGCAAAGTATACTGATTGACTTGTGTGATATTGTATTTGATAGAAATTCAAAGGATAAGTATAATTATGATAAGCTATTACATATATCAACAGAATCGTTGATAAAAGTTTTATTACATAAACAGTTTTTGGGATTTTTTCTATACAGAAATATAGAGATTAATATAGATGATTTTGTAAATCTTTTTAATGATAAATTAGAAACTTATTTTTTAAATGAAAAAGAAAAGAGGATTCTTGCTAAGTTAGTATTTTCATTGAGAAATTATAAAGAAATAATTCATTCTGACAAAATTTTTAATTGTATAGATGCAAATGTAGAATATGTGGTCAAACAAGGAAAGGAAATCAATCCACAGAATCCAGAAGATTCGTATTTGCTTTTGAAACCCATAGAAGATAATAAAGCAGTTGTAATAGCAGGGGGAACATTTAACAATGTTTCACCTGAAACAATGATAGATGTATTTGAACTTATAGATGGAGCTGTACCAGTTTTCGCACACCATATAAACAATCTTATTGTGTTAATCAATGACTGGATAGCAATAACTGGCAAGTATTTTATAATTAACCCCAAAGAGCTCCGTGAGAATAATTGATAGAAAAATTTTATGGGTAATAATATTGGAACAAAGAAAGATAAATCAATTTAAAAGAACAAGCAAAATTTATGCTAAAATACCAGAGTAGTAAAAACCCCCAATTCCTACTACGTTTTTACTACGATTGACGGAATCAATATGCCCCGTTTTGCCCCGATTTGCCATTACCGTTACATTTTTAACAATCTTCACGGAAATTTCAAACCTCGCAAATCGTGCCAAAACACGGCAAATCGGGGCATTTTAGGAGGAAAATTTATTATGATAAAAATACTTTTTGTGTGCCATGGGAACATTTGCCGCAGCACCATGTCCGAGAGCGTCATGACCCATCTGGTGAAGCAGCGTCATTTGGAGCACCACTTCCAGATAGCTTCCGCAGCCACCAGCAGAGAAGAAATAGGAAACGGCCCACACTACGGCACAGTTAATAAACTGCGGGCTGTGGGAATTCCGGTTATCCCCCACCGGGCCGTACAGATGACGAAAGCTGATTATCATAAATATGACTATCTGATCGGCATGGATGACGCTAATATACGCAACATGACCCGTATTGCCGGCGGTGATCCGGAATGTAAGATTCATAAATTACTGGAGTATGCCGGAAGCAGCAGAGCCATTGCGGATCCTTGGTATACAGGGGATTTCGATACCACATATGACGATATACTGGAGGGATGCGAGGCCCTGTTAGCTTGCTTGGATCCGGAATAGTATTGTCCGTCCTTTGCCATAATTATAGTAAATGACATCACAAACTTCTGTTTCCGGCTCTTGCAGGAGCTTTTATGGTAGCTTATGTGAGGCCGGATACGAAATTTCTAATGTCGTTTACTATAAGAGAATCTTTAAAGCAGAGTGTATGTGCCGTTTACAATATAATTGCCTTGGGCCGGAGTTTTTTTGCAAAAGAATGAAAATTTAAGAATTTTTTTAGAGACAGCGTGCCGGGAAAAGATTAATATAGTAATTACGGAGTACACATCATGGGAACAGACAATAAGATGACGATTATGATCGTGGAAGACGATCAGATACTGGCGCGTGAGATTAAGGCATTCCTTGAGCAGTGGGGATATACGGCAGGAAATGTCTTACGTTTTGATGCTGTTATGGATGAGTTTAACCGGCTGCATCCGCAGATGATCCTGCTGGATATCAATCTGCCTTACTGTGACGGTTTTTATTGGTGCAGGAAGATTCGGGAGTACTCGCAGGTACCGATCATCTTTATCAGCAGCCGGGCGGATGACTGGGATAAGATTATGGCGATTATGCAGGGCGGCGATGACTATGTGGAAAAGCCATTCCGTCTGGAGCTGCTTGAGGCTAAGGTGGAGGCGGTTCTGCGGCGTACTTATCAGTATAAGGTCAGAGACAGGATACGCATAAGGCAGGAGCTGTATTTTGACCAGGATACATCGTCGGTAGTGTGCGGCGACAGGATGGTAGAGCTGACCAGAGCAGAGAAGAAGGTTCTCTCGTGTCTGCTGGAGAGGCGTCCGGGTATCGTGTCAAGGGAGAAACTGATGATGACGCTGTGGGATACGGATGAGTTTGTTTCAGACGGAACCCTGACCACCTGTGTCAGTCGGCTTAGGAGTAAACTTCAGGATTTCTGCGGGGAAGATCTGATAGGATCCAGGAAAGGCCAGGGATATTACATAAAATGAATTTTTTCAAAAAGAACGGGACATGGCTATTGGGCTGTGCCCTTTTATGTTTATCGTATAATCTGTATTTTCTTTTTCTGCTTCCGCAGGTGGAACTGGCGTATCTGATCTATCTGGATGTTCTGATAGCGGTATGTCTGGCTATGCTCATAGCCGGAAAATACATGCGATACAGAACACTGCAGCGGGAGAAGCAAAACCTCCTTGCCGGGGAATATATGATATGGCAGGAATGTAAGAACATGGAAAATATGGATATTATCCGGCATGATCTTTCCATTCTTGAGGAGAAGTTCTGTGAGCAGTTTGAACGAAACTGTGAACTGCAGGATTATATTGCCAAGTGGTGCCATGAGGTCAAGACACCTTTAGCGGCGGCGATGCTTCTGGTGGAAAAGATGGAGGATACAGAGGAGAAGCGGGAACTGCAGGAACAGGTAGAGAGTATCAATCTGCAGCTGAAATCCGCACTGCTTGGCTGTAAACTGCAGAGCAGTCTCTTCGATCTGCAAATAGGCAGGGTGGAGCTTGTGGAATGTGTAAGGACATCTCTGCGCAATAACCAGTTTTTCCTGATCAGAAGACAGATCAGGCTTGACATACAGGTGGAGGATATGGCAGTTCATACGGATAAGTCGTGGCTTGTCTATGTACTGGATCAGTTGATTGATAATGCCGTAAAATATTGTAATGATGAGCCGGTTATTAAAATATGGAGCTGTCGGGAGGAAGCACAGGTACTGCTGTATATGGAAGATAATGGAGACGGAATTTGTGAAAAGGATCTGCGTAGAATTTTTGAGAAGGGCTATACAGGGATCAACTATCATAATGGCAGATATAAATCTACGGGAATGGGATTGTATATGGTATCCCTTATTTTAGACAAACTTGGACATGACATACAGGTGGAGAGTACTTATGGACAATACACACGATTTACGATTGCGCTGCCAGCAGACAGGTGAAGGCAGTCCGGTTTGGTGCGGGAGTGATGGGAGACAGGTGCAGACGGTACGTTTCAGAGCGGCGGGAGCACGGGTTCTATGAAGGAGCGGGTTATTCTTGAGATCAGAAACCTTATAAAGGATTATGGTGCGAGAGGGGTTTGTACACGGGCACTCAGGGGGATTGACCTTGTTATCGCGGAAAATGATTTCATTGCTGTCATGGGACCCAGCGGATCCGGTAAGACAACACTGCTTAACATTCTGTCATTCATTGATAAGCCTACACAGGGACAGATCATCCTGAACGGGAGGAATATCGCTGGTCTTTCAGGAGATAAATTATCCGAACTGAGGCGAAACACAATCAGTTATGTCTTTCAGGACTATAATCTGCTGGATACGATGACTTTGCAGGATAATATTGCGCTGCCGCTGGCGTTGAAGGGTGTTTCGGCGGCAGAGTGCATTCGGCGGACGGAGGAATATGGACGTTTGTTTGGGCTGTCGGCACAACTGGATAAATATCCTTGTCAGCTGTCGGGAGGACAGAAGCAGAAAGGCGCCGCCTGCCGTGCATTGGTTACGGGGCCGGAGATTCTTTTTGCGGATGAACCCACAGGGGCGCTGGACTCTAAGTCGGGGAAGGAGCTTTTAACCTGTTTTAAGATGATGAATGACAGGCGCCGGGCGACGATTTTCATGGTGACGCATGATTCTTATGCTGCTTCCTGGGCTAAAGACGTTTATTTTCTCAATGACGGCGCGATGAAGTGCAGACTAAGCAGGGGGAGTGACAGAAAGGAGTTTTATGACCGCATAATGGAGGTGCAGACATCTATGAGAGGGAACTTTATATGAATATTGTGAAAATGTCATTCTGGAATTTCCGTACGAATCTTCGCAATTACAGTCCTTTGTTTCTGTCTCTGGGTTTTTCGGTCCTGGTTCTTTTCAATTTTTTGACGATTCTTTTTACGGATGTCTTTTCGGCAGTGGGAGAGCCGGACACAGGCAGGATAAATTATGTAATAGAGGCGGGGGTTTTTATTCTGGGCTGCTTTATGATTTTCTATATCGGGTATTCCGCAACTGTTTTTCTGGCGAAGCATAAGAAAGAGAGTGGGGTCTATGTTGTTATGGGATTAAGCAACGAACGAGTGGGCAGGCTGTATATGGCAGAGATATTTATGACGGGGCTTGCAGTGCTGGTTTCCGGAATCTTTTTTGGCATGCTTACCACGCCGCTTTTTCAGATGATATTGGGAGCCGTTTCGGACATTGAGGTGGAGCTTACGTTTCAGTTTGCGGCAGAGCCGTTTTTTATTACAACGGGTATATTTCTTTTGCTGTATTCTGTTTTCGCGGTACGAGGATATCGGAATATTGTCAGAAGCAGCGTGTTTGATATGATTCCGGCGGCCATGACCAGAGATCGGATTATGGTCAGGCCGAAGGGATTGGTTTACAGAACGGTTTCTGGCATCGGGATCTTATCTGCCGGATATTATCTGTCAGTTAAAAGGGGTGGCGCAGAGGCGGCAGGTACTTTTTGCATGTCTGCCATTCTGATGCTTTGGGGAATTTATCTGGTCTTTGGCGGCCTGATTCCATTGTTATTCAGCAGCCTGGCGGACAACAAACTGTTTCTTTACAGGAAAGAACGTACTTTGTGGATCAACAATGTTGCCTGGCGGATGAAGAAGAATTATAGAACCTATGCTACAGCCTGTATGCTGATGCTTTGTGCAGTGATGGTGCTGACGGCAGGATTTGCCGTAAAAGAACGGTATAAGGTGACAGGTATCATTGCGGACTGCGGCACAACCGGATGGATAAAGATCCCCTATGCCATCGCAATATGGATATTTCTGGTGTTTGCAGCGGCCGGTGGCAGTGCAATACTCATGAAAGCATTTAGTGACGCCTTGGAGGAAAGGGAACGCTATGTACTCCTGAGAAAAATGGGATTGGATTCTGAGATACTTGGCAGATCCATAACCAGGGAATTACGTACGATATATATCTGTCCCTTTGTGCTGACCGTGATCTCATCTTATTTTTCTATCAGCGCATTGGAAAAATTGACAGCGGTGGATTTAAGAAGCATTTATTTTGTGAGTTTGTTTATTATTTTTCTTCTTTTCATGCTGCTTTATCTGCTTTCTGTGACCTTATACAGGAGAAATGCCGGAAACGAGTGAAACTGTGGATATAAGACAAGCCCGGGATGCATAAAGTATAGTGAATATGTTATTGTTTACAGTGGGAATTTGTGTCAATGAAGACATGGAGGCACAAGTGTGAATAATAACGAAATAGCAGGGATGAATCCTGGCATGAATCAAAGAATCAGAAGTATCCTATTGCTGGCAGCTATTACGGCTGTCATATCGTCAGGTGCAGCCGGATGTGTCAGAGGAAACGGCACGCCTGAGGATTTACTGGAGTCTGTGGGCGGTGAGAATAAGGCGGCTTTAGACAGTACGGTTATTATGGCAGGCTCTACCTCCATGGAGCAATTTGCCAATATGGCGGCGGAAAGTTTCATGGACAGATATCCGGAGATGACGGTCACAGTACAGTTTACAGGGTCATCAGCGGGAGTGGAGGCAGTGCTTGCAGGCCGGGCCGATATCGGTAATTCGTCCCGAGACCTGAAAGAGAAGGAAAGAGCATCCGGAGCAGTGGCGCATGTTGTGGCTATGGACGCTATCGCAGTGATCACGGACAGAGGAAATAAGATCCCCTCTTTGACCGTGGAGCAGTTGTCGGGGCTTTACACGGGAAGTGTGAGAAACTGGCAGGAAATCGGCGGCAGTGATATTCCGGTCGTGACAGTGGGTAGAGAAGCAGGAAGCGGCACCCGCAGTACCTTTGAAGAACTTCTGGGCATCAGAGATCTGTGCAGCTATGCCAATGAGTTGGACTCCGCAGGGGCCGTAATGGCAAGAGTAGCCGCCACACCTGGTGCGATAGGGTATGTTTCCTTCGGGATACTTGACGATACGGTATGTGCGTTGGCTATAGACGGTATCGAGGCTGAGGTGGAAAATGTGGAGACGGGTGCGTACTTATTATGGCAGCCCTATATCATGGTGACAGATGGAGAAATCAATGAGCAGAAGGATTCGGTGCAGAGATTTTTTGCTTATTTGTGGTCGGAAGAGGGCAGTCAGCTGATCAGAAAGGCAGGGCTGATTGTACCTAAAAGTGTTGACTGAAAGAATCAGAACGGGAGTTGCGAGATATGGATGTTAGTCTGCAGCAGTTTTATCAGGAAATGAAAGCTTCGGGACAGAGCCTGAGGCCAAGGATCAGTGTCCGTATTGTGGAAGCGGCGGCACAGGCGGTTTTTACCGTATGCGCCTTTGCCTCCCTGCTTGCGGTGGTTTCCATCACTTTATATATGATTGCAAATGGTATTCCCGCAATATGGCAGATCGGGGTGAAAGAGATTCTGTTCTCTGCCCTGTGGAAACCTGTATCGGAAGAGCCGTCTTTCGGGATTCTTTATATCATCCTGTCCTCTGTCACAGGTACCTTCCTGGCGGTATTGCTTGGAGTGCCTGTTGCGCTTCTGACGGCAGTCTTCCTGGCAGAAATAGCACCGAAGCGGCTGGCGGCGGCAGTAAGACCCGCGGTGGAGCTTCTGGCCGGTATTCCTTCAGTGGTTTATGGACTTTTAGGATTGATGGTTTTAAATCCGGTTATGTACAGATGGGAGCAGAGGCTCTTTAAAGGGTCGCAGACGCATCAGTTTACCGGCGGTGCGAACCTGCTTTCTGCCGTTTTCGTATTGGCGGCCATGATTTTGCCCACCGTGATCAGTATCAGTGAATCGGCTCTGCGGGCGGTGCCGGAGCAGCTGAAAGCTTCTTCCATGGCGTTGGGAGCTTCCCATATACAGACGATATTCCGGGTGGCCATTCCGGCGGCGAGGCCGGGGATCGTCACGGCAGTGGTTCTGGGCGTGGGCCGGGCGCTTGGGGAAGCTATGGCGGTCAACATGGTCTCCGGCGGTTCCGTCAATCTGCCCCTGCCGTTTCATTCTGTCAGATTCCTGACTACCGCGATCGTCAGCGAGATGGGTTATGCAGAAGGACTGCACAGACAAGTGCTGTTTACGGTCGGAATGATATTGTTTCTTTTTATCATGTTGGTAAATATGCTGCTGCATGCGATTCTCAGGAGGGGAGACGGTTAGATGGCCGGGAAACTGAAAGATAGTTTTGTGCTCATTTTAATCTGTCTGTCTGCGTTTTTATCCGTTGTATTGCTGGCCGGAATCATTATTTACGTGTTTGTGAAAGGGCTGTCGGTCATACGGTGGTCCTTCCTGGCTACGGCATCAAGTGCGGCGAAAGGAAACGTAGGAATTGCGGGGAATATCGTTAATACATTGTATGTAGCGGTGCTGACACTTGTGATGGCTGTGCCCGTTGGAATCGGTGCGGCTGTCTGGCTGAATGAATATGCCGGACGCAGCAGATGGGTGCGGCTGATCGAATTTGCAACGGAGACCCTGGCGGGCATACCGTCTATAGTTTTTGGGCTTTTCGGAATGGTATTTTTCGGGACCACGCTGAGACTTGGTTTTTCTGTCTTAACAGGATCCTTAACGCTTACTTTGATGATTCTGCCTCTTATTACGCGGAATACACAGGAAGCCCTCAGAGCCGTACCAGACAGCTACCGTGAGGCGGCGGCCGGTATGGGAGCAGCCAGGTGGTATATGATCCGGACGATACTTATTCCAGCGGCCATGCCAGGTATTGTGACAGGAGTGCTCTTAGCTGTAGGGCGTATTGTGGGGGAATCCGCAGCATTGCTCCTTACGGCGGGAAGCGGTTACTTTCTTCCTGAATCGGGACAGGAGCTTCTATATAAAATCATGCAGCCCGGCGGTACTCTCACGATACAGCTTTATTTAAGTATGGCAAAGGCACAGTACGATGTGGCATTCGGGATTGCGGCAGTGCTTCTTTGCATCATTTTCTTTTTTAATCTGCTGGCGAAATTGCTTGCCCGTAAATGGGATTTATCGTGGAAGCAATGACAGCGGTTTACCTGCTTTTTACATTTTTTTTACAAAGACATGATAGTGATGCGGATAAATTCATGATAACTTCAAACCATAATACCAATGAATGTCCGGGAAGGCGTGGAGTGCAGGTATGCTTGCCAGGATGAGGGAGGTTGTTATGGATTTCTTTGATTTGCTGACGATGCTGGGTGGATTGGCTCTGTTTCTGTATGGGATGCATTTGCTGGGAGAAGGGTTATCCAAAGCGAGCGGAGGCCGGATGGAACGGATCCTGGAAAAGATGACTTACAGTAAATGGCGTGCGGTTTTGCTGGGAGCTGTCGTTACGGCGGTAATACAGTCATCCTCGGCGACTACCGTTATGGTGGTAGGATTTGTCAATTCCGGTATGATGAAATTATCACAGGCGATCGGCATCATCATGGGCGCCAATGTGGGAACCACGATCACATCATGGATCTTAAGCCTGACAGGGATTGAGAGCAGTAGTTTTTTCGTGCAGTTACTGAAGCCTGTCGCATTTTCCCAGATATTTGCATTAATTGGCGTTATTTTCCTGCTGTTTTCGGGAAAAGAGAAATATAAAAATGCGGCTGCGGTGCTGATCGGTTTCGCAGTATTGATGATCGGTATGGATACCATGTCGGCAGCAGTTAAACCGTTGGCGGATGTGCCGGAATTTACCAACCTATTATTGTTGTTTTCCAGTCCGGTTCCGGGTATGATAGCAGGTATTATTCTGACTGCGGTCATTCAGAGTTCTTCGGCTTCGGTAGGTATTCTGCAGGCATTATGTGCTACCGGTTCGGTATCTTACAGTATGGCAATTCCCATTATTATGGGGCAGAATATTGGTACCTGCGTGACAGCACTCCTCTCGTCTGTGGGGACGTCAAGAAATGCAAGAAGGGCGGCGATTGTCCATCTTTATTTTAACCTGATAGGCACCATAGTCTTTATGGCAGTTTTCTATACATGGAATACAGTGGTTGATTTTGACTTTATGCATGAAGTGGCGAAGCCGTATGGTATTGCTGTAGTGCACACGGTTTTTAACGTTTTTGCAACATGTCTGCTGCTTCCTTTCTCAGGTATTCTGGAGAAGCTGGCGTATTTCACGATAAAAGAGGAGACTGCGGAGCATGAGGCGGTGCGTTTTATCGATGAGGATGTGAAGACACTTGACATCCGGTTCATGAACAACCCGGCTCTTGCTATGGAGCAGTGCAGAAAGGTGATCTGCCATATGGCGGATACGGTACAGGAAGCCTGCAGAAGAGCAATCAGCCTGTCAGGTGAATATGCACAGGAGACTGCGGAGAGTGTGTGGCAGATGGAAAAGGATGCGGACCGCTATGAGGATGTGATAGGGACATATTTGCTTAAATTGACGGGAAAAGTGCTGTCGGAGAAGGACAGCCGTGCATTGACTTTATATCTGCATTGTATCGGGGATTTTGAAAGAATATCGGACCATACGGCCGGGATCGCTGCGGCATATGGTAAAATGGAGGAGAAAAAGCAGTCTTTTTCACCGAAGGCAAAGGAAGAACTGGAGATATTTTCGCGGGCTGTTATGAGAATGGTGGAGACTTCACGTATCATTTTCCAAGAAGAAAATGCGGATTTGATCTATGAGACAGAAGCGCTGAGGGATGTGATTGAAGAATTGGGAGCGCAGGTACGAAAAAGGCATGTAAAGCGTCTGAGAAAGGGCAAATGTACGATTGAGCTTGGGTTTCTGCTTTCGGATATTATAACGGGATATGAAAGAATTGCGGCACACTGTATGCAGATTGCCGTCAGTACCGTGCAGGTGCGGGAGGAAGCTTCCATGGAAATGCACGGTTACAATAAGGAGAGAAGGGACAGCAACAGAGAACAGGTTCAGGCATTGTATGAGGGATTCTTGCAGGAGTATGTGCTTCCGTAGTTAAAGTTTGAGAAGAGGGTGACATGAAGGCGCAAGCTTGGAAGTTGAAATTTCCATTACGCATTCAGGGATATTGCAGGCATAGCCGGCAATATCCACGTAGAGGTAAATAGGATAATATGGACAGGAAGATACAATAAGAAGGATGTTTGATATGGGTTTGATTTATATTGTGGAGGATGACAGGAATATCAGTGAGATAGAAAGTTTTGCCCTGAAGAACAGCGGGTACGACGTATCTGTGTATGAGAGTGCGGCGGATTTCTACAAGGCGGTCAGGGAACGGATTCCAAGTCTGGTTCTGTTGGATATTATGCTGCCGGATGAGAGCGGGCTGGATGTTACGGAGAAGATCAGGCAGGATCCACTGACCGGGAATATTCCGATTATTCTGGTTACAGCCAAGACTACGGAGTTGGATAAGGTAAAAGGGCTTGATATCGGGGCGGACGATTATATCACCAAACCTTTCGGGATCATGGAACTGATATCCAGGGTCAAGGCACTTCTCAGAAGAAGCGGGGAGAAGGCGGAGGAGAAATGTCTGAGGACAGGGAAAATATGTCTGGACGGTGAGCGGCATACCGTGTATGTAGAGGATCAGCTGTGCGAACTGACTTACAAGGAATATGAACTTCTGAAGCTGTTGATGCAGCGGGCCGGAATTGTGACCACCCGGGATGAAATACTGAATCATGTGTGGGGAATCGATTTTCAGGGGGAGTCCCGGACTTTGGACATGCATATCAAGACACTCAGACAGAAGCTTGGAGAAGCGGGCGGCATGATCAGGACAGTACGCAATGTGGGCTATTACCTGAACAACGATGTGAACAGATAAAGCCGTCGGCAGCATGGTGACAGACATGAAAAAAAAGATAAACAGACAGTTAATGTTCCTGTCCTCACTGGCTATCGCAATCACTTTGATGCTGATGGCAGCGGTATTCCACAGGATCTTTCAGGCTCAGGTCATGGATGATCTGAGGATTTATGCCTATGCACTGGCAGACGGCAGGCCGGAAGCGCCGGGAAAGGGAGATTACGGTTATATTGACCGATATCATCACGGGAATGAAAAGGTACGTGCGACGGTCATCACTCCGGAAGGAGAGGTTCTGTATGACAGCAATGCGGATGTAGGAGACATGGACAATCATGCCGAACGGCCTGAGGTGGCAGCTGCAATCCGGTATGGAGAGGGAAGCTGTATCAGACAGTCTGCCACCATGGGGCGCAATACCTACTATTTTACGGTTTTGCTGGCAGATGGCAATATACTTAGGGCAGCCAGAGAATCCCACAGCATATGGAGTATTCTGTACCGGTCACTGCCTGCGGCCGCTGCGGCAGTCTGTGCGGTGCTTGTTCTGTGCCTGATCCTGTCACGGTGTCTCACGGCAAGTCTTGTGGTTCCGATCGGGCAGATAACGGCAGATATAGAGCATATAAATGGAAAAGACGTATATGAGGAGCTGGCGCCGTTTGCGGAGACGATCAGAATGCAGCATGAGGCCATAGTACGAAATGCGGATATGCGACAGGAATTCAGTGCCAATGTGTCGCATGAACTCAAGACGCCGCTGACAGCAATTTCGGGATATTCGGAACTGATCGAAAACGGGATGGCAGCCGGGGAGGATGCTGTCCGGTTTGCTTCTAAGATCCGTAAAAGTGCCAACAGGCTGCTGATGCTGATCGATGATACGATCAGATTGTCGGAGCTGGATGCCCAGAACAGAAAGATTGTATTTGAAAAGACAGATTTGTATGAGGCGGCGAAGGGCAGCGCAGGGATGCTGCAGTTCCGTGCGGATGAAAGAGCAGTGGAGCTGCAGATAGAAGGAAGCAGCTGTATTGTACAGGGAGACAGGCAGATGATAGAAGAGGTAGTCTATAATCTGTGTGATAATGCGATCAGTTATAATAATCCGGGAGGGAGTGTGCGTGTCAGTGTCGGGTATGTAGACGGGAAACCGACACTTAAGGTGAAGGATACAGGAATCGGTATTCCACATGAATGTCAGGATCGGATCTTTGAACGGTTTTACCGGGTAGACAGGAGCCGTTCGAAATCTACCGGTGGCACAGGGCTGGGACTTGCCATTGTGAAACATATTGTTTCAGTGCATCACGCCGATCTTTCTCTTGTCAGCGAACCGGGAAAGGGGACGGAAATTACGGTGGTATTTTGCAAAATGCCGTCTTTGGATCAGCGCATTTATTGCGCCGGCCCTGACAATAAGTAAATCCGGCCTATAGCGAAGCAATTATAACAGTTCAGCCTTCAATGTCATTTAGTTAAGCCGGACGCGCCTGACATGATAGGAATCTCCTAAGGACGCGCTTTCGCTCGGTTCCAAACGCAGCGGTACTAAATTCGTGGAAAACCTCATTAAGTACCGGCGTTTTCCTACGGTCCTAAGGGGAATCCTATCATATCAGACGCTGTGTATAGACTTAACTATAGTAAACGACATTGTGGGCTGAACTGTTACCTGAACTGTTACAAGCAATTAATTTCATCTTGCAATATACAATGTAATATATTAAAGTAGGGATAAGAGTCTGGCGTAATATCCGGACAATTCATATGTGTGAGAGGAGAATTTTTCTATGTGGACAAGAGCGGAATTGAAAGATAACGCGAAGAAATTTTTTAAATTCAACTATTGGAAAATGGTGCTTGTAGCTTTGGTGCTTAGTATGATAGGAGGAGGCACAGGAAATGTATCCTATTCTACTTCGTATTCTACGACACAAAGAGCATTGTATTCGAATGGCAGGCCAACGATGACGACACCGGAGATGATAAACCTTCTGACTTTTTTCTTTACTGCATTTGCGGTCATTATGGTATTTGCCCTGGCGCTTGGATTGCTTCTGTATAACCCGCTGTACGTGGGAGCGCAGCGGTTTTTTGTGGTAAGCCACTATCAGAAAGCAGAACTGGGTGAATTAGGATATGCCTTTTCCAATGCGTATATCAATGTGGTGAAGACGATGTTTTTAAAAGAATTGTTTACCGTTCTCTGGTCACTGCTGTTTGTGATTCCGGGTATTATTAAAGGATATGAGTACCGTATGATTCCCTACATACTGGCAGAGAATCCGGGAATCGATTTCAGGGATGCGTTTGCGGCCAGCAAGAAGATGATGGATGGCAATAAATGGAATGCGTTTGTGCTGGATTTATCCTTTCTGGGATGGAGTTTTTTAAGTGTGTTCACATGTGGTATTCTGGCGGTTTTCTATGTGAATCCTTATATTTATATGACGAATGCGGAGCTTTATGTGGCACTGAAGGAGATCACCTTCGGCAGCCAGGGGCAGTACTATCAGTACGGTCAGATGTACCATAGTAATCAGTCCTGTCAGAATGACCAGGCATACTGGAATAACCAGAATGGCCAGAGCAGCCAGAGTTATCAGAGCGCTCGGAACTATCAGGACAGCCAGAGTTATCAGAGCGCCCAGCCATATCAGGACAGCCAGGGCTATCAGGATGTGCAGCCATATCAGGACAGCCAGGGCTATCAGGATGTGCAGCCATATCAGGACAGCCAGGGCTATCAGAACGGCCAGACCACTCAGGATAACCTGAATGCCACAGATACGCAGAACTGATGGGTGGTATGACCATGTAGATGATTCTTTTGAAAGCAGAGAGACTATTGCGGGAGTGATAGTCTCTTTTGGTATTTTGCCCGTTTTGTATAATGAACGGGAGTTTTTCAGGAGTAAACAGCCGGGATGATAGTTAAGAAATCTGCACAATTAACCGATAAATATTAAAAGAATATGAGAAACAGGCAAAACGGATTTTGTCTGAGTTATAATACAAGGCAAACAGTCATGAGGGACAAGGAGGTTATATTCATGCAGATCAGAGCAAATGCAAATGAGAATCAGGTCATTTTGACCAGCAGCGCGGCCAGGGCAAGAGCCCAGGAGAGATTCGGTATAAATGCCCGGGAGCAGAATAAGAGAAATACGATTTTTATGGGTAACCTGAATGTGAAGAAGGATGCGGTTAAGCAGCGGAAACAGTATGCGCAGCAGAAAGCGCTTAAGATGATAGGCGATGCCTGGAACGTTGACCGTAAGATAGACCAGAATATACAGGATATTAGGGATAAGCTGGTGCTGCTGCATGAAGAGAGGGATGCGAATCTGGAAGTGATAGCAGAAGGGGAGGCCCAGAAGGAAGCACTGCGCCAGCAGTATGGTGTAGAGCTGGATTCCCAGGAACAGGAGGATCTGGAGCTGCTTGAGAAGAAGGCGGATGCCTTCCGGCGTCCCGGTGAGGTGTCCCTGACGGATGAAGAAAGAGCACGCCTGAAAGAGATGAAAGATACACCGCTGACAGAATATCAGCAGCGGTGTATGGAGATTGACGGTTTCCAGCAGATTTATGAGAAGAAGAACGATCTTATCGAAGATCAGATAGAAGCTTACAACGGTTCCATCCGCGCAACCAGACTGGAGCGGTTAAAGTTCCATGAGATGGTGAAGGCGCAGAAGAAGGCCGATAAAGTGATGGAGGCAGCGGGCAAGGAAGTGATTGGTATGCTCACGGAAGAGGCCAAGGATCACGTGGATGAGGAAATGGAAGAAAAACGGGAAGAGGCAGAGGAGAAAGCAGAGGAAAAGGCAGAAGAGGAAGAGAAGCTCGAGAACAGAGAAGAAGAGCGGGAGGAGTTGGAAAACCGCATCGACGAAGCGCATGCGAAGAATGAAGCGCAGGAAGAACTGCGCAGAGAAGCAGAGGAGCGTTCCAGGGAAGATGCGGTTCTGTTAGGCGACATGATGGATGCCGGAATGGCTGGTGCCGGTGATGTATCCAATGTCAAGACAGATATCAAGAATATGATTCATAAGATGAAGCTTCTGGAGGAAGACTTAAAGGGAAGCATAGTGGATGATGAAGTTTAAATGGTCTTACAACGGGAAAGTCACGGGAAAGTCAACTAAAACGGACTTTCCCGTTTGTTACAAAAAAAACATGTTTCGTGACATGAAAAGGAATAAAACAGGTATTTGTGCCGATATAATAACAGAATAGGGAAGCGCTTCCTTTAAGGATCAGACCATACGAAAGATGTAAGGAGATGTGTCAGATGCCGCAGAAAGGTAAAAAAACAGCGGTTGAATGAGAATATGAGGGGAAACATGAATATTGCAGTTTGCGATGACGAAGTAAGAGGGAGAGAAAGGATTCTAACCTTACTTGAGAAGGAGTTTTCTCAGGCACAGACATGTGAATTTGATTCAGGGATGAAATTGATAGAGAGTGTTAAAGAAGGGTATCGGCCGGACATTGTGCTGCTGGATATAGCGATGGAAGGTATGGATGGCATGGAGACAGCAAGATGTTTAAGGAAATTGTCGGATGCGCTTCTGATTTTTGTGACAGGAGTAAAAGATCAGGTCTTCGATGCCTTTGATGTAGGGGCATTTCACTATCTTATGAAGCCGATAGACGAGGACAAGATGCTGGATGTTTTGAAGCGCGCCATGCAGGAAGTTGAAAAGAGGCAGTCGGCTCCCAGGTATCTGCTGGTCAAGACGGAGGGATGCCATCGCAGGATTCCGGTGGAGGATATTCTCTATGTGGAGAATAACGGCCGCAAGGTGATCCTGCATATGAAGACAGAATGCCTGGAATATTATGAACGGATGAATCATCTGCAGGAAGTGCTGGGGGATGGATTTTACCGTTGCCACAGAGGGTATCTTGTTGCCCTGTCAGCGATTAGCGGTTATGACCATGAGAGCATTACTGTCGGGCAGGGAGAGAAGGTCTATCTGGCGAAACAGAAATACAGCGAGTTTGTGAAGCTGTACTGCAGATTTTTAAAGGAGTAGTCTTATGACAATAAGTGTGCCCGATCTGATCGAGTACTCGATGAAAGCGTGGCTTTTATTATTTTTATGTAAAGACAGTATTGAATTGAGGGAGAAGTATCGTTCCGTGGGAAAGATACTTTTTTTCTTACAGGCATTTCTGGCCGGATACCTGCTGTCACATTCGGATCGGATCAACCGGCTGATTTATGGGAATGAGGCAGGGGTGGTTACGGACAGCAGCCAGAGTATTATAAAACTGGCAATTGTTTTCGGATGCAGTTTTCTTATAATGGATCTGTTGTATCAGGGCAGAAAGCTTGCCAAGCTGTATCTGCTTCTTGTGTTTTATACGGTGCAGGAGATGGCAAAGTTTACACTGCACAGTGTCTGGTCACTGGCGATAAAAGGCTGTATCGACTCTATGAATGAGCTGATCATAGCGGAACAGATTGGCCTGGATGGTTTTTACAGGATTATTGAGTATCTGCAGACGTGCAGCATGTGGTTCTTTGCGGCAGGATATCTGCTGCTTATGTATGTTGTTTTAAGATGGTACCGGAAGTATTTGGCGGAACCTGTTGAGGAGATCGACCCACAGGGGCTGTGGTTTCTGATGTTGATGCCGATCATCGGCATGGCATTTGATATATTATGGCGGATCTCTTTTTACAGGCAGAATGGGGCAGAAATAGATTTTCTGTACGAGAGGCATGGAAGCATGTATGTGGTGGTACCGGCGATTGCGGTATTGTGCCTGATCTGTATTGGTTTCAGCCGGAAGATATACAGTGAGCTGATGTGCTCCGAGGCACAGAAGAATAAGCTTCTGTTCTATAAGCGGCAGCTTTCGGATATGACTGAGCATGTCAGAGAACTGGAACAGCTTTATGACGGGATACGCGGTATGCGCCATGACGTGAATAATTATGTGGCTGATATGGAGCAGCTTCTGTGTATGAGTACTGAAGCAGGACAGCTGCCGGACAGGATCCGCAAGGAGGCGGAAGGCTACCTGCGCAGTATGCAGTGTGCAGCGGACAGATTATCTTTGCAGTTTTGTACCGGCAATCCGGTAACGGATGTTATTTTGAACCGGAAAGGACAGATTTGTACGCAGGAACAGATTATGCTGGAGGGAGAACTGCTTTATCCGGCGGAGCTTGAAATCGAAGCTTTTGATCTGGGAATCCTGCTCAATAATGCATTGGACAATGCGATAGAAGCCTGCAGAAAGGTATCCGGGGACAAGGAACGTTCAATCTGTTTCCGGGGATATATAAAGGGACGGATGTTCTTCATCGTGGTGGAGAATACTTACGACGGCAGAGTATTGCAGCAGGGTATCAATGGACCGCTGACAAGTAAGGCAGACAGGAAGGTGCACGGAGTCGGTATGAGTAACATGCGGAGCTGTGTGGAAAAGTACTATGGGACGATGCAGTATGAGACGGATCACGGCCGGTTTGTGCTGACGATCATGCTGCAGGGAAAAGTCAGGCAGTCTGACGCAGCTGCATGTTTTTATGACTGAAACGGTACGGTTTGTTACAATCCGCTTTATTTTGTCCGCTGCATCACGATATATTTAGTGTGAGGACAGATGTTTTCTTACAATGTGCATACAGAAGGGAGACAGCATATGAGAATTCCAAGAAATTATTACAGCAGCGCTCTGCTGAGTGGGCGAAACAAAGCGGGAGGCACTTACTCACTGTTACAAAGCGCATTGAGCAGAAGCAGCAGGGGGAAACGGTTAAGCCGCAGCGCACAGGTATTGAGCGGATTGAAAAAGACAAATAATGCATATGCCAATACAATCCGGGGAACTGTGGATTCCCAGAAGTTGTATTATAACATGAAGTATCATGCGAATCAGGTAAGCGAATACGGGAATAAACTCTCGGACGAGGGAGCGGCTTCCCTTTTTGCCAAGGCAAAGGAGACAGGAAGCAACACTGAGATTGTCGCTAATATAAAGGGGTTTGTCAGCCAGTATAACAGCATGTTGGAGAATCTGAGAGAATCCGGCACCCGGACGGACAATAATTATCTGACACAATTGAACAGTATCTCGAGCTTGAAAAGTTCTGAACTTGCGGCCTGCGGTGTAAGCAGGCAATCCGACGGTACGCTTGTGGTGGATGATAAGAAGCTGGGAGCGGCTGGCCTTGAGTCGCTGGAGAAGCTCTGGGGAGGCAGGGGCGGCCTTGGCAGCAGAGTATCCCTCTGGGCAGATTCTATAGAAAATACTGCGGAGCGGAGCATGGAGGCCAAGGCAAGCACCAGCTACAGTAATCTGTTTAACAATTACGGAAGCAGCGGAAATTATTTCAATTTTTTTGGTTGATAAATTCAGAGATTTGCTTTACAGTTGATCTGAGGTGATTGAAATAATATGAATCGTTTGGAATGGTCACAGAAGGAACCGTATATAAAGTATCACGTGTTGAAATGGCCGACTTCACATCTGCATCCGAAATATAGGACAACGCTGGATTCGGGTTTTGAATTGAAAGGTAAAATGCCCGGGATGGCGGAGCCGTCCGGTGCGAAACAGGCGCAGCCGGAGGGGATCGGCTTGGGAGCCGTACAAGATTCCGGAAACAGCAGGTGGCGCAGCGGCGGACTGGGGCAGGAGGGTATGGCACCGGAAGCGGCCAGGGAGGCGGTCCTGGACAAAAAGGCCGGGGTTATTTCTGCCGGTGGATCGAGACAGTCAGGGAAGGTGCAGACTACAGAGGCACCGGTGGTGCAGACAGCCATACCAATTGAGCAGTCCGGCACGGCATATCATACGATGTACCGGCTGGGGAATATCATGCGCAAAGCTGGCGGGCATATCAGGGATACGGCCGGGATACTGAGAGATGTCTACCTGAAGCAGCAGAAGAAATCCGCATCAATGTCCAGGAACGGCAGACAGCATACGGAATCCCGGAAGGAAATGCGGGGAACCCGTCAGATCAGTAAAGACGAAGTGCTTGCGATGCGGTCAGAGAATCATTATCTGTTGGATTCTTATGACAGAAACGGGCAGTACAGTACGCTTGGAAAATAAAGGGAAAAGAGAAAGTGAGTGTATGGGCAGGAGGTTTGCCGGTGCACTCATTTTTATTTTTTGGGAAATTGCCCGTCTATCCGGGCACTGCCCATATTTATCCGGACAGTTTATATAAATTTTACAGCACGTTTATTGTTTTCAGACGGATTGTGAGATATAGTAGCAGAGGAGGATGAGAACGGAGGATAAGACAGAATGAATACAAATCCCTTTTTCCCTTTGGACGAGGCAGGCACGGAATCTGATGACACGGAGATGATGGTCTTCCCGCAGGTGGACAGGTCGATTTATGACAGACGCAGACAGATGGCGGGTACCGTGGTTGATTATAAGGAAATGAGAATGCGCTACAGCTGTGCAATCAAGGAGGTAAGAACGAAATTCGATGTGCTTAATTCAGAATTTAATGTACGGTATCAACGGAATCCCATCACATCGATCAGTTCGCGGCTGAAGAGCAGCACCAGTATTATGAGGAAGCTGGAACGTAAAAACTTAAGCTTTACGCTGGAAAATGTTGAGAGCAATCTGTTTGATGTGGCAGGGATACGGGTTGTCTGTTCCTACGTGGACGATATTTATATGTTGGCGCAGGCGCTGGCCAAGCAGGATGACATCACGGTAATAAAAGAGAAGGATTATATTAAAAATCCGAAGCCTAACGGTTATCGCAGTTACCATATGATCGTAAGCGTACCCGTTTTCTTTTCAGACAGAACCAAAAACATGGCGGTTGAGGTACAGATCCGTACGATTGCGATGGACTTCTGGGCCAGTCTGGAGCATCAGCTTAAGTATAAGCAGGAAGTACCCAACCAGATGGATATCGTGAAGCAGCTTAGTGAATGTGCGGAACAGATTGCATCCGTGGATAAGAAGATGTGGATGGTACGTCAGCAGATCGAACTGTCTGAGGATATCCCTACGGAAGAGGAGATTTTACTGGAGAAGCTAAGCAGGATCGATATTGCGATCAATGAATGAACCTGTGCCGGAAACTCCGCGATATATCATTCGCAAAGTTTCCGGCACAGAATATTCAGTCGTATTATCTATCTGCGTTAACCTCATCAAAGGTTCGCAGCAGTTCTCCGGAAGGTTCGGCTGTCAGGAGAGAAGCGATAATATTGGCAAGTAATGCGATGATGAAAGCAGGAAGCAGTTCATAGATTGCAAATACGCCTCCCAGTGAAGAAATGCCGTATTTCCATACAAAGACCATAATGCCGCCGGTGATCATACCTGTCAGGGCTCCTTGCCTGTTGGAGCGTTTCCAGAACAGGGCGAGCAGTACAACAGGCCCGAAGGCGGCACCGAATCCTGCCCAGGCGAAGGATACGATTGTAAAGATGGAACTGTCAGGATTTCCGGCAAGCACGATGGCGATCAGAGAGATCACAATAACAGTCACTCTTGCTATGATGAGAGAAGACCTGGCAGACAGAGTCTTCCTACCGAATTCCTGTACCAGATTCTGGGAAATACTGGAAGAAGCGGCGAGCAGCTGGGAATCTGCCGTGGACATGGTTGCGGCAAGAATACCTGCAAGAATAATTCCTGCAGTGAGAGCCGGGAGGATTCCGTGCGTACTCATAGCAGATGCGATCTGGATAATGACAGTTTCGGAACTGCTTCCTTCCAATACCGGAATAATGCCGCTCATGGACATGTTATAGCCGACGATTCCGATGAAGACAGCAACGGCCATGGAGATTACAACCCAAATGCTGGCGATTCTCCGTGACAGTTTCAGCTTGCTTTCGTCTTCAATAGCCATGAATCTGAGCAGAATATGAGGCATGCCGAAATAGCCCAGGCCCCATGCCAGAGTGGAGAGGATGGAAAGAGCATTGTAGGGTCTGGAAGATGCCGTGTCTGCAGCATAGGTCTGTACCATGCTTAAGTAGCCGGGAAGTTCCCGGGCGCTGTTGATGACGGCACCGAAGCCGCCGGATGCGATGGCGCCGAAAATAACTACGATGATAAGGGCTGCGGTCATCGTGATGCTTTGGACCAGATCAGTCGTGCTGACGGCAAGGAACCCGCCCAGGGTACAGTACAGTACGATAACGGCAGCGCTGAGCAGCATGGCAAGTGTATAGTCCATACCGAACAGTGTACTGAACAGCTTGCCGCAGGCAGCGAAGCCGGAAGCGGTGTAGGGAACGAAGAAAATAATAATGATGACTGCAGCAATACATGTAAGAATATGCCTGTCATCGCCATATCTTTTGGCGAAGAAGTCAGGAAGCGTGAAAGCGCCGATCTTACTGGAATAGAGACGGATCCGTCTGGATACCAGAAGCCAGTTGGCATAGGTGCCTAGTGCAAGGCCTATCGCCGTCCAACCCACATCGGCGATACCGGAGATGTAGGCCAGTCCCGGAAGCCCCATCAGCAGATAGCTGCTCATATCAGAGGCTTCCGCGCTCATTGCGGTGACAAGCGGTCCGAGCTTCCTGCCGCCAAGGTAAAAATCGTCTGCCTGTGTGTTTCGTCTGGAATAGAGTATGCCGATACAGATCATTCCGCACAGATAGACCAGAATAGCAATAATAATGCATATTTGTGATGTCATAATAATTCTCCTCTTTATTTTTGTGGTCTTTGACCCTCAGCAAGTCTATCATACTATAATAAGGAAGAAAATATGAACTGAAGTACAGAATGCTTGACGGGTTATTGCGCTAAATCCGGCAGCGGACTTGTAAAGCCACGTAAAAAAGTGGGAAGCAGGGAGGCGGAATACTGATAGAGAGAGTATTCGCCGTTGCATAAACACCAATCATACATGATGGCACGTTCAAAGAGGGCGTAAGCCTTTACGATTTCATTTACGGAAAGGCTCTGACGGAATTCTCCACATTTCTGGGCTTCTATGGTGATTTTGCGTAAAAGTCTGTAATAGGTACGGTTATGATCCAGGAGATGTTTTTCGCCGGAGGTCACTAACTGTGTTGACAGAAGCCTGGCAAGCAGATCAAGCGGAACTTTGTTTTCAATCATCAGAAACAGTTCATGGTTGAGATAGATCAGCTTATCTGCGGCAGAAGTATATGTTTCCAGCGTGGGGATCAGTTCGTCATATTTATTGTCGAACAGATAGGACAGGGAGGAGAGCAGAGCATCCTTGCTGTCAAAATAATGGTAGAAAGAGCCTTTAGAGGTCTCGGAATGTTCCACGATGTCATCAATGGTTGTATTCTCATATCCTTGTTCATAGAATAGTTCCCAGGCGGATTCTACAATTCGTCCTTTCGTATTTCGGCTGTCTTTTCTGGGCATTTGTGTATTGTCTCCTTATTATTTATGTGGTAATAATTTTTAAGTACAGCTTTTTGTACAGTATCAGTATTATATACAGTCTTGTTAAGATATGCAAGTAAAAGGGCGTCGTGCATTATAATTTATGGAAGAAAGGGTTACTTTTCACGGGTCAGGAATGCGCATTTACTGCGCATTCCGTGAGAACATGATTCAGGTGCGAAAATTATGCTTTGCAAAATTGGCGATTTTTGCGGAGTAAAACTTGGAATATCGCCCCGAATGTTACTATGAGCGGCTCCCAGGCCGTGAATAGTAACAAGAAAGGATAGAAACAAGGATTGCCGGGAAAAGGGGAATCGGCTATACTAAAGTAGGAATAAGAAAGTGTTGTGCAGACATGGTCTGCCGGGGAGCAGGAATGGGAGACGAAAGAAAACTGCCGGAAGCATTCTGCAGAAGAATGAGAGAACTTCTGGGAACAGAATATGAAGCCTTTCAGGCAAGCTACGACAGGAACAGGTATTATGGCCTGCGGCGGAATCCTTTGAAGAGTACTGCCAGGGAATTTGAGAACAGGGTTCCTTATGTGCTGGAGCCGGTCAGCTGGGCCGCGGAAGGATATTATTATCGGGAATGTGATCAGCCGGGGAGAGATATTCTGCATGAAGCAGGCGTATATTATATTCAGGAACCCTCCGCAATGGCAGTGGCTGGGATCTTAGACCCCATGCCCGGGGAATGTATTCTTGATTTGTGCGCGGCGCCCGGCGGCAAGAGCACACAGATTGCGGGCAGGATGAAGGGAGAAGGCCTGCTTGTAGCCAATGAAGTGATTCCGGGACGTGCGCAGATCCTGTCTCAGAATGTGGAGCGTATGGGAATTAGGAATTGCGTGGTGTGCAATGAAACGCCAGAGCATATGGCCGATCTGTTTCCGGACTTTTTTGACAGGATCGTGGTGGATGCTCCTTGTTCCGGAGAAGGCATGTTTCGGAAAGACGAGACAGCGGCAGAGCAGTGGAGCGCCGGTCATGTACGGATGTGTGCGGACAGGCAGGGAATGATCCTGGACGAGGCGGCTAAAATGCTGAAGCCGGGAGGCGTGATGGTTTATTCTACATGTACCTTTGCACCGGATGAGAATGAAGAGACGGTCAGCCGTTTTCTGCAGAGGCATGAAGACTTTATAATAGAGGAAATACCCCATGATGATTCCTTTGCGCCAGGAAGGGCGGACTGGATCAGCAATCCGGCGGCAGGACTGGAATATACGATGCGTCTCTGGCCGCACCGCCTGAAGGGCGAAGGACATTATATTGCGAGACTGCGCAAGGATAAAATGCAGAGCAGCCTTATACTGCCAGAGATGCGCTACGTCCACGGGAAAAGGAAGGGGAAGCTTCGCAAAAAGGAAAGAGATGACAGGCCGGATATCATAAGCGAGTCTGTACTGGAAGACTTCCTCACAGGAGAATTGGGAATTGCCGCAGACTGGCTGAAAGGGCAGCCAGGAAGAGTACGGATGTTCGGCGAACAGATTTATCTTATGCCTGATAGGATGATTCCGGTACAGGGCATAAAAGTGGTGCGTCCGGGACTTCATATCGGCACGGACAAAAAAAACCGTCTGGAACCGTCCCATTCTCTCGCGCTGGCATTGACAACTGAAGATACGGACAAGCTGATGGAGCTTACCCGTGAGGCGGCAGAGAAATATCTTCATGGCGAAAGCCTGCCATGTGATAAGCAGAAGGGATGGACACTGCTTAGCTATCAGGGCTATCCGCTGGGGTTCGGTAAAGCGGTAAATGGTCAGATGAAAAATCATTATCCGAAGGGTCTGAGAAGGTAGCGCGGGAATCTTCTGATATGATGCAAAAATGATGCAATTCCGATGCAAAAATGATGCAGAAAATGTTGAAAAAGGAAGGGTTTGTCCCTTGTAAAAAAATTCTACCTGGAATATACTAATTAAAGGTTTACATGCGGCCGGCCTATGCCGGGATATCCGTAGGAAAATGATGAAAACGCTTTAATTTGGGGTTGGGAGTGCTGTTTATGCTGTTTTCCAGTATAGAATTTTTATTCCGGTTTCTGCCGGTTTTTATGTTGATTTATCTGGTGTTTCCCGCTAAATACCGCAATTTTGTTCTTTTGGCGGGAAGCCTTGTGTTCTATGGAGTGGGAGAACCGTATTTTGTTCTGCTGCTTATTTTTTCTATTGTGGTCAACTTTTGTCTCAGCAGATATATGTTTTGGGAGCCTGCAGCTCCGCAGAAGAACCGCGTGCGTAAAAGAAAGATCAGACGTAAAATAGCGCTTATTGCTGCCCTTGTGTTTGATTTCGGAATTCTCTTTATATTCAAATACTGGGATTTTGCTGCGGGCACTGTCAACCAATTGTCAGGACATGGAATCCTGCCGTTACTAAAAGCGGCGCTTCCGCTTGGAATCAGCTTTTATACGTTTCAGATGGTATCCTATCAGGTCGATTGTTATCGGGGTACGATACAGAACAGGCCGGGACTTATTTCCTTTGCCGCCTATGTAAGCATGTTTCCCCAGCTGATTGCGGGGCCGATTGTACGGTATGATGAGGTGGCAGACAGGATGTCAGACCGGAAGATCCGTATCCGTCATCTGGAAAACGGATTAAAGCTTTTTACTTTAGGGCTGGGACTCAAAGTTCTGCTGGCGAATCAGATCGGTACTCTGTGGAATACGATCATGAGCGCAGGGGCAGGAAACCTGCATGCGGCGGTGGCGTGGCTGGGCGCTTTTGCTTACTCTTTTCAGATTTACTTTGATTTCTGGGGATATTCCATGATGGCGATAGGGCTTGGAAGAATGCTGGGATTCAGAATTCCTCAGAATTTTGACAATCCATACGTGTCCAGATCTGTTTCAGAGTTCTGGCGCAGGTGGCATATTACACTGGGGAGATGGTTTCGGGAATATGTCTATTTTCCGTTGGGAGGCAGCCGTAGGGGCGGAATCAGGACTGTGTGTAATCTCTTTGTTGTATGGGCGTTGACCGGACTCTGGCACGGGGCTGACTGGAATTTTGTCCTGTGGGGGCTTTTGTTCTTCCTGCTTCTTACGGTAGAGAAATGCAGTTTCGGCAAATGGATGGAGCATACTAAGATAATAGGGAGGATCTATACACTGGCAATTATTCCTGTAACATGGGTGGTGTTTGCCATTACCGACATAAGACAGCTGACGGCCTATCTTGGCAATATGTTCGGTGTACATCAGACGAAGCTTCTGGTTGGCATGACACAGCTGGTACGGTATCTGGAGGAGTACGGCATTTTGCTGGCGGTATGTGTCTTCTTCGCGACGCCGTTTCCGCTCAGATGGTACCATAAGTGGAAGGACAGATGGTTTGTAGTCGTACTGCTGGTGGGTGTGTTTTGGTTTTCCGTATATGAGATTCTGGTGGGAAACAATAATCCGTTTCTGTATTTCCGGTTCTGACAGGATGTATGTGCGGGCCGGGTTAAGATACTTTTATAACAGACTGATCGTCTGCGGACGATAAGACAGGGAGATACGTATGAAGAAAGATAAGAGAACAAATAAGAAAAAAAACAAGAAATCGAGCTGGAAGGAGAATATATATAACAGTCCCTATTTAATTCTGATTCTCATCACTTCACTGACTGCAATGTGTTGCTCGGATGAAATCGGAATCAGGGCTATTGCCAAGGAAGCGAAGCTGTTTGCCTATGAGGCACATGCGAAAATGCCCGGAAAAAGGGAGCAGGCAGTGATGGCTGGCAGAGACAGCCAGGATATAAAGGAGATGATAAAACCAGACCTTGCCGATGAAGAGACCGAGAAGAAGACTGGATCGGAAGAAACTTCTGAAGAGGAAATAGGAAATGCAGGAAGCTGCAAGATTGAAAATGACGATAAATTGAATAACAGTGATCAAACTGAAGCTTCCGATGTATTCGGGAATGACAAAAATGCAGGGAAAACTCCAATAGGCATAACAAATTATGAATTTTATAACCCGGTGCAGATTGATTCTCCTTATTATAAAGATGCAGGAAAAATTGCATTGACAACAGCCTATCCATATACAAAAGAAAACATAAGTTATTTTAATGATGCGGCTTTTCTGGGAGATTCGAGAACACTGGGAATATCGGATTATGCAGGGTTGGAGGAAGCGGACTTCTATTGTGACAGCGGGATGATGATCTTTAAACTTTTAGAAGACGGGGTAACTTACCAGAGGACAGGGAATAAAGTGAACCTGCCGGAGGTCATGCAGGAGAAACAGTACGGTAAAATATATATCATGCTGGGTATGAATGAACTGGGCTATGGCAATACCGAACTTTATTTAGAGAAATATAGTGAGGTACTGCAACGGATCAGGGAATGGCAGCCGGAGGCTATTATTTATATCATGGCTAATCTTCATGTCAGCAGGGAGAAGAATAATCTTGAGTCAGAATTTAATAATATAAATATTAATGATAAAAACGCAGCTTCAGCTTCTCTGGCAAACGGAACAGATGTTTTTTATCTGGATGTAAATCCGTTGTTTACAGATGAAGAGGGTTTCCTGAATGCGGAGCTGACCTTTGACGGCGTACACCTTTACGCAAAGCATTATGATGTATGGCGGGATTTTCTGCTGGAACACGCAGTGGAGCCTTCGGAGGGCAGCGGGCAGGAAACGGATCAGGACAGATCAGAGATAGAAGATATGACAGAGTGACGGCGGTATAAGGAGTATGCATGGAAGACAGAGAGATACGCTTGAATAAGTATCTGGCAGACTGTGGAATCTGTTCCAGGCGGGATGCGGATAAGCTAATCCAACAGGGTGTGGTGCAGGTGGATGGAAAACCTGCCCGGACAGGGATGAAAGTAACCGGACAGGAGGAGATCCGCGTCCGGGGAAAGAAAGCGGCAGTCCAGGACAGGAAAGTAGTGCTGGCATATTATAAGCCGACGGGTGTGGTCTGTACGGAGCGGGATGTTCACGCGGAGAAAATCGTAACAGATGAAATTAAATATCCTGTGCGCGTCACGTATGCGGGCAGGCTGGATAAAGACTCGGAGGGACTGCTGCTCATGACCAATGACGGCAGCCTGATCGATGCCATGATGCGCGGCGCCAACGGCCATGAGAAAGAATATATTGTCAAGACATCCAGAGAGTGGACGAAGGAAGCGCTGGATCATATGCGGCAGGGAGTCTGGCTGGAAGAACTGCAGGTTGCTACCAGACCCTGCAGTATAGAGCAGATCGGCCCCAGGACGATCCGTATGGTGCTCACACAGGGGATCAACAGACAGATCCGGCGTATGTGCAGCACAGAGGACCATAAGGTCATTGCATTGAAAAGAACGCGCGTTATCAATATAAGTCTTGACGGATTGAGACCGGGAGAGTACCGGGAACTGTCACAGGAGGAATTACAGGGGTTATATAAACACTGTGGAATTATTTAACTAAAAAAACGGCAGGTATTTTATATGAAGGAAACAGATAGCAATCGTATGAAGGAACTGGTCGCCGTGCTAAACCATGCGGCGAAGATTTATTATACACAGAACACGGAGGTCATGAGTAACTTCGAATATGACCGTCTGTATGACGAACTGTCGGAACTGGAAAACAGAACGGGCGTTACTTTTGCAAACAGCCCTACTGTGAACGTAGGATTTGAAGCGGTGGATGAACTGCCGAAGGAACGGCATGAACTGCCGATGCTCTCTCTTGCCAAGACGAAGGACAGAGAGGAGCTGCGTGACTGGCTGAACGGGAAGGAAGCGCTGCTTTCCTGGAAGCTGGACGGGCTGACCATCGTCCTGACTTATGTCGGAGGGAAGCTTACTAAGGCCGTGACGAGAGGCAACGGGGAAGTGGGAGAAGTCATCACCAACAATGCGAAGGTGTTCAGAAATATACCGTTGTCCATTCCCTATCAGGGTGAGCTGGTCCTGCGGGGAGAGGCAGTGATCAGCTACAGCGAGTTCGAGCGGATCAACAGTGAGATCGAAGAGGTGGATGCGAAGTACAAGAATCCCAGAAATCTGTGCAGCGGTTCTGTGCGGCAGCTTAATAATGAGATCACGGCCGACCGGAATGTCAATTTCTATGCCTTCAGTCTTGTGAAGGCAGAGGGGGCAGAAACCGGCAGCCTCAGGACGGAACAGTTTGCCTTTTTACAGGAGCAGGGCTTTGACGTAGTGGAGCACAGGCTGGTTGATTCGAATACAATCCTGGAGGAAATAGAATACTTTGAGAACAGGATCCAGACCTACGACGTGCCTTCAGACGGACTGGTGCTGCTATACAATGACATCTCCTACGGACAGTCGCTGGGAAGAACCGCTAAGTTTCCGCGGGATTCCATCGCCTTCAAGTGGGCGGATGAACTGCGGGAGACGGTTCTGCAGGAAATGGAGTGGAGTGCCAGCCGTACGGGACTGATCAATCCGGTGGCGATCTTCAAGCCGG
The DNA here is from genome assembly GCA_910575245.1 of Clostridia bacterium. Taxonomy (GTDB): domain Bacteria; phylum Bacillota; class Clostridia; order Lachnospirales; family Lachnospiraceae; genus UBA3282. The sequence goes on along the minus strand of CAJTEN010000003.1, from coordinate 292,961 downwards.
TGGAGCTGGAGGGTACTACGGTAAGCCGCGCTTCCGTGCACAATATCAGTATTGTGAGAGGGTTAAAGCTGGGGCTCGGCGACCATATTACCGTTTACAAAGCCAATATGATCATTCCCCAGATCGCGGAGAATCTGACCCGGAGCGACACACTGGAAATTCCGGCGGTGTGCCCGGTATGCGGCCAGCCCACGCAGATCCGGCAGGTCAATGACGTGCAGTCACTGTACTGCAATAATCCGGACTGTGATGCGAAGAAGATCAAGGCCTTTACCTTGTTTGTGAGCCGGGACGCCCTGAATGTGGACGGCTTATCGGAATCTACCCTGGAGAAATTCCTGGCCAGAGGGTTTCTTCATGAGTTTGCGGATCTTTTCAAGCTGGACCGGTATGAGCAGGAGATCACGCAGATGGAAGGGTTTGGCGAGAAATCCTATGCGAATCTGGCAGAGAGTATAGAAAGGGCCAGAGATACCACGCTTCCCAGAGTAATCTATGGCCTGGGGATTGAGAACGTGGGAGTGGCGAATGCCAAGCTTCTGTGCCGGCAGTTTTCCTTCTCCATCGATGCACTGCGGGAAGCGGATGTGGAAGAACTAAGTGCGATCGACGGGATCGGTGGAGTGATCGCCGGCAGTATTTATGATTATTTCCACGATGAGGAACGGATGGCGCAGCTGGAGTGTCTGCTGCGGGAAGTCAGGATCGCGGATGAGAAAATAGAAGAAGAAGGGTTCCGGACCTTGTCGGGAATGAACTTTGTCATCACGGGCAGCTTAGAGCATTATGAGAATCGAAACGCGCTGAAAGATGAGATTGAGGCAAAGGGAGGGAAGGTGACAGGTAGCGTTACAGGTAAGACAACTTGTCTGATCAATAACGATACTGCTTCACAGTCTTCCAAGAATAAGAAGGCTAAGGAATTGGGGGTTCGGATTATTTCGGAAGAGGAGTTTATAAGGGAATACTTACAGGAAATGTGAGCCTGGCCACGGTATAACCGTGGTGGTCCGGCGGTAGATTACTTTGTGGGCAGAAGCATACCATAGAGAAAGGCACGAACAGAAAGAGAGTTCTGTTCGTGTCTTTTTTGTGTGCATACCATCTGCGGCTCTTGCCGCATAAGCAAGCCAAAAACCAGCAGTCCGAATAAAGGACTCAGATTTTATGAGATAATATTTTTTGTAAACGAAGTTTTATTATTCAGGGAATGTGGAAAAGAATAATATTGCCGGTATAAAGAGGTCTGTAACAGTTCAGAAATCTTCCAATCCCGGCAGGAAGGAGAAGGAATATGGCAGAAGTGTATGGCTATGTACGTGTCAGCAGCCGCGACCAGAATGAGGAAAGACAGATGATCTCCTTGCGAAATCTGGCCGTTGCGGAGAAGAATATTTTTATGGATAAGCAGTCAGGAAAGGATTTTAACCGTCCGGCGTATAAGCGTATGCTGCGGCGTATGAAAAAGGATGACCTGCTCTATATAAAAAGCATAGACCGGCTGGGACGCAATTATGGGGAGATACTGGAGCAGTGGCAGTTCCTCACCAAGGAAAAGGAGATTGATATTGTAGTGCTGGATATGCCCCTTCTGGATACCCGCAGGGGAAAAGACCTGCTGGGAATGTTCCTCAGTGATATCGTCCTGCAGGTGCTGTCCTTTGTGGCAGAAAATGAACGTTCCAATATAAGGCAGCGGCAGGCGGAAGGGATTGCGGCGGCGAAAGCAAGAGGCGTGAGGTTTGGACGTCCGGCGACTCCTTATCCGGATAATTTCAGTCAGATCCATCGGGACTGGAGAGACAAAAAAATAACACTTCGCCAGGCAGCGGATGCCTGTGAAATGCCTGTCGGAACATTTTATGGAAAAGCAAGAAAATTTGAAAACTGCAACTAGGTAAAACAGGGTTTGTAAAGGTGTACTTTTGCAAAATATACATATCTTCTTTAACAGTTTCTTAGTCTATCATAAAAACAATGATTATTCAATTGTTTTTTTCTTTTTCACTGAATTTCGATCTGTTTCTGTATTTTTTCATCTGTTTTTTCACAAAAATTAACTGTCAAAAAGTTCTTTGCAAAAGTACACATTTAAAAAATGTGTCGAATGATTGTGTGAGGACAGGGGTATGACAGGTGATTACGCAGTCGTAGTGGTGACATATAACAGGCTGGAGCTTCTGAAAGAATGTCTGGAGCGTGTCGAGAATCAGACGGCTCCGGCCGGAAAGATCATTGTGGTGAACAATGCGTCTGCAGACGGCACGGCAGAGTATTTGCGTAAATACAAAGAAAAAGACTCTCATTACCGCGTTATTACGTGTGCAAAAAACATAGGCGGCGCAGGCGGTTTCGAGAAGGGGATAGCAGCGGCGGCAGGGGAGAAGACGGAATGCATCTTAATGATCGATGACGATGCGATTCTTGAAAAAGATTATATGGAAAAAATCATGGATGCCCGACAGTGTTACCCCGATTATCGGGCTTATGCGGGTGCGGTAATGACGGATGGAAAAATAGCCGTTGACCATCGCAAGAATATAGTCAGGCCGGGGCTCATGATGAAGAAATGCCCGGAAAGCAGCTATACAGGTGAAAATGCAGACCGGCCTTTTGCCTGCGATGTCGCTTCTTTTTGCGGTATGGTGATAGACAGGGAATTGGTCGATAAAGTGGGGATTCCCTGCGGTGAGTATTTTATATGGCATGATGACACGGAGTATTCCCTGCGGATCAACCGGCACACCCGGTTTCTGGTCATTCCGGATGCGAAGCTTGCGCATAAGACAACGGCGTACATCAGGAAACATCCGCACCGGCGTTATGACTGGCGGGAGTATTACGGGATCAGAAACCGTATTCTTTATATAGAAAAACATGGAAGCACGTTGGATAGAATCGTAAACCGGGCGGATATGTTCTGCAATATCGTATTCCGCAACTGGCTGTTTAGCGTAATGCATATGGATGGTTACGGCTGGGACTATGAAAAACGTCTGGTCAGGGAAGCTTACAGGGATGCAAAATCTGTGAGGGCTGCTCGGCAAAGCATTCCGGATTTTGACAAAACGCCTAATTGGCAGGCTTGGAGAGGAGCACGGTTACAGAAGTGAAGATTCAGGATATTTTATGGCCAAAGGATGGAATATGCACGGATGCGGAAATGTATTTCCACTCCAATTATAAGAAAAGTCTCGTCAAGGAAGGGAGTATCTGTATTCTGTTTCAAAAAGGCGGCATTGTGACAACAGATACCTATTTTAACAGCCTGACAATCGAAAAATGGGCAAAGTATACAAAAGTAAGTAAAGTCCGGCTGACGCTGTCTTTACAGGGAAAGTTTAACGTAAGTCTGTGCTGGAAACAAAAGATAAGTGAGCGGTATGTGGAGAGAGAACTGAAAAATATCACGGTAGATGCAGATAACCGGACGCAGATTATGCTGGAATACCCGGAAGAAACGAGAGGAATGTTCTATTTCCGAATAGAGGCGATCGAAAAAGGCGGAAAATTCTTTGGCGGATATTATGCCACAGAGATACAGGAGGAAGAGATCCGTCCCGTAAAGCTCGGTATTGTGATCTGTACCTATAAACGGGAAAAATATGTATGCGATAATATCAGGCTGATGAATCAGGACATCATCGAAAATCCGGACAGTCCGCTTTATGGCAGAGTGGAAGTGTTTATCTCGGACAATGGAAAGACACTGAAAGAATATGGGCTTACAAGCGATAAGATCCATATTTTCCCCAACAAGAACGCAGGAGGTGCGGGAGGTTTTACGAGAGGGCTGATCGAGATCTTTAGATGCCCGGAGAAGGGGATCACCCATGCGCTTTTGATGGATGACGATGTGGTGATTGATACGTCATCATTGCTTCGCACAGCTGTTATTCTTTCCCTGTTGAAAGAGGAGTATGCATCCGCTTTTATCGGCGGCGCCATGCTTCGGTCTGACCAGAGAAATATCCAGGTGGAATCGGGTGCATCGTGGAATGCGGGCAGTCTGGTTGCGCTGAAGGCAAACCTGGATCTGCGTCTGTGGCAAAGCTGCCTGATCAACGAACAGGAGGAGTATCGGGAATATAACGCGTGGTGGTACTGCTGCTTTCCCATGGAGCTTGTCAGGGCGGATAACCTGCCGCTTCCTGTCTTTATACGGGGAGACGATCTGGAATATGGTCTGCGGAACATGAAAACGCTGATCCTGATGAACGGAATCTGCGTCTGGCATGAGCCTTTTGAAAACAAATACTCTTCCTTCCTGGAATATTATATTATCCGCAACAGGCTGATAGATAACAGCTTTCACTTTCCGAACTGGGGCAGGAAGGAATTGATCAGAGAGCTGCTGCGGGAATACCGGAGAGAAGGATATCTGTACAGATATAAGAATGTATCACTGTACATACGGGGAATCAGGGATTTCCTGAAGGGAATCGATTTCCTGGAACAGACGGACGCGGAGGATCTTCACAAACAGATCATGGCCTCCGGCTATAAGGCGGTACCGGCGGAACAGCTGGGAGTGCCTTTTTTCTACCGGGAGTATAAAAGAGGATGCGAAGAGAAACATTCCCTCTTACATGAAGCGGTGCGGAGAATTACCTTCAACGGCTATCTGCTTCCCGCGAAGCATGTGCGGACGGTGCCCATGGCGAAGGCAAGAGAGGAATATGTCTGGCGGGCAAGGACAATCCTGTTCTATGACATTGTGGAGAATAAAGGATTTGTCACCCACAGGAGTATACGGACCTTTATCAGGCAGGGATTTGAAGTGCTGGGAATGGTCTTCACCATACTGGCAAAGTACGAAAAGGCAAAACAGAGCTATATCGGGCGCGGGAATGAGATCAGGGCGCTTGCGTTCTGGGAGAAATACCTTGGGATCGGAGGAGAAACGGATGAAATATGATTATCTGATCGTAGGCGCCGGGCTGTATGGCGCAGTGTTCGCCCATGAAGCGGCAAAAAAAGGCAAAAGCTGCCTGGTGATCGACAAAAGAGAGCACATAGCGGGCAATATCTATACGAAGGAGACAGAGGGAATACAGGTACATGAATATGGGGCGCATATCTTCCATACCTCGGAAAAGAGGATTTGGGATTATGTAAATCAGTTTGCAGAGTTTAACAATTATATCAATGCTCCCGTGGCGGTGTATAAAGACGAACTGTATAATCTGCCCTTTAATATGAACACATTCAGTAAAATGTGGGGCATCAGGACACCGGCACAGGCAAAGGAGATCATAGCCGGGCAGATTTCGGATTACAAGATAACAGAGCCGAAGAATCTCGAAGAGCAGGCTCTTTCCCTGGTAGGAGAGGATGTATATCGGAAACTGGTCAAAGGGTATACGGAGAAGCAATGGGGAAGGGACTGCACCGAGCTCCCGGCTTTTATCATCAAGCGGCTGCCGCTTCGGTTCACCTACGACAACAATTATTTTAACGACAGATACCAAGGCATCCCCATAGGCGGCTATACGGCGATGGTGGAGAAGATGCTTACAGGCGTTACCGTAAAACTGGGCGTCGATTATCTGGAACACAAGGCGGAATTTGACGCTGTGGCGGACCGGGTGATCTACACCGGCCAGATAGACCGCTATTTTGATTACTGCGAAGGTGTGCTTGCATACAGGATGGTCCGTTTCGAGCATGAAATTCTGGATTGTGATAATTATCAGGGGAGTGCGGTCGTGAATTATACAGAACGGGAGGTTCCCTATACAAGAATCATCGAACATAAGCATTTTGAATTCGGAAAGCAGCCAAGGACAGTTATTTCCAGAGAATATCCCAGTGAGTGGCATAAGGGGGAGGAACCCTATTATCCGGTCAATGATGAAGCAAACAGTGCGGTATATGAAGCTTATAAGCGGCTTGCCGCGAAAGAGAAAAAAGTGGTCTTCGGAGGAAGACTTGGCGAGTATCAGTACTATGACATGGATAAGGTGGTGGGCAGGGCGCTGGAGATGGCGGAGCGTGTGCTTGCCTGAGACAGAGTGATGTACTGGGATATTTGAGGAAAAGACAGAAAGTAATGCAGAAGCATGTTCCACTGGCGATTCAGGTTAGTACAACAGGATAAGGAGTAAACCATGGTTAACTTTAATATACCGCCCGTGGTTGGCGGAGAACTTGATTTCATAAAGGATGTCATTGCGGCGGGAAAGATTTGCGGCGATGGTAAATATACACGTATGTGCAGCGACTGGATCAGGGAGCAAACCGATTCAGCCGGTGTCCTGTTAACCACATCTTGTACGCATGCAACAGAGCTGGCCGCGATTTTGTATGATATCAAGGCCGGAGATGAGGTTATCATGCCGGCCTACACTTTTGTCTCGACGGCAGATGCATTTGTTTTAAGAGGAGCCAGGGCAGTATTTGTGGATATCAGACCTGACACAATGAACATTGATGAGAAATTGATCGAATCTGCCATCACAGACAGAACAAAAGCGATCGTACCCGTTCACTATGCAGGTGTAGCTTGTGAAATGGATAAGATCATGGAGATTGCCAAAAAACATCACCTTTATGTCATTGAAGATGCAGCACAGGGTATGATGGCATCTTATAGAGGACGGCAGCTGGGCACGATTGGCGATATCGGCTGCTATAGTTTTCATGAGACAAAAAATTACAGCATGGGAGAGGGCGGTGCGGTACTGTTACAGGACGGGACAATGCTTGAAGAGGCAGAAATCATCAGAGAGAAAGGTACGAACCGAAGTAAGTTTTTCAGAGGACAGATTGACAAATACACATGGGTGGCAGCCGGTTCTTCCTATCTGCCGAGTGAATTAAATGCAGCGTATCTGTGGGCCCAGCTCCTGAAAGCGGAGGAGATTTATGATAACCGGATGGCTTCATGGAACAGGTATTATGAGGAGTTAAGCGGGCTTGCGGATGCTGGATATATTGAATTGCCATATGTTCCGGAGGAATGCAGACATAACGCGCATATGTTTTATATTAAGGCGAAAGATCTTGAGGAGAGGACAGAATTGATTTCCTATCTGAAAGAAAATGGTGTTATGGCTGTGTTTCACTATATTCCTCTGCATACGGCACCAGCAGGACAAAAATACGGTGATTTCAGAGGGGAAGACAAATATACTACGGCAGAAAGTGAACGTTTGGCAAGACTGCCGTTGTATTACGGGCTTAAGGAGCAGGATCAGGTAAAAGTAATCCATGCGATCAAGAATTTTTATCATAAGAAATAATCGTTTACAAAAGATTACGAATAAATAGGGAAACTGATATGGATATAAAATTTAGTGAGTTGTATATAGGGCAGGAATACAGCAAAACATTCCAGGTAACCGAGGAAAAGGGACGTGCATTTGCAGAGGTTTCACAAGATTACAATCTGCTGCATTTAGATGAAGAATATGCCAAAAGTACAATGTATAAAGGAAGGATCGCACATGGAATGTTGGTAGCCAGTTTCATTTCCGGTGTGTTGGGAAATGATTTTCCGGGAGTAGGTACTGTATATTTAGGTCAGGAACTGCACTTTATCCGTCCTGTACGCTATGGGGATGAGATATCAGTTTTTGTCAAAATAGTGGAGATGGATGAGGAAACAAGGAAAGTTAAGCTGAGTACCATATGCAAAAATCAAATTGGAAAAAATGTTATTGAAGGATATGCATACATCATGAAGAAAGGGTAAGAAAGGTAAAATGCAAAAGAGCGTATTTGTTGATGATAATTTATTGCTGGGGGATTGCTATGTAAATAGAGAGTATGGAAATTTAAAAGAAAAAATCATCGGGGGGGGGGGGTATAAAGCAACGGAAGCAGTGGTAGAGGAAGGTGAGGTTTTTGGCTTCCAGATTACCAGAAACCATAATGTTTCCCAAATTTATGGTATGGATTGTTATGTTGTAAGGTTCCTGTTTTCCGGCGTTTCGCAGATGCATGATAACAAACAGGAGCAAATATTGTGTCAATTGCTGACTAAGCTGAAGAAATATATTGACTCCCATAAGGGATATTACAATTTAAGGATTCCATCGCATATTGTTGATTTGATCAAAGCGCTGAATCTGACATTTGTAAATCCAATTTTTTGCGGCGGAACGGTAGAAGAGTTGATTCATGGAAAATATGTGGATGACTGTAATGACAATAACTTAATAATAGAATTTGCAGACAATGAGTACATAGAGAAATACAGGGCAGATTTATTATCGATGACACTGGAGTCGTTTGAGACATATCAGGGGCAGTATCATATATCCGGCGTAACGCAGAATAAGGCAGGCCTTATATATGAGAATTGGATCAAGGAAACAATGGAATCGCAAAATAACGAACGGTGTGTTGTTGCCATGATTCACGATATGCCAATAGGATTTGTAACAATAAAGGAAACAGAAAAAGCTGTCGAGGGAGTTTTATCAGCGGTTGCTGCTAAGGCCAGAAAATTAGGAGCTTATAAAGCGATGATTGCGTATTTGATCAATTATGCAAATCAAAAGAACAAGAGTTTTGTGACCAGTACCCAGTTTGATAATTTTATTGTGCAGGGAGTATGGAATTCACTGGGACTGAGACCATTTTATTCGATCTATAATATACATATCGATAACAGATAATTTGTTTTTTAAGAACTGAGTAAATAGGAAGAAGGGCTGGTATGAAAATTTCTTTTGTGATTCCCTGTTATCGTTCAGAGAATACATTAGAGAAAGTGGTTGATGAGATCAAAGATAAGATGGCGTCTTTGCATAGGTATGAATATGAAATAATTCTGATCAATGACTGTTCGCCGGATAAGACGTTTGCTGTTATTAAAAGACTGTGCGCGGAAAACAAAAACATCATCGGCCTGGATCATGCCAAAAACTTTGGACAGCATGCCGCGCTGATGGCAGGGTTTCATTTCGTGACAGGGGATATCATTATATGTCTGGATGATGACGGTCAGACGCCTGCAGATGAGGCGGATAAGTTGATTGCAAAGATTGAAGAAGGCTATGACGTTGTATATGCGGCGTATGAAAATAAAAAACATTCAGTGTTTCGGAATATCGGCAGCAATATAAACCGTAAAATGACAGAAGTGATGCTGGGAAAGCCAAAGGAGCTGTATATATCAAGCTATTTTGCGGTAAAGAGATTTGTTGTGGATGAAATGATGAAGTATCGAAATGCTTATCCATATGTCATAGGTCTTGTCTTGCGTACTACAAAAAATATCTGCAATGTGACAGTGAATCACAGAGACAGGATGGAAGGGGCATCTGGATATTCCTTCAAAAAACTTGCCGCGTTGTGGGTGAATGGATTTACATCCTTTTCGGTGGTACCACTCAGGATCGCGTCGTATGGTGGCGGGCTTGTGGCGGTCATGGGGTTTCTGTACGCGGTCTATACAGTGATCGCAAAGATATGTGATCCGAACAGAGTTATAGGATGGAGTTCAACGATTTCCATTATGTTGATCTTAGGAGGAATGATTCTGCTTGTGCTGGGAATGATCGGGGAATATATAGGGCGTATATACATAAGTCTCAACAATTCACCGCAGTATGTGATAAGAACGGTTATTCATTATGAAGAAGTATAGATATATATTTTTATTACACATTTTACTGGCGGTGTACTCTATGTCAGGAATTGCATCGAAGTATGCAGCATGGCAGGAGTTTATGTCTTTGCCATTCTGCCTGCTGTATGGCGCCGTGGTCTTTATCCTTTTTTTCTATGCAGTGTTCTGGCAGCAGATCATCAAAAAGCTTCCGCTGATCACAGCCTATGCCAACAAGGCAGTGACAGTTGTGTGGGGAATTGTATGGGGGATGTTGTTTTTTGATGAGCAATTTAATTGGGGGAAAACCATAGGGGCATTGGTTGTGATAGCCGGTGTGTATATTGTGGTATCAAGTGAGGAGTATACAACATGAGAGGAGCGTATATCGCAGTTTTCTTATTGTCTGTACTGATATCATCCGTATCACAGATTATATTGAAAACGAGTGCCGACAGGAGGTATCCGTCTAAGGTAAAAGAATATTTCAATGGCCGGGTGATCGCGGCGTATGTGATCTTTTTTGCGTCCAGTCTCCTGACTGTCCTGGCGTACCGCGGTGTACCGCTTTCTATGGGTCCGGTGTTGGAAACAACAGGGTATTTGTGGGTGACAATTTTGGGTCATTTGATTTTAAAAGAAAAGGTAAACATCCGTAAGATATTGGGACTTGCAGTGATTGTGCTGGGTGTGGTCTTGTCAGGGGTTTCGTGATGGATTAGGGCAGATTTTGGAGGATATGAAATAGCAGAATGGAGATGATCATGGAATTTGATTGGATCCAAATAGTACAGGGAAACAAGGAGTAAAGTAATGGCAGAGAAAAAACTTGTTAAGGGTATTTTATTCGTTGCAATGCTTGTGAGTGTATGCGGTGTCGTATATATTATTTTAGCTTATTCAAAATATTACTTTCATTCTGATTGTGCGGGATTTTTGTTCCTTGCCAAAGAGCAGCTGGTTCAGAAAAAAATGTTCCCGGAAGGGTTTCACTATACAACAGAGATTTTTTTTCTTTTGCCAAATGTAACAATGATTCCTTTTTTGGCTTTTTTTGATAATGAGTTACTTGCACATGAAATGGGAGTTTTGTTATACATAATTTTAATATGTATTCTGATATTCAAATTGTTTTGGAATGACAAGAAAGCAGCAGTTATTGTTGTTACCCTTTTTTTGTTTCCTTTATCATGGGTCGTTATAGATATGTTTTTTTCACAGGGAGCATATCTTGGAGAGTGTCTTTTTAAGCTGTTGATTCTGATTGCTATACAATATTTATTTACGGCTGAGGAGGATGAATCTGTAAAAAAGGCAGGTATTGTATGCGTTTGCTATTTAGCAACAGGTTTTTTGGTAAATTATGCAATGATCAGAAGAATCGCTACAGAGATGCTGCCAATACTTTTTGCATTTGTAGCAATGATAATGATTAGGGAAGGCATTTCTGTGAAGAAAATTTTTAAACAGAAAAAATTGCTGTTATACAGTGTATGCACGTTCGTCGTTATTATGTTTTCCGGTATTCATTATGTTCTGCTTTGTAACAAGTTAGAATTTTACAGCCCTTCATTTAGTACTGGTCTTGTTGACAGCAGTATTTTTTACCAGAATTGTTTGAAATTTCCTGTGCTTATTCTGGAATTGCTGGGTTGGACATCGACAAGCAGTCTTTTTCATTTATCGGCTTTCAAAACCTGTGTGATGTTAGTTTATATTATTGTTTCTCAGATAGTTATACCGATTTATCTTTTATCAAAAGTGCGGTATATCTCGAACCGATTTATGCAGTTTCTGGTTTTATATGTGAATATAAGTAACGTTGTCACTTTTTTTGTAATGACTGCCAGCGGAGCAATGGAATCTAGATATTACCTGCCTGTATATTTTAATAATTTATTGCTCCTCGGTCTAATTGGAAAATGGGTTCTGGATAACAAATACGAAATGCTAATGGCTGTTCCGGCTATTGGACTTCTTATACTGACAGTTTGTATACACGGGGGATATATCTACAGTGTGCCGAATGAGTGGAGACAAGATATTAATTTATTTGATCCAAAAGCTGATCGTAAATTTTATGATTTTTTGTTAGAAAATAACCTTGCGTATGGATATGCGACATTCTGGAATGCTTATCCAATTACCGTTCTGAGTAATGAGGAAGTTGTTGTAGTGGCATACGATACAGGAAAACCGACAGTACCATATTACTTTAATGCAAATGTAACAGAAAATTATGAGTATTATGCGATTTCGGAGGACTACTATGATCCTGAGTTACATACCGGCAGATGCTTTGTGCTCGTATTTCCAGGGGAGACAATTCCAGAGCAGTATTATCAATTGGCGGAGGAAATGCTTATGTATGAAAGTGTCACAATATTGGTATATGAAAACAATATTAATGAATATCCGGAATTGGTGGCAGCTTGTCAGTGAACTCATATATTGGGGTTTTAGGGTCTTAAGGAAGCGGAAAATCATGAATGGATTTTGCATCCTGCAGTTGATACCAAATCAAGGAGGAAGCGTTATGAAATACAATGAAAGAATACGGGAACTCAGACAGGAAAATGCCATGGTTCAGCAGGAAGTGGCAGATATGCTTGAAGTGGGACAGCGCACCTATGCTGATTATGAGAATGGCAAGACGAGGATTCCGGTGAAAAGTTTATTGATCCTTGCGAGATTTTATAATGTATCAATGGACTATATCTCAGGAGCAAGCAACGTGAAAGAGCGGTATCCCAGCCAGTAGGATTCGTGCAGATATCCCTTTTATAGCGGGAATTGACAACATGTACCATATGTGCTGCCAGAAAAATGTGAGAGTAAGGAACAAAGAATGAGAGGATACTGCCATGACGGATCTGTTAGAAACACTTACATTGAAAAACAAATTATGTACAGGGTGTGGAGCCTGTCTTAATATCTGCCCCGTAAATGCCATACATATGGAAAAAAACGCACAGGGATTTTTGTATCCGGCAGTTGAGCCGGATATTTGCATGGAATGTAATCAATGCATAAAGGTATGTCCGAAATTACACCCATGGCTGGAAAATACAGATGCTCCCGTATGTTATGCCGCAAGGGCAAAAGATACGATCAGACAGGTCAGTTCATCGGGCGGAATGTTTACAGTTCTGGCAAAGTATGTACTGAAACAAGGCGGCGTGGTATGTGGGGCAGCCATGGAGCAGGATTTTACGGTGCACCATATATGTATTGACCAGGAAAAGGACTTGGAGAAGCTACGGCAGTCCAAGTATGTACAGAGCGATACAAAGTTGGTTTACAGAGAAATCAGTAAGTATCTGGCGGATCATAGACTGACACTTTTTACAGGTTGTCCCTGTCAGGTTGCCGCCGCGCGTAATTATTTCGGGGAAAGTGAAAAGATCATATATATTGATTTGCTGTGTCATGGTGTGCCTTCCGCACAGATGCTGCAGGATTATATGAGAGAGAACTTTGATCTGGAGCAGGTAAGCGGCGTACAGTTCAGAAGCAAGCAGAACGGATGGAGATCAGACCAGATCAGGGTGTTTTATAAAGACAATACATCACGGTGTATCCCGTGGGAAGAAAGTGCGTATGAAGAGGGATTTCAAAGGAATATTTCGTTGCGGGATGGGTGTGAGGACTGCGAATTTTGCGGGAAACGCAGACAGGGGGACATAACAATCGGCGATTTTTGGCGAGTGGAAGAGTATGACCCGAGGTTGAATGACGGCAAAGGCACAAGTGTTGTTCTTGTAAATAATGACCGTGGAAAAAGAATTCTGAATCGCATAAAAAGGCATTTATACGATATACAGGAGACACCGATAGACGCCGCGAGATTTAACCGATTTCAGGAGAAATATGAGGCTCACCCGCAGAAGGAGCGTTTCAAGCTTATGTATCCGGGGCATTCTTTCAGTAAGGCGGTTTTTCAGTGCAGACACTCTCTATATGATATTGGACTGGTCGGTATATATACCGTAGATAATTATGGAGGGGAGCTTACGCAATATGCATTATACAGGACATTAACGGATCTGGGATATTCGGTATTAATGATAGCGCAGCCGAAGAATTCTATACTGAAACCGAATCCAAAAGGCGCATATCTGTTTGCAAGAGATCCCTATGCGGAATGGGATAAAAGCAGGTATTATGAAAATATTGCTGAAATGAAATTCCTGAATTTACAGTGCGAAGTTTTCATAACCGGATCGGATCAGATGTTCAACAACAATTTATATAATGATTATAATAAATACATGACCCAGAATTTTGTGGCGGATAACCACTGTAAGATCGCTTATGCGGCTTCTTTCGGACACGACAGAATCTGGGGAACAGAGCGAGAGCGGGCATCAGAATCATTTTTTATGAAGAAATTTGATTATTTTTCCGTAAGAGAAATGTCCGGAGTTGAGATTTGCAAAAGAGAGTTTGGTGTAGATGCCGTTTGCACGCTTGATCCGGTGTTTCTGTGTCCGCATCAAAGATACGAGGAACTTGTAGAAAGGGCAGAGGAGAGTAGCAACGAGATTCCGAACAAACCTTATCTGTTCGCTTATATTTTGGATCCTGACAAAGAAAAGGAAGCGGTTTTAAAGGATTTTGCAGATAAAAATAGCATGACCATTAAAGCGATAACGGATCAACACTGCGACTATACGGATGATTATATTAAGAATTCGTGGAATATAGACACGATATCAAATGTCAGCATGGAAAGCTGGATTGCTTATATTGCTAAAAGTGAGTTTGTGATCACAGATTCGTTTCATGGTATGTGTATGGCAATTATCAATCATAAACAATTTGTTGTAATCGTAAATAAACTACGTGGCGAGACCCGATTTGTGTCTCTGCTTAAGCTTCTTGGATTGGAGCAGAGAATGGTTTATTCGAATATTGAGTTTCAGAATAAGCTGGAAAACTTGCAGTCCATAGATTATGAGAAGGTTGATCAGAAATTAGAAGCTGAAAAAGAAAAATCTTTGCACTGGCTGTGCAGTGCGATAGAAGAAGGCAAAAAACTGAAAAAACCGCTGTCAACTTTTGATATGGCGGATGGAAGGATTGATGAACTGTGGAAACGCACAGACAGGAACTATGATAAAGTACGGCAGAGACTTGACAGTCTGGAACGAGTTTTGTACGGAATGGATGCAGACGTTTTTACAAAACAGTATGGCAAGCAGCCAGATTACATAGAGGAACTTTCCGATGAGACGAGGAAAGCTATAGAGAAGCTGGAAAATGAGCTAGTGGACATGAAAAAAAGAACAGAAGCCATAGAGAAATCATATTCGTGGAAAATCGGAAGAGCAGTGACATGGGTACCGCGTAAAATCAGTAGTATCAAAAAAGGCCGTTGACAGAACGTGTAATAAATATACGGAGGTAAAACTGCCAATGTTTTTTATCAGCATAGCAATGTTTCTGATCGCCCCGTCCATAGCATGGGTGATCCATACCAAGATGCGGGGCAGTTCTTTGGGAAATAAGAAAAGAATAGGGATTATTGCGGCATACTTTATTATTCTGAATGCCGCTGCCTTTGCCGTTTCAACATACCGCGGCATCGATATGACGAAATGGAATCCGTTTACCACAACAGTGTCATATCGAATCAAGTATATTGCATTCAGCACCGTGCTGGGTGTACTTATGGCATGCATATCCTGCTGGTTTCTGAATAAAGGAATTACCGTGGCGGAAGTAAAGCGTTACTTTGTCAGATTTTTCTGTGATATGAGAAAGTATTTTCCCTACGCTGTCCGCGCCGCGAAGGCAGATCTGAAGGCAGAGGTATCCAACTCGTTTTTGGACTGGATGTGGTGGCTGATCGAACCGTTTTGCATGATGCTGATCTATACGGTCATGTTTGGCGTTGTTTTTGATGCGGCGGAACCATATTTTCCGATCTTTATTTTTATAGGCATCACGATGTGGAATTTCTTCACCAGAGGGGTTACGGGAAGTGTGGAAATGGTGCGTGCCAACAGGGGAATCGTTACAAGGATCTATCTGCCCAAATATATTCTTCTGTTCTCTAAACTCATGGTAAACGGCTTTAAGATGCTTGTATCCTTCGCGGTGATCGCGGCGATGCTTGTGGTATTTCGCGTCAGGATGACCGGCAGTGTGATGGGAATTATTCCGATTCTGCTGGTTCTTTTTCTGATCACCTTCGGTGTGGGAAGCATTTTGATGCACTATGGTGTGTATGTGAATGATCTGTCCTATATTACAGGAATCCTGCTCACCATGATGATGTACCTGACAGGAACCTTCTATGCTGTCGCAAAGCGGATACCGGCGCCCTTCGGAACGATGCTTGAGCGATGCAATCCGATTGCTTTCCTGATAGCGGAGATGAGAAACGTGGTTCTATATGAAGAAACGCTTGACTGGATGCTGCTGCTTCTATGGTGCATGATATCTGTTGTGCTGATCGGGATTGGGGTATTTACGATCTACCGCAATGAGAATTCTTATGTAAAGGTGATATAGATGAAGGAAAAGAAAAACGCGATCATGCTGGAAGATGTCTGTATTCACTACAGTATTATGAACAATATATCCATCCGAAAAACCTTTCTGCACAAAAAGAAAAGGAATGAAGTGTTCGAGGCAGTAAAACATGTATCCTTTTCCGTGCAGGAAGGAGATATCTTAGGGATCATCGGCAAAAACGGCAGCGGAAAATCCACTCTTTTGAAGTCGATCGCGGGGGTGTTTTCGCCAAACGCAGGAACAATAGATTTAAACGGGCATTCCGTATCTTTGATGTCGCTGGGGGTGGGCTTTAAGGATTCGCTTTCGGGGCGGGAAAATATTATCCTGTCCGGCATGCTGCTGGGCTTTACAGAGAAAGAGATAGAGGCAAAGTCACAGGACATTATTGAGTTCGCGGAAATTGGTGATTTCATTGACCGGCCGGTGAGAACCTATTCCAGCGGCATGTATTCTAAACTGGCATTTTCCATTACAGCTATGCTGGAAACGGATATCATGCTTGTAGATGAAGTATTGAGTGTTGGAGATGAGCAGTTCAGGTTAAAGAGCCTTAACAAGATGAAAGAATTGATCAATGACAAAAACCGGACAGTTATTATTGTTTCGCACAGTATTTCTACCCTCAAAGAGCTGTGTGATCAGGTATTGTGGCTGCACGGCGGGGAAGTCAGGATGCTTGGAGATACGGAAGATGTATTGAGACAGTATGCCGCGTATATGGCATCTGATAAGTCGCGGCAAGAGTAAATAACATATGTATTCAAATACAGAGGGAAAGAGAAATGGAGGTTTTTAAGAATTGGTTAGCGCTGTGTTATTTTGACTATAAAATATCTGGTGTTACATAAAGCTTCGCTGGAGAATGGGGACAATAAGAAAAGCTGTGAAAAACTGAATGACTGTACGGTAATCAATACAAAGATTCTTATCAATTTATAGAATAGCAATAGTTACCAATAGAAAGCTCCAAAATGCAATTTTTCGCATTTTGTGTGCATTATATTACTATGAGCGGTAAGGCTGTGAATAATAACCTGACAAGTATCAAATAATTTATTATCGCAGGAAAGATACTGTCTCAAAAAGGATTGTCTGGTATATTATGTATAAAGATTGCCAGAAAATATGAAAATATTAGGAATGGAGTGAAAGGGGCCATGGGTGGAAGGGCTCTTGATCATGAGGCAAAGCGGATTAAAAATGTAGGTATAGAGGAAGGCAGAGCAGAAGGCATAGTGGAGGGCAGAGCAGAAGGTATAGTGGAGACAGGTGTTGGCTTTGGCCTTTCAGATAAAGAAATTCTGGATAAGCTCCAGATTAAACTGAACATCTCTTTGCAGATGGCACAGAAATATCTGATGAAATATGGGAAGCAGACTGTGTAGAAGAGAAAGCTATTAAAGGCCGACTCTTGTCAGGGACCATGCATGGGACGAATAATTGTAATGAAGATCAAAGAGTTTCTTCATGCCGAACACTTCCGCTTCACAGGTGAAACTGGCGTGGATGCGGTTGGCTTTCTGTTCGCTCTCCAGGATGCGGCTGATCTGTATGGTAGTGAGTTCTCCTTCCTTATCGCGGAAACGGAAACGCATCGGGGTGATCTTTCCGTCAGTGTCGGTACAGGAGATCATTTGTACAGGAATATTAATACAAAATATACTTTCCATGTCTGTCAGCTCCTTTGCTTGTAGGAATATGATAGAACGAATGTTCGGGAAAGTCAACAGGAAATATTATGCAGATCGGCTATCCCATTCTATATCTTTTCCCATGGGAACCGCTTTGAGGAATATAATGACAGCACTGTCAGAAGGAATGGAGAAGTAGGATATGGAAATGCTTCTTGAAAGGATTGACAGGTTAACGCAGAAACTTGACAGAGAGTTGGCAGATTCTGTTTTGGAAGTAAGCATCAGGGCAAACCGGAAGATGGTGGAAGAATTGAGATGAGATAAAAATATGTGCCAGGCATTGTTAGAGATTATGGAGCCGGAGATTATGAAAATCAAAGAGGAAACCAGGCAGGAAACTATGCGGGAGGCTATTTTGCGTGCAGTGGAAGGCTTCCGTGATTTAGGCGCGGATGATGACAGGATTAAAGAAATATTAAAAAAGAAGTATGCTTTTTCTGATGAAGAAGCGGAGAAATATTTATAGTGGTTATCCTATGCCGATATAGAGGAAGGAAATAGAAAGCAGCAGATCAGAAAGTGGTTTGCTGCTTTTTAAGGTGTACTTGTAGGAATGGGATGGATGTAAATATACTTTATGGAAAGGAGGCCGAGGTCAGGCTGGCGCATACCTGGAAGAAGGGAAAGAGCCTGGAACAGCTATGGGAGCAGTGCCAGGATATTGATGATGTGGAGCAGGATAAACTGGCGGGCTGATTTTGATGCAGACGGTTGTATTTTACAGGGGGAATTTGTATAATATAATCAAAGAAAAGAGGAAATAAAAGATGGGAAAGCAGACAGAACTTAATACAATATGGGAATCATTAGGGATATCTAATGACTTTTTGTTTGGAAAGGTCATGCAGGATGCGGAGCTTTGTAAAGAGCTGCTGCAGAGGATACTTCCTGATTTAAGGATAGACCGCATCGAATATCCGGAGACGCAAAAGGGGATCAGGCCGGATAGTGACGCGAAGAGTGTCCGTCTGGATGTATATGTACAGGATGGAAAAGATACTGTTTACGACATTGAAATGCAGGTGACTGATACAAAAGAACTGCCTAAAAGAAGCCGCTATTATCAGAGCATGCTGGATCTGCAGATGCTGGACAGGGGACAGTCCTATAAGAAGCTGAACCCAAGCTATGTTATCTTTATCTGTTCTTTTGATATTTTTGGCAAAGGAAGGCATGTATATACGTTCGAAAATATCTGTAAAGAGGATAACAGTATCCCGATGGGAGACGGAACGGTAAAGCTGTTCCTGAATGCTGTGGGTGTGCAGGATGATATCAGCGGCGAATTAAGGGCATTTCTTGATTATGTAGCAGGAAAAGAGTCAGAAGACAGTTTCGTGCAGAGGCTGGAAGCAGCGGTAAGAGAGGCAAAGAAGAACAGTGAATGGAGGCATGAATATATGACATTGTTTATGCGGGATCAGGAGAATATAGAAAAAGGCTTGAAAAAAGGAAAAGCGGAAGGTATCATTGAGCTTGGCCTGGATTTTGGTCTTTCTGAAAATGAGATCCTGGACCGATTGCAGGTTAAATTGGGAATATCCTTACAGGAGGCGCAGGAGTATCTTCTGGATTATAAGAATGAGATATGCATGAATCCATAAAATCCTGCATGATTCCTGTGCGCAGGGAAACAAAGCGCTTACCGGATGTTGGCGTTACAGAGATGTTTTTGGATGCTGCTGGCAGGCAGTATGAGTTGATTTAAGATAAGAGGGTATTCTGACAGGACAGGGTATCCTCTTTTTCGTTGTAGTTTTATGTAAAACAGGGGAGCCAAATTGGTTGATTTATGAAAGGAAGAGGAAGCTGGTATGGGAGACAACATATTTGATATTATTACAGATTATTCTGTCAACGAAGGGATCAACAAGATCCTGCTGGAAGATGAGGAATATGCAGAGATACAGAAAGAGATTGATGAGCATATAGAAAAGTGTGAGAAGCTGGGACTGACGAAAGAACAGCGTCTGGCAGTAGACAGGCTTGTATCTGCCCATACGGCAAGTGGAGCCTGTTGTGGGAGGATGGCTTACAGGAAAGGATTTCATGACTGTGTAACACTGCTGCGGGAGATGGGACTGATCCGGGCAGCTTGAGGCTGTTCTATAACTACAGGCTCGATTTTAAGCCTGAATATAGTCTGGCAGAAAAGCAGAAAACTGGGATTTCCGCTATATTACTGATAAATATTATTCTGATTTTCTGAGTCTTTTACAGCGTTTCAATGTCTGAACTTCATATTCCCAGGATAAAAATGAAGACAGCAGAAACCGGAAAGGAGAAAACCACTATGTATGTGAGATCAACCTGCAAAGGGACGGAACCGAATTCTTCCCAATGTTTTCCGCGCATACTTTCCGCCATACATTTGCTACGAGATGTATTGAGGCAGGAATTTTACCGAAGACAGTACAAAGATATCTGGGGCATGCGGCTTTACAGATGACAATGGATCTTTATGTGCACGTTACAGAAGAATTCAAACAGAAAGAGTTGGAGAGCTTAATGATGTATTTACCGATGAGGCTATATGAGCTTATCGGCTTGATCTATGGGCAGATTTTTGTAACAGTTCGGCTAAGGATGAACTATTGTTACTTTTCACGGTTCAGGAATCCGCATTTACTGCGCATCCCGTGAGAATATAATTCAGGTGTGAGAGGATACCGGATTATAAAATAGGTTATGTATTAGCCTATGTCCAAGGTGTTGCTGCTGATGAGGAGGCGGATGACATATTTTGCCAGAGAATGCTGGATAATTATGAAAACGATCCAGATCCTGAGAAAAAATGAAACATATATGTACCCCAATTTCCCCTCATAATATGTGCAAAAACAGGAAATAATGTAAAAGAGCACCACATCCCGGCCAGGATGTGATGCTCCGAAAACCCTTGAAAACAGCGCGCTTCCGGCACCTTTACTCAATCGTCCTGATATCATACGGCGTTGTCTGGTACACGTAATAATTCAGCCAGTTGGAGTACAACAGCTGACCGGTAGAGCGCCAGTTGACGATAGGCGGCTTCTCGGGGTTATCCTCCGGGAAATAATTGACCGGTATGGCGGGATTCAATCCTTTGTTTAAATCCCTGAAATATTCCAGTGCCAGCGTATCCGAATCGTATTCCGGATGACAGGTGACAAAGAAATGCCGGCTGTCGGTAGTCTTGACGATGGTGACACCTGCCTCATCAGAAACGGCCATAAGTTCCAGATCCGGAACGGAGGCGATCTTCTCGGCGGTAATACCCATGGCACGGGATTGCGGTGCGTAGAAGACATCGTCGAAACCTCTGAATAGCGGAGAATTTTTCTTTATGATTCTGTGTGCATAGACACCGGAAAGCTTGGTTTTCAGATCGTACCGGTCCAGACCATAGAGATAATACAATCCGGCGAAAGCACCCCAGCACAGGTGCAGCGTACAGTGGACATGTTTCGTTCCCCATGTCATGATGGTGCACAGTTCATCCCAGTAAGTCACATCTTCGAACTTCACATAATCCAGAGGGGCTCCTGTGATAATCATGCCGTCGTACTTGCGGTTTCTCACCTGATCGAAGGTGGTGTAGAAGGATTCCAGATGATTGGAATCGGTATGCTGTGGTATGTAACTTGCAGTCTGCAGGAATTCTACATTAACTTGCAGAGGCGTATTGGACAGCTTGCGCAGAAGCTGTGTTTCCGTTACGATCTTGGTAGGCATCAGATTAAGGATCAATACATCGAGCGGACGGATATCCTGATGCATAGCCCGGTATTCTGTCATAACAAAGATGTTTTCCCTTTCCAGTATGGTGGTTGCCGGTAAAGAATCTGCTATTTTGATAGGCATAATTTATTCCTCGCATCTTAAATTGATATTCAAAAATAACGCTTTAAATATATCACAAAAAAAGCTGTCATGCAATAATTGCACAATTATACAAAATACGCTATAATTAGTATGGATTACGGTTTTGGCCGGAAACGATACGGAGGGCGATCATGGAAACTGCATATCAGAAAGTGAAAGTACATAATGAACTGGAATGGTGTCAGGTGTCTGATCTTTCAACCAAAGAGAAGATTGAGAAGCTTCTGCTCAGGCACAGGGTATCCTATTTTGTAAAGTGGGAGAAGCCCAGATTTTTTTCCAATGATAAATTCGGCACTTGTATCTTTTGTGTAAATCAGCTGCAGAAGGATATTGCCGATGAAGCGATTCAGGAATTTGGGGAAGAGATCAAGGGTAAGATCAGATTTATTAATCGTAAAGTGGACAAGACCTTTTATTAGGGAGAAGGATATAGGCTTAAGAGATGAGTAATTGTGATACCTGTAGTAACTATCAGTATGATGAAGACTATGAATGCTACGTCTGTATGGTAGATCTGGATGAGGATGATATGGGCCGGTTTCTGGAAGGAGGTAATTTTGCGTGTTCCTTTTACCAGTTGGATAATGAATATCTGGTAGTCAGAAAGCAGATGTAAACGGGTGAATAATAATAGAATAGATATAGAATGTAAAATACACTCTCGGATGTCAGATTATGATAATCGGACTCCGGGAGTGTATTTATTTCGTAACAGTCCGGACAGGCCTGCGCATTTGCTGCGATGACCGTGTCAATGAACAGTGCTCTTATTCTTCTTAAGATTCTTCTGTGCGGTAGACAGCATCAGCTTGATCCGGTTAAGCTGATTCACTTCACTGGCGCCCGGATCGTAGTCGATCGCTACGATATTGGAAAGTGGGAAGCGTCTGCGCAGTTCCTTGATCACGCCTTTTCCTACAACATGGTTGGGCAGACATCCGAAGGGCTGTGTGCAGACGATATTGTTGACACCGCTGTGGATCAGTTCTACCATTTCCCCTGTCAGAAACCATCCTTCCCCTGTCTGGTTGCCGATGCTTACAATAGGTTTGGCATATTCGACAAGCTGATAAATGCTTACCGGCGGGGTAAAGTGCTTACTTTTTTCAAAAGCTCTGGCAGCGGCGCCGCGCATTCTCTCAAGCGTCCAGATACCCAGACGGGAGAGCAGAGCGGCCTTTCTGGAAGTGCCCAGATAATCCGCCTTATAAATCTGGTTGTAGAAGCAGTAGAGCATAAAGTCCAGAAGGTCGGGAACGACTGCCTCGGCGTCCTCAGACTCCAGCAGCTCCACCAGATGATTGTTGGCGGCCGGAGCGAATTTTACAAGGATTTCGCCCACGATGCCTACCTTGGGTTTCTTCAAATTCTCATGGATGGGAACTGCGTCGAAATCCTGTATGATCTGCCTGCACATTTTGCAGAAAGTCAGATAATTTGGATGCTTCCCGGATACAAACAGACGGCATTTATCTGCCCACTCTCTGTGAAGTCTGTCTACAGATCCCGGTTCCTTCTCATAAGGGCGCATACGATAGACACAACGCATGAAGATATCTCCAAAGAGTGCGCTGTAGGCGGCGCGCATGAGCAATTCGGCATTCAGATGGAAACCGGGATTGCTCTCGATCCCGGCAAGATTAAGGGAGATAACGGGAATCTGTTCCATACCGGCTTTCTCCAGGGCACGCCTGATAAACCCGATGTAGTTCGTGGCACGGCATCCGCCGCCTGTCTGGGACATGATGACAGCAACTTTGTTCAGGTCATATTTACCGGAAAGAAGAGCATCCATGATCTGTCCTACAACGATCAGCGAAGGATAACATGCGTCATTATTTACATATTTCAGTCCCATATCCACTGCGTGCCGGTTGTCATTGTCCAATACTTCGAAATGGTATCCGCATGCCTCAAATCCGGCCTGCATGATCTCGAAATGGATCGGCGACATCTGCGGGCAGAGGATGGTATATTCTTTGCGCATTTCCTCGGTAAAAGGTACCTTTGCGATGGCGCTTGAACGGACGGTACGCTGTTTGTGCTTCTGTTCTCTAACCTTGATGGCGGAGAGCAGGGAACGGATACGGATCCTGGCCGCACCCAGGTTGTTTACTTCATCAATTTTCAGGCAGGTGTAGATCTTGTCTGAACCGGATAAGATGTCATTGACCTGATCCGTAGTGACTGCGTCCAGGCCGCAGCCGAAAGAATTAAGCTGGATCAGATCCAGATCGTCTCTTGTCTTAACGTAGCTTGCGGCAGCATACAGCCTTGAATGGTACATCCACTGGTCGGATACGATCAGCGGACGTTCCGGTTTGGCCAGATGGGATACGGAATCCTCTGTCAGTACAGCCAGATCATAGGAGGTGATCAACTCCGGGATACCATGGTTGATTTCCGGGTCGATATGATACGGTCTGCCGGCCAGCACGATGCCGCGCTTGTGGTTCTCTTTCAGAAAGCGCAGAACTTCCTCTCCCTTGTTGCGCACATCCTGTCTGGCATGCTCTAATTCCGACCAGGCGTCCTTTGCGGCATCCATTACCGCAGTGACAGGCAGTTCGGAAAATTCTCTGGTGAGAGCGGAGGCGACAGTCTGCAGGTCACGGAAGGACATAAAGGGGTTGCGGAACAGGACTTCGCCGTGGCCGATCTCTTCCACGTTGTTCTTGATATTTTCCGAGTAGGAGGTGACGATAGGGCAGTTATAGTGATTGTTTGCCTCATGAAATTCGTCACGCTCGTAGAAAAGCGCGGGGTAGAAGATGAAATCTACCTTCTGATTAATCAGCCAGGACACATGTCCATGAGCCAGCTTTGCAGGATAACATTCTGATTCACTGGGGATTGACTCAATACCCAGCTCGTAGATTTTACGGTTGGAGCTGGGGGAGAGCACCACCCTGTAGCCCAGCTTCGTAAAGAAGGTGAACCAGAACGGGTAATTTTCATACATATTCAAAACACGCGGAATGCCCACGCTGCCTCTCGGCGCCTGATCGGGAGAGAGCGGTTCGTAGGAAAAGAGTCTTTTTATCTTATAGTCATAGAGATTCGGCATACCATTTTCGTTCCTGGCCTTGCCGATTCCGCGTTCGCAGCGGTTGCCGGAGATATACTGGCGTCCGCCGGTGAATTTATTGATGGTCAGGCGGCAGTTGTTGGTGCAGCCTTTGCATTTCGCCATACTTGTCTCAAACTGCAGGCTGGTGATCTGTTCGATGTTCAGCATGGAAGTCTGATAGCCTTCTGTATAATGTTCTCTGGCGATCAGCGCAGAACCGAAAGCACCCATGATACCTGCAATATCAGGTCTTATGGCCTGACAGTCTGCGATCTTCTCGAAACTCCTGAGTACTGCATCATTATAGAAGGTACCGCCCTGTACGACGATATTTCGGCCCAGTTCCGAAGCGTCCGAGACTTTGATTACCTTAAAAAGGGCATTTTTGATCACAGAGTAGGCAAGGCCGGCGGAAATGTCGGAGACGGAAGCACCTTCCTTCTGTGCCTGTTTTACTTTAGAATTCATGAATACGGTACAGCGGGTACCTAGGTCGATTGGATGCTCGGCGAATAAGGCGGCTCTGGCGAAATTTTCTACGCTGTAATTCAGGGATTTGGCAAAGGTTTCGATGAAGGAGCCGCATCCAGAGGAGCATGCCTCATTGAGCTGTACGCTGTCCACTGTCTGATTTTTAATCTTGATGCATTTCATGTCCTGGCCGCCGATATCCAGAATACAATCCACCTCCGGGTCGAAGAAGGCGGCGGCATAGTAATGTGCCACTGTCTCTACCTCACCGTCATCCAGAAGAAAAGCCGCCTTCATCAAAGCTTCTCCATAGCCGGTGGAGCAGGAGCGGACAATCTTAACCCCTTCTGGAAGAAGGGTATAGATCTCCTTCAGGGAACGGATAGCCGTTTTCAGCGGACTGCCGTCGTTGCCGCTGTAGAAAGAATAGAGCAGGGAGCCGTCCTCGCCTACCAGCGCCACTTTGGTTGTGGTGGAGCCGGCATCAATGCCAAGGAAACAGTTACCTTTGTAGGTGGAAAGGTCGGAAGTAGTTACATGATGTGCGGCATGTCTGCAGCGGAAGGCCTCATAGTCTTCTTCAGAGGCAAACAGCGGTTCCATACGTTCCACCTCAAATTCCATTTTGATATCGGAAGAAAGTTTCTTAACCATCTCTTCCATGCTGTAGGAAGTGTCTTCTTTGGCGTTTAAAGCAGAGCCGATAGCGGCGAACAGATGGGAATCATCCAGGTCGATGATATGATCCTCATCCAGCTTCAAGGTGCGGATGAAAGCCTGTTTCAGCTCTGACAGAAAGTGCAGGGGGCCACCCAGAAAAGCCACATGTCCACGGATTGGCTTGCCACATGCAAGACCGCTTATGGTCTGGTTTACAACAGCCTGGAAAATAGAAGCGGACAGGTCTTCCTTCGTAGCGCCCTCATTGATGAGAGGCTGAATGTCGGATTTGGCAAATACACCGCATCTGGCCGCAATGGTGTACATGGAATGATAATTTTTGGCATATTCGTTGAGTCCCGGGGCATCTGTCTGCAGCAGGGAGGCCATCTGGTCGATGAAGGAGCCTGTTCCGCCGGCACAGATACCATTCATGCGCTGCTCCACGTTGCCGCCTTCAAAATAGATGATCTTGGCATCCTCACCGCCCAGTTCAATGGCCACGTCGGTGACCGGGGCAAAAGTCTGCAGCGAGGTGGAAACAGCAATGACCTCCTGCACAAAGGGAACTTTCAGATGATTAGCCAGTGTCAAACCGCCGGAGCCGGTAATCATCGGATGAATCGTAATATTCCCCAGTTTTCCGTAGACCTTTTGTAACAGGTCAGAGAGAGTTTCCCGTATGTTTGCAAAGTGTCTTTGATAGTCGGAGAAGAGTATTTGATTCCTCTGACCGAGAATTGCGATTTTAACGGTTGTGGAACCGATGTCAATACCAAGAGTATACTGCATCTCACTCATTTCAGATATCACTCCTTATCGTTATATTTCTGAGGCGGCAGGCCGAGATCCTGTATCAGGTCTGCGAGTCTGCCGCCGGGGTTAGAATGTATGCGTTGAAAATATGTCTCAGCTTCCGGGAAGCAGCAGAGAGCGTGTGCGTCGAAGTCAACATGGGCTAAGCAGAGCTGCCCTGATAGACTCTGTCATTATACGACACCATTTTGCAAAATGCAATCGGCTAATTGTTGGCAAAATGTTAAGATTTTGAATTGCATTTATAAAATTTTTATGACTTGCGTATTTTTGAATGCCATAACGTTTACATTTAAAAGGAGGAATGATAAAATGTATTCAGTTTTGTATTCGAAAAATGCCAAAAACAGGAATTTTTCGGTGTGACAGAAGTTTGGAAGAGAGGCGTGGTATAAGATGAAAATGAGTTCTTTTGAGCGTAAATTCGGGAAATATGCGATTAAAAATCTGTCTTTTGTACTGGTACTTTGCTATGCTGTGGGGTATTTGCTGCAGATGTTTGACAGGAGCAACACACTGATTCTATATCTGACATTGGATCCTCACGCGATTTTGCACGGGCAGATCTGGAGACTGTTCACGTGGATTCTTATCCCGCCGGAGAGCGGCAATATCTTTTTTACATTGATCATGCTGTATTTTTATTGCTCCATCGGTACGACGCTGGAGAGAACATGGGGAACATACCGATATAACGTGTATCTGTTTCAGGGTATGCTCTTTACGATAGCAGGCAGTTTTCTGCTGATGGGTTTTCACTATCTGTTTCATGCGGACAGCGTGGCCGTAGCGGGGCCGGAGTACTATTTCCTGATCAGTTCCCTGTACTTCAGTACCTATTATATCAATATGTCTATTTTCCTTGCTTTTGCGGCAACCTTTCCGGATGTGCAGGTGTTGTTGATGTTTATCATACCGATCAAGGTGAAATGGCTGGGAGTTATCTACGCCGTTATGCTGCTTTTCAATTTCTTCCAGACAGGTGTGGACGGGAAATTTGCAATTGCCGCTTCGCTGCTCAATTTTGTGGTCTTCTTCCTCACCTCCCGGAATATGATGCATCTGAATCCGAAGCAGATCCACCGAAGACAGGAATTCAAGCGGGACGTGAAGCGCAATACCGGTATCACCAAGCATAAATGCGCGATTTGCGGCAGAACAGAAGTAGACAGCCCGGAGCTGCAGTTTCGATTCTGTTCCAAATGTGACGGGAATTACGAATACTGTGAGGAGCATTTGTATACACATACGCATGTTAAGAGACCATAAAGTGAAATATTGGGCACGTTGTCCGGTTAGAAAAGGATCAAGGTAGAGACGTGAGTAAAGAAAACAAAGAGATTCTATTTGCAAAAACCCTGGAACAGGTCAGGAATACCGCGAAAGAGCAGGGCAGCTGTATTTCGAAGGAGCAGGTGGAGGCCGCTTTCGGGCCGCTTGCGCTTGACAAAGAGCAGATGGAGATGGTGTATGCTTATCTGCACCAGAGCAAGATCGGCATTGGAGAGCCGGTAGATCCGGATGAATATCTAGCACAGGAAGAGAAGGACTATCTGGAAACCTATCTGGAAGAATTGAGAGGGCTGCCGGAAGTGTCTGACGGTGAGCGTGAGGCCATTACGCTGTCTGCTATGGCCGGGGATCCGGATGCCTGCAGGCGGCTGACGGAGCTGTATCTGCCTGAGGTGGTACAGATCGCGAAGCTGTATGCCGGACAGGGCGTTTTTCTGGAGGATCTGATCGGAGAGGGCAACGTGGCGGCAGCCTTGGGCGTTACCATGCTGGGTGCGCTGGAACATGCCTCAGAGGTACAGGGGATGCTTGGCAGGATGATCATGGATGCTATGGAGGAGTACATAGCCGAGAATGCAGAGGAAGCCAGGAAGGATAAGAAAATTCTGGACAAAGTTAATAAGGTCGCAAAAGCGGCAGACGAACTGTATGAAGAACTGCACAGGAAGGTGACCATAGAGG
This sequence comes from Clostridia bacterium, assembly GCA_910575245.1. Lineage (GTDB taxonomy): Bacteria > Bacillota > Clostridia > Lachnospirales > Lachnospiraceae > UBA3282. The sequence goes on along the minus strand of CAJTEN010000003.1, from coordinate 264,325 downwards.
AAGTCATGCAGGAGTCAGGGATGAGCAGACGTTCGATAGAGGATGCCATCCGCATGAGCGGGAACAAGATTGAGTCATTGTCCGGTGAATGACATCCGGACAGGAATGGGACGGTTTAAGTAAGTGGAATATCAGAACAGAGATTTTAAATATTTTATGCAGGATACAGGATCACTGTATCTGGGGGCGAAGTACAATTACACAGAGATACTGGAAGACGAAATGGTCACGTTTAAGTATAAGAGTATCGTGGAGCATTATATTCTGAAGGATACCGATCCGGAGACAACGCTGGAAAGTCAGCTTTATTATATGACACCGGAGCAGTTTTCCTACAGGACATATACCCAGCTGAAAGCAAGGGTCAAAGTCAGTATGTTGACGAGTAAGAAGCGTCTCTTCGGTAATCCGGGGGCAGCGTATGAGAGTAAGGTGCTGAAGCTGGACGGGCTGGTTGGGATGAATCTGGCGCAGAAGAAAAAGTGCGGGCTGGTGGTGCAGGAGCTTGTGCTGTCGAAGCTGGCGCTGCTGTCATTCAGTGTTTAAAATGTTTGCTGCTAAATCCGGCAGTACAGCGCGGCGCGGGGTTTCACTTTACTAAATTTCAGGAAGAGTGGTATACTATATGCCAGATTAGGATGAAAGGAGTAAGGCAGATTATGCAGATAGAACAGTTGCAGGCTTATACGCTTATTGAGAAGAGGGAGATCAGGGATTTAAATTCGGTCAGTTATTTATTGAGACATAACAAGACAGGAGCACGGGTAGCGCTTCTGTCTAATGATGATGAGAATAAGGTGTTCTATATCGGGTTCAGGACACCGCCTAAGGACAGTACAGGTGTGGCGCATATCATTGAGCATACGGTGTTGTGCGGATCGTATAAGTTTCCGGTGAAGGATCCGTTCATAGAGCTTGCCAAGGGGTCGTTAAACACGTTTCTGAATGCCATGACCTACCCGGATAAGACGGTATATCCTGTAGCAAGCTGCAATGATAAGGATTTCCAGAATCTGATGGATGTCTATCTGGATGCGGTATTTCATCCGAATATTTATCATGAGGAGAAGATCTTTAAACAGGAAGGCTGGCATTATGAGATGGAAGATGCCGAAGATGAGCTGACCATCAACGGAGTAGTGTACAGTGAGATGAAGGGCGCTTACTCTTCGCCGGATGATGTGCTGGAGAGGGAGATCATGAATTCGCTTTATCCGCATACTTCCTATGCGGTGGAATCGGGCGGGGACCCTGATGTGATCCCTGAACTCACTTATGAGGATTTCCTGGCTTTCCATAAGAAATATTATCATCCGTCCAACAGCTATATCTATCTGTACGGCAATATGGATATGGCGGAGAAGCTGCAGTATATCGATGAAGAGTATCTTTCCAAATACGAGGCGCTTGCAGTAGATTCCGCACTGGCCACTGAACCGCCGTTTCCTTCCATGCTGACGGTTGAGAAGGAGTACTCCATTATGGAGAGTGAGTCTGAGCAGGACAATACGTATCTGGCTTATAATGTGTCTCTGGGAGAAAATCTGGACCCTGAATTCTGCAATGGTTTTGAGGCTTTGACGGATGTGCTGTGTTCGATGCCCGGGGCGCCTGTGAAACAGGCACTGCTGGATGCGGGGATCGGCACGGATTTAAGCTGTGTGTATGATACAGGAGTGAAGCAGCCTTATTTTTCCATTATTGCGAAGAATGCCAATGCAGAGCAGAAGGACGAATTTATCCGCATTATAGAAGAAACTCTTAAGGGTACTGCCGGCAGCGGACTTGACAGGAAAGCGATCCGGGCGAGCCTTAACAGCAGCGAATTTAAATACAGAGAAGCAGATTTCGGCTCCTATCCTAAGGGGCTCATGTATGGCCTGCAGATGCTGGAGACGTGGTTATATGATGACAGCAAGCCTTTTACAGAGGTAGAGCTGCTTGCTGTCTATCGGAAATTGAAACAGGCAGTTGACTCTTCCTATTATGAAGGACTGATCAGGGATTATCTGATAAACAATACGCATAAAAGTATAGTAGTCGTGAAACCTGTGAAGGGATTGACCGGACGGAAAGAAAAAGCACTGGCGGATGAACTGGCGAAGAAGAAGGCATCCATGAGCAGGGAAGAGATCGAGAGGATTGTCCGGGAGACAGAGGAACTCCGTCAATATCAGGAAGAACCCAGCCCGAAGGAGGATCTGGAGAAAATTCCGCTTCTGTCCAGGGCAGATATGAAGAAAGAGGCCGCGCCATATATCAACGAAGAGAAAAAGGCCGGCGATACGGTGCTCTTATATCATGATATCTATACTAACGGCATAGGATATCTGCGGTTTATGTTCGACTTAAGGCAGGTGCCTGAAGAGCTGTTCCCCTATGTAGGTATTCTAAAGACTGTACTTGGCCTGGTGAATACGGAGCAGTACAGTTACAGTGAATTATATCATGAGATCAATCTGCAGACAGGTGGCATCGCGCCTGCAGTGAACACTTATACAGACGCTAGGAATCTGGACCGGTATACGGCTACATTTGACCTGAAGGTGAAAGTCCTGTATGAGAATCTTCCCAGGGCCTTTGCTTTGGCAGAAGAGATACTGACCAAGTCTGACTATACGGACAAGAAGCGTCTCTATGAATTGGTGGCGGAAGCACGTTCCTGTAAACAGGCAAATATGATGTCAGCCGGGCATACGCTGGCGGCAGGCCGGGCGCTGGCCTATTTCTCGAAACCGGCAATGGTGCTGGAGCATATAAACGGTATTCCATTCTATCGGCTGCTGGAAAGCCTGGAGAAGGATTTCGATGTGAGAAAAGAGGAACTGTCTGCCAATCTGGATAAAGTGATCCGGTGCATTTTCCGTCCGGAAAATCTGTTGGTGGATTATACGGCAGAGAAGGAAGGCTTGGCAGGGATCGAGAGGCTGATTGAAGAGTTTAAGAGGAAACTGTATACGGAACCTTTGGGGACGGCAGGATATGATCCCGTACCGGCCAGAAAGAACGAAGGATTTATGTCCTCGGCACAGATTCAGTATGTGTGCCGCGCAGGTAATTTTGTAAAAAAAGGCCTTACGTATCATGGCGCACTGCGTGTGCTGCGTGTGCTGATGGGATACGATTATCTCTGGACACAGGTGCGTGTGAAGGGCGGCGCTTACGGCTGTATGTGTAACTTTGGCAAGTCGGGAGACAGCTATTTCGTATCCTACAGAGATCCGAATCTGGAGAAGACGATTGACGTCTATGAGAAAGCGGCGGATTATATCGCACATTTCGAAGCCGATGAAAGAACGATGACGCAGTATATTATCGGGGCGGTTAGCGAGATGGACATGCCGATGACACCGGCGGCGAAGGGAATCTACTCCCTTACCGGATATATGACACATTATACCTACGAGCAGGTACAGAAGAGCAGAGATGAACTGCTTGCGGCAGATGCGGATACGATCCGGGGACTGGCAGGACATATCAGGGCTTTTGTAGAAGAAGAATGTCTGTGTGTTGTAGGAAATGAGGAGAAGATCAAGGAGAACGAGAACCGGTTTGAGACAATCGAGTATTTGTTTCATTAAGAGACCGACAGGGGTTCTCATGGGCGCTTGTGCCCGGGAAGACATGGAGGTGCAAGTATGGGAAGAAGAACAGGAAAATATGCAGGAACCTTTTTTGCGGCTTTGCTTGCAGCATCAATACTTGCTGCCTGCGGCGGTGCAGACAAAATGAGTGCGGAATCTTATGAAGCACCGGCGGATAATATGGCCTTTGATTCCGGGGGCGGTATTTATACCAATGAATCGGTGCCCGCGGCGGAGTATGAAGATATAGAGACTACGGAGGCGGAAGAAGGAATCGATGCGCCGGAAATGCCGGAGTCCGCAGTGCCGGATCGGAAACTGATCAAAAATGTGAATATGAATGTGGAGACAGAGCAGTTTGATTCTCTGCTGCCGGTGATTGAACAGCGGGTTGCGGCGCTGGGCGGATACATCGAGGAGATGTCCAGCTACAGCAGAAACAACGAGTACGACTCGGGATACCGGGGAACAAAGTATTTTCGATATGCCAGTATAACGGCACGGATACCGCGGGAGAAGCTGGAGGCTTTTCTTGATGAGATAGGAGAGCAGTCGAATGTGGTGAGCCGTTCGGAGAGCGTGACGGATGTGACCTTGCAGTATGTGGATCTGGAGAGTCATAAGAAAGCGCTTCTTACGGAGCAGGACAGGCTGCTTGAGCTGATGGAGCAGGCGGAGACGGTGGAGGATATCATAGCCATCGAGGGACGGCTTTCGGAAGTGCGTTATCAATTGGAGAGCATGGAGGCACAGCTTCGTACTTATGACAATAAGATCGATTACAGCACGGTCTATCTGAGTATTGATGAAGTGGAGCACTATTCACCGGCAGAGGGGGCTTCGGCGGGCGAACGGATCCGGAGTGGATTCATGGAAAGCGTGGAAGGCGTGGGCCGTGGTTTTCAGAATTTTGCGGTCTGGTTTGTGATCAATCTTCCTTATCTGCTTGTGTGGGCGGTTCTGATTGGGATAGTTGTACTGGTTGTGAGGGCTGTTATCAGAAGAAGCATAAAGAAAAGTGCAGGAAGGCCGGCACAGAGTAATCCCTATCTGAGACCTGCAGACAGACCGGAGCAGGCAGACGGACTGGTCAAGGGACAGACAGAGGAGAGAAATACGGCGCAGGAGAAAACGGAAGAGAAAGAAAGTATACGATAACAGGAGCGGAGCCAAGGGAAGCAGCGGAAGGCAGACAGGGAGAATATGCAGGAAAACAGACAGGCAAGTGAAAATAATCAAGAGAATACTGACAGACAGCATTCAGAGAACGTACATGGGAACAGGCAGTTTAAGGCAGGGTTTGCCACGCTTATCGGCAGACCCAACGTAGGGAAGTCAACGTTGATGAACGCACTGATCGGCCAGAAGATTGCCATCACCTCCGGGAAGCCCCAGACTACCAGAAACCGGATTCAGACGGTGTATACCTCCGGGGAGGGGCAGATTGTCTTCCTGGATACGCCGGGAATTCATAAAGCGAAGAATAAGCTGGGGAACTATATGGTCAATGTAGCGGAACAGACCTTGTCTGATGTGGATGTGATTCTGTGGCTGGTGGAACCGACGGATTATATCGGCGCAGGAGAGAGGCATATTATCGAACAGCTTAAAAGGACAAGAACACCTGTGATTTTAGTGATCAATAAAATCGATACGGTGAAGAAGGAACTGATTCTTACTTACATAGATGCCTACAGGAAGCAGCTTGATTTCGCAGAGATCGTGCCGGTATCTGCCCTGAAGAAGGATGGCCTTCAGATATTAACTGAATGCATTATGAAATATCTGCCTTACGGAGAACCTTTCTATGATGAAGATACCGTGACAGATCAGCCCATGCGCCAGATCGTGGCAGAATTGATCCGTGAGAAGGCTCTCAGATGTCTGGAGGAGGAAATACCTCACGGGATTGCGGTTACGATCGAGCGTATGAAGTTCCGGAAACATATCGTAGATATAGAGGCCACCATCGTCTGCGAGCGGGATTCCCATAAAGGGATCATCATCGGGAAACAGGGAAGTATGCTTAAGAAGATCGGTTCCATGGCCAGGCCGGATATCGAACAGCTTGTGGAATGCCAGGCGAATCTGAAGCTCTGGGTCAAGGTTAAGAAGGACTGGAGAGACAGTGATTATCTGTTGAAAAATTTCGGGTATAATCCGAAAGAAGCAGAATAGAAAACGGCAAATCTGCGAACCCTATCAGTGTGGAATTAGTTAAACTAGGGGGCGTAAGATGAAGGCGATAAATTACTGGGATAAGTTCATGATAACCGGAAAAATCGATGATTTTTTAGCATATAGAAATGCGGCGCAAGTAGAGCGGACAGATAAAGACGAGAAAGAGGAAAGATCGGGAGAACATTCTCATGCAGGAGAATACACAGGTTACGGGAATGGTTTTAAAGGCTGAACCAATCAGTGAATACGACAGAAGAGTTGTGATACTTACGAAAGAGAAGGGAAAGATATCCGCATTTGCCAGAGGGGCACGTAAACCTAACAGCAGACTGCTTGCGGCGACGAATCCGTTCTCTTTCGGAGAGTTCAGGCTGTATGTGGGCAAAAATTCCTACAGTATCCAGGATGTTTCAATCAGTAATTATTTTGAAGGGCTGCGGGAGGATTTCGAAGGAGCCTATTATGGGATGTATTTCCTGGAGGTACTGGATTATTATACCAGGGAAAACAATGATGAGAAGGAAATGCTGAAACTGGTATACCAGTCATTGCGTGCACTTTTACATGAGGGAATTCCGAATCGGCTGGTCCGATACATATTTGAACTGAAGGCGATGGTGATAAACGGAGAGTTTCCAGGTATGCCGAAGGAAGGGAAATGGGAGGAATCCACTGCGTACGCGGTTGCGTATATTATGAATTCAAGTATCGAGAAGCTATATACCTTCAATGTCACGCAGCAGGTCTTGTCCGAATTGAAAGCGATTGCGGATGATTATCGCAGGCGATATCTGGACAGGACGTTTAAAAGTCTTGAAATTGTTGATAATCTTTAATATAATGTAATGCAGTGTGTAAACGGTTAAGATAGACCAGAGAGGGAAGTATATGCGAAGAATAAAGACGGGAACGGCTGTTTTGCTCATGCTGGCAGTGATCTGTGGTCTTGTCGGCTGCGGGCAGGGGAATGTGCCGGAGGTGAGTTCTGTTTCTATTGATAAAGACGGGAAGATCATTCATCAAATCGTAGGGAATTTCGATCAGAATTATTATGAGAGGGACGGACTTACTTCGCTGGCGGAAGAAAGAGTGGCAGAATATTGTGCGGACAACGGAACCGGCAGCGTTACGCTGGGGGAAATAGATGAGGCGGATGGGAAGGTTGTCATCCGGTTCCAGTATGCGACGGATAAGGATTACAGTGCCTTCAATAATCGGGAATTTTTTGTCGGCACATTGGAAGAGGCGGAAGGACAAGGCTATAACTTGGGCTATGTGGCTTTTACGTCTGCCAAGGGACAGCCTATGGAGGTCAGTGAGATTGAGGAACCGGAGAAGAAACGGATTGCAATCATAGGGATGAAGCCGACGGAAGAAATAAAGGTAAATACTTACGGAAAAGTGCTTTATGTAAATCAAAGCGCCACAAGTGACCTGGATGTTTCCATTTCTGGTAAGAGCGGTGTCAGTATTTCGTACCCGGCGTTGGATTCCGGTGCACAGGAGAGTGTGTTGTCATATATTATATTTGAATGACAGGCGGAGGAATATCTTTCGTATGGCGTTATGCGGGTAGCGTAAGATATCTGTATACAAGATAGCAAGCCGCAGTGTGAGCGGTGGGAATATAGAAAGGATAGAGATAATGGAAAAGACAATGGAAAAAATCGTAGCATTGGCGAAGGCGAGAGGGTTTGTATACCCTGGCTCTGAAATCTACGGCGGATTGGCCAACACCTGGGATTACGGCAATCTGGGTGTGGAGCTTAAGAATAATGTGAAGAGGGCATGGTGGCAGAAGTTCATCATGGAGAATCCTTATAATGTGGGTGTGGACTGTGCGATCCTGATGAATCCGCAGACATGGGTGGCTTCCGGACATCTGGGCGGATTTTCCGATCCGCTGATGGATTGTAAGGAGTGCCATGAGAGATTCCGCGCGGACAAACTGATCGAGGATTATGCGGCAGACAACGGCATTACCTTTGATGAGTCGGTGGACGCATGGAGCCAGCAGCAGATGAAGGATTTCATAGAGGAGAAAGGCATTCCCTGCCCTACCTGTGGCAAACATAATTTTACGGATATCAGACAGTTTAACCTGATGTTCAAGACTTTCCAGGGGGTTACGGAGGATGCCAAGAATACGGTATATTTGAGACCGGAGACTGCACAGGGGATTTTTGTGAACTTTAAGAATGTACAGAGAACTTCCCGCAAGAAGATTCCTTTCGGAATCGGGCAGATTGGTAAATCTTTCCGCAATGAGATTACGCCGGGTAATTTCACCTTCCGCACGAGAGAATTCGAGCAGATGGAGCTGGAGTTTTTCTGTGAGCCCGGCACGGATCTGGAGTGGTTCCAGTATTGGAGAGGATTCTGCCGTGACTGGCTGATTTCCCTGGGGATCAAGGAAGAGGAGATGCGTCTGCGCGATCATGATCCGGCAGAGCTTGCCTTCTACTCCAAGGGTACGACAGACATTGAGTTCCTGTTCCCGTTCGGATGGGGAGAGCTGTGGGGAATTGCCGACAGGACGGATTATGATCTGACACAGCATCAGAATACTTCCGGTGAGGATATGTCTTATTTTGACGATTCGAAGAATGAGAAGTATGTTCCTTATGTAATTGAGCCTTCGCTCGGAGCAGACCGTGTCGTGCTTGCTTTTTTGTGTGCAGCTTATGATGAGGAAGAGATCGGGGAGGGAGACGTACGTACCGTATTACATTTTCATCCGGCGCTTGCACCGGTCAAGATCGGTGTGCTTCCGCTTTCCAAGAAGCTGAATGAGGGTGCAGAGAAGGTCTTCACACAATTATCCAGGAAGTATAACTGTGAGTTTGATGACAGAGGCAATATCGGCAAGAGATACCGCAGGCAGGATGAGATTGGCACTCCTTTCTGTGTTACATATGATTTCGATTCCGAGACGGACGGCTGTGTGACTGTGAGATTCCGTGATTCCATGGAGCAGGAGCGGGTGGCAATCGCGGAACTGGATGCGTACTTTGCGGATAAGTTTACATTTTAAATTCAGAAGACCATAGAGGTTGTTGGATACCCCGCAGCAGGCTGCGGGGTGGTTCGTCAGGACATTTACATAGCAGTTAAAGTATAATTTCAGGAAGAAAGGATAAGAGACTACGATGAAACCATATGGAGTGAATGATTTACGAAGAATGTTCCTTGCGTTTTTCGAGAGCAAGGATCATCTGAAGATGAAGAGTTTCTCACTGGTGCCGCACAATGATAACAGTCTGCTGCTGATCAATTCCGGTATGGCGCCGCTGAAGCCTTATTTTACAGGACAGGAGATTCCGCCCAGAAAGCGTGTTACCACCTGTCAGAAATGTATTCGTACGGGCGATCTGGAGAATGTGGGTAAGACGGCCAGACACGGTACCTTTTTCGAGATGCTGGGTAATTTTTCCTTCGGCGATTATTTTAAGCACGAAGCCATTGCGTGGAGTTGGGAGTTCCTCACGCAGGTAGTGGGGCTGGATGCGGACAGACTCTATCCTTCCGTCTATGAGAATGATGAAGAGGCTTTTGAAATCTGGAATAAAGAGATCGGTATTGCGCCGGAAAGGATCTTCCGCTTCGGTAAGGAAGATAATTTTTGGGAGCATGGCTCAGGGCCCTGCGGTCCCTGTTCCGAGATTTATTATGACCGCGGAGAGAAATATGGCTGCGGCAAACCCGGTTGTACGGTAGGGTGTGACTGCGACCGCTATATGGAGATTTGGAACAACGTGTTTACCCAGTTTGACAACGACGGCAAGGGGAATTACACGGAACTTGTACAGAAAAATATCGATACCGGCATGGGACTGGAGCGTCTGGCATCCGCGGTACAGGATGTGGATTCCATCTTTGATATTGATACTGTACTGGCGCTGCGTACCAGAGTGTGCGAGATCGCCGGTGTGGAGTATAAGAAGGAGTATGGCACAGATGTATCCATCCGTATCATCACGGATCATATCCGCTCGGCTACTTTTATGATCTCAGACGGCATTATGCCCTCCAATGAAGGACGGGGCTATGTACTTCGGCGTATTATCCGCCGTGCGGCCCGTCAGGGCAGAAAGCTGGGGATCCAGGGAGCATTTCTGTCCGAGCTGGCAAGTACTGTTATCGAGGGATCTAAAGACGGCTATCCGGAACTGGAAGAGAAGAAAGAATTTATCTTCAATGTGCTCACACAGGAGGAGAATAAATTCAATAAGACCATCGACCAGGGTCTTACGATTTTAAATGAGATGGCAGATAATGTGGCGGCCCGGGGCGCGAAGGAATTAGGCGGCGCGGATGCCTTTAAACTGTATGACACTTATGGCTTCCCTCTGGATCTGACCCGGGAAATCCTGGAGGAAAAAGGCTTTGCGGTGGATGAGGATGGCTTCAGGGCATGTATGCAGGAGCAGAAGGATAAAGCCCGTAAAGCACGTAAAACAACTAATTATATGGGAGCGGATGTGACGGTATACGAGTCCATCGATCCTTCCATTACCACGGAATTCGTAGGCTACGATTATCTGACATATGACTCTAAGGTGACAGTGCTGACCACAGAGACGGAACTTGCGGCGGCGCTGACGGACGGTGAGACAGGTACTGTTATTGTTGAAAAGACGCCTTTCTATGCGACTATGGGCGGTCAGGAAGGCGATATCGGTGTCATTACCACTGCGGACGGAGCATTTCAGGTGGAGAACACCGTCAGGCTGCTTGGCGGCAAAGTAGGCCATATCGGTAAAGTGACCAGAGGAATGTTTAAGGTGGGTGACACCGTGACATTGTCCGTGGATACTGCAAGAAGGAGCCGTACCTGTAAGAATCACAGTGCCACACACTTGTTGCAGAAGGCACTGCGGGAAGTGCTGGGGAACCACGTAGAACAGGCAGGCTCTTATCAGGATGGAGAAAGAACTCGTTTTGACTTCTCCCATTCGGCAGCAATGACGGCGGAAGAGATTCACAGGGTGGAGCAGATAGTAAATGAACAGATTGCAGAGAATCTTGCCGTCGAGACGAAGGTCATGACCATTGAGGAAGCGAAGAAGTCCGGTGCAATGGCGCTCTTCGGAGAGAAATACGGCGAGACGGTACGTGTGGTGCAGATGGGAGATTTCTCGAAGGAATTGTGCGGCGGAACCCATGTGAGAACGACCGGAATGATAGGCTCCTTTAAGATTCTGTCTGAGTCCGGAGTGGCTGCAGGCGTGCGCCGTATCGAAGCAGTGACAGGCAGCAATGTGACAGCTTATTATCAGAAATTGGAAGAACAGCTCCAAGAGGCTGCCAGGGTATTAAAAACATCTTCTTCCAGCCTGGTGGAACGGTGTGAGCATCTTATGGCGGAGATGAAGGCTCTGCAGAGTGAGAACGAATCCTTAAAGAGCAAGGCGGCTAAGGATGCACTGGGTGATGTTATGGACCAGGTACAGGAAATCAAGGGTGTGAAGCTGCTTGCTTCCAGGGTTGACGGCGTGGATATGAACGGTCTGCGTGAGCTGGGGGACCAGCTGAAAGAAAAACTGGGCGAAGGCGTAGTGGTACTGATTTCCGAGAAGGACGGCAAGGTCAATATGGTGGCTATGGCAACGCAGGGAGCTATGGACCGGGGCGCCCATGCCGGGAATCTGATCAAGGGTATCGCGGGCCTGGTAGGCGGTGGCGGCGGCGGCCGTCCGAACATGGCACAGGCAGGCGGCAAAAATCCGGCCGGAATAGACGCTGCAATATCAGAGTGTGCCAAGGTGCTGGAAAGCCAGACCGCATAATAGGAGTGCTTAAATTGTAACAGTTCAGTCCAGGACTTTGCATTTACTGCAAAGTCCGTGAGGACGTGTAAATATAGACATGAGGGAATCTGCCCCTCGCCGCAGGCGACTTGGAATGGGCAGATTCCGTAACAGGGAAGCCAAAGGCTGAGCTGTTATCTTAAATTTGATATAGATGCAAAATAATAGTTGACTCACATCCAAATTGTGGTATAATTATTAGTGTGTGTGAGGACACGTAAATAACCCAATCAGTCGAAACACTCTGGGACTGAAGGGAGGTCAGGTGCGAGAATGTCAAACGTAATCGTTAAAGAGAACGAGACTTTGGACAGCGCTTTGCGTCGTTTTAAGAGAAGCTGCGCTAAGGCTGGTATCCAGCAGGAGATTCGTAAGAGAGAGCATTACGAGAAGCCTAGCGTAAGGCGTAAGAAGAAGTCCGAAGCAGCAAGGAAGCGTAAATACAATTAAGTAGACATGAAACAGACCCAGATGGATTCCGGGTCTGTTTTTCATTGTCTGTTTTTATCGGAATATCCGTTGTCCCAGTATAATATGTATAATACATAAGAGAATATTGGGAGTGACTGTGTTGCGAAGAATAAGAAGACGAATTATTACATGGCTTATCCTTGGAGCTTTCCTGCTGAATACCGGATTGACCAATCTCTCCATGACCGTACATGCAGCGCCGGATGTTGCAACGCCATCTTATATCGTGATGGAAGCGTCTACCGGACAGGTGGTTTGTGAGCAGGATGCGGATACAAGAAGAAGCCCGGCAAGTATTACCAAGATCATGACATTATTGATAATTTTCGAACACATAAAGAGCGGACGGATTCATCTGGAAGACCAGGTGATCACAAGCGCCTATGCAAAATCTATGGGAGGGTCACAAGTCTTTCTGGAGGAGGGCGAGGCTCAGACACTTGATACGATGATCAAATGTATTGCTGTGGCCTCGGGAAATGATGCCAGTGTGGCGGTGGCAGAATACATAGCGGGCAGTGAAAGCGAGTTCGTGAAATTAATGAATGAGAAGGCCGAAGCGTTGGGCATGCAGAATACGCATTTCGAGGATTGCTGTGGATTGACAGACTCAGACGGACATTATTCTTCCGCCAGGGATGTAGCGATCATGTCCAGGGAACTCATTTCGAAATATCCGGAGGTCTTTCAATACACACAGATATGGATGGAGGATATCGAGCATATAACACCGACGAGCACATCGACATTTACACTGTCCAGCACCAACAAGCTCCTCAAACAATATGAGTGGGCTACAGGGCTTAAGACCGGATCAACCTCGAAAGCATTATACTGCCTGTCGGCAACGGCCAATAAAGACGGTATGGAACTGATCGCTGTGGTGATGGCGGCTCCTGATCCCAAGACCCGGTTCCAGGATGCCATATCACTCCTGAATTACGGCTACAGCGTGAGCCAGATGTATACGGATGAAAACAAAGATCCTCTTCCGGAGCAGAAGATAGAAGGCGGTATCGAAGATGTCTTATATCTGTCCTATGCAGGTCCCTTTGAATATTTAGACACAAGCGGAAGCAACCTGAGCGAAATTCAGAAAGAGATCAGCCTCCCGGATGTAGTGCAGGCGCCTGTGACAGAGGGGGACGCCATAGGGGAAGCAGTCTATAAACTGAACGGCACCAGAATAGGCAGCGTTTCTATTCTGGCGGCGAAAAGTGTTGACAGGGCAACTTACAGGGATTACTGGAAAAAGGTCTGGATCCTTTATCTGATGAAACGATGAGGGAAGGGCCGGCGTTCAGTATCCTCCGGATTTTCCAGGACAAATTCACAGTTCTCACGGACTTTGCAGCAACTGCAAAGTCCTGGGCTAAACTGTTACTGGTAATTAATAGAACGCAAGTTCGCGGATTGCGGGGATGCGCGGGTTTGTGATATACTTTACAAGTTATGTGTAGATGAGGCAAAACAAAGAGGATGTCGTATGCTGGAGGGAATTCTGATTTTGATCGGGGCTGCCGCGTTCCTGTTTATATTGGTGGCAGTATGGGATTGTAACAGATTCGTTACGGTGGAATATGAAATCGTATCGGAGAAGATAGCAAAGCCGTGCAAGTTTGTTCTTCTATCCGATCTGCACAACAAATCCTATGGAAAAAATAATGAAAAGCTGATAAAGCGGATAGCAGATCTGTCACCGGATGCGGTCCTGGTGGCAGGGGATATGCTGACTGCGACGAAGGGACAACCTTTTGACAATGCGCTTACTCTGATGGAACAGCTGGCAGGGAGCTATCCGGTCTACTACGGGATGGGAAATCATGAGTATCGCTTACAGCTGTATCCTGAGCAGTATGGGGATATGTATGACAGATATCTGGCAGGACTTAAGAGTGCGGGAATCGAGCCTTTAATCAACCAGAATACTTATCTGCCGGCTCTTCATGTGGCAGTCTGCGGGGTGCAGATCGATCGGGAGTATTATCAGAGGTTTTGCACGAATCCCATGAAGACAGACTATCTGCCGAAGCTTCTTGGGGAGGCAAGGGAGGATGCCTGTCAAATACTGATTGCCCATAATCCACAATATTTCAGGGAATATGCGGCATGGGGCGCTGATGTGGTAGTATCGGGACATGTGCATGGCGGCATTATGAGGCTGCCGGTATTGGGCGGCGTGCTTTCTCCGAATATGACGCTTTTTCCAAAATATGACGGCGGACGGTTCGATGTGGGCCGGTCTGCTATGATCTTAAGCAGGGGATTAGGGACACATACGATTCCGCTCAGGATCTTTAACCCAGGGGAACTTGTGGTTTTAAAACTGAGTAAAAAACAGCCGTAAAAGCGCTGCTTAGGAGCAATGAACCAGATATAGAAAGGACAGGCTGTTATGGCGATTCCTGTGAAACTGGAAGTGTTCGAGGGACCACTGGATCTTCTCCTGCACCTGATTGATAAGAATAAAGTGGACATCTATGATATACCGATCGTGGAGATTACGGAACAGTATCTGGAGTATATCAAACAGATGGAGACAGAAGATATGAATGTGGTGAGCGAGTTTCTTGTCATGGCTGCCACTCTGATTGATATCAAATGCAAAATGCTTCTTCCCAAAGAAGTAAATGAAGAAGGGGAAGAGGAAGACCCCAGGGCAGAACTGGTAGAGAAGCTGTTGGAATATAAAATGTGTAAATATATGTCTTATGAACTTCGGGACCGTATGATAGACGCGGAGCGGAGTTTCTATAAGATCCCGACACTTCCGAAAGAAGTGGCGGACTACAGACAGCCGGTAGATTATGAAGAACTGATTGGTGACATGACGCTGCAGAAGCTGCATGAGATATTCAAGCAGGTTATGAAACGTCAGGAGGATAAAATAGATCCGGTCAGAAGCACGTTCGGGAATATTGAAAAAGACGAGATCGATATGGATCTGAAGACTACCTATGTGGAGGCTTACGTGCGGAGCCATAAAACGTTCAGCTTCCGTAAGCTGTTGGAAAAGCAAAACAGCAAGATGGAAGTGATCGTGACATTCCTTGTTATTCTGGAAATGATCAAAACGGGCAGGATAGGAATTGAGCAGGAGGACATTTTTGCTGATATTATCATCACGACTAAGGATGTGGACAGCCAGGAGCCAATCCAGCTTACCTCTGTCGGGTGATGATTCCTGTGCGCAATGCTGTATGTGCGATTTCAGGCGGCATGTTCGGGAACGCAGTCAATGATAGGATGATAACATAGTGAGGGATAAGCTATGGAAAGAGCAAAAGCAAAGGCCGCGTTAGAGGCGATTTTGTTTACAATGGGTGATTCAGTCACCATTGACAGCCTGGCGGCGGTAATTGAAGAAGATAAGAAGACAACAAAGACACTTCTGGAAGAAATGATGAAGGATTATAATGCGCAGGATCGTGGGATCGGCCTGACTATGCTGGACAATGCCGTGCAGATGTGTACCAAGGGCGAGTTGTATGAGTATCTGATTAAAATAGCCAAGGCGCCGAAAAAATTTGTATTGACAGACACGCTTCTTGAGACGCTTTCGATCATTGCATATAAGCAGCCGGTGACCCGACTGGAGATTGAGCGGGTGAGGGGAGTCAGCTGTGACCATGCTGTCAACAAGCTGCTGGAATATGATCTGATTACGGAGGTGGGGCGTCTGGATGCACCAGGCCGGCCGCTTCTTTTCGGGACTACGGAGCAGTTCCTGAGAAGCTTTGGTGTGCAGTCCATAGAGGATCTGCCGGAACTGAATGCCGTGCAGATTGAGGAGTTTAAACAGCAGGCAGAGTCGGAGGTGCAGATGCAGCTGGATATTTAGAGCATAAATGGCCGGTTGACACAGCATAACCGGCAGTCTATAATACAAATGTGTGAATTTTACATAATAATACATTTTCTATGAGAGAGAGGAGATTCCAATGAAAAAGCTATCTGTTAAAACTGTAGTGGCGATCGGTATCGGGGCAGCGCTGTTCTTCGTGTTAGGAAAGATTTCAATACCGACACCGGTTCCCAATACCTATGTCAGCTTACAGTATGCGATCCAGGCTGTATTTGCCACATTATTCGGGCCGATTGCAGGGCTTCTGATCGGATTTATCGGGCATACGCTGATTGATGCGACCAGTTACGGACCCTGGTGGAGCTGGATTATTGCTTCTGCATTTGCAGGACTTGTGATCGGGCTTGTAACGTTGAAGCTGGATATCAATGAAGGACTTGATTCCAGGAAGACCGTTCAGTTTAATGTTGCACAGATTATTGCCCATCTGCTGTCCTGGGGGCTTGTTGCACCCTGCCTTGATATCCTGATTTATTCAGAACCGATTGAAAAGTTATTCGTACAGGGTCTTGTAGCCGGTATTGCTAACATGATCACGACCGGTGTTGTAGGTTCGCTTCTGTTAGTTGCATATGCCAAGACGGTTGTAAAGAAAGGTTCCCTGAATAAAGAGAATTAATAGAAAGAGCGGCCGTCGTTCACACGACGGCTGATTTTATGGTACGGAGAATTTACCGAGTTGCAAAACGGACCCGGCAGGACGAGTTATGCTCGTTTGATTTCAGTGTAAAAAGGAGAAATGACATGGCATCCCCCGTAATTTCATTTCAGGATTATGGATTTCAATATATGGCGCAGGCAGAGCCTACCTTGCGGCATATCAATCTGGATATCTATTCAGGTGAGAAGGTTCTGATCGCAGGTACCTCAGGCAGCGGTAAAAGTACGATAGGGAACTGTATTAACGGCCTGATTCCTTTCGCTTATCCGGGGAAGAGTACAGGAAAGCTTCTGGTGGACGGCAAGGATGCTGAGCAGAGCAGCATTTTCGAATTAAGCCACACGGTGGGCACCGTACTGCAGGATACTGACGGACAGTTTATCGGATTGACGGTGGGAGAGGATATCGCCTTTGCCCCGGAAAACAATTGTGTGCCGCAGGATGAGATGAAGCAGCTGGTCAGCAGAGTGGCCGGACTGGTGGACATCGATCATCATCTTGAGTATGCGCCGCATGAGCTGTCCGGTGGACAGAAACAGCGTGTCAGTCTGGCAGGGGTCATGGTGGAGGATGTTAAGGTGCTGCTGTTTGATGAGCCTTTGGCGAATCTGGATCCCGCCGCAGGGCGTACTACCATAGAACTGATAGACATGGTCCATGAGCGTACCGGCGCCGCAGTATTGGTCATTGAACACAGGCTGGAAGACGTATTGTGGCGCAGAATGGACCGAATCGTGCTGATGAATGAGGGTGGGATCGTAGCTGATATGCCTGTGGCGAAGCTTCTTGCCGGCAATCTGCTCCTGCAGCATGGAATCAGAGAACCGCTGTATCTGACGGCACTCCGTTATGCCGGGGTTGAGATCAGAGAAACCATGCATCCGGAACATGTGGGCAGCCTGGTGCTTGGCCAGGAAGATAAGGAGAAAGTACGCAGCTGGTATCACATGCTGAGAACCGGTATACATAGTGAACAGTACGGACAGGAACTGCTTCGGATTGAGAATCTGAAATTCGGTTACACTGCGGATAAAACTACCCTGCAGGATGTGAATTTTACGATCCATAAAGGAGAGATGGTCAGTGTCGTGGGACGTAACGGAGCCGGCAAGAGCACACTGGCGAAGCTGATTTGTGGATTTGAGCAGCCTGTTTCCGGCAGCATCTATATGGATGGCAGAGACTTGAAAGGAGATACTATCAAGGAACGGGCGGTGCGGATCGGTTATGTTATGCAAAACCCGAACCAGATGATCTCCAAACCTATGATATGGGACGAAGTCGAGATGGCGCTCTTACAGAGCGGCATGCCAAAGGAGGAGCGGAGCAGAAGAGTAGAAGAAACACTCAAAATATGCGGGTTGTATCCGTTCCGCAACTGGCCGGTTTCCGCTCTGTCCTTCGGACAGAAGAAGCGGGTGACGATCGCCAGTATTCTGGTACAGCGTCCTCAGATCATCATTCTGGATGAACCCACGGCGGGCCAGGATTATCATCACTACACCGAGATTATGGACTTTCTGAAAGAATTGAATGGAAAAGGATACACGATCCTGATGATCACACATGATATGCACTTGATGCTGGAGTATACAAGGCGTGCAATCGTATTCAGTGAGGGAAGGATGCTGGCGGACACGACGGCGGCACATGTATTGAACGATCCCGGACTGGTGGAGGCGGCGAATTTGAAGGAGACCAGCCTGTATACTTTGAGTCTCGCCTGCGGCATTGATGAGCCCCAGGTCTTTACGGAGTGCTTTATCGGATATGAGCAGAAGGAGGTGCGCTAGAATGGCAAGAGCTGCGATATTAAGCTATATTAAACGAAACAGCCTTGTGCATGAGCTGACCGGCACGACGAAGCTGATTTTCTTCCTTGCATGGAGTGTGGCATCCATGATTACTTACGATACGAGAGTACTGTCGGGTATGCTTTTGATCAGTATTGTGGTTTTTAAGGTAAGTAAGATCAGGATCCGGGATATCAGTATCGTGCTTGGACTGGCTGCAGTATTTCTTCTTATGAATAATCTGTTCGTGTATCTTTTTTCGCCTGAATACGGGGTGGAACTATATGAGAGCAGAACCGTACTGCTTACAATTGCGGGACCCTATACGATTACCTTGCAGCAGCTTTTCTATCATCTTAATATGACCATGAAAGTGATCTGCGTTGTGCCGGTAGCGCTCCTGTTTATTGCCTGCACGGATCCCAGCGAGTTCGCGGCATCATTAGCCGGCATAGGCATCAGTTACCGGATCGGCTATTCCGTCAGCCTGGCGCTACGCTATATACCGGATGTCCAGAGAGAATATCATAATATAAGCCAGGCGCAGCAGGCAAGAGGTATAGATTTGTCAGGCAAGGATAAATTATTTACCAGAATGAAGAACTCCGTGGCAATTTTGCTGCCGCTCGTCCTGTCCAGCCTGAATCGTATCGAGACGGTCAGCAATGCGATGGAACTGCGGGGGTTCGGAAGGAATAAGAAACGTACCTGGTATGTCAGAAGAAAAATGCAGAGAAACGACTGGCTGACAATAGCATTCGTATTGACGGTTCTTATTGTGGATCTGGTGGTGACATTCTGGGACGGGAACAGGTTTTATAATCCATTTGTATAAGTCGATTGACGGAAAACTATGATTAGGGAGGCGGTTATGAATCTACTGGTGATAGGAGGCAGTTATTTCTATGGAAGAGTTTTCGTGATGGAGGCGGCGGGAGACCACCAGCTTACCCTGCTGAATCGGGGAACTTACTCCATGAAGGATTTTGGGGTAAAGGAGATTAAAGGCGACAGACATGATAAGGATGTGCTGGCAGGATGCACGGAGGACTATGATGCAGTCATAGATTTTTGCGCTTATGAAGCCGGTGACGTTAAGACGGTCATTGAGAATCTTCAGGGGAAAATCGGACAATATATTCTGATCAGTACAGTGGATGTCTACGAACGGGGAAGCGGCGTGGCCAAAACGGAAGAACACCCGCTGGAGCACAGGATATTTCCGGGGGAGGCAGGAGCCTATATTGCAGGGAAAACGGCTCTGGAAGAAGAGATAATACAGGTATGCGGCAGTTGGAAGATGCCGTGGACGGTATTTCGTCCGGCGATTCTGTACGGTCCTTACAATTATGCGCCGCGGGAATCGGCTTATATCCAGATGATGCTGTTAAACAAGGCGCTTCCGGTGTTTACGGATGCGGACGGAAGTTTCCAGTTTATATACGTAAAAGATGCAGCGCAGGCGATACTGCGGGCGCTTGGCAATGAAAAGGCTTATGGACAGGCTTACAATCTCTGCCAGGAGGAAATCCTGACCTATGAGACATTTTTCAGAATGTTGAAAAAAGCAGCAGGGCCGGAGACGGCAGAGAATTTACAGGAGATCCCGATCACGGTAGACAGCGCCATGGCACAGCAGGTTCCGGTGCCGTTTCCGGCAAAGGCGGAAGAGACGGAGTTGTGTTCCAATGAGAAGAGCAAGAGGGAGCTTAGGCTTAAATATACGGATTTTGAAGAAGGAATGCGCAGGACCTACAATGCATTTCGGCATGTTTATCTGGGATAAGCTAAGCAGATTGGAAAGGAATGGAGATTCAGATGACACTAGATCAGATAGCGGTAGGAGAAGAAGCCAGGATCACGAAGGTGGGCGGGGAGGGGGAGCTTCGCTGCAGACTTCTGGATATGGGGCTGATCCCAAAGACAATCGTTAAGGTGCGGAAGGTGGCGCCTATGGGAGATCCGATAGAGATACACCTTCGGGGCTATGAACTGACGATCCGTAAGGAGGATGCGGGTAAGATAGAAGTTTCACAACTGTAAGATATGAGGAAAAGACAATGAGATATGCTTTGGTAGGAAATCAGAATTGCGGCAAGACAACATTGTTTAACCAGTTGACCGGCTCCAACCAGCATGTGGGAAACTTCCCGGGAGTGACGGTGGATTCCAAGATTGGAGATATCCGTGGGGAGAAGGGAAATTCAGTGGTGGATCTGCCGGGGATCTATTCCATCCGTCCTTACACGGATGAGGAATTAGTGACGCGCAGGTTTATTTTGAAGGAACGGCCGGAAGGTATTATCAATATTGTGGATGCCACAAATATAGAAAGAAATCTGTACCTGACACTGCAGCTTCTGGAAATGCATATTCCTGTGGTCCTGGCATTGAATATGATGGACGAGGTGCGCAACAACGGCGGTACCATTGACATCGGGAAGATGGAGGAATTGCTGGGAATACCGGTAGTGGCGGTCAGTGCTGCGAAGAATGAAGGAATAGACGATCTGCTCCATGCCATCAGGGAAGTGTCGGAGCACAGAATCTATCCGAAGGTGATGGATTTCTGTGAGAAGGGTGCTGTACATAGATGTATTCATGCGGTCAGCCATCAGGTGGAGGACCATGCAGAAAGGATCGGCATTTCGCCCAGATTTGCGGCGACTAAGATCGTGGAGGGCGATCGTGACATTATAGAGAGTCTGCGGTTGTCGGAGAACGAGCTTGATCTGATGGAGCACAGTATTGTGGAGATGGAACGGGACAGTGAGATGGACCGCAACGCGGCGCTGGCGGATATGCGGTATGATTTCATAGAGAAGGTGTGCGGGCAGGCCGTGATCAAATGCCAGGAGAGCATAGAGCATATAAGAAGCGTCCGTATTGACAGTGTGCTGACGAACAAGTATCTGGCGATTCCTTCTTTTCTGCTGATTATGCTGCTGGTATTCTGGATGACTTTTGGTGTTCTGGGAACTTTTCTGAGCGATCTGCTCAGTCTGGGAATCGATGCGCTTTCTGCGGTAACAGAGCAGGCGCTTGCTGACTATGGCATTAATCCGGTAGTAAAGAGCCTGGTGATAGACGGTGTTTTTACAGGAGTAGGTAGCGTGCTCAGCTTCCTGCCGATTATCGTGGTACTCTTTTTCTTTCTGTCGATTCTGGAGGACTCCGGCTATATGGCACGGATTGCCTTTGTGATGGACAGGCCGCTGCGCAAGATTGGATTGTCAGGCAAGAGCTTCGTATCCATGCTGATCGGGTTCGGATGCAGTGTACCGGCGGTTATGTCCACCAGAACCCTGTCTTCTGAGCGGGATAAAAAGATGACTATTATGCTGATTCCGTTCATAAGCTGTTCCGCCAAGATACCGATCTATGCATTGTTCACAGCCGCCTTCTTTAAGGAACACCAGGCTTTAGTGATGATGGGGCTGTATGTGCTGGGTATTCTGACAGGAATACTTTGTGCGGTTGCCTTGAAGAAAACAATGTTCCATGGCAAACCGATGCCTTTTGTGATGGAACTGCCTAATTACAGGTTGCCTTCGGTTAAGAGCGTCCTGCTTTTGATGTGGGATAAGGCGAGGGACTTTGTGCAGCGTGCTTTTACGGTCATTTTTATTGCAACCCTGATCATCTGGTTTTTACAGACTTTTGACGGGAGACTGAACGTGGTAACCGACTCAGGGAACAGCCTGCTTGCCATGATCGGTAAGTTTGTCGCACCGGTTTTTGGGCCGCTGGGATTTGGAGATTGGCGGGCGGCAACTGCGCTGATCAGCGGTTTTAGTGCCAAGGAGGCGGTGGTCAGTACTTTAGGGGTACTGACAGGAACCAGTATGAGCAGTCTGGGTGATACGCTGGGGACCATTTTCAGTCCGCTTGCAGCAGTCAGCTATCTGGTCTTCACATTACTGTATACACCCTGCGTTGCCGCAGTGGCAACCATCAGAAGAGAGATGGGATCGGTGTGGAAGACGGCCGTAATTGTCTGTATGCAGTGCGGCGTGGCATGGATCGTGTCGTTTATGGCTTACCAGGCAGGGAGTCTGCTCGGGATGTAAAGGTTACTGTCCACATGCTATCGAAGCCGGATGCAAAACTTGGTACTGTACAAATTGAAGGAAATGACATAAAATGAATGCAGAGGAGTTCATGCCGGAAACAGCGTGCACATAGGAGAATATCAATAGTACAGATGAAAGGGAAAGGTGCGGGAGAAATGAAAAGTTACATGTTGGATTTGAATTCTATCGATAGGGTAAAGGGATTTGTCAAGACGATAGAAGGGTTTGACGGATACTTCGATCTGGCAACGGGAAGATATGTTATTGATGCCAAGTCCATTATGGGTATTTTTTCCATGGATTTGTCGAAACCTGTAGAGTTCAGAATCCTGGAGACCAACGATAAACTGTCAGAGATTGAAGCGGCGATCGCACCGTATATAGTACAGTGATAGATTTAGGAAGACATAGAAGCAATACAGATGCAGCAGGGAAACAGAGTGAATTGTTTTATACTGGGAACTGTCGGGGTATGAGGAATCGTATACCGGCAGTTTTTAAAATTAATGCATTTCTGTAAGCATATACAGGTAGTATTTGCTAAGAGTTTCATTTTGTGTTAAGATACTCTAATGGATTGAGGTAAGGAGTGACAATATGTTAGAACTAAAAGGTATCTGCTATTCTGCGGAAGACGAGAGCAGAGAGACAGAAATTCTGAAAGATATCAATGTGACGATCGATGATCGGTTTATTGCCGTAACGGGTCCTAACGGCAGCGGCAAGTCTACGCTGGCCAGGATCGTAGCAGGCATTCTGAAGCCTACGGCCGGGCAGATCCTGTTAGACGGTGCAGATATTACAGACCTGTCGATCACGGAACGGGCCAATATGGGAATCAGCTTTGCCTTTCAGCAGCCTGTCCGGTTTAAAGGCATCACCGTAAGAGAGCTTCTGTCGATTGCGGCGGGCAAGGATGCCACGATGGCCGAGATATGCGGAATGCTTTCTGAGGTAGGGCTGTGTGCGAGGGACTATGTGAATCGTGAAGTCAATGCTTCTCTGTCCGGCGGAGAATTGAAGCGCATTGAGATTGCCATGATTATGGCGCGCAGGACGAAGGTGTCTATCTTCGATGAGCCGGAGGCGGGGATTGATCTGTGGAGTTTCCAGAATCTGATTCATGTATTCGAGAAGATGCACGAGGAGATCCATGGATCTATTTTGATCATTTCGCATCAGGAGCGGATCTTAAATATTGCGGACCGTATTATTCTTCTCACAGACGGGCAGATTAAGAAAGTGGGAAGCAAAGAAGAGATTATGCCTGAACTGCTCGGTGCAGGGGCGCCGTGCAAGACATTGACGGACAAATTATAGGAAGGGGGTATCTATGGTGGATGCGATACAACAGAGCCTGTTAGAGCAGGTGGCAGGGCTGCATGAGATACCTGCCGGCGCTTATAATATCCGTGCGAACGGACATATGGCAGGTCGGAATACGACAGCCAATATCGATATTATCACGAAAGAGGACAGATCCGGGATTGATATCCGCATCAAGGCGGGGACCAAAGCAGAGAGCGTGCATATTCCGGTGGTACTAAGCCAGAGCGGCCTGAAAGAGAGTGTATATAATGACTTCTTCGTGGGAGAGGGAGCAGATGTGACGATCATTGCGGGGTGCGGTATCCATAACGGCGGCGACAGCGCTTCGGAGCATTCGGGGATTCACAGGTTCTTTGTGGACAGGGATGCGAAGGTACGGTATGTGGAGAAGCATTATGGAAGCGGAGACGGCAATGGAGAACGTATCATGAATCCGACAACGGAGATACACCTGGCACAGGGCGCGTCCCTTGAGATGGACACGGTACAGATTAAGGGAATTGACTCCACAAAGCGCGTTACTACGGCCAAGGTGGCACAGGGTGCTTCTCTTGTCATCCGTGAGAAGATCATGACTCACGGCAGGCAATATGCCGAGACGGATTTTAAGGTGGAGATGAACGGCGAGGATTCCAGCGTCAATCTGATTTCACGTTCGGTGGCCAAGGAACACTCCAGTCAGCTTTTTAAGAGCAGAATTATCGGGAATCAGAAATGTCAGGGGCACAGTGAATGTGATGCCATCATCATGGATGAGGCAAGTGTAAGCGCGGTTCCGGAACTGACGGCGAATAACATAGACGCCAGTCTGATCCATGAGGCGGCAATCGGTAAGATTGCAGGTGAACAGCTGATGAAACTTATGACACTGGGACTGACAGAGAAAGAAGCAGAGGAACAGATCGTAAACGGATTTTTGAAATGAGAAAAATATTACAGTTTGCATTAAACAGAATGGTGATAACGGTACTCATCGTACTTTTACAGATCGGCTTTTTTATGATGGAGATATTCATATGGGGTAATTATTACGTAGAAATTGCTTTTGTGCTGCGCCTGCTCAGCTTTGGTGCAGTAATCTCCCTTATCTGGAAGCAGAATAATCCGGCCGTGAAGCTGGCATGGGTAGTTCCGATCCTGACTTTTCCACTGCTTGGCGGAGTCATGTATCTTGCCTTTGGACATGTTTTCCTGCCGAAGAAGCTGTATGCGGCTTTGAAGCGCACCAGTGCCCTGGTGCGTAACAGCCTGAAACAGAAGGAGCAGGTTCTGGCGGAGCTGGAGCAGGCCAATTTAAGCATCGCCAATCAAAGCAGGTATATTTTACAGTATGCGGGTACTCCTGTCTGGAACGATACTTCGGCAGTATATTATCCTGATGGCCTACCGTGGTGGCAGCAGCTTCTGGAGGATCTGGAGCAGGCTGAGCATTTTATCTTCTTGGAATTTTTCATTCTGGGGGAAGGTACGATGTGGAATACGGTGCTGGAAGTGCTGGAACGCAAGGTAAGAGCCGGTGTGGAAGTCAGACTGATCTATGATGATGTGGGAAGTGTCTTCCTCCTGCCGAAGGAATATAACAAGATCATGGAGAATAAGGGAATTCAATGTGTGGCGTTCAACAGATTGATTCCTTTCATGTCGCTTGTCTTAAATAACAGGGATCACAGAAAGATCGTTGTGATCGATGGTAAAGTGGGATATACAGGAGGCATTAATATGGCGGATGAATATATCAACTATACCCATCCGCATGGTGACCACTGGAAGGATGCCGGAATCCGCATTGAGGGGGAAGCGGTGTGGAATTTCACGGTTATGTTTCTGCAGATGTGGAATATGTCCCGCTATACAGAAGAGGACTATGGAAAGTACCGCTATCATTTTGAGGAAGTTCCTCTGGCACAGGGATTTGTACAGCCTTATATGGATACGCCGCTGGACAACGAAACTTTGGGAGAAAACGTTTACCTGAATCTGATCAATTACGCCAGCAAATATGTTTATATTTATACTCCCTATCTGGTTACGGACAATGAGATGTACACGGCTTTGAAGCTGGCTGCCAAGAGGGGTGTTGATGTCCGGATCGTAACCCCGGGAGTCCCGGATAAGAAGACGATTTATTGGTTGACACAGTCCAATTATCAGAATCTGATCGAGGCAGGAGTCAGAATTTATCAGTATTCACCAGGGTTTCTTCATTCTAAATGTGTACTCTGTGATGACGAGGCCGCCATAGTGGGCACGATCAATTTTGACTATAGAAGCTTCTATCATCATTTTGAGTGTGGTGTTTTTCTGTATCAGACGGATATGATTGGGGATCTGCGCAAGGATATGGAAGAGACGTTTGCTTTATCAGAGCATATTACGCTGGAATGGTGTAAGAAGAAATTTGTGAAGACCAATGTAATCGGTCCGTTTTTGAAGTTATTTTCACCATTGTTATGAGTGTTTTCAAAACGACGGCCTGTGACAGCGAAAACAAAGGGGTAGTAAAGAGTTATGTTACGTTTTATACAGGTTATAGTGTGTAATCTCCCCAGGCTTTATATGATACCCAGGATGGCCTACAAAGCCAGACACGGGGAAAGATATTCCGAGGAAGAGCGGTATCGCTACGCACAGCTTGCGATACACCGTATGATGAAGGCAGGACATATTTCAACACAGAGATATGGTGTGGAACATCTTCCGAAAGAAGGAGGATATATGATGTTTCCGAACCACCAGGGGAAGTATGATGCGCTTGGTATTATGTATGCGCATGAGGATCCCTGTTCGGTGGTGATCGATGATGCGAAATCTCATGGAATGCTCGTAAAACAGTTTATTGACCTTATCCAGGGAAAAAGACTGGTCAAAGATGACCTGCGGCAGTCTGCCGCCATTATCAAGGAACTGGCCGAAGAGACAAAGAAGGGACGCAGGTTCATTATTTTTCCGGAGGGCGGTTATTATAAGAATCATAATGCAGTGGGAGAATTTAAGCCTGGATGTTTTAAAAGCGCTGTGAGAGCGAAGGCGCCGATTGTTCCGGTGGCATTAATCGATTCCTATCGGGCATTTGAAGAATGGACGCTCAAACCGGTGGTGACGCAGGTGCATTTTCTGAAAGCGATTCCATATGATGAGTATAAGAATATGTCAACGGCAGAAATTGCCAATGTTGTGCGGGACAGGATTGTAAACACGATTCAGGAAGTGTTGAGCCCTGCGTAATGAGACAGAGAAAATTAAGGTACACGTGTGAGAAAGCTTATTTCACAGTGTACCTTTTTATGTACTGTATCAGATCTTGAGAACCGGACGTGTATATTCGTTATCGTGAAATGGTGTACCGGAGAACTTATGCTTTATCAGGCTGTAATAGATCTGACTGGCATAGATATCCTTCTTAAGCATTTTCCTGCCGTTATCTGACAAAAGGCTGTCTGCATCGGCAAGCCTGGATAGCATCGGAATACTGCTTTGTGCCTTGATTACGGTGAGAAGAGGCGTCGCATCATTGCGAAAACCGAGTATACGGGCATAGTAGATATAATCTTCCGATTGGAAGAGGGCTAAGTCTTCTTTCCGTATCTGAAGCAGGATGTGCATCAGGCTGCGTGCAATTCGGGTATAGGTTCTGTTCTTCGTCTTCAGCTGTTCACAGAAAGTTGTAAAGCTGTGGTAGGATGGCAGAAGCTTTGTAATACGGTCTGACAGGTCATGGTCGATATCCGGATGGTCTGTATAACCGGAAGGCTGCTCGGTCAAAAGCTGATAATGCAGCGGAAAAGAGAAGTCATCAGCCCGGATCGGAAATGATTTCCCAAACTGGCTCTCCAACAGCCCATAGGCGTCGGACGGCATTAAAGCCCTGACATCGGTGAGCGTGCCGAAAGAGTCTATGGCTTCCCGGATGGCCCGTGCAGAGCAATATGTATTGAGCAGGCTGGCATCGTGATAAGAGCTTCCTGCCCGGTGTGTTGTGTATGCCTTGATACGGCTGCCGCGTCTGTAAAGCGCCTTGCAATATTCAATGCCCAGAATGTTATTGGCGGTTGACAGAATATGCATGTAAGGCGTCAGTTGAGGCGCGCTTGCATGAAGCGCCGCATTCCTGGCTGTCGGATAAGAATGGCCCATCCGAAGATACCTGTTCAGCACTTCTTTGAACAGGGAATCTTCTGCCAGTAAATTCTGGGCAAATTCCGATAAGATTGCAATATCCCCACACTCGCTGCCGAAACAGAGTGCGTCTGTAACTCCCAGCTTGTCCAGAAGAGCGACTGCGCCGGATGCGAAATATTCTGCACTGCCTAGCGCGTAATATACGGGCAGTTCCAATACGAGATCAGCGCCGTTTCTGAGGGCAGTCTCGGCACGTGTATATTTCTCAATCAGGGCAGGCGCACCGCGCTGAACGAAATCGCCGCACATAACAATAATGCAATAATCGGCGCCGGTCAGCTCCTTTGCCTTTGCGATCTGGTAGGCATGCCCGTTGTGAAATGGATTGTATTCTGCGATAATACTTACTGTTTTCATATTTTCCCCTTTTATCACCTGAAAGATCTGCTGTGCTGTTACATTACCTCCTTTGCATACAGTTTACCATAAAAAACTTATTTTGTACGATGTTTATGCAAAAAGATGAAATAAATTTCGTGAATTTTATTATGAAGCTGTAAACCAGATGGATTTTGAAAAAATCTCTTGTATACATTCGTTTATTTTTGTATAATCTGACTAAACATCCATTCCGCTTTGTTTTAAGACGGCTGTAATAAAATGGATGTTCCTTCATGTATTGACGGTAATTTCAACAAATGTGTTTAAGGAGGAACCAGGTATGTCTTATATTGATTTAATGAAAGAGAAAGCCAGAAGCGATAAGAAGACGATTGTGCTGCCCGAGACCAATGATAAAAGAACTCTTATTGCTGCGGCGAACATTCTGAAAGAAGAGATAGCTGACATCATCATGATTGGCAATGAAGAGAAGATCATGGACGGCGCCGGCTGGCTGGAAGTGGAGCTGGATGGTGTCACGATCATCGATCCGGAGAAGACAGAGAAATTAGAAGAGTATGTTACCATATTATATGAAACAAGAAAGAACAAGGGTATGACTCCCGAGAAAGCCAAGGAGATTCTGTTAAATGATTATCTGACCTTCGGCGTTGTCATGGTTAAGGCGAATGACGCGGACGGTATGGTAGCAGGAGCCTGTCATGCGACGGCGGATACATTAAGGCCTGCGCTGCAAATCTTAAAGACTGCGCCCGGAGTCAAGCTGGTATCCGGCTTCTTCATTCTGGATGTGCCCGACTGCACATTCGGAGAGAAGGGGACTTTCCTGTTCGCGGATTGTGGGTTGAATCAGGACCCTACCCCGGAAGAACTGGCTGCGATCGCGGACTCTTCCGCGAAAAGTTTCAAAAGTCTGGTGGGTGCTAAACCGATCATCGCAATGCTGTCTCATTCCACGAAGGGCAGCGCCAAGCATCCGCTGGTGGATAAGATGGTGGAGGCAACCAGAATTGCGCATGAGCAATATCCTCACCTGTGTATTGACGGGGAGCTGCAGTCAGATGCTGCCCTGGTGCCGCAGGTTGCCAAGTCCAAGGCGCCGGGCAGTGAAGTGGCCGGCAAGGCGAATGTACTGATCTTTCCGAACCTGGATTGTGGGAATATCGGCTATAAGCTGGTACAGCGCCTGGGCAGGGCAGAAGCCTACGGTCCCATGCTGCAGGGAATCGCGAAGCCAGTCAACGACCTTTCCAGAGGCTGTTCCTGGCAGGATATTGTGGGCGTGGTAGCGCTTACGGCAGTGCAGGCGCAGCTTGCGTAACTGAAAAATTTTTATTGACAAACCATAGTCCCATATGTATAATGGTTGGAGTGTGGATAGGAGTCAACTATGTTCGTGAATTTAACCGATGTGTTTCGTGATGAGGATAAGACAGTCACGATGCAGATAGAACCGGAGACAGAACAGGTTATGATCGGCGGCGAGACCTTTCCGGTGACCGGTAAGAAGCCGCTTCATCTAATACTTTCGAACGTCGGTAAGGGCGAAGCGCGGATTACAGGCAGCGGAGAGATAACCTTTCTGGCACGCTGCAGCAGATGCCTGAAGGAGGTGGAGGAGACACTGGAGTTTCAGTTTGACAGGACAGTGTTTGCGCCGGATAGGATGGCCTCGGCTGAAGAAAGTGATGACCAGGGGTATATGAACGGTTATCAGATGGACGTGGAAGATCTGCTCTACAATGAAATTGTGATTAACTGGCCTATGAAGGTTCTGTGCAGACCGGACTGCCGCGGCATCTGCCGTCAGTGCGGACAGGATCTGAATACGGGAACATGTGATTGTGATACCTTTGTTCCTGATCCCCGGATGGCAGTAATAAAAGATATTTTTAACGGGAATAAGGAGGTGTGAGACGATGTCTATTTGTCCTAAGAACAAATCTTCTAAGGGGAGAAGAGATAAGAGAAGAGCAAACTGGAAGATGACTGCTCCTACATTGGTAAAGTGCAGCAAATGCGGTGCTCTTATGGTACCCCACAGAGTATGCAAAAAGTGCGGCACATACAACAAAAAAGAAATCATTGCAGTCGATTAATGTTGGGAATATAGGGAGATCAAGGGATTGTAGCGTATATAGTTCCTTGATCTTTTTATTTGAATGACTTGTCTTTTGCGATAGACTTTGCATTTTGCTTATGCTATACTATACTATGCATATTTTTATTATGTTTGTTTTCGGCAGGAGGTGGCGGGATGCCAAATACCAACCTGGAAATTACGCAGAAAGCCATGGAAGACTTTATAAAAGTGCAGAGACATATGCTGATCACACGCAAAGAAAAGGCAGGGGAAACGTATGCCAGCTTAAAGAAAGAATATTTGTACCTGAAATGTTTTCTGAATGTGGCAGGAGTTAATCTTACGGATCTTGATGAGATTAAAGAATAGTGAATACGAGGAATGGATATGAGTGAGTATATTAAGGTAGCGGTAGACGCGATGGGCGGCGACAATGCTCCGCGGGAGATCGTGAAGGGGGCAGTGGAAGCCGTTAACGAAAGCAGGAAAGTCAAAGTCTGTCTGGTAGGAGTAAAAGAGACGGTGGAGAAGGAACTTTCCGGTTACACATATCCGAGGGAGCAGATCGAAGTGATTCATGCTTCGGAGGTTATAGAGACGGCGGAGCCGCCGGTCATGGCTATCCGCAAGAAGAAGGATTCCTCGCTGGTGAAAGCGCTGAATCTGGTGAAGGACGGTACCTGTAATGCCTATGTATCTGCCGGCAGTACGGGAGCTACACTGGTAGGAGGACAAGTTATTGTCGGCCGCATCAAAGGAGTGGAGAGACCGCCGCTTGCACCGCTGATTCCTACGGCTACAGGATGTTCCCTGCTGATCGACTGCGGGGCTAATGTGGACGCAAGGCCGTCTCACCTGGTGCAGTTTGCCAAGATGGGTTCCATTTACATGGAGAATGTTATGGGAATCAGGAATCCGAAGGTCGGAATTGTTAATATCGGTGCGGAAGAAGAGAAGGGAAATGCGCTTGTCAAGGAGACATTTCCGCTTTTAAAGAATTGTCCGGATATTAATTTTATCGGCAGCGTGGAGGCGCGTGACATCCCGGCAGGAGTGGCGGACGTGGTTGTATGTGAGGCCTTTGTGGGAAATGTCATTCTGAAGACCTATGAAGGTGTGGGCGCCACGCTGATTTCGAAGGTGAAGGAAGGCATGATGACCAGTTTAAGAAGCAAGATTGGTGCGCTTCTTGTGAAACCGGCCCTTAAGCAGACGCTGAAAGCCTTTGACCTGGAGCAGTACGGCGGAGCTCCTATGCTTGGCCTGAAGGGACTGGTGGTCAAGACCCACGGCAGTTCCAAATCCATAGAGATTAAAAATTCCATTTTACAGTGTATTACTTTCACCGAACAGGAGATCAGTGAGAAAATCAGGCGTGCGCTTGTGTCTGAATAGACTGTGTCCGGGAAGCGTCGGGCAGTGTGGGGAATGTGACGAAGAGGGGATCTGAGCAGTTACTTGAGATACGATAGAGAAGGCGAAGGGGGCAGCCGTCATAATGGAGTATGAGAAGTTAAAAGAAGCGATAGCGGAAGTATTGAGTGTAGACCCTGACGAGGTTACTGAAGAGACTACTTTTATGGAGGATCTGGGGGCAGATTCTCTGGATGTTTATCAGATCATCATGAAGATTGAAGAGACTTTTGAGATAGTGATCCCGCCCGATCAGGCGGAACAAATTACAACAGTGGGGGAAGCTGTTGAACTGATCAAGAATGCTGTCTGAAACGGTCAATGGTTTGTGCCGCCGGGAGGCATGTCAGCCCTTTTACTGAAAGGGCTTTTTGAATGTGGGCATAATAATGATAAGAGGCTGTCAGGAGGAGTTTCATGTTAGAGGACAGGTTGAGGCGACTGGAAGAGAAGATCCAATATTGTTTTCGGGATCAAACGCTGCTGCGGCAGGCACTGACGCACAGTTCCTTTTCCAATGAACAGAAGATAAATAGGTATCCGGATTATGAACGGCTTGAATTTCTCGGCGATGCGGTGCTGGAACTGGTCAGCAGCGATTACATGTTCCATGAAAATCCCCGCATGTCGGAGGGGGAACTGACGAAACGCAGATCATCGATTGTATGTGAACCGGCGTTGGCTTTCTGCGCGAGACAGATTGGGCTGGAGCGGTTTATCCTTCTGGGCAAGGGAGAGGAAGCCACCGGCGGCAGGAAGAGGGATTCCATTATATCGGATGTCATGGAGGCTGTGATCGGCGCCGTCTATCTGGACAGCGGCATCGAAGAGGCCAGGAATTTTATCAGGCGGTTTATTCTGTCCGATTTAGAGCATAAACAGTTGTTCTATGATGCCAAGACGATTCTGCAGGAAGAAGTCCAGAAGGAGAACTGCGGATTGCTCCGATATGAACTGATACGCGAGGAGGGACCTGAACATGATAAGAATTTCGTGGTGGAAGCGTTGATCGGTGACAGAAAAGCGGGAACCGGAACCGGACATTCCAAGAAGGCCGCGGAACAGCAGGCGGCTTATGCGGCGCTTCTTAAGCGCAAAAAAGACGAGACAACTTTCTGATGAGGTACATATGTATTTAAAGAGTATTGAAGTACACGGATTTAAATCCTTTGCCAATAAGATTAATTTTAAATTTCACAACGGTATCACCGGTATTGTAGGACCCAACGGATCGGGTAAGAGCAATGTGGCGGATGCTGTCAGATGGGTGCTTGGAGAGCAGCGTATCAAGCAGCTTAGAGGAGCATCCATGCAGGATGTTATCTTCTCGGGCACGGAGATGCGAAAGCCCCTGGGTTACGCTTATGTAGCGATTACGCTGGACAATGCGGATCACCAGCTTACGATCGATTATGATGAGGTGACGGTATCCAGAAGGCTGTATCGGTCCGGTGAGAGCGAGTATATGATCAACGGCACGGTATGCCGTCTGAAAGATGTCAACGAGTTGTTCTACGATACCGGTATCGGTAAAGAAGGATATTCCATTATCGGACAGGGCCAGATCGATAAGATCCTAAGCGGGAAACCGGAAGAGCGGCGTGAACTTTTCGATGAGGCTGCAGGAATCGTTAAGTTTAAGCGCAGAAAATATGCGGCACAGAAGAAGCTGGAGGACGAGAAGCAGAATCTGGTCCGTGTGAATGATATTCTGAGCGAACTGGAAAATCAGATCGGCCCGTTGGAAAAGCAGTCGGAGAAGGCGAAGGTTTATTTAAAGAAAAAGGAAGAATTAAAGACACTGGATGTGAATGTATTCCTGCTGGAAAACGTACGTGTAAGACAACAGCTTGCCGAGACAGACGGCAAACTTGCCATCGCAAGCGGGGATTTGGAGGAGACTACCAGAAGTTACGAGAATATCAAGGAAGAGTATGAGCAGATTGCAGGACGGATTGAGCAGCTGGAGCAGGCAATCGAAACAGCCAGAGCAACTTTGACGGACACCGGTGTCATGCGTTCCAAGCTGGAGGGCGAAATCAATGTCCTCAAGGAACAGATTCATTCGGCGGAGGGAAACGAAGAACATCTGCAGAACCGTATCCGCAGCATTAACGCACAGATCAATGAACGGAAGACGGAAAAAGAGAGTATTCTTGCCAGAAAGGAAGAGACGGACAAGAACCTTGAGCAGCTGGAGCAGGCAAGGGCAGAGGCCAGACAGCTGCTGGAGATGACGCAGAACAGAATAGAAGAGCTTAATAATAATATCGAAAGCGGTAAGAATACCATTATCGATGCCCTGAACAGCCGTGCAACGATCAAGTCCAGGATGGGACGCTATGATACCATGCTGGAGCAGATCAATATCCGCAGGGCAGAACTGAATTCCAGGCTGCTTCGTGCCAAATCTGACGAGGCTGAGCAGACCGAGACGATCCGGAAGCTGGAGGAAGAATTTGAAGCCGTCGGAGCCGCAATCCAGGAATTAAATGACAGACAGGAGACAATGGAGGAGCGCCTTGCAGCCTTCCGTGAGGAACTGGCGGAGAGAGACCAGAAGCTTAGGGACACGCAGGTGCTGTATCATCAGCAGAAATCGAAACTGGAGGCTCTCGCCAATCTGACAGAACGCTATGAGGGATATGGCGGCAGCGTTAAGGCTGTCATGGAGCAGAAGGGCCGGGAGAAAGGGATTATCGGTGTCGTGGCAGATATCATTCAGGCCGAGTCCAAATATGAGACGGCTATTGAGACGGCTCTGGGCGGCAATATTCAGAATATTGTCACAGAGGATGAAGAGACTGCCAAACGCATGATCGGCCACTTGAAGAAGACGAGAGCGGGCCGTGCAACCTTTCTGCCTCTCACCAGTATCACACATCCCCAGGAATTCAAAAATCCGGATGCGCTGAAAGAACAGGGTGTCATCGGTATGGCGGACGAGCTGGTGCGGGTAGAGAAGAAATACCGCAATGTGGCCAAAGCGATGCTGGGCCGCATTGTTGTTGTGGATCATGTGGACAACGCGGTTAAGATTGCCAGAAAGTTCGACTATGGCATCCGAATGGTTACGCTGGAAGGAGAACTGCTTGTGCCAGGAGGTGCAATCAGCGGCGGCGCTTTCAGGAATAATTCCAATCTTCTGGGCAGACGACGGGAGATGGAGGAATTAAGTAAGAAAGTCAAACAATATGTAGCGGATATCGATAAACTGCTAAATGATATCGAAGAGACTAAGCGCAACAGAAATAAGCTTCGCCTGGAGATAGAAGATATCAAGGGGCAGCTGCAGAGGAAGTTTATTGAACAGAACACTGCAAGGATGAATGTGTCGCAGGCGAGGGATAAGAAGACCGAGACAGAGGAAGGCTTCGACGAATTAAAGACGGAACAGCAGGATATCGAACTTCAGATCAAGGAGATTCAGGTCAATAAAGACGAGAATGCCAGAGAACTGGAAGATTCCGAGGCACTGGAGAAGGAAGTGGAAGGACAGATCGCCGAATTTCAGAAACAGCTGGAAGAGAAACGGGCGGAAGAATCAGAACAGTCCGTCAAAGTATCCGAGCGGGATGTGGAAGTGGAGAAGATGCGGCAGAGCGCAGACTTCGAGAGGCAGAATCTGGAACGCGTAGAAAGTGAAATTGCAAGACATACGGCGGAATTGACGGAAGTGCAGGAAGGCCTGCATCTTGGTAAGGAGGAAGTGGAGAGGAAGAAGGCAAGTATTATGGAAATTGAGAAAACCATCGATTCTTCCTATACGGCACAGACGGATGCAGAGAAGCAGCTGAAAGAAGATACGGCGCTGAAAGAAGAACTGTCAGGCAGACAGAAGAATTTCTTCGCCACAAGGGAAGAATTGTCTGAGCGGATGACGGCCCTTGACAAGGAGGTATACCGGCTGAACAGCCAGCGAGAGCGGATGGAGGAATCCATCGAATCCCAGATCAATTATATGTGGGATGAGTATGAGATTACACTTTCGGACGCAGAATCCCTCAGGGATGGAGAGATGGATGATTTGCCTTCCATGAAGAAAGAAATCAGTTCCCTGAAGGATGCCATCCGCAAGCTGGGAGATGTGAACGTAAATGCCATCGAGGATTTCAAGAACCTGATGGAGCGTTATACATTCTTAAAGACTCAGCATGATGATCTGGTAGAAGCGGAGAAAACGCTTCTTGGAATCATTGAAGAGCTGGATACTTCCATGCGCAAGCAGTTTAATGATAAATTTGCGCAGATCAACCGGGAGTTCGATAAGGTATTCAAAGAACTCTTCGGCGGGGGTAAGGGATCACTGGAACTGATTGAGGAGGAAGATGTGCTGGAGGCGGGAATCCGTATTATCGCCCAGCCGCCGGGTAAGAAACTGGTTAATATGATGCAGATGTCCGGAGGGGAGAAGTCCCTGACTGCGATCTGTCTGCTGTTTGCTATCCAGAACCTGAAACCGTCGCCTTTCTGTCTTCTGGACGAGATTGAGGCGGCGCTGGATGAAAGCAATGTAGGCAGATTTGCCTCTTATCTGCATAAACTGACCAGAAATACACAGTTTATTGTGATCACGCACAGACGCGGCACGATGGAGAAAGCAGACCGTCTCTATGGAATCACTATGCAGGAGAAGGGTGTGTCAACACTGGTAAGCGTTAATTTGATTGATAAGGAATTGGATGACTGATGGGTGAAGAAAAAAAAGGTTTTTTCAGTCGGCTGAAAGAAGGGCTGACGAAGACAAGAAATAATATTGTGCATAGTATAGACGCTGTTTTCAGCGGATTCTCCAGTATAGACGAAGAGTTCTATGAGGAACTGGAGGAAATTCTGATCATGGGAGATATCGGGGTGAAATCCACCGGTGAGATCCTTGACAGGCTGCGGGAACAGGTCAGGGAGAACCATATCAAGGATCCGGAAGACTGCAAGTCATTTCTGATTCAGAATATTAAAGAACAGATGCAGGTGGGAGAGACGGCATATGCATTTGAGGAGAAGCAGTCTATTGTATTGGTAATCGGTGTCAACGGTGTGGGCAAGACAACCACGGTCGGTAAACTTGCCGGTAAATTAAAGGAACAGAGAAGAAAAGTGCTGATTGCTGCGGCGGATACATTCCGTGCAGCCGCGGGTGAGCAGCTTAGCGAATGGGCGAACCGTGCAGGAGTGGATATGATTGGCGGAAGCGAGGGTTCAGACCCTGCCAGCGTGATTTATGATGCGGTCAACGCGGCGAAAGCAAGGAATGTGGATGTGCTCCTGTGCGATACTGCAGGAAGACTGCATAACAAGAAGAATCTGATGGAAGAACTGAAGAAGATCAACCGTATTATTGACCGGGAATTTCCGGATGCCCATCGGGAGAATCTGGTGGTGCTGGATGCCACTACCGGCCAGAATGCTTTGCAGCAGGCCAGAGAGTTCGGCGAAGTGGCCGATTTGACGGGAATTATTCTTACGAAGATGGACGGAACGGCTAAAGGCGGTATTGCAGTGGCAATCCAATCAGAACTTAAAATTCCGGTGAAATATATCGGGGTTGGAGAGACGATAGATGATCTGCAGAAGTTTGATGCGGACCAGTTTGTGGATGCATTATTCAGAACCGAGAGAGAGGAGTAGGGGATACGGAGATGAAAGAACTTTCTTTGGATAAGTTTGAGGAAGCGTACGAGACCGTCAGGAAGGTCACTTCCGAGACGAAGCTGGTGTACAGTGACCATTTCAGTGCGCAGACAGGCAATAAGGTCTACCTGAAGCCGGAGAATATGCAGCTGACAGGGGCTTATAAGCTGCGGGGAGCTTATTATAAGATAAGCACGTTATCGGAGGAGGAACGGGCGAAAGGGCTGATCACGGCTTCTGCCGGCAATCATGCACAGGGTGTTGCCTATGCGGCGAAGTGTTATGGAGTAAAGGCGGTTATCGTAATGCCGACAACAACCCCTCTCATTAAGGTAAACCGCACAAAGGGGTATGGAGCAGAAGTGGTGCTGTACGGAGATGTTTACGATGAGGCCTGCGCCTGCGCGTATCAGATGGCCGAGGAACAGGGCTATACCTTCGTACATCCTTTTGACGATCTGGATGTGGCTACCGGACAGGGAACCATTGCCATGGAGATCATCAAGGAACTGCCCCTGGTGGATTATATCCTGGTGCCGGTGGGCGGCGGCGGCCTGGCTACCGGTGTTTCTACACTGGCCAAGCTTTTAAACCCCAAGATAAAAGTGATCGGTGTGGAACCGGCCGGCGCCAATTGTCTGCAGGCTTCCGTCCGTGCCGGCAAGGTTACGACACTTGACCATGTTAATACGATTGCGGACGGTACGGCGGTCAAGACGCCGGGAACGGATATTTTCCCTTATGTAAACCAGAACCTGGATGATATCATTACCGTAGAGGACGAAGAACTGGTAGTTGCCTTCCTGGATATGGTTGAGAATCATAAGATGATTGTGGAGAATTCCGGCCTTCTTACCGTAGCCGCGCTGAAACATCTGGATGTGAAGAACAAGAAAATCGTGTCTATTTTAAGCGGCGGCAATATGGATGTAATCACCATGTCGTCCGTAGTACAGCAGGGACTGGTGATGCGGGACAGGATCTTCTCCGTATCCGTGCTGCTGCCGGACAAGCCGGGAGAGCTTTCCAGAGTAGCCGATGTGATTGCGAAGCAGAATGGAAATGTCATTAAGCTGGAGCATAACCAGTTCGTATCGATCAACCGGAATGCTGCTGTGGAACTCAGAATCACGATGGAGGCATACGGTACGGAACATAAAAACCAGATCATAGAGGCTTTGAACCGGAACGGTTATCAGCCGAAGGTAATCCGGGCGAGCATTTAGTGCAGGATTCCCGACTGGTCGAAACAGTATACCGTTAATAAATCCGCATAGCATCCATGCGGATTTTTATATCATAATATATTTTCGTGATATGTTAGATCATGAAAATGCCCGAATCAGGTTATGCTATATCAGCCGTTTTATGATGGGGGAACGATGGCAATGAAGAAAAATAAAAAAATTACAAAAATAAGCAAGACAGAATGGATAAAGAAATATATTATTATAACAGTGGCCGCTTTTATTTATGCTGCGGGGGTCAGTCTGTTTATTGATCCGAACAACATGGCGCCGGGCGGATTGACCGGCGTGGCAATCATTCTTAACCGGCTGATTCCGGTCAGCACAGGTACTCTGATCCTACTGCTGAATATTCCGATTCTGGTCTTTGCAGTATGGAAATTCGGCCTGGGGCTGACAATATCGACAATTTATGCAACCGTGTTAATTTCTGGTTGTACGAATCTGCTGACATCTCTGGGCGCTGCGACCAATGATACACTGTTGGCCGCAGTGGCAGGCGGCATCTTACAGGCAGTGGCGGTGGGTGTGATCTTCAGAGCCGGGGCAACTACCGGAGGAGTGGATATTATTGTAAAGGCACTGAAGCTGAAACTGCCTCATCTGAAGACGGGCAATCTGTTCTTAATGATAGACGCGACGGTAGTAACCTTATCGGGAATCGTATTCTGGGATGTTAACGCGGCTCTGTATGCGGCGGTGGCGGTAGGCTGTTGTTCGGTCACGCTGGATGTAGTACTGTACGGCAGGGATGAGGCGAAGCTGTTGTATATTATCAGTGATAAGCCGGAACAGATTACCCGGCGTATCCTGGAGGAACTGGATGTAGGCACGACTTACATCAGTGGCCGGGGAGCCTACAGTGGGACGGAGAAACAGGTAATTATGTGCGCTATGAAAAAAACGGTATTTCCCCGTGCCGAGAAAATCGTTAAAGAAGAAGACCCGGATTCCTTCATG
Organism: Clostridia bacterium; assembly: GCA_910575245.1. Lineage (GTDB taxonomy): Bacteria > Bacillota > Clostridia > Lachnospirales > Lachnospiraceae > UBA3282. The sequence continues at coordinate 224,703 of CAJTEN010000003.1, read as the reverse complement.
ATCGTTACCAGCGCTACAGAGATTTTTGGAGAAGGGTATAAGAGTTATTTCAGTGAGCGTATTTAGACAAATGAAACATATGAATAAGTAAGAGGGATCATACCGGCATATGAGATGCTTATTTTCCATGGAAGCGGGAGCATATCAGTGTGCGGGTGCAGGAGAGTATATGCAGGATATGAATTTGCAGAGTAAGAGACATAAGAGAAAGCACAGAAGAAACGAGAACGGAATTGTGATCGGTTCGATTATACTGTGTCTGGTAACATTAACGGCGATTACAGTTTGTCTGATCATGGTATTTCGGTATCGGTCCGTACAGATGGAGAACACAGCGGTCATGAATGAACTGGAGGCTATCCGGATGGAGGAGATGGTGACTTACACCCAGGATGAGGTGGATGCCATGATTGCCAATGCGGTGGCAGAGAATACGGACCGGACCACAGAGGAAGTGAGCAAGGAATTTCTCGACAAATTGAAGGAACTGATGCTTACCAGCGACGGTACGCTGGCCATGCTCCGCTATTTTTATCCGGATGAGATTGTTCTGGCGGATGCGGGGGAATATCATTTTATTCCGGTCTCCGATGAGCTTGCCCACCATACATATGACCTGAATAAATTTATGAAAGATGAAAACCAGATTATGGGCTACCATGATCAGGAGCGTTGGACTGTCCGTAAAGGGATAGATGTGTCCAAGTATCAGGATAAGATTGACTGGGAGGCAGTGGCATCCGATGATGTGGAATATGCTTTCATCAGACTGGGAATCAGAGGCTATACCAAAGGTGAGATTCTGGAAGACGAGAATTTTGAAGATAATATCAAAGGGGCGCTGCGTAATGATATCGAGGTGGGCGTATATTTCTTTACCCAGGCGATAAACGAGGAGGAGGCCAGAGAGGAAGCCAGATATGTGCTGGATGCCCTCGAACCGTATGAAGTGAATTACCCGGTAGTTATTGATGTGGAGGCGGTATCGAATGCCGATGCCAGAACCAAGGATCTGACGGTGGAGGAGCGGACGCAGTATTGCATTACGTTCTGTGAGATGATAAAGGAGGCAGGCTACACGCCGATGATCTATGGCAATATGAAGACATTTATGCTGATGCTTGACATAGAACAGCTGGAGGAGTATGAGAAATGGGTAGCTTTCTATGATGAGCCGATGTACTATCCCTATGCGTTTAAGATCTGGCAGTATACAGATGAGGGTAAGGTTGCAGGAATTACGGGTGATGTGGATCTGAATATCAGTTTTGAAGAGGTATCTGACGATTAGTACTGTGTTCCCTTCGGCAACCGGGAGGACAGATGAGGAGGAATGGGCTGCAGATTTTGGGAAGGGCACGGTTATGAAAGAGACACAGGAATTTGTACAGTATGAAAAGACAGGGTATCTGACAGAGCCTTTTAAAGTGTTTCATCTGCGGGATCATGCGAAGCTGCTGTTTGACTTTCATTATCATGATTTTTACAAGATTATATATTTTGTGGACGGAATGGCAGACTATAAAGTTGAGGGCAAGACCTATCATCTGAAACCCCATGATTTTGTCCTGGTGGGCGCCAATGTTATCCACAGACCGGAAATTGACAAGAGTGTGCCTTACGAGCGGTATATCATCTATTTGTCGGAAGAATTTCTGTCTGAGAGCAATGAGCGGGGCGAAAGCCTGAGATTTTGTTTCGAGGAGGCGGAAAGACTGCAGAGACGGGTGGCACATTTTGCACCGGAGAGTTACGAGAGGATCGTGGGCTGCCTGATGCGCATGGAGAAAATTGCGAAACAGGAGCAAGCGTACATGAATGAACTTCTTCTTCGGAGTGCGTTCCTGGAATTCATGGTTCTGTTCAACAGGAATGTGATAGAGCAGCCCAAGGCGTTGATCGCCACAGCGGCCTATCATGAGAAGGTTATAGATGTAATTACCTATATACAGGAACATCTGACAGAGGAAATCAATGTGGATGTGCTGGCAGGACAGTGTTATATCAGCAAGTTCTATCTGATGAGGCAGTTTAAAGAAGCCACAGGGTATTCTATTCACCAGTATATCAATGAAAAACGCATTCAGGCAGCTAAAAGAATGATTCTTTCCGGCATGCCGGCATCCCAGGCCTGTTATGAATGCGGATTTCATGATTATTCCACATTCGCCAGGAGGTTTAAGATGATTGTGGGAAAGGCGCCATCGAAGCTGGGCGGTTAGTAACAGGAAAGCCGGAGGCTTAAGTGTTACGGCGGTTATCAAGAAGGGCAAATAACAGGTTGTTTTGCACAGGATATTCATGGTAGAATAAGAGAAAGAGAAAGAAAGGTGGGTTATAGATGAAATACGAATTTGAAGGTACAGTGGAATTCCGTGAGAATGAAAATACGATTGCTGTACCGTTTAATGTATGGGAGGTCTGTGAGAAGGTTGGGGATGCCCCGGTAAGGGTATGTTTTGATGATGTATGCTTTATCTGCGACCTGGTGCCGAAAGGGCAGGGATATTATGACATCCCGGTGAGTCATGATGTATTATCCAAAGTGGAGCTGGGCAAGAAGTATCTGATCTCCATCGAAATCGTGGGCAATGTGGTCAGCATGAGCGGCAACAGCCCTTACAGTACAGAGAGTCCAATCCGCAAGATTGAAAACATCGATCTGGTGACGCAGCCCTGGGACGGGTTATGCGGACAGGCGTGTATTGCAATGATCGCGGGTACTACATTGGATGAGATGTGTGATATCATGAAATGCCGTGAGTGGCAGGCGAATATGAGTAAGATGATTGCAACACTGGAATACCTTGGCATCCGCCATGCGAATAAGATCGTATACACATTGGGCAAGCCGGTGGAATTGCCGCATTGCTGCATTATCATGGAGAAAATGGGAAGATACAGCCATTACCTGGTAGCGTTTGAGGGCGAGTACTATGAGCCGAACCAAGGAGTGCTGAAAGAGTTTGACCAGGCTAAGATGGTTGGTTATCTGGAGATTATGGCGCCGTAAGCAGCCAGTATTCCTATTCAAACTGCATATAATTATTTTTGAAAAGCGTCTGCGTAATTTGCGGATGCTTTTTATAACAGTAACCTTTTTTAAGGATAGGCCTGTCAAGAAAAAACACTTGACACCGACTCCCGCATATAGTAGAATGCATAAGTCGGGAGCGATACAGAACGTCTGACAGAGGTTTGTAACATGGAGAAGATCGTTGAACAGGGATTGCTGTATGATTTCTATGGAGAATTGCTGACGAAGCATCAAAGAAAGATTTATGAGAGCATTGTATATGACAATCTTTCTTTGGGTGAGATAGCACAGGAAGAGGGGATCAGCAGACAGGCTGTACATGATATTGTAAAGCGATGTGATAAGATATTGCAGGGATATGAAGAGAAGCTGAAGCTGCTGGCCAGATTTAAGACGATCAGGGAGAAGATATCCGACATCAGCCGCATGTCAGAACAGCTTGAGAGTGATAGGCAGGCGGATCAGGAGAAATACCGTTTGTACAGTTCCCGGATCAGGGAGCTGTCTTCTGAAATTCTGCAGGAGTTGTAGCAGAGTATACTATTTTGATTTGAAAGGCATGGAATTCTATGGCGTTTGAAAGTTTGACAGATAAACTGCAGAATGTATTCAAGAATCTGAGAAGCAAGGGACGTCTCACGGAGGCGGATGTCAAGACGGCTCTGAAAGAAGTAAAGATGGCATTGCTGGAGGCAGACGTTAACTTCAAGGTTGTTAAGCAGTTTGTCAAATCCGTCGAAGACAGAGCGATCGGGTCAGATGTTCTGAACGGGCTGAACCCGGGACAGATGGTTATCAAGATTGTTAACGAAGAGATGATTTCCCTGATGGGTTCCGAGACTACACAGATCACGTTACAGCCGGGTAAATCAATTACAGTCATTATGATGTGCGGCCTGCAGGGTGCCGGTAAGACAACCACCACTGCGAAGATAGCCGGGAAACTTAAGCTGAAGGGCAAGAAACCGCTGCTTGTTGCATGTGACGTATACAGACCGGCAGCAATCAGACAGTTACAGATCAACGGAGAGAAGCAGCAGGTTGAGGTATTCTCCATGGGAGAGAACCATAAGCCTGTCAATATTGCCAGGGCGGCGATAGAGCATGCTCAGAAGAACGGACACAATGTGGTGATCTTAGATACGGCGGGGCGTCTTCACATTGACGAAGAGATGATGGCGGAACTGCAGGAGATTAAGAATCATGTAGACGTTCATCAGAGCCTGCTGGTGGTGGATGCCATGACCGGACAGGATGCTGTCAATGTGGCTAAGGACTTCGATGAGAAGATTGGAATCGACGGCGTAATCCTTTCCAAGATGGACGGTGATTCCAGAGGCGGTGCAGCATTGTCCATTAAGGCCGTAACAGGCAAGCCGATCCTGTATATCGGTATGGGCGAGAAGCTTTCAGACTTAGAGCAGTTCTATCCGGACCGTATGGCAAGCAGGATCCTGGGAATGGGCGATGTGCTGACTCTGATCGAGAAGGCACAGCAAAACATGGATCTCGATGGAGAGAAAGAGAAGCAGATGGCTGCCCGCATGAAGAAGGGCAAATTTGACTTCGACGATTATCTGGAAAGTATGAAACAGATGCGCAATATGGGCGGCCTGTCCGGTATTCTGAGCATGATGCCGGGTATGGGAAAAATGGGCGATATTGAGTCGATGGTAGATGAGAAACAGCTCGCCCGTATGGAGGCAATCGTATTGAGCATGACGCCTGCGGAGCGCCAGAATCCGAAGCTGCTTAATCCGGGCAGAAAACACAGAATCGCCAGAGGTGCAGGTGTGGATATCGCTGTTGTCAATAAGTTTATCAAGCAGTTTGAGCAGTCCCAAAAGATGATGAAACAGCTTCCCGGTATGATGGGCGGTAAACGTGGACGCGGATTGTTCGGCGGCATGGGTGGTATGAAATTCCCGTTTTAGGGTTTCAAATAAATAACTAATTATACATGGAGGCAAAGAAAATGGCAGTTAAGATCAGATTAAGAAGAATGGGACAGAAGAAACATCCTTATTACAGAATTGTAGTAGCAGATTCCAGATCTCCGAGAGACGGAAGATGTATCGCTGAGATCGGAACGTACGATCCTAACACGGATCCCAGCACCTATAAGGTGGATGAAGAGGCAGCTAAGAAATGGTTAGCAGACGGCGCTCAGCCGACAGAAGTTGTCAGCAGAATTTTCAAGAGCGTAGGCATTGCCAAATAAGTAGTCCTGTGTACGAAAGGCTTTTGGAGGTGGACAATGAAAGAATTGGTTGAAGTGATCGCCAAAGCTCTTGTAGAGAACCCGGACGAAGTAGTTGTTACAGAGAAGGAAGAGGGGAAGAATATTACCGTCGAGCTTCATGTTGCTGCATCGGACATGGGTAAGGTGATCGGCAAACAGGGACGCATTGCGAAGGCAATCCGCTCTGTTGTGAAAGCCGCGTCATCCAAAGACAATAAAAGAGTAGACGTAGAAATCATTTAGGAAATGACCTCACGGAGTGATCTGTGAGGCGTTTTCATGGAAGGCCGATCGGAAGGTGAGATATGATAGCTGAATTGCAGATTGGAGTCATTACACAGACACACGGTATCAGGGGAGAGGTCAAAGTATTTCCTACAACAGACGATGCATCCCGTTTCAGGAAACTGAAGGATGTGATTATGGACACCGGCAAGGAACGTCTGGATATGGAAATTGAAGGGGTCAAATTCTTTAAGCAGTATGTGATCGTCAAGTTCAAAGGAATTGATTCCATTAACGATGTGGAAAAATATAAAGGTGCAAAACTCTATGTCACACGGGACAAGGCTGTCCGGTTGAAGAAGGATGAATATTTTGTGGCGGATCTGATCGGCATGAAGGTAGTTACGGAAGACGGAGCACTTCTCGGTGACTTGAAGGATGTTATGGCTACGGGAGCCAATGACGTCTATGTGGTGGAGCGCGAGGACGGATCAAAGATTCTGCTTCCGGCGATCAAAGAATGCGTCCTGAATATCGATATGGAGCAGGGTGTGGTCACTGTGCATATCATGGACGGTTTATTGTAATTTCGGACAGGAATATGAAGGGATCTAGGTATGATAAATTTTCACATTCTGACACTTTTTCCGGAAATGGTGATGCAGGGACTGCACACCAGTATTCTCGGGCGGGCGGCAGAGCGGGGATATATTTCCATGGAAGCAGTGAATATCAGGGATTATACGCATGATAAGCACGGTAAAGTGGATGATTATACTTATGGCGGCGGTGCTGGAATGCTAATGCAGGCTCAGCCGGTTTACGATGCCTGGCAGGCGGTGGCGGACCAGATCGCCTCGCGGCAAAGAAGCGGATCATCCGCGGATGCCTGTTCCATGCCGGCGAAAAGAACGAGAGTCATCTATGTAACGCCCCAGGGCAAAACTTTCCATCAGAAGATGGCGCAGGAGATGGCACAGGAGGAAGATCTGATCTTTCTGTGCGGACACTATGAGGGAATCGATGAACGCGTGCTGGAAGAGATTGTGACAGATGAGGTTTCTATCGGTGACTATGTGCTGACAGGCGGTGAACTGCCGGCCATGGTGATGATTGACGCCATAGCAAGACTGGCGCCCGGCGTACTGCACAATGAAGACTCTGCCGTGACGGAGTCTTTCCATGACAGCCTGTTGGAGTATCCGCAGTATTCCCGGCCGGAAGTCTGGCACGGCAGAAGAGTACCTGCCATACTATTGAGCGGCGATCATGCCAGGGTAGATGCATGGCGGCTGGAGCAGTCCATAGAGAGAACCAGGCAGCGCCGTCCGGATCTGTATGAAAAATATTGCGGCGAGAATGGCAGATAAAATGACTTGCTTTTTTTTCGGCAATATGGTAAATTATTAATGTTGCGAAAAAGATGGTCCTCTGTTACAGAATGTATTAAGAACATCCATAGAAATAGGAGGCAGATTATGAACCAGATCATTAGAGAAATTGAAGCAGAACAGTTAAAAGAGAACGTTGACAGCTTTAATGTTGGAGATACCGTTAAGGTTTACGGTAAGATCAAGGAAGGCAACCGCGAGAGGATCCAGATCTTCGAAGGAACTGTATTAAAGGTTCAGGGCGGAAGCAGCAGAGAGACTTTCACGGTAAGGAAAGTATCCAACGGTGTCGGTGTCGAGAAGACATGGCCTGTTCATTCTCCCAATGTTGAGAAGATCGAAGTAGTAAGAAGAGGTAAGGTAAGACGTGCTAAACTGAACTACTTAAGAGACCGTGTCGGCAAGAAGGCTAAGGTGAAAGAATTAGTCAGATAATGGGATGCTTTGATATATTCAGGCAATAAAGTGAATGATAACAGCGTAAACGACAAGACTGATAGCAGGAAGAGATTCCGGTATCAGTCTTTTTGCTTTTGGAGCTTTCACAAAAGATTATAGATTATAGTTACATTTTATTGAAATAATTTCCACCATAAGCTATCATTATTTTACAGATAAGGAAATCTCTGTATTACGGTTTTCGATACTTACAGATCCTGGGATAATACCCTGAACTCAGAAAGGCAGGAATTGGCAATGAATTTGTATCGTATCATGCTGGTGGATGACGAGGAAGAGGTCCGCAAAGCGATCATACGCCAGATGGACTGGGAACAGCTGGGCTTCACTGTAGTAGGTGATGCCGAAAACGGTGAAGATGCTCTGGAGAAGATGGAACAGTCTGAGCCGGATGTGGTCATAACGGATATCCGTATGCCCTATATGGACGGTCTGACCCTGACTGCCCGGATCCGGGAGAAATATCCTTCTGTGAAGATATTGATCTTTTCAGGTTACGATGATTTTGAATATGCACAGCGGGCTATTAAGCTTAATGTCACCGAATACATTTTAAAGCCGGTCAACGGACAGGAGCTGGCGCAGATCTTAGGCAGGGTAAAGAACAGCCTGGATGAGGAGATTGAGCAGCGGCGCAATATCAATTCCCTGAGAGAGAGTTATCTGAGGAGTCTGCCCATTCTCAGGGAACTTTTCCTGAATGATCTGGTACGCGGCATCACGAATGAGGCAGTGGCGCTTAAGATAAAAGAATATGGAATGAATATTCTGGATGCGCGTAAATGGCTGGCGGCGGTGATCTGTGTGGAACAAATGGAACAGACAGAAACCAAAGAGCTTTCGATGCATCAGGAACTGATCCCTATTTCCGTACGCAGACTGGCGGAGGACTATCTGAGGCCTTACTGCCGTTTTGAGATATTTAATTCGGTTGAAGGTATTACTGTGATCGCGGCGGTCGATGAGAATAATACCCAGACGGGATTGATCAATTTGTTAGGCGATATCTGTAAGGAGAGCAAACGTGTTCTGGAGGTGGTCGTAACAATCGGCGTCGGACACAGCTGCGATACTCTGCAGGAAATCAGCTGGTCCTATCAGACAGCTGTAGATGCGCTGGGATATCGTGCGATCGTAGGCAAAGGCAGGCTAATTTATATCAATGATGTGGAACCCGTGGGACGGGGGAAGCTGCAGCTTACGACGAAGGAGGAAGAGGAACTTGCAGCGGCTGTCAAATTTGGTTCCCAGGAAAGTATCAGTCAGGTGATTACGCAACTGTCCGCATGCATGAAGGATGCCAAAGTCCATGACAGACAGTATCAGGTCTATATGATATCTGTTACCAACTGCCTGATCAGGCTGATGCAGCAGTATGATCTGGATATCGATGAGATGTTCGATTCCAAGGCACAATATGAGGATGTCTTAAAAGGAATCTGCCGCAGAGAGGAATTTGCAGGCCGGGTGATTCCGATTGCCTGGCGCATGCGGGAAGCTATGAACAGAGAACGTGACAACACTACGAAGAAGGTGATTGAAGAGGCTAAGGAATATATCAGAAGCCATTATTCTGATCCGGAATTGTCTGTGGAAATGTTGTGCCGCCATCTGCATATGAGTCCCGCATATTTTTCCACCATGTTTAAGAAAGAGACAGGCCAGACATATATCAACTATCTGACGGAGGTACGTCTTGGCAAGGCAGTGGAACTGCTTAATACGACAGACGATAAGACTTATATGATCGCCGGAAAGGTCGGATATCAGGAGCAGAATTATTTCAGCTATGTATTTAAAAAACGATACGGTGTTTCGCCTACTAAATACCGGGGAACACAGGGCAGTATGAATTAGGATATCCAAGGCTTTGCCGGCGGCAGGGGAAGGAAAAGAGCTTTATGGAATGGAAGCGACTGGCGGATTACGGAAAGAAGACAAGCATTCGCTATACGATCTTTATCTATTTTACAGTCAGCGCCCTGACGGTGATCTTGTTGATCGGGGTGGTTCTCTACATGCAGATGTCCCACCAGCTGACCATAGCGGTGCTGGATGAGAATCAGGCTGTCCTGGAACAGGTCAACCGTTCGGTGGATTCGTATCTGCGCACCATCATGAAGCTGTCAGACAGTCTGTACTATGGAGTCATCAAGAATGCGGATCTGACTGCCGAATCGGTCAACAGCCAGATTACTTTGCTGTATGATAACAATAAGGACAGTATTGCCAATATTGCGCTGCTTTCAAAAGAGGGAGAACTTTTAGAGGCTGTTCCGGCGGCACGCTTAAAGACCGGACTGGATGTGACGAAAGAGCAGTGGTTTGGAAACACGCTTAAGAGAACGGACAATCTGCATTTTACGACGCCCCATGTGCAGTATATATTTGACAACAATGAAAAGCAGTACAGATGGGTCATTACCCTGACCCGTGCGGTGGAGATCACCTACGGCACATCGACGGAACAGGGAATTCTGCTGATTGATATACGCTATAGCAGCCTACAGCAGATTCTGGAGAATATCACGCTGGGAAACCAGGGATATCTCTATATGATAAGCGGCAGCGGAGAGTTGATTTATCATCCCCGGATGCAATTGATTGAGACAGGGCAGATGTCGGAAAATATTGCTTTGGCGGCAGGATACAGGGACGGAAACTATCGCGAGAAGTATCATGGAGAGAGGAGGGAAGTCAGTGTCAAATCTGTGGGATATACCGGGTGGAAATTATTGAGCGTTACGCCGGAGCGCGGACTGCCCCTGAATAACCTGAAATTGATGCTATTTGCAATATTTATCATTGCGGCATTTCTGCTTGTGCTGGTACTTACCAACACATTCATTTCATCCCGGATTACGATTCCCATCCAGAGACTGGAGAAGTCGGTGAATGCGATAGAAGCCGGGGATCTGGATACCGAGGTATATATGGGAGGATCTTACGAGATCAGACATTTGGGACGTTCCATAGGGGATATGGCGAAACAGATCAAGGCATTGATGGGAGATATTGTAGCAGAGCATGAGTCCAAGAGGAAGAGCGAATTTGATACCCTGCAGTCACAGATCAATCCGCATTTTCTATACAATACGCTGGATATCATTGTATGGATGATTGAGAATGAACAGAAGCAGGAGGCTGTCAAGGTTGTGACGGCACTTGCCAGGTTTTTCCGCATCAGCTTAAGCAAGGGAAAAAGCATCATTACGGTGATGGATGAATTGGAACATGTGCGCAATTATCTGATGATACAGCAGACAAGATTCAAGAATAAGTTCGTCTATACCATTGAGGCGGGCGAGGATGTGATGAGATTGGTATGCCTTAAACTGATGCTTCAGCCTCTGGTGGAGAATGCGATCTATCACGGTATGGAGTTTATGGATGGTGACGGCGAGATCGCCGTGAAGGCATACAGGGATGAGGAAGGTTTGTGGTTTCAGATAAGCGATAATGGCCTTGGGATGACGGACGAACAGGTGGAAAGTCTTCTCGGGGAAACAAATCATGTGTCTTCGAGACGTGGTTCCGGAATCGGCGTGAAAAACGTAAATGAACGGATCCGTCTGTATTTTGGTGAAAACTATGGTCTGACGATCCGGTCGGAACCGGATGAAGGAACCATGATAAAGATTCATCTTCCGGCACAGATCTATGAAGAAACGATAAAGAGGGAGCAGGTATGATAGGCAGACGGGGGAAAGTACTTATATTTTTATATGTGGTATTCCTGGCAATATTATTTCTTATGTGCTCTACAGACTTAATCATCAGGGAGCCGGAGCGGGACAGCTATCAGATTGCCGTTATCATTGAAGATGTCCGCGGAGATAATTACAGCAATTTCCGAAAGGGGATGGATCAGGCGGCGGTAGAATTCAATATAGACGTCCATTTTATCACGCTGTATGAAAAAGCAGACGCCGAGCAGCAGATGGAGTTGATGGATCGTGAACAGCAGGATGGGGCGGATGCCCTTGTTGTGGTTCCGGTGGACGAGGAACGGGTGACGGAGAAGTATGTGAACGTTCCGGCGATCTTTCTGCGCTCAGGTTCTCCGGAAGGGGGCGGTGTGGACAGCATTGTGACAGACTATGAGAAAATGGGCGGCATGCTGGCGCGTGAGATGCTGGGGGATTTCGGGGCACAAAGCCAGGTGCTGATCCTTACGGATTCGGAGAAACGAAGTACCATGGATCTGCTTTTTCTGAAAGGCGCCCGTACAGTGTTTGCCGATGAAGGGTACAAAATACAGGAGGTCATGCAGGAGAGGGAAAACGACATCAGGGAAGCGATGGAAGCGCTTAAAGCAAGGGAAGGAGAGAGGGTGGTACTTCTGGCAGAGAATCAGGAGCTTCTGGCCCAGGCGGCAGGAATCCTGGCGGATGACCCGGAAATTGCGAAGTGTGTGGAAGGACTCTACGGAAGAGGAAATACCATGCCCATTCTCAACTATCTGGATCATGGCGAGATTACGGGTATCTGTGTGACGGATGATTTCAGTACAGGATATCTGAGCGTGCGTGCGGCGATTCAGGCGTTGGAAGATACGGACCATTCCATAACTGTAATGGATTCTTATTATATCGAAAAGGACGATCTGCGCAAGCCGGCCTGGGAAAAACTGCTTTTTCCTATTGAGTGAGGGGTGAAAGAATGAGAAAAATGAAATTACTGACAGTTATCCTGGCTGTATGTATGATGCTGACTTCGTGCCAGGGAGTTCAGCAGGAGGATGAGAAGGCTTCTATCCGCATCGGTATCAGCCTGTATCGCGGAGACGATACCTTCATCAACAATATACGCGGAATTCTGGAAGAAAAAGCCAAGGAATATGAACGTGAAAACGATATTAAAGTGACGCTGGATATCCAGGATGCCAAAGGAAGCCAGAATATCCAGAATGATCAGGTGGAACGGTTCATTTCTTTAGGCTGTGACGTGCTGTGCATTAATCCGGTGGACCGTATGGATGCGTCGGTTATCATAGACAGGGCAATGACGGCTCATGTTCCGGTTGTTTTCTTTAACCGCCAGCCTGTGGAGGAGGACATGAACCGTTGGGACAAGCTCTATTATGTAGGTGTAGATGCAAAGGAGACAGCCGTCCTGCAGGGAAAGATGGTGGTAGACCTGTATCGGAAGCAGCCGGAGGCAGTAGATCTGAATGGCGACGGCGTGGTCAGTTATGTAATGCTGGAGGGAGAAACCAGCCACCAGGATTCCCTTATCCGTACAGAATGGTCCGTTCAAACTCTGAAGGATGGCAGAGTTCCTATTGAAAAGATTACAGGAGGAATTGCCAACTGGGAGAGAAGCCAGGCCTCTGCGCTGATGGAACAGTGGCTGACGGAATATCCGGATACCATAGAGCTGGTGATCAGCAATAATGATGATATGGCACTGGGTGCCATTGACGCCTTGGAGCGCGAGGGAATCTCCAGGATTAATGTAATAGGGATCGACGGTACAACCCCCGGACTTGAAGCCCTGGAGAATGGTAAGCTGCTGGGGACAGTTTCCGCCAATAAAGAACGCTATGGCAGCGTGATCATGGAGCTGGCGGCCGGATGTGCCTTAGGAGAGGAGCTGCCGGAAGAATATCCGCTGGAGGATGGAACGTATTATTGGACGCCGCAGGAGATATTGATTCATAAAATCGAAGAAAATCCATAAATTATCAAAGAATTTCTTATAGAAAATGAGTGATAAATCATATACAATGGTTTTGTCGGTGGTCATAGTGTACAAAATAAGATACAATGTATGGCCTGAAATGATGAAAGCGCCCAAAACGGGCAGAGCAAGAGGAGGATTTATTACTATGAAATTGAACAAGAAAGTGATTGCAGCAGTATTGGCATCTGCAATGGTATTTTCCATGACTGCATGCGGCGGCAGCGATGCACCGGCTCAGGAAGCAGCACCGGCTGAGGCAGAAACGCCGGTAGAAGACGCAGCGGAAACACCGGAGGAGACAGAAGCAGCGGATGATACCGCCGATGCAGCAACGGAGGCTGCAGATGAGGCAGCTGACGCAGCAGAAGCAGTGGTTGGCGAAGGCGGAAACATCGGCGTCTGCATTTATAAGTTTGATGATGCATTTATGACTACTTATCGTAATGCGCTGCAGGAGATCCTGGAAGGTAAAGGCTATACCGTAACTTTTATGGATGGTAAGAACGATCAGGCTGAGCAGAACAACCAGATCAACAATTTCATCGCGCAGAAAGTTGACGCACTGATTATCAATCCGGTTATGACATCCGCTGCAGACCAGATCATTGCTACAGTAAAGGATGCAGATGTACCTACTGTACTGATCAACCGTGAGCCTACTGCAGACCAGATGAGCGCATATGACAAGCTGGTATATGTAGGATGTGATGCACGTCAGTCCGGAACCATGCAGGGCGAGCTGATCCTGGATACCGAGAATCAGGGTGATATCAATGGCGACGGCAAAGTATCTTATATTATGATCCAGGGAGATCCTGAGAATATCGATGCACAGTATCGTACCGAGTTCTCTGTAAAGGCATTGACAGACGCAGGGATTGAAGTGGAAGAGCTTGACCTTCAGCGTGGTGACTGGGATCGTAATAAGGGCCAGGAGATCGCACAGAATGACTTGGCTAAGTTCGGCGAAGATATCGAAGTAATCTTCTGCAATAACGATGATATGGCAATCGGCGCACTGCAGGCAATTCAGGCGGCAGGCCGTACCGTTAATGAAGATATCTATCTGGTAGGTGTAGATGCTCTGGATGCGGCACTGAATGAAGTTGCAGGCGGCAATATGACAGGTACTGTCCTGAATGACGCACAGGGTCAGGCAGAGGGCGCTGTCCAGGCTATGGAAGATCTGTTAGGCGGCAAGACGTATGCAGCCGGCGAGCAGTCCATCTATGTTGATTACGTGAAGGTAACTCCGGATAATGTAGCTGATTTCCAGTAATCAGAATACTCCATAATAGCAGAGAGGTATAAATCAGAAAGAAGTGCGTGTGCATTGGCGCATGCACTTCTTTCTAATATCTTATGATTCGAAAATAAAGGGGGTTGTCAATTTGTCAGAGTATCGTTTGGAAATGCATGATGTTGTGAAAACATTTCCAGGTGTTAAGGCGCTGAACGGAGCGCAGTTAAATCTGCGTCCGGGTACGGTTCACGCCCTGATGGGTGAGAACGGTGCCGGTAAATCCACCCTGATGAAGTGTATGTTCGGTATCTATCACATGGATGAGGGGGAAGTGATCTATGAAGGAGAAAAAGTCCAGATCAAAGGTCCGCTGGATGCCTTGAACCGTGGTATCGCCATGGTGCATCAGGAACTGCAGCCGATTCCGGAGAGGAGTATCGGCGAGAATATTTATGTTGGGCGGTATCCGGTTAAGAAGCTGGGGCCGGTGACCGTGATCGATCATGATAAAATGTATGAGGATGCAGCCAGAGTGTTGGAAGAAGTCCATTTGAATTTTGACCCAAGGGCAAAACTGGGAAGCCTGTCGGTATCCCAGATGCAGCTGGTTGAGATTGCAAAAGCGGTTTCGGCTGACTGTAAGGTTCTGATTCTGGATGAACCCACCTCGTCTTTGACGTCAGCGGAGGTAGAGGCTTTATTTACCATAATCAATGAGCTTCGCGGCAAAGGCGTATCTATCGTCTATATCAGCCATAAGATGGACGAGATCCTGCGGATCAGCGATGAAGTTACCATCATGAGAGATGGCCAGTATATCGGAACCTGGTCTGCCAAAGAACTCACCACGGATTTTATTATCACCAAGATGGTAGGACGGGAGCTTTCTGAATTATATCCTGTCCGTGAGAATGTGCCCGGTGAGGTGGTCTTTGAAGTGGAGGATTTTACATCCATCAATCCCAAGAGTTTCAGACATGTTTCCTTCCAGCTGCGGAAGGGTGAGATCCTGGGTGTGGCGGGTCTGGTCGGAGCACAGCGTACAGAATTAATGGAAGGCCTGTTTGGGCTTCGCAGCCATACAGCCGGAAGAATTACATACAAAGGACAGGAAATCAGGATCAATCAGCCCAAGGATGCCATCAACAATGGCATTGCCATGCTGACGGAAGACCGGCGTGCCACAGGAATCCTGGGCGTACTGTCCATCGCGGATAATGTTTCCATTGCATCCTTGAATCAGTATCTGATCGGCGGATTCATGCTGAATGACTCCAAGATTGAAAAACTGGTGCAGGAGAATGTAGCGAAGCTGTCTATCAAGACACCATCTTCCAAGACACAGATCCAGTCACTTTCGGGTGGAAACCAGCAGAAGGTGCTGATCAGCCGCTGGCTGGCTAACAGTCCGGATGTTTTTATTATGGATGAGCCTACACGCGGTATCGATGTGGGAGCCAAATACGAGATTTACTGTATTATTGCCGAGATGGCCAAACAGGGTAAGAGTATCATTATGATTTCGTCCGAAATGAGTGAGCTCATCGGTATGTCGGACCGGATCATGGTTATGTGTGACGGCCGGATGACAGGTTTTATCGACGGAAACGAGGCGAATCAGGAAAATATCATGGCACTGGCAACCCGGTTTGAATAAGGAGGGAGAAAGCTATCATGGAGAAGACATTCAATATCAAAAAATTTATATCCAATAATGCAATCATCATTCTGATCGTGCTGCTGGCTATTCTGACAGGACTTACGACGCAGAATTTCTTTACGACAAACAATTTTAAGAACCTGGTTGTAAATGTATCTCCCAGATTCATCATTGCCTGCGGTGTGTCCGGCTGTCTGATTACCAAGGGCACGGACCTGTCAGCCGGACGTGCAGTGGGCTTGGCGGCGTGTCTTTCAGCCATGCTTCTGCAGAGTATTGACTACTCTGCACGTATGCTGCCGTGGATGCCTGATATTCCGTGGCCTGTGGCACTTATCATCGTTATGGTTATCATGGGATTCTTCGGAGGTATCAATGGTGTTGTAGTATCAATCCTGAAGGTTCCGCCTTTCATTGCAACCCTGGGTATGCAGACGATCATCTATGGTCTTTGTTCCCTGATCACCAACAATCAGCCTATGGGCGGCTACAAAACCAGCTATCTGACGGTTGCCAGCGGTTCCATCGGGCCGATCCCTTATCTGATGATTTTTGCGGTAGTGATCGGAGCTTATTTTTGGTTTCTGTACAACAAGACCCGTCACGGAAAGTATATGTATGCAATCGGCGGCAATGAGAGTGCAGCGCAGGTTGCGGGTGTCAATGTCAGAGGCTCACTGATCCGTATCTATATTCTGGCAGGATGTATGTACGCATTGGCAGGCTTTCTGGTAGGTGCGAAAGCAGGCGGCGCTTCCACAGCAACCGGTAACGGCTATGAGCTGGAAGCCATTGCGGCATGTACCATCGGCGGTGTATCCGCCAACGGCGGTGTGGGCCGTGTGGGCGGTATTCTGATCGGTGTATTGGTTTTTGAGATTCTGAAGATCTGTCTTCAGTTCCTCGGTGTGGATCCGGCTTATACATATATTGCCCAGGGTCTTGTTATCGTCATTGCGGTGGCACTTGACCTTAGAAAATATCTGCAGAAGAAATAAGAGCAGGAGACGGCCGGCGGTGCCCGGTTGGCGCTCAGGAAGAGTTTGAACATGAAAGGAATGCAAGTCATGGCAGAGGAGCAGAAGAAGGAGCCGGAAGGAGCAGAAAACACAGAATATAATCAGAAGGCCGCGCGGGGCAGTGTGTTTGAAGGGATCTATGAGCAGCTGCCGGATATTTCCATCCGGTCGCTGGATCGATTTATTCTGTTGTGCGTGGTCGCGCTTGTGGCAGTGATCCTGTTCGGCGTATTGAAAGCGCAGCATGTGTTTTAAGCGAATATAATGCATTTAACAGGACAAGGGCTTTCCGGAAGGGGAGCCCTTGTAACATGTAACAGTTCAGTCTTCGGCGGTTACTATTCACGGCCCTGTTACTCTGCCCATTCCAGATTACAGTTGAACAATAGACTTTATCTGTGATATACTAGGAAAGGTTTAGAAACTATGTATCAGGAATGCATAGTTTGATCATATACTATAAGAGGAAAATGGTGTGGCAAGAAGAAAGGGATTAACTTTTTATCAGAAAAAGAACAAACTGAACTCCCGTCTCCTGAAAGATATTATGGAGATGATCGTAGGCGGAGTGGTAGCCGTTTTCCTGGCGTTTGTGATTGTCTTTTCGATTGGAATGTGTACCAGTGTGATCGGGGATTCCATGGAACCTACACTATATAACGGCCAGAGGATACTGATGAATCGTATTATGTACAGACTTTCTACCCCGAAACGCGGAGATGTGATCGTTTTTCTGCCCAATGGGAACCAGAATTCCCATTATTATGTCAAAAGGGTTGTAGGACTGCCGGGTGAGACGATACAAATCAAGGAAGGCAGGGTTTACATCGACGGTATTCTTCTGGAAGAGTCGGAAGAATTGGATAAGATGATAGATGCCGGTATCGCACAGAATGAACTGGAGCTGGCAGTGGATGAGTTCTTTGTGCTGGGAGATAACCGAAACAGCAGCGAGGACAGCCGTTCCGGAAATATCGGCGCCGTCAATAAGGATACGATTATCGGCAAGGCATGGTTTCATATGGGAACAGAAGATGAAGGAATGGGATTGATCGAGTAGCAGGCAGCTGCTGCTGACGCGGCAGAGGGCAGGGAATCTGCGGGAGAGGACAGAAAACGATGAGATATCAATGGTATCCGGGACATATGACCAAGGCGAAACGCATGATGCAGGAGAACATCAGCCTGATCGATCTGGTAATAGAATTGATCGATGCCAGGATTCCGCTCAGCAGCAGAAATCCGGATATAGACGAACTGGGTAAGAATAAAGCAAGGCTGATCCTGTTAAACAAATCGGATCTTGCGGATGAAAGGGCCAATAAGCTCTGGATGGAGTATTTTCGGAAGCAGGACTTTCATGTTCTGGAGATCAATGCCAGAAGCGGGAAGGGGCTTAAGGCAATTCAGGGAATGGTCAGGGAAGCATGTAAGGAGAAGATAGAACGTGACCGGAGACGCGGAATCAGAAATCGTCCTGTGAGGGCTATCGTGGTGGGAATCCCGAATGTGGGGAAATCCACCTTTATCAATTCCTTTGCCGGCAAGGCCTGTACCAAAACCGGTAATAAGCCGGGTGTTACGAAGGGGAAGCAGTGGATCAGGCTGAATAAGGAGCTGGAGCTTCTGGATACACCGGGTATTCTGTGGCCGAAATTTGACAGTGAAGAAGTCGGCCGGAATCTGGCGTTGACTGGATCCATGAATGATGAGATTCTGCAGATGACAGAGCTTGCGTCAGATCTGATTTCCTATCTTTTGCTTCATTACAGGGAACCCTTATTTGAGCGGTATCAGATCGGGCAGGGTGATGAGACGCCATTATCGGTATTGCAGCATGTCTGTGAGGTCCGTAAATGTTATAAAAGAGGGCAGGAGGAGGATTATGAGAAGGCCGCCTTCGTTGTGATGGATGATTTCAGAAGCGGCCGGATGGGGCGGATTACATTGGAACTGCCGTGAAGAAATAAGAGAGACAAAGAATGGGGACGAGACGGAATGAAAAAAGTACTGAAAGAAATATTGAGCACCAGTCTGTACATATTGTTTGTCCTGTGTGCCGTTTATCTGGTGATTCATTTTGTTGGACAGCGGACGCAGGTGCTGGGAAGCTCTATGGAACCGAAATTGAGCAGCGAAGATAATCTGATCGTGGATAAGATAAGCTATCATTTTCATGATCCGGAACGATTCGATATTGTCGTATTTCCGTTCCGGTATGAAGAGAATACTTATTATATTAAAAGGGTTATCGGGCTGCCGGGTGAGACGATCAGGATCGACGAAGAAGGGAATATCCTGATCAATGGGGAGATCCTGCAGGAAGAATACGGAAAGGAGGTCATTCAGAATCCGGGAAGAGCCTACGAAGAGATCGAACTGGGGGATGACGAATATTTTCTGATGGGAGATAACCGGAACAACAGTACCGACAGCAGAGATCCTTCCGTGGGAAATGTCACGAGGGAGGAAATCATCGGAAGGGCCTGGCTCCGCATCTGGCCTTTTGACAAATTCGGATTTATCGAACACAGGTGATAAGGGTTTTTATAGGAATTTGTGTCTGAGAAGACATGGAGATGTAAGTATGGCAGAGGGAATCAGAGAGATCAGAGAGAAGCTACAGGCAGCAAAGATAGAAGAACTGCCTGTTTTGTTTATGCAGTATGAGAAGGACGGACGCGCAGGTGTGCGTGCTGCCGTGGAAAAGGGCAGGAAGCGGCTGTCTGCCTATGAGAAGGAAGTGGCGCGAAGCGAAGCGCTTAAGAAATACGAACGGGAGTATGCGGTTTATCAGCATATCTGCGGAATCGATGAGGTGGGCCGCGGGCCGCTGGCCGGCCCGGTGGTGGCCGGCGCCGTCATTCTGCCGAAGGATTGCGACATTCTCTATATTAATGATTCCAAGAAACTGTCCGAAAAAAAGAGAGAGGAACTATATGATATTATTATGGAACGGGCGGTCTCGACAGGTATCGGATACAGTACACCAGAACGGATTGACGAGATCAATATTTTGCAGGCCACTTATGAAGCTATGCGGGAGGCAATCGGTAAGCTGACGCCTGCGCCGGATCTGCTTCTTAACGATGCGGTTACCATTCCGCAGGTAGAGATACGACAAGTACCGATTATCAAGGGAGATACCAAGAGTATTTCCATCGGTGCGGCCAGTATCATTGCCAAAGTGACAAGAGACCGGCTTATGGTTTTGTACGATGAAGTTTATCCGGAATATGGATTTGCCTCCAATAAAGGATACGGGGCGCAGGCGCATGTGGAGGCACTGAAGAAGTATGGACCCTGTCCGATACACAGGAGAACATTTATAACTCACTTCTGTCAGATGCAGGCGGCGCCCGCCATATGACATGAAGTGATGCCGGGAAGCAAGAGCTTCCTGTTTGACGGCGGCAATGTGGGGGTGCAGAGATTGAATCTTGCAAGTATTTTTAAACGGAATGATCAGAATATCAAGGCGAATGACACCGTTAAGGCGGTTGAGTCCATGTCTAAAGGGGAGAAAAGCTACAGACTGCAGAACGACATCAGAAATCTGCTGCCGGGACAGACGATCCAGGGGGCTGTCATCAGCAGGAACGGTAGTACGGTGCAGATCGCATTAAGTCAGGATCTGCTGATTAATGCAAGGATCGAGCAGAGTATCAGCCTGGCTTTGGGACAGAATATGAGTTTTGAGGTAAAGACGAACAATGGTGCGGTGCTCTCCCTGGCTCCGCTGTATGCCAACATGGCAAATCAGGCGACGATCCTGCGGGCTCTGGGAGCGGCAGGATTGCCGGAAACTGCCGAAAATATAGAGATGGTAGCCAGAATGATGGAAGAAGGGATGCCTATCGACAGGGACACGATCTTAAATGTCAGCAGACAGCTGCTGGAATTTCCGACGCAGGATCCGGCCACTGTCATACAGATGATCCGGCTGGGGCTTTCCATTACAGAAGCAAATATCGAACAATTTGAACAGTATCAGAATGCCGGTCACCAGCTGCTTGGCAGCGCCGAGATGATCGCGCAGGAACTTCCGGAGATTTTCCATGAGCTGATGGGGGAAGGAAGGGTCAGCCAGGCCTATGCTTTTTATGAAAGCGTACTGGATATCTTTACGGAAGCAGGTATGGCCGAAGCCGTGATACAGAAGGGTGCAGAGAATGAGGCTGGGCAGGCTGATGCCACAAAGCTTTTACATGCACAGATGCAGGATGCCGGTTTGGATGATTTGCAGCTTACGGAGATGAAGGAAGGGGCAGAGGCACAGGAGATGCGGCCGTCAGGACAGGATCCGGCGCTTACGGACAGCCAATGGCGGTCCCTGGGAGATATGCTGCGGGAGTTGGGCGTGGAGGAGTATACGGCAGGGCAGATCAGGAACGGAGAGGTGTCGGCCAAAGAGGTGCTGTCACTGATCCGGAATCTTATGCCGGGAGCCGGAGAGATGCCCTCCCATGTTCTGGAAAGGCTTTTCGGCGGAAAGGAATTTGAAGGTCTGCTTCGGGCAGAGGTGGAAAGGCAGTGGCTGATCGAACCGCGGGAAGTCGCCGATCCGCGTAAGGTGGAGCAGCTGTATGAGCGAATAAGGGAACAGAGCATGCGTCTGAATGAGGCGGTCCAGACGGCGGGAAAAGCAGATGCGCCTGTGGCCAGAAGCGCACAGAATCTGCAGAATAATGTAGACTTTATGAATCAGATGAATCATATGTTTGCCTATATTCAGCTGCCTCTTAAAATGGCCGGTAATCACGCCCACGGTGATCTCTATGTATATACGAACAAGAAAAATCTGGCGGCTAAGGATGGCAATGTGAGTGCACTTCTGCATCTGGACATGGAACATCTGGGGGCTATGGATGTTTATGTGACAATGCAGCATAATAAAGTGAATACCAATTTTACACTGCAGGATGAGAGTTCACTGGACTTGATCGAACAGCATATCTCTCTCCTGGATGAAAGGCTGGCCGGAAGAGGCTACACTCTGAAGGCACAATTTCAGGTAAAAGAAGAGGATGAAGAGAAGAATGCGAGTATTATGCAGACGATCCTGAGTCAGGATAAGAATATTTCTGTACTCAGCAGAACGTCTTTTGATATGCGGGCTTAGGACAGCGCAGAGGGGAGGAAAGGCCATGGACAGAGAAGAGAGAACAAAACCGAAGCAGGCGATTGCCCTGGAGTACGATCCTGATGACGAAGCGCCCAGGGTCATTGCCTCCGGCAGGGGCGAACTGGCGGAACGGATCATTGAGAAAGCCAAAGAAGCGGATGTGCCGGTCCATCGGGATGATAAGCTGGCGGATACGCTGTCACGTCTGGAAATCGGAGACATGATTCCGCCGGAGCTGTATGAAGTGGTTGCGGAGATTCTTGTTTTTGTGGATTCCATGGATAAGATCAAGGCGAAGATGGCGGCAGGGAAGTAGTCGTATTACCGGCAGGTCCGGTACAGAATGGCTGGGAGCAGGAATAGATGAATACAAGAAAGCAGGGGGCACAGAAGGAAGAACAGGTCTGTGCCTATTTATTATCCAGGGGTGTCAGGATCAAGGAGCAGAATTTCAGGTGCCGTCAGGGAGAAATCGATCTGATCGGGTATGACGGTGAGTATCTGGTCTTTTTCGAGGTGAAATACAGAAGCAGCAAGAGTAAGGGGAGTGCGGCGGAAGCGGTGGGGTATGCCAAACAGAAAAGAATATGCAGAGTGGCCGATTACTATCGGGTACTGCATCATTGCATGGAAAATACACCGATCCGTTTCGATGTGGTTGCGATAGACGGTGATAAAGTGACATGGCTTAAGAATGCGTTCTATTATCTGACACGGTAACAGGCAGGACGGAATGTTGCGGGCTGTAAAACGGCAGACAGCGTGACCATGGAGACAGGAGCCGGAAAACCTGACGGAAACAGCCGTGACAGGGGAGGAGGGGCAAAATGGAATTATACAGACATCCCGGCAGGATGGGAATGAAGCAGAACAAAACCGGAGACATAGAGTATCTGACCTTTCCGCTGCTGGAACAGACAGGCATGGTGAGACATCTGTTCACCACAAGGGCCGGTGGAATCAGTAAGGGAATCTACAGTACCATGAACCTGAGCTACACCAGGGGAGATGAAAAAGAAGCGGTAAATGAAAACTTCAGAAGAATTGCCGGCGTACTCGGTTGTGAAGTCGGCGATATGGTCTGCTCGGATCAGACGCACACGGTAAATCTGCGTGTGGTGACAAGGCAGGATGGCGGCAAAGGAATTCTGGTTCCCAGGGATTACAAGGATATAGACGGGCTTATGACAGAGGAACCGGGACTGGTGCTGGCCACCTTCTATGCAGACTGTGTACCGTTATACTTTGTTGATACGAAGCGACGGGCAGTGGCGCTGGCCCATTCCGGTTGGCGCGGAACCGTGGCCCGTATGGGCAGATGCGTGGTAGATAAGATGAGACAGGTCTACGGCACTGATCCTGAGAATATTGTGGCAGCTGTCGGTCCCTCCATCTGTCAGGCATGCTACGAGGTCAGTGGGGATGTGGCAGAAGCTTTCGAGGCTGAATTCAGAAAGCCCGGGCAGAAGGATCAGATTCTGACAGATAAGGGAGGCGGTAAATACCAGCTGGATCTCTGGCGTGCCAATGATATTATTTTACAGGAGGCGGGAATTCCCGCCGGACAGATACAGGTGACGGATGTGTGTACCTGCCATAACAGCACTTATCTCTTTTCCCACAGGGCCAGTCAGGGGAAAAGGGGAAATTTGGGTGCCTTTTTGGGATTATATTAAGAAAACTTTAAAGATTTTCCCATCTTTTCCTTTAGGTTTTCTTGACATAATAAAAAAAGCTCAAGTTACAGCAAAGATTAAAAATAAGATATGCAGGGAGGGTGACATGGCGAATATTCTGGTATGTGATGATGACAGAGAGATCGTGGATGCGATAGAGATTTATCTGCTTCAGGAAGGATATACGATATATAAAGCATATGACGGGGAACAGGCCATCAAGGTTCTGAAGGAGCATCCGATCCATCTGCTTCTGATCGATGTGATGATGCCCAGGCTGGACGGAATTCACGCCACATTGAAGATCAGAGAGTATTCCAGTATTCCTATCATTATTTTATCGGCTAAGTCAGAAGACAACGATAAGATCCTGGGACTTAATATAGGAGCGGATGACTACGTGACGAAACCTTTTAATCCGCTGGAACTTCTGGCGAGAGTGAAGTCCAATCTGAGAAGATATACGACTCTCGGGAATCTGAATACGGAGAACAATGCGCTGTTTCAGGTAGGAGGGCTATGTATCAATGATGATACCAAGGAAGTGACGGTGGACGGAGATCATGTTAAGCTGACGCCGATCGAATATAATATTCTTCTGCTGCTTGTGAAGAATTGCGGCAGAGTTTTCTCCATTGACCAGATTTATGAGAGTATATGGAACGAGGAAGCCATCGGTGCAGACAATACGGTGGCGGTACATATCAGGCATATCCGGGAGAAAATCGAGATCAATCCGAAAGAGCCGCGCTATTTAAAGGTTGTCTGGGGCGTAGGATATAAGATTGAAAAGCAATAACGGCACAGGCGGGTTATGAAAAAGTGAGGTTAAAGATGGGAAAAGAAGAAAAAGGCAGAAGAGAAGAAGCGGAACCGGCAATGAAAGACGGCAGATCGCCCGGAGGAAGGGAAATCAGGGAACACAAAGAGGAGGCTGCGGAACGGTATGAAGGACCGGAAGAGCAGCAGGAAAGAGAAACAGAAGATCCTGTTGAGGAAACAGTGGTATACGGAAAGGATAAGCACGTCCGCAGGGCAGGCAATAAGAAGAAAGCAAGAAAGAGCAGCCACGTGGCCACAACATTTCTTCGTATTGTTCAGCACCTTTGTTTAGGCACCATAGTGCTTGCCATATTTGTTGTGGCGGTCGGATCAACGGTTCGCGTTGAAGGGTTCCGGTCACAGTACGGTTTTAATATGTATTCCATGGACCGGAAGCAGTCTTATGAAGATTCGGAACTGTTTGACAATATTTTCGGATATGCGGCGGCAGATATCATCCGTCACGGTGTCGTGAGCGGGCAGCTGGAGACGGACGGGGAATTTGACGGGCGTAAAGTGATCGATGTCACGGCATATAATTACCGTGATAATGGCCTGCCGGAACGGTATGTGACTGCTTATTACTATCTGGAAGACCTGTTGAAGTGGGAGAATTACGGCTTCGAGTGGGCGGCCACGGAAATGACCGACGCGCAGGCAAATAAATTTCTGGCAGAGAAGACCAAGGTGACGGTCGTAGATCCGGACAGTAAGTATTATAATACTTCAGACGCAAACTATCTGCGGTCGGATGTGGAAAGCTATACCTTTACAGACGATGTATCATCCAATCAAATCTGGGAAAATACAGACGGATTCGTGGAAGGTTATAAGTCATCTGATAGGACTGTTGTATCTCTTGCACCTGCCGGTGAGCGGGCGGATACCGATGAGGAAGTTACGGTGATGGCAGAAATACCCGGAGAAAGCGGTGCGAAGGGCACCTATAACGTGATGGTCAACCGTTATAAAACGACAGAGGATAAGAATCTGGAAGAATATGTGTCAGACTGGGATCTGTATTATGATCTGTGCCACAACGTACAGTATGCGGCCCAGAGCCTGTCCTATAATTACAGCGAATATCTGGAAGCCGGAAGGTATTATGATGTGAAGAATTCCAATGTCCGCTATCTGATCAGAAAAACGGTGGGTGACTATACGCAGATTTATACGAATCTGGATGATGAGCAGAAAATCGAGGAATTAAATCTGTCAATGGCTGCGCAGGACAGTGAAGAAGGGCCGGCATTTCTCCATTCTGGTAAATATATCTATTACAGTCCGGCAGATATGACCTATCGAACGAACACATCGATCGCGGAGGAAACGATCCGGGATATCCTGCAGGAATATGATTATGCATATCCGGAGACGGTTGAGATTTGGATCGGGGTGGATACTTCTTACCCGATAGCGGATGCCTTTACCCAGGGACGGGACGGATTCAAAAAATACCAGCCCTATTTCCCGCTTTGGATCGCGATGGCAGCGTGTGCAGGTATTCTGTATCTTATCTTGTTCTGTTATCTGACCTTTGCCACCGGCAAGGATGTGGACAGGGAAGGCAGGCCTTATATCCGGTTGACGTCCTTTGACCGAATTCCTACGGAGATCATGTTATTGCTTGGATTCGGCATGGTAATTCTGCTGATCTGGGTATTTCTTATTGCGGTGGAGCTGCTTGGACTCCGTCTGTATACGATAGTGGCGTATGATTCGATTATGCATACACAGTGGTTCCAGGGAGCCTTGTTTGCCACGGTATTTGCCACAGATGCCGTTGCCATGTTTTTCTTCTACAGTCTGGTCCGCAGACTGAAGGCAGGCGTTCTGTGGAAGAACAGTTACCTGTGCAGGCTGGTTCATTTGATCAAGCGGATTGTCCTGCAGATGTATGATAACAGCAATATTGTTCTGAGAACCTGTATACCTTACGGAATCTTCCTGCTGTTTAATCTGCTGATGGTTGCCTGTGCTTATGGGTCAGACGGTTTCGGCATGTTCTTGGCGCTTGTTCTGGTCATAGCGGTGGATATTGCAGTGGGGAATCTGCTTTACCGGAATGCCAGGGAGCAGCAGGAGATTGTCAAGGGGATAGAAATCATTGCGGACGGGCAGCTTGAACATCAGGTGGAGACGGAATCCCTGCACGGAGACAATCTGACGCTGGCACACTCCGTAAACAGTATCGGTAAGGGTATTAAAGAGGCGGTGGAGATCAGCATGAAAGATGAGCGGATGAAGGCGGATCTGATTACCAATGTGTCCCACGACATCAAGACGCCTCTTACATCCATCATCAACTATGTGGATCTGATCAAGAGGGAACAGATCGACAATCAGAAGATACAGGGCTATATTAAAGTGCTGGATGAAAAGTCCCAGCGTTTGAAACAGCTGACAGATGACCTGGTGGAAGCCAGTAAGATCACTTCCGGCAATATCAACCTGCATTTTGAACAGATCAATCTGACAGAACTGATGAACCAGACGATTGGAGAGTTTTCGGAGAAATTCGAACAAAAGAACCTGACTACAGTTATGAATGTTCATGTGAAGAATGCCATGATAGAAGCCGACAGCAGAAGAATCTGGCGGGTGATGGAGAATCTGTTCAATAACATCTACAAATATGCCATGGAAGGCACCAGAGTCTATCTTTCGATAGAGGGTATGCCTGACAAGAAGAAATTTATCGTCATAGCCATTAAGAATATTTCGGCATCTCCGTTAAACTGCAATCCGGAGGAGCTGACAGAGCGCTTTATCAGAGGGGATGTATCCCGGACCACAGAAGGCAGCGGATTAGGTTTGTCCATTGCCAAGAATCTGACGGAGGCGCAGAAGGGTACGTTTGAAATTCAGCTGGACGGGGATCTGTTTAAGGTGATCCTGACATTCCCCAAGGCGAAAGAAGAGAAGAAGGATCCGGTTTAAAACCGGATCCTTCTCGATATGTATGCGCATTGTTGTGGTCACAGATCCAGGCTGCTTACCTCCCGATTGTTATATTTGTCAAGAATCTGGTGAATCTTATCGGTCGGAGTATAGATGTTGGCCATGGATGCGTCGTGATTCATAAAATCGATGATGGAAGCGATGAATTTACTCATGTCTGCTTCCAAATAATAAGGCTTCTCCTTTAACTCCGGCGGCTGGTAACAAAGATTGGTTGTAATAATCCGGTCAAAACAGCATTTCTCATAGGCGTCATCAAAGGCTGCCAGCCCATCAGTAAAGAGACCGAAGGTGCAGCAGATGAATACGCGCTTTGCGTTCATTTTCTTAAGCTGCCGGGCGGTATCGATCATGCTGCCGCCTGAGGAAATCATGTCATCAATGATAATGGCGTCTTTTCCGTCTATATTTTCACCAAGAAATTCATGAGCCACGATAGGGTTCTTGCCATTTACGATAGTGGAATAGTCCCTGCGTTTATAGAACATACCCGTATCTACCCCGAGTACATTAGCGAAATAGATACCTCTGTCCAGCGCCCCCTCATCAGGACAGATGACAATGGTGTGTTCCTTGTCTATGATCAGGTCTTCTTCCGTGCGCAGAAGAGCACGGATAAACTGATAGGGCGGCGTGAAGTTGTCGAATCCCTTGATCGGAACAGAATTCTGTACTCTGGGATCATGTGCGTCGAAGGTAATGAAATTGGAGACTCCCATGTCCATGATTTCTTTAATGGCATATGCGCAGTCCAGAGATTCCCTGCCGTTTCTCTTATGCTGCCGTCCTTCATAGAGGAAGGGCATGATCACCGTAAGACGATGGGCCTTGCCATTGATGGCGGCGATGATTCTTTTTAAATCCTGATAGTGGTTGTCAGGGGACATGTGATTAAGATAGCCGTTCATCTGATACGTGATACTGTGGTTACAGACATCCATCAGAATGAAAACATCCTTGCCTCTGACAGAAGTGTTGAGAATTCCTTTGGATTCACCGGTACCGAACCGGGGACATTCTACCTCTATAAGATAATTGTCTTCCATATAGCCATGGAAGGCAGGATCCTGTTTGAAACTGTTATTCAGGTTTCTGCGGTATTCCACAAGATGACTGTTAACTTTACGGGCCAGGGGCAGGGCAGATTGCGTCGTGAGCAGTTTCGCAGGCGCCACCGGCATGGCAGTTTGTAATTGTTCCGTATTAGGCATGGTAACCTCCCGTATTTACTTGTAAATAATCTGGTGTGATTCATACTTGTGCCCTATATCGTCTTCGGCACAGACGCTTCATGAAAAATGGGTACAAGTACGGATGCACACATGCAGACAAGCTGCATGGCGCGTGTACGCTCAGCGCAGCAAGTGCGCAGAGCTGTTGCCATAGGTATTCTTTTTGTACTGGCCGACATTTATTTTATAACATTATGATAGTGACACGTCAAGGAAATTCTAGTAAAATAAAAGATGTTAAGTAAGAAATATAAAGGTAATGACAGCGTATCATATCAGATACAGATCAGGTAATGGGAGTGCGTAAAATGAGGAAAGTACAGCATGTCATTTGTCGGATAGAAGAGGGGTCTATTGCGGAAGAGCTGGGCATGGAACCGGGGGATGAACTGCTTGAGATCAACGGAAACCGGATCGAGGATATTTTCGATTATCAGTATCTGGTGCAGGATGAGTATATAGAAGTGCTGATCCGCAAGGCAGGCGGCGAGGAATGGCTGCTTGAGATCGATAAGGATTATGAGGAAGATCTGGGAATCGAATTCGGGAACGGCCTGATGGATGACTATCGCTCCTGTCATAATAAATGTATCTTCTGTTTTATCGACCAAATGCCGAAGGGAATGCGGGAAACACTTTATTTTAAGGATGATGATTCCAGACTGTCCTTCCTTCAGGGTAATTATGTGACACTGACCAATATGTCGGATAAGGATATAGACAGGATCATACGATATCATCTTTCTCCTATTAATATATCCTTCCAGACTACGGATCCGGAGCTTCGCTGTAAAATGCTGAACAACCGGTTTGCCGGACGGATCCTGGAACAGGTTAAGAAGCTGTATGAGGCGGGGATTACCATGAACGGTCAGATCGTCCTGTGCAAGAATGTGAACGACGGTGCGCAGCTGGAACGGAGTATTTCGGATTTAAGCGCCTATCTGCCTCATCTGGAAAGTGTGTCGGTAGTGCCGGTAGGCCTGTCACGGTTTCGGGACGGGCTCTATCCGTTGGAACCTTTTACGAAAGAGGATGCTGTGGAAGTGTTACGGTGCATCCATAAATGGCAGGAGAAGCTCTATCGGGAATGGGGGCTGCATTTTGTACATGCATCCGATGAATGGTATGTGCTTGCAAAGACACAGCTGCCGGAGGCGGAGCGGTATGACGGTTATCTGCAGCTGGAGAACGGCGTGGGAATGCTCAGGCTGCAGATGGATGAGTTTAAGGAAGCGATGGATCAGCTGGAAGAGGAGCGGGAACAGTATGCCGGCTGTAGAGGAGAGCTGGCCGTTGTAACGGGGAAGCTGGCGTATCCTTTCATCCAGGATATGGCAGATCAGATGACAGAACGTTTTCCGCTTCTGAAGCTCCATGTCTATGCCATAACCAATGATTTCTTCGGGGAGCGGATTACAGTGTCCGGCCTGCTGACAGGGCAGGATATCATCCGGCAGCTGCAGGGCAGGGAACTGGGGGAGCGGATCTTACTTCCGCAGAATGTCCTGCGCAGCGGAGAAGATTATTTTCTGGATGATGTTACCGTAAGCGATGTGGAAAAGACTTTACAAGTTAAGGTAGATATTGTAAAATCAAGCGGACATGATTTTGTGCATACAGTGCTTGGCCGCTGAGGAAGCCGCGCCAGGGCGCTGCTGACAGTTAATTGAAATGGAGTGCTATATGAGTAAGAAGAAAACCAAGCCGATCGTGGCGATCGTGGGAAGGCCCAATGTGGGCAAATCCACATTGTTCAATGCGCTGGCAGGTGAGAATATATCGATCGTCAAGGATACGCCTGGTATCACCAGGGACCGTATCTATGCGGAAGTTTCCTGGCTAGATATGAATTTCACATTGATCGATACAGGCGGTATCGAGCCGGAAAGCAAGGATATCATTCTGTCGCAGATGCGGGAACAGGCGCAGATCGCCATCGATACGGCAGATGTTATCATCTTCCTGGTGGACGTCAGACAGGGAATGGTGGACGCGGATTCCAAGGTGGCAGATATGCTGCGCCGTTCCAGGAAACCGGTTATTCTGGCGGTCAATAAAGTGGATGATTTTAAGAAATTCATGGCAGATGTGTATGAATTCTATAATCTGGGCATCGGCGAGCCTTATCCGGTTTCTTCCGTGAATAAGCTGGGATTCGGGGAGCTGCTGGATGAGGTGACATCCCACTTCGATGAGGAAGCGGCGGCGGAAGAGGAAGATGACCGCACCAAAGTTGCTATTGTTGGGAAGCCCAATGTGGGAAAGTCATCGATTGTTAACAGGCTGATCGGTGAGAACCGGGTTATCGTATCCGATATTGCGGGTACTACAAGAGATGCTATCGATACGGAAATCACCCGCAACGGAAAGGAATATGTTTTTATTGACACGGCAGGCCTTCGCAGGAAGAATAAGATCAGGGAGGAACTGGAGCGTTATATGATTATCAGAACCGTTGCCGCGGTGGAGCGGGCTGATATCGTGGTGCTGGTGATCGACGCTACGGAAGGGGTGACGGAACAGGATGCCAAGATAGCCGGCATTGCGCATGACCGGGGCAAGGCCGTCATCATTGCCGTCAATAAGTGGGACGCGATAGAGAAGGATAATAAGACGGTGAATGAATTCACCCAGAGAGTCAGACAGGTGCTCTCCTTTATGGCTTATGCGGAAATTATTTTTATCTCTGCAGTAACCGGTCAGCGTCTTGGCAGATTGTTCGAGATGATAGATGCAGTGAATGAAAACCACTCCATGCGTGTGGGCACAGGTGTGCTCAATGAGATCATGGCGGAGGCCGTGGCTCTGCAGCAGCCGCCGTCGGATAAGGGAAAGCGGCTGCGCCTGTATTATATCACACAGGTTTCGGTCAAGCCTCCTACTTTTGTCATTTTCGTAAATGATAAGGAATTGATGCACTTTTCCTATACCAGATATCTTGAGAATCAGATCAGGAATACTTTCGGCTTCCTTGGAACGCCGCTTAAATTTATCATTCGTGAGAGAAAGGAAAACAAGTAAAAGTGGAACGGATCATATGTTTAGCGATCGGCTATGTATTTGGATTATTTCAGACGGCGTATTTTTACGGGAAGCTACACGGTATTGATATCAGAAATTACGGAAGCGGAAACGCGGGTACCACGAATACACTGCGCACCCTGGGAACCAGGGCAGGGATGATCGTCCTGTTCGGAGATATTATGAAGTGTATTCTGGCAGTGGTACTTACGAACATGCTTTTTAGGGAAGCATACCCGGAGCTGATCTATCTTCTTAAGATTTATGCTGCGGCAGGCGCCATACTGGGACATAATTTTCCTTTTTATCTGAAGTTTAAAGGAGGAAAAGGAATTGCGGCAACGGCAGGTATGATTCTGTCCTTTCATCCTTACCTGATTCCTATGGGGGTTATCCTTTTTTTTGGTATCTTTTTTACCACCCACTATGTATCGCTGGGCTCTATGGCAGTTTACGCGGGATTTCTGATCGAATTGATCGTGTTGGGACAGGCAGGTGTTTTCGGCATGTCGCAGGAGGCATTGGCCGAGATGTACCTTGTGGCGGGATTTCTGACGGCCATGGCCTATTACAAACATAAAGATAACATCAAACGGCTGCTTGGCGGAACAGAACGCAAGACCTATCTGACTCATAAGAATAAGGAAGAGAAGAAATAATGGATTTTGAGAAGGGAGGAAGAAATGGCTGATATCAGTATGATTGGAGCCGGAAGCTGGGGAATCGCACTGGCTGTACTCTTATATAAGAACGGACACCGGGTGACGGTGTGGTCCGCTATAGAAGCGGAGATTAGGATGCTGCAAAAGGAGCATGAATACAAGGATAAGCTGCCGGGTGTAAAACTGCCGGAGGACATGGAATTTACTACAGATCTGGAACAGGCTGTGAAGGGTGCTGACGTGCTTGTGCTGGCCGTGCCCTCTCCTTATACGAGAAGCACATCCCATAATATGGCGTCCTATGTGGAAGAGGGGCAGCTGATCGTCAATGTGGCGAAGGGAATCGAGGAGAAAACGCTGCTGACATTATCACAGATTATAGAAGAAGAGATACCCCAGGCGAAGGTAGCCGTCTTATCCGGGCCCTCCCACGCAGAAGAGGTTGGGAGAGGCATTCCCACAACGATCGTTGTGGGCGCCAAAGAGAAGGCGGTGGCAGAGTATCTGCAGAATATTTTCATGAATGAGGTGTTCCGTGTCTATATCAGTCCGGATGTTCTGGGGATTGAACTGGGAGCCGCATTGAAGAATGTGGTGGCGCTTGCAGCCGGAATTGCCGATGGTCTCGGTTACGGAGATAATACCAAGGCGGCTCTGATCACAAGAGGCATCACTGAAATTGCAAGGCTGGGCGTTGCCATGGGCGGCAGTTTCGAGACCTTCTGCGGTCTGACAGGGATCGGGGATCTTATCGTCACCTGTGCCTCCATGCATTCCCGTAACAGGCGGGCCGGTATTCTGATCGGTCAGGGTTATACGATGAAACAGGCTATGGACGAAGTGAAGATGGTGGTGGAGGGCGTGTATTCAGCCAAAGCAGCCATGGGGCTGGCGAAGAAATATGACGTGCAGCTTCCTATCATCGAGCAGGTCAACGCGGTGTTGTTCGAAGGACAGCTGGCAGATGAGGCGGTGAAGAATCTGATGCTTCGCGATAAGAAGATTGAGAATCCGCTGCTCCCCTGGTAAAGGTAATTGTAGTAACGGAAGGTTTTGTGAAATTAATAGCGAAATTTTAATGCCATTAGCAAAAGAAATAAAAAGATACCGAGATTACAAAGAATATGGTTCCGGTATCTTTTTATATTATTTTATACCATTGCGGCGGCGCGATATTTTCCGCGAACCGTTTCCGGTATGGTTTAGATTTGGCTGCAGATTTCGACAGTGGTTTTTACTTTGTTCATGGAATAAATGTGGATACCGTCTACGCCGTGTTCTTTCAGGTCACGGATCTGGCGGACCGCATAGTCGATACCTGCTTTGCGCATGTCCTCCTTGTCATCTCCGTAGGTGGCGATGAGATCTGCCAGAGCCTTGGGAACGGAGGAACCGGACAGAGATACGGTAGTACCCAGTTGTTTCGCAGTAGTGATCGGCATAATCCCTGCGTGGATGGGAATACGGATGCCCATTCCATGAACCTTGTCAAGGAAACGATAGAAAAACGTGTTGTCGAAGAACATCTGAGAGACCAGGGAGCTGACACCGGCATCTACTTTCTCTTTGAGATGCTGCAGGTCATTTTCCAGGCTGGGCGCTTCGAAATGTTTCTCGGGATAGCAGGCGCCGGATATCTGAAGGCTGGTATGTTCCTTCAGGTAATGGACCAGGTCGGACGCGTAATAGAATTCACGGCTGTTGTATTGCTCGTCGCTCATGGAAAGCGGCCTGTCTCCGCGGAGAGCAAGTACATGATTCACGCCGGCTTCCTGCAAAGCAGTGCAGTTTTTGTGCAGATCTTCCTTCGTAAAGCCGACGCAGGTGATATGGGCGATGGCATCAATGTGCAGCTGCTGCTGGATGTAGGAAGTGATCTCTATTGTTTTACCGGCTCTGGAGCCGCCGGCGCCGTAGGTGCAGCTGATAAAGTCAGGATGCAGTCGGGCCAGCTGCTGCAGGAGCGGATATACATTCTCGAATTCTTCATCTTTCTTAGGCGGGAACACTTCGAAGGAGAGTCCCGTTTTGTTCTCGGAGGCAGTATGTGTCATGTGAGTACCTTGCTGCTGCAGCATTGCACAAATAACAGTGAATACAGCAGCATTATCCTTTCTTTTCATCATAATAAATTCTTGATTTTATACCTGAAATATCGTAACATAAATTTATGTGACAGGCAAGAAACGAAATTGAGCGGGATCGTAACAAGATCCTTATGAGATACCGGAAAGGAAACTAAAATGAGCGAACAGAACAAAAGTTTTAACAGCACATCCGATTACGTTGCATCACAACAGCTGCTGGCAAGCGTTAATGTAGCCATTGCCCTGCAGAAGCCTCTTCTCGTGAAGGGAGAACCGGGTACCGGTAAGACGATGCTGGCGCAGGCGGTGGCCAATTCTCTGGGGAAGAAACTGATTATCTGGAATATCAAATCCACCACCAAAGCACAGGACGGCCTGTATATGTATGACACGATTCAGAGACTCTATGACGGACAGTTCGGTGAGGAAGGTGTCAATGATATTGCCCGCTATATTAAGCTTGGCAAGCTGGGGGAGGCTTTTGAATCCGATGATCAGGTGATTCTGTTGATCGATGAAATCGATAAGGCGGATCTGGAGTTCCCCAATGACTTGCTGTGGGAACTGGATCAGATGGAATTCTATATCCATGAGACGAAGCGGACAGTCAGGGCGAAACACAGGCCGATCGTTATCATTACTTCCAATGCCGAGAAGGAACTGCCGGATGCCTTTCTGCGTCGATGCATCTTTCACTACATTGATTTTCCGGATCAGGCACTGATGGAGGAGATCGTCAGAACACATTATCCGGATGTGGAAGACAAGTTGATGAAGGATGCCATGGATGTTTTCTATTGGATCCGTTCTATGAAGGATATCCGCAAGAAGCCCAGTACGTCGGAGCTGATCGACTGGATCAATGCGCTGCAGATCGGCGGCATACCGACCGACAGACTGCGTTCGGAGCTTCCTTTCATCGGCGTGGTGGTCAAGAAGGACGAGGATTTGGAGACAGTCAGGAACAAGAAGGACTTTTAGTATAAGAGTTTCACAGGAAAAGGAAGCTTTATGTTCAGTAAATTTTTTTATACCTTAAAGGAAAAGGGGCTGGATGTGTCCCTGAGCGAATGGCTGACGCTGCAGGATGCACTGCAGCAGGGATTGTGTCACAGCAGTCTGACAGAATTCTACTATGTGGCGAGAATGATCCTGGTAAAGTCCGAGACAGAGTATGACAAGTTCGATTTGGCTTTTGACGAGGTCTTTAAAGGAATCATGTCGGAGAATGAAGTCGGTAAGAATATGATGCGCTGGCTGGATAAGCCGGAGATGCAGGAAGTCTTTGAAGAGATGCGCCATGAGATGAACCAGGAAGTAATCACGCTGGACAAGGACGATGTGGAGAATAAATTCAAGGAAAGACTGCGCGACCAGAACGAGGAGCATAACGGCGGCAGTCACTGGATCGGAACCATGGGTAAGACGTCCTTCGGTAATATGGGCGGCAATATGGGCGGCATCAGAGTCGGCGGGACCACCGGATATCAGTCCGCGTTTCAGGTAGTGGGCGCCAGGAAATATCGTGATTTCCGCAATGACAAGGTGCTGGATAACCGGCAGTTTCAGATGGCTCTTCGGAAGCTGCGGCAGTTTTCTTCTAAGCTGGATATTCCGGAGACAGAGCTGGATATAGGCGGTACGATAGACGCCACCTGTAACAATGGCGGCTGTCTGCAGATCGTGATGGAGAAGCCCCGCAAGAATGCGGTGAAGCTGCTGCTTCTAATGGATTCCGGCGGTACCATGATTCCCTATACGACGCTTCTGAATGAATTGTTTCATTCTGTTTATAAATCCAATCACTATAAGGATGTCAAGACGTATTTTTTCCATAATTGTATCTACTCTAATTTGTATAAAACTCCGGAGTGTGAAAACGGGGACTGGATAGAGACAGAGTGGATGTTCCGCAATCTGGACAGCGATTACAAGGTGATCATAGTCGGGGATGCGGCGATGGCGCCGGAAGAGCTGTACTCCACATCGGGAAATTACAGAGGCCCCAACGGCGGCTTGTCCGGTATGGACTGGCTGCTTCTGATGAAACGGCATTACAAGAAGATCGTATGGCTGAATCCGAAGATGGCTCCGGGCCATGCACCCTGGAGGGAAGCGGAGACTGCGATCAAGGGATTGTTTCCCATGTATAAGCTGACCGTGGACGGCTTAAATCAGGCAATGGCCAAGCTTATGACGAACAGGTAAGTGTGTGTAACTGTTGTAAATTAACTGTTGACAAAAGATTCGGTTTCGTTTAAAGTATAGACAGCAAAAAGAAAAGGCGTCGATAAGAACAAGTAGTAAATCATGGAACGCACAGAAAGCTGCCGGTTGATGAGAGGAGCGCGGGAAGTTTTTTACGAATACATCTTGGAGCTGCACGACAGAATGGGACATCCTAGTAGGTCGTGACGGGAAATGCCCGTTACAGCAGGAGAGTATTACAGCGGAACAGACAGGCTTCCGGTGCTGTACTTGATAAGGCAGACAGCGTGAGTTGTCTGTGAAATTAGGTGGTACCACGAGTGTAACCTCGTCCTATGGTAAGATAGGACGGGGTTTTTTATGTGCCCGGAAAGTGGAGTTCCGTGCACGGAGCAGAGGATGCAGTCCTATAGAGACTGCGGATTGAGAAAGGAGCAAGAGAATCACATGAAAATTTATGAGGAACTTCAGGCAAGAGGACTTCTTGCACAATTGACGGATGAGTTGGAGATACGGGATCTTATCAACAACGGGAAAGCTACTTTTTATATCGGCTTTGACCCTACTGCAGACAGCCTGCATGTGGGACATTTTATGGCACTGTGCCTTATGAAGAGACTGCAGCAGGCCGGCAATAAACCGATTGCATTGATTGGCGGCGGTACGGCTATGATCGGTGATCCTTCCGGCAGAACCGACATGAGAAATATGATGACGAAGGAGACCATAGAACATAACTGTGAATGCTTCAGGAAACAGATGAGCAAATTTATTGATTTCTCTGAGGGCAAGGCGCTGATGGTCAACAATGCGGACTGGCTGCTGGATTTAAATTATGTGGAGTTTATAAGAGATATCGGTGCCTGCTTCAGCGTCAACAACATGCTGCGGGCAGAATGTTATAAACAGAGAATGGAGAAGGGCCTGAGTTTCCTGGAATTCAATTACATGATTATGCAGAGCTATGATTTTATGCAGCTGTATGAGAGGTACGGCTGTAACATGCAGTTCGGCGGGGATGACCAGTGGAGCAATATGCTGGGCGGTACGGATCTGATCCGCCGCAAACTGGGCAAAGACGCTTATGCCATGACGATCACGCTGCTGATGAACTCTGAAGGAAAGAAGATGGGCAAGACCCAGAAAGGGGCTGTATGGCTTGACCCGAATAAGACCACACCTTTCGAGTTCTATCAGTACTGGAGAAACGTGGCAGATGCCGATGTATTGAAATGCCTGAGAATGCTGACCTTCCTGCCGATCGAGCAGATCGATGAGATGGATCAATGGGAAGGAAGCCAGTTGAACAGGGCTAAGGAGATACTGGCATTTGAACTTACCAGTCTGGTACATGGCGTGGAAGAGGCAAAGAAGGCTGAGGAAGCGGCCAAAGCGCTTTTTGCAGGAGGCGGCAGTTTAGAGAACATACCGACATCCACCCTGACAGATGATAAGTTCACAGACGGATCTATTGATATTCTGGGTATTATGGTAGCTTCCGGACTGGCGGCATCCCGCTCTGAGGCAAGACGTGCCGTGGAGCAGGGCGGTGTGACCGTAAAGGGAGATAAGGTGACGGATATCAAGACTTCCTATACGAAGGATATGATAGGATCCGAAGAGTTTATCGTGAAAAAGGGAAAGAAAAGCTTCCGGAAAATTATAGTAGAATAAGGCAGTGCAGAAAGGAAGATAGAGATGGAGAAGAGAGCAAAACAGAGGACGCTGATGTCCTACACACCGGAAATAAAAGTAGTGGATTGTACCCTTCGTGATGGCGGCCTGGTAAATGATTTTTTCTTTGAGGACGAATTTGTCCGTGAGTTATATCAGGCAAATATCAAATCCGGTGTAGATTATATGGAATTCGGCTATAAGGCATCCAAGGAACTGTTCGACATCAGGAAATTCGGAAAGTGGAAATTCTGTGATGACAAGGATATCCGTGCGGTGGTAGGAGATAACAAGACGGATATGAAAATTGCGGTTATGGCGGATGTAGGACGATGCGATTTCAAGAAAGATATTTTGAATAAAAAAGACAGTCCTGTGGACCTGGTACGGATTGCTACTTATATTAACACAATTCCTGCGGCTATTGAGATGATAGAGGATTGTACGAAGAAGGGGTATGAAACCAGCGTCAATATAATGGCAGTTTCCAAATCCAATGATGTAGATATTGATGCCGCGCTGGAGCTGCTGTGCCAGAGCAGTGTGGGTACGGTGTATCTGGTGGACAGCTATGGGTCTCTTTATCCGGAGCAGGTCAGAAGACTGTGTGACAAGTATCTGGAAACGGCGGATAAATATGGCAAGAAGGTAGGGATTCATGCCCACAATAATCAGCAGCTTGCTTTTGCAAATACCACGGAAGCGATTATCAAGGGGGTAAGCTACCTGGACGCTACGGTAAGCGGACTTGGACGAGGCTGTGGCAATTGCCCCAGTGAATTACTGCTGGGCTTCTTGAAGAATCCGAAGTACAGGATCAATCCGCTTCTCAAGTTTGTGGAGAACCGGATTGTACCCTTGCGGGAATCCGGTGTAACATGGGGCTATGATGTGCCCTATCTTCTGACCGGAATCCTGAATCAACATCCGAAGACTGCGATCCAGTTTATGAAAGAGGAACGTAAAGATTATAACAATCTGTATTTGGATCTGCTTGATATCGGATAAGCGCCTGGCAGATCGGAGAGGAGGTACCGAATGAAAAAATTAAGCGACTGGGATGAGGAACTATTGGATCTGGATGAAGAGGATTCTGATAAGGAAGCATTTGATGACGAGTTTGGTTACGGGGCAGGCATGTTGGACAGAAAGATATGGATTCCTGTTATCACGGCAGTCCTTCTGATTGCCATCACCGTTATAGTGGTTATTATCCTTATGGGCAGGAAGAAAGAAGAAACGGCGGTAGAGACCGTAGTTCCGGAGAAAATTGAAACAGCAGGACAGCGCCTCAATGATCCTGCCGTAGAAGAGGAAGAGGGGCAGGAAGCCTCATCGGCGGAAAGTGAAATCCAATCCTTCCAGGAGAATATTGATGAAGAGACGGACGGAGCAGACAACGGAGCGGGAGAGACAGAAGCGGAAGATCCACAAACTTCTACGATGAGCACAGATCAGGGCACGGAGGTTAATGTTACAGACCTGCTTTCTTCCGGCAGTGTGGCAGAAACAGACCAAGTCACCATCGGTATCGATGTGGCCAGATATCAGGGCACGATAGACTGGTCCCAGGTCGCCGCATCGGGAATCGAGTTTGCCATGATCCGGGTGGGATATCGGGCAGACACATCGCGGGAGATATGTGCGGATACCAATGCAAAATTCAATATGCAGGAAGCCCAGAAGAACGGAATCAAAGTGGGTGCTTATTTTTTCTCTACAGCGACTACGACACAGGAAGCAGTGGAGGAAGCTGACTGGACAGCTGATTTCATAGCCCAGTATCAGATTACCTATCCAGTAGCATATGATTGTGAAGGTTTTGACCGGCCTGACAGTACACAGTATAACCTGACCAATACACAGCGCACGGATATTGCCATTGCGTTTCTTCAGGAAATATACAACAGAGGGTATACGCCGATGTTCTATTCTTCCATGAGTGAATTGACCGGAAACGCGAAATGGGATACTGACAGGATAGCAGGCACTTATCGGGTATGGGTATCCCAATACCCGGCGGAGCCTTATCCGCAGACGGCAGTCTCTTCTTACGGCGGCACACATGCCATGTGGCAGTATACGAACCGGGGTACGGTAGCCGGCATCAGCAGGCCCGTAGACGTTAATGTTGCTTATTTCGGATATGAGGGTACTGCGGAAGCGCAGAGCGGGGAAACTCCGGAGGAAGCCCATGCGGATGTGGAAGCCCTTATGAATTTTACGGATGTAAGTGAAAATGTGACGGCGAAAGAGTCTACCAATCTGCGTAATATTCCCAGTCAGGGCGCCGACAGTGCCGTTGTATACACACTGCAGAACGGCGAGACGATTGCCAGAACCGGCATCAGTAACAGTGGCTGGTCCAGGCTTGAACTGAATGGCCAGACTGTGTATGCGGTATCCAGTTATCTGACAACAGACTTAAGCTATAAGGCTCCGGAACCGTCCTCTCAGGAAGGAGCCGGAAGCGGAGACGGGCTGAAGACTAAATTCGCCGAGCGAAATGATCAGGTGACTGCCAAGATCGAAGTAAATCTCCGGGCACTTCCCAGTGTAACCAATCCGGATGCCACGGTCATTGCGGTGCTGCACAATGGAGAATATGTGACCAGAACCGGAATCAACGAAGAATACGGCTGGTCCAGAGTGGACTATAATGGCCAGACACTGTATTGCATCAGCAGTTACCTTACGGATTAAGAAACCTTCTGATTGAAAGAATTTCTGAGGATTACAGGCAATCAGAAGTCCATATCACAAAGGATATATGGCAGAGTTACCTGCCATATATCCTTTTTAAATGCTCCACCTTTGCACCGGCATTAAGAAGCAGGGCATCCGCAATTGTGAGCGCTGCCATGGTCTCCACGACAACCACGGCGCGGGGAACAATCACAGGGTCATGACGTCCCCGGATGGAAATTTCTATGTTTTCTCCCTGCCTGTTGACGGTCTGCTGGGGAGAGAAGATGGACGGCGTAGGCTTCACATGGGCACGCAGTATGATACGGGAGCCGTCACTGATTCCGCCTAATATTCCGCCGGCATGGTTGGTAGTCTTGCTGACATGCCCGCCCTTCATGCGGAAGGGATCGTTATTCTGTGAACCCAGACCGGCAGACACCGCCGTGCCGTCGCCG
Source organism: Clostridia bacterium (assembly GCA_910575245.1). Classification (GTDB taxonomy): domain Bacteria; phylum Bacillota; class Clostridia; order Lachnospirales; family Lachnospiraceae; genus UBA3282. The sequence goes on along the minus strand of CAJTEN010000003.1, from coordinate 183,128 downwards.
ATCTCCACCGCCTTGACAGCACCGATGGACATGACCGCTTTACTTAAGTTTGCATCCAGTTTCTCGAACACCGGATCGCCGAGGCCTGCAGGAACCCCGTCAATAACACACTCGATAACGCCGCCGGAGGAATCATAATCATGCATACAGGCGGCAAGATATGCCTCGGCGGCAGCGGAAGCATCCGGATCCGGCATGCCGGTAGAAGTTGTACGGGCCGTATTCAAATCGAATTTGTTCCGGTCTATTTTGATCGGTCCGATCGACACCGTATAGGCGGACAGAGAGATGCCGAATTCCAGCAGAAGTTTCGCTGCCACGGCGCCGGCCGCTACCCGGCCGACGGTTTCACGTCCGGAAGAACGTCCGCCGCCGCGGTAATCGCGGAACCCATATTTGGCATCGAAGGTATAATCGGCATGTCCCGGCCGATAGTAGTTTGCAATTTCACTGTAGTCGGAAGAACGCTGAGAAGTATTTCGGACCATCATGGAGATGGGTGTACCGGTGGTCTTTCCCTCAAAAACCCCTGAGAGAATATCCACGGCATCGTTCTCTTTGCGCGGGGTGGCAATTTTAGTTTGTCCAGGTTTACGCCTGTCCAGATATGCCTGAATATCATCGCTGCTAAGAGACAGACCGGCCGGACATCCGTCTACCACAACCCCCAATGCGGGACCGTGGGATTCTCCCCAGGTCGTAATCTGAAAAATTTTTCCGTAAGTTGAGCCTGCCATAATTTGTATCCTTTCCTGAAAAATAGTAGTATTTATTGAAAATCTGATTGCTGTCCGTCAGCCTCTCTATCTCATGGCATAATTGTCGAATAATGTAGAAAAACATGTAAAATAATGACAAATTATGAAGTTTTCTGTAAAATGTATGCAAGAAAACTTGCATACATTAAATAACATGAGTTATTAAGCGTGGAGGAACTGTCAACCGGCCAGCTTTAACGCAGTTTATCATAACACAGATGATCCTGTGATGTACATTGCAAAATTTGTACAGAATCTCCGGTAGTAACAGTTCAGCCTGCGGCTTCCCATGGCGGAATCTGCCCATTCCAAGCCGCCTGTGGCGAGGGTTGCCAAGCAAGTGCCACTGGCACTTGCTTGGCAACGACCGGAAAGGAGCGTAGACCAGATTTTCTCTTGGCTAAGTCTACACATTTTCACAGACTTTGCAGTAAATGCAAAGCCCTGGGCTGAACCGTTGCCAATCATAATAAAGACATAAAAAATAAAGATAGATTTACATAAAAAGAGGTGTACAAATAAATTTTATATGTTATTATATAAAATAGGTATGGTAAACGACATCGGCCAAAAGTGAAAATTCCAATGTCGTAACCATAGGATGTTTTATATATAAATCTGGATCAGACATATGAAGAATAAGCAGACTTGAGGATTTCTATGAAAAAAACATTTCGAGAAAAAGCAATCAAAAAATTTACGAAGATAGCCAAGAAGCATAAGAAACTGCATTATCCGTGTCTGGTGATGTTATCGGCCATTCTGGGACTATATTATGCCGTAAGACATTTTGCTACAAATACCAAGCGATATGCAAGTATCGCTTTTGTTGCCGTTTTCTTTATGAATAGCTGCAGCTTTTCTTTTGCTGTCTTTACGGAGGGAACAGGCTTTACGAAAGCACAGGAAGCTTATGGGGCAATTGTGGAGACATCTGATATTTCATTCGCTGTGGAATCGGAGACTGTTCCAACAGAACAGATTCTGCTGGAGGATGATGAGGATCTGGACGATACATATGACATAGAAGAGGATGCCGAAGGAGTTGATACCTATACGATTGATGATATTCTTGAGAGTCAGGATACATACCAATCCGAAGAGAGACAACAGGAAGAAATCGGGGATCCTGTGTTTGATGAATCGGACTGGCGTCTTGTACTTATTAATAAACAGCATCCGATTCCGGAAGGATACAGTTTTGATTTCGGAACGATAAAAGGGAATATGAAGTGTGATAAGCGTATCATAGAGGATCTTCTTTTAATGATGCAGGCTGCAAAAGAGGACGATATCAATCTGGAGATCTGTTCGCCCTACAGAGACCTGAACCGACAGGAATTTCTTTTTAATAAGAAAATCAAGGTTTATATGGGACAGGGAATGTCTTATATGGATGCCTATAAAGTGGCGTCCCAGGCAGTTACGGTACCAGGAGCAAGCGAACATCAGATCGGGCTGGCGCTTGATATTTTCTGTGATACCTATAAGTATCTTGATGAAGGGTTCGGAAATACGCAGGCGGGTATCTGGCTGGCAGAGCATTGCCACGAGTATGGATTCATATTGCGTTATCCGAAAAACAAAGAATATATTACCAGTATCGAGTATGAGCCCTGGCATTTCAGATATGTGGGCCGGGAGGCTGCGTCTGTTATGCAGGAAGAGGACATCTGCCTGGAAGAATTCTGGGACAAGTATTTATAGAACGTCTATGGCATGAGGTATAAAATATGTATAAGATATTGAAAACAGAAGGCAGGGCCAAACGGGCCATGCTTGAAACGGTACACGGGACGATCCAGACACCGGTGTTTATGAATGTAGGTACTGCGGCGGCGATTAAAGGAGCCGTATCTACAGAAGACCTGGAGGGAATTAAGACTCAGGTGGAACTGTCCAATACCTATCATCTGCATGTCCGTCCGGGGGATACTATTATCAGGCAGTTGGGCGGTTTGCATAAGTTTATGTCATGGGATAAGCCGATCTTAACGGATTCCGGCGGATTTCAGGTTTTTTCTCTGGCCGGGCTCCGCAGGATTAAGGAAGAAGGCGTCTATTTCAATTCTCATATAGACGGCCGCAAGATATTTATGGGGCCGGAAGAAAGTATGCAGATCCAATCTAACCTTGCATCAACGATTGCCATGGCTTTTGACGAGTGTCCTTCCAGTGTCGCTGACAGACATTATGTGGAGGCGTCCGTGGCGCGTACGGCCAGATGGCTGGAGCGCTGCAAGAAGGAAATGCACAGACTGTGCGGCTTAGAAGATACGATCAATAAGAAACAGCTTCTTTTTGGAATTAACCAGGGTGCGATTTATGATGATATCCGGATCAGCCATGCGATGAGGATAGCGGAACTGGAATGTGACGGCTATGCGCTGGGCGGCCTGGCTGTAGGTGAGAGCCATGAACAGATGTATCATGTGATAGAGGAAACCGTTCCGTATCTGCCGCAGAATAAACCGACCTATCTGATGGGAGTAGGTACGCCGGCTAATATACTGGAGGCGGTAGAACGGGGAGTGGATTTCTTCGACTGTGTCTATCCGACCAGAAATGGACGGCACGGACATCTCTACACGAACCGGGGCAAGATCAATCTTTTTAATGCGAAATATGAACTGGACAACAGACCGATCGAGGAAGGCTGTTCCTGCCCGGCATGCAGGAGGTATTCCAGGGCATATATCAGACATCTGCTGAAAGCGAAGGAAATGCTTGGAATGCGGCTTTGTGTACTGCACAATCTTTATTTCTATAATACGATGATGGAGGAGATCAGGCAGGCGTTGGATGAGGGCGGTTTCGCATCCTATAAAAAGAGTAAGCTGGACGGCATGTCCGGCCATTTGTGAGAAACCGGGGGCTGAACCGTTTTCAAAAAGAAAATGAAAAAGACAGAAAAAGCTTGTTTTTCGAGACTTTTAAGTGTATAGTATGCTGTAGATTGCTTATTTCAATATATTTACGATAGTGGAGGAAATAATATGGGACTTTTATTGACAGCGGAACCTGCTGCAGCAGGCGGCGGTATCATAATGATCTTGTACATTGTGATTATTGTGGCATTTATGTATTTTATCATGATCCGTCCGCAGAAGAAGGAGCAGAAGCGCGTGGCGGCTATGCTGGCAGACATGAATGTCGGTGACTGCGTTCTTACAACAAGCGGATTCTACGGAGTCGTGATCGACATTACGGATGACACGATTATCGTCGAATTCGGCAGTAATAAAAATTGTCGTATTCCGATGCAGAAATCTGCAGTTGCCCAGATTGAGAAGCCGGATACCAATTAAGCAGAGAAGATCTGATATGATTAGTAAAAGAGCTCAGTTGATATACTGTGCTCTTTTTTTTGCGCATTTTTCAACTGCAAGTTTGTGGCTTACAGCCATAAACTTGCAGACCGGGAAGGAGCATAACTGTAAAATAGATAAAACAATGTGCTTGAAACTACGCATTTCTATGCAATAAGTCTGAAAAATACAGGCTAACCGCCTACATTTGACAAATTTTGCAGGAAGATGCACAAAGATGCAAAGATCGTGTTAAAAGTAATAAGATTCAAATATTTGGATATTGACAAGATAGTAGGATTCTTGTAAAATCATAAATTGTGGACAGAACAGATGCGCAACGCATATATGTTCTGAACTAGCAAAAGGAGGAGAAGTACTATGAAAAGAAAATCTTTAAAATTTATCGCATGTGCAGCGATCATGGCAATGACATTATCTGTTACAGCCTGCGGCGGTTCTGATGACACAGCGCCGGCTGCTGAGACAGAAGAAACTACCGGCACAGAGGCTGAGCCTGAAGCTGACGTTGATGCAGAAGCTGAGCCTGAAGCTGACGTTGATACAGAAGCTGAACCTGAAGCTGACGTTGATACAGAAGCTGAAGCAGAGCCGGAAGAAGATGCTGAGGCAGAGGATGATAGCGCAGCTGCAGACGGACAGACATTGGAGGATATCTTCAATGATCCTGCTACAAAGTCTCAGTATGAATCAGTATTTGAGGCTATGGGACAGGAAGGAATGGAAGTATCTGTTGAGGCAACAGGTAATGAGCTGGCTGTCATCATCAAGATTACAGATAGTTCTATGGTAGTAGACGGTATGGGAGAAACGCTTGAGTCTGCATTGGATCAGCAGGCAGCTACTTTTGAGGAACAGGTAAAGCAGTTTGATGAAGCAGTAGGAACACCGGGCGCTTGCACGGTTACAATGCGTTACCTTGATCCTGATGGAAATGTACTTGCTGAGAAATCTTTCACAGCACAGTAAGCAGTGTACGGTATATGCCGGTTACAAGATAACAAGAGGAGACGAATCAGCAATGATTCGTCTCTTTTGCAGTTTTATGGGACATTTTTTGTTACTATTCACGGCTCAATGTCATTAAGTTAAGCCGGACGCGCCTGACATGATAAGAATCTCCTAAGGACGCGCTTTCGCTCAGTTCCAAACGCCGGTACTAAATTCGTGAAAAACCTCATTAAGTACCGGCGTTAGGGGGTGGCCCTCAGGAGAATCCTATCATATCAGACGCTGTGTATAGACTTAACTTAATGACATTGGCCGTGAATAGTAAGCATTTTTTACCTGTTGCATTTTATACATTTTCTTTACTCTTGAAATTTGTATAAGAATAGACTATGATATATAAGTGGTTTTTTGATTTAATATGTGACGCGTAATTGTATGGAATGAGTGAATATTTATGCAATGATTGCCAAATTTACAGAAAGGAAAGATAAAATATGGAATTAAAGATTGGTTGTATTCCGGGAGACGGCATCGGTCCGGAGATCGTGGCAGAGACCAGAAGAGTTTTGGATGCCGTAGCTGCTAAATTCGGGCATGTTATACATTATACGGATATTTTGATGGGCGGGGCATCGATTGATGTTCATGGAGTGCCGTTGACGCAGGAAGCAATTGCTGCGGCAAAAGCTGCAGATGCGGTGTTAATGGGCGCAATTGGCGGTGATGCGTCTACTTCTCCCTGGTATCAGCTTCCTCCGAACCGAAGGCCCGAAGCCGGCCTTCTTGCGATCAGAAAGGCGCTTAACCTGTTCGCGAACCTGAGACCTGCCATACTATATGCTGAACTGAAGGGGGCATGCCCGTTGAAGGAAGAGATCTCGGCGGCCGGATTCGATATGATGATCATGCGGGAGCTGACCGGCGGGCTTTATTTTGGCGAGCGTAAGACAACAGAAGCAAACGGTATAAAGACTGCTGTTGATACGCTTGTCTATAATGAAAATGAAATCCGTAGGATTGCTGTCAAAGGGTTCGAGATTGCAATGAAGCGGCATAAGAAAGTGACCAGTGTGGACAAAGCGAATGTACTGGATTCTTCCCGGTTATGGCGTATAGTTGTGGAAGACGTAGCGAAGGACTATCCGGAGGTGACTCTGGAGCATATGCTGGTTGATAACTGTGCTATGCAGCTGGTCAGGGATCCGGCACAGTTTGACGTGATCCTGACAGAGAATATGTTCGGAGATATTCTGTCTGATGAAGCCAGTATGGTGACCGGTTCTATAGGCATGCTGGCATCGGCATCCTTAAATGACACGAAATTCGGTCTCTATGAACCCAGCCACGGTTCTGCACCGGATATAGCGGGTAAAGATACAGCCAACCCGATTGCTACCGTTCTGTCGGCAGCCATGATGCTGCGTTACAGTTTTGATCTGGACGAAGAAGCCGATGCTGTTGAGCATGCAGTGAAGCAGGTGTTAAAAGAGGGATACCGCACCTTGGATATTATGTCTACAGGCTGCGTACAGGTAGGCTGCAGGCAGATGGGCGATCTCCTGGCAGAGAGAATCTGACAGCGGCGAAGCCGTATAAAGGGTTATTCATATGGTGCAGAACTTCGGGCGACAGAAAGTCGACAGAGAAACAACAGGTTTTATTCTGTTCTTCATCTTTATGGCATTCTATTACGGATGGCGCCTGTTTGCGCTTACGCCATGGTATGATGAATTGTATACTTATTATTATTTCATAAGCAGAGGACCGGTTTATGCGGCAATACACTGGCCGCTGCCGAATAATCATATCGGATATTCGGTATTGTCTGCCTGCCTTGGCATATTCGGGAGTCCGGATATTGCGCTGCGGGGGATATCGTATCTCTCTGCTTTGGGCAGTTTGGCCCTGATCTTCCGAATCAGCAGGAAATGTTTTGGACAGGGTATGGCGCTTATTCCGGTATTTCTCTATGCCGGAATGAAGCTGGTCAATCAGTTGGCAGTTCAGGGCAGAGGATATGCCCTGGTTACATTATGCTATTTGACAGCAGTCTGTGAACTGCTGCATATTACAGCGGAGTATCGTGGATGTATCAGGGATTATGTGCTGTTTGGAGGCAGTCTTATCCTTGCATTATATACTATACCGAGCAGTGTGTATGTGGTTGTACCCATATGCCTGATCGGCGGAATGGCACTGCTTGTGCAGGGAGAAACAGGGAAACTGGTACGGCTGATCCTGACATCCTTTATCAGTGCAGCCTGTACAACTGGTCTTTATGGAATTGTCTGGCTGGCCATCGGTTCAAATCTTCTGGTAAAGACGGAGGGCAGCGCTTATTATGGCATGGGACATGCTTCCGTTATCCTGAGGGATCCATTCGCGGCGCTTGGGACCGGTATAGAATATATGCTGGCGACGCCATATATACAGAGTGTCGGCCGGGAAGGCTTCGGAGAGAAGTTTATACTCTGGTTGCGGAATCTTCTGAATGAATACTATCCGGGAGGAAGCATGCTTCTGACCGTGCTGATGGCCGGCTGTGCGGCAGGCATTGCCTTCCGGGCCGGACGGCATGTAAAGGACGGCATGTACAGACGGAAGGAAGGATCTTCCGAATATGAGACATTTATGGAACTTTATCTGGCTGTCAGTATAATAGTCATCCCGCTTATGCTGATCGTGCAGTGTTCTCTGCCCTATTACCGGGTTTTGTCCTTTGCCGGAGTTGTCTTGGCCTTTGCGGCCGCCTGGCTGTTAAAGACAGTCACAGAATATCTGAAACAGAAGGCGGAAGGAAATCCCGGAAAAATAAACACGTTGTGGAAATACCTGCCTATGGCAGTGTCAGTTTTCTGCGGCATCCTGTGTGTGGTATTATTATTTTCGCCTTCTTACAGGGCGCAATACAGCGACAGGGAAGCGGCGATCGAAGATGCATATGCCCAGGTAGACTGGTCAAAGTCAGGAAAAGCAGGAGTTACGGACTGCGATCAGGAATATCTGCTGTTATTCTTGTATGGTATTACGGAAGAGCGGATAACCAGGAATCCGAGGGAGGCCGATGTGGTTCTGGCCGACAAATATCTGTTGTCTGACCGAGTCAATGAAGAAACGGATAATGGACAGGATGTCTGGAAACTGTATATAACACGGGAAGAATTTATGCGCTGTATGGAAACAGCAGACTTGGAAGCCGTGTATGAAAACAGCCGGTTTGTCTTGTTTAAATAACCATGGTTGTTTAAAATTATCCTCTGAAAGGGGCACAGTTACAATAAATTTCAGCAGTTATTAAATGTATTTCTATTGGAGATTCATTACAAAGATAAGGAGAATAGGTATGAAAAGAAAGACTATAAATCAGCTCTGCGCACTCGCTGCGCTGAGCGTACACGCGCCATGCAGCTCGTCTGCATGTGTGCATCCGATACTTGCACCGTACTTTTCATGGGAATTTGTGTTGGGGAAAGACAAGGAGGTGCAAGTATGAGAAGTGACAATGTTAAAGCCGGTATACAGCAGGCGCCCCACAGGAGTTTATTTAATGCCCTTGGGTTTACGGAAGAAGAGCTGAAGAAACCGATGGTCGGCATCGTGAGTTCTTACAATGAAATCGTTCCGGGGCATATGAATCTGGATAAAATTGTCAACGCGGTAAAGCTGGGAGTGGCAGAGGCAGGCGGTGTTCCGGTCGTATTCCCGGCTATTGCCGTATGCGACGGCATTGCAATGGGACACATCGGCATGAAATATTCCCTGGTCACAAGAGACCTGATTGCAGATTCTACAGAGTGTATGGCGCTTGCGCACCAGTTTGATGCTTTGGTGATGGTGCCTAATTGTGATAAAAATGTACCCGGACTTCTGATGGCGGCGGCCAGGGTCAATGTCCCTACCGTATTCGTATCAGGAGGACCTATGCTGGCCGGACATGTACGTGGCCAGAAGAGAAGTCTCTCATCTATGTTTGAGGCGGTAGGTTCTCATGCGGCAGGTACGATGAGCGATGAGGAACTTCGGGAATTTGAGGAAAAGACTTGTCCAACCTGCGGATCCTGTTCCGGTATGTATACGGCTAATTCTATGAACTGTCTGACGGAGGCGCTGGGTATGGGACTGCGCGGAAACGGCACGATTCCTGCGGTTTATTCAGAGAGGATTAAGCTGGCCAAGCACGCCGGGATGGCTGTCATGGAACTTCTGAAGAGAGATATCCGCCCGAGGGATATCATGACGAAGGATGCCATCTTAAATGCGCTGACGGTTGACATGGCACTGGGCTGTTCCACTAATTCCATGCTGCATCTTCCGGCTATTGCCCATGAGGTCGGTTTTGATTTTGACATTTCCTTTGCCAACGAGATCAGCGAGAAGACACCTAACCTGTGCCACCTTGCACCGGCAGGCCCTACCTATATGGAGGATCTGAATGAGGCTGGCGGCGTATATGCAGTTATGAAAGAGCTGGCAGATATCGGTCTGATGCATACAGAGTGTATGACAGTAACCGGGAATACCCTGTCGGAGAATATCAAAGATGCGGTCAATAAGAATCCGGAGGTAATCAGGACTGTGGACAATCCGTACAGTAAGACAGGAGGCCTTGCCGTGCTGAAGGGTAATCTTGCCCCGGACGGCAGCGTTGTCAAGCGTTCTGCGGTGGTAGAAGAAATGATGGTCCACGAAGGGCCTGCACGCGTATTTGAGTGTGAAGAGGATGCCATTGAGGCTATCAAGGGCGGCAGGATCGTAGCCGGTGATGTGGTGGTCATCCGTTATGAAGGCCCGAAGGGCGGTCCTGGTATGCGTGAGATGCTGAATCCCACATCCGCCATTGCCGGTATGGGGCTGGGCTCCAGTGTTGCCCTGATCACGGACGGAAGATTTTCCGGTGCCTCCCGGGGCGCCTCTATTGGCCATGTTTCTCCGGAAGCGGCGGTAGGCGGGCCTATTGCGCTGGTAGAAGAAGGCGATATCATCAGCATTGATATTCCGAATATGAAGCTGGATGTGAAAGTATCCGGTGAGGAAATGACAGCCAGAAGAGCCAAATGGCAGCCCAGAGAGCCAAAGGTTACGGGCGGCTATCTGGCAAGATACCGTGAGATGGTGACCAGCGGCAACAGAGGCGCTATCCTGGAGATACCGAAGACAAGATAAAAAGGATGCAGATACCAAAAAGCAAGCAGGAGGGATTATGAGTATGTTATTGACAGGAGCGGAAATCGTTGTGGAATGCCTGAAGGAACAGGGTGTTGATACCGTGTTCGGATATCCGGGAGGAACGATTCTTAATGTATATGACGCCTTATATCAACATAGTAATGAAATAAACCATATTCTGACATCACATGAGCAGGGAGCAGCCCATGCGGCGGACGGATACGCCAGGGCAACCGGTAAGGTAGGGGTATGCCTTGCGACAAGCGGGCCCGGAGCCACGAATCTTGTGACGGGGATTGCCACTGCTTATATGGATTCTGTTCCCATGGTGGCGATCACCTGTAATGTGGTGCTTCCTTCCCTGGGGAAGGATTCCTTCCAGGAGGTAGATATTGCAGGTATCACTATGCCGATCACGAAGCATAACTATATCGTCAAGGATGTCAGTATTCTGGCCGATACGCTTCGAAAAGCCTTCTCTATAGCGAGAAGCGGAAGACCCGGACCGGTACTGGTAGATATCACAAAAGACGTGACCTCCAACAGCTATGAATTTGAGAAGAAAGAACCGGAAGCCATCAACCAGCCGTCCCAGTATACGCAGGAGGATCTGCAGGAGGCTCTTTCCCTTCTTCGGAATGCGAAGAAACCTTTCGTCTATGTAGGTGGCGGCGCGGTCATTTCCGGCGCTTATAAGGAAGTCAGAGAATTTGCGAGGAAGCTGGATACCCCTGTCTGTGATACGCTTATGGGTAAGGGAGTATTCGACGGGCATGATCCGCGTTACACAGGTATGATTGGCATGCACGGTACGAAGACTTCCAACTTCGGTGTCAGCGAATGTGATGTGCTGATTGCTTTGGGAGCAAGATTTTCCGACCGTGTAGTGGGTAATCCGAAGAAATTTGCGGAGAATGCGAAGGTACTGCATATAGACATCGATGCCGCGGAGATCAATAAGAATATCAGGACGGATGTATCTCTGGTTGGCGATCTGAAGGAAGTACTTGAGAAGATCAACGGGCAGTTGGAGCAGCAGGAACATACGGAATGGATGCAGCATATTGCTGAACTGAAAGAAACTTACCCTCTCAATTATGACGCTTCTGTCTTATCCTGTCCGTATATTATGGAGGAGATCGACCGGATCACGGAAGGCGGCGCGGTAATCACCACGGATGTAGGGCAGCATCAAATGTGGGCGGCGCAGTACTATAAGTATTCTATTCCTCGTACGCTGCTGACATCCGGTGGTCTCGGTACCATGGGATATGGTTTGGGAGCCTGTCTGGGCGCCAAAATGGGATGTCCGGATAAGATTTGTATTAATATTGCGGGAGACGGCTGTTTCAGAATGAATATGAACGAGCTGGCTACGGCAAGCCGCTATAACATTCCGATCATACAGGTAGTGATCAATAACCATGTACTTGGCATGGTAAGACAGTGGCAGACACTATTCTATGGTAAGAGATATTCGCATACTGTTTTGAACGACAGCGTGGACTTCTGCAAGGTTGCGGAGGGGCTTGGGTGTGAAGCTATCAGGGTGACGAAGAAAGAAGAAGTTGCACCTGCCATAGAGAAGGCTGTCGCTTTGAAGAAGCCTGTGCTGATCAACTGCATCATTCCGGAGGATGACAAAGTATTTCCGATGGTTCCTGCAGGAGCACCGATTACGGAAGCCTTCGACGCCCTTGACCTGGCGAAAGCAGATCGGTGATTCCGGAAGGTACAACAGGCGGCCAAATGCATAAAATACAGGAGACAGACTGAATTTAAAGTGGCTGGAAACGTCTTATGAGCAAAAGAGTCATAAAGCATATAGCAATTATTTTAAGTATTGTTCTGGTCAGTCTGGTGGGAACTTACATCGGACTGGCCATTTACTACCACAATGCCTTTGCCTACGGTACATGGATCAATGGCGTGTACTGTACCGGAAGAAGCATCAGCGATGTGAATAGTGAACTTGTGAAGGGATTCTCCTATGACGGCATCACGATCTATGACATGGACGGCGTTGCTTATCAAATAGCCGCAAAGGATATCGATTATCAGTTTGATTTTGCAGAGGCATTGGAGTTATACCAGAGACAGCAGAATTCCTGGACATGGATAGACAGCCTGTTTCACGGGAATAACACACAGCTGACTCCCGTGGTATCTTATAATAAACAGGCGCTGGATAAACTTCTGCATGAGCTTCCTTTTCTGGAAGAAGCCAGAAAGAGGCCTGATTCTGAGCGAAGAGTGGCTATTGTCAGAACAGAGCAGGGGTATGAACTGCTGAATGAAAGAATGGATGTTCTGTCTGCCGGGGAAGCGGAAGATGCGATCGTCCGTTCCATTGAGGAGTCCAGGCAGGAGATCTCCCTGGCAGAAGCAGACTGTTATCATGATCTGGAACTGGATGCTCAGATGACAGACACCTTAAAGCTGTGGGAGAAAATAAATGTCTTTCAGCAGTGTGGCATTATTTATCAGATGGGAGACGAGCAGGTACCGGTGGATACTTCCGTTGTCTGTGACTGGATTGAACTGGCAGAGAACGGCAGCTTTATTCTGGATGAGCAGGGCAGACCGAAACTGAGAGAAAACGCGGTCGAAGAATTTATCAACAGGCTTGCAGACGAGTATGATACGGTGGGAGCAAGCCGCCGGTTCGAGGCCACCAGGGGAGAAACCGTCACGGTGGAAGGTGGGATCTACGGCAATAAACTGGACCGTAATGCGGAAGTAAAGTATCTTACGGAGGCGTTTCTTAGCGGCAAAAGGGAAGTCCACGAGCCGGAATATACACAGAAGGCATGGAAGCAGGGAAAGGATGACATCGGCGATACTTATGTGGAAGTAGATATGGGAGAGCAGATGATGTACTATTATTCGGACGGCGTCCAGAAGCTGAGTACCCCCATTGTGACTGGAAATACTTCCCGCAGGATGGGGACCCCCTCAGGGGTTAATTATGTGTATCTGAAGCAGAGAAACCGCGTTTTAAGAGGCCCTGGTTATGCTTCGCCGGTAGATTTCTGGATGCCGGTCAAGGGTGGAATCGGTATCCATGACGCTTCCTGGCGCAGCAAATATGGCGGCACCATATATCAGACCAACGGATCCCATGGCTGCATCAATACCCCGCGGGATATCATGGTGGAACTGTATGACAGTGTGGAAGTAGGAACGCCGGTGATAATGTTTTATTAAAAAATTTGTCGTAGTAATTGACTAAAGTGCCTTGAGAAGGTACAATGAGGTTTGGTTTCATAGTGTTTTATAATATGCATGAAAAGCGGGAGGAGAAAAATGGCCAGAGTATACAATTTTTCAGCAGGTCCTGCAGTACTGCCTGAGGAAGTCCTGAAGGAAGCTGCAGAAGAGATGTTAGATTACAGGGGAACCGGAATGTCGGTTATGGAGATGAGCCACAGGTCTAAGGCTTATGACACGATCATCAAGGAGGCTGAGGCCGATCTTCGCACGCTGCTGAAGATTCCTGATCATTATAAAGTATTGTTTCTCCAGGGCGGCGCCAGTCTGTTATTTGCTTCTGTGCCGATGAACCTGATGAAGAACCGCAAGGCGGGGTATATCTTAACGGGACAATGGGCTAAGAAAGCTTTTGCGGAAGCTAAGATCTATGGTGAGGCGGTTGAACTTGCCTCTTCGGCAGATAAGACTTTTTCTTATATACCGGACTGCTCCGATCTGCCTGTTACGGACGATATGGATTATGTCTATATCTGTGAGAACAATACGATTTACGGAACGAAATTCCACCAATTACCTGATACCAAGGGAAAGATTCTGGTTTCCGATGTCTCTTCCTGCTTCCTGTCCGAACCCATGGATCTCTCGTCCTATGGTATGGTATATGCCGGTGTACAGAAGAATGTCGGCCCTGCGGGAACACAGATTGTGATCATCAGAGAGGATCTTATCACGGATGATGTACTTCCCGGCACTCCGACCATGATGAAATACAAGATTCATGCGGATAATGATTCTTTATATAATACGCCGCCGTGCTACGGCATCTATATTTGCGGCAAAGTATTCAAATGGCTTCTTAAGAACGGCGGTCTTGAGGCAATGAAGGAACTCAACGAGAAGAAAGCCGGTATTTTATATGACTTTCTGGATGAAAGCGCTCTGTTTAAGGGGACTGTCAGAAAAGAAGACCGTTCGCTCATGAACGTACCTTTCGTCACAGGAAGTGAGGATCTGGATGCGAAATTTATAAAGGAGGCAGCTGCAGCGGGATTTGTCAATCTGAAGGGCCATCGCAGTGTAGGCGGCATGCGTGCCAGCATCTATAATGCCATGCCGTTGGAAGGCGTGGAGAAGTTAGTTGCCTTCATGAAAGAATTTGAGGAAAATAATAAGTAAGAGAGAGGATACACGGATGTTTAAATATCATTGCTTGAATCCCATTGCGGGGGTTGGTCTTGAGAAATTTACGGATCAGTATGTAAAGACAGATAAGCCGGAAGAGGCAGAGGGTATTCTGGTCAGAAGTGCCGCTATGCATGACATGGAGTTTCCTGATGGTCTTCTTGCCATTGCCAGGGCAGGTGCAGGCGTAAACAACATTCCTTTGGATAAATGCGCGCAGAAGGGTATCGTAGTATTTAACACACCAGGAGCCAATGCCAACGGTGTCAAGGAGCTGGTGATAGCAGGTATGCTGCTTGCCTCCCGCGATGTTGTGGGCGGTATTGAATGGGTGAAGGAGAACCAGTCTGACGAAAATGTAGGTAAAAATGCCGAGAAAGCGAAGAAGAATTTCGCCGGTACGGAAATAGAGGGCAAGAAGCTGGGGATCGTGGGACTCGGCGCAATCGGTGTCAGGGTGGCTAATGTAGCCAAACATTTAGGCATGGAAGTGTATGGATATGATCCCTATGTATCTGTAGACGCGGCATGGAATCTGAGCCGTGATGTAAAGCATGTACTGAATGTGGAGGAAATCTATGAGGAATGTGATTATATCACGATTCATGTGCCGTTAATGGACGCTACCCGGGGCATGATTGGCAGGGAAGCCATCGATAAAATGAAAGATGGCGTGATCTTACTGAATTTCGCCAGAGATCTTCTTGTCGATGAAACGGCAGTCCTCGAAGGTATTAGTTCCGGCAGAATCCGCAAGTATGTGTCTGATTTTCCGAATGCCGTTACGGCAGGGCAGGAAGGCTGTATTGTAATCCCCCATCTTGGTGCTTCCACAGAAGAGTCGGAAGATAACTGTGCGGTGATGGCCGTAAAGCAACTGAAGAATTATCTTGAGAACGGCAATATCATCAACAGTGTTAACTACCCGAAATGTGATATGGGTGTCTGTGCACAGGCAGGCCGTGTAGCCATATTCCACAAAAACAAAGCCAACATGATCACCAAATTTGCGGCATGCTTCGGTGACATAGGGATTAACATCTCTGACATGATGAACAAATCCAAGGGTGAGGTTGCATACACGATGCTTGATATCGAGACACCGGCTTCCGCACAAATCATTGATAAACTGCAGTCTATTGACGGCGTATTCAGGGTTAGAGTTGTAAAATAGGAAACCTTTTTGGATCAACTTAAAATGATTATAAAATCGGCATAGTCCAGTAAGAAACTATGCCGATTTTTGTTATATGATCTTATCCGAAATGGAAAAAGAAGAATCTTACCGATACTTCAAGTTAACTGAGACGATTGGCAATCTTAGAGAAATCAGCCCCTTTTTCATCATCTAAAGATGCCTGCAGCTGGCTTTCCGCTTCCACGGCAGCCTCACTGGCAAGATCCATATAGAGAATAAATATATCTTCCACAGCCAATTTTTTTTCGTCGGCAATTTCCTGCATGACAGGCTTTAATGCTTCCAGCTGAAAGGAGATCTTTGTCTTCTGCGGGTCGATATCTGCCAGCACTTTCTCTGCATAGGCATTGATGCGGTCCAGAATTTCCTTGTTTTCTGATGTCATATAGTATACTTCCTTTCTTATCGTTAACGACATTGGAAATGTAACGGTTCAGCCCGTAAGCTTCCCTGCTACCCATCGACTCATATTTTAACACTTCGCGCTTGTGCTGTATAGCCTAATTTGCTAAAATAGAATAAATGACGTAACAGTTTGGATAGGAGACAGAATGGCAGATATCAAACCTTTTCGGGCAATCCGGCCCAGAGCGGATATGGTGGAGCGGATTGCCGCATTGCCATATGATGTGTATAGCAGGCGGGAAGCTTACGGGAAAGTACGGGGTGACGCTTACAGCTTTCTTCGAATAGACAGGCCGGAGACGCAGTTTCCGGAGGGGTATAATATGTATGCGCCGGAAGTCTACGCAAAGGCGGCTTCCATGCTTCAGGATATGATCCGGGATGGCCTTTTTATAGAAGAGGATAAAGAGGCTTATTATGTGTACGAGCTGATCATGAACGGCCGTTCCCAGACAGGTATATGTGCCTGTGCATCGGTGGATGACTATGAACGCCAGGTGATCAGGAAGCACGAGAATACCAGGGCCGAGAAGGAGGCCGACCGCATCAGGCATGTGGATGTATGCAGTGCACAGACTGGACCGATCTTCCTGGCTTACCGCAGACGGGGCGGCATCGAGGAAGTGGTCCGCGATACAGTTAAGAAGTGTCCTGTATATGATTTCAGGGCAGAGGACGGCGTTACACACCGTTTATGGATCATTCAGGAGAGAGATAAGATAGACAGGATCCGGCATGAGTTCGGGCAGGTTGGGTCAATCTATATTGCGGACGGGCATCACAGATGCGCCTCGGCTGTCAAGGTCTCTCTCATGCGGAGAGATGCGCGGCCTGGTTATACGGGTGAGGAGGAATTTAATTATTTCCTTTCCGTGCTGTTTCCGGATGACCAGCTGATGATCATGGATTATAACAGAGTGGTCCGCTCCCTGAACGGACTAACTAAGACACAATTCCTGGAAAAAGTCGGCGGTGTCTGTGATGTCACGGTTGTCGGGACTAAGCCTTACCGTCCGAAACAAAAAGGCGAGATCGGCATGTATCTGCAGGATACATGGTACTGCCTGAGGATCAGGGCAGAACGCTACACCAACGATCCGGTGGAAGATCTGGACGTGGCAATTCTGCAGAAAGACATATTGGAACCGTTTCTTGGCATTCAGGACCCCAAGGTGGATGACAGGATCGATTTCGTAGGCGGGATCAGAGGATTGGAAGAACTGGCCAGACGAGTACATAAGGATGCTGCAGTCGCCTTTGCCATGTATCCCACTGATATTCATGAACTGTTTGCGGTATCGGATGCAGGAAAGCTGATGCCGCCCAAGTCCACCTGGTTTGAGCCGAAGCTTCGCAGCGGCATATTAATTCACAGAATAGAAAACTAACTTTGAAAGAGAGAACAGCAGATTGACGGAATGACAGATTTAGAGGCTGCTGCAGAATGGAGGTTTCACATGAATAAAAAATTATATAAATTAATGAACTGGCCGGAGATTGAGGAAATCGTGTATTCCGAATCCGATAATCCGCACGGGATCCTGGGCGCCCATACGGTTGGGAATTCGGTGCTCGTACAAACATTCCAGCCCGGCGCAAAAAGCGTACGTCTGCAGCTCGTAGAGGGGGATAAGAGCTACAAGATGGAACTGGCCGATGAGGAAGGCTATTTCGCTGCCCTGCTGCCCGGGAAGAAGATTCCTGAATATGAATATGTTGTGGAATATCAGGACGGCTCTCTCAGGAAGGTGAAAGATGCCTATCAGTTTCCGCCGCAGATTACGAAGGAAGATACTGATAAGTTCAATGCCGGTATCCATTATATGATTTATGAAAAGCTGGGGGCGCATCCCATGAAGGTCAACGGCACGGAAGGAGTCCTGTTTGCGGTATGGGCGCCGAATGCGCTGCGTGCCAGTGTGGTAGGTGATTTTAATGGCTGGGACGGCAGGGTCCATCAGATGAGAAAGCTCTGGGATTCCGGTATTTTTGAGTTGTTCTTACCCGATGTGAAAGAAGGGGAATGCTACAAAT
Source organism: Clostridia bacterium (assembly GCA_910575245.1). Taxonomy (GTDB): domain Bacteria; phylum Bacillota; class Clostridia; order Lachnospirales; family Lachnospiraceae; genus UBA3282. The sequence continues at coordinate 164,892 of CAJTEN010000003.1, read as the reverse complement.
TCGAGATTAAAGCCAAGGGCGGCCTGACCTTTATGAAGGCAGATCCTTACGCCTTCGGACAGCAGCTGCGTCCGGACAGCGCATCGATCGTAAGGGATCTGAACGGCTTTAAATGGGAGGACGGCAAATGGATGAAAGGCCGTGCCAGCCTGCAGGCAGAAGAGAAGCCGATCAATGTATATGAGATCTATCTGGCTTCTTTCGCGAAACCGACAGACGGAAGAGAATTCTATAATTACCGTGAACTGGCTCCTAAGATTATTGATTATGTAAAGAAGATGGGCTACACCCATATTGAGCTGATGCCCGTAATGGAGCACCCGTTCGATGCCTCCTGGGGATATCAGGTAATCGGATATTATGCTCCTACTTCGCGTTACGGGAGCGCAGAAGATTTCATGTTTTTCATGAATGAAATGCATAAAGCGGGCATAGGCGTGATTCTGGACTGGGTACCGGCGCATTTTCCGCGGGATACGCATGGACTATCCAATTTCGACGGAACATGCCTGTATGAGCATCAGGATCCGAGACAGGGATGCCATCCGCACTGGGGGACTCTGATTTACAATTATGGCAGGCCGGAAGTACGCAACTACCTGATCGCCAATGCTCTGTACTGGGTGGAGCAGTATCACGCGGACGGTATCAGGATTGATGCCGTAGCTTCCATGCTGTATCTGGACTATGGAAAGAGAGACGGAGAATGGGTTGCCAATATGTACGGCGGCAATGAAAATCTGGAGGCAGTGGAATTTTTGAAGCATCTCAATTCCATTATGAAGAAGCGCAATAACGGGGTTCTTATGATTGCGGAAGAATCCACGGCCTGGCCTAAGATTACGGGATCGCTGGAGGATGATGGATTGGGATTCGATCTGAAGTGGAACATGGGATTTATGAATGATTATCTGAATTACATCAGGACAGACCCCTACTTCCGTTCCGGACGCCATAATGAACTGACCTTCAGTATGATCTATGCCTACAGTGAGAAATTTATGCTTGTGTTCTCACATGATGAAGTGGTGCACGGCAAGGCAACTTTAATCGGTAAGATGCCGGGAGAGCGGGCAGAACAGTTTGCGAATATGCGGCTGACCTATGCCTATCATATGACGCATCCCGGTAAGAAACTGATCTTTATGGGACAGGATATCGGAGAATATAAAGAATTCAATGAGGAGAGAGAAATAGAATGGAGTCTGCTGCAATATGAAGAGCATGCAAAGCTGAACCGCCTGGCAGCGGATCTTAATAAACTATATACATCCCGGCCGGCATTGTATGCGAAGGATACATCCTGGGAGGGATTTGAGTGGATCAACTGTATTACACCGAATGCATGCATGTTGTCTTATCTGCGCAAGGCAGACAAGCCGGAGGATGCGCTGGTTGTGGTAGCCAATTTCGCCAATGCGAAGCAGTCATTCCGCATAGGCGTTCCTTATGAAGGAAAATATAAGGAAATATTAAATACGGATGCCAGAATATACGGAGGAAGCGGTACGGAAAACAAAGATGTCTGCAATACCATCGAGACAGAATGGGATGGCAAGCCCTATGCGATTGATATGGTGAGTGCGCCGTTGTCAATCTGTATTTTCTCTTACACCCCTTATACCGATGAGGAGAAGGCAGAACTTGAGAGAATACGCGCAGAAAAAATCCGTAAAGCCCGGGAAGCGGAGGAACGCAGGCTGGCTAAGGAAGAGGCAGAAGCCATAGCCCAGGAAGCCGCAGAAGCCAAACGGCTGGCAAAGCTTGCGGCAGAAGAAGCGAAGCAGAAAGCCAGGGCTGCGGAAGAGATCCTTAAGAAGGCCAAAGAAGCGGAAGCGAAGCTTCAAAAGATCATGGCGGAACAGGAAAAGGAAGCAGCGGCAGAAACGGCTTCGGAAGCAGAAAACAAGCCTGTCAGGAAAGAAACAGGTAAGAAAACAGCAGGTACGCGCAGGACGCAGAAATAGATACTGTATGACAGCGAAGAGGCGCAGTGAGGAATAGGATATGGATCAACAGTTTGCAGGATTAGAGCAGATTGCCCAGGAAGAGATCGATGTTGGAATGCTACAGACATATTTGCAGCAGCTGCCGGATAAGGCACTGCGCTTCGGTGTGCGGGTTCTTCTGGCGCTTGTCGTTTTTCTTGTCGGCGTACAAGTGATTAAAATAGTGCGTAAGGTCATCCGCCGTTCTCTGAAACGAGGAAATGCGGATATCGGTGTCATGCAGTTTTTGGATTCCTTTATCAAGGCAACAATGTACACGATACTGGTATTTATGATCGCCTCGGGATTCGGACTGGATGCGACAAGTGTGGTGGCTCTTCTCGGATCGGCCGGCGTGGCCATTGGTCTGGCAATACAGGGAAGTCTGTCTAATTTTGCCGGCGGCGTGCTGATTCTTTTGCTGAAGCCATTCCGGGTGGATGACTATATTAAGGTGGATAATGAAGGACATGAGGGAACGGTAAAGGAGATACAGCTGTTCTATACGAAGCTCTCCACACCGAACAATCATGTAGTCATTATTCCCAACGGAGCCTTGTCTAACTCCAGTATTCTGAATATGAGTACACTGACAGAACGGCGTATGGATATTTCGGTGAGCATTTCCTACGACGCCGATATCCGCCAGGCCAGAGAGGTTATTATGAGGGTACTGGAGGAAGATGAGGCTGTCCTCACATCCCAGGACCGAAGAGTATTCGTGGAGGAACTGGCAGAGAGCGGAGTCAGTCTGAATGTGCGCTGCTGGGCGGACAAAGATGACTTCTGGGAGTGTAAATGGCGAATCACGGAGAAGGTTAAGTATGCATTGGATGATGCGGGAATCGCCATTCCCTATCCGCAGCTGGATGTCCATGTGAAGGGATCGGAGAGTAGTCCGGATTATTCATGATTTCTCTGTGCGCCGGTAATTTTTTTAAATTATTTTAAAAATTATTTATTTTTTTCTTGCAAAAAGAAGGATAACTCAGTATAATAATCTTTGTTGCAAGAGTTTGCTGGAATAGCGCAGTCGGTAGCGCAACTGATTCGTAATCAGTAGGTCGAGGGTTCAAGTCCCTTTTCCAGCTTGAAGAAAGACAGCACTTATGGCGAGTAAGGGCTGTCTTTTACATTTAATGAAAATGCAGAATATAATTATGCCTGTCATATCCACGTAGAGGTAACTATGAAGTTTGTCTGTCTGAAGGGAATTCAGGAATCCCAGGAGCATTTAAAACAGGAATATAAGAAAGCGGACCAGAAGGGCGAAGTCCGGCTGGGCGATAAACATCTGTTTTATCGGTACTTTATTAAAATCAGATATGTATCTTATACAGAGATCAGGAAAGCATATCTGAGAGAAGAAAGCGGCGAGAGCGGTGAATTCCTGCTGAAAGAGTTCTACCTGATGTTGGAGACATCCGACGGCACACTACATAAACTGCGCATGGAACGGGAAGTATATGCCAGAGAGGTTCTGTCCTGTCTGAAGAATGAACATCAGTCAATCGCAGTCGGCTTCGACCGTCTGAGTCAGTCAAAATAATTTTTCTATAACATTATCTACCATTACAAAAAGAAACCTGTGTACGATATCTTGACAGCACAGAAAACAATGATACAATATATAGTATGCGCAACAGAATTGAGGGTATATATCCTGTGGGAATAGGGCGATGGCTTTGACGCACTGCGCCACTGTCTCTGGAATTGCTATATTTATAATATCTATAATTTTTTTAAGAAACGATGGGGTGGATTCATAAGTATGAAAAGAAAGACTATAAATCAGCTCTGCGCGCTCGCTGCGCTGAGCGTACACGCGCCATGCAGCTCGTCTGCATGTGTGCATATGCGCATATATGCGCTAATACTTGCACCGCACTTTTCATGGGAATTTGTGTCGGGGAAAGATATGGAGGTGCAAGCATGAAGATTATTAAAAGAAGCGGTACGGAAGTAACTTTTGATCTGGAGAAGATTATAGCGGCGATCTGCAAGGCCAATAACAGCGTAAAGGCGGAAGAGAAGTTATCTCATAAAGAAATAGACGAAATCGCCGCGGTAGTGGCGGCAAGCTGTAAGGAGATGAGACGGTCTCCCAGTGTGGAGGAAATTCAGGATATGGTGGAGAACCAGCTGATGAAATACCGCGCTTATACAATGGCCAGAAATTATATTACCTATCGGTATAAGAGGGCACTCGTCAGGAAATCGAATTCTACAGATGAGCAGATCTTAAGTCTGCTGGAATGTAACAACGAGGAAGTAAAGCAGGAGAATTCCAATAAGAATCCGACTGTCAACAGCGTACAGCGCGATTATATGGCAGGAGAAGTCAGCAAGGATATCACGAAACGTTTTCTGTTGCCGCCGGATATCGTGGAAGCTCATGAGAAAGGGATCATCCATTTCCATGACGCAGACTATTTTGCCCAGCATATGCATAACTGCTGTCTGGTCAATCTGGAAGATATGCTGCAGAACGGCACGGTGGTCAGCGAGACGATGATCGATACCCCCAAGAGCTTTTCAACAGCCTGCAATGTGGCTACCCAAAGCATTGCCCAGATTGCAAGCTGCCAGTATGGCGGGCAGAGCATCTCTCTTTCCCATCTGGCACCTTTTGTCCAGGTGAGCCGTGAAAAGTTTTGCAGAGAAGTCAGAAGAGAGATAGAAAGTGCAGGAATCGAAGCGACTGAAGAACAGATCCGCCAGATTGCTGAAAGCAGAGTTAAGGATGAGATCAGGCGCGGTGTACAGATCATACAGTATCAGGTCATTACACTGATGACAACCAATGGACAGGCGCCTTTTATCACGGTATTTATGTATATAGATGAAGTGCCGGAGGGACAACTTCGGGATGATCTGGCCATGATCATAGAGGAAATGCTCAATCAGCGTATCCAGGGTGTAAAGAATGAAAAGGGTGTCTATATTACACCGGCATTTCCGAAACTGATCTACGTTTTGGAAGAAGACAATATCCATGAGGACAGTAAGTACTGGTATCTGACGAAGCTGGCAGCCAGATGCACTGCGAAACGCATGGTGCCGGATTATATATCAGAGAAGATCATGAAGAAGCTGAAAGACGGTAACTGCTATACCTGTATGGGCTGCAGGTCTTTTCTCACCGTATATCATGATGAAGAGGATAAGCCGAAATTCTATGGCCGGTTTAATCAGGGAGTGGTCACCATAAATCTGGTTGACGTTGCCTGTTCTTCCGGTAAAGATATGGAGAAGTTCTGGCAGATTATGGACGAACGCCTGGAACTCTGCAGAAGAGCGCTTATGTGCCGGCATAACAGGCTGAAAGGTACGCCCTCAGACGTGGCACCGATTCTCTGGCAGAATGGAGCCCTGGCGAGACTTAAGAAAGGCGAGAAGATAGATAAGCTGCTCTATAACGGTTATTCCACTATTTCCCTGGGTTACGCAGGTCTGTGTGAATGTACCAGGTATATGACTGGCAAGAGCCATACAGACCCGGAGGCGACTCCTTTTGCGCTCAAAGTGATGCGGTACCTGAACAATGCCTGCAAGGAATGGCGGGAGGAGACGAGTATTGATTTCAGCCTGTACGGCACACCCCTAGAGTCAACTACTTATAAATTCGCGAAGTGTCTGCAGAACCGGTTCGGTGTGATAGAAGGTGTGACAGATAAGAATTATATTACCAACAGTTACCATGTACATGTGACAGAGGACATCAACGCCTTTGAAAAGCTGAAGTTTGAGTCGCAATTCCAGGAGCTGTCTCCGGGCGGCGCCATCAGTTATGTTGAAGTACCCAACATGGAACATAATCTGGATGCGGTGCTTTCCGTCATGAAATATATTTATGACAATATCATGTATGCGGAGCTGAATACGAGGAGTGATTACTGTCAGGCATGCGACTATCATGGAGAGATTGAAATCGTTACGGATACGGACGGCAAACTGATCTGGAAATGTCCCAACTGCGGCAACACGGCGCAGGACAAGATGAATGTAGCAAGACGGACCTGCGGATATATCGGAACGCAGTTCTGGAATCAGGGACGCACCCAGGAAATCAAGGAGCGGGTGCTGCATCTGTAATTGCTGCATATTGGGGATTATATATGAATTATTCTGAAATCAAGAATTATGATATTGCTAACGGTCCTGGTGTGCGGGTTTCCCTCTTTGTGAGCGGATGCACACATCATTGTGAAGGATGCTTTAATGAAATAACATGGGATTTTGCTTATGGAAATCCTTTCGGCACATCCGTACAGGAACAGCTCCTTGCAGATCTTGCGCCGGACTATATTGCCGGCCTTTCACTCTTAGGCGGAGAGCCCCTTGAATATGTGAACTGGACGGAGCTGCTGCCCTGGCTGAAAACGGTGAAAGAGAAATATCCTCAGAAAGATATATGGTGCTATACGGGTTACCGTTTCGAGGAAGATATTCTGAACCGCTTTTGCCGCCAATGGGATGCGATGAAAGAATTTCTCTCCTGCATAGATGTGCTGGTGGACGGACCGTTTCTTCTGGCACAGAAGGATATCAGCCTGCAGTTTCGGGGTTCCCGGAACCAGAGAATCATATCAGTGCAGGAATCTCTGCAGGCGGGGAGCACCATACTATGGCATGAGAGCCTCCGGCAGGCATAGCATCCTGCCAGAGACTCTCCTTTGTTTTCAGTATTTTTTGCGGTAATAGTGTTCCAGGCTCTGGATTAATTTGTAGAATGCCAAAGCAATGGCACACAGGATAATGATGGATGTGATCACCATGTTGAGCTGGAAGAAAAGGAAAGCGGGAATGAGATTTTCAGACACCTCTTGCGAGGTGTTTTTTTGCGGCCGGAATGCAAGGGAAATATATGTTCTTCTGTGAGCATATATTTAGAAGAAGATGAAATGAAATCCGATGAAGAACAGAGGTTCTATGACGGAAGAAATGAAAGCAATCATAACGGAAATAGCAGCCATCCTGGTACAGGAAAACCAAATCACAGCCAGCGAACAGCTCCGCATGCTGGAATTGCTTAAGAGCAGGCAGACCGAAAGCCGATAAAGAAGCCGGCCGGAAAGGAGGAACCCAATGGAGAAACTGCGTGCAGTCATCTACAACCGTTGCAGCACCGAAGAAGAATCCCAGAAGGACGCACTGATCAAGCAGGTTCAGGAATCCAAAAGCTGCGTTGCGGAACAGGGATGGCTTCTGGTTGATACTTATGTGGAAGCAAAGAGCGGCACTACGGTAAAAGGCCGGAATGAATACAGCCGTCTGTTTCAGGATCTGGAAAGGGACAGATTCGATATAATCGTTATCAAGAGCCAGGACAGACTCATGCGAAACACCAAGGACTGGTATCTGTTCCTTGACCGGATGCAGCGGAACCGGAAACGTCTCTATATGTATCTCGACCACAAGTTCTATACACCGGATGATGCCCTGATTACCGGTATCAAAGCAATCCTTGCGGAAGAGTACAGCCGTGAACTGAGCAAGAAAATCAACAATGCCCACCGCAGCAGGCAGAAGGAAGGAAAACATTTCGTGTTAACGAATCAGACTTACGGATACAGGAAACTGCCGGATAAGAGTATCCAGATCGATGAACGGGAAGCAGAAATGATAAAAATGATCTATGAACTCTCTGCCAACGGTTACGGTACGCACTGCAGCGCGGAAATACTCTGCCGGAACGGCTACCGCAACCGCAACGGCAGGATGATAAGCCCTTCCCTGATCAGAAATATTATCAGAAATCCGATCTATAAGGGAACGGTTGTCCAGAACAGGCGGCATTATGATTTTGAAAGTAAGCGGGTCTATAAGAACCCGGAGAATGAGTGGATCATACATGAAAACGTGATACCGGCGATTATCGATGAAGACCTGTTTGAGCGGGCGAATCAGGGATTGGATATGAGGAGACAAGAGAAAAACAGAAGCGGCGTATCTGTCCGGGGAAGGAATACCGGTAAATATGGCCTTACCGGGAAGCTCGTCTGTGGGTTGTGCGGCAGTCCGTTTTACCGTACCGTACGGCAGACGAAAAGCGGAAAGGTGGCAGAATGGAAATGCTGCTCTTATCTGCGAAACGGAAGAAGGAAGCGTCAGCTTAGAAGGGATCAGATCAGAAAAGCGGGGAAAGAGGAGGAAACCGGATGTGATAATGTGCATCTGGATGAAAAGAAACTGTATGATGCGGTGGGGCAGCTATGCCGGAAGAACGGGCAGAACCTGGAACTGCAGAAAGACAGCCTGCTAGAGAAGACGATTTCGCTTCTGCGGGATGCCCTGAAAGAAAATGGTGCGCAAGCAAAGCGGGAAGCCCTGAAGACCTCTCTGGCGAGGCTGTCCCGACAGAAGGAGTTCCTTCTGGAGAAGCTGTTGGACAGTACGATTTCTGATGCCGATTATAAAACCAAAAACCAGGAACTGGAAACAAGGATCAGGCAGCTGGATGAGGAACGGAAGACTTTGGAAGACAAGATCTTACAAGATACAGAACTGGAATACAGGATAGAAGCGATACGTACAAAACTGGAAGGAGGCGTAATAGAACAGGCGAAGATCGCAGGTCTGCTTGGAAACATCCGGAAAATCGAAGTTTTTCCGGAACGTCTGGAATTCTGTCTGGATTCCCGGGCAGCCGTAGGGCTGTCAGAAGAGTCTGTTTCTTCTGGTGCCGGGAAAGAAACGGATTATCTTACGGTGATTCATATGCCCCAGACATGCAGCACCTCCCACCAGCCGGTGAGGGAGGGGCAAAAGCTGAGAATACTGGAATTCATGAAACAGAAACCTGAGATTACGGCGAAAGAAATTGCCAACGGTATGGATGTGGAGCTATCTCTGATCCATAGAAGGATCCGTGAACTGAAAGCAGAGGGGAAGATCAGGTACAGTTCCCCGAACGGCAGAGGAAAATGGATTATCATGACTGATTTTCTTGACTTTAGCGATTAAAAGTGTTAAAGTGTTGAAGGTACTTTTTATCAAAGAAAGGAATTGATTTTATGTCAACTATAGAGGAAATTCGAAGTCGCTTTCAACACGACCATTTTGCCACGGATACCACCGGTATTGTCATTGATTCCGCGGAGCCTGGAAAGGCAGTATGTTCCCTGAATCTGGAGGAACGGCATATGAATGAGAACCGGGTTCCGATGGGCGGCGCTGTCTTTACCTTGGCGGACTTTGCCTGTGCCATTGCGGCTAACGGCTGTTCCGAAAGAAAGACGGTCAGTCAGAATGCTTCCATTACCTTCCTTGCTCCGGCAAAGGGAAAACGGCTGATTGCGGAAGCTGTCTGTCTGAGAGAAGGTCATACCACTGCGCTTCTGACGGCAGATATAAAGGATGAACTTGGCACTTATGTGGCACATGCCACGGTGAACGGATATGTGATAAGCTGAAAATACAAAAAGGAGGAACCATATCATGGTAATCACGGAGTTTTTGGAGCGGAACGCCCGCCTTTACGGCTCAGATACGGCACTTGTGGAACTGAATCCTTCCCAGGAACGTGACAGTGCGGTGACCTGGCGGGAGGCGAGCCTGATCGAGAGTGCGGCGGAAGGGGCTCCCTACCGCAGAGAAATGAGCTGGGCGGATTTCGACAGGCGTGCCAACCGTTTCGCGAACCTGCTCCTGAGCCGCGGACTGGAGCGGGAGGCGAAGGTAGGTATTCTGATGATGAATTGTCTGGAATGGCTGCCTGTTTATTTCGGTATTCTGAAGGCGGGCGGCGTAGCGGTGCCTTTGAATTTCCGCTATTCTGCGGAGGAGATTAAATATTGTCTGGAACTTGCCGATGTGGAGGTGCTGGTATTCGGACCGGAGTTCATCGACCGTATGGATATGATCGTGGAAGAATTACCGGGTGTGAGAATGATGTTCTTTCCGGGAAAAGACAAGCCTTCCTATGCGGAGGATTTTCTGAAGCTGACAGGATTCTGTTCTTCCAGTGCACCGCCTGTTGCGCTTGAGGAGACGGATTACGCGGCTATCTATTTTTCTTCCGGCACTACCGGATTCCCGAAAGCGATCCTGCACAATCATCTGTCGCTGCGTTCTTCCTGTGAGACGGAACAGAATCATCACGGGCAGACGAGAGAAGATGTGTTCCTGTGCATTCCTCCTCTTTATCATACCGGAGCGAAAATGCACTGGTTCGGTTCTCTGATCTCGGCCGGCAAGGCGGTGCTTCTTCGGGGTGTGAAGCCGGAGTGGATTCTTCGGGCGGTGACGGAAGAAAAGTGCACCATCGTATGGCTTCTGGTGCCCTGGGCACAGGATCTTCTGGATGCCATCGATTCCGGCAAGGTAGAGATGGAACATTATCTGCTGGAGCAGTGGCGCCTGATGCATATCGGTGCACAGCCGGTCCCGCCGAGTCTGATCCAGCGCTGGAAGAAGCATTTCCCGCATCATCAGTACGACACCAACTATGGATTGAGCGAGTCCATCGGCCCCGGTTGTGTGCATCTGGGCGTGGAGAATATACATAAAGTGGGAGCCATCGGAAAACCCGGTTATCACTGGGAGGCAAAGATTGTGGACGAGCAGGGGCATGAGACTGCCCGGGGAGATGTGGGAGAGCTTATTGTCCACGGCCCGGGTGTCATGCTTTGTTATTACAAGAATCCGGAGGCGACGGATGAGGTCTTGAAGGAGGGATGGCTCTATACGGGAGATATGGCGCGGATGGATGAGGACGGGTTTATCTATCTGGTGGACCGGAAGAAGGATGTCATTATCTCCGGAGGCGAGAATCTGTATCCGGTGCAGATCGAGGATTTCCTGCGCAGAAATGATAAGATCAAGGATGTGGCCGTTATCGGCCTGCCGGATGCAAGACTTGGTGAGATCGCGGCGGCGGTTATTGAATGCAAGGAAGGCGTCCTGTGCACGGAGGATGAGATCATGGATTTCTGTAGGGAGCTTCCCAGATATAAGCGGCCGAAGAAGATCATCTTTGAACAGGTGCCCAGGAATCCTACGGGAAAAATTGAGAAACCGCTTCTGAGAGAAAGGTACTGCCACGGCAGTCTTGTGGAAGCACAGACTAAGAATTAGGGGGAGAACACAAAAATGGATCTTTTTATCAAAATGAGTATGCTTATTGTCTTTTTCGGGATCATGATCGGTATCGGCTTTTACTGCCGTCGGCATGCTACCGATGTCAATGGCTTTGTATTGGGCGGAAGGAGCGTAGGCCCCTGGCTGACTGCGTTTGCCTACGGAACCAGCTACTTCTCGGCAGTCGTTTTTGTAGGTTACGCAGGGCAGTTTGGATGGAAATACGGGATTGCAGCTACCTGGGCCGGTCTGGGAAATGCCTTCCTGGGTTCTCTTCTGGCCTGGGCAGTGCTGGGACGCCGTACACGTATTATGACACAGCATTTAAACAGTGCAACCATGCCGGAATTTTTCGGACAGCGTTTTGCGAGCAAGCCTTTGAAGCTGGCGGCTTCGGTTATTATCTTTATTTTCCTGATTCCTTATACGGCCAGTCTCTACAACGGGCTGAGCCGCCTGTTCGGGATGGCCTTTGATATTGACTACAGTATGTGCGTGATCGCAATGGCTGTGCTGACCGGCATTTATGTTATAGCCGGCGGCTATATGGCGACTGCCATCAACGATTTTATTCAGGGAATCATTATGATCTTCGGTATCATAGCCGTAATCGCTGCGGTGTTGAACAGCCAGGGAGGGTTCCTCGCTTCGCTGAATGCGCTGGCGGCGGTGAGCGATGAAACGGTCTCTGCGGCGCCGGGCGTATTTAATTCCTTCTTTGGGCCGGATCCCGCGAATCTGCTGGGCGTGGTGATTCTAACCAGTCTTGGAACCTGGGGTTTGCCGCAGATGGTACAGAAGTTCTATGCCATCAAGAGTGAGAGTGCGATCAACAAGGGGATGGTCATATCTACAGTCTTTGCGACGATTGTCTCCGGCGGCTGTTATTTCCTGGGCGGCTTCGGCAGACTTTTCAGTGACAGGATCGATATTGCGGCCAACGGATACGATTCGGTGGTGCCGGCCATGCTGTCGGGGCTTCCGACAATTCTGATTGCGGTAGTGGTTATTCTGGTGCTTTCCGCCTCTATGTCCACACTTTCTTCCCTGGTATTGGCATCAAGCTCCACCTTGACGCTGGATTTTATTAAAGGTAATATAATGAAAGAGATGGATGAAAAGGAACAGGTGAGATGGATGCGTGCCCTTCTGGTCGTATTTATCGCAATTTCCGTGGTGCTTGCATTGATCCAGTACCGTTCCAACGTCACATTTATCGCCCAGCTCATGGGTGTGAGCTGGGGTGCGCTGGCCGGTGCGTTTCTGGCGCCCTTCCTCTATGGTTTATATTGGAAGAGGACAACGAAGGCGGCCTGCTGGGTTAGCTTTTTATTCTCTACAATCGTGATGCTTGCCAACATTTTCTTCCGTGCGGGCTTTCCGGTATACTTGCAGTCGCCGATCAATGCCGGTGCATTCTGTATGCTGGCAGGGCTTGTAATCGTGCCGGTGGTGAGCGTGGTGACGAAGGCGCCCGGGCCAAAAGAGCTGGAGAAGATTTTCTCCTGTTACGAGAAGAAGGTGACGGTTGCCGTGACAGATTCCATCGGCGATCAGACTTAAGGAGGACAAGATTATATGAAAACACTGATGCTTGGCAATGAAGCGGTTGCCAGAGGCTTATATGAGGCAGGCTGCTGTTTTGTATCCAGCTATCCCGGAACGCCCAGCACGGAAATTACCGAGTGCGTGGCGAAATACGAAGAAGTGTATGCGGAGTGGGCGCCCAATGAGAAGGTGGCTCTCGAGGCGGCACTGGGTGCTTGCCTGGCAGGAAAAAGGAGCTTCTGTGCCATGAAGCATGTGGGCCTGAACGTGGCGGCAGATCCGCTCTTTACCATTTCCTATACCGGAGTCAATGCGGGGCTTGTAATCGGCGTGGCCGATGACGCAGGCATGCACAGCTCCCAGAACGAACAGGATTCCCGCCATTACGCACAGGCGGCGAAGATTCCCATGCTGGAACCCTCCGATTCCGCAGAGGCGCTCAGTTTTGCTAAACTTGCCTATGAGCTTTCCGAGGAATATGATACGGCGGTACTTGTCAAGATGTGTACCCGTGTCAGTCATTCCCAGAGTGTAGTGGAGACGGGAGAAAGGGTACTCCCGGAGAGAAAGAAATATGAGAAAAACCCCGCGAAATACATAATGATGCCGGCAAACGCAAAGAGCCGTCATCCGGTGGTGGAGGCACGGACCAAAGCGCTGACAGCTTGGGCGGAGACGGCCGGGATCAACCGGATTGAGGAAGGCAGTGACATATCCTGCGGTATTATCACTTCCTCTACCTGCTACCAATATGTGAAGGAAGCTTTTGGCGATACGTATCCTGTCCTGAAGCTTGGCATGATCTGGCCTATGCCGGAGAAGAAGATCAGGGATTTTGCACAAACGGTTCAGAGACTTGTGGTAGTGGAGGAACTGGACGGTTTTATCGAGACCCATTGCAGGACTCTGGGGCTTTCGGTATCGGGAAAAGATCTGTTCTCCAATATCGGGGAGCTGAGCCAGAATCTGGTGAAGGAAAAACTGGGAGGGACAGTACAGGCCGGCGCTTCTCTGGATGAGAATATTCCGGCGAGACCTCCGGTGATGTGTGCAGGCTGTCCTCATCGCAGTATCTTCTATGTGCTGAAGAAATTAAATCTCACGGTACTCGGAGACATCGGATGCTATACGCTGGGAGCCGTAGCGCCCCTTGGCGCCATTGACACTACTGTGTGTATGGGAGCTTCCGTCTCGGGTCTTCACGGTTTCGTCAAGGCGGGGGAGGAAGAAAGCGCCGGAAAGGCTGTAGCGGTTATCGGCGATTCTACCTTTATTCATTCCGGCGTTACAGGGCTGATCAATATTGCTTACAATGAATCCGATTCAACGGTCATTATACTGGATAATTCGATTACGGGTATGACGGGGCATCAGCAGAACCCTACCACAGGCTATAATCTGAAAGGGGATCCTTGTACGAAGATTGATCTGGAGAGCCTGTGCCGCGCTGTGGGAATCAACAGGGTAAGGGTAGTGGATCCCTATGATATGGAAACCTGCCAGACGGTAATCAAGGAGGAAGTTGCAGCGAAGGAACCTTCCGTCATTATTTCCCGGCGTCCCTGCGCATTGTTGAAGTATGTGAAGCATCCGGGGCCGATCTGTTCCGATCCGGAGAAATGTAAGGGCTGCAAGGCATGTATGAATATCGGCTGTCCGGCGGTCAGTATGGTGGACGGGAAGGCAAAGATTGATAATACACTCTGTGTGGGATGCGGTGTCTGCAAACAGCTTTGTAAATTTGACGCGCTTGGATAATATTTTCAGGAGCGCTGTTCGGATTTCTGGTGAGAAGTTTGAAGTATTTGAAGATATTTTACAAGACGTGGCGGAATGGCAATAGATAAAATGGTTTGTGGCAGGAAAGAAAAACACACGCCGGAATGGAGATGAAACAAATATGGAAACGAAGAATATCATGATTGTGGGAGTGGGCGGACAGGGCACGCTGCTTGCAAGTAAGCTTCTGGGACGCCTCCTACTTGGCAAGGGATATGACGTGAAGGTCAGCGAGGTGCATGGCATGAGCCAGCGGGGCGGAAGCGTCGTTACGTATGTACGCTGGGGCGACAGAGTCTCTTCTCCTATTATAGACAAGGGACAGGCAGACTGCATTCTCTCCTTCGAACTTCTGGAAGCAGCCCGCTATACGGAATACTTAAAGCCGGGCGGCCGGATCATCGTCAACAGCCAGCAGATTAATCCTATGCCGGTTATTGCGGGTATGGCGGATTATCCGGAGAATCTGGGGGAAAAGCTGGGGACGCTGGAAATGCATGTTGATGCACTGGATGCGCTTGCACTGGCAGAGGAAGCGGGAAGCAGCAAGGCCGTGAATCTGGTGCTTATGGGCAGACTTGCCAAACACTTTGACTTTACGAAAGAGGAGTGGATGGATGCGATTGAGCAGAGTGTGCCGCCGAAATTTCTGGAAATGAATAAGAAGGCTTTTGAATTGGGGCTAAGCGCCTGAAACATGTTTGATACAGATAAGTAAGCTGCTGCAGGAAAGCGGCATGGAGGGTAAAACATATGGAACGGTATTATCAGAAAGAAATTGAGACTGCGGACCGGGAACAGATTCTTGCATGGCAGAATGAACGTCTGGTGAGGCAGGTGAGTCATGTGTGGGACAATGTGCCCTACTATCGCGCGAAAATGGAAGCGAAAGGGGTCACGCCTGAGGACATTCAGAGTGTGGAGGATCTGCATAAGCTGCCTTTCCTGACGAAGGATGACCTGCGGGATGCTTATCCCTATGGCCTGCTGGCAAAACCGCTTAAGGATTGCGTCCGTATCCAGTCTACATCAGGAACCACCGGGCGCAGGGTGGTGGCTTTTTACACCCAGCACGACATCGATTTGTGGGAGGATTGCTGCGCCCGCGCCATTATGGCGGCAGGCGGCACGGATGAGGATGTCTGTCATGTCAGCTATGGTTACGGCCTCTTCACCGGTGGTCCGGGACTGAACGGCGGAAGCCACAGGGTGGGGTGTCTGACTCTTCCCATGTCATCGGGCAACACGGACAGGCAGCTGCAGTTTATGGTGGATCTGGGCGCTACGATTCTTTGCTGTACGCCGTCTTATGCCGCTTACCTGGCCGAGAGCATTCATGAGAGGGGGCTGCGGGATAAGATTAAACTGAAAGCCGGCATCTTCGGCGCCGAGGCCTGGAGCGAGGAGATGCGCCAGGATATTCAGAATAAACTGGGAATCAAGGCCTATGATATCTATGGACTTACAGAGACCAGTGGCCCGGGCGTTTCTTTTGAGTGCAGCGAACAGACAGGCATGCACATCAACGAGGATCATTTTATTGCAGAGATTATTGATCCGGATACGGGAGAGGTTCTTCCGGAAGGCAGCAAAGGGGAGCTGGTGTTTACTTCTATAACCAAGGAAGCTTTTCCGCTTCTTCGTTACCGGACCAGAGATATCTGCGTACTCAGCAGAAAGAAATGTTCCTGCGGCCGTACGCATGTTAAGATGAGCAAGCCTATGGGCAGAAGTGACGATATGCTGATCATCAAGGGTGTCAATGTCTTCCCGTCCCAGATCGAGACGGTGCTTTTAGAGCAGGGCTATCCCGCAAATTATCAGATCATTGTGGACCGTATCAACAATTCCGATACACTCGAAGTGATGGTAGAGATGTCGCCTGAGAACTTCTCCGACAATCTGGGTAAGATTACGGAGATGGAGAAAGGGCTTGTCTCGGCGCTTAAGGCTATGCTGGGAATCTATGCCAAGGTGCGTCTGGTGGCGCCTAAGTCCATTGCAAGAAGCGAGGGCAAGGCAGTGCGTGTTATTGACAAGCGTAAAATTTAAAACGGGGAGGACGAAACTATGACAATACCTCAAATTTCTGTGTTTCTGGAAAACAAAGCGGGACAGCTGGCGGATATCACCGGCATTCTCTCAGATAATCAGGTGAACATGCGGGCAATCAGTATTGCGGAGACAGCGGATTACGGGGTTCTGCGGCTTATTGTGGACGATGCATCCAAAGCTTCCTCTATACTTCTGGAACAGGGTTTTATTCTGACCATGACGCCTGTGGTGGGCGTGTCGGTTTCCGATACACCGGGAGGTCTCAGCAAGGTGCTGGGGGTGATCTCACGGGCAGAAATCGACGTGGAATACATGTACTCTGTATTCGGGCAGAAGGACGGGCAGGCATGCATGATCTTCCGTGTGGCGGATACGGAGGGGCTGACAGAGCTCCTTGAACAGAGCGGGATCGGTACGATCACGGGAGAAGCGCTGGGAATCCATTAAGCGTAATAGTTTGCAGGAAAGGCCGGAAGCAGGACGGCCTTTTTTGCGTTCTGTCATTTCCGCATTCTGTCTGAATACCTGCGATCCATAGATGATCAGATACCCGAGTCCGCGCCTCGCGGCGAGAAATTCACCGATAATAACGCCCACCAGCGATAGTCCAATATTGACCTTCATAGTACTCAGGATCAGCGGGACTGAGCTGGGAAGGATGACTTTGAACAGGGCATCTCTCCTGTTGCCGCCCAGCGTGTAGATCAGTTTCAGCATTTCGGGATCCGCCTGTCTGAAGCCTGTATAAAGGCTGATGACCGAACCAAAGACAGCGACAGAAATACCGGCTACGATAATCGTATTCGTCCCGGTGCCGAGCCATACGATCAATAAGGGGGCCAGTGCTGATTTAGGCAGGGAATTGAGGATGACCAGATAGGGTTCCAGAATTTCGGCGAGGCTGTTTATATACCATAGAAGTGTGGCAGCCAGGAGACTTATAATCGTGACTAACAGAAAACTGACAACAGTTTCCAACAGTGTGATGCCTGTGTGGGTAAAGAAGGAATAATCCAGTAACATCTGATACAGGTACAGTACGATACTGCCCGGGCTGCTGAAAAAGAAAACGTCAATCCACTGTTTCCTGCCTGCCAGTTCCCACAGGCCTAAGAACAATACGATCAGAAGCAGCCGGAACAGACTGATCAGATGGTGATGCCGCCTGTGGGCCTTCAGATAACGGGATTGATTCTCTGACATGATATCAGGCTGATTGGATAACGGACGATCCATTCGTCAGCACCTCCCATAAATGATTAAAATATTGCTGATACTCTGGGGTATTTCGGATCGCCATAGGATCTTGGCGGCTTATTTCATAGTGGATCGGCATCTCACACTTAATCACGGCAGGTCTTTTGGAAAGGACAAGAACCCGGTCTGCCAGCGTGATCGCCTCAGACAGATCATGGGTGATCAGGACAGCGGTCTTGTTTGTCTGACGTATGATTTGTGCAATATCGGCAGAGACGTCCAGCCGTGTCTGGGAATCCAGTGCACTGAACGGCTCATCCAGAAGAAGCAGATCCGGATGAATTGCCATGGTACGGATCAGAGCGGCACGCTGACGCATCCCGCCTGACAGTTCGGAAGGCTTCTTATCCTTAAAGGCATACAGGCCGTAATCGGTGAGAAGTTTGAGAACGTAATCGCGATTTGTATCGGTGAGGGTGTGGTTGAGTTCCAGCCCCAGCGTGACATTCTGATAGATAGTCCGCCATTCAAACAGGTGGTCACGCTGCAACATGTATCCGATCGTAACCGTGTCCTTCGAACCGCAGTCTGCAAGACATCTGCCCTTATAGAACAGGTTTCCCTGCTCCGGTTTCAGCAGGCCGGCGATGATTGACAATAATGTAGATTTACCGCAGCCGCTGGGACCTACGACCGCCAGGAACTCTCCGGATGACACTTGAAAAGATATATTGGACAAGGCAGGCGTCTCTCCCTTAAGATTGTGATAGGAGTAGGAGATATCCTGCAAGGATAATAATGGCTGCATAGAACAACAACTCCTTTTGCTTATACGTTATTGTATGAAAAATAAGAAAATATGTGTTTTGATTGAAATGAAAAATGTTTTATGGTATTATCAGAGTCAGATTTTTGGCGTCATGGACAGCAATAACGAAGGAGTGATTGATATGGCACAGTTATGGGGCGGCCGCTTTACAAAGGAAACAGATAAGCTTGTATATCGTTTTAATGCGTCAATTTTCTTTGACCGGAAGTTTTTCAGACAGGATATCGAAGGCAGTATTGCACATGTGGTCATGCTGGCGAAACAGGGGATTCTGACCGCCGAAGAGAAAGATGCTATTTTAAAAGGACTTACCGGAATCCGTCAGGATGTGGAAGACGGAAAACTTCAGATCACGGAGGAATATGAGGATATTCACAGCTTCGTGGAGGCTAAGCTGACCGAAAGAATCGGAGCTGCCGGAAAGAAGCTGCACACAGGCAGGAGCCGCAACGATCAGGTGGCACTGGATATGCGCCTGTATACCCGGCTGGAAGTACTCCATGTGGATGAACTGGTGAAAACTCTGTTAGGTACGCTGCTGCAGATCATGGAAGAAAATACAGAGACCTATATGCCCGGATTTACGCATCTGCAGAAGGCACAGCCGGTAACGCTGGCTCATCATATCGGGGCTTATTTTGAGATGTTTAAGAGAGATCGCTCCAGGCTGAAGGATATTTATCATCGTATGAATTATTGTCCTTTGGGGGCCGGTGCACTGGCAGGCACCACTTATCCGCTGGACAGAAATTATACGGCGTCTCTTCTGGGGTTTGAAGGCCCGACCCTGAACAGTATGGATTCTGTGTCTGACAGGGATTATGTGATAGAATTCCTGTCGGCGCTTGCCACGGTCATGATGCACCTTAGCCGGTTCTGTGAGGAGATTATCATCTGGAATTCGGATGAATACCGGTTTGTGGAGATTGACGATGCCTATTCCACAGGAAGCAGTATCATGCCGCAGAAGAAGAATCCGGATATCGCTGAGCTGGTGCGCGGTAAGACGGGGCGTGTTTACGGATCGCTGGTCTCTGTTTTGACTATCATGAAGGGGATACCTTTAGCCTATAATAAGGATATGCAGGAAGATAAGGAACTGACTTTTGACGCAATTGACACAGTGAAGAGCTGTCTGGTATTATTCGAGGGTATGGTACGCACCATGAAATTCCGCAGGGACATCATGGAGCGAAGCGCGATGCAGGGATTTACCAATGCCACTGATGCAGCGGATTATCTGGTGGGGAAAGGAGTCCCGTTCCGGGATGCCCACAGTGTGGTCGGCAGATTGGTATTGTATTGTATAGACAGAAAATGCAGCATAGAGGATTTATCGCTGGAAGAGCTGAAGGAGATCAGTCCTGTTTTTGAACAGGATGTGTATGAAGCTGTCAGTCTTAAGACCTGCGTGGAGAAAAGGCTGACTATGGGAGCGCCGGGCCCTCAGGCGATGGACAAGGTGATTGCAATGCACCGGGAATATCTGGCGAAGGACTGGCAGGCAGAAGATGAGATCCATATCCCGGAATAGTACAATCGCACATTACGGCAGTTTACAGCCAGGATAAAATTAAAGAGGAGAGATGAAAATGAGTGAAAAACTAAAGGTAGGAATTTTAGGCGGCACAGGTATGGTAGGACAGAGATTCATTGCCCTTCTGGAGAACCACCCCTGGTTTGAGGTGACAACGATCGCGGCAAGTCCCCGTTCGGCAGGCAAGACCTATGCAGAGGCAGTGGGTGACAGATGGAAGATGACCACCCCGATGCCGGATGCCGTCAGAGATATTATTGTGAAGAATGTAAATGAAATAACTGAGGTGGCAGCGGAAGTTGATTTCGTATTTTCTGCTGTAGATATGACGAAAGATGAGATCAAAAAAATCGAAGAGGAGTACGCTAAGACGGAGACGCCTGTTGTATCCAACAACAGTGCTCACCGGTGGACGCCGGATGTACCGATGGTGGTTCCGGAAATCAATCCAGAGCATTTCCAGGTGATCGAGGCACAGAGGAAACGGCTGGGTACCACCAGAGGTTTTATCGCTGTGAAGCCGAATTGCTCCATCCAAAGTTATGCACCGGTGCTTACTGCATGGAAGGAATTCGAACCCTATGAAGTGGTTGCCACAACATATCAGGCTATCTCCGGCGCAGGCAAGACTTTCAGGGACTGGCCGGAAATGGTTGAGAATGTAATTCCCTACATCGGCGGTGAAGAAGAGAAGAGTGAGAAGGAGCCGCTCAGAATCTGGGGCAAGGTGGAGAACGGAGAGATCGTTCCGGCCAAGAGTCCTGTCATAACTTGTCAGTGTATTCGTGTGCCGGTCCTCAACGGACATACAGCAGCTGTATTTGTCAAATTCAGAAAGAATCCGACGAAGGGACAGCTGATTGAGAAACTGTTAAGCTTCAGGGGACTTCCCCAGGAACTGGAACTCCCCAGCGCACCGAAGCAGTTTATCCAGGTGATGGAGGAAGATAATCGTCCACAGGTAACACTGGATGTAGATTACGAGCATGGCATGGGCATCAGCGTGGGACGTATCAGGGAAGACAGCGTATACGACTGGAAATTTATCGGATTGTCACATAATACAGTGCGCGGCGCAGCAGGCGGGGCTATTCTCTGTGCGGAAACCTTAAAAGCACAGGGATATATTACGAAAAAAATCTAACCATTACAATACTGGCAGAGCTCTTTATATAAGCATGAAAAGAAAGACTATAAATCAGCTCTGCGCACTCGCTGCGCTGAGCGTACACGCGCCACGCAGCTTGTCTGCATGTGAACATCCGATACTTGCACCGTACTTTTCATAGGAATTTGTGTCGGGGAAGATATGGAGGTGCAAGTGTAGGCGGTATGACAGGAAGTGTGTAAATTATGCTGCTTGGCAGGAAATCAGAATTAAGGCATCTGAATAATTATTATGACAGGGAAGGCAGTCAGATCGTAGTAGTATACGGACAGAAGCATGTTGGCAAGACAACACTGGTCAGAGAATTTCTGAAAGAGAGACCAGGATATTATTATCTTGCCAGAGCCTGTTCAGAGAGAGAACAGACTTATCAGTGGGGCATGCAGATGAGCCGTGACGGCTATGAAATGGAGGCGTTCCCTGGTTTTCGTGATATCCTGATCGGGATTACAAGGCAGGGTAACGGCAAGAAGGTGATCATAATTGACGAATTCCAGAATATTGTCAAGGTAAGCAGTGAATTTATGAAGGAACTGGTTTCTTTTATGCACAGCCACTGGAACCGTGATGAAGTTATGATCGTTTTGTGCAGTTCCACAATCGGCTGGGTTGAAAACAGCATGGTTTCGCGCATCGGAGAGACGGCTTATGAGTTATCCGGCTTTCTGAAGATCCGGGAGATGCCTTTTGAGGATATCGTGGAGAGGTTTCCCAACTTCCGGATTGAGGAATGTGTGGAAGCCTACGCGATTCTGGGCGGTTATCCGGGCTTGTGGAATCGGTTTGATGACAGGCTGACAATACAGCAGAATATCTGCCGTAATATTTTGAATCCTGACAGTTTTCTCTTCGAGGAGGGGGAACGCCTCCTGACAGATCAGCTGCGCGAACTCAGTGTTTACAATACGATTATGGCATCTATTGCAGACGGCAGCCATAAACTGAATAATCTGTATCTGCACACGGATTTTTCCCGTGCCAAGATCAGTGTATATTTAAAGAATCTGATAGAGCTGGAACTTGTAGGCAAGGTTTTTTCCTATGATACGGCAGGCAAAGACAACGTACAGAAAGGAATCTATCGGATCAGCCACCCTCTTGTGGATTTCTATTACACTTACATGTATCCGTATTGGAGCGAACTGCAGACACTTTCGGTAGGAGAATTCTATAATCGTTATGTTATGCCGGATTTCAGAAGACATGTGACCGGCTATTTCAAGCATATCTGCAGACAGCATCTTGCCAGATTAAATGACAGAAAGAGACTTCCGATCCAGCTGGATGTGATCGGTGAGTGGGTCGGCAAGGACGGAGAGCTCGATATCATAGCGCAGGATGCGGAAGACCATACGTTAATCGGTTTGTGCAACTGGGAGCGTCCTGTTACTTATGAAGATTATAACAATCTTTTAGACTGTGCCAAAAAGGCGAAAATCAGTGCAGATTATGTTTATATGTATTCAGCGTTTCGGTTTGACGAGAGACTGAATCTGGAGACTAAAGTAAGAACAAATCTGAAGTTAATACAAATTTCGGATTTTTAACAAAGACAAAAACGGGGAATTTATGGGAAAAAGTGTTTTTATTGCAGAAAAGCCCAGTGTTGCGAAGGAGTTTGCAAAAGCTTTAAAATATAATATGAAGAATCGGGACGGCTTCATGGAGTCAGAGGAGGCGATCGTGACATGGTGTGTCGGGCATCTGGTCACGATGAGTTACCCGGAAGCTTATGATGAAAAATACAGACGGTGGTCTTTGCATACAATTCCTTTCATTCCGGAAGAGTTTAAGTATGAAGTGATTGAAAGTGTTAAGAAGCAGTTCCAGATCGTGAGTGGTCTCTTAAACAGAGCAGACGTAGATACGATTTATGTCTGCACCGACTCCGGACGGGAGGGGGAATATATCTACCGTCTTGTGGAACAGCAGGCCAACGTACACGGTAAAGCAAGAAAAAGGGTCTGGATCGATTCCCAGACAGAAGAGGAGATTCTGCGCGGCATTCGGGAGGCCAAGGATCTGTCAGCCTACGACAACCTTTCCAGTGCCGCTTATTTACGTGCCAAGGAAGATTATCTTATGGGAATCAATTTCTCCAGGGTTCTGACATTAAAGTACAGTAACCCTATTAAATCCTATCTGAAAGCCGATAAGGCCGTGGTTTCTGTGGGACGCGTAATGACTTGTGTGCTTGGCATGGTGGTAAACAGAGAGCGGGAGATCCGTGAGTTTGTGAAGATTCCGTTCTATCGTGTGCTTGCACAGGTGCAGGTCAAGGGAAAAGAATGCAGCTGTGAATGGAAGGCGGTGGAAGGGTCGAAGTATTTCCAGTCTCCGCTGCTTTACAAGGATAATGGCTTTCTGGAAGAGAAAGACGCAGATGCTTTTATCACCTATCTGCAGGAGGAGCCTGAAGATACGCCGGTAGTGGAGAAGCTGGAGAAGAAGAAGGAAAGTAAGAATCCGCCGCTTCTGTACAATCTGGCGGAACTACAGAACGACTGTTCGAAGCTTTTTAAGATCAGTCCGGACGAAACCCTCAGAATCGCCCAGGAACTGTATGAGAAAAAATTGACAACCTATCCCCGAACGGACGCCCGGGTACTTTCAACTGCGGTGGCGAAGGAAATACATAAAAATATCGGCGGGCTCCGTAACTATAATATCGCGGCGCCTTTTGCCGCAGAGATATTAAACGGCAACAGATTTAAGGCCATCGCCAAAACCAGATATGTCAATGACAAACAGATCACGGATCATTACGCGATTATCCCCACCGGCCAGGGACTCGGAAACCTGAACGGGCTTTCTCCCACATCGGCTAAGGTATATGAGATTATTGTCAGGCGTTTCTTAAGCATTTTTTATCCTGCGGCAGTCTATCAGAAGGTCAGCCTCGGGGTTAAGATGAAAGGAGAATTATTCTCAACGAATTTTAAAGTGCTGACGGATCCGGGATATCTGAAGGTGAGCCGCAATTCCTTTGCCAGGAAGAAGGCAGAGGGTGAAGAGCACGATGAAAAAAAGGAAGAACCAGAAACCGACTGCGATGACTCCTTCTTGGAGATGCTGAAAACGCTGAAAAAGGGGATGCCCCTGGAACTCATCGGTCTTGAGAAAAAGGAAGGTGAGACTTCCCCGCCTAAGCGGTATAATTCCGGGACCATGATATTGACGATGGAGAATGCCGGGCAGTTTATTGAAGACGAGGAGCTGCGGGCTCAGATCAAGGGCAGCGGTATCGGAACCTCCGCCACCAGGGCAGAAATCCTTAAGAAATTGGTGAACATCAAGTATCTGTCACTGAACAAGAAGACACAGATCATAACGCCCACACTGCTTGGTGAAATGATCTATGAAGTGGTAGCCGGCTCTATTAAGCCGCTCTTAGATCCTCGTCTGACAGCCAGCTGGGAAAAAGGCCTCACGCTGGTGGCCGACGGACAGATTTCCGAGAAGGAATATATGGGCAAGCTGGATGATTTCGTCAGCAGAAGGACCAATGTGGTGAAGCAGATGAATAATCAGTCAATGCTTTATCATAGATTTCAGTATGTTGAACAGTTTTATAAAAAATAGAGAGTAAGAAAGGACAGGGAAAATCATGGCAGGTTTGCAGGACACAAGAGTGGATGTACTCTACACATTGGAGGAAACGATTGCGAAGGACATTTTCGAAGGCGTGGCTTATCCGTGGGAGGTATTGCCCAGGATCAGCGAATTTATCATTGCGCTGGGCAATACGCTTCCAGAAGAAATTTATGAGAAGAAGGGGGAGGGCATCTGGATTGCCAAATCGGCTAAAGTGAATCCCAGCGCATGTATCAATGGGCCGGTGATCATTGACGAGGAGGCGGAGATCCGGCACTGTGCTTTTATCAGGGGCAACGCCATCGTCGGTAAAGGGGCTGTTGTCGGCAATTCAACCGAGTTGAAAAACGTCATCCTTTTCAACAAGGTACAGGTGCCTCATTATAATTATGTCGGCGACAGTATTTTGGGTTATAAATCACATATGGGCGCCGGCTCTATCACATCCAATGTCAAGAGCGACAAGACACTTGTCGTTGTGAAAGCCGGAGATGACAGACTGGAAACCGGCCTTAAGAAGTTCGGGGCCATGCTGGGAGACCATGTGGAAATAGGCTGTAATTCCGTACTGAATCCCGGAACTGTAATCGGAAAACAGACGAACATCTATCCCACATCAATGGTGAGAGGCTTTATCCCCGCTGGCTGCATTTATAAAAAACAGGGTGAAATCGCAGAGAAAAAAGATATGGCTGCTGACTGATGTTTTTCGAATCTGCCCCTCGCCGCAGGGCGCTAAACGTCCGGGGGACGTTTGTCCAGCGCCGACCGGAGTGGAACGTAGACACTTGGAAAAATTGAGCTTTGCTCAATGGGCAGATTCCGTAACAGGGAAGCCGAAAGGCAAAACTGTTACAATTCAGTATATAAATTCATAGAAATGACTGGATTTTTTGTCTTTAATATGCGAAAATAGAAATAACGGTTATGACAGGTTCCCACGAATCTGTTATCAAATAATTTTACATAATCGAAAGGAGTTATCACATGATTTATTCAAAAGAAGTTGAAGAAATGTGTACAGTGGCACAGGGCGTTCACCATGGCTGTGCTCCTATCCCAGAAGAAGCAAAATGGGTTCAGGCAAAAGAAGTAAAAGATATTTCCGGTTTGACACATGGTGTTGGCTGGTGTGCTCCTCAGCAGGGTGCATGTAAACTGACACTGAACGTGAAGGAAGGTATCATTCAGGAAGCTCTCGTTGAGACGATCGGCTGCTCCGGTATGACACACTCTGCAGCTATGGCATCCGAGATCCTGCCTGGCTTAACCGTTATGGAAGCACTGAACACCGACCTTGTTTGTGACGCTATCAACACAGCAATGAGAGAGTTGTTCTTACAGATCGTATATGGCCGTACACAGTCTGCATTCTCAGAAGAAGGTCTTCCGGTAGGTGCAGGTCTTGAGGATTTGGGTAAAGGATTAAGAAGCCAGGTTGGTACTATGTATGGTACCCTTAAGAAAGGTCCTCGTTATCTTGAGATGGCTGAAGGTTATGTAACAGGTATCGCACTGGATGCGAACGATGAGATCATCGGTTACAAATTCGTAAGTCTTGGCAAGATGACAGACTTCATCAAGAAGGGTGATGATCCGAATACGGCTTATGAGAAGGCATGCGGACAGTATGGACGTGTTGATGATGCCGTTAAGATTATCGATCCCAGATGTGAATAAAAGTAAACTCCTCCGGAGTTAACTTTAGTTAATTCCGTAGGAATTAGCTTTGCGAGATTTGCTTCGCAAACTCGAATATCCGGAAGGATTTGCATCTTATAATGTATCTGTGGGAAGAGAAGTCCTTTGGGATTTGCTTGATCAGATTCGGATATCCGGAGGCGGAGAGGTTTCGTGATTGATTCGTGGTTTGATGAGAAGTTTCTAACATAAACAGGAGGATTAAGATAAGATGGCTTTATTTGAATCATATGAAAGAAGAATTGATAAGATCAATTCTGTATTGAACAGTTATGGCATTTCTTCTATCGAAGAAGCCGAGAAAATTACAAAAGACGCTGGCCTGGATGTTTACGAGCAGGTTAAGAAGATCCAGCCGATTTGTTTCGAGAACGCTTGCTGGGCTTACACGGTTGGCGCGGCAATCGCAATCAAGAAAGACTGCAAGAAGGCAGCTGATGCCGCAGCAGCAATCGGTGAAGGACTTCAGGCATTCTGTATTCCAGGTTCCGTTGCCGATACCCGTAAAGTAGGTCTTGGACATGGTAATCTGGGTAAGATGCTTCTGGAAGAGGAGACCGACTGCTTCGCATTCCTGGCAGGCCATGAGTCCTTTGCAGCGGCAGAAGGTGCGATCGGTATCGCTGAGAAGGCTAACAAGGTTCGCCAGAAACCGCTCCGTGTAATCCTGAACGGTCTTGGCAAGGACGCTGCTAAGATTATCTCCAGAATCAACGGCTTTACGTTTGTTGAAACAGAGTATGATCCTTACACAAATGAAGTAAAAGAAGTAGACAGAATTGCTTATTCTGAGGGACTTCGTTCTAAGGTTAACTGCTATGGTGCAAATTCTGTCCCGGAAGGCGTTGCGATTATGTGGAAAGAGAATGTGGATGTTTCTATTACCGGTAACTCCACGAATCCTACAAGATTCCAGCATCCTGTGGCAGGTACATATAAGAAGGAGAGAACAGAGGCTGGTAAGAAATATTTCTCCGTTGCTTCCGGCGGCGGTACAGGACGTACTCTTCATCCGGATAACATGGCTGCAGGTCCTGCTTCCTACGGTTTCACAGATACATTGGGCCGTATGCACTCTGATGCACAGTTCGCTGGTTCTTCCTCTGTACCGGCTCACGTAGAGATGATGGGTCTTATCGGAATGGGTAATAACCCGATGGTAGGTGCTACTGTTGCTGTTGCGGTTTCGATTGAGGAAGCTGCTAAGGCAGGCAAGTTCTAAGTAAATTATTTTACAAAAATATTTCACATAAAACACCATAATTCTTGTGAATTGTGGTGTTTTTATATACAGCGACATAACAAATTTCTGTTGCCGGCTCTTGCAGGAGCTATATACGGCAGTTTCTGCAAGGACTAGAATGAAATTTCTAATGTCGCTAACTATAATAAAAGGCTGAAAATCAAATACCCTGGGGTTGCCAGACGGTATTAATGGTATTAAAATATTGGCGTGGGCCTGCTGTATCACAGACAAAAGAGAGGTATAGAGATATGTATCCGACACGACAAAAAGCAGAAGAGCTATTAATTGAAGCCGGAAAATGCAATCCTGGGCCATGGGAAGCGCACAGCCGTGTAACGGCGGATTGTGCCTGTAAGATTGCCAGGGCCGTTTCAGGGCTGGATGCAGAGAAAGCTTATGTGGTCGGATTGTTACATGATATCGGCCGGAAATTTGGCGTGAAGCATTTGGGGCATGTATACGACGGCTGGCGTTATATGTCAGAGTTGGGATATGACGAAGCTGCCAGAATATGTCTCAGCCATTCTTTCAATGAAGGGAAACTGGAGAATTATATCGGAAAATTTGATATTACGGAAGAAGAGACAGAAGAACTCAGACTGGCATTGGCTGCGATGAAGTTCGACGAATATGACAAGTTGATTCAACTGTGTGATTCTCTGGCAGCTGCGGAAGGTGTGGTGGATATGAAGGAGCGTATGGAGGATATCCGTAGAAGATACGGCCAATATCCACAGTCGAAATGGGACAAGAATATGGAGTTAAAGACATACTTTGAACAGAAGGCCGGTAAGGATATCTACACGGTCGTAGGAGGGATCAGCGCGGAATAGCCGACGGAAACAGGATCAACGTAATCAATATAACAGAAGGGAGAAGAATATGAAAGAGACAATAAAGATTCAAGTGGAAGCGCCACAGTACTCGGTGGTGACAGGAACAACGTTTGCACAGGTAGACGCCTGGTTCGGGCACACCAGAAAAGACCTGAAAATGGATATTATTTATCCGGAGGATCAGGAGAGACTCTATCCGTGTATTGTATGGATCTGCGGCGGTGCGTGGGTTACAATGGACAGATCCGCACATCTGGCGTATCTTGCGGGACTGGCCCGCAGTGGATTTGTGGTTGCAAGTGTGGAATACCGAACCAGCAATGAGGCGGTCTTCCCTGCACAGCTTGTTGATATCAAATCCGCAATCCGGTACCTGCGCGCGCACAGCGATCGTTTCAGGATCAATCCGGAACAGTTTGGTGTGATGGGTGAGTCGGCCGGAGGGCATCTGACGGCAATGGCCGCACTGGTGAATGACCCTGCGTACGATACAGGAGAGTATCAGGAATATTCCAGCCAGGTGCAGGCTGCCTGCCCATGGTATCCGCCGACAGATGTTTCCGGTTTTCCCTATGAATCTCCTGCAGATGCGGCGGCTTCACCGGAATCCCTTATGCTTGGAAGAAATGTTATGCTCTGCAAAGAGGAAGCGATGGAGGCCTGTCCTGTTACATATGTGTCGAAGGATGCTCCGCCGTTTATGATCCTGCATGGAACGGATGACCACACGGTACCCTTTATACAGGGAGAGATTCTGCATGATAAGCTGGAGGAAGCGGGATGTGATGTGAAGCTGATTGCCATTGAAGGAGCGGACCATGCCGACAAACAGTTTTTCCAGAAAGAGACATGGCAACGGATTGCTGAATTCTTCCATGAGAAATTAGGATAGCGGTAAGAAACCGCTCTGTGAATGATTTGTGTGGGAAAGATGAGACGATAGATGATATTACTGAGCAGCAATGATATGACAAAGCTTGGATGTGGCGAGTGTAGCGGATGCAGTTCCTGCTGCAGGGGAATGGGACAGTCAATTCTGTTGGATCCTTATGATATCTTTCAGCTTCAGATTGCCACCGGACAGAGTTTTGCCGGCCTTATGCAGGAGAAGATAGAGCTCTGTGTGGAAAGTGGTATAATTCTTCCGGCTTTGAGAATGCAGTCCGAAACCGACGCCTGTGGGTTCCTGAATCATGAAGGGCGGTGCAGGATTCATCCTTACAGGCCGGGATTGTGCAGGCTGTTCCCTTTGGGAAGAAGCTATGATGAGAAAGGGCTGCATTATTTCCTTCTGGAAGATGCCTGCCGGATACAGAACAGAACGAAGATCAAGATCAAAAAATGGCTGGAGGTACCGGCTCTTTCGCAGTATGAGAAATTCCTGGCCGCATGGCATGATCTGCGCAAAGAGGTGCAGGAGCAGATTATAAAAAGGCAGTCGGACAATTTTACGCAGAAGGTTAATGTTCAAATGCTTGAACTGTTCTTTCAAAAGTCCTATGATACAGAGGAGGATTTCTATCAGCAGTTTGAAGAGCGGAAGGAAACGGCTGATAAATTGATATCCAATTGGGCAGAATAACAGGAAAAAGCTCTTCCACACATTGTTTGTACCGCCAAAGGCGGTACGGCAACAAACAGGAAAGATTAGAGAACTGTCAGAAGACAGAAATTTATGTATGCTTTGGAAAGGAGCAGAGAATTCAGAATGAAAGTGAAAACGTTATTTATATATGTTCTTATTGCCGCCGTCTTTCTTTGCTGTGCCTGCGGGGCAGGTAAGGAAGAAGAGGCTCAGCTGGAGGGAAACCTGGTCGATATAATAGACGGGATCTACGAGAGTGCAGAACTGTCAGAAGATTTCAGGTCAGGGCTGTCTAATTTCGAGACGTTTGAGTTGACAGAAGAGATAGAGGTATCTCTTCTAGGAACAGATGAAATCGATTATACGGAAGGTGCCGCTTCCATTCCGATGATTTCACCGAATGCTTTTCAAATGGTATTACTCAGGGTGGAAGAGGGAAATGTGGACACAGTCAAGCAGCAGCTGAAAGATAATGCGGACTTAAACAAGTGGATCTGTGTCAGTGCGGAAACCATGCTGATCGAAAGTCGGGGTAATGTCATTTTCTTCGTAATGGGAGACAATGATACTGCATATGCACTTAACAGCGCATTTCAGGCGTATTAGAACAAAGAACCTGTCTGTGACTTATAGAAAACGACATAACAAATTTCTGATTCCGGCTCTTGCAGGAGCCATACGGTAGCTTCTGCAAAGCCGAAAACGGAATTTCCAATGTCGTTAGCTATAAGTGATACAATCTTTAATTTGACTTAACTTCTTTCCATAGCTCATTATACAGCGCATCCCCGTCCTCACCAAGATATATGAACGTTTCCAGATTGTTATACTCCGACAGATCAGGGAAAGCGATTTCTGAATTGCGGATATCCTCATCCTCGATCAGCTCTCTGGCGGCATCGTTGGGAGTGGAGTAGGTAATATACTCAAAGTTTTTGACTGCAATATCGCCTCTGCACATAAAGTCGATGAATTTCTCGGCATTCTCTCTGTTGGGAGAATCCTTGAGGATAACCCAGGAATCAATCCATACGTTAGTCCCTTCTTCCGGGATGACATATTCAAGATCAGCATTCTCACGCTGGGTATAAATCGCCTCACCGGAGTATATTACGCCGATTGCCGCCTCGCCGCCGATCATCTTGTCGCGTACCTGATCAATGACATAAGCCTGTACCAGAGGTTTCTGTTCAATCAGGGAATTTTTGACGGTTTCCAGTTCCGCAGGATCTGTGGTGTTCATGGAAAAACCGTTCAGTTTCTCGGCCACCATAAAGGCATCCCTTACGGAATCCTGCATCAGGATATTGTCGGCGTATTTTTCATCCCACAGCTGTGCCCAGCTTGTAATCGGTTCCTCCACCATAGTCTTGTTATAGAGGATGCCAACGGTACCCCAGCAGTAAGGGACAGAATATTTATTCTCCGGATCAAATCCTCTGGATTGCTCATAGTACTGTGCGCCGATGTTATCTCTCGCATTCGGGAGATTGTCAAAATTAATTTCGGCAAGCATATCCTTTTCGATCATCTTGCTGATCATATAATCGGAGGGACATATCACGTCATAGGAAGCGGCTCCGGATTCCACCTTCGGATACATGACTTCATTTGTTTCAAACTCATCATACACAACTTTGATTCCTGTCTCTTCCTCAAACATGTCGATGGTGTCCGGATCGATATATTCTCCCCAGTTATATACGATGACCTGTCCGTTTTCTCCGCCGCCGGAGGAGCCGCATCCTGTCAATCCTGCGGCAGATAATAACATTGTCCCGCCAAGCAGGAGGGCGATTTTTCTATTTATCATTTTCATAGTTTCTCCTTTTAATATTACATGTTTGCACCTCTATGTCTTCCCGGACACTAATGCTTATATATAAAGTTCGGTGCAGATATCATGATGCATCAACGTTAATTTTCTTTGAAAATCTTTTCTGACCTGTTCTCAGGTGACAGATTGACCAGAATGAGCAGTACCAGTACCGTCGCGAAAATAATCGTGGACAGAGCGTACATTTCCGGCTTGATACCCTTCCTGACTTCCGTATATATCTTGGTCGAGAGCGTGTCCACTCCGGCGCCCTTCGTAAAATGGGTAATGATAAAGTCATCCAGCGACATGGTAAACGCCATCAGGAAGCCGGACAGGATGCCGGGAAGCAGATCCGGGAACACCACCTTAAAAAAAGCCGTTACCGGTGATGCTCCCAAATCCAGCGCCGCTTCATAAGTACTCGGATTCAATTGCTTCATACGCGGCATAACGCTTAAGATCACATACGGTATGTTAAACGTGATATGCGACAACAGAATTGTACCCAGCCCGAACCGGAACCCGAAACTGATAAAAAGAAGCATCAGGGAGATTCCTGTCACGATATCCGCATTTAACATAGGGATATTGGTAACGCCCATCATAATGGTTCTGGTCCGTTTCTTCATTCCGTTCATGGCAATGCAGGCTATGGTTCCGATGAACGCAGCGGTTATGGAAGAAACCAGCGCGATCAGCAGTGTGTTGCCGAGAGCCCGCAGAATATCGTCATTTTGAAATAGCTCCACATACCATTTGAAAGTGAAGCCGCCCCATTTGGCTCTTGTTCTGCTGGCGTTAAAAGACAGCACCATCAGCGTGCCGATCGGGGCATACAGGAAAAGGAAAATCAATGTGATATAGATTTTCTTTGCAGCATTTCTCATAACATGGATCCCTCCCCGTCTTTGTCAAATACCGCGGATGCGATCATATTCAGTATAATAAAAATCATCAGTACAATGGAGAGGCCGCTTCCCAGGTTCCAGTTGGAAGCCTGCGTAAATTCCTGGTCGATGACATTGCCGATCAGCAGAATCTTGCTGCCGCCCAGGAGGGAACTGATGACGAAAGTGGTCAGCGCCGGAACAAAGACCATGGAGAGACCGCTGATAATACCCGGAACAGAGAGGGGCAGAATAATACGGAAAAAAGTATGTATATTGTCTGCGCCCAGATCTCTGGCAGCATTGATCACGTTCTCGTCAATCTTGGACAGTGCATTATACAGCGGCAGTACCATAAAGGGCAGGAAATTGTAGACCATACCCAGAATGATCGCATAGGGTGTATTGATGATATTGATATTCGGCAGGTGAAGGAACGTAAGAATACTGTTGATCACGCCGCTTTTTTCCAGTAATGTCTGCCATGCGAGTGTCCGCAGCAGAAAGTTCATCCACATGGGCAGGATAAAGATCAATATGATAAAACTGTGCTGACTTATCTTCATATTCGTCAGAATCATAGCGAGCGGGTAAGCCAGCAGGAAGCAGAGCAGCGTGCTGATCAGGGAAAGCAGAATAGAAAGGCGCAGTGCCTTGGCATGTTCTGCCGTCGCGATCGCTGTGATATTTTCTAAAGTGAAGGCTCCTGTCTTATCCGTCAGGCCGTAATAAAAGATCATACATAGCGGAATGATGATAAAAACGGCTGACCATAATGTATAGGGTGCAGAAAGCCAGTTGTTCTTATTAGATGTCAATTGCTACAGCCTCCTCGTCTTCAGATTCCGGTTTGTTCATGATCTGGATATTGTAGGGGTCGATCCTGATCCCCACTTCCTGCCCGACCGGGTGCAGGGCAGTAGAGTGCACAAGCCATTCGAATCCTCCGGCCATAACCTCCATTTCATAGTGGACGCCCTTGAAAATCAGATGAGACACCACACCCTGCAGAATCCCTTCTTTCGGGGCGGTGAGTTCCACATCCTCCGGGCGAATAACTACGTCTACCGGCTTATTATGGCCGAATCCTGTATCCACACAGGTGAAACGGGTGCCTAAGATATTGACCAGCTTATCCTCGATCATGGTAGCAGAGATAATATTGCTGTCCCCGATGAAATCGGCTACAAATGCATTTTCCGGTTCATTGTAGATGGATTCCGGGGAACCGATCTGTTGAATATAGCCCTGGTTCATGACAACGATCGTGTCGGACATGGTCAGCGCCTCCTCCTGATCGTGGGTGACATAGACGAAGGTGATGCCCAGTTCATTCTTCATGCGGATCAGCTCATACTGCATTTCCTGGCGCAGCTTCAGATCCAGAGCGCCCAGGGGTTCATCCAGGAGCAGTACCTTAGGTTCGTTGACGATGGCCCTGGCGATGGCAATACGCTGTTGCTGACCGCCGCTTAAAGAATCCGGCATGCGGTTTTCATACCCTTCAAGATTAACCAGCTTCAGGGCATACCGGATCTTATCCGCAATATAGTCTTTGGATTTCTTTCTGATCTTTAATCCGAAGGCAATATTCTCTGCGATGTTCATATGCGTAAACAGAGCGTATTTCTGGAATACAGTGTTCAGAGGCCTTAAGTTCGGCGGAAGTTTCGTAATGTCCTGTCCGTCGAAGATGACGCTGCCGGTATCCGGTGTGGCAAATCCTCCCAGAATACGCAGGGTAGTGGTCTTACCGCATCCGCTGGGGCCGAGCAGTGTGACAAACTCATTCTCATGGATTGTCAGATTGAGTTCATCCAGCACCATCTGTCCGTCAAAGGATTTGGAGATGTTGTTTAAATGGATCAATTCTTTGGACATGGACTTATCCTCCGTAGATTATATTTTCACTTCTGCGTTTAAAAGTTGGGCGGCGTGCTGATCCAGAGAAATACGGCGCCGCTTTTACCGTTTGTCTTGATATAGTGTTCCGAGTTGGGTGTATAATAAAAGGCTTCGCCCTTTTTGGCTTTCATACTGCGGTTTCCGATTACAATGGTGACCGTGCCGGAGAGTACATAGCCGAATTCCTCGCCTTCATGGGGCTGGTCAGGATAAGTGGAGCCACCCGGCTCTAAGGTGACGCGAATGGGTTCCATCATGTTCTTCTGGGCATTTGGGATGATCCATTCTATCTTATTGTGCAGTTCGGCATCTGTTTTCTCAAAAAAATCTTCGTCATGGAAAACAATCTGTTCATCATCCGCATCATTGAAAAAATTTTTCAGGTTTGTGCCGAGGCACTGTAAAATATCGATCAGTGTGGTGATGGAGGGAGAGGTCACGTCATTTTCCAGCTGACTGATAAAACCTTTGGATAACTCGCATCGGTCTGCCAGCTCTTCCTGTGTCAATCCCTTCTGATTCCGCAGTTCTCTGATTTTACTTCCGATTTCCATTCGAGTGGAATTACTGTCCATAGTGATTAGTCTCTTTCTATTTATATTGTAGCAGTTCAGCCGGCGGCTTCCTTGTTACTTTTATTTTCTGTTGACTGGGTCTGCCATGTGTAATAGGTAGTGCAGCAGACAGAGCGGTTGAGAAACACTCCACCGTTACTCAGTGATAATAAACATAAAGTTTACTAAAACTAAACAGGCGCTGAGTCCCATTATACAAAAAAGCAGTGTTCTGTCAATGGGATTTGCAAAAATAAAATCATTTTTTATGAAAATGATTAACATGGCAGTAAATTTGTGATAAAATCAAGACAGGTTTAATTACGTCTTACAGAAATAAGGAAAGGCATGGTTTGAAGATGAGTCAGAAGAAATATGTAGCGTATGTTTCAACGTATACAGTAGGCAATGTGGATAAGTACGGCATCAAAATCTATGATGTGGATCTGGAGAACGGCCGGCTGACAGAGAAGAATCAGGTAAGGATCACGAACTCTTCTTATATTTCGATTTCACATAACAAGAAATATCTGTATTCCATCACGGATTTTGGCGTAGAGGCATACAGAATCCTGCCTGGCGGAGACTTAGAGGTCATTAACGCCAGCAGTATCAACGGTATGCGAGGATGTTATCTGTCTACGGATTATGAAGACAGGTACCTGTTCGTGGGCGGCTATCATGACGGCAAGATCACAGTGCTCAGGCTTCGGGAAGACGGCGGCATCGGAGATATCACGGACGAGATCTATCATAAGGGACTGGGCAGTATCGCGGAACGGAATTTCAGGCCTCACGTGAATTGTGTCAAGATGACAAGAGACAACCGTTATCTGTGTGCCGCAGATCTGGGCCTTGACCATGTTAATGTATACAGGCTTGACCATAAGAACGGGAAGCTGCGCCCTATCGATATGGTCAGGAGCGAACAGGAGTCGGCTCCCCGGCACCTGAAGTTTTCTAAAGACGGCCGATACTTGTATATCGTGCATGAGTTGAAGAATTATATCGATGTCTATACTTATGAAGAAGTGGACGGCAATCCTGAATTCGATAAGATTCAGACGATTTCCACATTGAATGATTATCATGCCGGAGGCTCCGCAGCCAGTGCATTGAATATTTCTGAGGACTTTCAGTATGTTGTGAGTTCCAATGCCGGTGATAACAGTGCGATTATATATCGGATAGAGCCGGAGACGGGGATGCTTTCGAAGGTGTTGTGCCTGCCGATCAGCGGTGACTATCCGAAGGATGCGAATCTCTTCCCGGACAACAGGCATTTGGTATCCCTGAATCATGAGTCCAGCACAATGACGTTCTTTACAGTGGATCTGGAGAACGGCCTTCTTGTTATGAACGGCAGGGAAGTCAGAGTGAATCAGCCTAACTGTATTATTTTTCACCAAATCAAAGAAGGAACAGAATAGACGCAGCTCCTCCCGCATATACATTTATAAGTATATGCAGGAGGATTTTTTATGGACTTTTTACAGAATAATACATATGACCTGTATAAAGATATACAGCTCCGCACGGGAGGAGAAATTTACCTGGGCGTAGTAGGCCCGGTCAGAACGGGTAAATCCACTTTTATCAAGCGCTTTATGAATCTGCTGGTACTGCCGTTCATGGAAGATGAGAATGAGAAGGAACGGGCTCAGGATGAAATGCCCCAAAGCGCAGGCGGCAGGACGGTCACTACTACGGAACCCAAGTTTATTCCCAAAGAGGCTGCGCATATCAGGCTGGGAACGGATATCGATGTGAATATCAGACTGATCGACTGTGTAGGTTATATGGTGGAGGGAGCTGCCGGACATATGGAAGAGGATGTGGAACGTATGGTGAAAACACCGTGGTCCGCAGAAGAGATACCTTTTACGAAGGCAGCAGAGATCGGTACCCGCAAGGTAATCAAGGATCATTCCACCATCGGCATTGTTGTGACCTGCGACGGCTCCTTCGGAGAACTGGGAAGAGACAGTTTTCTGGAGGCGGAAGCCCGCACCATCACAGAACTGCAGACCCTTGGCAAACCCTTTATCGTACTGCTTAATTCGGCGAAGCCTTATGCGGAAGAGACAAGGATGCTGGCAGATGAAATCAGCGAGAAGTACCAGGTGACCGTAATGCCGGTCAATTGTGAACAGTTGAAACGGGAAGACATCAATCATATCATGGAAAATATTCTCTATGAGTTCCCGCTCACAATGATTGAATTTTATATGCCCAAGTGGGTGGAAATGCTGCCTTATGACCATAAGATGAAACAGGATATCATCGCACAGATCAAAAATCTGATGAGCAGCCTGAGCAATATCCGGGATATCACATCCAGCAGTTTCATGCCTTCCAGCGAATACATCAAGAAGTGTAAGCTGGATGGAATCAATATGTCTGACGGCAGCGTAAGGATTCTGCTGAATGTGGACGATTCTTATTATTATGAGATGATCAGTGACCTGGTAGGGGAGACAGTCGGAAGTGAATACCAGATGCTGGCCATGCTGAAGGAAATGGCAAAAATGAAACGGGAGTATGTAAAGGTTCTGCATGCCCTGGAGTCCGTTCGTTATAAAGGATACGGTGTCGTTATGCCGGACCGTGAAGAAATCATGCTGGAAAAGCCGGAGATCATCCGGCAGGGAAATAAATTCGGTGTAAAGATCAAGGCGGAAAGCCCCAGTATACACATGATCAAGGCCAGTATAGAGACTGAAATTTCCCCGATTGTAGGCACGGAAGAACAGGCGCGGGATCTGATACAGTTTATATCGGATACAGAGACCAGTGAAGAAGGAATCTGGGAGACGAATATCTTCGGCAAGACGGTAGAACAGCTGGTAAACGACGGTATAACAGGTAAAATTTCCATGATCAACGAAGAAAGCCAGGTGAAGCTGCAGGAAACTATGCAGAAGATCGTGAATGACTGTAACGGAGGTATGGTCTGCATTATTATTTAGGCAGTGTGGAATACCTCACTAAGTGCCGGCGCTTTCCAACGGTCCTAAGGAGAATCCTATCATATCAGACGCTGTGTATAGACTTAACTTAATGACACTGAGCCGTGAATAGTAACCGTCTGACAGTTACTATTCACGGTGCCTTGCACCCTGCTGCAAGGCATCCGGCCGATAAAGCTACGGTTTCAGGCATCCAGCCCCTCGCCGAAGGCGACTTTTCGTGGGCTGGATGCGTTACAGTTCGCGGACGGTTAGGCCGTGAACTGTAACGTCTGACATCAGTCAAACTATGAAAGAAGCGGTATGCAGTTGCATGTCGCTTCTTCCATGTGCTATACTTATGGAAAATGCAACGGCAGAGAAAGGCGGTAAAGATGAATCCAATTTATGAGAAATTATTAAAATGTTATGAATGCTATAAGAGTAAAATAACCTTTGAGCCCAGGGTGGCGGTAGTCTTAGGCTCCGGTCTGGGTAATTTTGCTAAAACAGTGGATGTGAAGGCGGAGCTTCCCTACAGTGAGATAGAAGGATTTCCTGTCTCCACGGTTCCGGGACATGCGGGCAAGTTTATTTTCGGATACATAGGCGAAGTGCCTGTCGTATTGATGCAGGGGCGCGTTCACTATTATGAAGGTTATCCTATTACAGATGTTGTACTTCCGACTCGCCTGATGAAGATGATGGGTGCCAGGGTGTTGTTCCTGACAAATGCTTCCGGCGGGATCAATCCTGCCTTCCATGCAGGAAGTCTGATGTTGATCCAGGATCATATTTCAATCTTCGCACCGAATCCGCTGATCGGGGCTAATATTGACGAACTTGGCACAAGATTCCCTGATATGTCGCATGTCTATGATGAGGATCTGCAGGCAATCATCCGGAGTACGGCGAAGGACAACGATATTGAACTGTTTGAAGGTATCTACGCACAGCTGACCGGACCTTCCTTTGAATCTCCGGCGGAAATTCAGCTGCTTCATAAGCTGGGGGCCAGTGCCGTCGGCATGAGTACTGTCGTGGAAGCTATTGCGGCCAATCACATGGGAATGAAGATCTGCGGCGTTTCCTGTGTCAGCAATCTGGCGGCAGGCATGAACAGCGCTCCGCTGACTCATGAAGAGGTACAGGAGGCGGCTAATGCAGTGGCTCCCAAATTTGAGAAACTGCTTGTGGAATCCATTATGAAGTTTTAGGATCTTATTCTGCCGCTATCATTCGAAACATGCAGCTGGCCATTAGAAGAAAGTCTGCAAAATAGGAAAAGATATAGAAAGGTAAAATCGGCAGCAAAACAGAAAGGTTACCAGGAAAATGAATATCAGATTTTATAATGCACGAATATTGACAATGACAACGGACAAGCTGACAGAAGGTGAGCTTTGGGTGCAGGATGGGAAAATCCTGTATGCAGGTGACGGTAATGATACGGCACAGCTGTGTAACGGCCTGGACAAGAACGGTATTGTCTGGGACAGGGAAATAGACTGTGAGGGAAATCTCTTAATGCCCGGATTTAAAAATGCGCATACCCATTCCGGTATGACACTTCTGCGTTCCTATGCAGATGACCTGCCCCTGCAGGACTGGCTGTTTCAGCAGGTTTTCCCCATTGAGGCGAAGATGGACGGAGAGATGATTTATCATCTGACAAAGCTGGCAGTTTTAGAGTATCTGACCAGCGGCATAACTGCAATCTTCGATATGTATCTGACACCGGAAACTACCGCGAAAGCCTGCGTGGAAATGGGAATGCGCTGTGTACAGGTGAGCGGAACCAGCGGGCAGACACCCGCTGAGTATGAGCGTTCCCTGGAACTGATGGAACAGCGTTATCAGACATTGAACCATGACGATCCTCTCTTAAGCTATTTTATTGGATTTCATGCGGAGTACACCTGCTCCAGGGAATTGCTGGAACGAGTAGCGGCGCTGGCGCACAAATATAAGGCGCCGGTTTATACCCATCTGGCAGAAACGAAGGCAGAGACCGACGGCTGCCTGGAACGTCACGGTATGTCTCCGACTAAACTTTTTGATACGCTAGGTATCTTTGATTACGGCGGCGGCGGATATCATTGCGTCTATCTTGATGAGGAAGATATGGAAATTTTCCGCAGGCGTAATCTGAATGTGGTGACCAATCCCGGTTCCAACACGAAACTGGCCAGCGGCATTGCTCCGATCTCTGAGTACCTGAAACGGGGAATCAATGTGGCGATCGGCACCGACGGGCCTGCCAGCAATAATTGTCTGGACATGTTCCGGGAGATGTTTCTGGTAACAGGCCTTGCCAAACTCCGGGAGAAGGATGCCTCTGCGGTAGATGCCTGGGAAGTCCTTAAAATGGCCACAGTTAACGGTTCCAGGGCACTGTATCTGCCGGATACGGATGTCCTTGCAGCAGGAAAAGCGGCAGATATCATTATGATAGATCTGCATCAGCCCAATATGCAGCCGCTCAACAATATTCCCAAGAATCTGGTCTACAGCGGCAGTAAGCAGAACGTGAAGATGACCATGATCCAGGGAAGGATCCTGTATGAGAACGGTAAGTTCGCGGATATGTATGATGTGGAGGAAATCTACAGAAAAGCAAATGAGATCATCGACGGGCTCAGATAAGAGGAAGCAAAAAGAATATGGAATCTTTAGTATTAGCGGGCATGGTCCTGTTCCTTATCGTACTGATCATGGGTAAGGAGTATTTAAACAGCAGAAGTTTCCGGAAACAAAATCTGGAAAAGATATATCAAAGCTACGGGACCCTATCAGAGAGAAAGTATAAAGCAGGAGAGATAGAGCACATTCAGAAATACTATCTCCGGCATCCCGAAGAAGGCCAGATTGACGATATTACCTGGAATGATCTGAATATGGACGATATCTATCAGAAGATCAATGTCTCCTGCAGTGCTGCCGGAGACGAATATCTGTATTACAGGCTGCGCACGCCATTCTACAATCAGCATGAAATCGACAAGTGGGAGAACCTGATCGGTTTCTTTATGGAACATAAGGAAGAGCGCTGCAGCATACAGGGGACGCTTTATAATCTGGGAAGAATGGGGCGGTATTCACTCCATGAATATATAGAAAATCTGGATGTCCTGGGTGAGCGTAATAATATCGGCTATATTCTGAGCGATCTTGCAATGCTAATCTGTATTGTAGTTATGTTTCTGTCTCTTCCCATAGGCATTGTAGCCCTGCTTATCGTTCTGTGCCACAATATCATAGGATACTTTAAGGAATACAAGGAAATAGAACCTTACATCACCAGCTTCCGCTATATTAACAGAGTGCTGGACACAGCCGAACAACTGGGAAAGAAAAAGATAGCCGGCATTGCCGGAGAGCAGGAACGGCTGTTGGCGTGTCATCAAAAAATGAAGGGATTTATCCGCAATGCCTATCT
Source organism: Clostridia bacterium (assembly GCA_910575245.1). Lineage (GTDB taxonomy): Bacteria > Bacillota > Clostridia > Lachnospirales > Lachnospiraceae > UBA3282. The sequence continues at coordinate 123,196 of CAJTEN010000003.1, read as the reverse complement.
GATTTCCTATATTGAGAAGGGAAATGGAAATCCCCTCGGAATTCTGCTGGATTATATCCGAATGATCTTTTATCTGGATCTGATCCAGTTTAACAATGCGCTTCGTGCCGTACGTGGACACCTTGCGGCGATTGACGAGATGGTAACACTGATCGGGAAGATCGAGACGGCAGTCGTCATAGGTTCCTACAGAGAGAGCCTGCGGGGAGCATACTGTGTCCCTGTAATCCAATTCGGGGATCATTCAAACAGACATATTGCGATAGAAGACCTGTATCATCCATTGCTGCATGATCCTGTTACAAATTCCATCAGCGCGGATAAAGGCGTACTGCTGACAGGCTCCAACGCCTCCGGCAAGTCCACCTTCCTGCGGGCTGTGGCACTGAATGCCGTGATGGCACAGACAATACACACCTGTCCGGCCAGCCGTTATGAGGCGCCGGTTTTCCGCATTTATTCTTCCATGTCCCTGAAGGATGACCTGATAAACGGGGACAGTTATTATATGGTAGAAATCAAATCGATTAAGCGGATCCTGGATCAGACGAAGAAGGCCGGGGAATACCATTGCTGTGTACTTTGCTTTGTGGATGAGGTGCTGCGGGGAACCAATACGGTAGAAAGAATCGCCGCCTCCACACAGATCATGAGGATGCTTGCCGCAGGCCATGTGATCTGTTTCGCGGCAACTCATGATTTGGAACTGACCAGACTCCTGGAAACAGAATATGATAATTATCATTTTGAGGAGAGAATCGAGGAGGAAGATGTATGCTTCCCCTATACACTGATGCCGGGACCTGCCACCACACGCAATGCGATCGCACTGCTTAAGGTGCTGGGATATGACGGGCAGATTATAGTTGACGCTGAGAGGATGGCAGAGCGGTTTCTGACAGAAGGCAGGTGGCAGAATGAAAGTAACAATATACACTGACGGCGCGGCACGCGGCAACCCGGAGGGACCGGGCGGCTACGGAGCCGTATTACAGTACATTGATCCGAAAGGTACCTTGCATGAGAGAGAATATTCGGCAGGCTATAAGAAGACAACCAACAACCGTATGGAATTGATGGCTGCCATCGCAGGCTTAGAGGCGCTGACCAGACCTTGCGAGGTCACACTGATCTCGGATTCCAAATATCTGACGGATGCGTTCAACCAGCACTGGATCGACGGATGGCTGCGGAAGAACTGGAAGACTGCCGGGAATAAGCCGGTCAAAAATATCGATCTGTGGGAGCGGCTTCTGCGTGCGAAACAACCCCATAAAGTGACTTTTCAGTGGGTAAAAGGACATGATGGGCATCCGGAAAATGAGCGTTGTGACAAATTAGCCACAACTGCGGCAGATGGCACAGACTTACTTGACGATACCTTCTGATTGGTGGTATCATATATATTGATCTATAGCAGAAGAAGCAGGGAAGGGGAAAACAAATGGGAAATTTAATTTTATTTTTAAATGCATTTTTATCTTATTTATTTGTATTCGTGCTTATCATTGCGGTCGTTATCGTGGCATGTATTATCGGTGTGAAATGGAGAAAGAATAAGGATGCCAAGATTGCGGCAGAGGCAGGAATGAGTGTACAGGCAGACGGAGCCGGTAATCAATAACGGCGGATTAACGTTCATCAATATACGGAAGGTTGAGATGTTGTAAAGTCAGGCCGGCGGGTCTGACTTTTTCCGTATTCCGGGAAATATCCCGGCAGGCAGGAGTGCCTTCAAATATTAAATCGGAATCTTTCCGGCATAGCCGTTAAGATTCGCGGAGGTTGGAAATGAGAAAGTATACAACCATCCTGTGGGATCTGGATCAAACGCTGCTTGACTTTGACCGTTCCATGGATTATGCAATCAGAGCCGTATTCCGGCAGTATGATCTGTATATTGACAACGGGACCGTGGCCCGGTATGATGCCATTAACAGAGACCACTGGAACAGACTGGAGCGCGGGGAGATCAGCAAAGAAGAAGTGAAAGTAGGCAGATTCAGAGTGCTTCTTGCGCAGCTTGGCATCAGCCATGTGGAACCGGAAGCAATCGCAGCGTCTTATCAGGTGGAATTAGGCAGTGTCTACTATTATATAGATGGCGCCAAAGAATTGGTTACGAGGCTTCGTGAGGAAGGTTATCGTCAGTATGTAATAACCAATGGGGTAAATGCAACCCAGAGCAATAAGATGAAACTGTCAGGTCTGGATCAGATTATGGACGGTGTTTTTGTATCGGAACTGATGGGATATCCGAAACCAATGCAGGGCTTCTTCGATGCCTGTTTTGCGGCACTGCCGGAGGGCACAAGAGAGCGCTGTATCCTTGTGGGCGATTCTCTGACCAGCGACATGAAGGGAGCCAATAATGCAGGAATCACCGCATGTTGGTTTAATCCCGGAGGGAAAAGGAAAGATATCGACGTACGGATCGATTATGAAATAAGGCAGCTGGATGAACTTCTGATGATCTTGTCACACAATTAGGCACAGGGAGTAAAGAATGGCCGGAAACAGTCAACAGAAATTAAAATTATTATATCTTCTGAAGATTCTGACGGAGCAGTCTGATGAGGAGCATTGCATGGGCTCCCAGGCGCTTATTGCCGCTCTGGCGGAATACGGAATCCACGCGGAACGCAAGAGCATCTATGATGATATTGCACAGCTGATCGAGTTCGGATACGATATTGTATTGATCAAGGCAAAAACCGGCGGCGGATATTATCTGGCCAACCGGGAATTCGGACTGGCAGAATTAAAACTTCTGGTTGAGACCGTACAAGCCTCCAGGTTTCTTACATTAAAGAAATCCAGAGAACTGATCGGTAAGATTGAGAAGCTTGCGTCCAAAGCGCAGGCAGGGCAGTTACAACGTCAGGTGTATGTAGCAAACCGGATTAAGGCTGCCAATGAAAGTATCTATTACATAGTAGACGATATACACCGGGCCATTCAGAAGAACGAACAGATTTCCTTTCAATATCTGGAATGGAATCTGGAGAAAGAACTGGTGCCCCGTAAGGACGGAAAGCTTTATCAGATCAGCCCCTGGGCGCTTACCTGCAAGGATGAGAATTACTATCTGATCGGTCACGACAATGAGGGGGATGTGATCAAACATTTTCGGGTGGATAAGATGGGCCAGATTCGTGTGCTGGCAGGTGTCGGCCGACGCGGAGCCGCGTTGTTTGAACGTTTCGATATAGCCGCTTACGCGAACAAGACCTTCGGTATGTTCGGCGGACGGGAAGAGATCGTCACGCTGGAATTCGAAAACCGTTTTATCGGTGTTGTCATAGACCGTTTCGGCAAGGAGGTGCCGGTCAGGAAGCGGGGACAGGAGCATTTCTCCGTCAGGGTACAGGTGGCGCTAAGCGGACAATTCTATGGCTGGCTGACAGGGCTCGGCCCAGGAGCGAAGATCACTGCACCGGAGGAGGTTGTTGAGGCATACCGTTCCTATCTGGAGCGGGCGCTTGCGCAGTATTGACAGGCTCAGGCCAGCCAAATGCTGTAAATGCTGATAATATAGTAAACGACATAGACGAGGAGAAAGACATGAGTATCCAATTAGCAGATCGTATGAAAAATTTTGAGGAGGGGATCTTTCAGGTACTGAATGAAAAGAAGGATGAGGCGGTAAGACAAGGCCGGAAGATTTATAATCTATCAGTGGGTACACCCGATTTTCCGCCGGCGGAGCATGTTGTCAGAGCGGTGGTTGAGGCGGCAAAGAAACCGGAGAATTACAAATATGCACTGGTTGATATTCCGGAATTGACCGAAGCGGTACAGCTTCGGTATGAGAAGAGATACGGCGTATCGCTGGAAAAGGACGAAATCATGTCCGTATACGGTTCACAGGAAGGGATCGCGCATATCTGCCTGTCTATCTGTAATCCGGGGGATGTGGTTCTGGTGCCCAATCCCGGATACCCCATTTTTGGGATCGGCCCCTTCCTCGCAGGAGCCGAGGTAGTTACTTACGACCTGACTGAGGAGAATCACTACTTGCCGGATCTGGATAGTATGGATGAGGCACTGCTTAAACGGACCAAATGTATGCTGGTTTCCTATCCGCTGAATCCGGTATGTAAAGCGGCGCCGGATGATTTCTATGAGAAACTGATTCCCTGGGCAGTAGAGCATGAGATTCTGGTCATTCATGATAATGCTTATTCGGATATCATTTATGACGGCAGGACAGGGAAGTCAATCCTGCGGATTCCCGGAGCCAAAGAGACAGCAGTGGAATTTTACTCTCTGTCCAAATCTTACAACTACACCGGCGCAAGAGTCAGCTTTCTGACAGGTAACAGAGCTGTGGTAGCCTATTTTAAGAAGCTTCGCTCCCAGATTGATTACGGAACCTATCTGCCGGTACAATACGGCGCTGTGGCGGCACTCACAGGATCAGACCAGATGGTCAAAGACCAGTGTGCGGAATACCAGCGAAGAAGAGATGCCCTCTGCGGCGGTCTGCGGAACCTTGGATGGAAGATTGAAGACAGCGAGGGAACCATGTTTGCCTGGGCGAAAATTCCGGAAGCCTATACGGACGATGTGGATTTTGTCATGGAACTGGTGGCAAAGAGCGGTGTCCTGTGCACGCCGGGAAGCAGTTTCGGATCTCTGGGCAAGGGATATGTCCGGTTCGCGCTGACACTGCCGACAGATACAATTCGGGAAGCGGTGGAAGCTATCGCACAGTCGGGCATATTATAGAATCAAGGTAAAATCTGATTGTCAATAGAAATTTTTTGGAATATATTTTTTTGGGATATGTCACAAAAAGGCATGTCCCTTTTTAGTGTTTTTTCTATTGGAAGGGTCATTGACATAGAATGGGGATTACTCTATACTGAATCTACACCACAAAATATGGCACTATTATGTTAACCGCATCTATATTTTGTATATAACCGGAAAAGATGACAACACCATGGAGGAGCATAAATGAACAGTAAATTTGGATCAGATACTATGGACGAAGAGAATTTTGATATGGAATATAAGCCGGATAAGATCGTAAAAGTGATTAAGAAGGATGGCAGTCTGGAGGATTTTAATGTCCAGAAGGTCATTGATGCCGTAGGAAAGAGTGCCTATCGTGCACTCACCAAATTCACGAATGAAGAAAAACGTCATATATGTCAGACTGTAATCGATAAAGTCAATGACCTTGACGAAGAACGGATTCCGATTCAAATCATGCACAATATTGTGGAGAGTGCATTGGAGGACGTAAAGCCCATTGTTGCCAAGAGCTATCGGGATTACCGCAATTATAAACAGGATTTTGTACGCATGATGGATGATGTCTATAAGAAGAGCCAGTCCATTATGTACATAGGAGATAAGGAGAACGCTAATACGGACAGTGCGCTTGTCTCTACGAAGAGAAGTCTGATCTTCAACCAGTTTAATAAGGAACTGTACCAGAAGTTTTTTATGACAACAGAAGAAATACAGGCATGCCGTGACGGTTATCTGTATGTGCATGATATGTCCGCCAGACGGGATACCATGAATTGCTGTCTATTCAATGTGGCAGAAGTCTTAAGCGGCGGCTTTGAGATGGGTAATATCTGGTACAATGAACCCAAGACTCTGGACGTGGCATTCGATGTGATAGGCGATATTGTGTTAAGTGCCGCAAGCCAGCAGTATGGCGGTTTTACGGTCCCTGAGGTAGATAAGATCCTGGAACCCTACGCGGAGAAATCCTACAAAAGAAATATTGAAAAATATCTGAGACTCGGCATCAGCGAGGAAAGAGCCAAAGAAGAGTCCTTGTCCGACGTTAAGAAGGAGTTTGAACAAGGTTTCCAGGGATGGGAATACAAATTCAACACGGTAGCCAGCAGCCGCGGAGATTACCCGTTCATTACCGTGACCGCAGGCATCGGTACCGGCAGATTCGCCAGGATGGCGACTATCATCATGCTGAATGTACGCCGCAAGGGACAGGGTAAGAAGGAATGTAAGAAACCGGTTCTGTTCCCGAAGATTGTATTCCTGTATGATGAGAATCTGCACGGTCCCGGAAAAGAACTGGAAGACGTATTCGAAGCCGGCGTAGAGTGCTCCGCCAAGACGATGTATCCCGACTGGCTCAGCCTGACAGGCAAAGGCTATATTGCCAGCATGTACAAGCAGTATGGGAAAGTTATCTCCCCCATGGGATGCCGGGCTTTCCTGTCCCCCTGGTATGAGAAAGGCGGTATGCATCCGGCGGACGAAGAGGACACGCCTGTCTTTGTAGGAAGATTCAATATCGGCGTTGTATCCCTGCACCTGCCGATGATTCTGGCAAAAGCACGCCAGGAGAGTAAGGATTTCTACGAGGTGTTGGACTATTATCTGAATCTGATCCGTCAGCTGCATATCAGGACCTATGCCTATCTGGGTGAAATGCGCGCATCCACCAATCCTCTGGCTTACTGTGAGGGCGGTTTCCTGGGCGGACATCTGCAGCTGCATGACAAGATTAAACCGATTCTGAAGACAGCCACTGCCAGCTTCGGTATCACTGCCTTTAATGAACTGCAGGAGCTTTATAATGGGAAGTCGTTGGTGGAAGACGGCGCTTTCGCACTGGAAGTGCTGGAGCATATTAATGATAAAATAACGGAATTTAAAGAAGCTGACGGAAACCTGTACGCAATCTACGGCACGCCGGCAGAGAATCTTTGCGGGCTTCAGGTAAAACAGTTCAGGGCCAAATACGGTATTATCGAAGGGGTTTCCGATCGGGAATATGTATCCAACAGCTTCCATTGCCACGTGACGGAAGAACTTACTCCTATTGAAAAGCAGGATCTGGAATATCGTTTCTGGGAGCTGGCCAACGGCGGTAAGATTCAGTATGTAAAATATCCGATTGATTATAATATAGACGCTATCAAGACACTGATTCGGCGTGCCATGGATATGGGATTCTATGAGGGCGTTAATCTGTCTTTAGCTTACTGCGATGACTGCGGACATCAGGAACTGGAAATGGACGTCTGCCCGGTATGCGGCAGCCGCAATCTGACGAAGATTGACCGTATGAACGGATATCTGGCTTATTCCCGCGTACATGGGGACACCAGGCTGAGTGATGCGAAGATGGCCGAAATCGCAGAAAGGAAAAGTATGTAATGAGATATCACAATATTACCAAAGACGATATGCTCAACGGTGATGGCCTGCGTGTGGTGCTTTGGGTTGCCGGCTGTTCCCATTGCTGCAAGGAATGCCATAATCCGATCACCTGGGATCCGGACGGAGGTGTGTTATTTGATGATGCGGCTAAACAGGAAATTTATGATCAGCTGAACAAGGATTATATTTCCGGAATCACCTTTTCCGGCGGTGATCCGCTGCATTCTGCCAATCGCCATACCATAAGAGGATTGGTGGAAGAAATCCGGCGAAAATATCCGGCGAAGACAATTTGGCTCTATACAGGGGATCTTTGGGAGAACATCCTGCATTATCCAATCATGAAGTACATTGATGTGCTTGTGGACGGAGAATTTGTACAGGAATTAAAGAATACGAATCTGCGCTGGCGTGGAAGCTCCAATCAGCGGGTGATCGATGTACAGCAAAGCCTTAAGCAGGCAGATCCAGGAATCCCTGTCTTACATTGCTGCGATTGATTAACACGGCAGACGGCGATTTACCTGCCAATAGAAGAGGATAATAAATTGGAAACGATTAAAATAAAATATTTTACGGACAAAATAGACAAATTGACTTATATAGACGGTAAGTCCGACTGGGTCGATCTGCGTGCCGCAGAGAATATCAGCCTGAAAAAGGGAGAATTCAGGCTGATTCCCCTGGGGGTTGCCATGGAACTTCCGAAGGGCTATGAGGCTCATGTAGTACCAAGAAGTTCTACCTTTAAGAATTTCGGGATTATTCAGACGAATCATCAGGGAGTAATCGACGGCTCCTACTGCGGCGACAACGACCAGTGGTTTATGCCGGTATATGCCCTGCGGGATACGAAGATCCATATCAATGACAGAATCTGTCAGTTCCGTATTATGGAAAATCAGCCGAAACTCCTGTTTGAGGAAGTCACCCACCTGGATCACGCAGACAGAGGCGGTCTTGGAAGTACAGGGAAGCAGTAGCTATCAGAAGGCTTCTTGCAAGCTGACCAGGCAGTTAAATTCAATTAAAGCAAGAGCGATGGATTAGCATGTATAATCAAACTTCTTTTAAGGTATACTATCGGAAACGATGGTAATGTCTTGGAAGGAGTTTTTGACCGTGCAGAAAATAGAAGAATCAAATACAAAAATGACTACGTCCCTGCAGCAGACAATGGTATATATGAAAGAGAGAATGTCGCCGGACACTAGCTTCGATGTGGTTTACCGTGTCATAGAGGTTGGCGGAAGGCAGGCCTGCATTTATTTCATCGACGGATTCTGTAAGGACGAACTGATGATGAAGATCCTGCAGTACTTCATCGATCTGAAAGCGGAGGAAATGCCGCAGAACGCCTACGAAATGGCGAAAAAAGCTACGCCTTATGTGGAAGTGGACCTGAAAGACAAGTGGGAGGATATTTTATACAATATTCTGTCAGGTGTCTTTGCACTCTTTATTGACGGCTATGACAGATGTATCCTGATCGACTCCAGAACCTATCCCGCAAGAGGAGTGGAAGAGCCTGACAAGGATAAGACACTGCGCGGATCCAAAGACGGTTTTGTGGAGACGGTTGTGTTCAACACGGCGTTGATCAGACGGCGTATCAGAAGTACGCAGCTTCGAATGGAAATGCTGAATGCCGGCAAGAGTTCCCGGACGGATATCGTCCTTTGTTACATGGATAATCGTGTGGATCATGCTTTTCTCGATAAAGTCAAGAAAAAGATCGAAGCCATTAAAGTAGATGCTCTGACCATGAATCAGGAGAGCCTTGCCGAATGTCTGTATCAGAACAAGTGGTATAACCCTTTCCCCAAGTTTAAATTTACGGAACGGCCGGATGTGGCAGCCGCGCAGGTGTTGGAAGGCGATATTGTCATTCTGGTGGACAATTCCCCTTCAGCCATGATTATCCCGACCTCTATCTTTGATATTGTGGAAGAGGCGGATGACTATTATTTCCCGCCTATTACAGGAACGTATCTGCGTCTTTCCAGATTTTTGATTTCCATACTGACTTATATCATGACACCGACCTTTCTGCTGCTGATGAGCCGCCCCGAATGGGTGCCCGAATCGTTTCAGTTCATTATGCTGCAGGAAACACCTAATATTCCCCTGTTGGCACAGTTTCTGATCCTGGAACTGGCCATTGACGGGCTGAAACTGGCGGCAGTCAATACGCCCAATATGCTCAGTACGCCGCTCAGCGTGATGGCCGGTCTGGTGCTGGGGGAATTCTCGGTCAACAGCGGATGGTTCAATTCGGAGGTTATGTTATACATGGCCTTTGTGGCAATCGCCAACTATACACAGCAGAACTATGAATTGGGATACGCGCTGAAATTCATGCGGATCCTGAATCTGATTCTGACAGCGTTATTCGGCCTGTACGGTTATATCGCCGCCGTACTGATATTCATTCTGTCCATTGTCTGCAACAAAACTTTGTCGGATAAAAGCTATATCTACCCACTGCTTCCGTTTAATTTCCGACAGCTGGCCAAACGCCTTCTCAGACTGCGGCTTCCGGAAGCAAAAGAATAGAGTGAATTAATTTGCTTGCTGTTTCGGGCTGCAGATAGTATAATCATTCCTATACATTGTATTCGGATATCATACAACAAGGGGGATATGGCTATGCAGTCAGTAAATGAACAATCAAATTCGCAAATTATATTCTTAAATCCTGTCTTTAAACAGATGGTTTGGGGCGGAGACCGGTTGGGCCGGGAATGGCCTTACGAAATTCCGGGTGATAATACCGGCGAGTGCTGGGCTGTCAGCGCTCATCCGAACGGAGACTGTACCGTCAGGGAGGGTGTCTATATGGGCGAGACACTTTCCGCACTGTGGGAAAAGCATCCTGCGTTATTCGGGAACACCGGCCTGGACAGATTTCCGCTGCTGATCAAGCTCATAGACGCCAAAGCCGATTTGAGTATTCAGGTGCATCCCAATGACGCCTACGCGAAAGAGCACGAGAACGGTTCTTTAGGAAAGACAGAGTGCTGGTATATTCTTGACTGCGACGAGGATTCGCATCTGGTGATCGGCCATAATGCGAAGGACAAGGCAGAACTCGCCGACATGATCCACAGCGGACGGTGGAACGGGCTGATCCGGGAAATTCCGGTCAGGAAAGGGGATTTTATTTATATTGACCCGGGCACCGTACATGCCATCAAAGGCGGAATTATGATTCTGGAAACGCAGCAGAACAGCGATATTACCTATCGGGTTTACGATTATGACAGAACGGTAGACGGGAAGCCGAGAACCCTGCACATCGATAAGAGTATCGATGTAATTACCGTTCCGGCAAGAAACGTGGAAGAGAGTGTTGTGAAGACCGGTTCTTTACCGGATAACACTGCAAATCTCCTATGCAGCTGCCAATATTTTAAAGTATGGAAAATCAACGTTTCAGACTCTGCAGCAATCAATCAGGAATATCCTTTCCTGATCATGAGCGTCATTGAAGGGGACGGAACCTTGAACGGGCATCCTGTCCGTAAGGGAGATCATTTTATTCTGCCAGCGGGTTACGGGGAAGTAAGGCTCGAAGGAAAGATGGAACTGATAGCGTCAACGATATAGAGCCCATCCAGTAAATCAGATGGTCAAGTTCGGCTCAGATATAAACCGGAGTACGGCATACTGCTGTACTCCGGCTTTGCTGTTTACTGTATCCGGCCATCCTGATTGCTTTGCATTGAGCCGATTACCTGTCATCAGGAACAATTCTGGCGATTGTTTCCAACAAAATCGGAATATCAAGCGGCTTGGTCAGATGCGCGTTCATCCCGCTTTCGGTGGAGAGACGCCTGTCGCTTTCAAAGGCGTTTGCAGACAGTGCGATGATCGGGATACCGGCGAGCGCCGGATCCTCCAGCCTGCGGATCGCCTCTGCGGCCTTGCGTCCGTCCATGACCGGCATTTGAATATCCATAAGGACAAACGCATATTCACCAGGAGCAGACGTTCTCACCTTTTCAACGGCTATACTTCCGTCGGAAGCCGTCTCCACCCGGAAGCCCAGTTCTTTTAAAAGTTCGGTTTCGATTTCCAGATTAATTTCATTGTCATCCACCAGCAGTATTTTCCGATTCTCCGGCAATGTGCGTACGCTGTCGGCACTTTCTGCAGCCACTGACGGATTGCTCTGTGTGCGAAGCGAAAGCGTGATTGTGAACGTACTTCCCTGACCGGGAGTACTGTCAGCGGTGATTGTACCTTTCATCATATCTACAATATTCTTGACGATCGTAAGCCCCAGGCCGGTACCGTAAACACCGCTGAAGGTAGTGTTCCTTTCCCGTTGAAAAGGTTCAAATATGCGCTTCAGGAACTCTTTACCGATACCGATACCGGTATCTTTCACCATAAACTGATAAGTGATATAACCATTCGGAAGCCTTTCTTTTTCGTTGGCTATAATATCGATTCTGCCGGCGTTTTCCGTATACTTTATGGCATTGTTTACCAGATTAAGGAAAATCTGGCTCAGTTTCACCTGGTCACAATAAATATCACAATGCCGTAATCCTTTGGTATCCGTTACAATCGCGATGCTTTTATCTTCCGCCTGCGGCAGTATCGTCATTATCACATCCTGTATGAGTTCAGCCAGATTGCATTCCGTTTCTGTAAGCTGGCTCTCTCTGGTCTCCATCCAGGAAATCTCCAGAATCTGTTCTATCATATCTAACAGCTGTCTGCCCGCCACGTTGATCTTTTCCAGGTAGCTTTCTACCAGAGAAGCGTCATCGAGATGGTTTCCGGCAAGCGCCGTGTACCCGAAAATAGCATTTAAGGGAGTGCGCATGTCATGGGACATATTGGACAGAAAAGTGTCCTTGGTCTTATTGGCCATTTTGGCCTGGTTCAAAGCCTCTTCCAGGACTTTCTGCCGCTTCATTTCGTACTGAATCTCATCATCAACCCTGCGGTAACCGATAACGATCTGTGAAATGTCATCGCCATTCCCCACATTTACAACGCGCAGCTGAAGGAATTGAATCTCTTCGTCACTGACAACACGATAATTCAAATAGTAGGTTTTGCTTTCGGAAAGCCTTTCCCGGATATACTCAGGCGCCGTGGCCTTGGCAACCAGCTTCCGGTCCTGCGGGTGAACCCATGTCTGGACATAATCAGCTGCAAACCAGCTAAAGCGCCGCAACTGCGAGGCACTTTGAAACAAACGCTCCGTCCGCTCATTCAAGCGGTAGGGGAGTATTTCATCCGTTTCAAGATTAATGTATAAGATAGATTCGTAGTTTACACTTAAGCCCTCTATTACCTCAAGACGTCGAAGATGCTCCTGATAAATAGATTGCCTCTCAGCATCGTAGGATTCAATCAGAGACTGTATCTTCATTTCATTTTCAGCGTTCACGCTCTGAATCAGGGAATGCTGCTCCTTCAGCATCTGCTGCCTTTTCTCGGTTGCATCGCTGATAAACACGTAGAAGATATCCCCTATTGAATCACTGTGTACGAAATGCCCATAATCCTCGATCCAGCGGGTCTTGCCGTCTTTGCAGACGATTCTGTATTCGACATAGTCAAGGTCATATTTGCTTTGTTTGATCTGCTTTTTGATGCTTTCCTCTACAGCATTCAGGTCATCAGGATGAACCATTCCCTTGAAGGAATTGCCCGTCAATTCCTGAAATTCCTCTATAGTATCGCAACGAAAGATCCTAAGAAGAGCCTGGTTCACATAGATGATATGCTCCTCATGGTCCGCATGATAAATGAAAAAGCCCCCTGGCATCTGATCCATAAATCTGATGATGCCATTCGGCGTATGGAGATTATACTCATCTGGCATATCCGGAAGCACTTTCCCTGTCGGAGTTGTCCGAAGCGTGTCGATTGCTGCAAGAAAGTTCGGATTCGCATCAACTTTATCGGAAATATCAAGCAATGTTAACAAATATTCGATAATGTTGGGGCCTGTCTGATATTCGCTCATGATAATATGTTCCTTATTTTTGTAGAAAATATTCTATATGATTGCGCTCAAAAAGAAAAATGTTGTCCACAAAAGTTTAACATATTATTTTTATTTTGTCATTATATATGATTCTCTATTGGGCAAGTTTGCAGTAAATGCAAAGTCCTGGGCTGGACTGTTACTGTTTATCCGAAAGATTAATGTTACTATGTGCGGCCAGGCCGCGAATAGCAAAAGATCAATTACCCTATGCTTTCGTGGTACCGCCATACGCATACGTGACAGGCAGACAGACCAACTGCGGTTTGCTTAGTCTGTTATCCTGGAGAAGGAGATCGACGCACATTTCGGCGATCTCCGGTACCGGCTGGACGATCGTGGAACACATATATTCCAGGTCACCGAAACAGCGTGTACCGTCAAAACCTATAACCTGCACATTTTCGGGTACCTTCTGATTCAGATCCCTTAGTGTCCTTCCAATCAAATGCGCGAGCGTATCGGTCACACAGAAGATACCGTCAAAAGTCAATTTCCCGTTTTCCATATGTGATTTCAGGAACTTCTCGAATTCTTCATAGGGTTCCCCGTCATTCAGAATCTTCATTTCATATTCGAGGCCGCGGGAAAGGCAGCCGTTCTCAAAACCGGCTTTTCTCTTGTTGGGTTCATTGCTCAGGGAGGAACCGATCCGTAGGAAAGCGGCTCTTCTGCACCCTAAATCCGCCAGCTTTTCAGCAGCCATCTGGCCGCCGGCAAAGTTATCGCTGGTCACACAGGGAATTTTCGGTCCCATTGATCGGTCTATAGCGATAAAGGGGGTATGTTCATCAATTATCAAATTAGGATTGTAAGTCAACCCGATAATTCCATCTACTTTATTCTGCTGGGCCATTTCTATATATTCCTGCTCCAGTCCCGGGTCGTAATCGGTAGAGCAGAGCAGCATACGATACTTCCGCTTCAGAAGCACGATATTGATGTGATAAACCAGGGACGCATAGAAAGGGATATAGGTATTGGGAATCAGCAGCGCCACGGTATGCGTTGTGCTTGCTTTCAGGCCCTGGGCATAACTGTTTACCTGATAGTTCAATTTCCTGATTGCTTCTTCGACGCGGACTTTATAGGGATCGCCTACAGGAAGTCCGTTCACGACTTTCGATACTGTGCCGAGAGCAACACCGGCTTCTCTGGCCACATCTTTCATAGTAGGGGCAGAATTTGCTTTTTTCATCATTTTGTAGTGAACCTTTCTGTGAAACCTTTCAAGCAGCTGTTCAAAACTCTGCTGTTATATAGCTTTCATTATAGTATAGCAATAGGCATTTGTAAATACGGCCGAAATGTCACAGTATGAAACGTTTCGTGAAAATTACTAGTGTATTTTTAACAAATTTAGATAAACACTTTTGTTAAAATGTACAAAAACTATAAATAATAAATATAAAATCAAAAATTTATATTGATTTTATATTTATTATTTCAAATAACGTTTCATGAAACAAAAGTACTACCTGAGTAATAAAGATATGTTACATTGTACATTGCAAAAGTGGCTGTTCAAATGGAGAATGATAATGAGTAAGAATAAGTCGACCGGCGCAGGCGCGGTAATGACACAAAGACCATTGGGTAAAAGAATTATGGATAACTGGCAGTTATATGCCATGCTGGCGGTTCCGATAGTATTGACCATTGTGTATAAATACATACCTATGTACGGCATTCAGATTGCCTTCAGGGATTACAAGGCCAGCCGGGGTTTTACAGGAAGTGAATGGGTTGGATTCGAGTGGTTCCTGCGATTCTTCAGCGCGCCGACCTTCTGGCGTATGATCAGAAACACGGTCCTGCTCAGTCTTTTCAGCCTGTTGTGGAGTTTCCCGATTCCCATTATTTTGGCGCTGATGCTGAATCAGATGCGGTTTCACCGCTTTAAGCGGATTACGCAGACCGTACTCTACGCACCGCATTTTATTTCCACTATGGTTATCTGCGGTATGATCCGTATCTTCCTTAGTCCTTCCGGCGGATTGATCAACCTGATTGCCGGAACCTCCATAGATTTCCTGACAGAGTCAGCGGCGTTCAGGACGATCTATATCGCGTCGAGAATCTGACAGGACGCAGGCTGGGGCATCATTATTTATATGGCCACTCTGGCAAATATTGATACCTCTCTTTATGAGGCTGCCAAGGTAGACGGCGCGTCTTTGTTCCAGAGAATCCGTCATATTGATATACCGGGGCTGACCTCTATTATGGTTCTGAACCTGATCATGAGTGCGGGAAGTCTGATGAATGTGGGTTTTGAGAAAGTCTGGCTCTTACAGACAGACCTGAACAAGGCTATCAGTGATGTAATTTCGGTATATGTTTACCAGCAAGGTATTGAGAATGCCAAGTACAGTTACTCTACGGCAGTAGGACTTTTTAATACGGTGATCAACATCATTCTGTTGATTGTGGTCAATAAACTGGCCGGTAAAATATCCGATGAAACAAGCTTTATATAGGAGGTGCGGTATGAGAGCTGATAGAAAAACAGGAAAGCTGTCAGGACTTTCCGAGAGAACAAGTGATATTATCCTGGTGGTGGTCTGTGCGGTCGTTTTGTTTAT
Source organism: Clostridia bacterium (assembly GCA_910575245.1). GTDB lineage: Bacteria > Bacillota > Clostridia > Lachnospirales > Lachnospiraceae > UBA3282. Next base: position 107,443 of record CAJTEN010000003.1, on the reverse strand, counting down.
TGTCGCATATCCGTTATACTATGTACTGGTTGCATCTGTCTCTGATCCCTATGACGTGTATGCCGGCAAGACGTTCCTTCTGCCCAGTCAGTTTACGATGGACGGATATAAAGCCGTGTTTGCCGAGCCGCAGATATTGACGGGTCTGCTGAACAGCTTCAAGTACACGATTATCGGTACGGTCTTTTCCGTGGTAGTGCTGTATCTGACGGCTTATCCGCTCAGTGTGAAAGACCTGCCCGGCCGGAAATTTTTAAGTATCTTTTTCATTATTACCATGTATTTCGGCGGCGGTATGGTTCCTACATACCTGATTGTTAAGAATACGGGTTTGATCAACAACATGTGGGCATTGTTTCTGCCCGGCGGTGTTGCGGTAGGCAACATGATCATTGTAAGAAACTTCTTTGAGAACAGTATTCCGAAGGAAATGACAGAGGCCGCCCAGATAGACGGCGCGTCCAAGTGGACAACTTTTATCCAGATCGTGGTGCCGCTGAGCCGCTCCATTATGGCGGTCATGGTCGTATTCAGCATGGTGGCTTACTGGAATGACTGGTTCACTTCCCTGATTTACCTGCCTTCACCGAGTAAAGCGCCGCTTCCGCTGGTACTCAGGAACATATTGATCAAGAGTTCCGCAAGCGCCAGTCAGGCCAGCACCATCTCCGGAGGCTTTGCGGAGCTGAACAAGATGACGGAGATGATCAAGTTTTCATCCATTATAATCGCGGCAGTTCCGATGCTGGTTGTCTACCCGTTTGTACAGAAATATTTTGAAAAAGGTTTTATGGCCGGTGCGGTAAAAGGTTAATTTGAACAGAAAGGCGGTTTGTGTTATGATAAAATTCAGAAAACAAAATTCATTCTTCCGGGACACTGTATCTGCGGATATAAATTCCCGGACCGGAAAGAGAGTGATATCAGGCAGGCTTCTATGCTGCACTTTCGTTTCGTGCTTTGCATTATCGGCAACAGCATGCGGCGGCAAGGATTACGGTGTCCATGAGAAAGGGGTTGCGAATCCGGACACGGCCCAGACAGAGTTTGCGATCATGGGCGCACAGAGTGCACTGAGTCCCGGCTATACTGATAATGTAGTCTTGAATGGTCTTCAGGAGGACGAGGGAATCCATATTGACTGGACAACCATGAGCGAGTCGCTGGCGGAACAAGTCAATATCCGGATCGCAGGCGATGAACTCCCGGATGCATTTCTTGGTGTGGGTTTCAGCAACTATGATATATCCCGTTATGGAGATGACGGAACTTTCATCGATTTGACTCCGTATCTGACGGAAGAATATATGCCGAACTTAAGTAAGATCCTTAAAGAGAATCCGGATATCCGCAGTGCGATTACTATGGATGACGGTTATATCTATGGTCTTCCGTCAGGCGAGCGCATGGGAACCGCCGGTATCGGTGCGGCAGAAGATTACAGCATCTATTCCATTCCGCAGTTTTCCATGATCAATAAGGCATGGCTGGATGACCTGGCTCTTCCCATACCTACAACTCTGGACGAACTGCATACGGCACTGAAGGCTTTCAAGGATAATGATATGAGCGCGAAGTATTACGGAAACGCGGCCGGAAGCACGATCCCTATGAGTACCGGGTTCGACCAGTGGTGCTGGGGACAGAATATCTTCTACGCAGGGTTCGGCTTCACCAACTGGCCCAATGACGTCTGCAACGACCTTGTTCTTCGCGATGACGGCACCGTCGAGTTCGTGTGCGTATCGGACGAGTACCGTGAAGCGGTTACTTATTTCCATGACTGGTATGCGGAAGGGCTGATGGATACGGAGATGTTCAGCCAGTCTGACTCACAGCTGATCTCGAAATGTTCCCAGGGGTATGTGGGAGTCGCAACCTGGTGGTATATTGAAGAAGTAATGGGAGATTACGCGGATGACTATGTGTTCCTGCCGGTTCTTGACGGCCCAGACGGAACCCACAACGTGACAGTGCGCACCGGCGGTGGAGTGGGCAGCGGAAATCTGAATATCACGAAGGCGTGCAAGAGTCCTGCCAATCTGTTGAAGTTCTTCGACAAATGGTATGATCCGGAGATTGTTATGCAGCTGCAGTACGGTCCCATCGGTGTTTATTTTACCGGACAGGATGAAGAAGGCGTATGGCTGAGTATCTCTGATGAAGAGAGCCGGGAGAAGTACGGTAAAGGATCCGGGGAACTGAAAGGAGAGTGTGAGGTGGCAGGTCCGAAGCTGATTCTCAGTGATTATTATAAAACCACCTTTATGATGGAGGACCGGGCCATTGAGCGTCTGACGGATTTGTATGATTTCTGGATGCCCTATGTGGACAGCGCGGCTACTTATCCGGTAGACTGTGTGTTTACCAGCAGGGAGCTGGACGATATCGACTGGTATAAGGCGGATTTCGAGAGTGCCGTATCGGAACAGGAAGGCTTATGGCTTAAGAACGGCGGCCCGACGGATGAGGAGTGGGATAATTATATCAGGCATCTGCAGGACAAGTGCGGAATGGATAAACTTCTGAAGACAGAAGCTGCCGGAAGAATGGGCCAGAAATCAAAAACGTAATAATATTTCATTAAGAAGGAGATTTTATGTTATGACAAGCCAGATTTTGAGGGATGCGAGAAGATATGAAGAGGAGAAAGAACGAAAGATCGCAGCAGAACCAAGGCCGGCGTTTCATCTTTCCGCCCGCGTCGGCTGGATGAACGATCCCAACGGTTTCTCTTATTATAAAGGGGAATATCACATGTTCTACCAGTATCATCCGTTCAGTCCTTATTGGGGACCGATGCACTGGGGGCATGCGGTAAGTAAGGATCTTCTGCACTGGGAGCAGCTTCCGGTGGCCTTGGCGCCGGATAAAGAGTATGACAGAGACGGCTGTTTTTCCGGCAGCGCGGCCGTACTGCCGGACGGAAGGCATATGCTGATGTATACAGGCGTTGCAAAGGAGACACAGCCGGACGGAAGCAGCAGAGAAGTACAGACACAATGTATCGCCGTGGGAGACGGCGTGGATTACGAAAAGTATGCAGGGAATCCTGTTCTGGATGAAAAACATCTTCCCGAAAGCGGCAGCAGATTCGATTTTAGGGATCCTAAGTTATGGAGAACGCAGGACGGCACTTATCGCTGTGTGGCAGGCAACTGTACTGCTGAACATGACGGACAGATTCTTCTTTACAGCAGCCCGGACGGATTCGAATGGAAGTTCGAGAAAATTCTGGTATCCAATAACGGACGCTTTGGTATGATGTGGGAATGCCCTGATTTCTTCCAGCTGGACGGCAAGCATGTGCTGCTCACCAGTCCGCAGGATATGATGCCCCAGGGATTCGAATATCATAACGGAAACGGAACCCTCTGCCTGATCGGCACTTATGACGAGAAGACCGAAACTTTTCGGGAAGAGCAGGATCAATCCATCGATTACGGAATTGATTTCTATGCACCGCAGACAGTTACTTCCCCTGACGGGCGCAGAATTATGATCGGATGGATGCAGAACTGGGATACCTGTAATCTGCATGCACCGGAACGTCCTTGGTTCGGGCAGATGAGCCTGCCGAGAGAACTGTCGGTCAGGAACGGACGCCTCTTCCAGAAGCCGCTCAGAGAACTGGAAACTCTACGCGGAGAGGAAGTACGATATGAAAACGTGACCTTTACGGATGTTATCAGACTGGACGGGATAAAAGGGCGGAAGATCGACATGGAATTGTCAATCCGTCCGGAGAATGCGGAAAACATATACCGTAAATTCGCAGTGCGTTTCGCACAGAATGACATATATCAGACCTCTGTAAGTTTCAGGCCTTACGAGTCCGTTATCAAGATTGACAGAAAACACTCCGGCTCCAGACGGGCGATCATTCATCAGCGCCGCTGTCTTGTAAATAACGCGAGGAGCAGGAAAGGGAATCTTAAGGTCAGGATCATTCTGGATTATTTCAGCGCAGAAGTTTTCGTAAATGACGGGGAGTATGCATTGTCGGCAACCCTCTACACAGATCCTTCTGTGGATGGCATTTCCTTTTTTGCAGATGGTCAGGTGACGATGGATGTGGTAAAATGGGATTTGTACATGTGAGCAAAGAAAATTGGGCGGCATTACGGCTTAAACGGCGATACTGCGGGCCGGACTGACATGCTGCAGGGAAAGGAGCGGAAGGAGCTATGAAGAAATTTGATGTGATCGCATTGGGAGAATTGCTGATTGATATGACGGACAACGGCGTGTCGGGACAGGGGAATACGCTTTTTGAGGCGAATCCGGGCGGGGCGCCCTGTAATGTGCTTGCCATGCTGACTAAGCTTGGTTACAAGACTGGCTTTATCGGTAAGGTAGGAGAGGATCTGTTCGGCAGGAAACTGAAATCGGTTCTTGAAGAAGTCGGTATCGATACGTCCAATCTCTGTGTGGACGCCGAATGCAGGACAACGCTTGCGTTCGTGGAGACGAAGGAGGACGGAGACAGAGATTTCTCTTTTTACAGAAATCCCGGTGCAGACATGCAGCTTAAGAAAGAGGATATCCATTTGGATTTGCTGGAACAGACGAAGCTGTTTCATTTCGGTACGCTTTCCATGACCCATGACGAAGTGCGGGAAGCCACCAAATTTGCTGTGGAGTATGCAAAAGAGCAAGGGGCTTTAATCTCCTTTGATCCCAATATCAGGGAACCGCTGTGGTCCTCTATGGATCTGGCAAGAAAGCAAGTGGAATACGGACTTGGTATGTGCGATATTCTTAAGATTTCCGACAATGAGATCGTATGGCTGACCGGCGAGGAAGATTATAGCAAGGGCGTGGCGGAGCTGAAAGAAAAGTATGATATTCCGCTTATCCTGGTTTCTATGGGCAAGGAAGGGAGCAGGGCATACTATAAAGACAGTATGGTGGAGAAATCGGCATTTGTCCAGCCGAATACAATAGAGACCACAGGTGCGGGTGATACATTTATGGCCTGTGTATTACATAAAGTATTGCAGGACGGATTGGAGAATCTTAAGGAAGAGCAGTTGGATGAAATGTTAACCTTCGCCAACGCAGCGGCATCCCTGATCACCACCAGAAAAGGTGCCCTTCGTGTAATGCCGGAAGAACACGATATTCGGGAAATGATTGGGTAACTGTCTTATAAGTGTTGTTTTCTCATTGCTGCACAACCGGTAAGAGTACGTATCATATCAGCCTGTCCAGATATCTGGGCAGGCTATAACAGTTCGGAGAAGCTGAAGGCTGAATTGTTACAGGCTGATGTGAATGTTATGCATACAACATTGACAAACAGCGAGAACTATTCTATAGTAGATAAGGCTGATGGTTTATCAAATTATCACACTGACGTTTTAAAGTGATAAAGCATTTACCTGACTATTTCTATAGTAAACGGCATTGGAAATTTCGTTTGCTATATATTCATTATGATTCCACAGGAAACAATTTAATACGCGGGCAGGTGAAGAACGATGAGTAAAAGACTGGTACATACACCGGAAGGTGTAAGAGATATTTACGGAAATGAAAAGGCGGCAAAAAATATTGTGGAAAATCTTCTGCTGGAGAAGATTAAAAGCTACGGTTATCAGGATATTCAGACGCCAACCTTTGAGTTTTTTGATGTTTTTTCCAGAGAGGTGGGAACCACACCCTCCAAGGAATTATACAAATTCTTTGACAAGGAAGGGAACACACTGGTTCTGCGGCCTGATTTTACCCCCTCCATTGCCAGATGCGCAGCGAAATATTTCATGGATGAAAATGTGCCGATCCGTTTCTGTTACAGAGGAAATACTTTCACAAACACCTCCAGTCTGCAGGGCAAGCTGAAGGAGGTGACTCAGACGGGAGCGGAGTTGATCGGAGATGCCTCTGTACAGGCGGATGCCGAAATGATCGCCATGACGATTGAGGCTCTGTATCATGCCGGACTGTCTGATTTTCAGATCAGCATCGGCAATCTGGAGTACTTTAAGGGAATCTGCGCGGAAGCAGGATTGGATGAAGAAACAGAACTGGAGCTGCGGGAGCTGATATCAGGCAAGAATTACTTCGGCGCGGAAGAATTGCTTGAGGGAATTCATGTCCGCAGAAAGGATAAGGAACTGCTGTTAAAAATAAGCGAGCTGTTCGGAACCGCTGCCATTCTCCAGGAAGCCAAGAATACGGCTTCCAACAAGCGCTCCCGAAATGCAGTCGAGCGTCTTGAGAAGGTTTATCAGGTACTGTGTGAATACGGAGTCGAGAAATATGTTTCCTTTGACCTGGGTATGTTAAGTAAGTATAATTACTATACAGGCATTATTTTCAAAGGATATACTTATGGTGTGGGAGATGCCATCGTAAAGGGCGGACGCTATGACAATCTGCTGCGCCAGTTCGGCAAAGACGCACCGGCAATCGGCTGCATGATCGTGGTAGATGACCTTCTGGCGGCGATGAACAGGCAGGGAGCCGTTATTGCAGGGATAGAAAGCTGCTTGAAGCTGCATTATACCTGCGAAGACTTTAAAGAGAAGTTACTGGAAGCCAGACAATTGCGCGCGGCTGGGAAATGTGTGGAATTGCTGCCTGATCTGTAGTTAATCGCCTGCTGGACGCAGGAATAATGAGAAAGAGTGTATTGACGGATGAATGAAAACAGATATTTGACATTCGCCCTCGGAAAGGGGCGTCTTGCCAATAAAACCATGGAGCTTTTAGCACAGATCGGTGTTACCTGCGAAGAGATGAAGGATAAGGATTCGCGGAAGCTGATCTTTGTGAATGAAGAATTAAAGCTGAAATTTTTCCTTTCCAAAGGTCCTGACGTACCGACTTATGTGGAGTATGGCGCCGCGGATATCGGCGTAGTCGGTAAGGACACGATTCTGGAAGAGAATCGGCGGGTCTACGAGGTACTTGATTTAGGTTATGGCAAATGCCGGATGTGTGTGTGCGGCCCCAGAAGTGCCGAAGAACTTCTAAAGCATCATGAGATGATCCGCGTGGCAACGAAATATCCTAATATTGCCAAGGATTATTTCTATAATAAGAAGCACCAGACAGTAGATATCATTAAGTTAAACGGTTCCGTGGAGCTTGGCCCGATCGTGAAACTGTCCGATGTTATTGTGGATATCGTGGAAACAGGTTCCACCTTAAAGGAAAACGGGCTGGAAGTTCTGGAAGAAATATGTCCGTTATCCGCAAGGATGATCGTCAATCAGGTCAGTATGCAGATGGAACCGGAACGGATCAAGAAATTGATTGCTGATATACGCTGCAAGCTATAATAAGCAGTATTAAACAGTCAATTCGACTGACTTAGACGGTCAAATTGGCTGCCGCAAGCATCTGCCAGGTTCGCTGCCCGCAGGAATAAATTTTACTGTGGTAATTGCATATAATAGTGAGGAACATTATGAAAATCATAAAATTGACACAAGATGCCAGAATGGATATTCTGGATAAATTATTAAAAAGAAGCCCTGACAATTATTCTGAATATGAGGATGTAGTTGCGGATATCATTGCGAATGTACGCAGGAGGGGTGATCAGGCTGTTTTTGAATACACAAGAAAATTCGATAAGTGGGAGATCGATGCCGGAAATATCCGTGTAACGCCCTCCGAAATAGAAGAAGCTTTCCGGCTTGTGGATGATCAGTTTATTGAGGTCATGAAAAGATCTGCCTCCAATATAGAAGCGTTTCATAAGAAACAGCTCCGCAGCAGCTGGATCGATACGAAACCGGACGGAAGTATATTAGGCCAGCGGATTCTGCCTTTAGCAGTGTCCGGTGTCTATGTTCCCGGCGGCAAGGCTGCCTATCCCAGCAGCGTTCTGATGAATGTGATTCCTGCCAGGGTAGCCGGTGTGGATAAGATCATTATGACTACCCCGGCAGGCGCTGACGGCAAGGTAAATCCCGGCACACTGGCTGCCGCTGAAATTGCGGGTGTGCATGAGATATACAAGGCAGGTGGTGCACAGGCGATCGCGGCCATGGCCTTCGGTACCGAGAGTATTCCCAAGGTAGATAAGATCACAGGACCGGGCAACATCTTTGTTGCTCTCGCCAAGAAGGCATGCTTCGGTTATGTCAGCATAGACTCCATCGCCGGTCCCAGTGAGATCCTTATAATCGCTGACGAAACCGCCAATCCCCGTTATGTGGCTGCTGACCTGCTCTCTCAGGCAGAACACGATGAACTGGCCAGTGCGATTCTGATCACCACCGATGAGAAGCTGGCAGAAGCAGTGAATCAGCAGATCGAGGTGTTTTTGAAAGAGTTGTCCAGGGCTGAGATCATTCAGAAATCTCTGGATCAATACGGTTATATCCTGACGGCGGATTCCATGGAGGAAGCCGTGGAGACTGCCAACGCCATTGCCTCGGAGCATTTGGAAATTCTGACGAAGGATCCCTACGCTGTGATGACCAAAATCAGGAACGCAGGCGCTATTTTCTTAGGAGAATATTCCTCCGAACCGCTGGGAGACTATTATGCCGGGCCTAATCATATTTTGCCCACCAACGGTACGGCAAAATTCTTCTCGCCCCTGAATGTAGACGATTTCACGAAGAAGACGAGTATTATTTCCTACTCAAGGGAGGCGCTTGAGAAATCACATAAGGATATTGAGCTTTTCGCCAAACGGGAAGGGCTGACGGCGCATGCCAATTCTGTCAGCGTCCGTTTTGAGTAACGTTTTACGTATCAGCCTCCGGAGACTTCCGGTAGGAAATTTTACAAGAAATGATAAAGAAATTAAGAGGATATGTAATCTATGTCATATAAAAAATTTATTCCCTGCATCTGTCTCTATAAAGGAAACGCCGTCAAAGGCCTCCGGGACCATACCATTGTTGACACAAATCCTGCGGCCCTCGCGAAATTCTATAGCGATAACAATGCGGACGGGCTGATCATTTATGATATGTCTGAAGGTGATGCAGAGCATGAAGAGGCCCTGGATATCATTAAGGCTGTCTGTAATGAAACAGAAATTCCTGTGACCGGCGCCGGTAATGTCAAGCGCATGGAAGATGTCAAGAAACTTCTTTATGCAGGCTGCAAAAAAGCAGCGCTCAATTATTCGAAACCCGGTAATATAGAGATCACGGAAGAGGTTTCTCTTAAATTCGGCAGTGACAAAATCGTGGCATGTGTATCGGAAGCTGACACAATCACCTGTAACGAAGCGCTTCTGGAAGCATATGTGTCGGAAATCATTCTGATCAGAGAGACTGAATTAAAGGCTGCGATTGCGGTGTCCAAATTCCCTATGATCGCTTCTATTCCGGAAGTATCTTTGGATAAACTTCTGGAGCTTCTATCCAAGGATAATATAAGCGGTATCTCGGGACATGCGATTAACCAAAACGCCAGGGAGCTTCTGGCCATCAAGTCCCTGTGCCAGAGCAACAACATTCCGGTCAACACCTTTGATTCCGCTGTCGGATGGGAGGAATTTAAACTGAACGCTGACGGCCATGTGACAGTAGTCGTGCAGGATTACAAGACCGATGAAGTATTGATGGTCGCTTATATGAACGAAGAAGCCTACCACATGACATTAAAAACCGGCAAGATGACCTATTACAGCAGAAGCCGTCAGGAGTTATGGGTCAAAGGAGAGACCAGCGGCCATTATCAGTATGTCAAGTCTCTGATGGCAGACTGTGATATGGATACGATACTCGCCAAAGTTTCCCAGATCGGCCCCGCCTGCCACACCGGTTCCCACTCCTGTTTCTTCAACAAGATCATGACCAGAGAATACGAAGAATCCAATCCCCTGAAAGTCTTCGAACGGGTTTTCGATGTAATCAAGGATCGTAAGGTGCATCCGAAGGAAGGCTCCTACACCAACTATCTGTTCGAGAAGGGAATCGATAAAATCCTGAAAAAGCTGGGTGAGGAGGCAACAGAGATCGTAATTGCCGCCAAGAACCCCAATGCCAATGAAGTGAAATATGAAATATCCGATTTCCTGTACCATATGATGGTGCTGATGGCTGAGAAGAACATCTCCTGGGAGGAGATCACAACAGAACTGGCGCAGCGATGACCCGATTAAGAACGTATCCTGATGTGATACGTTCTTTTTTGGTGAAACAAATCATAGAATGAAGCAACAGATATCCAGGCAGGCATCACAGATGGACCATAAAATTCCTTTGGAAAAGAAAATGCAATTGGCACAATTTATCCGGGCGGAGAATCAGGGAAACCGCATGAAGATCAGACAGCGGGAGCAAATCTTATACGGAACCGACACACAGCCGCCGCTGTTTGATAAGGGAAAGCTCTCTGCATCATTCCCCTATGAAAACAATCAGCTTCCCTCCGGGCAGGGCGAAAACGTACCGGCCATTTCAGCAGGCACATTCCGATACCGCATGATTCTGGCAGTGCTTCTTTTTGTAGGATTTCTGCTCTGCGACACGAAGGACGGACGGATAGGCGCCTATACAACGAATCAGTTACATGATATGATCATAGCCGATACGTTTCACCTGTATGATACAGAGGGCAATAAGACCATGGAAGGGCTGGCTTCTCTTCTTGATTTTGATTAACGAATCTAATATACTAAATCCTGGGATGTGTTTCCCAATAAAATACTTTACACGCAGAAGGATACTACTATATTATGAGAAAACTGGCATTAAGTGACGATATTTTATTGCAGATTGAAAAACCCGCCCGCTATATCGGGAACGAGGTCAACTCTGTCATGAAAGACGGGGCAAAGACGGCGGTGCGCTTCGCTATGTGTTTTCCCGATGTCTATGAAATCGGTATGTCACATCTTGGCATTCAGATCATCTACAGTATGCTGAATTCTTGGGATGATGTATGGTGTGAGCGCGTCTATTCTCCCTGGGTGGATCTGGACCGGATCATGCGTAAGAACCATATTCCCCTTTTTGGTTTAGAGTCCCAGCAGCCTGTTAAAGATATGGATTTTCTGGGAATTACGCTCCAGTATGAAATGTGTTATACCAATATTCTTCAGATACTTGACCTTGCGCAGCTTCCTCTGCTTGCGGTTGACAGAGGTGAGAATATGCCTGTTGTAATCGGCGGCGGCCCCTGTACTTATAATCCGGAGCCGATTGCAGCTTTCTTTGATCTGTTTTATATCGGAGAAGCAGAGACACAGTACCGCAGACTATTCGACTGGTATCTTGCCAATAAACGCGCCGGCGGAACGCGTCAGGACTTTTTGCGCGGCGCCGCGCGGATTCCCGGAATCTATGTGCCGCAGTTTTATGAGGAAACCTACCAGGAGGACGGCACGATAAGAGGACGCAGAAAATTATACGATAATATTCCCGATACGGTCAGGAAAGAAGTCGTGACTGATGTGTCGGATGCGCACTATCCCCTGAAACCGGTAGTGCCTTTTATCAAGGTAACGCAGGACCGGGTAGTCCTGGAGATTCAAAGAGGCTGTATCCGCGGCTGCCGTTTCTGCCAGGCCGGACAGATTTACCGTCCGGTACGGGAACGCCACGTGGACAAGCTGAAAAATTATGCTGTGGAAATGCTTAAGAATACAGGACATGAGGAAATCTCACTCAGTTCCTTAAGTTCCAGCGACTATTCCTGTCTGAATGAATTGCTGGATTTTCTGATTGAAGACTGTGACAGGAAGCATATCAACATCTCCCTGCCGTCCCTTCGGATCGACGCCTTCTCTCTGGACGTGATGAGCAAGGTACAGGATGTGAAGAAGAGCAGCCTCACATTTGCACCGGAAGCAGGCAGCCAGAGGCTTCGGGATGTAATCAACAAGGGTCTGACCGAAGAAGTAATTCTCAATGGCGCGGCACTCGCCTTTGAAGGCGGATGGACCAGGGTAAAACTTTATTTCATGCTGGGACTTCCCACAGAGACAGAAGAGGATATCCGGGGAATCGGCGAACTCTCCAATAAAATTGCCGCAACCTTTTTCGAGACAGTACCGAAAGAGAAACGCATCAACGGTAAAGTACAAATCGTTGCAAGTACCTCCTTTTTCATTCCCAAGCCCTTTACCCCGTTTCAATGGGCGCCCATGTGTACCAAAGAGGAATTTCTGGAAAAGGCTTATCATACGAAAAAGGGAATCATGGAACAATTAAACCAGAAAAGCATCAAATATAACTGGCATGAGGCCGACGTGAGTGTGCTCGAAGGCGTGTTCGCAAGAGGCGACCGCAGAGTGTCCCAGGTTATTCTGGAAGCCTACAAAAGAGGCTGCCTGTTTGATTCCTGGAGTGAATACTTCCACAATGATGTATGGATGGAATGTTTCGATGCCTGCGGCGTGGATATCGGATTCTATACCACCAGAGAAAGAGCCGACGATGAAATATTCCCCTGGGATTTTATAGACTGCGGTGTCAGCAGACAGTTTTTGCTCAGGGAATGGAACAGAGCCAAAGAGCAGACCGTATCTCCCAACTGCAAAGTACAGTGTCAGGGCTGCGGTGCCGGCCGTTTCCGGTGCGGCATCTGTCCCACAGATGCCGCACGAAACGGCGGCATGGAGGAACATGCGGCAGCTTCACTGCCTGAGGGAGGTTTGTTATGAAAATACGGATAAAATTTGCCAAATACGGCACGATGAAATATATCGGCCACCTGGACATGATGCGCTTCTTTCAGAAAGCGATCCGGCGCGCGGGAATCGACGTAAAATATTCGGAAGGTTTCAGCCCGCATCAGATCATGTCTTTTGCGGCGCCCCTGGGTGTCGGAATTGAAAGTACCGGAGAATACATGGACATCGAAGTATTGTCCATGACCTCCGCAGAAGCTATGAAACAAGCCCTTAATCAGGTCATGGTGGAGGGCGTGGAAATCCTGTCCGTCAGTGTACTGCCTGATAACGCCCAAAATGCCATGGCAAGCGTATCTGCGGCATCTTACCGGCTAAAGATGAAAGAAGGCAGATTCCCCATTGAGGATCTGCAGCACAAGCTGCAGGATTTCTATGCACAGGAGACTATTCCCTACACCAAAGAGACGAAGAAAAGCGTTGTGGAATTAGATTTAAAGCAGGGCATCTATGAACTGACAGCCGAACAGGACGGCTCTGTCTACATGCTGGTCAACGCCAGCAGCAGCGGCAGTATAAAGCCCGTCATGGTCATGGAGAAATTCTGTCAGTTTACCGGGATGACAATTCCGGAGGGCGCCTGTCAGATTACCCGTCTGGAAACCTACACGGACTCGGCGGCAAGTGATGACAGAACTCACAGATTTACACCGCTTGACGCGGTTTGTTGATTGTTCCGCCGGTTTGGATATTTTAGTTTTTTTATGACAGGTATTGACATTCCACCTTGTGGAAGCTTTATTCTGATTGTATCAGGAGGAAAGAAACGAGAGGATTTCAGACTTATGAAGATCAACGAAGTGGAGCAGCAGGTAGGCATCACCAAGCGGAATATCCGTTTCTATGAGCAGCAGGGACTCCTGTCCCCCAAACGAAATATGGAAAACGGATATCGCGATTATACGGAGGAAGAAGTCAGTGAACTGAAGAAGATCAAGCTTCTCCGCAAGCTGTCTCTGCCGATCGAAGAGATCCGCAGAATTCAGAACGGCAACCTGCTTTTGGAGGACGCTATGCAGAGACAGATCATCGTTCTGGAACGCGAACGGGCAAATCTGGCGGAAATGTCCGGGCTGTGCCTTGCTCTCAGCAAAGAACGCTGCCAGTACCCCGACCTTTCCCCTGAACAATATCTGGAAAGGATGGTAGAAATGGAAAGAAATGGTACAAGGTTTTCAAATGCGGACAAACAAGATGTTATCCGTAAAAAACGCGGCTCCGTCATCGCTGCCGGAGCCATGATCCTCTTTATGATCTTTCTCATTCTGGTCTTTGTCTGGGGATATACAGAGGATCCGATTCCTGTATGGCTGCTGGGATTCTTCATTCTGATACCGGTAGTTGTAATCGTGGCGGTCATCCTGTCGCTGATGCAGAGAATAAAAGAAATTGAAGGAGGAGAAGAAGATGTTGCTCGTAAATACTGATTATATTTCCGGGAAGGAACTGGAAACATTGGGAATTGTGAAAGGGAGTATTGTACAGACCAAGAATTTCGGAAAGGATTTCATGGCAGGAATCAAGACGCTGGTCGGCGGCGAAGTCACAGAATACACGGATATGCTGAACCAGGCCAGGCAGATCGCCGTTAAGCGTATGGTGGATGAAGCCCAGTCATTGGGAGCCGACGCAGTTGTAAATGTCCGTTATGCCTCTTCCTCAGTCATGCAGGGAGCCGCGGAAGTGATCGCATACGGCACGGCTGTCAAATACAAAAATCAGTAGCCGGAGCTTCCGCTGCGTATGTAAGATTATGTAAGTAATCTGTCCGCACCATAATCAGAACGAAAATCAGACATTATTTGAAATTTACAGCAATTCAGCCTTTCGGCTTCCTTGTTGTGAATATTCAAATAATTGTCTGATTTTTTGTTGCTTTTAAGAGCTGAATTCTCTATACTTAAAGATAAGACCCATACTTATTAACCATGCCGCCATCGGCGGCAGAAACGATGTGTTTATACATTTTGCGAGGGAGGTATAGAAATCTATGAATACGGAAAATACGGGGCGGCTGACATTGCCCACAGACGTGGATATGGTCGATGAGACGATACGGCTGAAAAACCTGCTGGGAGCAGATGCGCTGCGGGACTGCGACGGTACGACTATGCCGGAAGAACTGCTGAGCCAGGATGCCAGGATCTATGCCACATATTACACAACCAGGAAAGACAATGACTGGGCCATGAAGAATCCGGAAGAGATTCAGCAGGAATATCTGATCAGTGACCGTGTCACGGCAAGAGGAGATGTGCTCCGCATAGAACTTATGAAGGGTTTTCATACCCAGCAGCTTAAGGTTAATACCATCGATTCCCCGAAGCGATGGTGGGAAGTTATCGACAGAACAACAGGAGAAGTTGTGCCGGTTGACAGATGGGAGTATGATGAGGCTTCCGGAGAGGCCGTGATCCAGTCGATCCCTTATCATCAATATACCGTCAGTTTCCTTGCCTTCCTGATCTGGGATCCGGTCCATATGTATAATTTTATTACCAATGACTGGAAAGATGCCCCGCATCAGCTGACATACGATGTAAGACAGCCTAAGACACAGGTTTATGTCAAGGATAAGCTTAAGAGATGGTGCGAAGAGAATCCGCATGTGGATGTGGTACGGTTTACGACCTTTTTTCATCAGTTCACGCTGACCTTTGATGACCAGAAAAGAGAGAAATTTGTAGAATGGTTCGGCTATAGCGCCAGTGTAAGTCCCTATATTCTGGAGCAGTTTGAAAAGTGGGCCGGCTACCCCTTCCGTCCCGAATTCATTGTAGACCAGGGGTATCATAATTCTATTTTCCGCGTGCCATCCAAGGAATTCCGGGATTTTATTGAGTTTCAGCAGATAGAGGTCTGCAAGCTGGCAAAAGAGCTGGTCGATATCGTGCACAGCTATGGCAAAGAGGCTATGATGTTCCTCGGTGATCACTGGATCGGGACAGAACCCTACGGAAAATATTTTGAATCCATCGGCCTGGACGCCGTAGTCGGATCCGTGGGAGACGGTGTCACCATGCGGATGATCTCAGACATCAAAGGTGTTAAATACACAGAAGGACGGCTCCTTCCTTACTTCTTCCCGGATGTCTTCACCGAAGGCGGAGATCCCATCGGGGAAGCACAGGATAACTGGATGAAGGCGAGAAGAGCAATCTTACGTTCTCCTTTAGACAGAATCGGATATGGCGGTTATCTGAAGCTTGCCGCAAATTGGCCGGGATTTATCGACCAGGTCAGTCGAGTTGTCGCGGAGTTCCGTCAGATCCATCAGAATATGCAAGGTACCAAAGCCTATACGGCTCCCTTTAAAGTGGGCATTCTGAACTGTTGGGGCAATCTTCGAAGATGGATGGCCAATCAGGTGCATCACGCTCTGTGGTACAGAGAAATCTATTCCTATGTCGGAGTAATCGAATGTTTAAGCGGCATGCCCATTGATGTGGAGTTTTTGACCTTCGACCAGATCAGGGAAGGGATTGATCCTGAGGTCAGAGTAATTATTAACGCAGGAGATGCCTACACTTCCTGGAGCGGAGCAGACAACTGGAAAGATGAGAAAGTGGTCTGTGCCATCCGCAGATTCGTGGATGAAGGCGGTGGTTTTATCGGCGTAGGCGAACCCAGCGCCTGCCAGTATCAGGGCCGTTTCTTCCAGTTAAGTGATGTGCTCGGTGTAGACAGAGAACTGGGATTCTCCATGAGTACGGACAAGTACAATGCAACGAATCCTGAACACTTTATTCTGGCAGATACGCCGGGCGAAATCGACTTCGGTGAGGGAAAGAGCCGTATCTATGCCCAGGGCGGGCATTATCAGATTTTAAATATGGACGGAAAGTACAGCCGTCTGGTAGTCAATGCCTATGGAAAGGGCCGGAGTGTTTATTTTGCCGGGCTTCCCTATTCTCCACAGAATTGCCGCATCTTGCTGCGTGCCATCTACTATGCCGCACATCAGGAAGAAGAAATGTTCAGGTTCTATGTCACAAATATGGACACAGAACTGGCAGTTTTCGAGAAGACAGGTAAAATAGCAGTCATTAACAATTCGAAAGAGCCAAGACAGACAGACCTGTATGTGCACGGCAAAATACTGGAACAGCTTGATCTGGCGCCCATGGAAATGAGATGGGTAGACTTTAAGGAGAATCTATGAGTACAGAGAAACAGACATGTGCATTAATCGAAGAAGTGATCACACAATTCGCCATAAAAGGCAGACTGGTCAAAAAGGAACCCTATGGAAACGGCCACATCAATGACACCTTCCTGCTTGTCTATGAAACGGAAAACGGCAGCCGGAGAAGATACATTCTGCAGCGGATGAACCATGATATATTCAAGAATCCTCATCAGCTCATGGAAAACGTTGTTAATGTCACGGAATATCTGCGCGGTGTGATCCTCACACAAGGCGGCGATCCGGACCGTGAAACATTAAATGTGGTTAAAACGTCGGACGGCGCAAGCTATTATAAAGACCAGAAGCAAAATTACTGGAGAATATTTCTGTTTGTGGAAAGGACACTGTGCTTTGAGAAGGTAGAAAGCCCGAAGGATTTCTATGACAGTGCCGTAGCCTTCGGAAATTTCCAACGGATGCTGACGGATTTTCCTGCCGAAAACCTTTATGAGACCATTCCGAATTTCCACAATACCCCTTCCCGTTTCCGCGACTTTCTAAAAGCGGTACAGGAGGATAAAATGGGCAGGGCTGCATTGGCAGAAGAGGAGATAGCGTTTGCTCTTGCCAGAGAAAAGGACACCGCGGTTCTGACAGATCTTCTGGGAGAAGGAAAATTACCGCTCCGGGTAACTCATAATGATACAAAGCTTAACAATATCCTGTTTGATGAAGCTGACAGAAAAGCCCTCTGCATTATCGATCTGGATACTGTAATGCCAGGGCTTTCTCTGTATGACTTCGGTGATTCCATCCGTTTCGGCGCCAGCACAGGCGCCGAGGATGAGCAGGACCTAAGCAAGGTTACACTGGATCTTGCCCTGTTCGAAGTATTTACGAAGGGATTCCTTGAGGGATGTGGCACAAGCCTTACCGAGACGGAGATAGAAATGCTTCCCATGGGAGCGAAGCTGATGACATACGAATGCGGCATACGGTTTCTGGCTGATTTTCTTATGGGAGACGTCTATTTCAGAACCCACCGGGAGCATCATAATTTAGACAGGGCAAGAACGCAGTTCAAACTGGTGTCGGATATGGAAGCAAAGTGGGCACAGATGACAGCTGTCGTGAATCAGTATAAAGGAATCTGCCGATAACATTAAAGCCTTATTGTTACCCGAAGCGGTCAGAATCGATAAATAGGTGTAGATTTTATACTAAAAATTTGGTAAAATATAATAACATATATTGGATGGGTTGGGCGTAAGTGAATGTGGACTGCTATAAACCTGCCAAGGAAAAGGAGGAATTTTTATGCAGAGTAAAGCTGTAAAAATCAGATCGAAGGAGCATCCTGATGTTATTTTGAAGGCAATTCCGGGACATTTTGTGACGCCGAATTCCCACGTAAATTATTTTCTGGATATGACTACCTTAAAGTGCAGGCTCAGTGAAGCCTCTGCGGCCGCGAAGGCTCTGAGCGGACAAATATTGGCTACAACTGTGGTAGACACGATTGTATGCATTGACGGCTGTGAGACAATAGGCGCCTTTCTGGCTGAGGATCTTACCAGGGCAGGTGTTTATTCCATGAACTCCCACAATACAATCTACATAGTAACCCCTGAGTATGTCAATTCAGGCCAACTCGTTATTCGGGAAAATATGGTTCCCATGATCCGGGACAAGAATATACTCCTGCTTCTGGCTTCCGCAACCACAGGACAGACTATCGTGAAAGCGGTCCAGGCTTTGAAATATTACGGCGCCAAGATCAATGGTGTGAGCGCTATCTTCAGCGCTGCCAACAGTGTCCTGGGCAAGCCGATCAATTCCTTGTTTACCACAGCAGATCTGCCGGATTATAAAACCTACAGTCCGGAAGGGTGTTCCATGTGCCGGGACGGCAGGAAGATTGATGCATTTGCAAATGCGTATGGATATTCCATCATCGACTAGTATGATTCACCTTAATTACCTTAATGTTTCACGCAGGATAAATTTTCACTCTGCAAGGCAGCTGAGCGCGGCGATGCCGGTAGCATCGTCAAGTGAAGCTAACGCGGCAGATGGAAATTTAGACAAGTGAAACATAAGGTTAATTAAAGTGGATCATACCAGTATGCTGCAAGAGAACTGAATAAGAACTTTCAAGAGAGTAAATGGCGGTACATTTGCTCTCTTGTTGTGCCCCTGTTACACCCTGCACAAATATTATAGAATTGGAGTGTTTTCAGAAATCCGTAATGTCAAATAAAGGTAAAATACTGATCATTAAACTCGATCATCGAATTCTCTCCCTGCTCATACGAGATAACCAGATTCTCTCCATACAGGTACAGAAACCGGACGAGCATGCCGTTGGCAATATCTATCTGGGAAAAGTACGGAGTCTGTCGGAAAATATCGGCGCCGCCTTCGTAAATTTAGGACAGGATTATATTGCTTTTCTTCCCCTTTCCCAGATGAAGCATGCTGTTGTCACTAATCGCGTATTTGATGGGAAACTCAGGGCGGAAGATGAGATTCTGGTACAGATCATCAAGGAGCCCATGAAGAACAAACAGGCCAGTGTGACTGCCGGTCTGTCTCTCTCCGGAAACTATGTGGTGGTAAAAGCAAACGGACATAAGGAATCTCCTGTACAGGTATCTTCCAAACTTGGCAGGAAACAGAAAAACAAATTCAGTACCCTGGAAGCCCTGCGTAAGATCGGACAGCACTGGCAGATCGTAGTCCGGACCAACGCCGGCACTCTGGAAGATATGACGCCGCTGGTCCGGGAGGCTTCCTCGCTGGCAGGCCAGCTGGAACATATTCTGCAGATTGCAGACAAACGGACATGTTACAGCTGTCTCTATGAGACAAGACCGGATTATATCCATTTTATCCAGAATTCCTATACCGCAGAGTATGATGAGATTGTGACGGATCTTCCGGAAGTATATGAGACGCTGAAGGAAGTGCTTCCTGAAATATCCCCCTCCGTCCCGCTCCGGCTCTATGAAGACAATCTTCTTCCTTTGCACAAGCTCTATGCAGTGGAATCCCGGCTCCGGGAACTTCTGGACAGAAAAGTATGGCTGAAATCCGGCGGCTATCTGGTCATAGAGCCCACGGAAGCGCTGATTTCCATAGATGTGAACAGTGGGAAATATGAGCGCGGCCAGGATAAGGACGAAGCCGCCTTTAAAATCAATCTGGAGGCGGCGGAAATGATCGCCCTCCATCTGCGCGCACGTAACCTGTCCGGTATGATCCTGGTTGATTTCATTAACATGAAAGACAAGGAACAGGAGCAGAAATTGATCGAACATATGCGTAATTTGCTGCGTAAAGACAGCATTCATGCGGATGTTGTAGATATGACAGGACTCGGCCTGATGGAGATCACCCGTAAGAAGGTACGGCCCAGCCTGAAAGAACAACTGGATAAGACTTAAAATAAAAGGAAAGGGATACGGATCCTATGGAACTTCTGAAACTTGAAAAAATAAAGGACGGCAGATATCTGAAGAACTATGAACTGACCTACCGTAACAAGGCAGGCCGGGAAAAGAAGTATGAGATCGTCAGCCGAAGCGAAATTGCCGGGACGGAATCCATCGGACAGCGTGTCAGCGGCATTTCCATTGTCGCCTATCATGAGGACAGGATGCTGCTGCTGAGGGAATTCCGCATGGGCGTCAACCGCTTTGTCTATAACCTGTGCGCGGGCATGCTGGAAGAAGGAGAGTCCCTGGAAGAATGCATCCAGAGGGAACTCTATGAAGAGACAGGATTATCTGTGGGTAAAATCCTGAACATCCTTCCACCATCCTTTGCGGCAGTGGCATTCTCTGATGTGAAGACACAGATTGCTTTCGTGGAGGTGGAGGGGGCCTTTGAAGACCACACTTCGGAAAACGAACAAATCATGGCCGGATTTTACACCAAAGAAGAAGTAAGGGAATTACTGGAGACCGAAGAATTCAGCTCCAGAGCACAGATTGCGGCGTATTTTTTCATGCTATCCGGATCTGAATAATTGTGAAATGACCCGTGATGGAAGCCGAAGGCTGAACAGTTACACTGTTACAAGGTTACAAGGAAATTTAAATAATAGGATTGACAAATATCCCCAGAGCGGTTATTATGTTAGAGTATGCCGCACAGCGGGGTAGAAGTATGCATACAGCATCACCGAAGCTGGCGAGTAAATGAACTTCAGTTCATGAATAGGAGGTGCCATATGTACGCAATTATTGCAACAGGTGGAAAGCAGTACAAAGTTTCCGAAGGAGATGTCATCAAAGTTGAAAAGCTGGATGCCGAAGTAGGAACTTCTGTAACATTTGACCAGGTTATAGCTGTAAGCGATCAGGAACTTAAAGTTGCAGGTGATGTTGAGAATGCAACTGTTACCGGAACCGTTATGGATCAGGGCAAGTACCGTAAAGTTATCGTATACAAGTACAAGAGAAAAACCGGCTATCACAAGAAAAATGGTCACAGACAAGCATACACTCAGGTAAAGATTGACAAGATCAATGCTTAATTTTGATTATGAGATATGCGAAGGTGTGAGATGACACAGATCACATTTCATAAGACGAGAGCAGGCGAATACCGAGGATTTACATGTGAGGGACATGCCGGATATGCGACATACGGTGAAGATATTGTATGTGCGGCGATTTCGGCGTTAGTCATCAATACCATCAATTCCCTGGAAGAGATTACAGGAGAGGAGATGGATGTCTTTGCTGACGATAACAGAGGATCGATTCGCTGTTTCTTTGTAAATTCCCCTTTGAAGGAGACTTCCGGGGTGCTCATGGATTCCCTGGTGCTCGGTCTTACCCGTATTGAACAGCAGTACGGAAAGAAACATTGCAGACTGCATTTTAAGGAGGTGTAATACCATGTTGAATATGAACCTTCAGTTTTTTGCACATAAGAAGGGTGTCGGTTCTACCAAGAACGGCAGAGATTCTGAATCCAAGAGACTTGGCGCCAAGAGAGCTGACGGACAATTCGTTAAAGCAGGAAATATTTTATACAGACAGCGCGGAACGAAGATCCATCCCGGCGTTAATGTAGGAATCGGTGGAGACGATACACTGTTCGCACTTGTTGACGGTGTGCTTCGCTTTGAACGGAAAGGAAGAGACAAGAAACAGGCTTCCGTATATCCTGTGGAGAAATAGTAGGGTTGATTCGGGCTTCGAACATCTAGGTGTTTGGAGCCTTTTTTCAAGTCAGGAGAATAATTATGTTTGCAGATCGCGCAAAAATATATGTAAAAAGCGGTAAGGGCGGCGACGGACATGTGTCTTTCCGAAGAGAAAAATATGTGCCGAACGGAGGCCCGGATGGCGGCGACGGCGGCGACGGCGGAAGTGTCTACTTTGTGGTGGATGAAGGTTTAAATACCCTTACAGACTTCCGTAATATCCGTAAATATGCCGCCGGAAACGGCGAAAATGGCAACAAACGCAACTGCAGCGGCAAAAGCGGTGAAGATATCATGATCAAAGTGCCGGAGGGTACCGTGATCAAAGAATTTGAAAGCGGTAAGGTCATAACCGATATGTCCGGTGACAACCGCAAATTTCTGTTGCTGAAAGGCGGTAAGGGCGGCAATGGCAATCAGCATTATGCCACTAGCACCATGCAGGCTCCGAAATATGCACAACCCGGACAACCTGCCCAGGAACTGGAGCTGCTTCTGGAATTAAAGGTTATTGCCGATGTGGGATTAGTAGGCTTTCCTAATGTGGGGAAATCCACATTGCTCTCGAAAGTGACCAACGCACGGCCCAAGATTGCGAACTACCACTTTACTACGCTAAACCCTAATCTGGGCGTGGTGGATCTGGAAGACGCGAAAGGATTTGTGATAGCCGACATTCCGGGACTTATCGAGGGAGCCTCCGAAGGTGTTGGCCTGGGGCACGAATTCCTCCGCCATATAGAGCGTACGAAATTGATCCTTCATATTGTGGATGCGGCATCCACGGAAGGCCGCGATCCTGTTGCGGATATTTACGCCATCAACAGGGAGCTTGAAGCCTACAACGCGCAAATCGCGCAAAGACCGCAGATCATCGCTGCCAATAAGATCGATATGATTTATGGTACAGAAGATCCTGTCGCCAGGATCAAGGCCGAATTTGAACCTCGGGGAATTCCGGTTTATGCCATATCTGCCATCAGCGGACAGGGGCTCCGTGATCTGTTATATGATATCAATAACCGGCTGGAACAGATGGATTCCAGGCCTGTGGTTTTCGAACAGGAATTTTTTCCAGAATCTCACTTTGATATAGGCAGTGAACCTTTCACCGTCGTTTACGATGAGGAGGAAGATGCCTATGTTGTAGAGGGACCCCGCATCGAAAAAATGCTGTCTTATACCAATCTGGAATCAGAGAAAGGATTCAAATTCTTCCAAGATTTTCTTAAGGTTAACGGTATTCTGGAACAATTAGAGACACTAGGAATAGAGGAGGGGGATACGGTGAGAATGTATGGCCTGTCCTTCGATTATTATAAGTAAGAGGTATATTATGACAAGCAAACAGAGAGCCTACTTAAAAAGTCTGGCAAACAATTTAAACCCTATATTTCAGATAGGTAAATCCAGCCTGACGCCTGAATTCACTGCGGCAATCGATGAAGCCTTTAGCACAAAAGAACTGATCAAGATCGCAGTTCTTAAGAATTGTTTTGATGATCCCGGCGAGATTGCACAGATGGTGGCAGAGAGAACACATTCTCAGGTGGTACAGGTAATCGGTAAAAAAATCATATTGTATAAACCCGATAAGAAAAATCCCCGGATCATACTGCCAAAGGCAAAACCGGAAACAGGAGGCTGAACTTGAAGAAAAGAACAGGTATTATGGGCGGTACTTTCAATCCGATCCACAACGGTCATCTGACTCTTGCCAGAAAAGCGAGAGAGCAGTTCGCATTGGATGAAGTTCTTTTTATGCCCTGCGGAGAGCCTTATATGAAGGCATCACAGAAGATAGAATCCGGAGAGATCCGCGCCGCTATGACGGCTCTGGCAATCCAGAATGAGCCTTGCTTTATCCTCTCTACAGTAGAAATCGAACATCATGGTAATACCTACACTTATGAGACATTGGAACACTTAAGAAGAGAGAATCCTGATACGGAATACTATTTTATCATAGGAGCTGACAATCTGTTTCAGATATCACATTGGGCAATGCCGGAACGTATTTTCGCAAATTGCCGTATCCTCGCAGCAGTACGGGATGACAAAACCGTTGCGGATATGGAAAGGCAGATACGGCTTTTACATCAGAAATATCACGCTGCCATACATTTATTGCAAATAGGCTGTATCGACATTTCCTCTTCGGACATCCGCCAAAAAATAGCCAAGGGAGAATCCATAGATGAGTATGTCCCTGCATCCGTCAGATCCTATATTGTGGAGAAAGGGCTGTATTTATGAAAGCAACAAATCTTGCAAAACTCAGAAAAGAAATGGAACAGACACTGGAACGAAAGCGGTATGAACATACTCTGGGGGTTGCCTATACGGCGGCCAGCCTCGCCATGGTACATGGCGCAGACGTAGGCAAGGCATTGACTGCCGGTATGCTGCATGACTGTGCCAAGTGTATGAGCCATCGCAAACAAATCTCCCTGTGTCAGAAGAACAAAATGCAGTTATCTGAGATAGAAATCGAAAAACATTCTCCATTGCTGCATGCCAAAGCCGGAAACTGCCTGGCACAGAAGAAATATGGAATAACTGATGAGGAGATTCTGCTGGCAATCAGTTACCATACTACCGGCAGGCCGCGCATGAGTCTGTTAGAGAAGATCATCTATATTGCAGATTATATTGAACCCGGCAGAGAGCGGGCCAAAAGGAGCTATGCCGATATACAGAATCTGGCCCTGGTCCGGAAGATGGCATATCGTGACCTGGACGAAACATTGTGTAAGATTCTGAGCGATACGCTGGATTATCTGTCACGTAAGGGCGGAAAGATAGATTCCATGACCAGAGAAACTTATGAATATTACTGCCATATACACGAAACCTGAGCTGCAGGTTTTGCCAGTCAATGGCCAGTCAATAAAGAAAGGAAGAACAGCCTATGAACAGTAGAGAAATTGCAAAGCTTGCCATAATCGCATTGGAAGACAAGAAAGCAGAAGAGATCAAAACAATTGATATCAGCGAAGTCTCTGTCATTGCCGACTACTTTATTATTGCAAACGGTACCAACCGCAGCCAGATTCAGGCTCTTTCCGATCATGTGGAGGAAATGCTCGGCAAGGCAGGTGTACCCCTTCGGCAGATAGAAGGGTACCAGACTGCCAACTGGGTGCTTCTCGACTTCCATGATGTGATCATTCATATTTTTGATAAAGAAAACCGCCTGTTCTACGATCTGGAGCGAATCTGGAGGGATGGAAAGCCGGTAGACTCCAAAAGTCTGTAAAGCAAAAGGCAACCGTTATTCCATAGAATATCAGTTGCCTTTTTGATACTTTCCTGTTATCCTTTTGCTCTTTGGTACACATGCTGAGTCATCGCTCTTTCAAACTACGACTCGGCCTCTCTCACATCACCCCCTGCATACATATAGAAAGTGATGATATACAGACCGGCAATACCTACCAGTGCATAAATAATCCTTGAAAACCATGACATGTTACCAAAAACAAATGCCACAAGGTCAAAGCTGAAAAGACCGATCAATCCCCAGTTAATGGCACCGATAATGGCAATTGTCAGTGCAAGACAATCTAAACCTTTATTCTTCATGTTTTCCTCCAATCTGAAAATCCTGAAATCACAGGATTTTCATTGAATTTCCCTGATTGCTGTTCCCAGGAATAAAGGATTTACTGTCTATAGCTATAGAGAAAATCCAGGTTAAAACAAAATAGTAACTGCTTGGATAAACCAGACAGTTACTATTATTATGTCTTAGGAAACATACAATATACTGGAAAAATGTTATAGTTAATGATATAACCTAAAAACTCCAAAAACCTTTCCCAAAATCTGGCAATCCTCCACAATAATCGGATCCATGAAATCATTCTCCGGCTGCAGGCGGATATGTCCGTCTTCTTTGTAAAAAGTCTTGACAGTAGCGGAATCGTCAATCAAAGCCACTACAGTATCTCCATTGTTGGCCGTCTGGCAGCTTCTTACAAAAATCTGGTCGCCGTTAAAGATTCCGGCATTGACCATAGAATCACCCTTAACCTTCAGAGCAAAAGACTCACCGCCCGGTACCATATCTGCCGGCACCGGAAAATAGCTCTCAATATTCTCCTCTGCTAAAATAGGCTGTCCGGCCGCCACATGGCCAATCACGGGAATAGAAACCATCTCTGTACGTACCATCTGGAAATTATCGTCGCAAATCTCAATCGCACGCGGCTTCGTCGGATCCCGTCTGATATAGCCGTTCTTCTCCAATGTTTCCAGATGTGAATGGACTGATGAAGTGGATTTCAGGTTAACAGCCTCACAAATCTCACGGACAGCAGGCGGATAACCTCTCTTTAAAATCTCATCTTTAATATAATTAAGTATTTCCTGCTGTTTAGCGGTAATCTTACCATATCCCATAAGTAATAACCTTATCCTTTCTTTCATAAAAAATGCATGACTGACGAAAAATCATTCTCATTTATATAACTATTACAATCATATCATAATAACAGATAAAAAGCAAACATATATTCAGAATATTTGTTCGGTATTTTTTTGTAAAAATATTGACATGCGAAAATATGTTCGATATAATAATCATACTTTTACACAGAACATTCGTTCACAACATATGTTCGTGTGGACACACTCATGAATACAGGAAGGATAAAGCGTAAGCAGGTGAAGAAAATGTACGCTAAGAACATAAGTTACATACGCAGGAATGTCAGGAATCATGCATATACACATACCGTCAGCCACATGAGAGCAGAAGACAGGAGAAGCGAGATAAGAATCCTTAACAACCGGATCAGAAGACAGCAGGAATTGAAGAAGCACTTTTTGCTGCTGCTTATTACATTATGCCTTATTGTTATGTTCTCTTTTACGCTAAGTGCCTTCCGGTCCGATGCGAAAGGTGATTCGGAAAGCGCCTTCAAATATTATAGAAGTATTGTGGTTTCAGGCAGTGACACCTTATGGTCCATAGCTGGGGAATATATGGACAAGGATCATTATGATACCATAGATGCTTATATCAGGGAAGTCAGGAGCATCAATTCCCTCTCCGGCGATTCCATACGTTACGGAGATTATCTTGTCATTCCTTATTATGACAGCAGCTTTGTCAGATGATGCTTTCCACATCTATTTCTCAGGAAGGTCTTCCCTCAGCCTGACCTGTCGGGCCGCATAACGGCGCCGGTCATCTTCTAAGGCGGCGTAGTGTTTTCTGGTCGTATTGACATCTTTATGGCCGAGAACATCCGCTACCAGATAGATATCTCCGGTTTCCTTATACAGAGAAGTACCATAGGTGCTTCTGAGTTTATGGGGTGTTATCTTCTTAAGGCTTGTGACAGTAGATGCGTATTTCTTAACCATATTTTCTACGGCACGTACCGACATCCTTCTATTCTGCAATGATAAGAAAAGCGCGTTTTCATGCCCTGACTGAGGAATAACACGATGGCGTTCCTCAAGATAGTCCTGCAGCGCAGTCTCGACTTCCTCACCGAAATAAACCACCGATTCAAACCCGCCCTTGCGAATGATACGGATCCCATTATTTCTGAAGTCCACATCATCAAGATCCAGTCCGACACATTCTGATACACGGATTCCTGTTCCCAACAGCAGTGTCAGCATGGCAACATCCCTGATTTTAGTTGCCTGATGAAATCTTTTCTGTGCTTTTGTAAGGCCTGTGCCATCCTCTACCTGATCCAGAAGAATAGCAACTTCTGCAGGATCCAGACGTATGATCTCCTTATCGTGCAGCTTCGGTAAGGGAACGAGTACTGCCGGATTCTTCTCAATGAGTTCCGCCTGATAATAATAATTATAAAAGCTTCTTAAAGATGCCAGCTTACGCTTTTTCCCTCGTTCGTCATTGGTATACTCCTTTTCATCCTTCCTGTAATAGCCAAGATACTCCATATATTCTTCGATGTCTTCCCGGGTAAGCTGCTCTAAGAGCGACAACGGGAATTCTCTGATATCCATATTTGCCAGACTCTTATTGTTATCATGCAGAAACTCAAAGAAAACTCTTATGTCATAGGCATAAGCCAGTCTTGTTCTCTCAGAGGTATTTTCACTGATTCCGCGAAAGAACTGTTTACAGAAGGGCGGAAGAGTCTCCAGTACTTCCCTCATTTTCTCTATATTTTCTATATTCTGCCTGACATGATAATTATTGTTCTTTTCATCCATTATAATTCCCATCCTTCCAGCTTCCCATTTTGAACCGCCGTAAACATTCTCTCCTTCACGCCAGATGTTTCCAGGTTTATTTCCCGAACAAGCTTCTTAATATATTCCCGCTTGGTATGCCCGTCAGCGGGGCAGGGGCTCTTAACTACAGGGATATCATATTTATGGACGAACCCGATTACATCCGCCTCATTCATATAGATAAGCGGACGGATAACTGTAATATCAGTGCGGTCCAGATAAGTGACCGGACGGAATGTATGAAACCGTCCTTCATAAATCAATGACATCATCATCGTTTCCACCACATCATCTTTGTGGTGGGCATAAGCCACTTTATTGCAGCCTGCGGCCTTCATGGCATCATTCAGGGCTCCCTTGCGCATCTTGGCACACAGAGAACAGGGATTGCTTTCTCTGCGATCCTCAAATATAATCTTGCCGATATCGGTTTTTATAATATGATATTCGACATCAAGCAATGCACAGAGTTCTCTGATCCTGTCCAGATTCAGATTATCAAATCCCAGATCAATCGTCACGGCACAGATCTCGAAAGGAGCCGGATAGAATCGCCGCAATCCCTGCAGCGCATAGAGCAGGGTAAGACTGTCCTTACCACCGGAGATACCGATGGCAATCTTATCCCCGGGCATAATCATATGATAATCGTCTATGGCTTTGCGTGTAAGACTGTAAATTTGCTGTAGTTTCATGCTCTTCCTCAATTCCTGCATATTGTGCATAACTGTTTTGCCGGCTTCCCTGTTGCGGATTTTGTACCAAATGCAACTTTTTTCAATAAATGCAAAATCCTGGCTGAACTGTTGCATAAAATTATAACAGATTTATTATACAGAATATTTGTTCAGATAGCATTAATTTTTTATAAAAATTAATACATATTGTGAAAAAAATGGTATACTAGACATGAAACGCAAGTATATCAAAGGAGTGTAGTTACAGGCATGAAATTCAGAATTGACAAAAAATATATTTATTGGGGTGTTACCGCATTTCTGGTAATAGTGGCAAGTATTTTATTCTATTACATTTTATTTCACAGATCCAGCTTTTCCAGTGGAATAAGCACAATAATCGGAATTTCCATGCCTATCATTGACGGTTTCATATTGGCATATCTCATGACGCCGATTCTGAATAAGATTGAAAGTAAGATAATCGAACCGCTTTACAGGAAGGCCAGATTACCCGTCAATGCAAAGAGTGGGAAACGGATACGAGGCTTATCGATTCTTGTGACGGTTATTTTGATTTTAATCGTTTTGGTCGAGTTCTTCGGATTGATTATTCCGGAAGTAATCCGCAGTATTCAAAGTATTATCTTCCAGTTCCCGATTTATATCAACAATCTCAACCACTGGGCGCTGGGCCTTATGAAAAACAATCCCGATCTGGAACAGACTGTTGACGAGTTCCTTGTACAATATTCGCCTAAGCTTCTGGATTATTTTGACACCAATCTGCTGCCTAATATCAACGGGCTGGTTAAGACATTATCCTTAAGTGTAATCGGCATTTTCAAGGCATTCTGGAATTTTATCATTGGCTTTATTATTTCCATCTATGTACTCGGCAGTAAAGAGAAGTTTGCTGGACAGGCGAAAAAGATTGTATACGCATTGTTCGACCGCAAAACAGGAAACGAAGTTATTTCCACCTTCAGGTTTATTCATGGTACATTTATTGGCTTTATCGGGGGCAAGATTGTGGATTCCGTCATAATCGGCATTATTTGCTTTATTTGTACCAATATTATAGGTACTCCCTATGCAATCCTCGTAAGCGTGATTATCGGCGTGACCAATGTTATCCCGTTTTTCGGTCCATGGATCGGCGGAATTCCAAGCGCTTTGCTTGTACTGATGGTTGATCCGCTGCAGGCTCTGTATTTCATTATTTTGATACTGATTATACAGCAGTTTGACGGCAATATTTTAGGCCCGAAGATTCTGGGCGACTCTACCGGATTATCCGGTTTCTGGGTCATCTTCTCGATCACGATCTTCGGAGGATTGTTCGGTGTTCCCGGCATGGTAGTCGGCGTTCCGATCTTTGCAGTATTCTATGCAGGTGTTAAAACAATTGTAAACAGAGCGCTCCGCAAAAGAGAACTGCCAACAGATCTACAGCCTTATATGACGGTAGGACAGATTGATGAACAGAAGGCATTTACCAAATATGTTCCGGTAAAAAAGAAAAAGAAGAAAGAAGAGAGCAGTGACCATGAGATTTCTGATTCAAAGAGTAAATAATGCCAACGTAACAATAGACGGAAAGATAGTCGGGGCAATTAACCAGGGATTGTGTGTGTTTGTCGGCATCTCTAATACAGATACCAGGGAAATTGCAGATAAAATGTTACATAAGCTGATACATCTGCGTATTTTCAGTGATGTAAACGACAAGACTAATTTAAACCTCTCTTCTGTCAATGGCGAATTGTTAATCATTTCACAATTCACCTTATATGCAGACTGCAAACACGGAAACCGTCCGTCTTTCATTAATGCCGGCAAACCTGATATGGCTGAGGAGCTGTACGAATATATTATCTCAAGATGTCGGGAATATGTCCCTGGGCTTGCGCATGGGGAATTCGGCGCAGCCATGAAGGTTTCCATAATCAATGACGGACCATTTACAATCTGGCTGGATTCTGATACGTTATAATTGGATCTGAATTATAATTTGTATACAAATCATAATAAAAATGAAGGGAGAAAAATGTCTGGCGGTATATTAGTCATAACTGTAATCATAGTATTTGCAATCTACATTTACATGCGTCATTCCTTTAAGAAACGTAAACGTGCTGTGGAAGAAATCGACACGGTACGGTATTACCATGAAAATTATCTCAGATCAAGTTCGGGCAAAAAAAGATCTGTTAAACACATTGACCAGGACAACGGGTACCGAACTTATGTCACTAAATATAACAGTAATGAGGATTATCGGGAACGTAAAGGATTATAAATATATATCATCCTTTTTACATTTTATGTAGATTCGCCTCCATAACTATTCGTTAAACTTGTGTTTTGCGCATAGTTATATACAGCCAATATTGCTCTTCGTACTGATCCCTGCATATAATGTCTAAATAAAAACAATATAATTGCAGGTGACCTGAAATGCGCATGACCTCCGGAAATACCATTACTATGAGCAGCTGGAAGCTGTGAATCAATATCATTAAGTTAAGCCGGACGCGCCTGACATGATAGGAATCTCCTAAGGACGCGCTTTCGCTCGGTTCCAAACGCAACGGTACTAAATTCGTGGAAAACCTCATTAAGTACCTGCGTTTTCCTACGGTCCTAAGGAGAATCCTATCATATCAGACGCTGTGTATAGACTTAACTAAACTTGTATATCAGACAGAAAAGAAAAAGTGAGCAGGCTTATCTGTAAATCTACCTGCTCACTACATATTTCCGGTTATAACATACACCAAATTCTTACATCTTATCTGCTCTCAAAATCCTCAACGAACTGAGTAATCAGCTTCACCGATCCGTCTATTCCCAGAACACCGCTGTTGATAGACAAATCATAGCTCTCCGAACGTCCCCACTTCTTGGAAGAATAATAGTTATAATAGCTCTGACGCTGTTTATCCTTCTTAGTGATCATATCAATAGCCTTCTGCTCGGAAGTAACATCGTCATAACGTTCCATAATGCGCTTCACTCTCAGGTCTCTGTCTGCAAGGATAAAAAGGTGCAGACAATTCTGATAATCATGCAGCGCGTAATCGGCACATCTTCCGACTATAACGCATGGACCTTCACTGGCTATCTTCTTGATTGTATCAAACTGTGCCAGAAAAACTTTATGGCTGATCGGCATATCTACAAAGGAAGAAGAATTATAGCCGAAGGAATACGTATCCATAACCAAATTATAAAGGAAGGAATTCGTAGGCCGTTCATCATGGCTCTGTATCATTTCTTCACAGAAACCGCTCTCTTTCGCTGCCCGCGTCAATAAATCCTTATCATAAAATTTGATTCCGAAATATTCAGCGACTTTCTTTCCGATTTCACGACCGCCGGAACCAAACTGACGCCCGATTGTAATAATTGTATTCATAAAGCATCATCCTTTCTGTTCTTAGATTTTATCCTCTTTACTTCATATTACAAATAGTTACGCATTTCATTAACGAACATGCAGCAGGGATAAATAAATGTACTTACATTTATATTATATACATTTTCTACACAAAAAGCAAATAATCTTTAAACACTTTTGTTAATTTTGCAACACTTCAGCCCAGGACTTCATCAGATATTGTTTTCAGCTTCCTGTTTTCTCTATATTCAGGAAAGCACATCTGCAGGTTATTTGCAGATGTGCTTTCCATCTTTCTTATTTTATTATAGTTAACGACATTAGAAATTTCGTTTTCGGCCTTGCCGGTGCTTCCGTATATGGCTCCGACAAGAGCCGGAAACAAAAATTTGTTATGTCGTTTACTATAAGATATGAAATTAATTTCATTATACCATGAAATCATTTATGTATTTCATCTCGTCTGTTTCCCCCACAGAACCTTACCACCGTCGATCAGAAGTATAACGGCCAGAATAACGATCGGAACAATAATAACATCTTGCAGAACATTCGTGAAGATTGCTGTTTTGTCTAATCCGCCGCCCATCAGCGCAACAAGATTGTTCTTGAAGGAGAAGAACAGAGATACAAGCGTTGCTGCAGACATGAATATAATCGGGATATACAGCATCTTATTATTCCTGTTATGTTTCTTAAGATATGTGCCCACCGCCAGGAAAGCAGGTACGGCTACCAGCTGGTTACATGCACCAAACAACGGCCATACTTTCGCATAACCTGCCAGGCAGAGAGCAAAGCCGCAAACAGCTGTGATAATTGTTGCCACATACATATTATCAAGCTTCATCTTCTTGCCTGTCTCTGTTCCGGCAAATAATTCCTGGAACATAAAACGTCCAAGTCTAGTACCCGTATCCAGTGATGTCAGACAGAAACACGATACTGCCAGTGAAATAATCGTATAGGTTGCGGATACCGCTACTTCCGGAAGACCTATTGTAGCAAAAAATCCGGAAATGGCTGTTGCAAATACAACTGTCGGAGACGCATAGCCTGCTGCTGCAAACTGGCCGTCCACAGTAAGAGTTGCTACTGCGATCAGAGAAATAACCGCAAGTACACATTCGATCAGCATGGAGCCATATCCTACTAACAGGGCATCCTTCTCATTATCCAACTGCTTTGACGTTGTTCCGGAGCCTATCAGGGAATGGAAACCGGAAATAGCGCCGCACGCAATGGTGATGAACAATGTTGGGAACAAGTAACTGCTGCCAACATGGAATCCGATGAAGGCAGGAATCTCAACTGCAGGATGTGCTGCAAAAATACCGATAATTGCAGCTATCATCATGAAATAAAGCAGGAACGAGCTCAAATAATCTCTCGGCTGCAGCAGGATCCACACAGGTGTCACAGACGCAATCATTATATAAATGAATACAAATGCAAGCCAGAAGTTCTTGGAAAGAACGATCGGGAATGCAAGGCCGACTGCAACACAGGCAGCCAGAAGAATCACACCGATCACAGATGCAACTGCCATAGGTGCATTCTTCCTGTATACAAAAAAACCAAATGCTATAGCAAGCGGAATGAACAGCAAAGATGCCGTTGCTACTGATCCGTTTGCGTCGCTTCCCGTGAACGAATTCGCTACGATATCAGCAAAAGCTGCAATAACGAGCAATAATACAAGCCATGCAAATACGGTAAAAAGGACCCTGCTCTTATGACCGATATTCTCTTCGATAACTTCACCGAGAGATTTACCCTCATGACGGATCGATACGAAAATAGAACCGAAATCCTGAACGGCGCCGAAGAAAATACCACCGATTACAATCCATAAGAAACACGGAAGCCATCCAAAGAATGCTGCCTGAATCGGGCCATTGATCGGGCCGGCGCCGGCTATGGATGAAAAATGATGTCCCATCAAAACCGGAGTCTTGGCAGGACAATAGTCAACGCCATCCTCCAACTCATGGGCAGGCGTTTTACGTGCAGGATCAATGCCCCACGTTTTGGCTAAGTATCTGCCGTATGTAAGATAAGCTACAACGAAGATTACAATAGCCAGTAAGATTAATACTACTGAGTTCACACTAATTCCCTCCTATTGATAGATTCTTTTGTACCGATATCAATCTGCGGCATGCATCATTTCTCCGAAAATTGAAATCAGCCTTTCTTATATGAAATAGATTGCTCTATCCTATAAGCATATTTCTGGTTTCCCCTCCCGAACGTCCCGAAAATTATCCTTGTACATTTTGGCAGATTTGCGGCCTACATAATTCGTGTAGACTCTTTCATCTTCCATCGTGGCACATACGATATGAGCCTGAGAAAATCCCCGTACTTGAAAGCGGTATCCTTTTTCAAATTTAAAATGCTTAACTGCCTTCTTCATTTCTTCGGAAAGAGGCCTTTCTGCAATCAGGCCGATTGTCAGATAACTGTACATATGTCCCTCTGCCGGAACTTCTGCTCCTTTACGGACCAATACGGGTTCCATATATTCTTTCACCAGACGATATGACTCATCAATCACAGAGCGGTTCACCTCCGGTGTTTCGATAAACAGAACGTGCTCATAGCTGTCCGCAGACCACATATTAGCTTCCCTGACCAGAACATATTTTTCTATATGTGAAAAAAAGTACCCATACGCAGGGTACTCTTTACCATGAATAACATATGGCTGATAGATATCAAATGTACCCGAGTATTTCCGTAACAGTTGATCAAGATAATCAGCAGTTTTCATATAATACCCCTTTGTACTATTATACAGAAATCAAAAATCTTCATTTCTGTATGCCAAATAACGACTTTATATTTTCTTTATAAATTTACCACATTAAAGCGAAAAATACAATCTTTTTATGCATAATATGCCAAATTAATGTATATCTATTCGCTTTATCTCAATTACCAACGATACTTGTTTCCTACAGAATATGCAGCAGATGCTCAAAATATGCCGGCAGCGGCGCGGTCACCTCCAGATAGCGGTCAGTGGACGGGTGCATAAAGCCGAGAACCATGGCATGCAGCGTCTGTCCTTCTAAATGATACGGCTCTTTCTTGTGGCAATAGACTGCGTCTCCCAGCAACGGGTGCCCGATATAAGCCATATGCACGCGGATCTGGTGAGTACGTCCTGTTTCAAGCTCACATTCGATGTAAGTATATTCCTGAAAACGCTGTAACACAAGATAATGCGTCACTGCATGTCTGCCTGTCTTCTCATTGACCGCCATCCTCTTGCGCTCTTTCGGATCCCTGCCGACAGGTGCATCTACTACACCTCTGTCCTTCTTCAGAACGCCATGTACGATCGCTCTGTATTTACGTGTGATGGTATGATCCTTAAGCTGCGCGGCAATCTCCCTGTGCGCATGGTCATTTTTACAGATGATCAGGGATCCCGTAGTGTCCCTGTCGATTCGATGTACAATTCCAGGGCGCATTACACCGTTGATACCGGAAAGATGATCCCGGCAGTGGTACATCACCGCATTCACCAGCGTGCCGCTGTAATGGCCGGGCGCCGGATGCACTACCATCCCCTTCGGTTTATCCACCACCAGTACATCCTCGTCCTCATATAAGACAGAAAGCGGAATATTCTCCGCCTCAATAACAGGCTCTACGGCTTCCGGAACGGAAAATACGATCTCATCCTCCAATTTAAGACGATAACTCGCTTTCTGCGGTTTTAAATTAACCAGTACATCATTCTCTTTAATGCATTTCTGGATATAAGAGCGGGACAACTTTGGCAATACACTGCTGATCCACTTATCCAGCCTTTCATCAGCCTCTTCCAGGCCGATTTGGTAAATGAACTGTTCCATAGATATTTCCCTAATCACTAACTACTTCAGTTCCCGGAATCTCTTCTGTTTAAAACTGATGAAATTCAAATCATTTTCCTTATAAACAAATAGAAGCAGAATCACTAAAGCCACCGTGGATACCGACACATAGATATCTGCCACGTTGAAAATCGGAAAATTAATCAACACAAAATAGATAAAATCCACCACATAATCCAGCCGTATTCTGTCGATCATGTTGCCTATGGCGCCCGCAGCGATCAGGCTCAGCAATACATGCAGCAGCCTGTATTTCTTTTCATCAGGCATCTTATACAATACATATCCGATAACACTGAGAATAACCACTGCCACAAATATGAAAAAGGCCTTCTGGTTCTGCAGCATACCGAAAGCGGCGCCTTTATTTTCAAGATAATTCAGTTCAAGAACACCACTGATAATATTGAACGCAGGCTTATCTTTCAGATGGGCCACCGCCAGGCTCTTTGTAAACTGATCGGCCAAAACCAGCACAATGATCCCTACAATATCCAGCAATAAAAATAACTTTTTTCTCAGACTCATGCCTTCGCATCCTCATCACTAAAATATATTTCCCGGACAGCTTCCAGAAGCTCCCCATCAGTCACTGTCTTGTCGATGACAGCCTTGCCCACCTTTTTGAGCAGCACGAACTTTATCTGTCCGGATTCCATCTTCTTATCTGCTTTCGTCAGCTTTACGATTTCCTCCGGATCGATGGAATCAATGCTGATCGGCAGATTAAAGGGAACAAACATATCTCTTACTTCATAGTATTCTTCCATGGACAGCCAGTTATGCTTCCATGAGATATACGCAGCCGCCACCATACCAAGTGCAATACATTCTCCATGCAGCATCTGAAAATGCATGGCTTTCTCAATGGCATGTCCTATCGTATGCCCGAAATTGAGGAGAGCTCGGTCCCCCTGCTCCTTCGGATCCTTCTCAACAACCAACTTCTTAACCGTACAGCTTCGCATGATCATCTCTTCCATAACATCCTCGTTTCGGTCATGAATCTCATACATATTATCCAGAAGCCACTCATAGAACATGGCATCCTTGATCAGCCCGTGCTTCATTACTTCAGCAAATCCTGCGTAAAACTGACGGTCATCCAGTTTCTTCAGGACAGAAACATTCATATAGACCAGCTTCGGCATATAGAAAGCCCCTACCATATTCTTATAGCCGTCAAAGTCCACTCCTGTCTTGCCGCCTATACTGCTGTCCGACTGTGCAATCAGGGTTGTTGGGATCTGTACGAAATCCACCCCTCTGAGATAAGTTGCCGCTGCGTATCCGGTGATATCGCCTACAACGCCGCCGCCCAGCGCAATCAGCAGATCTTTACGGTCAAATTCTTCTTCAATAAGCGCTTTGTAGATATCTTTCACGGTATCCAGTGTCTTATTAGCCTCTCCTGCCGGAAAGGAATGCAGGATCACCTTCTTACACTGACCATGCAGGAGACTGCATACCGTATCTCCAAACAACTTCTCCGTACACGAATCAGCGATTACAGCCACCCTTCTGTTCTCAATGTGCAGCGCCTGCAACTCATCTGAAAGCAGCTCGAAACTACCTGTGAATACAATATCATAGCAGGGTTTCTTCTCATAATTGATTGTCATTCGATTAGCCATCTTTAAGTCCTCATATTCTTATAGTTAAAAATTTCTAATTCCGTTGACCATATATTTCAAAAAACTTCCTGACCAGGCAGCCAGGAAGTCGCTCAGCTTTATGTATCTTAAATTCCATTGTTAATCGGAACATCAAAGGAACCGGACAGGATTTCCTGAAAATCACCGGAAATGTCAACACTGGACGGTGTTATGATAAAAATATAGTGTGAAATTTTCTGCAGATTACCGGATATTGCGAAGCAGGAACCTGATGTAAAATCTATGATTCTCTGTGCAATATCCACATCCAGTCCTTCCAGGTTGAGAACCACTGTCCTGTTGGCAAGCAGCGTCTCCGTAATTTCCCTGGCGTCTTCTACCGTAGTAGGCTTGATAACACAGACCTCCATACCTGTACCCGCCATCTTCTTCGTCTGACGCATGGGCGTCACCTTCGGAGCCGATTTCCTGACAATTCTGTCCTCATCCATATCACTGTTGTCTCTCACCGGAGTCGGTTTCTTGACCGGTTCAGGTTCATCATCATAATAATCATCATAGTATTCATCTTCTTCGTCGTTCAACTTCATGGCGCTTATAAACTTATCCATTACACTCATACTAGAAAACCTCCGTTACCTCGATTCACGTTCAATCCTATATCTTCTGTATATTATGTATATTTTCTCTCACCGAAAATACCTGTTCCGATTCTTATGTATGTTGCACCCTCCATGACCGCGGCTTCATAATCCCCGGTCATACCCATAGAAAGTTCCTCCATAGAAACATTATCAATGTTTTTATGAATTATGTCAACATATATTTGTTTTAATTTCGCAAAATACAGTCTATTCTCTTCCGAATTCTCAACATATGGTGCTATTGTCATAAGTCCTTTCACTGCAATACCGGGTAATCCGGCAATTTCTTCCACGAGGGAAACTGCCTCCCCGGCAGATATTCCAAACTTGCTCTCCTCATTTGCCACATTGACCTCAACAAGAATCGATACGGTTATTCCCTTTTTGACAGCCTCTTTGCTGATTTCTTCGGCAAGCCGCAGAGAGTCCACGCTGTGGATCAGATACACTTTTCCAACAATATATTTAACCTTGTTGCGCTGTAAGTGCCCAATCATATGCCACCGGATATCCTTCGGCAGCTTATCATATTTATCTGTCAATTCCTGTACTTTATTTTCCCCGAAATCCCGGCAGCCGCAGTCGTATGCTTCTTTAAGCATTTCAACAGGCTTAGTCTTACTGACTGCGATTAATTTAACCTCTTCACGTTTTCGTCCACTTCCGATACATGCTTCCCGGATTTTAGTTTCCACAGTGTTAAGATTCTCCTGAATCATGACATACTCCTATTCATAGATAAAATCATTATCATTGACCATCGTGGCATCCAGTACGATATGGTCATAAACATTCAGGCCATATGCCGTGTTTGATTTCACAATAGCATATTCCTCGTTCTGATATAAGATGCTTACCTGCTTAAAATCAGCATATCCTTTGTTGATATTATACACGCCAATCAGGGAACCTGTTTTACTGACAGCATGCTTCTGTGTGGACTCCGGCTTGATAATATAATTCCCGGCGTGCAGTACATTGTCATCCAGATAATACTCCGTATCCGTCTCGTCATAAATTGGTGTTTCTACAAACTCCGTAGAAGCATTTCCTTCCTCGTCATAAGTTTCCAGAAGTACTCCGCTGTTTCCACTGTTTCCGCCTTTCGTTACATATTCTTTCGGTACGATAAAGAATTCCTTCTCCACAATGGATGAATTCGGGATTTTAAGCCCCTTCTCCTCCTCCAGAAGAAGCTCTATGTCGATAAAACGGTCTGTACAGAAAGTAACCATCGAATTCGTAAACTCAAGTTCCACAAAAACATCTCCGGCCTCATTGGTGTAGGATTCTACATGCCCCCAGGATGTATACTGATTCTTCAGGAATCTGACTTCCACATACTCTTCTTCCACCAGCTGCTCGGCAGTCGCTTCATCCTCGACCTGAATCACAATAGACCAGTTCTCGTCCGTGGAAAGCTTATACGCCGGATCTCCGCTTGCCAGCAGTTCGTTATTGACAAGGTGTTTCTTTTCGTAATCCTTCTGATCAAAATATTCGGCTGTCATATCTCTCAGG
Source organism: Clostridia bacterium (assembly GCA_910575245.1). Classification (GTDB taxonomy): domain Bacteria; phylum Bacillota; class Clostridia; order Lachnospirales; family Lachnospiraceae; genus UBA3282. Next base: position 67,507 of record CAJTEN010000003.1, on the reverse strand, counting down.
CTGAGATCCTCATACCCGTCAACCGAATATGTTATGATTCCGCTTTTAGCCGCATAACAGTAATTGATCAGCGCAGTATTAGCGGCATCATTCAATGCGTTGACATTTTCGAGAATATTGTAATTGGCAAGCTTTAGCACGGTCCCTTCCACGCTGTATTTAAAATTGTATACATCGGTGAACTGTTTCCGGTCGAAACGGCTGACAAACCCGGCAATCTCTGATTTCAACTCTGAAAGATCAGCATCTGACAGGGAATTCTCCCCGCTCTCACTGGTATTGATATAATCGGACAGACGCCCGGTCTCATCAATCGTATAAACAAGATTGCCGACCGCGACACGCTCCCCTTCTCTCGCAAAATAATTCACGTATCCGGCATTGGAAGAAGGTACTATTTCCTCGGTGCGCAGCGCAATTCCCCTGTAGATACTGTTAGAAGTAAGAGAGCCTTCCTGCACGCTGTATCCGACAATATGGTCTGTTCTGAGATAAGTGAACACGCAGATAACAATATAGACAAAAATAGCTGCAAATATCAGCATACCAATATTCAAATTAACAGGACGTCTGTATTTAGTTACTTTGTTTCTGTTATCGGACAAGCCGCCATCTCCTCATTTATTATGCAGGGCAGGAATGTAGGCACGCTACGCTGTCCGTGCATATTAAAAACCTCGGAACATCCGAGGTTTTTATAGAATTACACAACTATCGGGTATGTATCAGTTTACAGGGAAACAATAACCTTGGATTTCAAGTTTTCCGGCAATTCACTTTCGTCAACAGAGATACTCAACACAAAGTTGACATTAAACTTCGCACTGACGGTCTCCAGCTTATCAAGCGTAGCACCGATTTCTTTATCTTTCAGGCAGGCTATCTGTAAAAAGCTGTCAAGATACATCGCCTGTAAATCATGATCCTGTGAAATAATACCACAAATAAAACCGATGAATTCATCACTGTTTGAAACAAGATAGTCCGGTACATCAATTAGCCTGATTTTATTATTTAACTCGAACATATGCTTTCTGCTCTTGTCAAGATACACAACATTTCCTTCAGCATCCTTTATTTCTGTATTTACTTTATCCAATAAGTGCTTGGTCTTTCCTTTTCCCTTGTTACCAACAATTAACTGAATCATGATGAATCCCTCCTAAAGTAAAATATTAATAAAATTATGATATTACTTCATCTAAAACATATTATAAGTGAAAAGAGATAAAAAAACAACTGAAAAAGTTATAAAACATAACAGGAAAGCCGAAGGCTGAACTGTTACTGTAAAACACCCCGCAAAATATCAGCCGTGAATATTAACAATCAATACCTATTGAATAACACTCAGCAAATCTGTCATGTCAGCGTACAGCTGATCCCCGGAGGAATCCTTCAGAATGACAGATATGTAAGGCGTTCCGTCACTGCTTCTTGCCAACAGGATCAGACAGCTTCCCGCTGCAATGGTAGTTCCGGTCTTTCCACCGATGACCGTCACGTTAGTGGGCATCTCATAACTGCCTCTGAGATATCTGTTGGAGGTCTTAATATCCAGGGATTTCTCATTGCCGTTTCTGTCACGGTAAGTACTGGTATAAGAAGACATCTGTATAATCTGGTTGAAAAGATCATATTGAAGCGCCTCCTGAAAGACCAGATACAGATCATAGGCCGTCATATAATGCCCTTCCTCGGTCAATCCGTTAGGATTGGTAAAATTACAGTTGGTAGCGCCTATGGCAGCGGCTTCCTCGTTCATCAGAGACACGAATTCTTCCACCGAACCGGCAACTCCCTCGGCTATCAGTACTGCCACGTCGTTGGCTGACATCAGCAGAAGAACATGCAGCGCCTGATCCAATGTCATCTGATCCCCGGGATTCAGCCCGCACAGCATCGCCCCCTGTTCGGTAATCCTGACATTCTCTGAGGCTGTCAGCATCTGATCCGGCGAACCGTACTTGATAGCCACAAGAGCCGTCATAATCTTTGTCAGGCTGGCCGGATGAAGCTGCTCGTTCGCATTCTTTGCATAGACCGTGTCAAGGCTTTTCAGATTGAACAACGCTGCGGCGCCTACATCCGAAAGCGAAACTCCGGAAGCAGATACATCCTTGTCACCCACAACACACAAATCTGCCGCAAAGGGTGTCAGAGTCTCCTGTGCCGTGGTGCTTGTCAGCTGAAAGCTGCTTACATCATTATTCAGTTTGTACGCCATGTCATATTCATTACTGCCACAGCCCGCAACGAGTAGAGACACGGCGGCAATCATAGCCAATATTCTACCCTTTATATTCCTATTTGTACATTTCACGCCACTCAAGATCTCCTCTTTCGAGCGATTTGATCAACAATTCCGCGGATGCAAGATTAGTTGCCAGCGGAATATTGTGTTTATCGCACAGCATCACAACATTATTGACATCCGGCTCATGTGATTTCGGATAAAACGGATCACGCAGGAAGATCACAAGATCAATCTGATTGTGCTCGATCTGTGCACCGATCTGCTGTGCACCGCCCAAGTGCCCGGCAAGATACTTGTGAATCGTCAGGTTCGTCACTTCCTCAATCAGCCTTCCGGTAGTTCCGGTTGCAAACAAATCGTTTTTGCTTAAAATTCCCCTATAAGCGATGCAGAAATTCTGCATCAATTTTTTTTTCGCATCATGTGCAATTAATGCAATGTTCATAATAACACCTTCTTTACTTATATCATTTTTTACATTGTAACCGTACATTAAGTACGAATCCCACCCCAATGTAAAGGCTTACCAGAGAAGTTAGTCCGTAACTTACGAAAGGTAACGGTATCCCGGTATTCGGTATAACCCCTGTAGCCACCGAAATATTGATCATCCCCTGAAATCCGACCAGTGCCGCTACCCCCGCGGCAATGATCGTCCCGGCAAGGTCTTTTGCCCTCCTAGCTACCATAATACATTCAAATGAGATTAAAATCAATAACACAATTACAGTACAACCGCCAACAAATCCGAATTCTTCCCCGATAACCGCGTAAATAAAGTCCGTTTCAGGTTCTGAAATAAAATTTCCGTTCTTTACGGAACTGATCTCATTGGTTTTATATCCTTTACCATACAGCATGCCGGAACCAATTGCAATAATAGAATTTGTCTGCTGATAGGCAGTTGTTTTTTCGTATTCCTCCGGATAAATCCATGCCAGAATACGCTGTTGCTGGAAATCATTGATGATCTCCTGGTCAGGCTGCAGTACAAGCATTAACAGGATCACGAATGCCGGTATGGCCACGGCAACCGAACCTATGATATACTTCCAGCTGATTCCCCCCACCAACATCAGCACGCAGAACAGAAGAACGATCATAATGCTGGTAGACATGTCAGGCTGTTTATAAATGAGCGCCACCGGCGGCAGAAAAAGGATCACACACATTGCTATTGTCTTAAACGTATGCATTTCATCTTTATGCTTCATGATCAACTGTGCAAAGAACAACAGCAGCATGATCTTGGCAGTCTCCGAAGGCTGGAACTGGATTCCCAGAATATTTACCCATCTGCGTGCGCCATTTACTTCCACACCGATCAATCTGACCAACACCAACAGTCCTATATTCAGGAAATAGATCAGCCAATAAAGATGAAGGATCACGGAGTAATCAAACAAAGAGAGGACAGCCATCAGAAAAAGTCCCAGGACAAGTCCCGCAATCTGTTTCGACTGCAGCGACGAATCCTTGGCGCTTCCGATCGCGAAAATTCCGATCACGGTAAGCGCCACCACCAATATGATCAGCTTGAAATCATAATCTCTGATATGATATTGACGCAGCATGGACTGTCATCTCCTTCTGTTTTAATGTTGCCGGAAATTACTTCAGATGTAGGAAATTCCTAATCATTCTTGAGATCCAGAATCGGTATATTGGCATACAGCGTCGGATTTTTAAGTCCTCGTCCTTTATTTCCGGTCTTGGTGATCTGAATCTCCATACTCTTCGTATCGATCTTCATATACTTGGAAATCACCTGAGCAATATCATTCTTGATCATTTCCATCATTTCCGGAGAACAGTTAACCCGGTCGGAAATCAACAAGATCTTTAGTCTGTCTTTCGCAATTTCTTTGGAACTTTTTCGTTTCAGAATATTTTTAAACACCTTAATCCCCCCTAACCCTTATGAAAGATACCTGATACTCTGGCCCAGAATGAAACACCTTTCTCCAGATCAAGAAAAGGTACTTCTCTTCCGAGGATCCTGTAGCAGATATTCTGATAGGCTTTGCCCGCCAGTGTATTGCTTCCCACTAACGGTTCTCCCTGATTGGTGGCGATCACCACATTTTCATCATCAGGAACCATGCCTAACAGCGGCAGGGATAGGATCTCTACTACGTCTTCAGAAGACATCATGTCTCCCCGCTTGATCATGTCATAGCGGATCCGGTTGATGATTAAATCTATCTTATGTATCTCATTGGCCTCCAACAGTCCTATGATTCGGTCTGCATCCCGGATTGCCGAGACCTCCGGCGTTGTGATCACAAGCGCTCTGTCAGCTCCTGCGATGGCATTCTGGAATCCCTGCTCGATACCTGCCGGGCAATCCAGTATGATATAGTCAAACTGATCCTTGAGGTGGCTGATCATCCTGACCATCTGGGACGGATTGACCGCACTCTTATCCCTGGTCTGTGCAGAAGGGAGCAGAAATAAGGTGGGATATCTCTTATCCCGGATGATCGCCTGCTTGATGCGGCAGTTTCCTTCTACCACATCCACCAGGTTATAAACGATCCGGTTTTCCAACCCCATTACAACATCCAGATTACGCAGTCCGATATCGGTATCAATCAGGATGACCTTTTTACCCATAGCTGCAAGACCTGTACCAACATTTGCAGAAGTAGTGGTCTTACCTACTCCGCCTTTCCCTGACGTGACGACAATTACTTCACTCATATTTTGATGACCTCCTGAATATGATGTATTGTGTTATCGTCCCCCGAACAAAAGCAAGCCGAATGGCTTGCTTTGCAAGAATTCGCTTACGCTGCATTCTTGCTGCTGCCCTGTACGGTTTCTGCAGAGTTTGCATACGCTGCATTCCTGCCGCCGCCCTTCTCTTCTATACAGGCAGGTCGTTCAGTAATTCTTTGGTAATCGGCTCCATTATCACTCTTCCGTCTTCCACATAAGCAATTTTAGGATGCACCTTGGGTCTGATCGACCATTTGCTTTGTTTTTCTGATGTCTTGTATTTGAAATCACCGATTTTTAATTTCTCGGGTGACATTTCAAGCGCTACGACAAAATGCCCTTCATCGCCGCTGCCGCCGGCATAAGCTTGTCCGTAAAGCCCTCCCAGTATAACAATATCTTTATTGGATATAATACTGGCGCCCGGATACACATCTCCCAGAACGATCACGCTGTTCTCCGTTTCCAGCGTCTGCCCGTCTTTCAGCGTACCCTTGTAAAACTGTCCCGCATTTTCCATTGCCTGCTGATGAAGAGACAGTTTCTGCAGCGCCTTCACAAAATTTTTATTTGTCTCCTCATTCTTACCTACAATACATACAATATTGAGCGAAGAATGCGCCGTAATCGTATTGACGATCTGGCGTTCCTCAAGATCAGACAATACCCGTCCCTCAAAGGAGATCACCATACTCGCATCCTTAAAAAAGTGTGCGGATTCCCTGAACTTAAAAGCAATCTCCTCAAGTAGCTGTGAAAAAGGCATTTCATCGTCAAGCCAGATGGAAAGCCCGTTCTGAAAACTTTTGATAATAACCGGATTTTTCATATCTGTTTATCCTCCATGTCAGTCTGCATTAATCACACCGCCCTCCAAAGCACCGGCGGTTCCGGTAATAATTTCTCTTTCCTCTTTCAGCCCATAATAATATGCATAAATATCTCTGGCTATCTGGGCACTGTAATCCGACGTATAACCATAGGCAACACGGACCGTAACGGATATCTCGGGATCCTCAAAAGGTGCATAGCTGATGAAAAGAGCATGGTTGGGACGGTTTCTGTCCTCCTGCGCCGTACCTGTCTTGCCGGCTACATTGACATCCAGGTCCGCATAATACCGCTTTCCCTCCACAACTCTGCGCATACCGGTATGAATGGCGTCCCAGTATGCCTGATCCATATCGATATGATTGCGCACTTGCGCCGTATTATCCTGCATATAACCGGTATTGTTATTTTCGATCTTGTCTACTAAAGTTAAATTATAGCATGTTCCGCTGTTGGCGATAGTTGTAACATATCGCGCAAGCCCGGCGGTCGTAAAGTTGTTGGTACCATGTCCGATCGCCGAACGGACTGCATCTTTACTTGAAATTTCCGGCGTATATTCTTCAATTTCTACCCCGGAAGTCTCCGACAGTCCGTACAGATCGGCAGCCTTAGCCAACTTATTGAGTGCCACATCATTGTTGTACGTATCTCCAACGATTCCCAGCCGATATCCCATCTCATAGAAGAACATGTTGCAGGAATGCTGTATTCCTGCGGTTACATTTAAGGAACCGTGCCCTCCGCTGCGCCAGCATCGCGCCGCCGGTGATATCTTGTCAAAAATGCCGGTGCAGGTAATCGTATCTGTCATATTTATGACGCCTTCCGTCAGTCCCGCAGTTGCGGCAACAATCTTAAATGTAGAGCCGGGCGCCGTTCTCTGCTGGGTTGCATAATTGATGAGAGGGGAAGAAAGATCATTCCTCAAACTGGCGAAATAAGCAGCATCCACACCATTGGCCATCTTATTATTATCATAACTTGGATAAGACACAAGGGCCAGTACATTTCCTGTCTTGACATCCGTAACAACCACAGATCCGGAAAAGGGATCAAGCGCCAGCTGGGCAGGGGTAATATCCAGATTCTGAATACGGTTATAGATAAAGGTAAAAGCAGTCTCTGCACCCGATTCAAACAGCCTCATTTCTTCTTCAGGCAATTCCACCAGATTCTGTTCCAGCAGCAGCTGGCAGATCTGCCTTCCTGTCAGTTCGTCATTATTGATCATATACCGGTATATTCTTTTCTCAAACTTAAGATCCTCATCCAGCTGTGTAAAGATATAATTGATAAGCTGTTGAAAAATCTCCACAGAATCAGAATATCGCGAGTCCATATCCAGTTTCGGCACATTGACCCAGTTCTGGGCTATTGCATAATTCAGATATTCGTTTAAGCTGATCACCTCATCCGTTGTCCATGCGATGTAGGTTTCGTCTTCCTGATCGATTTCTGACCGCATGATAATGTCATTTTCGTAAAGCATGGAAACAATGTAACTCTCATAATTTTGGTATTCCTTGCTTAGACTTTCATAAGGGGTACATATTTCCTCCAGTTCCTCGCGAAGCACTGCATGTACCTGTGATTTCTTTTCCAGAAACATCTGATACACCAGCTTCTCCGTCTCCTGGGCATCCCTGTCCGCAAAATGGGAAGTATCTATTATATTATTATTGATGCATGCAAAGTAAACATCATAAACCGGCAGCGGAATATCCCCTCCGCTCCCTCCTTCCGGAACATGATATTCCTTGATGTTCTGCAGATACGCCAGCAGAATACTGGCCAGCTTGGATTCCAGGATATGATAGCATGCCTTCTGCAGTTCAGTATCCATCGTGAGCCAGACATCATTTCCTGCCGATGGCTCCACTCTGTCACTTGTCTCGATCACCTTGCCTAAGTTATCTACAAAGACAGTCTCCGAGCCCTTCTTCCCCTGCAGTTCCATCTCCATGGATGCTTCAATTCCGGATTTCCCTACCGTGTCATTCAGATCATAGGATTCATTCTGCTCCTGCAGCTCCTGCAGTTCTTCCTGGTTGATCTTGCCGGTATACCCGATGATCTGTGCAAAATAAACACTTTCGTTGTATTTACGAACCGTCCCCTCCGCGATGGAGACCCCTTCCAGGTCATCCGAGTGCTCCATCACCACGGCCACCGTCTCTTCGGACACGTTGTTCGCCACCGTTGTGGCGATATAGCGCTGATAACTGTTAGCGCTCATGGCAAAACGTATGGTAACGATCTTAAGAACTTCTTCCCGCGTATAGCCCAGTCCCGGCTCAAAAGTAGAAGAATCGTCCGGATCCGTATAATTACCGATACCGTAATGGCCGGAACCGCACAAATATTCCATCACCTCGTCAGGTGTGGCAGTTTTCTCCTTCTCCTTAAAATCATCGTCATCGATGGCAGCATGTCCGTAAACATCTGCCAGAAAACGAAGAAGCTGCGTTCCTTCTACGTTATACTGGTAATTACCGTTGCTGTCCAGCACAATATGAAAGTCATTGATGATCTTGTCACCACAGCGTTCAATCATGGAGATCAGACGATAGATCGTATCATTGAGCCGGGCATTTTTACCTCTTCCTGATTCATATACATCCTCAATCGTGACCGAGTATGCCAGTTCATTATAAGCCAGCAGATTCCCGTCCCGATCCAGAATATTGCCTCTGGTTGCCGGTATGGCACGTTCTCTTGTGATTCGCAGCTGAAAATTATTGAAATAATCTTCTCCCTGGACAATCTGCAACTGAAAGATCGTATAGATCAGATATCCCCCCATACCGAATAATACAAGTACCAGTATGAGCAGCCTGGATGTAACCATATTCATGAAATTTTCTTTAAAGCGTTCCATTAAATGCTCAAACAAACTTCTTTCCACTCCTTAGTTCAATGCGCTCCAAACTGGTATTAATCCAGAGGACGAACGGATACAAAAATATAGTGACTACGATTGTATATACAATCTCAGGCAGTATGATATTGATAAAATAATATCCGAAGTCAAATCTGCTCCGCAGTAAAAACAGGATCACATAACAGATAAACCCGTAAAAGAGATCACTTCCCAGGATCAGGGCAATAGGAAGTTTAATATCCTGAGGATAAAAAATCGTACAGAATTTACCGTTCATATAACCGATATACATATACAAAAGAGCGTAAAACCCTATCGTATTCCCAAAAAAGATATCGATCAGAAGTCCGCAGAAAAATCCGATCAAAAGTCCTGTCTTCTCTCCCCTCATAAATCCGAAGGAAGCAGTCAGAACGATCAGAAGATTCGGTACAATACCGCCAAACGCCAGACCGCGGAACACGGTGCATTGTAACAGAAAACATATAAAAATTAAAAAAGCTGTGATCAGGCCTCGTCTCAGTTTCATTGTGTTTGCCCCCATGTCGGCCCGGCTGCCTTATCAGTCCTCAATCGTCTGTTTCATCTGCATAACGACAAGTACTTCTTCCAGATGTTCGAAATCCACTGCCGGTGTGATATAGCCTGATTTCGTCAGGTTATTGGAATCCTGGTTGATCTTGCTGATGTATCCGATCAGGATACCCGGAAGATAAATATCGCTGATATTGGAAGTGACGATCTTATCGCCTTCGACTACCGCATTGTTACTGTCTATCAGCTGTTCGAATTCGATTACGCCTGTGGCATAGAGTTTCAGATTACCGGATACGATCATATTGTCAGAACTGGACAATACCATGGCGCTCACATTGGAATCATCGGCAATAATCGCCTTGACCTTGGCCCAGTTCGGTCCCACATCCACAATTCGGCCGACCAGTCCGCTGCCCGCCATCACATTCATATCGACAGCGATACCGTCCTGCTCCCCCTTATTGATCACAAAGGAATAGAACCAGTTACCGGAGTCCCTGGCGATAATACGCGCGCCGGTCTTTTCATACTCGTCATACTGGGCATCCAGGCTGTATAATTCCCTCAGATTTGTCAGTTCATATCTGTCCTGCTGCAGCCTGGTATTTTCTATCGTCAATTCATCGACCTGCTGTTTCAGATTTTCATTCTCCGCGATCAGATCTCTGATCTGCACCAGCTCCTCGGAACGGTTTGCAAGCCAGCTGCCGACGGCGCTGATGCCTTCCGCAAAAGGAACTACCGTATATCCGGCCACCGAACTTAAAGGTCCGCTGAACACAGTCGTATTAAAGGTAAGCAGCACCATACCGGTGCACAGGATTGTTAAAATAAAAAGGAGATATTTACTTGGCAACGTAAATTTTTCTCCTTTTCTTTTTACGATCGGACTCATTTACTCATTCCTTCTATTGCATATGCTACCGTTTTATAATTGTCATCATTAATAATCTTGGACAGCCCGAGCGCTACGCTGGTGACCGGATTCTCTGAGACATTGACTTTCAGTCCAGTGCCTTTGCTCATGAGCTGTGCCAGCTTGCTCACCTGAGAAGCGCCGCCAGTCAGATAGACGCCGTGACGGTAAATATCTGCTGCAAGTTCCGGAGGAGTGCGTTCCAGAATCACTTTTACATTATCTATAATCGTATTGAAATGCTCAATGAGACATTCATCCACCAGCTGTGTCGGTATTTCCCGTTCTACCGGAAGTCCTGTAACAATATCTCTTCCGTACACCACGGCCCCTGCGCCAGACTCCTCCAACTCTAAAAGCGAAGTCTTCACCACTTCCGCTGTCTTCCCGCCGATAATTAGACTGAACTCCCTGCGGATGGCAGCCTTGATGGCATCATCGAATTTGCGGCCTCCCACTTTGATCAGCTTACTGAGCACAATGCCGCCCAGCGACAGAATGGAAATCTCTGTCGTATCAAATCCCACATTGACCACAAGAACACCCTGGGCGTTCTTCACATCTATCCCAAGTCCAAGACCATCGGCAACTGCCTTATCTACGACCATGACTCTCCTGGCCTTGACATTGGAATCCTTGATCAGGTCCTTGAAAGCACGCTTCTCCACTTCCGTTACATCCCACGGCACCGCAATATAATAATCAGCCGGTTTAATGTTATTCTTCATCATATCATTCAGGAAATATTTCACAAGCAGCTCCATATTCTGAATGTCCGCAATAACACCATTGCTCAATGGATAAGAAATATGAATATTGCCGGGCGCCTTCTCATACATCTCGAAGGCGGAATCCCCATAAGCAAAAAGATTCTTCTTATTTTCAATGGCGATCATGTTTTTTTCCACGAAAACTTCATCGTCCGCACGATTATATATTTTGATATTACTCGTCCCCAAATCAATTCCAAAAGCGTTATTAGCCACCGCAGCCAGTCCTCTCTTTCTACTTACTTTCTATTTTCAACAGCAGACATTTCTGTCATTAATTTACTCTCTTTAAAACTAAAATATTGATTGTCTCCGATGATGATATGATCAAGCAGCGGTATGTCCATAAGGATCCCGACCTTTCTGATACGTTCTGTAACCTTGAGATCATTATCACTGGGAGCCGGATTGCCGCCGGGATGATTGTGCAGCAGCATGACACCGGCCGCCTGCCTCTGCAGCGCACAGATATAAACTTCTCTGGGCGAAATCAAAGACGCATTGACAGTCCCCTTGGACAAGATATGCTCTTCGATCAGATGCATGCCGCTGTCCACCAGCAGGAGTACAATATACTCCACCGTTTCATGCCTGAACCGCTCCATATAGTACTCTGCCACAGAACAGGGGCGGCGGAAAGAAAGCCCGTCTTTTGCCTTGGCCTGTGCCATTCGGGTGCTGAGCTCCGCAATGGTCTTAAGCTGGATCGCCTTAACCTCGCCGATACCGTCAATCTTCTTAAGCTCTTCCAGTGGTATATGATAAAGGCCGGACAGCCCGTTGCCGAAGCATGCTGTCCTTGTCAGAACTTCTTCCCCAAGCGCACAGGCGCTTATGCCCCGTGTTCCTGTCCGCAGAAGAATCGCCAGAAGTTCTGAGTCCGTGAGCGCCCTGCTTCCATAGGTAATAAATTTCTCATATGGAAGATTCTGCATCCTGTAATATTCATTGTTCTCACTCTTGCTTAATTTCATGCAACCTCTTTCCCGACAGCCTCTCTCTCCTTAAACGACGGGAAGTTTCCGGCCGGTCTTAAAACCTGTCCGGAACGAAATGCCTGCTTCCATGCATAAAGACACGGCGCCAGGATTATGCGTGCCTGTTCAAATAAAGCGATAGATGACAATTGCCGCTGCAATGCCCAGTATGCTTGCAATCGTGATTTTGATCGACATTCCGAAGGTAACACTCATAATACCCAGATCCAGTATCAGAGGAGCCGACAGCCCGAAAGACTGTCCGTAATTCAACCATGTATTAGGAAACAGGCTGCCTATGAAACCGCCTATGACTATGCCTGCCAGAATCAACAGAAAACAAGCCCAATTGTTCTTACGCATACGAATCAGGTTCTCCTTTCTCAACGCTCATTTTATCACAACCGTTTTTTGATGTATACAAAAAATGGCAAAATTTAATAAAAGTTTGTAATTGCAAGGTATTATATTCTATGAAAATCCGCCGATATCAGGCCTTGGCCGATCAGATTCTGCAGCGTTTTCAGAATACCCAGCTTGGCGTGCGGAAATGTCAGGCCGCCCTGAAAATAGACCGCGTAGGGCGGCGCAATTGGCCCGTCCGCACTGAGTTCTATGGAAGAACCGGAGACAAAAGCCCCTGCCGCCATGATCACCTTGGAATCATATCCCGGCATATCCCATGGCTCCGGCGTCACGAAGCTGTCCACAGAGGCTGCCGCCTGTATCCCCTGACAAAATGCGATCACCCCCTCCGGGGAACCGAAAGTAACCGCCTGTATGATATCATGCCTGCTCTCCTGTCCGTCAGGAATGACAGGAAAGCCGATCTTTTCATACAGATTTGCAGCAAAAACAGCACCTTTAAGCGCGCTGGCCGTAACGGTAGGCGCAAGGAAAAGTCCCTGATAGAAGGAAGACAAGGCGCCCAGGGACGCTCCCACCTCTTTCCCCAATCCCGGAGAAGTCAGACGGTATGCCGCATTTTCCACACATTCCCTCTTCCCTGCAATATAACCCCCGATGGGTGCAAGACCACCGCCGGGATTCTTGATCAGAGAACCGACAACCATATCCGCCCCCACATCGGTGGGTTCTATCCTCTCCACAAACTCACCATAGCAGTTGTCTACCATACAAATGACATCCGGCCTGATCTCTTTGATAAACCGGATCAGTTCGCCGATTCTGGATACAGACAGCGTAGGCCTTGTCTGATAGCCCTTTGAGCGCTGGATGGTAACAAGCTTCGTCTGCTCTCTGATGGCGGCTCTGATCCCCTCGTAATCAAAAGACCCGTCAGGCAGAAGCTCTACCTGCCTGTAGGAGATTCCGTATTCTTTTAAAGAACCTTTGGAAGGCCTGATACCTATCACTTCCTCCAGCGTATCATAGGGCTTGCCTACCGGCGACAACAGTTCGTCCCCGGGGCGCAGATTACTCATAAGGGCAAGCGCCAGCGCATGGGTACCGCATGTGATCTGGGGACGTACCAGCGCGTCCTCCGTGTGAAACAACGCTGCATATACCTGCTCCAGGGTATCTCTGCCCAAGTCGTTATAACCATACCCTGTGGTTCCCATAAGACACGCCTCGCTGACTTTACTTTCCTGCATGGCGCGGATCACTTTCAGCTGATTATATTCTGCGGTCTCATCTATCTGCCGGAACCGTTCTTCCAAAGATTTAAGAATTTCCTCTCCAAAAAGAACAACGGATTCGGAAATACCAAATTGTGTGTATTGTTTCATTAACTCTGTCATGGAATACAGCCTTACCTTTCTTGTCCGTTTATAGAATCTTTTTCTCGTAAAGTATCTCTAAGATATCGTACAAAATACGCGCATCGTCATAGTCATACTCCGGCTTATTGATCCAGAGTACATCCCGCTCTCTGCGAAACCATGTAAGCTGTCTCTTGGCGAAGTGGCGCGTATCGCGTTTCAGCGTATATACCGCCTCTTCCAGGGAAATCCTGTGGTCCAGATAATCCAGGAGCTCTTTATAGCCCAATCCCTGCATGGACACCATATCTCTCGTACAGCCGGCTGCCGCAAGTGCAGACACTTCCTCAAGCAGTCCCTGTTCCATCATCAGGTCTATTCTTGCTTCGATCTTTCTGTACAACCGGTCTCTGTCATCATTCAGGACGAAATAAGCAAAGTTATAGGGAGAAATGCGTTCCCGCTGCCGCTTGTTGTGTTCAGAGATTTTCATCCCCGTCTTTTCATAGAATTCGATGGCCCGGATAACACGCTTGACATTATGGGCATGAATACTCTTACAGGACGCAGGATCGATCCGGCGAAGATGCTCGTACAGAGCCTCGCTCCCCTGCGTGGCGGCGATCTGCTCCAGTCGGGCCCGCAGCGCGGTATCCTCGTCGTTTTCCGTGAAATCAATATCATATAGTAGGGCCTGGATATAGAAACCGGTACCGCCTACCACAATGGGAATATGTCCCCGCTCATAAATTTCTTTCACAGCCATCCTGGCCAGACGCTGAAAAGAAACCACGTTAAATTCCTCTGTGGGCTCCAGCACGTCAATCAAATGATGCACGATGCCGCCCATCTGCTCCGGCCTGATTTTGGCAGAACCAATATCCATATGACGGTATACCTGCATGGAATCGGCAGAGATGATCTCGCCGCCAATGCGTCCGGCCAATGCGACAGAAAGTTCCGATTTTCCCACAGCCGTCGGTCCGGTCAGTATCACAAGCCCCGGTCTGTCTTCTTTCATCAACTTACAATCCTCTTAAATTTCTTCTCCAATTCATATTTGCTCATAGATATGACAGTCGGCCTGCCGTGGGGACAGTGATAGGGATTATCCAGCGTCAGCAGTTCGTCTATCAGCTGTTCCGCCTCCTGCCTGCTCAGCCTCATATTCCCCTTAACCGCGGCTTTACAGGCCATGGTGGCAATACGGATCCGTATTCCTTCCGGTGTACCGGTGACAGCTTCTAACGCCAGTTCATCCAGTATCTCCTGAAAGAAATCCTTCTCCCCATATCCATACAGATCCAGAGGCACGCCCCGGATGGCATAGTCACTGCCTCCGAACTCCTCTATCATAAAACCAAGCGCCTCGAAGTCATCGGCATGTCTTATATAACATTCTCGTTCCCGGCCGCTCAGGGTAACGACGATCGGCGGATTTATAGCCTGCGACAGGATATTATGTTCCTGGAACTGCTTCATAAACCGTTCATATTTCACCTTCTCATGGGCGGCATGCTGGTCTATGATGAGCAGTTTATCCTGATAGGAAATCAGCCAGTATGTATCGAAAATCTGTCCGATCAGTTCAAACTGCGTCCTTGCCTGCTCAGACAGTATTCTGTCATCAAACAGTTCCATCTGTACAGGCTTGTGCCCCTGCACTGAGTCAGCCGCAGGCGCCGTATTGCATACCACATCCTGAGAAATGACAGCTGTCTTGCTTTCCGCTGCCTGTATTCCCCCTGGGGAGGCCTGGTATTCCTCAGGTGCATGTACAGCCTGCATACCCTGTCCGGCAGACAGAATATCGCTGTAGTCTGCCTTATTGGCCACCGCCGCTGCCCTGGGGCGGTTCTCCTGATAGATCCGGTTTATCGCAGCAGATCCGGAAGGCCGCGGTATCCCGGCGATCCGGTTCTTCTCAAAAGGCTCTGGTATGGATTCCTTCACCGTCTGCTTACCGGCCTTCTCCTTCGTCTGCATCAAGCTGATCTCAGGAATCATCTCTCTGTCATGAAGGGCTTCATGGATTGCCTGTTTTACCGTCTCATAGAACGTCTGTCCGTCTGCAATCCGGACCTCCATCTTGGTCGGGTGGACATTCACATCGATCCGTCTCGTATCGATCCGAAAATGCAGCACACAGAACGGAAACTTATGCTGCATCAGATATTCCCGATATCCCTCCTCGATGGATCTGCTGATCAGGTTACTCTTAATATATCTGCCGTTAATATAGAAAATCTCATAATTCCGGTTAGCCCGGTTAATCACCGGCTTTCCCAAAAAACCGCTGACAACTATCCCCTCCCCCTGCCATGCAAAGGGAATCAGCTGGGCGGCAATATCCCTGCCATAGATACGGTAAATGATCTCCTGCAGTTCCCCGTTTCCCGTGGTATAGAATCTGGTCTGTCCATTCATGATATATTTAAAGGAAACCTGGGGATTGGAAAGGGCAAGATGCTCCATCAGATCGGCCACATAAGACCCTTCCGTCTGCGGCTGTTTTAGAAACTTCCTGCGGGGCGGCGTATTATAGAAAAGATTCTTCACCAGGACCGTTGTGCCCTCCGGTGCGCCGATCTCCTCCTGCTCCTTCTCCACGCCGCCCTCAGTCACGTAGCGGATTCCAGTCAAATCGCCTGGAACCTTGGAAATCAATTCCACCATGGAAACCGCCGCAATACTGGCCAGCGCTTCTCCCCGAAAACCCAGACTGATAAGTTCGGTCAGATCGTCCGCAGAACTGATCTTGCTCGTGGCATGTCTCAGAAACGCATTCCGAATCTGGGATTTCTCAATACCGCCCCCATTATCCGTAACCCTGATAAACGAGATCCCACCGTCCTTAATCTCCACCGTAACAGCATCCGCTCCGGCATCTATCGCATTCTCCACCAGTTCCTTCACCACACTGGATGGACGCTCCACAACCTCTCCCGCCGCAATCTTGTCAATCGTCTGATGATCCAGAACATTAATAACCGCCATACTCCACTCTCTCTATCTTCATAATATTATTTTTGCCATCTGTTCTTCAGTTTAGTCTGCAGACGGTACAGCACATTCAGTGCATCGATGGGGGTCAGATTGCCTACGTCGATCTCCTGCAGTTCCCTGATTACATCCTCATCTTTGACGGTGTCGAAAAGCGACATCTGTTCCAGGTCAACTTCATCATACTTCACCGGTTTGCGCTTTTCATTCTTAATATTTATCTCAATCTTCTGCACTTTCTCCGTAATATCATTGTCGCTCAGCTGCTGCACGATTTCCTTGGCGCGGTCTGTCACCATGTCCGGCACCCCTGCCAGCTTTGCCACCTGGATACCATAGCTTTTGTCGGCGCCGCCCTTGATGATCTTGCGAAGGAATACGATATCATCCCCCTTCTCCTTCACGGCGATACAATAATTGTTCACATTATCCATCTTGCCTTCCAGCTCCGTCAGCTCATGATAATGTGTCGCAAATAACGTTTTAGCCCCGAGGATCTTGCGGTTGCTGATATGCTCGATCACCGCCCAGGCAATGCTGAGACCGTCAAAGGTGGAAGTTCCGCGTCCGATCTCGTCCAGCACCAGCAGACTGTCTGCCGTAGCGTTGCGCAGGATATTGGCAACCTCGTTCATCTCCACCATAAAAGTAGACTGTCCGCTGGACAGGTCATCGGAGGCGCCCACCCGGGTAAAAATACGGTCTACAATACCGATGTTTGCCTTCTTCGCCGGAACGAAGGAGCCTATCTGGGCCATCAGTACGATCAGCGCTGTCTGACGCATATAGGTAGATTTTCCCGCCATATTCGGTCCCGTGATCACGGCGATACAGTTTTTTTGATTATCCAGATACGTATCGTTTGCGATAAACATGTCGTTGTGAATCATCTGCTCCACCACGGGATGCCGGCCGTCCTTGATATCGATGACACCCTTCTCATTCAGGGACGGGCGCACATACTGATTGCGCTCCGCCACATAAGACAGAGCCGCCATCACATCCAGCTTGGCGATTGCCCGGGCGGTTCGCTGTATCCGCTCCACTTCAGCGGCAATGGTATCCCTGATCTGGCAGAACAGGTCATATTCCAGAGAGGACAGCTTGTCCTCCGCATTCAGTATCGTATCCTCCAGTTCTTTCAGCCTGGGGGTCGTATAACGTTCCGCATTGGCAAGAGTCTGTTTCCTGACATAGTCATCCGGAACAAGATCCTTATAGGAATTAGTCACCTCGAAATAATAGCCGAATACCTTATTGTACTTGATCCGCAAGTTTCTGATACCGGTACGTTCCCTATCCTCCTCCTCCAGGGCCGCAAGCCAGTTTTTCCCGTCCGTTTTGGCAGTTCTGAAGGAATCTATGCTTTCGCTGAACCCTTCTTTGATGATACCGCCGTCCCTGATGGAAATAGGCGGTTCTTCTATGATGGAATCATCAATCAGGTGATAAATATCTTCCAGGGTGTCCATACGCTCCCTGATCTTCGCCAAAAGCTCCGACTCCAGATCTCCCAGCAGTGTCTTGATGGAAGGCAGCATGGCAAGGGAATTACGGAAGGCGATCAGGTCTCTGGGATTGGCTGTCTTATAGCTGATTTTGCCCAACAGACGTTCCAGATCATAGATTGCAGCCAGATATTCCCGCAGCTCATCCCTGTCCACATTTCGTTTACACAGCTTTTCCACCGCATCCAGGCGCATATTCATTCCTGCTTTATCGATCAGCGGCTGCTCAATATACTTACGGAGCAATCGCCCGCCCATAGCAGTTTTCGTGCGGTCCAGCACGCCGAGAAGGGAACCTTTCTTTTGCTTTTCCCTAAGAGTCTCCGTCAGTTCCAGATTGCGTCTGGTGGCACTGTCAAGCAGCATATACTTATTGATCAGATAAGGATACAGATGTGTAAAATGTGCCAGCGAAGTCTTCTGCGTCTCATACAGATAGTGGAGAAGCGCTCCTGCCGCGACCGATCCCGCAGGAAAATCCTCGATTCCCAGGCCTGACAGGGAATTGACCCGGAAATGCTTCATCAGGTTCCTGCGGCAGTCCTCATCATCGAAATAGTGGGCCGCCAGAGAGTAAACCGTAATGCCGAGCCTGTTTTTCAAATCTTCGAGGTCATAGCCGCTGACCAGAAACTGTTCATTGCAGATAATTTCCGACGGTTCATATTTATGTATTTCATCCTGCAGCTTACGGATATCATCCACTTCTGTCAGATAATAATCGCCTGTTGTCACATCCGCCACGGAAATTCCTGTTTTCCCGGGAAAATACGCAATACAGATAATATAATTATTCCTGCTCTCGTCCATGGCCTGCACGTTCAGATTCGTTCCCGGCGTGACGATACGGATCACTTCCCGCTTCACAATTCCCTTGGAAAGCTTCGGATCCTCCACCTGTTCACAGATCGCCACCTTATAGCCTTTGGATACCAGTTTATTCAGATACCCCTCTACCGCATGATAAGGAACCCCGCACATGGGCGCGCGCTCTTCCTGCCCACAATTCTTGCCGGTCAGAGTGATCTCTAATTCCTTAGAAGCCGTCAAGGCATCTTCATAAAACATCTCATAGAAATCCCCCAGACGGTAAAGCAGGATGCAATCCTGATATTCTTTCTTGGTTTCCAGATATTGCTGCATCATTGGTGTAAGTTCTGCCATCTTTATAACCATCTTTCTGTAATATGTAATGACCGGGCCGGTTAGTCAACTACATGCCCCGTATAATAGAACCCGTGACAGGTATCCAGCGATACCTTAACCAGCTGCCCGATCCTGTTTTGTGAAGCAGGGAAATGGACCAGCATGTTATTGGATAACCGCCCCGTCATCAGAGTACCATCCTGCTCATTCACCTCTTCCACAAGAGCTTCCAGCACCTTTCCCTGTAAAAGGGCGGCACGTTCTTTCGCCGTATCCTGCACTGCCTTCAGCAGCTTATCAAATCCCTGCCTGACAACCTCTTCCGGCACTTGATTCTGCATGGCTGCCGCAGGTGTTCCCGTTCTTTTGGAATAAATAAAGGTATATGCGTTATCATACTGAACCCTGCGTACCACATCGATGGTTTCCTCCACGTCTTCCAGCGTTTCTCCCGGAAAGCCCACGATAATATCCGTAGTGATGGCTATATCCGGCATAGCCGTCCTGATCTTGTCCACAAGCTGCAGATACTGCGCTTTCGTATACCGTCTGTTCATGGCCTGCAGGATGCGGTCAGAACCGGCCTGCACAGGCAGATGAAGATGCCGGCATATTTTTGCAGAATCACGCATCACCTCTATCAGCTCGTCGGACAAATCTTTCGGATGGGATGTCATAAAGCGGATGCGCCTAAGCCCCTCGATTCTCTCCACTTCCCGCAACAGCTGCGCAAAAGTGACAGGAACATCCAAATTCTTTCCGTAGGAATTCACATTCTGTCCGAGAAGCATGACCTCCACAACGCCGTCCGCAACAAGCCGCTCTATTTCCTGTATGATCTCCTTAGGATCACGGCTCCGTTCCCTTCCCCTCACATACGGCACGATACAGTAACTGCAGAAATTATTGCATCCGAACATGATATTAATGCCGGATTTATACGGATATTTACGGTTGACCGGCAGCTCCTCCACGATCTGATCCGTCTCCTGCCAGATATCCACGGTCATGTCGGTATTTTCGAACATAGTCACCAGAAGCTGGGCAAATTTAAAAATATTATGTGTTCCAAAGATCAGGTCCACGAACCGGTAGCTCTTCTTTATTTTCTCAATTACAGCTGCTTCCTGCATCATACAGCCGCACAGGGCAATCTTCAAATGTGGTTTCTTCTTCTTAATGCTGTTAAGAAATCCGAGCCTTCCATAGACACGCTGATTGGCATTGTCCCGTACTGTGCAAGTATTATAGATAACAAAATCAGCATCCGCCTCATTCTCTGCAGGCTCATATCCGATCTGCATCAGAATCCCCGCCAGCTTCTCAGAATCCCTGGCATTCATCTGACACCCGAAGGTTGTCACACAGCATAACGGCCTGCGGCCAAGCTGCTCTGCAAGTCCGTCTACATAGGAAGCTGCCTTCCTCATATATTCTTTTTGCAGGGATAATTCCTGCTCATCATTTTTAGATGTGTATTGTCTCATCCTAAATCCTCATCCTGCAGTACTTTGTCATACGGCAGACTTCCTGTCCTTGTGTCTTACATAAACAAAACAGGTGTATGATCCACATACTGCCGTGCCGCCGTAATCTGCCACACCTGTGGACGATACCCTGTTTTACTTCCTATCCCTCATTGCTTCATCCATTATGATATTTTCTTGCAACATGCAACCGCCAGTGAGCCGGGCCCGATATGACAGGCAACACTCAGCGACAGCGGATCAACATGAATATCAAAGTCAGGGAACTGTGCCGCCACTTCGTCCCGAAGCTGCATTGCGGCATCCAAGTCATACGTATAGGCAATCTGCAGCCAAATATTATCCTTAAGGGCGCCGCCGAAACGTTTCTCCATATCATTACGGATTGCATTGATCATAATGGATTTGCCCTGGGATACCGTTCTCGCCTTGGCAAAGGCGTCCAGCTTCTCGCCCTGTATCTGCAGTACGGGTTTCAATCGCAAAATCGTACCCAGTGCAGCGGCAGCCGGCGTAATCCTGCCGCCTTTCTTCAGATAATACAGTGTATCCAACATAATATAGATACTGGAATTATATTTATCCGCCTCCAGGAACTGTTTAATCCCGGCAGCATCCATTCCCTTCTGTGCCAGCTGCAATGCATCTAAGGCAGACTGTCTCTGTGTTACCGATATTCTCTGATTATTGACTACCTGCACTCTGCCATCATAATCCGCTGCAAGCATGAGCGCACTCTGGCAGGAACCGCTTAAGCCGCTCGACATGGGAATATGCACGATCTCATCATGGTCCTCCAACAGTTCGTCCCACAATTTCATCACCGAATCAGGAGAAGGCTGGCTCGTTACAACCTCCGCCCCTGAAGCAAGCCGCTCGTAGAATTCGTTCTGTGTAAGCGTGATATCTTCAAAATATGTTTCGTTGTTGATCATAAAAGGCATCGGCAGTACATAGATTCCCATTTCCGCCGCCTGCTTCTGTGTAATTCCACTGTTACTGTCAGTAATAATCGCAATTTTCTTCGCCATATCCCATTTACATCTCCGTTGTCAAAATAAATAGTGCCAATATCATATTACTTTTAGATAGTTCTAAAGTCAACCTCATTTATTTGAGAATGCTCCAAATATTCTCTTAAAGAAGCATATTGTTCTGTCGCAAACCCGGCTTCTTCCGCAAGAATCCTGTCTGCCCAGTCGCTTGCCCGCTGAAGAATCCCGGCGTCCTGGAAGATATCTCCCAGTGTAAACCTGAGATCGCCGCTCTGCCGGATTCCAAACAAATCTCCGGGGCCTCTCAGCTTCAGATCCTGGCTTGCAATATAGAATCCGTCGTTGGACTGGTTCAAAATCTTCAGTCTCGCCATTGTCTCCGGTTTCTGCGATTTACTCATAAAAATACAATACGACTGCGCTGCTCCCCGTCCCACACGGCCTCGCAGCTGATGCAGCTGTGCCAGGCCGAACCTTTCTGCATTTTCAACCATCATCACGGTCGCGTTGGGCACATTGATCCCAACTTCGATCACGGTGGTAGACACAAGTACATCAATCTGGCGGGCAGCAAAAGCCTCCATAATCCTGTTCTTTTCAGCCGGCTTCATTTTTCCGTGCAGGGCGGCTATCTGGATCGAAGAAGGAAGCGTCCCCTTTAATTTCGCGGTATAGGATAACACATCCTCCAACTCCGCCATCTCGCCCTCTTCCACCATGGGGCATATGACATATACCTGATGCCCCTGCGCTACTTCCTTTTCAATAAAACGATATGCCGTCTCACGATAAGAAGTATTTACTACACAGTTCTTGACCGGCAGACGGTTCGCCGGAAGTTCATCCAGAACAGAAATATGAAGGTCTCCGTACAGAATGATTGCCAGCGTCCGCGGAATCGGTGTAGCGCTCATAACAAGCACATGTACCCCGTTCCCTTTCTGTGCAAGGCTTTCACGCTGCCTGACGCCGAACCGGTGCTGTTCATCCGTGATCACAAGCGCCAGATTATGATACACTGCCTTGTCCTGTATCAGCGCATGCGTTCCGAGAATAATATTGGCCTCTCCGCTTTCGATCCGTGCATAAATCTCTCTGCGCTCTCTGGCTGTGACAGAGCCCGTTAGCAGCACAGGCCTGATCGGCAGCCGGTATTGTTTCTGCAGCTGTACCAGGGACTCATAATGCTGCGCTGCCAATACTTCTGTGGGAGCCATCATGGCTCCCTGATAACCGTTTACCACACACATAATAAGAGCCAGAAAAGCAAGAATCGTCTTCCCGGAGCCCACATCACCCTGAATCAGACGGTTCATTACATGGTCGGAAGCAAGGTCTGCCTGTATTTCCATCCACACTTTCTGCTGGGCGCCTGTCAGCCTGTATGGCAGCGCCTCGATCAGGCGCTGTGTCTCGGCAACCTCTACCATCGGACACTGATTTTTTATCTCCTGATTCGATTCACGCATTCTGCGAATCATCAGAATAAACAGCAGAAACTCGTCGAATACAAGCCGTTCCCTGGCTCTGACCAGAGATTCCTTATCCTTCGGGAAATGCATCTGCCCTATAGCATATTCCAGTGTGCACAGGCCGTCAGACATCCGGATGCTGTCAGGAAGATAATCTGCCGGAAACTGCCCCGCATCAAGAGCCTGTCTCACAGCCTTCGTTATCGCATTGTTGCTGAGGCCTTTCGTCACAGCATACCGGGGCATCATGCGGCCGGCCATCTTAGCATACTCTTCAGGCTTGTACATCTTCGCCTGCTCCATAACCAGACGGCTACCCTTCTGCTGCAGATATCCGCGGAAAATATACTGCGTGTTTCTTTTTAAACTGTTCTTCAGATAAGGCATATTAAAATAGGTCATATGTAAAATACCGCCGCCCGCACAGTCCGCTTCAAAAGAAGTAATACTCAGCCCCCTTGCATGCCGGGTGGCGATATTGCCGCGTATACGCCCACAAACAGACGTAATTTCACCCGTATCTGCCTGTGTCAGTTCCACCGGTTCCCCGAAAAATTCATAATCTCTCGGATAATACTGCAGCAATTCCTCTGCTGTTGTAATATGTAATTTTTCAAACAGCTTTGCCGTTTTCTCGCCTATTCCCTTCAAAGCTGTAATTTCCATAATCTGCCCCTTAAAAAATCCCTGAGGAGAAACGTTCAGGCGTCTCCCTGTCAGGGATACATTGCATTTTTCTTTTATTCGGCCGAAACAATATAATAATAGATCGGCTGTCCGCCATACTGCAGTTCCACATCGCATGCGGCATACTTATTCTCCACCTGCGCCCGCAGACTTTCTGCGTCCTCTTCCCGGATCTCAGAACCATAATAGATGCTGATCAACTCTCTCTCATCAGACATCATCTCATCGATCATCTGCATCGTCACTTCCGAAATCGCTGTCCCGACGGAAAGAATTCCATGATCTCCTATTCCCATGAAGTCGCCCTGTTTGATTTCTTTGCCGTCAATGCTGGTATCTCTGACGGCATAAGTAACCTGTCCGGTAGAAACATGGCTGATCTCTTCGTTCATGGCTGCCTCGTTCTCTTCCACACTCATATCCGGCACATAGTTGATAACTGCCGTAATCCCCTGCGGAACTGTCTTCGTGGGAATTACCATGATCTTCTTATCTCTCACAAGCGACTGTGCCTGATTAGCTGCCAGAATGATATTCTTATTGTTAGGCAAAATAAAAACCGTGTCAGCATTCACCTGGCCGATGGCATTGAGCATATCCTCCGTACTGGGATTCATAGTCTGCCCGCCCTCGATGATATAATCGACACCAAGCCCCTTAAAGATCTCATTGATTCCGTCACCCACAGACACTGCGATAAATCCGGCCTCTTTCTTAGGCTGCTCTTCTGCGTCCGGCATCTTGTTCGAAGCTTCCTCCTTCTTAGACAGCTTAAACAGCTTCTCCTGATGTTCCAGACGCATATTATCTATCTTCATATTTGAGAGTGCACCGTATTTCAACGCTTTCTGAATTGCCAGGCCAGGATCATTGGTATGTACATGTACCTTGACCACATCCTCGTCTGCAACTACCACAATAGAATCGCCGATAGATTCCAGATATGCCTTGAAATCCATTTCCATCTTGATGTTAAAAACCTTATTGAGCATAATGATAAATTCCGTACAATAGCCAAACCTGATCTCGGCATTGGCCTGCGCTTCCAGGCTGCCGCCCGGACTTCTTGCACCGGAAGGCGCTGGGACATCCACCGAATCCAGCGACAGATCGATCTCCTTGCCCAGAAAGGCATCATAAGCCCCCTTCAGTACCTGCATCAATCCCTGTCCGCCTGAATCGACAACTCCTGCCTGCTTAAGTACAGGAAGCATCTCCGGTGTCTGCTCCAGCACCTCGTCTGCCCGTGCAATAACCTGCGCGAAGAATTCAGACAGATCCTCCATACCGCTGTCAGCCAGCTCTTTCGCTCTGATTGCCGCCCCCTTCGCCACGGTCAGTATCGTGCCTTCCTTAGGCTTCATAACCGCCTTATAGGCAGTCTCTACCGCCTTGTCAAAAGCCGCCGCCAGAATCGGAACCGTGATCTCATCGTATTCTTTGACGCTTTTGGTAAAACCGCGGAACAGCTGCGACAAAATAACGCCGGAGTTCCCTCTGGCACCTCGTAACGAACCGGATGAGATCGCTTTGCATAAAGACCGCATGTCTATGTCGCCGGTATCATTCAAGGTTGCAACCTCTCTCGCAGCGGCCATGATCGTCAGTGTCATATTCGTACCGGTATCGCCATCCGGCACCGGAAAAACATTAAGTTCATTGATCCATTCTTTCTTGCTCTCAAGATTCTTTGCCCCTGCCAGGAACAATTTTGCCAGTATACCGGCATCAATAGTATTCGAAGCCACCTTACACTTCCTCCCTTAGTCAATCACTTTCACACCTTCAACGAAAATGTTTATTTTTTCCACTTCAATTCCGGTAAATTCTTCCACCTTGTATTTCACGCTATCTATAAGATTATCTGACACCGCAAGAATGCTCACCCCATAAGAAACAATGATATGAAAATTCATTGTCAGTTTATTATTATTTAAAAACACCTGAATACCGCGTGTCATGCTGTCTTTCCTGAGTAATTTCACAAGTCCGTCCTTGACGCTCATGCCAGCCATACCGACTACGCCAAAGCATTCCATTGCAACCGTACCGGCATACTGCGCAACCACTTCCTGATCGATAGAAATATTCCCCATATGTGTGTCCATTGAAGAAACTTTCATAAGCTACCTCCTTATTATTCTGATTATACATTCATATTATAACCTGTTCTTTCAAAAAAAGAAACCAAAATTATGTAATTTTTGCTTGCATTCCGTTTTACTTTCTGCTATTATACAAATGTTGTGTGAGTGAAAACGCAAAATACAATCGATTGTATCGTTAGGAGGTGCAAAGATGGCTAAGTGTGATATTTGTGGTAAAGGCGCTCATTTTGGTAATAATGTAAGCCATTCTCATAGAAGATCTAACAGAATTTGGAATTCTAATGTTAAGAGCGTTATGTGCAAAGTGAATGGTGGTAACAAGAAGCTGCACGTTTGTACACGTTGCTTAAGATCCGGAAATGTTGAAAGAGCTTAATAATCTTGTTAATAAAATCCCGTCTGGTAAACAGTCGGGATTTTTATTATATCTCTTCAGGCATGCCTGAACTCTTTCTCATAATGTTCTTTCAGCTGTTCATATTCTTTGTTGATCCGCTGGATCACATCTTTATCTCCCGCCAGATTATCGGGATGGAATATCTTGATGAGATCCTTGTAACGCTTCTTCAAGGCCAACGGATTCGAAACACCCTGGAAGAAAACTGAAACTTCCGGATGACTGCCATAGATAAAATGCCCGTCCAGCAATTCCTTCTCGGCATTCAGGCGTGCCCATTCCTTATCCAGACACCTGCGGTCAAGATCAAGCTGCCTGAAACCGTTCTGGAGTATCTCCATCTTTTTCTCGAAGAACTGACTGTCCTCTTTCAGGCGCTGTCTTTCTCCAATCACTTTTCGGTTCAGCAGTTTCATTTCTTCCTGAAACTGCACCTTCTCCTTCAGAAATTGCTCCTGCATCTGCTTCAATTCTTTTGCCGCCGCTTCAAGACGTATATTTTCCCGAAAGAGCCATGCTTTTAATTCCTGCAGTTCTTCCACTGAGCCCTGTCCCAATATTTCTTCTGTTCTTCGCATATATAACCCCACTTATGCAGCATGGCACATCTTCTGCATCCGACCCAACAATTATCACCCATCTCTTAACCGTAATTGCTCCTGTACCCGTCAATCACAGCAAAAGAAATTATACCCAATCAATAACAGCAAGACAATAAGAACCAGCCCGATAAACCGGTTAGCCAGAAAGAGCATAAACAACATACCTGCCGCAATACAAACCGCCACAAAACCTATCAATTTTTTCATATAATATCCCTGCTTATGCTCTTTGTATATTATATGAATGTGATTTGTTACTGTTCCTCAGGAAAAGCAATATCCACCGCTTTATCGTCTTCGATCATTTCCTCCTTGGGAGCTGTAAACTTGTCTACGATATCCGGTATCATATCGAGCACCTTGGTAACCGTATCCTGGTTCTTGATATTCACCAGTTTCGTTGACCCATTCTTAATCACAAGCACCGCGCTGGGTGTCATCTTCGCCGTAAAACCGCCGGCGCCTCCGTTTTTCTTATCTGCTGCACTCGCTCCGGCTCCCACACCGAAACTGATATCCACCAATGGCAGGATAATAGTATCCCCGATCTGGGTTGCATCCCCAACCACTGTTTTTGTACCAATCACTGCATTCATACCCTTCATCAAAGATTCGATTACACCAGCAAAATTATTATCCGCCATTTATACAGCCTCCTTCTTAAACAATTTCATCAATGTTCTGATATCCTTATTCCAATAAACTTTCGCTGCCGCACACAGAAAGGGAAACGCATGTATTCTTCCTTTCATATATACATAACCTTCTATATGCGCTCTCTCAAAATCTCCCAGCACCCGGACATTCTGCCCCATCAGCGGATACAGCATACCGCATATCGCCAAAATCTCTCCTGTGGCTGCCGGATCCTCCGCACCGATGACAAGATCTGCCTCAAATTTGTCCGGCTTCATTTCCTTCAGAAGGGCTTTGACTTGTCTTTTGCAAAGCATCCAGGACCGTCGGAAAGTCTCAGTCTCCATCACTCCCCGATAATACTGTATATTATCCGACGTAGATTTCATTTTATCACAGAAACACCGGATTGTGTACTGTATATTTTCCGCGGCCGCTTTGATCTTCTTAATGATCTCTTTTATCTTATCAATCAGCTCCTTAAGCTTCCCGATCCATCTTCCATCCAAACCGGAGGGCTGCTGTGACGGACCGGCATCCTCATCTTCCACAGCTGCCGGCTCTTCCAAAACCGCCCGCTTTTCCTCCTCTTCCGCCGGTTCTGTCTGTCCGGTCTCCTCCGTTGTCCGCACACCGCCGACACTGTCCGCATGCCCGTCCTTCCCGCCGTTTGGGGAATCTTCCGTTCCATCAGCAGGTTCCTTCCTGTCTGTCTGTGTCCGGCCGTCCTTTTCCTTCTTCCTTCCTGCTTTCTTCTCTTTCTCCGGCATCCTGAATACAGGAAACAAGAAAATACGCGCCCTCACATACACATCAGCCGGGTAACACAGAAGTACATTGATAAGATGTAACAGCCAGGTAATCTTAACCCTCACATTGACAGGCGGCTTCCCCTCCCCCTCTTCCCGGAAGATTTCGACACGATACCACAGCGGCACCAAAAGTACACAGCAGACCGTAAAAAGCAAAATACCCAGAATACATAACAGGATAATACCTATGATTTTTAAAATGAGCAAAATGATATGTAACATATTCTGTCGTCGATTCCTTCTTTAATTCCTGTCAGTCTGCCTGTTTCCCATGAAAAAGATACCCGATCAGATCTGCCTTTCCCGTCTTATGCAGAGCTTCTTCCGCAATCCGGCAGATAATCTGCGCCGCCTCATCATAACTTCCCGCAATTCCGATCACGTATGGCGGATTCAGCCTGTAATAGCGCTGCTGGAACATCAGGTTGTGATAAATCTCCAGCCTCCCGCTTTCAGCCATATAGGCGATCACATAGACATTCTGAAGTTTCGCATATCTTTTCAGTTTTCTCCGGGTTCTTCCCGGATTTCTAATAGTATCCCCTACATAAAGATTTTTATAAAATTTCATGGACATGATCCTTTTATTTCTGCGGGTATTTGGCTTTTCATTCCGAATCTAATCTATTTTACCACATTTCTCCAGAGTAAAACAGCTTTAAAACTTTAACTTTCTATTAAATATAGTAACGCCTGGCCCGCACATTTACTGCACCGGCCTGCTGTACCACAGTTCCTTTTTCTTCAGATCCAGATAGATTCCATGGGCTTGCTCCAAAATCTGCTTTTCATTCGGGAATTTGAGCAGATGATAAGCCTCATGATATTTATAGTAACCGGAATCCGTAAAATATTCCTCCCTCTGCGGCTTGCTGTAATAGCTGTCTGCGATCATCAGATACCAATGTACCTCCTTCGACACCATATCCTCAGGGACGCTGAACGTATACTGGCTTTTCCCTATATATTTCATAATGGACGCCTGTACGCCAGACTCTTCATATACCTCCCTGAGCGCTGTCTGGGCATGCGTTTCTCCCTCTTCCACCGTACCCTTGGGAAGAACCCAGCCCTCATATTTATTGTTTAGATGTTTGTACAGCACGAGTATCTTCCCACGAAAAATCACGACGCCTCCGCTGCTTACAGCCTCAATCATAACGAACTCCATTTCACTGCATTCCGCCTAACATTTCAAATCCCTGATCTGTTATTTCACTGCAGATTAACTTATTTGTAAGATAACTTTGTCAACAACATAATCCTTTCAGGCTCACACCGCCTAAGCGCCGAAATACTCATCAAAAATCCGTTTGGCGATAGGAACCGCATAGTCGCCGCCGGAACCTGCCCCTTCAATAATGATCGTCAAACACACTTCCGGATCCTGTGCCGGTGCAAAGCCCGTAAACCACGCATGGGATTCCGTCTTCACATTACTGTATTCCGCCGATCCCGTCTTACCGGCCGCAGTATAGGATAAACCGGAAAGCTTCGTACCCGTACCGCTTTCCACTACTTCCTGCATCAGCTCCGTCAATGCGGCAGCCTCCTCCTCAGTCAGCAGTCTTTTATAACTGTCAGGATTAAACTGTTTGATAATATTTCCTTCCTTGTTCTTCACCTGTTCCACCAGATACGGTTTCATTAGCATTCCCCGGTTCGCTATCGCACAGGTGAGCATGTTCATATGCAGCGGTGTGACCTGGGTCGTTCCCTGTCCGATGGCTGCCTGCATGATATCGGCATCCGATGTATTGGCACCGACCTCAAGCTTACTCTTATTATAGGCAAACGTCACCGGCAGCTCCTGGTTGAACAGCAGGCCGTTCAACGTATCATTGAACTTTACCCGGTCAAGCTGCATACCGATATTCACAAAAGACGCATTGCAGGATTTCGCAAAGGATTTCGTGAAGTCTTCAAAACCATGCACCGATCCGTGGTAACAGCTGATCGTATTCTGTCCGGAACTGTATCTGCCATTGCACTGGTAGGTGTATTGCCCATAACTGTCCGGATTCTCGCGCATATATTCCAGCGCAGTAACAATCTTAAAAGTAGACCCCGGAGGATATAATCCCTGTGTAACCCGGTTTAGAAGAACCGTACTGTCCTTGTCTTTGATCAGATCATCCCAGATCCGGTCGATCTCATTCGGATCAAAGTCCGGTTTCGAGACCATGGCGAGTATCCTTCCTGTAGCAGGCTCAGAAACAATAATCGCGCCTTTATAGATACCCAGAGCCTGGAAGGCAACCTCCTGCAGCCCCACATCCAGTGTTGTCACAACGCTGTCCCCCGGATACTTACTGCCGGACACATCACTTGCCACCTTATCTGCCAGCTTTACGTTGGAGTTGATCAGATAATAATTAGCCAGTGCCTCTATCCCGAACTTTCCGTTGGAAGCATATCCGACAGCATGCGCAAAAAGATTCTCATACGGGTATATCCTTGTCTCCTCTCCATCCTCACCGGTCTGTGTCTCTGCCAGGACCTGACCGCCGGCAGCATAGATGGTTCCCCGCGTGTTCTGTGCTACAAGCAGCTCCTGTCTCCCGTTATAGCTGTTGCTGATCAGCTCCTGCTGGTTTGAGATGGCATAATAGCACGTATAGCCCATCATACCTAAGAATACGGCAACGAACAGATAAGTAACCGCAAGAATCTGCTTATTCCTTTTAGTTCTCTTCCTGGTTTTCGGATTCTTTCCGGAAGTTTTTCTGTTGGATCCGTTGTCCTGGCTTTTTCTTTTTGACACGCTTTGCCCCTTCTTCCTGTCGAATAATATACAATCCTTCTATGGTTAAAAACATCACCAGTGTAGTCAGCACGGAACTGCCTCCATAACTGATAAACGGCAGCGTCACACCGGTCATCGGAATAAATTTCGTACCGCCGCCTATGGTCAGAAAAACCTGGAAAATATATGTGATGCCCAGGCCGAATGCAATCAATTGATAGAACTTATCCTTTAAGCGGACTGCAATATCCATAAACATAATAAAACTGCTGATGCAGACCAGTATCATACACATGGAGAACAAGATTCCCAGCTCCTCCGCAACCGCAGAAAAAACAAAATCTGCCTCCACAAACGGAATCGAGGCAGGCGTCCCCCGAAACAATCCCAATCCAAACCATCCGCCACTGCTGATCGCAAACAGCGACTGGGTGATCTGATATCCCGCATCGTCAATACAGCTGAACGGATCCTTCCATGCCAGGACACGTACCTGTACATGGGAAAAGAACTGATAGGCAAGCACTGCCGCACCGCACCCGCCAACACTGCCAAGCAACAGATAGCTCCATCTGCCGGTGGCTATAAATACCATCATTACATAAACAATGAAGAAAATCAATGCACTGCCCAAATCTCTGGAAGCCACCAGGATAAGAACATGAATCCCCGCCAGCACCGCGGTCAATATGACCCTCGGAAAACGGTCCGACTCATAGAAAGCACTGGCCAGAAAAAAGACAAACACTATCTTGACAAATTCCGAAGGCTGAAACGTGACGCCGGCTATGGAATAGGATATTTTGGAACCGTGGGTGGTCGCTCCCAAAATCAATACGATTCCCAGCGCGGCAATACCGACTGCCGCGTAGATCCACGTAAGGCTCTTCAGAAACTTCAGCTTATGGATAAAATAAGGAATCAACATGCCTGCCACAATAGATACCGTCACAATAAAAAACTGTTTGATCGCCTTCTCAAAAGAAAGCCTGGTCAGGATTACAAAGCCGATACTGAGCAGCAGGCACATATTATTAATGATCAGACGATTTCCCTTGGGATAAATCATACGAAAAAGCATAACCGTGGCAAACAGCAGAATCTGCTGCAGTGCATAAAAGAACAAATACTCGATATTGCCTGTCTCAAAACAGATCACAAGGAAGCATGAAAAATGCACCAGAAACATTAACAGATTCTGGCGGGCATAAATACCGCTCCTTCTCTCCTCATCCGAAAAACGGAAAACCAGGAAACATTCTAACGTATAGAGCGCCATAAATAATGTGATAAAATATTTGGAGAGCTCTGTAATATATAATTCCATAAACAGTTATTCCACACCTCTTTTTAAGTGTCCTGTTGTATATGCTGCAAAAGGAAACTCTTCACCCAGCAGAATTTTACGGCATTCTTCAGCAGTTTCCATCGTGAAATCGTAGCGTATCACATCCGCCCCTACCTCTTTTGCCGCACGATACTGTGTATGCAATGAGCAGGGTACAGAATTATAGATGACATTATAACAGTGTACACAATTTATTTCCACTGGAAATTTAACTTCATAGCGGTCTTTCAAATACATACATGACTGGGAAACCCTCCTGCCGCTACAGCAGCCTGCGGTTTTCCTGATGCAGTTGGCAGTAATCATCATCGGAATTCTGCCGTAAACCACCATAGTGGCCGACATTCCCGCATTTGCCGTACGCCGGACCAGTTCTCCGGCTTCTTTCCGGTTTAATTCATAAGGCAGGGTATACTCTCTGCAATAGTGTTCCCAGAAACGGACACTTTCTGCATTAAAGCAGTAAAGTCCCGCGTCCGCGGCCATCTCACCAGAATCCGTCAAATTTCGGGCCCAGGCGGCCGCTTCATAACTGCGGACAAGAAACCCTGTTACCTTACGGTCTTCTGCTAAAGCCCGCATCAGCCGTTCCATATATGCCGAGTCCCCCGTCCTGAGCACATACGGCAGTGCAACATAATACTCCGGCGCCGCATTGTCCGCCATACACGCAATTACCTGCCGGCGCTGTGTTAAATATAAATCACTTTCTACATAAATGCGCCGGCATGTATGCCGCACCGCTTCCGCCAACTGTTCACAGGTCGAAACCCGGATGTCAATACAACTTCCCCCGGAAGCGATTCTCTCTGCACTTGTTTTCCATTCGCCCGCGGAAAGACCAGAAGGCGCTTTACCGACCGGCTCGGTAAAATTGACCGACTCAGTCGGTTCTGTTTTTGCCAAATAACGCTCTGCTGTCATTCCATGCCGCAGTATATATTGCCGCTCAAAGGCCTCCAGCCCCTTACGGCGCAGTTCATTCATGGAGCGGACCGTAAGAAACGCATTGTCCGGCATGAAGGCCTCACAGGATGAGACAGACACACAAGAATTTCCTGTTTTCGAAAATCTTCTGCAGACATCTTCCTGCCTGAGCGGCGCCTTCTGTGCCTCTTCAACCACCTCCCCCAAAACCCTGACTGTCATCTGTTCTCCTGTAAGCTGCAGTTCTGCGGGCATCCCTGTCTCCAGGACCACCTTCATCTTGACACCGGCTCTGTCCGGTTCCCGTATATATTTCTTTCTGATCTGTTCCAAAATACGGTCATCACTTCCGGCATATCCCGGCTTGTGAATCGTGATCATCTCCCGGCCGTTATGCCGGTCATAATATCCAGTCTGAAGCTCACTGCGTATATACAGGCTTTGAAGCCTTTGAAGATCAGCCTTTTCAACCTTATAATTATCTTTCCCCTTCCGATAATATAAGTCTATATATTTGCGGTAAACCGCCGTAACGCCTGCGGCATATTCCGCCTTTTTCATCCGGCCTTCTATCTTAAAAGAGTCAATCCCTGCTTCAATCAGCTCCGGTATATATGTTATGGTACACATATCCTTCAGGCTTAACGGATAATTCACATCGGAAATTTCCCTCTCGCCGTCCAGGATCCGGTAGGGAAGCCTGCAGGGCTGTGCACACCTTCCTCTGTTCCCGCTTCTCCCGCCCAGAAGGCTGCTGAAAAGGCATTGGCCTGAATAGCAGTAACACATAGCTCCATGAATAAAACACTCTATCTCCAGGCCGGTCTTCTCCTTGATCTCCCGAATTTCTTCCAGCGACAGTTCTCTTGCAGGCACAACACGCTCCACCCCCTGTCCCTTCAGAAACATACATCCCTCCGGCCCCGTCAGCGTCATCTGCGTGCTGGCGTGAAGAGCAAGGCCCGGAAGAGAAGCTCTGATACGGCAAAGCGCCCCGATATCCTGTACGATGACCCCGTCCAGTCCTGCCTCATAGAAAGGCTTCAGAAAGGAAACCAGTTCCTCCAGTTCTTCATCTTTCATCAGCGTATTGACAGTAAGATATACTTTACGTCCCATAAAATGAGCCACATGCACAGCCCTGCAAATCTCTTCTGCCGTAAAATTATCTGCATATGCCCTGGCTCCAAATTTCTCTCCGCCAAGATATACCGCGTCGGCGCCCGCGTTCACAGCTCCCAAAAATGCCTCATAGTTACCCGCAGGAGCCAATAATTCAACTCTTTTTTTCATCCTTCACCTCTAATCTCTGATTCCACAGTAAAAACCCTGCGGGTTTCCCCAACAGGGTTTTGTTTATTTTTTCTTTTCTTTTAATTCCGTTTCAAGCCGGACGATCTTCTTGTCGTTCTCATTCGCTTCGTTCTGAAGATTCCGGATATTCTTCTCCATATTTTCCAGCTTAATCTGAGATGCGATCAGTTCATGCTTCAGATCATACATCTCTTTCTCTTTATTCTGAATCTCTTCCTCCAGCCTGGTGATCTGGTTTTTGGCCTTAAAATAATCATCCGCTATATTGAGCTGCATCAAAACATTCTGGGTATCCAGGGACTGCCTCTTAAAACTGTCAACCTTGTTGTATTCCGCAATTTTATTATTTATGTAGGAAGCAACCTTTTGCAGATATTCTTCACTCTCGTATCCGCTTAAAGTAAAGACCTTACCGGCAATGATTACTTCTGTATCTGTCTTTGTTGACATATGGTCCCCTCCATACTAAATATGCCTTTTACTCCACTATATAATACAATATCTATTATATATAGCTTATAATAGAATTTCAAGTATAAAATCATTACCTTGAAAATGTTAAAGATATCCATTCCGTTGCCGATAATAAATATAAGCAAACATATATTCATACATATATTTAACTTATAGAAACAGGAAACGGATTTTCCAATTAAGTTCAAGGACAGGACGCTCTATAAGGATTTCTTCGATCTTGCAGTATTCTGCAATCGTTCCCTTTGAATGTCCAAAGATAACCCGTATTCTGCTAAGACAACACGCAGACATCCAATTTAACGAAAGGCAAAGGTATCGAATATGGGAATGGGTATGGGACTTAGTATCGGTACAGTAAGCAGTACCAAAAACTCCAATGTAACTAAAATCGAATTAAAAAACAAAGACGGATCTTCCGCCGGCACGCTTACCATTCATCGTGCCTCCGTAAAAAAGAAACCGAAACGGCTCCGCTACAATTTCAAGCGGCTGTCTAATCAGATCATGCAGTCTAAATCCTCCATGAATGCCAAACAGCTCACGACCAAGACCAAATTTCAAATCGTGGATCTTCGCCTTAAGTTGGGAAGCGGCGATTACGACTACACAGAGGTTCATAATGCCCTCAAACATGCGGAGCGAATCGCAAGAGTTGCCAAGAAGAAACTGAAACATCTTCAGGAAGAAGAGTATTATCAGAAAACCGGCGGAAAGCTTACCGCGCAGGAAGATGAAGAAATGGAGAACGATTCCGAGGGTCTCACCGACATTGACACGTCCGGTATGAGTCAGGAAGAAATGGAACGTCTCATGAAACAGATTCAGGAAGAAATGAAGAAGATCGAAGAAGAGCTCGAGGAGGCTATGAGCTCTCAGAATTTTCTCGATGAATTCATGGAGGGGTTCAGTGAGGAGATGAGTCCCAAAGATCTGGAAGCTCTGAAGAAAAAACACCGCGCCGAGGAAATGCGCGATATTATGGAGGCGGATCTTGAATATCTGAAGGCGTTCTTCGATAAACTCTCCAAAGAAAAGGAAGAAGGCGCTTCCGGCACTTCCGACTCCTCCTCGGAATCTTCCGGTAATATAACCGGTGTGTCTCTGGAACTTGGCGGCGTAGAGATACCTGTAGAGGCGATTGCCGAAGCGCCTGTTCCGGTTGAGGGCGGAAATGTCGATGTAATGGCATAGCATTCCATAATCACCAATGAAACAAATCATCCGGATCTCTTCTTATAGTTAACGACATTAAAAATTTCGTTTTCGACCCTGCAAACTCTTCCATATTTTGCTTTGGCAGGAGACGGAAACAGAAATCTGTTATGTCGTTAACTATAATTTACGATCGCCTTTTTACATCGGCACAGCAAGTCCAAGATGATGGTACGTAAGCTCGGTGACAACTCTGCCCCGAGGCGTACGGTTGATAAATCCATTCTTGATCAGATACGGCTCGTATACATCCTCTATCGTCCCGGCATCCTCACCGATGGCTGCCGCCAGAGTGTCCAGCCCAACAGGCCCGCCTTTGAACTTATCTATCATGGTACACAATATATTTCTGTCAATATGATCCAGCCCCATCTTGTCAACATCCATCAGATCCAGTGCAAGAGTCGCAACATCCTGTGTAATAATACCGTCATATTTCACCTGCGCAAAATCCCTTACCCTCTTTAAGATACGGTTTGCCAGTCTCGGCGTGCCACGGCTTCTCCGGGCAAGCTCCAGGGCGCCCTTCTCTTCTATCTCCACACCCAGAATCCTGGCAGAATGCTGGATGATCACCTTGAGTTCTTCCACTTCATAAAATTCCAGACGGTGGATCACCCCGAAACGGTCACGCAGGGGAGCCGTCAACAATCCTGCCCTCGTAGTGGCGCCTACTAAGGTAAAATGGGGCAGATCCAGACGGATGGATCTGGCGGAAGCCCCCTTACCGATCATAATATCGATAGCATAGTCTTCCATCGCCGGATACAATACTTCCTCCACCTGACGGTTTAACCTGTGAATCTCATCTACGAACAACAGATCTCCCTCCTGCAGATTATTCAGGATAGCCGCCATCTCGCCCGGTTTCTCAATAGCCGGGCCGCTGGTAACCTTCATGTGAACCCCCATCTCATTGGCTATAATTCCTGCCAGCGTGGTCTTTCCCAGGCCCGGAGGTCCATAAAACAGAACATGATCAAGGGCATCATGCCGCTGCCGGGCCGCTTCTATATATATTTTCAAATTTTCTTTGACCTTAGTCTGCCCGATATAGTCATCCAGATTCTGCGGCCTTAGTGATCCCTCGATCTTTACATCTTCCTCTATCAGGTTTGTCTCTATCATTCTGTTACTCATATATGATGTCCTTTGCCCGTATATAAATAGACGGTAACTTTCCGGTTATGCCTACCGGAAAACCGTTACTCAAAACATAAACTTCAATGCCGTCTTCAGGATTCCTTCTACTGTACTGTCCTCCGATACCGCAACCTTCTTCACGGCCGTTGTGGCATCAGAAGCCGAGTAGCCGAGCGCAACCAGCGCCTCTATCGCTTCCTTCTTCATCACATTATCGGTACCTGTACTGCCCGCATTCCCTTTATCTGCTCCTGCCGGCTGACCTAAACCTTGCAAAGTATCTTCCAGTGAAATCTTATCCCGCAGATCCAGAATCACACGTTCCGCTGTCTTGTTGCCTACCCCTGGGGCTCTCGCGATTGACTTGGCATCTCCTGCCATGATTGCAAAACGCAGGGCATCCGCATTCATAACAGAAAGAATCGCCAATCCGCCCTTCGGGCCAATACCGTTTACCGTGATCAGCTTCTTGAAAATCTCCAGATCATCTCTGGTCAGAAAACCGTATAAAGAAAAAGTATCCTCCCGTACCAAAGTGTAGGTATATATCTTGACCTCACTGCCAATTCCAGGCATAAGCTCCACTGTGGTGGCAGACACCTTAACATTGTAGCCAATGTTCCCTGCTTCCACCACAATGGCATCTTCTGTTATCTCCTCCAAAGTTCCTTTCAAATATGCATACATAATCGTCTTCCTCACTCAAACCCGCTTAAAACCATCCAATTCCCATAAAATACAGTACAAGTGTGCCAGACAGCCGCTGCAAGATACCTTCCCTTCAATTAGATAAGCTTTCATCTCTCAGATATGGCATAAGTTCTGACACCGCAACTCCGAGAACAGCGCCTGTAACCGTACCGGCGACAATCAAAAACGGCATATAATATCCAACATAATATGTCTCCACAACAAGCATCGCAACAATGACCTGCCCGATATTGTGAAATACACCTCCAAGCACACTCACCCCCACCGGCGAGAAACAGCCGGCGCGCCTGCCCGCAAGCATCGCACAGAAACTCAGCGCAGCCCCCGCCAGGGCATATAAGACAGAATAGAGACTGCCGAACAGGAAGCCTGCTAACATAATACGAAGAACATTGACAGTCAGGGCATCCTGTATTCCGTTCCGATACAACAGCAGGACAACGGCCAGATTCGGTAACCCCAGCTTAATCCCGGGAATACCGAAGGAAAACGGAATCAACGATTCCACATAAGACAAAATTAAGGCAACCGCCAGAAAAAACCCCAGCTTCACTGTCTTCTCCATCACTTTACCATCCCGTCCAAAGTTTCATCCGGATCCTCATCCTGTATGCTGTACGACGGTTCTGCAATATCTATACTGCCTTCTGCGCCGTCTGTTATCTCAACCACAAACCTGTGAGGCAGGCAGATAATACTTTCCCCGACAGCAGATACCGGCCCGTGCCGTACACAGATCTGATCCCGGCAGTCTGCCGCTGCCATGCTCACTTCACCGTCCGTAACAGAAAGAACATTAAAGCTTCCCTCCTCCGGAAGCTGTGGATATTCATCAAATACTTCTGTCGTTACAGCTCCTCCTGCATACCGTATGAGATAAAACCTCTCCCTCTGGCCTGATTCTGATACCTCAAAGGTTATGGCAGCCACTTCAACTCCGTCACAGGAAATCCTCGCCATACTGCCTTCACTGTGATGCAGCACAAAAAATACCCCGATAAGCAGCGCCATAACCAGGCACCCAACAATCAAAATGATGTCTGCCTTCCTGATTGCATATTCAGATTGTAACTTTCTCTTCTTCAGGTTCTGCTTCTGCATAAAGACATCATACCATACCCGAACATACGTTTCAAGCATGGCTAAGAAATGTTTTTCTGCAGTAATGCCTGCAAATGATTCTGCAGGAAATTGTCCTGCTGGTCTGACAATCCCTGTGCATTTAATTCCTGCACAATCACGCTGCAAACCGTCTCTATAATAAGCACCCTTCCGTCATCGGTATTCAGATGATACAGATAATCCTTCGCGCCCACACCTTCCCAGGCCTGGGCCGGGTCTGGAATCTGATAAAGGAGATTCAGCATATCGCCAACTTCCGAACAGACTGACAGCTCCTGCAGCCCTCTGTGCATCCATTTGTAGAAGGGTGCATACTTCCTGTTGAGCAAATAGACTGCCTGCATACTCTCCCGGATAAATTCAGCAAGAGAAAGCTCAGCCGCGATCCGCTCTCCCCGCTTCATAGCCCGGGCATAATTATACTGCCCAGCCTGTGCGGCCTTCGCCAGCGCCTGTACAAGCCTCCTGATCCATACGGCCTTCGGATAGTACTGCAGCAGTCCATTTCTGAATGCGCTGAATTTGCCCAAATGGTCTTCGAACACCTTGCCGTTCACAGCGGCTGCAAGACTCTCTTCCGAAAGGGCAAGCCACTCTGTCTCGGTCTCCGGAACCGTATCCCGTCCCAGAATACCCAGATAGAAATCTTCCAGGCATAGGGAACCGACTCTGCCCTGCCCCTGTACTTCACTCACACGTCCGCTGTATCCGCCAAATTCCTGAGGCAGTTCCTCATATGCCGCCTGTACCTGTGCTCCATACTGTTGATACAGTTCTCTGGGTAACCAGACACAAAAAGATGGACCATAGTCATGATCCATCGACAGTTCATCATCAAATCCCAGACATTCTGACCCGTACCCAACCAGCCCTACGGCCATATGCTCCACCAAATGCGGAAATTTCTCCTCAAACAGCTTTCTTCCATATGCCTTATAGTATTCTTCTGCCAGCTCTAATCCCTTCATCTTTTGATCCCATCCTTTACTTCCTTCGCTTTATTCAGATAAAATACCTGTTTATCCTTATCCCCAGTCTTCTCGCAGACTGCGGCACAGTTTTCACAAAGAATGGCATAACTCATATTTTCACCGAAATGTTTCTTCACTTCTTCCATCGCCTTCTTATAATATGCCAATGCCTTGTCATACTCCTGTATACGATAGCAGACCTCCCCTACCCCGGCAAGCGCCCCGCTGTAATGTGCATCCGCTATATCCTCTTTCTGCCCGAACAATGCAAGAGCCCGTTCCAGAAGCTCTCTTGCCTTCTGTTCCTGATCGGTCTTAAGGTAAATCAGTGCCATGTTCGTCAGTGTGGTTGCGGTCTCCATCTCACCGCCTTCCAACTTCTCGATAACAGCCAGCGCTTTCTTGGAATGGAGGATCGCCTCCTCGTTCTCATTCAACTTTTCAAGCAAAATGCTCATGTTATTGTATAATCCCGCAAAACGGTAATCCCCAGGCTGCAATATCCTTTCATAGATCTGCTGCGCCTGCTTATAGTATCGAAGCGCCGTAGCGTAATCCCCTGCCGCCCGGTAGGCCGTCGCCGCGTTCAAAAGCGTTGTCGCGAAATGCTCCGTATTCTCAAGCTGAAGTTCCTCCATCAACAACAGTACATCCTCTGACACCACATAGGCTTTCTCGAAAGCGGATATGCTGCGGTAAAACCCGATCATCTCGTTACAGATACAGATATAGGCACCATAATCCTTTTTCTCCTTCGCCCGCGCAAGAGAAGCCGTCAGAAAGGGATCCACCTTGTCGATCTCCTGCCTTGCAAAATAAGAATCCAGTTCTTCATAAAATTTGTCTACATTCATAACCATGCCCCCTCTTCTGTTTTATATATAACAGCTGTTATTTCATCTCTCAAAATCATTCCGATACCACCGTCAGGACCCTGTAAATGACCCTCCTGAACGGAATTCACTGCTTACACACCGTAAAAAATATGAAAACTTCCTAATACTGCCCGTTAAAAATCTGTGCAATCGGAGAGTCATCAGACAACAGGATCGTCTTGTTATCTCCCTTCATGCTCTCCTGTAAGGCATCCAGCGCACGGACAAAAGAATAAAAATCCATCTTCGCCGGATCAGAATAGGCATTCGCCAGAATACGCATATACTCCGCCTCACCCTCTGCAACAGCTGCCTCTGCTTTAGCCTGCGCGTCGGAAAGCATGATGGAAACCTCTTTATCAGTCGTATTTTCGATCATCTTCGCTTCTGACTTTCCTTCCGCCGTATACTGAGCCGCGATGTTCTCGCGCTCGGAGATCATACGGGTATAGACTGCCTGCTTATTGTCATCCGGCAGATCCAGCTTCTTAACTTCTACCGCAGAAATCTCGATACCATACTGTTCTTCCACGTGATTGATCTGTGCCATGATCTCTTCTGTCAGGGAAGTGATCTCGATCACCTCCTCATGCTCCTCCGAAATAACCATATCATTATTGGTCACTTCTTCCGGGTTCTGATCCACCGTGATCGTCATCTTACCGTCACGGCTTCTGATTACCTCATCCTGCTTCATGTTGGAGATTGTGTTTTTAGTTGCGTTATACACGATAGCATCGATACGGCTCTCTGCATTGTTCACAGAGCAGCTGAGCGTCTGTGCGAATTTCAGCGGATCCGTAACATGCCACAGCACATAGCTGTCCACAATCATTGTCTTCTTATCGGATGTAATGACATCCGAAGAAGGCAGGTCATATAATAAAAGTTCCTTCGGTATCGTATCTACGGATTCAATCAGCGGAATCTTAAAACTCAGTCCTGCATTCGTAACCACACGCTGTACACGCCCGAACTGCCTGATCAGTTTAAACTGATTCTGCTTCGTTATGACCATGGAATTCCCCAATACGATTAGCACGGCCACAATCACCAGCGCCAAGGCAACTACGAACCTAGATCCTTTCTTGTTCTCCTTCTTCTTCGTACCGTTCGAATTAAACCGCTCAAACATCCCCGAGGTATCGCCTGCATTATAATTCTGATTATATTCTGTCATATATCCCTCCACCTATCTGCAGCTGTCTGTTATCTGCTGCCGGTTATCATTCTCCGTCCTGTTCTTCCTCTGATACAGTATTATCTTCCGCTGTGTCTCCGGCAGCGTTACTGCCAGATACGAAGCTGTCTAAAGGCAGGACTGTGTTAGTACTGCCGTCCTTACTCTGTATGACAACCTTCACATCCGGAAGAATGTTTTCCATGGCTTCATAGAACATTCTCTTCTTCGTCACCTCCGGATACTTTGCATATTCCTGATACATGGAATTAAAGCGGGCCGCCTGGCCGTCCGCTTCATTAATCCTCTCCTGCTTCCGGGCTTCCGCATCCTGCAGAATCTTATCCGCTTCCGCTTCCGCATTCGGGATCTGCTCATTACGGTATTTATTGGCATTATTTAAAGCCGTTTCCTTCCCCTGCTTGGCAGTCTCAACTTCCTTAAAGGCATTCTCCACCTCCGCAGTAGGCGGCGTGGCATCCTGAATCGTTATGTTCACAAGCTGGATCCCTATATCATAATCCTCCAGCTTATCCAGAATCATCTGCTTGATATTGGACTGAATCTCATTCTTGCCGGTAGTCAGGACGCTATCCACACTGTAGGAGCCTATCGTAGTCCTGATGCAGTTCTGGGCAATATTCTTAAGAATTTCTTCCGGATTACGAGAAGCATACAGTGCCTTGACCGGATCCGTCACCCTGTACTCGGCATAGAAATCCACGAAAATGAAATTATAGTCCGATGTGATCATCATCGCATCTTCTTCCTCTCCATCGGCATGATAGCCGATGGAGAATCCCTGGATCGTGGTATTCACCTTATCAACTGTCTGGATAAAAGGTATCTTAAAATGAAGCCCCGGCGCCGTAACTGCCTTCGGAGAGCCGAATGTACATACAACAGCCTGTTCTTCCTCCTGAATAGAGTAATAGGATTCGCACACCAGCACCAGCAGAATCACAATGACTGCTATAATCTTGGCAGTCAGTTTCCCTTTTCCTTTATCCGCATTCTTAAATTTATGAAATGTTACGTTTCCATTCTTCCTTGCGCCGAACATATCTTCCTCCATTTCCCTGCAGATTGCAAAAAGATAACCGATATTACTTGCACTCTGGCCGCTTACAGTACAACAAAATATAATACTTGGGCACACTCCGCATAATAGCCGTTCCAATTTCTGCAGCATTTATGTTATTATATACTATAATGAGCAAAAACACTAATTAAAATTTACTAAAGCTTAAACAACATGTAACAGTCCGGCCTTCGGCTTCCCTGTTACAACAACACTGTTCAGATTGGAGGATGTTTATGAGAATCATATTTATCAGACATGGAGATCCGGATTATGAGAATGACACCTTAACAGAAAAGGGAATCCGGGAAGCAAAGCTGTTATCTGAGCGCACAGCAGGCTGGCCTGTAACACAATTCTACTGCTCACCCCTGGGCAGGGCGCAGAAAACCGCTTCCTACACGCTGCATAAGCTCGGCCGGGAAGCGGTCACATATGAATGGTTAAAAGAGTTCTTTTATCCGGTTGAAGATCCTGTCACCGGACGGATCGGCGTGCCC
Source organism: Clostridia bacterium (assembly GCA_910575245.1). GTDB lineage: Bacteria > Bacillota > Clostridia > Lachnospirales > Lachnospiraceae > UBA3282. The sequence continues at coordinate 23,430 of CAJTEN010000003.1, read as the reverse complement.
TGGGATTTCATGCCCGAATACTGGACCGAAATACCGCAGATGTATGAGAAGGACGGTTGGAAGGAAACTGCAATCTACCGCTCCAATCCAAACCTCCTCCCCGCATACACCCAGGTATGTGAAGGCATCGACAGTATAATCGAATCCTATGGCTATCAAAGACGGCAAAACTGCTATCTGAATGTCAAAGCCCAGGAGGCGGCAAACCGCCCCGACACAGAACTTCCGAATAATCATACAGACAATACCATCGTTATCTTCTGCCATCTGGGTGTAATCTGCGTAATGCTGAGTCATCTGCTGGGCCTGTCGCCGGCATTGCTGTTCCACAGCCTCTATCTGGCGCCTACATCCGTGACCGTTCTGGCTACAGAAGAACGCCGGAATAATATCGCCCAGTTCAGGGCACAGGTGATCGGTGATACTTCCCACCTGTTAAAAGGCGGCGAACCGATCTCCGCCGCCGGATATTTTACAGATGTATTCCAGCGATAAGGGCTATCTGATTTTCTCCGGAAACCCAACCTTCTTCTGTACTTTGCGGAGAGTTTTGGCTGCGTAGTAGTCAGCCTTCTCCGCATTTTCCTTGATAATCCTGTCAATATAGTCTTTGTTGCCTGACAACTCATGGAATCTGTCCTGAAGCGGTTTTAAAACACTGACAGCAGCCTCTCCCACTGCCATTTTGAAGTCTCCATATCCTTTGCCTTCAAACTCCCGCTCTGTCTCTTCCGGAGTTTTCCCTGTGCAGGCACAGTAAATATCGATCAGATTCGAAATACCGGGCTGTGCCTCGCTGTAACGGACACATGCCTCAGAATCCGTCACAGCTCTCTTAAATTTACGGATAATCGTATCTGTGTCATCCATCAGATAAATACTGGCATTGGGATTCTCATCGGACTTGGACATTTTCCTGGCCGGGTCCTGCAGGCTCTTAATCTTAGCGCCCGCTTTACCGATGTACGGCTCCGGAACCGTCAGCACATCCCCGTAGACGGCATTGAAACGCTGGGCAATATCCCTTGTGATTTCCAGATGCTGCAGCTGGTCCTTCCCCACCGGGACCACATCCGACTGGTACAGAAGAATATCTGCAGCCATCAGAACAGGATAGGTAAATAATCCTGCATTGATATTGTCTGCATGCTTCGCTGCCTTATCCTTAAACTGTGTCATACGGTTCAGTTCACCCATATAAGTAAAGCAGTTTAAAATCCATGACAGTTCAGCATGTCCCGACACATGGGACTGATAATACAGGCAGTTCTTCTCCGGATCTATGCCCGCAGCTATGTATAAAGTCAGCAGATTTCTGGCTCTCTTACGCAATTCGGCAGGATCCTGCCTTACTGTAATGGAATGCAGGTCAACGACTGAGTAAAAACACATATATTCGTCACACAGAGTAACCCAGTTCTTTAACGCGCCGAGATAATTTCCCAGCGTAAGATTCCCTGTTGCCTGCATGCCGCTGAATAAAACCTTATGTCCGTCTAACATTTTTCCTCCGTTCCGAAACATTTGTATTTATGTTTCCTTCTATATTTAAAATAGTTTAACACTGCCCTTTCCTTTCGTCAACCGAAAAGAAAGGGCAGGAAACTACCTTATAACAGTTCATCCACGGCAAGCCCGCAGGGCTGCCGGTTAGTTATTGCCACACCCGCATCCCGTATCAGAGAACGGTCTTGGCTCAAAGCGGGGTTCAAAACGGGATTCATTGTTGCACGGACAGCCGTCGCGGTCATTATCCCGGTCTCTTCCGCATTCCCGCCCTCTTTCGCGTTCACAGCCGCAGTCTGCTTCCCGCGGGCGGCATGGCGGAGTAGGTCTGTCACAGCCGCACCCTGCGTCATTACAGCCGGATCGGCCGTTCTGGTTACATAACAGTAAAAATAACAGAATTATACCACAATTCATATTCTCATCTCCTTTTTTTCATACCTTATCCTATGCTGAAAAGAAGAAGAGTGTTACTGCTAATAACACCTCTGTAACATCCATTCCGAAAAAGAACTAAAAATCAGCCGACACGGGGATTCTTAAGGATTCTCGTCCGGATATACCGGAAAGTCTTCTCTTCGCCCTGCTTAGCAAGCATACGCAGAAGAAACTCCAGCATATTCTTAGTCCTGGGATGAAGCGGCGGCGGTGTCTGGGATGACTGATAATACAGCAGCGGATCCCTGTCTGTATAAGCATCCTTATGATACACCTTACATGCCGCAACTCTGTCCATAAACATTTCCACAATATACCGCTTCGGCATAGGGGCAGGCGCCATACCGCCCTCGATCCCCCGGCAGCTGTAATCAATCCAGTATTCATAATGATGCTTATTTCTTCCTTTATGATGCAGCCACGCCGAAGAATATCCAATCGCCTCCCGTTCCGCGTTGTTGGGACTTCTGTTTCCCTGCCAGTATCTGGCTCCCACCATAAATTCCTCCGGACTGAATTTAGACAGGTCATGCAGAATTCCCTGCCGGTACAGCCCAACCTTAAAGCATCCCTCCATAACAAGGCGTTTATGCTGTGTAATTGTTTTAAAATGCTGCCAAGCTTTATTCATACTCAAATTTTCCTGTCTCATGGTTCCCTCTATACCGTCTTCTGACCGCCGGAAATCTTTTTTTCTACCATATCTTCATCTAAAGAAATTTCCGCTGCACCTTCCCCGGATGACTTGTCCACAGAAGTCCTGCCTCGTTTCCGGCGATGTGTCCCTGTTGCAAAAACAGGACAATCCTTCGTCGTATAGATGACAATTGTTCTCGGCGCAAGCGTAATTTCCTGCAAATTCCCATCATCCTTCTCAACTGTCTGATTTTCGGAATCCGTAGAAACACACAGCTTCCACACCTTACCCCTTGGAAGCTTCGGAAGCCCGAGAGAATGCTTCTCCCAGTGCAGATTGATTCCGAAATAAATGAAATCTTCGTCTCTGTGCCCGTCAATCTCTCCGTAATATCCGCAGTACATAATCCCCATGGTCCTGCTCACGGGACTGGTATCCGGCCGCCAGGCTTCCCTGCCATGGAAAGAGATATCCGGATATCCGCAGGAAAGATAATCCATGCCTTTCAGCGGCATAGGACTGTGCAGAACCGGATGGCTCCTGCGCAAATCAATAAGCATGCGGGTATAGTCCAGAAGCTGTCCGTTGCTTTCCATCTGATTCCATTTGATCCACGTTACGGCATTATCCTGGCAGTATGGATTATTGTTTCCGCCCTGCGAATTGCCAAACTCATCGCCGTTGTAAAGAAGGGGTGTTCCCTGCGCAAGAAAAACCATCGTCAGTGCATTTTTCATCTGCTTCATACGCAGCTGTGTAATATATTTCTTACGGCTTCTGCCTTCCACACCGCAATTCCAGCTGCAGTTATAATCCGTTCCATCCCGGTTGTCTTCTCCGTTATCCTCATTATGTTTGCGGTCATAGGATACCAGGTCCGCCAGGCAGAATCCCTCCCACTTGGCTATATAATTAATGATTCCTACCTCAGGCCTGTTATTGCGTACATGGAAGATAAACCGGTTGATCATGTTGTCATCACCTTTTAACAATCTGCGTATATCATACATGAAGCCTTCGCTCAGCCATCCCACATTACGCATTGTTTCCGTGCTTTCAGGCGGACAATACTGCTGTATCGTCAGAAGTTTCGTTCCGGAGAGAAGCGGTTCTTCGGCAAACATGCCGATCGGAAGATCCACTCCCAGTACATGGAAACCGTCTATATGATATTCCACCGTCCAGTATTTCAGAATATCCAGCATATCTACCGAGGCAACTTCCGGCGGAAAATAAAACTGCATAAGCACCTCAATACCGTTTCGATGCAATTCTCTGACCATATCTTTATACTCTGTCACTGCATCCCGGCTATGCGCATAACCGGATTTAGGACAATAATACAGCCCCCTGCAAAATCCCCAGTAATTTATTTTCCACGGCTTCTCTTCAGTACCCGTAAAATACGCATTCTCTGCCCCGTTCCCTGCTGTCTGCTTATAGGAAGCAGCCGCCTGTTCCATCGACAAGGCAGCGGATATGTTTGCCTGTACCTGTATCTCATCGAATTCATAAGACGGCATGAGAACAAGCGATGTAATACCCAGTTCTTTCAAATAAGGAATCTTCTCTGTCAGTCCGGCATAAGTCCCCCGGTGTTTTACGCCGGACGATTTATGCTTCGTAAAGCCGCGCACATGAAGCGCATATAATACTGTATTCTCATAGGAAATTCCCGGAGCCTTGTCTTCCTCCCAGTCGTAGGCCGTATCCGGCACCATGCAGTGTGCCAAAGCTTTGCCCGGAACACCGTATTTTGAAGAATATTCCGTCTTCCTGCAGTATGGATCCTGCCACACCTTGTCACCACAGTAAAACAGGTAGCTGAACTCTCTGTTCTGATATCCCTCCAGCAGCATGGCATACACGGAACCTACCCTTCCTTCTTCCGGGAAAGGAATTCTGGCTCCATTCCTGTGTTTCTTATCATACAGTATAATACCAAACTCTGCCGGATCATTACCTGGTGTCCTCCTGTGCACTGCCGCAATATGCAACCCTGCATGCCGGAAATACACGCCTAAAGGATAATTTTGTGTCTTACTTATTTTGAAGTCTTTATACATGAAATCCTCCGACAAATATAAGTCATCCTATTGTTTCTGACAAATAAAGCATTCCTGCAAGAAATCCCATATTATCATTCTAACATAGAAACCAGAATTTCTGTATAAAAATTTGTAAAATATGTGAAAATTGAGTAACAGGGAAGCCGAAAAGCTGAACTGCTACAATTCTTCCAGCATAATAAATACATTGAATATCATCCCTGTTTTCGGTAAAATAGAAATCAGACAGCAACACAGATATCTGAAATATCAAAATGCTGTATAGAAAGGATGACATCATATGAGCAATAATAATCCCAACACAGACAACAGTTACGATGCCGAGGAAATGACGGTAGACCTGGATCTGGAGGACGGCACTTCTGTCACCTGTGCCGTAATCACGATCCTTACCGTATCCGATCAGGACTATATCGTCCTCCTTCCTCTGGATGAATCCGGAGAAAACACAGAAGGCGAAGTGTGGTTCTATCGTTACAGTGAAAATCCCAACGACCCGAACGAGGAGCCGGAACTCACTTATATTGAAGATGACGAGGAATATGAGGCTGTAGCGGACGCTTTTGACGAGTATCTGGATTCGGCGGAATTCGATGAATTGATTGATGATGATAAATAACCCATTTGGTGTTCAGCTTCATCGCCTCAGGCACGTCAAAAACCGGGAAGGTGCATCTTTTCCGGTTTTTCCTTTGTATGCCATAAGCCACAGCTTCTTCTTCGCCCTGGTCATTGCCACGTAAAACATGCGGCGCTCCTCCTCCACCTCTGCTTCCGTTATCGACTTGGAGGAAGGAATCTTTCCTTCCTGGCATTCCGGCACATAGACGGTATCAAATTCCAGTCCCTTAGCGGCATGCATGGTCAGCAGGCTGATTCCCTGCTCTGTCTGTGTTTTTACATCCGTCCTCCTGCTTTGCTCCTGTACTTCTTTGATCGTCTCTTCGCATTGCTCTATATAAGTTTTCATCTCCTGCAGTGTCTGAAACTGTCTGGAAAACTCCTGGAATTCCGTTGCGGTCCGGATCAGTTCCTCCGCTCTATGCACACCGTATTTTTCCCGTAAATAGTTATCATATCCGATCACATTACGGATGTAGTGGATCTGAAAATACAGCTTTCTGCCGCAAAGCCACCGGATATCCCGAAAAAGCGCCCGGACTCTCTCCTGCAATACCGGAGCATCCCGGTAATACTGCAGCATACTCTCTTCCCTGACAGTCTCTTCCGGCATACTGTCCCTTCTCAAATATCTTACCGGCCGGTTGATGATCCTCAGGAAATGCTTCCTCCGAAGATCACCGTCCGCCAGCATCAGGTAGGCCATAATATCCTGATTCACAAAATGCCTGAATCGGCTCTTCGGTGCCTCCTTCATGGAAAAAGGGATAGCATTCCTGCGCAGAACCTGTGCCCACCTGGCACAGTCATAATTCGTCCTGCAGATCACCGCGCATGTGCTTAGCTGCTTTTCCTTCTGTCTGCAGTGTAATTCCTGTATAAAATATTTCTGCGCTTCCTCCTCATTTTCATACAGGCACAGCCGAAAGCCTTCCCCCTTCTCATGTGTCGCATGGATCAGCTTCCCGATACGGTTATGGTTTCCTCCAATTACTTTAAGCGCCGCCGCCACGATCTGTCCATGGCACCTGTAATTTCTGTCCAGAAGAATCCGCTCCGCGTCCGGATAGTCCTGTCTGAAGCGCTGCATACTGTCGGGACTTGCGCCCCGGAATCCATAGATAGACTGGTCGTCATCCCCTACGATAAACAGATTCTGTTCCGGAGCCGCAAGCAGTTTTACGATTTCGTACTGCATAGGCGATATATCCTGGAACTCATCCACGAGAATGTATTGGAACTGCTCCTGCCACACCTTCAGTACCTCCGGCTCTTCCAGCAGCAGTCTGTGACAGAAAATCATAATATCATCGAAATCCATCTGTCCAAATTCCTGTTGATAAGCTTCATATTCTTTCAGAATAAATCTGATATCCTCCTCTGTGATACCCCGTACAGAAAACGGCTTTCTGGATGTTGAGGTCTTATGCGCACTGATGAAGGCGATCAGTTCTTCCAGATCCTCCTCCTGCAGACAGGCGAATCTGCTGTACATACGGATAATCTGGCGCATTTGTTTTCTTTTCTCTGATTCTGTCATAATGGAATAGCCACGATATCTGGCAGATTGTCTCAGAATGTGATAGAACACGGCATGGAAAGTGCCGAATCTAACCGGTGGATTCTCCGGTTCCATGAGACGAAAGAAACGTTCCTGCATTTCCAGTGCCGCCGCTTTCGTAAAAGTAATGACCAGGATGCGTGCGGGATCAACTCCCTGATATGTGATGAGATGTTTGATACGGTGTACGGTGACAAAGGTCTTGCCGCTGCCGGGACCCGCAATAACCTGCGCGGCTCCGGCAGTGTGCATGATCGCTTTCTCCTGATTCGGATTAACAATCTGCTCAGACACTCTGTAATTTCTCGATTCCCTTACGGATTCTGCGCAGGGATTCTTCTTTCCCAAGCACTTCCATAATCTCCGTAGCGCCCGCCGGCGTCATCTGTTTCCCGGAGACCGCCGTTCTCACCGGCCACATCACATATCCGTTCTTGCATCCCTTACGCTCTACATAAGCTGACAGCGTCTGATACAGCGCATCATTACTGTAATCTGTCTGCTCCTCCAGAAGCGGCAGTATCTCCTGCAGTACTTCCAGAGATGACTCCTGACTGGTCTTCATCTTCTTATGTGTGTACATCGTCACATCGTATTCCGGCAGTTCCTCAAAGAAGTCCACCATCTCCCTGATATCCGGAAAGATTTCTATCCTTGTCTTGACCATGGCCGCGATCTTCTTAAGATCCAGTTCCCCGGTAAGCGCTTCTTTCAGATAAGGCTCTGCCATCTCATAGAAGCGTTCGAAATCCATTGCCTTCAAGTACTCTCCGTTCATCCATCTCAGCTTCGTATAGTCAAACACTGCCGGTGATTTGGACAGATGATGATAGTCAAACTTCCGAGTCAGTTCTTCCAATGTAAAGATCTCTGTATTGTCTTCCGGGCTCCATCCCAAAAGCGCCACAAAGTTAACAACGGCCTCTGTCACGAATCCCTGCTCTATCAAATCTTCATAAGAAGAATGTCCGCATCTCTTGGAAAGCTTCTGATGATTCTCGTCCGTAATCAGCGGGCAATGAACATACTCCGGCACTTCCCATCCGAACGCCTCATACAGACGGTTATACTTGGGTGACGAGGAGAGGTACTCATTGCCTCTGACCACATGGGTAATTCCCATCAAATGGTCATCCACCACATTGGCGAAATTGTAAGTCGGGTAACCGTCTGATTTAATCAGGATCATATCGTCCAATTCGCTGTTATCTACCGTAATATCCCCGTAAATATCATCATGGAAGGTTGTTGTCCCTTCTGTAGGGTTATTCTGCCTGATGACATAAGGCTTTCCGGCTGCCAGATTAGCCTCAACCTCTTCCCTGGACAAATGCAGGCAGTGCTTATCGTACACATTGATTTCCTTACCCGCCACAGTCTGCGTAAGCGTCGCCAGTCTGTCCTTGTCACAGAAGCAGTAATATGCCTGTCCCTTGTCGATCAGCTGCCTGGCATACTGCAAATAAATCCCCTGGCTCTGGCGCTCACTCTGTACATAAGGTCCGGCACCGCCGTCCTTGTCCGGCCCCTCGTCATGGACCAGCCCTGTCTTATCCAGAGTGCGGTATATGATATCCACGGCTCCTTCCACGTAGCGTTCCTGATCCGTATCCTCAATTCTTAAGATAAAATCGCCGCCCTCATGTTTTGCAATCAAATACGCATACAACGCAGTTCTTAAATTGCCCACATGCATACGTCCCGTAGGACTTGGGGCAAATCTTGTTCTTATTTTCTGACTCATTTTCTTTTCTCCAAATATTAAAAGATGTTAACAGCATTTTCCCATTATCAGGCATGATCCGGGATTTTCTTCCTGGCTGCACTCTTGAAATTGCTGACCGCTTTTGCCGCAGCCGGCACGGCAATGTTAGTCCCGGCGCCTGCCACACATCCGCCCGGGCAGGCCATCCCTTCAATCAGACAGCCGTTCTTCTTACCGGCTTTCGCCAGCATCAGCATTTTCCTGCACTCGGAAAGGCTCTCCGCGTGTTCAATATTCACATCCACATCCGGGTAATATTCTCGCACGCATTCTTCGATCGCGCTTGCCACACCGCCGGCCACACCATAACCGCGTCCCGCACTGGTCGCACCGTTTAATTCATCCAGTGCCTGGATCTCTTCCAGCAGAATTCCTCTGGCCTCAAAAATACCGGCCAGTTCTTCAAAAGTGATTACAAAGTCTACATCGGAACGTATTGTTCTTCTGGAAGCTTCCAGTTTCTTGGATGCACACGGCCCTATAAACACCACCTTGGCATCCGGATAGTCTTCCTTGATGATCCTGGCTGTCGCGACCATCGGCGTCAGGGCATTGGAGATCTTATCGATGGTCTCCGGGAAAAACTTCTTGGCAAGCACAGACCATGACGGGCAGCAGGATGTCAGGCTGAAAGGCAGCTTACCGGTAGCCACCTCGGAAGCATAGTGCTCCGCCTCCGCAATCGCGCCCAGATCCGCTCCAATCGCTGTCTCATATACATCATAAAATCCCAATTCTTTCAGCGCCGTCTTCAGCATATCCGGCGTCACATTGGGTCCGAACTGTCCTGCAAATGCAGGTGCCACCTGCGCGATAATCTTATGTCCTGACTGTATGGCACGGATCAGCTGGAAAATCTGAGACTTATCCGCAATTGCACCGAAAGGACAGTTGACCATACACTGTCCGCAGGATACACACAAGTCATTATCGATGACTGCTCTTCCCTTCTCATCATTCTTAATAGCATTCACGCCACAAGCGCCGGCACAGGGCCTAACCTGATGGGAGATGGCATCATAGGGACATACCGCCTTGCATTTACCACATTTGATACATTTCTCCGGATCAATCACAGACTTGCCGTTCCGCATGGAAATCGCACCGCGGGGACATACCTCCCTGCAGGGATGCGCCACACATCCCATACAATGATCCGTCACATAGTACCGGTTCTCCGGACAGGCATTACATGCCGACGGGATAACCTGCATCAGGGGCGGCTCATAATACTTCTCATCGATATTGCTTTCTTCCAGGCCCTGGGTCAGATGAACCGGTTGATTCTCCGGCCTGAGCGAAAGCCCCATAGCCAGACGGATCCTCTCGCGTACGATAGCGCGGTCCCTGTAGATATTCTCATATTCCGATTCTTCGTAGTTTACTATTTTATATGGGAGGGCTTCCACATCATCTTTCAGATTATCCGAATGATAAGCCAGATTAGCCACTTCTTTAAAAATACGACGTCTGTTCTTACGAACCTGCGTATCAATTCCTCTCATGATTGCTCCTTCCTGTCACATAGCCTGTTATGACATCCTTTTTCCTTCCGGCTGTCTGTTTTCCAAAACGTAATTACCTGTCCACCGTAATGTTAATATTTTAACAAACTTAAAGTAAAAAAGCAAGCACAAATCCCCGCAAGCTTTCATGTATATTCTTACATAAACTTACGGGGAAATCAAGAGATTCTTTAGAGCCTTCTCCTTTTCAGCCAAATGATCAATCCAATGACCAGACAGCCCAGCGGCATTACAATAATCGATACAAAACCGGTTATATAAACAGCCCGCGCATTAAAAGCAAGATAACCGATATCAAAGTACTTAACCGGAATAGATACCGAGCTGTCACGGTCTGCCAGGCTGCTGATAATACTGCCAAAAAGTTTCATATTGTAACCCGGAACGATCTTATCCGCTGCCGAGGTGAAGATCTGCTCAGACGCTACAATAACAGCCTTCGAACCGTATCCCTCTAAAACAGCCTTTTCAACGCCAAGACCGATCACAAAGGGACCGTCAATATCATCCTCAGCTCTGCTGTAATCCTCACCGTCCGACAACTCTCTCTTGCTGAATGCGTTACCGCTCGTTGTCAGAAACGGCTTATAAAGTATGTCTTCTGCCTCCTCATCATAGAGCAGTCCTCTGGAAAAGGGAGCGAACACCGCACCACCTAAAACACGCTCTGTTATCGAATCCTCCTCCACAAACGGCAGCAGCCAGTAAGGTGTCTGATAGTAATGGTCCCTGTCCCCTTCCACAATCATGCCTTCCACAAGCGACACCCCATAATAGTCAAGTATCTGCTCGAAATTCTTCATATCGCTGCCGGTCCATGTCGGCACAATCAACGCATTTCCTCCCTGTTCAAGGTACTGAAGAATCTTATCCACATCGTCTTCAGAATAGTCTCCGGTAGGTGCATTGAGAATGATGCCTTGTGCCTCCGGCGGAATCTCATCCACCGAATACAGGCTCAGGTACTCATACGCAATATTTTCTTTATCCAGCATGTTCAAAAATGCTTCTTCATATGCCAGTTCATCATGGCCTGTTATAAAATAGAACTTGGGAGTCTCCTCCACAGTTACCTTAGCAACAGCGGAAGCAATCTGTCCCTCCCCGTCATAGCCGGTAACGGTATACTGGTAGGTACTGTAATTCATCTCAAACTGATAAATATCATTATAGTCAACCACCGTACTGCCTTTAGGCCCTTCTACGATCAGACTGTTATTCGATGGTTCCTCCTCTGTATAGCTGTAATAAAACTTAGGATTGGATACCGGATTCACATATTCGAGCCTTATATGGCCTGACAGTCCTTTGATCTGTTGCAGCGTCTTGTCAAGATCTTCATCCTTAGCCGTCTCATCTGCCAGCACATAAATCGCAACGTCCTCTGTCAGATTCCTGACCATAGTCTTCGTATCGTCCGTCAATGTATACAGCTTATTCGCAGTTACATCAAAGGAAGTATACCTGTCAGGCACATAGTTCAGGCCGAGATTGACAACAGCCGTCACAGCCGCCATGAACAGGATCCCAAGCGTACTGTAGGCTCCAAGCCTGATCCCTCTGCCTGACACCGAATAGCGGCGCTTCTGAATCGACTGTGCCGTACAGAACAGGACAAAAGCTGTCAATGTCAGATAATATGCCACTGACTCCACCTGAAAATATCCGTTTGACAGAGAATCAAACCGTCCAACCATATCAAAACAATACAATATCTTGGTCAAATATTCAGCAAAAAGACCCGTACCGGATCCGGATATAATACTGCACAGTCCCGCCATAATATATCCAAGAAAGAGGGCTGCAACACTCAATACCGCCGCAATTACTACACTCTCCGTTAAGGAGGAGCAAAGCAGGCCGATTGCAAGTCCCAGACAGCCATACAGGAAAAATCCTGCCAAAGAAGCGTAGGAAATACCGATCTGGAAATCTCCTGCCTGCATTAAGACAAGCGGCGTCAGCCCAATCATAACCGTCGGAACTGCCAGCACTGTCACCAATGCCAGATATTTGCCAAGCACCACCTTTCCCACCGTGACCGGCGCCGTCAGTATCAACTGATCCGTCTTATACTTCCGCTCCTCCGCCATGACACGCATCGTCAGAATCGGTAACGAGATGATAAAAAGAAATGCAATGCTCTGCAGGACATAGGAGATTGTCGGATAACCTGACATCATATTATATACGGTAAAATAGATTCCCATCATAAACAAAGTAACCGCCAGAAACAGCCATCCCACAAAGGAGTGGAAAAAGGCTTTCAGTTCTCTTTTATAAATCGCTTTCACTGTTTACTCTCCTCCTTTCCGCATTCTGTGTCTTTCTGCCCTGACTCTGCATTCTCTGCTTCATCAGAATTCGATGACTCATGTTCCAGATTCTCATCATCAGCTTCCGTCATATCTTCCTTCTCGTATTCTTCATCCTCAGGTTCTATTTCCTCTCCGTCTTCAGGTTCTGCATTCTCCGTCAGCTCCAGGAAAATATCTTCCAGTGATTTCTCCAGCCTGCTCATAGACAGGATGGGCATACCCGCACCTGACAATGCCACTGACACTTCCCTGCGGATATCCGTATTTCCTGATGTACACAGCCTTATTTTAATGCTGTCAGCCTCCTCCGAAGGTTCTATCGTGCAGGATTCTATCCCATCCATATCCCGCAAAACCTCTTCCGCCTTCTCTTTCTTCCCAAGAACCGTTACCTCCAGTTCTGCCTTTGCCTGCATTCTCTCCTGCAATTCCTCAGGCGAACCACTGGCGGCTAATTGTCCCTTGGATATGATCATAATATGATCGCATACCGCACTGACTTCCGATAAAATATGAGAACTCAGGAGAATCGTATGCTCCCTGGAAAGCTCCTTAATCAAATCCCGCATCTCCAGAATCTGTTTCGGATCCAGACCCACCATAGGCTCATCCAGAATGAGTACATCAGGATAGCCAATCAGTGCCTGCGCCAGTCCCACACGCTGCTTATATCCCTTGGATAGATTCCTGATCAATCGCCTTTCCACATCAGTTAACTGCACCTTGTCCATGATCTCTTCCACCTGGTCTTTTCTTTCCCTTCCGGGAACCTTCTTAAGTTCCGCCACAAACAGCAGGAATTCATACACTGTCATGTCCGTATATAAGGGCGGTATTTCCGGCAGATAACCGATACATTTTTTTGCTTTTTCCGGCTCTCTCAATATATCAAATCCGTTTATCTTCACGGTTCCGCTGCTGGCCGCGATATAGCCTGTCATAATATTCATTGTCGTAGACTTTCCCGCGCCATTCGGTCCCAGGAACCCGTAAATCTGTCCCTTCTCCACTGTAAAAGACAGATCATCCACCGCAACATGATCCCCGTATCTTTTGCTGATATGCTCCACTTGTATCAAAACAAAGTTCCTCCCTTCTGCCCGGGCATTTACCTTCCACATGCCCCAAACAGGCACTTTATAAATGTACCGGACAAATGTGTTGTTATTCTTATCAAAATGTGAAAATTGTGTGTCCTGTTTTTCCACCGGAAACACACAACCACGATTATATCATAATATATTATTAAAAACATCTGAAAATTAGGAAAGGAATGTAACAGTTCAGCCGGATCTGAACTGTTACCGAGGAATCTTTATGAAGGATTACATGTACAAAGATAATATTGACAAGTTTCCTGTTGCGATGGCCTATGTACCCTGGCAGCATTTCAACGGAATCTGCGATAATCTTGAAGAAGGCTACTGTGCCGGAACCATTTTCCCGGAACTTGACAAACCATTCACAGGAAGGAGATGCTGTAAATCATGAATATGCACTTTTCAAATGAGCAGGAAAAACTGCTCCATGATATCGGCGTTCTGGACTTCGTAGTCATCGAACTTGCCCTGTATCTGGACACCCATCCTACAGACCGGAACGCCATGGAATATTATAACCACTATAATCGTATGACGAATCAGGCAAAAAAAGAATACTCAGAAAAATTCGGTCCCCTTACGCTTGCGCTTGCCAACACATCTGACTGCGGCGAATGGAAATGGGCGACCCTGCCTATGCCCTGGGAAGGAGGCTGTGCTTAATGTGGAATTATGAAAGAAGACTTGAGTTCCCTGTTAATATCAAAAAGCCTAACGCTATGCTGGCGCAGGCAATCATCAGCCAGTACGGCGGACCGGACGGTGAGATGGGCGCATCCATGCGTTACCTGTCCCAGCGCTACGCCTGCCCGTACAGAGAAGTGGCTGCAGTACTGACCGATGTCGGTGTATCGGTGTTATAATTGCACATCTTAGATTTAAGTAGATGCTCCGGGAGTTTCAGTTTCCGGAGCCTTAAGAATTTTCCATAATCTCCATAGCAAGAATGTCCGTTGTATAGTCCTCATTCTTACCATAGGAGTGAATGGTCAGCTTCATGCCGAAGGGAACGCATTTCAGCCAGACCTCTACAGTGTTGTCATGGTAAATAACCATTTTATCCAATATCTCACGGTACAGACTTTCGTTGGTTTCATCAAAGGTCATAATCTCGTCCAAAGCGGTGATATACTGCTCAAATACATCAATCTGCATTGCTTGTTCTTTGTCCTTATTCTGTGAATTGGAAAGCAGTTCGGAAAGCTCTGCACGCTGTTCATCGTACCATTTTGTCTGCTCCTGTAAATCTGCCTTTGTAATCAATCCATCCAACATCAAATCAATGGCTTTACGCTTCTTGGCATTCAGACTTTCCATTTTCTCTGTAATACGCTTTGTATCAAGTTTCTTATCCGTGATACCTTTAATTGCCTTGATTTCCTGTAGAATTTCCTTCTTCAGTTCCTTCTGATTGGTCTGTAGCTGGCAGATACAATAATGTACACAGGTAAGCAATGCTCGCTCATTGATAGAGCCATTGTCACAGCCGATTACTTCGCCATCATCAGATACCTTACTGGTTCCATGATTTGCCGCCGCATAGCAACGCCATGCCTTATAGGTAGTGCCATTTTTCAGCTTCTTGGTACGGCTGACATACCTTTGACCGCACATCTCGCAATAGAGCTTGCCACTGCACCAATAGCGGTTGCTGTGCTTAGACTTCATTTCCTCTGTGGGAGCACGCCGGAGTAGCTCCTCCTGTGTCCGGTTCCACAAATCTCTATCTATGATAGGTTCGTGGTGGTCTTTCAAATAAACCATTTCTTCATTCCCTCGATTGTACTTCTTTGCATGTGTCAGATAGTTTGGTGTAAAGGTTTTCTTCTGACACAAGTCACCCACATATTTCTCGTTTCGCAAAGCCCTGAGAATAACGGTAGCAGACCACAACTTCACTCGCTTGGGACGTAAGCCTTCCTCGAATAGTTCCCTTGCAATCACATGAGTACCTTTTCCTTCGTTGGTGTACTTATGAAAAATGGCACGGACGACAGGAACTTCCTCCTCGTTAATTGCAAGCTCCCCATTACGGACATTGTAACCAATCAAATCCCTGCCAAAGACAATCCCTTGCTCCATCCGGCGTTTCTGTCCCCATTTCACACGTTCCGAAGTCTTACGGCTTTCTTCCTGTGCTATACTTGCCATAATGGTCAAACGAAGCTCACCATCCGAATCTCTGGTATCAATGTTATCAATGATAAAAATCACACCAACACCGTTATCCTTTAGCTTTCGAGTATAGGACAAGGTATCCACGGTATTTCTTGCAAATCGACATACTTCCTTGGTAAGAATAAGGTCAATTTCACCTTGCATTGCTTCCTCAATCATAGCATTAAATCCGGCACGTTTCTTGGTCTGCGTACCACTGATACCCTCATCATAATACACATCACTCAGAACCCAATCATCATGGTGTGTGATATAATCTGCAAAGTATTTTCGCTGGCTGATTAAGGAATTGGTTTGGTCATCCTTGTCGGTAGAAACTCTACAATATGCGGCAACTCTAAGTTTACTTTTTGTCATTTTATGTGTCCTCCTTTTGTTAGGCTGACACATCACCACCTACAGTATAACAATGCAGATGACGATGTGCAAGTATAATCCTACGAATTGTGTTCCAACAAGCTATTTAGTTGCGCATCTGACAAGATATCCCTCTTATGCAGTTCCTTGTAGATACCGCATTTCAGCGTTTTTTTTAATTCCTTTTGTTGTGTAGCATCAAGTGTTATATTCATCAATTTCTCCTTTTCCATAAAACTATTTTTATCTGTTTCAAGCACCATTTGCTCCTAAAGTTCCTGATTATTAGAATGTATGAATGCTTTTCTGAAATAATCCTTTAAACCATGCTTTGCAAGAAACTTTTCTGCCAGCTGCTTAAACTTACTAAGCTCCCTGACCTCTGCCTTCAGCTTCTTTAAGGTAAGCCGCTGACTCATGGACTGTTCGCTGGTAAGTTGGGAACTTAGAACTTCATTGAATGCCTTTAATTGCTGATTTTCCTTTCGAAGAGAAGCATTTTCTTTCTTAAGATTCTTCTCCTTGCTTTCTCCCGCAATCTGTTTCTTTGCCAAATCAGCCAGTTTCTGATAATCGGCTTCCTCCACCGTTACCTTGCCACCAATTATTGTTTTACCGGTTGTGATTTCCTCTACAGAACGAATATCCGTCTTTTTTTCAGCAATTGCCTGTAGCCCCTGTTTTTGCCTTTGAATAACCGTGGCAAGCTCTGCCTTTTCTTTCTCCATATCTGCCTTATACTGCTTTACCGTGCGGTGAACTGCTTCGGAATTCACTTCACCACGCTCAATATCAAATCCGGCTTTCTGCAAATGCTTTGGCAGTTCCTCCTGTATCTGCCGGAGAATATTACGGTTTATGACCTCTTTAGCGCAGACACGATTATCCCCTGTCATAGGTACAAATCCGAAGTGCATATGCGGTGTATGCTCATCATTGTGGACTACGGCATAGATTGTATTTTTCTTACCAAAGAGAGTTTCCAAATACTTCATGGAAGACTGAAAATATTCTTTTTGTCTCTCCGGTGATAATGTATCAAAAAACTCATTGCTGGATGATATGATAAATTCTGTTAATACAACAGCATCCTTGCGAAGTTTCTTTCCGGTAGGATTGTTTCTGGCATCTACCAGCTTCATTACTGCCGCAAAGTAATTCTTTTCTGCGCATTCCATCAATCGGTAATTTAAGTGACTACGCTCCAAATCAATGTCCTGATTGCCGTAATGCTCGTTTTGTCGTTCGTTATGTCGCTCAATCTTTGCGATAGCACCTTTTGTATATTTCTGGCCATGACAAACCAATTTTGCCATTCACACCCTCCTTTCATAACTTCTGCGAAAGCAACTGCGGGACAGCCGGATACGGCAAATAACCGCAGCCACTTCCAACAGAAGTGTAACCCACTATACTTTACATTCTGTAAAGCGTGAGGCAACGTTCCCTTGCATCCCTTTCTTTCTGTTCTCTGACAGGTTGCTCAATCCTGTTCACCAGCCTTTCTTCATTTTGTCTAAAATCTTCTAAATCAGCCTTTGTTCCATAGAGGAATAGGTCACAATAATATTCCATTTTCTCAAGCTCCTGTAGGCTCTCCACATATTCCTCTTTTATTGGTTCATCCAAAGATTTTGGGGCGTATTCTTCACGCCATTTTCGAAGCATTGAGCAATAATCCGTAAGGAGCAAATAGGTGTTGTGCTTCCAGCTTTCAAACTGCTTTTCCTTTAAAAGCTGTTTCATATGGGTATTACATTCCCTTTTGTATTGCTCCTTATCAAATTCCACATCTGCAATTCCAAAGTCAGCCTGTAGCTTCTTGGCTGCATCCAATGAACTTAGTGAGAATAACTGACTAACCAACTGGATAACATCTCCACCGCATTGACAGCTAAAACAGTAGAAATGATCATCGTATATCTTCATGCTGGGTGTCCGCTCCTTGTGGAACGGACACTTTGTAAAGCCTGACCGGTTGACAGTTATTCCATAGTACCTTGCAACCTCTTTCATTGGCAGACGATGTTTGACTTCATTGAATATTGACATTAGTTCGTATCGTTTTGCCAATTCTCTGCTGTCTGTAACAGTGGGATGTAATCCAAGGGATGATTCCTTAATAACATTTCTGTGATTTCTTTTTCCAAATCGGGTTCCTCCTTCTTTAGGTGGGTCTGTTATCGACCATTTACGAGTTACCCATATGCGCATATGTCAGCGTTTTGCTGTAGGACAAGAATAGCATGGAAAATCTGAAATCCCTGATTTTAGGCATTATTGCAAATTTGCAATCTCAAGAGATGCTGGCAAAAATAAAAGCGCAAAGCGATGACATACAGGCTAAACGCCCTGTCACAGAAACAGATATTGCAAATATTACTGCTTCCGTCCTCTCCGGTGTGGATGCTTTGGACGAAGCGGAAACATTGATGTTTTATGAACTTTCCAAGCATTTACTTGAACGTATGTCTGGTGGCTGTGATTGAGAAAATGGTGGAAATGTGGTATAATATAAATAGATAAAGATACATTTGTTTCTTGTGGGGAAATAAATAATGAAAATAGCAACTAAAACATATAGTTTTCGACATGCAGCGATAATCATTATGTGCATTATATTCTTGATGAATTTCATTTTATCAAGTGAGTATAATTTATTGTGGATTCTATTATCCGGTGGCGGTAACATAATTGACTACCTTGGCGAATCATACAAAACTGTATTTAATAATTTTCAGTTATACCGACTCATAACATATGGATATACTCAAACTGCTATATGGCACTTATTGGCTAATGTTTTCGGACTATGGTATGTTGGAATATATCTTGAAAAGAGAATTGGCATTATACAATTAGTACTTGTTTATCATATTGGATTAATTATTGCAGGTATTACAATATTTGTTTTTTATCCAAATAGTTTTAACTATGGGGCTTCTCCGGCAATATTTGCTTGCCTTGGAGTTCTTGTGAATTGGTTAATTCGAAATAGAACTATATGGAATGAATACAAAACTCAAAAAGGCTTTCATTTTCTGCTATATTACTTTGTATTATCAAACTTTTTGGGAATATGTACCTTCGTAATTCATCTTTTAGGATTTTGTACAGGTTTCCTCCTTGGATTTGTAGTAAAGAAAAAACAATAGTCCCATAAAAATAACTATGTAAGGGGTGATTACATGACAGCAATTGAACAAGGCTGTATCGACATTTGGATAGATGAAATCGTTCCCTGTCTGAAAGATACTGTGACAGGCGATATCAAGGAAACTGTCGTATTCAAAATCGAAAGCCGCACTTACCTTAAGAAATTCCAGAAGTCCAATGGTTGGCACATTAACTGGAACGAGATACCAAAGAATGTTGAAGTATATGCCCTTGCCCTAAAGGATGACAATACCATCCAAGGCTTGGTCGGTGTCAGAAATGATAAGGACTCCCACGCCGCTTATCTTCATTGGGCTTGTACTGCTCCACATAACAACAAGCATGAGTTTGGCAATCAGAAATATGTTGGCGTAGGTGGTCATCTTTTTGCCATAGCTGCCGATAAATCTATTGAATGGGGATATGAAGGAGCTATTCATGGATTTGCCGCTAATGAAGAATTATTAAGGCATTATATAGATGTATTCCATGCGGAGTATTTGGGAATGCTTCATCAGTACCAGTTCTTTATTGACGAGGAACAAGCAAAAAATCTATTGGAGGTGTATCACTATGAATGGAACGAGACCTAAATTCATGGAAAATCAGATTCCGGCTCAGAGCTACTTTGAACAGCCAAATCCATATGTTAATGCACCATCTTGTCATGTGAATTTGCTTGAATTATCAAGATATGCAAAGAGATGTGGGAAGAAGCTGATCGAGCTTACACAGGAAGAAGTGAAAAAGTTTTCTATTTAGGAAATGGCGGGAGCAATCCCGCCACTTCTACTTTATAGATGTAAATTATAGGTGATGTGTCATGAATTCTTGTATTTCCTTATGTTTTCAGATGTGCAATAACGTTACACATCTAGGTACGGAAGAACTGGCACACCTTGAGATGGTGGCCACAATCGTCCATCAGTTGACCAAGAATCTGTCCATGGAAGAGATCGAGGAATCCGGCTTCGTCAACTACTATGTGGACCACACCATCGGAATCTGGCCGCAGGCCGCGGGCGGCGTGCCCTTCAATGCCTGTGAGTTCCAGTCGAAGGGGGATATTATTACAGACCTGACAGAGGATATGGCAGCAGAACAGAAAGCGCGTTCCACTTATGACAATATCCTGCGCCTTGTGAGAGACGATCCCGATGTCTGCGAACCGATCAAGTTCCTGCGTGCGAGGGAGATCGTGCACTTCCAGCGGTTTGGCGAAGCAAACCGGGAAGATTGTAGTAAATCGGAACACATAAAATATAATCACTAAGACGCATACCCACACACCCCTCAAAGCTGTGGACTTCAACTTTCGCACAAAAAGAAAGGACAAGCCTATAATGCCAGTATTCAGAGTAAAGAAAGTCAAAGATCATACGATTATGCCAAATCTTCACTTATACAACAGATAACAAAAATTATTATAATAATAATTCTACATCTGATCAGTATTTCTATCAAACAACATAGTTATTCATTTATGCCATAATTACCCTTTATCAATGGCAAACAGCCAAGTCAAGGATTTACCGCTTTAGCGGCGTTTACGCCCTTGACTTGGCTGCTTGGCGTTGATAGTCTGAGAAAGGTATAAAGAAGAAAATGCCGGGCTTGTGTTTTTGCCTACTGAAGATATTGAGTAATGGAACGCCGGGAATGGCAACTTTTACAGTGCCATTTCTCGGTAAATTTATTTTTGTAGGTTTTCTTTTCCTAAATACTCTTTCATCAACTTCATAGCCAATTCCATTTGTGGGCTTATCCATTTATTTTTGTGATAAATATAAAAAGAATGATACTTTTTTTCATCAAGTTCCGTTTTAATCGGCATAAGAGAACCGTTTTTCAATTCTTCCCCGATAGAATATGTGGGAACAACTGCAATTCCCAAATTATTCATAACACATCTTTTTACCGCTTCTATGCTTTGTACTTTCATGGGCGCATTGAGAACAATGGCTTTTTCGGCAAGGTACTTATCCATATCCAACTGATAATAACCGTCCGGCTCATTACAAATCAAACTAAACGGCTTGCGTTGGTGCGGCGTAACAAAGTCAAGCAGACTTCTGTCAGCAAAAGGGGAAGCAACAAGAACCGCTTTATAGTTACCAAGCTGCTTATGTATGACGCTATCGGGATAACTTTCTTTTTCACAGTTTATGCCTATATCGGCAGTTCCATCCACAACAGACTGATTGATTTCCCCGGACTGTATGGAATTGATTACAAGCTGCACATTAGGGGCTTCATGTGCAAATGCCCGGATAAACGGCTGCATGTTATAGATTAAAATAGAGTCCGGGATTGCCAGTTTTAAAGAGCCGGATATTTCAGAAAGGCTTTTTCCGTAGTTTCCGATTTGTTCCGCTCCCTGTAAAATCATATCAATATAAGGCATAATATCCTTTCCTGCCTGCGTAAGTTCCATACGTCTGCCTATTTTCTCAAACAATTTCAAAGCCAGTTCTTCTTCAAGCTGTTTTATCTGAAATGTTACCGTAGACTGCGTATAGCCCAACTTGTCCGCTGCCTTTTGGAAACTCCCCATTTCAAGAATTGTTTTGAAAGTGACCAAACTCTTTGTATTCATTTTAACCCTCCTTGATACATCGAATTTATCGAATTTTTAGTTCAAAATTATTGAATTTTTTTATTCTTTTTCTCATGCTATTATAAAACGGTAAAGAAAAAATATCAATCAGTTTTCAAGGAGGTACCATATGAATTTCAAGTTTAGTGCGGACGAGCAGAAAGTAATAGACCTTATTCACGAATTTGGTGTGAATGAAGTTGCGCCATTGGCGGCAGAAATTGACGAGCAGGAACGCTTTCCCGAAGAACACCGAAACAGATTAGCAGAATTAGGCATGATGGGGATTTGTTACCCGAAAGAATACGGCGGCGCAGGACATTCCTATCTTGCCTACATTGCCGTGATTGAGGAATTGGCAAAACATTGTTCCACTACTTCCGTTATGTTGTCAGACCACCATTCTTTAGGCTCTTTCCCTCTTTCAGAGTTTGGCACAGAAGAACAGAAACAGAAATACCTTGCGCCGCTTCTGAAAGGAGAGAAATTAGGCGCATTTGCAGTAACAGAACCGTCCGCTGGAAGTGACTTAGGCAATCAGCAGACAACCGCCGTTGATATGGGCGACTATTGGCTACTGAATGGTTCAAAAATCTTCATCACAAACGGATTTTATGCAGATACCTATTTTGTTACCGCTATGACAGACAAAAGCCAACGCAGCAGAGGTATCTCCGGCTTTATTGTAGAAAAAGGCACTCCCGGATTTACTTTTGGAACAAAGGAAAAGAAAATGGGTATCCGTGGTTCTGCAACATACGAGTTAGTTTTCACAGATTGTAAGATACCAAAAGAAAACTTATTAGGCGAATTAGGCAAAGGCTTCAAAATGGCTCTTATGACCTTAGACGGCGGACGTATTGGTGTAGCGGCACAGGCATTAGGTATCGCTCAGGGCGCGATTGACCATTGTAAAAAATATGTCACAGAGCATATGCAGGGCGAGCAGAGAATTTCACAATATCAGTTTACACAGTTTGAACTTGCCGATATGCAGACAAGAGTTGACGCAGCCCGTTTATTGGTGTACCGTGCAGCACAGGCAAAGCAGGATCACGAGCCTTTCTCACATCTTGCGGCTATGGGTAAATTATATGCGGCAGAAGCGGCTACAAACGTGACACGCCGTTGTGCGCAGCTTGCTGGCTTCAACGGATATTCAAGAACTTATCCATTTGAGCGTTTCATGCGTGACGCAAAAATCACGGAAATATACGAGGGGACAAGTGAGGTTCAGAGAATGGTTATTTCCTCATATATGGGAATTAAATAGACCACAAAGGCAAACGATACAGTAGAATAACAACATAGGAAAAACAGCAATCTTAACATACGAAGACAGCGAGGAACAGGCAGTCAATAAAATATTTTCAATGTTGGCAGAACAAATAGAACTGGAAATATTTCAGCCTGCTTCCTGCCCCGTGTTGCATTTTCCGGGATTAGAAATAAGACTATTGCAACGCCGTGTTCTTCGGGACGGGACAGAACTTAACCACTACCGGCTAAAGCCGGTAGGTTCGGTTTGCTGCTAAAGCAGCCTAAAGGTGTGCACCCTATAAGTTTTCTCTTCTCCTTTACGTTCACCCTATCTCGAAGTTA
>CAJTEN010000002.1:21184-426527 GCA_910575245.1 Clostridia bacterium | reverse complement strand
CGCACTGATGGATACTGTGATGGAGTATTTCCATATCACAGAATCGCAGCTGGAGGAATTCACAGCCAGCTTTGTTGAGCGTCTCCCAAAATACATGCAGGACGCATTGGAACGGAGAGAAACAGCCGCATAAGGGTATTTTGTGGACTAAAGTATTGATTTTTCAAGGTGCGAATCCCATTTTTGACGTGGGAAGTTTGAGTCAATCATTTCACTTGCATATCTTGAAAGAAGTTCCTCTAATATTGTGGTAGCTGGAATACGCTGCTCAATTTTAGTAAATACTTCACTTTTTTGCTTATTGGAAAAAGCATTAACTATCTCCAGAAATATCTGCTCGGTACTTTCATAATGGCGGTACAGTCCTCCACGACTAAGTCCTGTCAACTCGCAAATATCTTTCATAGTTACATCTTTAAATCCCTTTTCCGCAAACAGTTGATATGCCTTTTCTCGAATGTCCTGTTTTGTCTTATCTCCTTTCAAGCTCATATTATCACCTCTTTTCTTTTGCAACATTCGTGTCGCTTTCTGTTATGCGTCATTCATGTCGCTTTGTCAAGAATAAGTATAGAACAAGCTCACCTTGTTTACTGAACAGAAATTGCGGGCCAACCCATAAAACATGCTATGGCCTTAGCGTTAAAATGCGATATAATTTCATTAGAAGCTTCTGAATAAAACGAAAGGATTAGAAATATGAATACCGTATTTTCCAACAATTTGAAGAAATTCAGGCAGCAGAAAAATCTCACGCAAGAACAGGCCGCAGAAATGCTAAGTGTAAGCCCACATACTGTATCAAGATGGGAATGCAATACGACTTTACCCGATGTCCCAATGCTTCCGCAAATAGCAAAACTTTATTGTGTGACAATTGATGACCTTTTCAAGGAAACCTCAGTTGCATATGAAAATTATGCGCAGCGGCTGGCCTCGGTTTATGAGTCTACACGCCGACCGGAAGATTTCATTGCCGCTGATTATGAGTTCCAAAAACTCCTTAAAAGCGAAAGCTACTCCACGGAAGACTTAAGAATATACGGAATTTTGCATCACTATATGATGCGCTATTGTATGAATCGGGCCATTGATTTATTTGATAAAGTGATCGGGCAGGGAAAGGACGCCGGCGAAAACACTTTCTGGCGGACAAAGCATCAAAAAATGCTCCTGTACTCACAGATTGGAAAAGGCCAGGAAAGTATTGACGCAGCACAGCAAATAATTAATGAAGGCTCAGAAGACCCGGAAGACTGGATTTGTCTTATTGCAGCATATAAATACAGCGGGAATAAAGAAAAGGCTTATGAATGGTTTTCAAAAGCTCTCCCTGAATTTCCTGATAAGGCAGCTTTATATATTTTTGGGGGCGATGTCTGCAAAGACTTAAAGAAATATGACGAAGCATTCAAATGCTGGAGGAAGGCATTGGAACTGGACAGTGAAATGGATGATGCCAGATATTCTATGGGATTCTGTTATGAGGAGTTGGGTGAATATGACAAGGCATATGATATATGGCTTGCCATTGCCCGCGATCTCGAAAAAGATGGCTATGAGGTGGAAAAAAACTACCCGTTTGAACTAGCCGGAAGGTGCCGGGAGATTCTGGAGAAAAAACTGCAGCGATTCCCGGAAAATACCGCTGCCCCTACTGAGTAACGAATTAGAAGCCGGAAGAATTGCAGAGCCCGGAGGGCATGCTCTTCATTGCTTGGAGACAGCTGCAATTCTTCCTCTTCCATTTCGCATCTTCGAGGAATATCCGCCGAAACAATTCCTGCCAAAATCCAATTTAGCAAATCAGGGCATTTCCTCCACCATGGCAATTGCCTGTTCAATGATATTTTGGAATGACTCAATCAGTACGCCCTTTTTGCTGTCATCAATATCCATCCTGTCAATAATGTCACTGTATACACCGGCAGTCCCTACAAGAGAATCCTGGACAGTCTTCACATAGGCACGGTTCCTTTCCACTGCGCTTTCAATTGCCTCCCGAACTTCGACTGTCCCTGAAGCGCTTCTCTTCACATCATCAAAATATCTGCCGGTCTCTTCAATGCTCTTGATATTGCAGAGCATTGCTTCGTCGGATGCCTGAATAAACTTGTTCAATTCATTGCTCTGGCGCTCCACTTCCGTAATGTTGGCATGTATGCCCTCAACCATATCCCGGCTCGTCTTCGCCAGATTGCCTACCTCCTCCGCAACAACCGCAAAGCCTCTTCCCTGTTCACCGGCTCTTGCCGCTTCAATACTTGCATTCAGGGCCAAAAGATTCGTCTGGTCAGCAACCGCCCTGATCCCCGACAGACTATTTCTGATCTTGTCCAATGCACCCTGCAGCATTTCAAACGTTTTGGACATATTCCTGAAATTTTCCTGCAAAGAATTGGCATCCTGTTTCAGCTGATCCATCTGACACTGCGCTTCTGAGACAGAGGCATCAATTTCTGCCTCCACATCACTAAAATGATCTGTAGCCGTCGTGATATCCCGAAATCCCTCCTCCAGCGCGCTCACTTCACCCTGCGGTCCGGTAATATCGGCTTTCAGCCCGGAAAGCCGCTCTGTTGCATAACGCATCTGCTTTGTTGTCTGAAAAACATCCTCCGCAAGTTCGTTCACGACTCTGTATACGCTTTCCAGTGCATAATCCAAGGGATGCTTGTCATATCCCGCCTGCTTCTCTGCCGCTGCAACGGATACGGAATCATTTTTCCTTTCTTTCTTATCAGCGTTTCCAAATAATCTAAACACGTCTTCCCTCCCTATTCAAATGCCAGACAGCACATTGTCTGATTAACAAACTGTGTATTATAATGTTCACCTACACCGACCATACCTGCATGTGAAAAGCTGCGGCACATCTCTGCAAGATAACTGTCCCAGTAATGCTCATCGTTAAACATTATATAACGAAACAGACAATTGACGGAAAGCACCGCCGGCGCGCTGCCTAAATCACTCTTAATCCTTGAAATCGTATCCTGTACCACCTCCCGATAGTCACCCATGCTCAATATTGACAGAAAATCCATCTTATTTGCCGGACGGAATGTGGTAATGCTTCCGTCAGATTCAACTCCCTTTATGGAGACAATATAGGTATCAGAACCGCAGACATGCCCAAATGGGTTCTTGAAGGTCTGCGTTGTGATCTTATCTCTGCTGATTCCCAACTCAGAAGTATATACTTTCTCAGCAGACTTGTTCTCCAACGTACAAATCCTGTAATTCTTAGGTTCTGCCTCTGTCACCATAAACTGCTTGTCATTTTCCTGCGGATGTATGTAGATATTCTCCTTATACGACTTGATTTTCCCTTTGAGGTTTTTAAAGATGAAAAAAGCGCATGCATCCTTATAGACCTTACCGTTGCAGGCAACCGACGCCGAATTACTTGTACCGCCTGCAAGATCATATCCCCGACGGCAGAGATAGTCGGACAGTGTTGTGACAGCGCGGACGTCTGCGCCTGACGAGCAGATATCGAAGCACGCCGTGTTACCCCGTCCGCCTCCTACTGCTTTCACAGCATCTTCAAGCCGCCTGATATATTTGATCGGCATGACGGACGCCTGTTCAAGAACATCTGCCGCCACCTTTATATTTTCTTTCATTGCAATAACTGTAATGCCTGCATCAAAAAAATTCTTGCCGCTATATGCCTGGCCAACGCCTCCGATCGATGCAACGCCGGGAAATCTCCTCTCAATCTCATTGGCTGTCTGTTCCAGCATGCTCTCGTCCGCAACAGAAAAAAATAAGGCCTCAGGCTCTGTAATATTTTTTAATGCTTCTGACACATCACCTTTCTTACTGCTGCCATATGCAAACTTCATAAATCAGTGTCCTCCATTCTTCCTATATATCTCCTCATAATCTTCAGCCCTGTTTCACGAGACTTTCAGAATGCGCTCAGATGAACACAATCATATCATATACAATGTTCTTTTTCTACTATTTTTTATATATTTCATAATCCTATTTGTTCATGCATTTCATAATCCACTTTACCCGGCCGTAAATGCGCAGTTTATGCGTATTTTGACTGTGAATTGTAACAATCGGGCGATATTTCAGTATCCGGCTTCCTCATTATGGGCTGTGGACTTTTCGGGTGTTCTATTCTCTGTCATCCAGATCCTTCTGCAGCGTATCCAGATAAGGTACAAGGATACCATGCTTTTTCGGCAGGATGTACTCCGGATTCAATTCTTCATACCGGAAACTCTTCCGCCCGCCCTCCAAAGCCCTGTCCCAGAAGAATCGCAGCATCTCATAGGGCAGGTAATAGAAAATGTCCCTGTGTGTGTAATAAATCAGAAAGAAAGCAATTCCCTTCTGTTTCTCAAACTCTCCCATGAATTTAACCTGATGCTCGTGGATATTCTGGAGCGCAAAGGTATCTGCCGCACACTCCTTGGCGTCGAAGCAGACCGGAATGCCCTGGACTACCCCGATATAGTCCACCGTACTCTTCTGATCGAAGTAGGCGAGCGTGATATGCCGGCTTTCCTTGTCGATAGTAATCGGGGTAATCGGGGTAGGCACTTTCTGGATCAGTGCCAGGCTATTTTCCAAATATTTTTCATTTGTCCTGTTGATCAGATCCTCTAAAGTAGAACCTCGCAGTCCGCGGGAATTCCATGTTGCCATATGCACAGCCTCCTGAAAAAAGTCAATTATTCTCCTGCAACTAATGCAAAAACAGCAGGAATATCTGCATAGAAAGCCCTGCCGCTTACCGCCTCAAAGGGTGGATCCAATTCAGGAAACACAACTTTATAAGCATGCAGCAGCTGCGACCTGACATGATATTTCTTCCGGTAAATATCATTCCACTCTTTATCGCCGTATTTGTAATCTCCCAGAAGCGGATGTCCGATGCTGGCCAGGTGCGCTCTGATCTGATGCGGCTTGCCGGTAAGCAGCTCTGCTTCCAGAAGTGTTTTGTCCTGTTCTGTCCGAAGCGGCTTATATCTGGTCTTAATATAAGAATCCGTTGTCCCGTACGGGACAACAGAAACTTTATTATACCGCCTGTCCTTCTCAAGATACCCCTCTATCAGCTTCTCCTCCGTGACTGTCCCTTTCACATAGAGCTGATAATATTTATGAAGGGTTCTGCCGCGCAATACTTCTCCCAGAAGCTGTGCTCCTTTAAGAGATTTGGCACAAAGCACAATACCGCTTGTATTGCGGTCCAGCCGATTGCATACAGAAGGTTTGAACAATTTAAGTGCCTCCTGATGCAGAAAACCACTGTGAAGCAGATACCCAATCAGCCATTCATTTAAGGATATATCTTCCCGCCCGGCCTTCTGCGACAGAATTCCTGCCGGCTTATCTGCCAGAAGCATATGATCGTCTTCATAAAGAATCCTGATTCCTGTCAGTTTCCTGTAAGCATTATCATATTCTGCGCATTCCGGCGTCCCGTTCCCCATAAACCTGGCCAGAGTCTCTTCTGCAAAATAGATCATAACGCTGTCTCCTGCCACGATCTTCTCGCTGCCGTCAGCCTTATTTCCGTTCAGGGTGATATTCTTCTTACGCAGCATCTTATACAGGAAACCACTGCCCGCCTCCGGAAGCAGCTTCCGCAGGTATTTGTCCAACCGCTGTCCTGCTTCCCTATCAGATATTTCTTTCTGATACATATTTTCATCCTTCTATCCATAACTATTTGTTTTACAATGTCATTAAGTTAAGTCTATACACAGCGTCTGATATGATAGGATTCTCCTTAGGACCGTAGGAAAACGCCGGTACTTAATGAGGTTTTCCACGAATTTAGTACCGCTGCGTTTGGAACCGAGCGAAAGCGCGTCCTTAGGAGATTCCTATCATGTCAGGCGCGTCCGGCTTAACTTAATGACATTGATTTGTTTTATATTACAATGGAATATAACAGATCGATAATCTGTCCGCAGCTTCTACTCTCGTCAGCATCCAGATATATAATCTGACCGAGTCGGTCGATATATTTGTCAGTGTCAGAATAAATCTTAACGGTTATATTCTTGATCCCTTCTTGTAAAAGAATCTGATCAAGATGCTTCTCTGCCCTGCTGCAGTCACATCCGGCGCTTTCTGTCACCCCGCACAGTACATTACCTTTCAGAACCATATGGCTGACTGCAAAGTTTTTCTGGTAAGAAGTAAAATACATGTCATAGAAGGTTCTCAACTTCTCATCATATATGCATACCCTGTCCTTCAGCGCTTCACTGCATCCCGATGCTCTGATGAACACAATGAGATTCACCAGACTTTTACAGGCCGGCAGACATCCCAGAACCGCCACGACCGTCAACAAATTCCTGTTGCTTCCGGTAGTCACATACCCCATAATATACAACCCGATACTAACACCGAAGAAAAGCAGTGTCCTGGCTGCTGCAATCCATCTGTGATTTGCGATATACCCATAGGAACCTTTGGAAATGATCATATTTTTCATTTGAATAAAACTCCTTGCTGCTTCTATGTAAAATACTGCAATAAATTCTGCATACTTTGGGTTACGAAATACAATAATTTTACAGGCAGGCCGCATACGGAAACCGACTTGCCCCTTTTGCAGTCAGCGACCGCCTTTGCCACCACACTCTCGGTCTTCATCATGGTCAGTTTCTTAAGACAACTCAAATGTGAGATGTCTCCGTAAGCATTTGTGAGAAAAGGGGTATTCACCGGACCGGGACAGACTGCCATAACACGGATCCCACGCCCCTGCAGCTCTCTATTTAGCGCTCTGCTCAGAGAATATACATAAGCCTTGGACGCCGCATAGACCGCAAAAGCGGCCTGCGGCATAAATGCAGCTCCTGATGCAAGCTGTATGATCCTGCTTCCTCTGCGCATGTAGGGCAGACAGAGTTTGGTCATCCGTGTCAGTGCCACAATGTTTAACTGCACCATATCAGATACTGACTTATCACTTTGTCCCAGGAAATCCCCATAGTTCCCTGTCCCTGCGCAATTGACCAGCGCCGTGATCCCGGGTTTCCCGATTGCGAGTACCTCTGCAAACTGTTTCATTTCTCTCTCATTCGTCACATCGATGACAATAACCCTCGTCTTATGCCGCATGGAGCGCGCCAGTTCTTCCATCGGCTCTCTTCTGCGGGCAAGAAGCCATATCTCATCGGTCTTACGCAGGCTAAGGTCCAGCTGCTTTGCAAATTCCATTCCCATACCGGAGGATGCACCGGTAATAATCGCAATCTTCATTTCTGTCTCCATCCTTAAACTATTTTAAACGTTTTTTATGCACATTCCTGATTGTCTTCTTCTTAGCCGGTCTGTTACTGCCTTTTCCGGGATTCTTCCCTTTTCCATTCGCATTGGCCGCCGGATTTCCGGCTCCTGACTTTCGCGGCCTGATCAGACACTTCTTATCAAAGCCGATCAGATCCTCCCGGCCGCCTTTGATAAGTGCCTCCCTGACCAATTCATAATTATTTGGATTTCTGTACTGGATCAAGGCACGCTGCATCGCCTTCTCATGCGGGTTCCGGCAGACATATACCTTGCTGCCATCCCTGGGATCTGTCCCTGTATAGTACATGACGGCAGACACAGTAGACGGTGTGGGATAGAAATCCTGCACCTGCTCCGGCATATAACCCAGATCCCGAAGATACTCTGCCAGCTCGATTGCTTCTTTCAGGGTTGATCCCGGATGGGAAGACATCAGATAAGGCACCAGAAACTGCTTTTTCCCAATCTGTTCATTCAATTTATAGTACTTCCTTACAAACCTCTCATAAACCTCTTTGCGGGGCTTACCGAGTCTGGAAAGTACTGCATTCGAAATATGCTCCGGCGCCACCTTAAGCTGTCCGCTGACATGATGCTCCACCAGCTCCCGGAAAAAGGTATCATCCGGGTCTGCCATCAGATAGTCGAACCGTATCCCGGAACGTATAAACACTTTCTTAACTCCCGGCAGTGCCCGCAGTTTGCGAAGCAGCGCCAGATAATCCGAATGATCCACTTCCAGATTAGGACAGGGTTCCGGAAAAAGGCACTGTCTGTTCTTGCAGACCCCTTGCGTCATCTGCTTTCTGCAGGAAGGCTGCCTGAAATTAGCCGTAGGCCCTCCCACATCATGGATATACCCCTTGAAATCCTTATCCTGCAGCATCCGTTCCGCTTCCCGGATGATAGACTCATGGCTCCTGGCCTGCACCGTCCGTCCCTGATGAAAAGTCAACGCACAGAAATTACATCCGCCGAAGCATCCTCTGTTGCTGACCAGAGAAAACTTGATTTCCGAGATAGCAGGCACACCGCCCCGTGCTTCATAAGACGGGTGATAGGTCCGCATATATGGCAGATCATAGACCGCATCCATCTCATCTGTGGTGAGCGGCGGCTGCGGCGGATTCTGCACCACATAAATGCCGTTGGGATAAGGCTCTATCAGTGCCCTGCCGTTACAGGGATCCGTATTGCGGTATTGAACAGCGAAGCTGTCCGCATACAGCCCCGGCTCTGCTTTCATGGCCTCATAGGAAGGAAGCAGTTCTCCGTCATACACATGGTCAATCGCTTTCGTTTTATATACGGTTCCTGGAATAAAAGTGATATCTTTCACTGCAATGCCGCCTGCCAGCGCATCCGCAATCTCCACGATAGACTTCTCTCCCATACCATAAGAGATCAGATCTGCCTGGCTGTCCAGCAGGATGGAACGTTTAAAGCTGTCAGACCAATAATCATAATGAGCCATTCTCCGCAGGCTTGCCTCAATGCCTCCTATAATAACCGGACAGTCCTTATACACCCTGCGGATCAGGTTTCCGTAGACTACAACGGCATGATCCGGACGCTTGTATGGCTCTCCTCCCGGCGTATAGGCATCCGCAGGACGGTGCCTGCCGGATACGAAATAATGATTGACCATGGAATCCATATTGCCGCCTGATACCAGAAAGGCAAGCCGCGGCCTGCCTAAAGCCGTAATGCTGTCTGCGTCTTTCCAATCAGGCTGGGATAGGATCCCCACACTGTATCCCTGCGACTGCAGAACTCTGCTGATAATGGCATGTCCAAAAGAAGGATGATCTACATAGGCATCCCCGATCACATAGACAAAATCCAGCTGCTTTATTCCTTGTGCTTCCATATCCGCTTTAGTTATCGGTAAGAATCCCATTTTGTGTCAACTCCCTGAAATCATAGGTATAATAATCTGCCAATTCCCGCTTCCCTGCCTCCTGATATTCCGAATACTTGTCATGTACAGCGCATACTTTCATCCCGGCTGCCCTGCCGGACATAATTCCCGGTATGATATCCTCGAAGACAAGACATTTCTCCGGCTTTACGTCAAGGGCGGCAGCCACTGCCAGATAAATATCCGGCGAAGGTTTGCCCTTGGCCACATCACAGCCTGTCATAATACAGGTGAAAAATTCCTCTAAATGATGCACCGCCACGATATTCTCCACAAGCGCTCTGGAATTGCTGGTGGCGATTCCCATACGGATTCCGTGTGCCTTACAATGCGCAAGCAGCTCCCGGACACCTTCTTTTAAGGGCACTTCATGGGTATATTTATCCCAGGCCATACGATTCCAGTCGGCTTTGATCGTATCAAGTTCATCGGGAATCCGAAACCGTTCCTTGAAGTATGCGGCAGTCTCACTGAAACTCTTCCCTTCAATGCATGCCTGCAGGTCATCCGGCAGTAAAATACCGAATTTTCCCAGATATTCTACATCAATCCTTTTCCACACCCACATAGAATCCACCAGGGAGCCATCCAGATCAAATATGACTGCTTCTATCATGCCTGCACCTCCCTATCTTCCCGGACACCATAAGTATTCTTTTCATATTTCAGGCTCTCCACTTCTTCTTTCGTCAATTTTCGGTAACCGCCTCTTGGCAGTCCCTCATCCAGGAGAACCGCACCCATGCGTATCCTCTTTAAATAGGTTACTTCATTTTCCACCGCATGCAGCATTCGCTTCACCTGATGGAACCTGCCTTCCGTAATAGTCAGTGTGATCTTCCTATCATCCAATATCCGCACGACGGCCGGTCTGGTACGTTTCTTTTCGCCGATATCCACCCCCTGCTCCAACGCCGCCCTCTGCCTGTCATCAAAATAAGCGGCCAGATGACATTCATATTCCTTCTCAACATGCTTCCCCGGCGCCAGAAGATCATGTGTCAGGATACCGTCATTTGTAATCAACAATAATCCCTCCGTGTCCTTGTCCAGGCGGCCTACCGGAAACAGATCCTTTCTTCTGTCCTCCCCGAGCAGGTCAAGAACCGTCCTGTGGTGTCTGTCTTCTGTAGCGGACACCACTCCTGCCGGTTTGTTCAGGAGATAATAGACATACTTCTCATAAGTACACAACTGCCCCTTATAGCAAATCAGGTCTCTCTCTTCCTCAATCTGCCGCTCCGGCTGTAATACCCTGCTGTTGTTGACCAGCACCAGTCCCGCTTTAATATCCTTTTTGACCTGACTTCTTGTTCCAAGGTTCCTGT
Organism: Clostridia bacterium; assembly: GCA_910575245.1. GTDB lineage: Bacteria > Bacillota > Clostridia > Lachnospirales > Lachnospiraceae > UBA3282. The sequence goes on along the minus strand of CAJTEN010000002.1, from coordinate 416,000 downwards.
CACATAAAAATTTATCCAAACGCATCATATGGATGGAAGTCTCCTTCTGTCTAGTGATTATCCCCTGCTTATGCCGCGAAAGAACACCGGGCATAATCTGAAAAAACCTGATGTATTAATAATAGCATACTTACCCGAATATACATAAATAAACAACCCCTGATAACGCCGAAAGGGATTCCGTTCATGAAGCATAAAGATACCGCATACCAGATTCTGTTCACCGTCCTTGCACTTTATCTGATCTTTCTGATGCTCAGCTATCCGGCTCTTGCGCTGGAATATGCCTCCACAGGCCTGCATCTGTGGTTTCACAAAATGGTTCCTACCCTTCTGCCGTTTATGATCCTGTCAGGGATCATGATCCGCATGAATCTTACGGAATCCTTTGTACGGCTGCTGCATCCGTTTCTGCATTTCCTGTACGGCACCTCCCGCAACGGTTCCTACACCATCGTTATGGGATTTCTGTGTGGTTTTCCGATGGGAGCGCGGATCATAGGAGAACTGTATGAGAATCATAAGCTGACCCGTGAAGAAAGTTCCAATCTTCTGTATTTCTGCAACAATATCGGCCCCATTTACTTTCTGAGCTATGTAGTGCCTGCTCTTGCCATTGACAGGCCTCTGATCCCCTTTCTGCTCATGTATGGGATCCCTGTGTTCTACGGGTTCCTGCTCCTGCGGATTGCACCGCTGCTGCGCCATACAGGCAGAGCCTTTCTCCCTGCCAGCTCATCTGCTTCTGTCTGTCCGGCAGGGCAGAAGGAAAAAGTCTCCCTGTTGGCGGCTATAGACTCCTCGGTCCTGTCCGGGCTTCTTGGCATCGCTAAGCTGGGCGGCTATATGATCTTCTTTAACCTGCTCAACATCCTCTTCGTGCCCTTCCATCATGTAAGGCCGGAGCTGTTAAACATCTATCGCTGTCTGTTGGAGATCACCAGCGGTATCGACTATTCCGGCCGCTCCCTGTACTTTGCCGTCCTGATTTTGCTGCCCTTCGGCGGCTTTTCCTGCATTGCCCAGACTTACAGCATGATACGGCAGACAGACTTATCTGTACGCTCATATATTTTCCATAAGACCATGCAGACTGCCCTAACGGCTCTGTGCTATCTTTTCCTGTATCTTCCATAACGCTTTCTTCTCTTCTTTCTCCCACTCAGAATCAGTGTCATGGAGAATGACATAGCAAGAACCAATCCTGCACAGATCACGCAGACGATGCGCAGGAAGCCGGGCCTCTCCTCACGGTCTCCGCCTCTGTCTCCTGCCTCTGCAGCCTCTTCCTCCCTGTCGGGATTCACTTCTGCCGACGCACTCTCAATCGCTTCTTTCGCCGCCAGTTCTGCCGCCAATTCTGCCGCTGTCTTATAATCCATGGATGGCAGAACAACCAAATTACTGGTACTGTAAAGATCATATCCGTTGTAACCGTTCACCACAATACCCGGAACGATATGGGGCGGAACCTGAAGGGTAAAGCAGAATGTATCCGAAGACTTATTCGGCCATCTCTGTAACGCCGAGAAGTTCTCCCCGTTATCATAGCTGTACGTATAATACAGCATTCCGCTGTCATAATCCGCAGCTGTTACCTGCACCGTCACTTCGCCGTTCTCTGCATTCTGTTCCAGTACTTCTATCTCACAGACATCCGGCTCACTCCGGTCCGGTTCTGCCACGTCCGACGGCACATCCACCACTATATTCTGATAGTCACTGTAATCTACGCCCAGTTCTTCCGACTTTAAATGAAAATATTTGGCAACGGCAGCGGCATCCAGCCTGCCGAAAGCTTTCAGTTTTTCATCATGGTCGAAGAAAGGTTTATCATTCTCCTGATCCAAATGACAGTGTTCTATAAGGACACAGGGAATATCCCTCTCTGTGGCATGGCGGATAATACCATAATAATCTGTTCCTTTGCTGTTCAGTCTGGTCTTAATTCCGCGGGAATATAAGCCCAGCTCCTGCAGCATATCCATCTCCACACTGGCGAAGCTGTATCCTTTGCTGTAATTCTCCCCGAAAGCCGAAACCCAGCACTCTGCGCCGAACAGCGTGTGGTATTCTGAAATATTAAAATGCAGACAGAACAGAAAGTCCGCATCAACGCTTTTGGCATATTCACATCTTTCTTCCAGCGTCAGATCCTGATCTCCGGTCCGGGTCAGGTATACGGTAATGCCCTCGTATTTTTCCAGTTCCTCTTTCATGGCATTTGCCACGATTATGGTCATTTCCTTTTCGGTATAATCTTCATATTCGCCGCCCAGATTCTCACCGCCATGTCCCGGATCGATCACGATACGTATGTCATGTTCGGTGGTATCTTCGTATTCCGTATCCGATATCTCCTTCGATTCAGATTCCCATGCAGAAGCTTCTCCATTCTGGTTCTTTTTCTCCTCTGCCCTCACGGTAAGCAGACCTGAGAAACCGTTCCCGGCAGCTCCATTGCCGCAATCCACAAACAGCCACAACAGAATTGCCATACAAAAAAACATTTTAATCTTCAACTTTATCTTATCCATTTCCCATCCTGAAAAAAAGAGTCTGCCCCGCGGCAAACTCTATAGATGTATCACATCAGATTCAATTCAGCCGGCTCCGCTTCGCCTTCTGCCTCTTTCAGCATCTGTTCCACCTCGATCGGATGCAGCTCGGCGCGATTCGCCTTAACCGTTTCATTATAACCGCTGATCGTATTATAGAAACTCTCATAATGCTCCGTAGTCGTTGCCAGAGTCGCTGTCATCGCACTCTCTAAGTTGGCCAGCATCTCATCAAGATACTGCATGGCAGATGTCTTGACACTATTGGCCTCCAATGTAGCATTGTTAAGAATATCCTGTGCCTGCATCGTCGCCATACGTACCACTTCATTAGCCTGCGCATATGCCTGCTGCATAATCTCATGTTCATTGATCAGTTCTGTGGTCTGAACGGTCGCATCCTTGATCAGCGCTTCCGCCTTGGCACGTGCATCATTTAAAATAGCCTCCTTATTGGTGATGATCTTCTGGTAACGCTTGATCTCATCCGGCGTTTTCATACGCAGTTCCCGCAGCAGTTCATCAATTTCTTCTTTATTTACGATTATATTCGTCTTAGACAACGGCTGATATTTACAGCCGTCAATGTAATCTTCAATCTCATCGATAAGTTGTTCAATTCTGCTACTCATCTTTATCCCCATTCCGAAGTTTTCACATCCGGCACAACTTACAACTCACACTTACCTGTTATGCCCATACTTCTCATATATCAATTTCGCAACATGTTCCGGCACGCACTGTGAAATATCACCATTAAAACTGGCAAATTCCCTGACAGTGGAGGAACTCAAATAAGCATATTCCAGACTGGTGGTCAGAAACATCGTATCAAGATCGCCTCCTGAAAATTTCCTGTTCGTCTGTGCAATCTGCAGTTCATACTCAAAATCTGTAAAAGCCCGAAGTCCTCTGATCGCCACATGAACGCCCTTCTCTCTGGCGTAATCAATCAACAGCCCGCTGAAGGAATCCACTCTCACATTAGGCATATCCTTTGTCGCTTCCTCTAACATCTTAACACGTTCTTCCACAGAAAACAATGGAGTCTTTGTTTTATTATTCAACACGCTCACCGTCAATTCATCAAAAATTTCGGCCGCACGCCTGATAATGTCCAAATGTCCATAGGTAACAGGATCAAAACTTCCCGGATAAATTGCTGCTTTCATGATTTCATTTTCTCCTCACATTTCCCCTTATACGGCATCGCTCTTGCCTTCTTTTGGCATTATAAATCACTTTCCCGGAAATGTCTTTAGTTTTTTGAAAAAAAGCTTCTGCAGAATACATGCTTATTCGTTTTATAGCATTTCTCCTTCTCAATATAGAAGCCCGCTTCTTCCAAATAAGAAAAATCCGTATCGAGAGATGCTTCTATGACAATCAATGTACGGTCCGTCACGTAGGGGAGCCCTCGGAGCAGCTTCATGACCTGCTGTTCATATTCGTAGTGATACGGCGGATCCATAAAGATTACATCCGCCTCCTTCTCATGGATTCCCGGCAAGGCACTTAAGACATCCTGACGCAGGACCGTTGCACGGTCCGTGAATCTGGTGAACTGCAGATTATCTGTGATGCAGGAAAGTGCGCTCCTGTTATTCTCCACAAAATAAGCATGTCTTGCCCCTCTGCTGAGAGCCTCTATCCCGATTCCGCCGCTGCCGCTGTAGAGATCTATAAATACAGCATCCGGAAGATACGGCTGCAGCATATTGAACAATGTTTCTTTAATCCTGTCGGTGGTAGGCCTGGTGTCCATACCCTCCGGCGTTTTCAGGCGCAGACTCCTGGCCGTTCCTGCAATAACTCTCATCTTAGCCTCCTGTACCGCTGATTTCACTTACAGCGATTCTTCTACCTCTCTTTATCCCAAACCGTGTACTTATCAGGCTCTGATCCTGACTCCCTTGCCGTCGCGCTTCCCTAACTTGATCTTATTCAGTTCGATCTCCTTACCGCCGTACTCAATCGTCTGTTCCACTGCATTGCGGGTATAGTATACGGCCTCCAGGCTGTCCTTTGCACCTAACTTCATGCCGCGGACACCGATCGCGCCTTTTTTCTTCTCCGGTATCTCTTCCACCGGAAAACGCAGGAAATATCCTTCCGCAGACTGCAACACGATATTCCGCTGTTCTTTCAGCGTCACAACACTGATCACTTCATCATCATCCGCCAGCTTGGTAGCAGCCACAGTGCGCTTGGCCACATCAAATTCGCCGCCGTCTACGATCTTGAGCATGGCCTGCCTGGTAGCAAATATAACCCGGTACAGATTCAGGTCACTCTGACTCGCGGCATACAGAATGCTTTCCCTGGAAGAATCATAATTGCTGATATTGTCCACCGGCACGCCCTTATCACGGAATTTCCCCATGGGAAGATCCATCACCTTCAAGGTATGAAGCTGTCCCCTATTCGTAAAGAGACATACCTTGCCGGTGTTCCTGCAGACAAACACATATCGGTTCTCGCTGTCCGCCGTCTCTTTATTCCTTTCATAAGTGGCTGTATCTATGGTTCTGGCGTATCCGAAGCGGTCCATAAGGAAAACAACGTCCATTTCTTCTATCTTCTTCTCCACATAGACCGCTTCACTGGCCTGTGTGATCACGGTACGCCTGCTCTGTCTGTATTCTTCCTTGATCTCATCCAATTCATTGATGATAACCTGCGCCATGGAATCTCTTCTGTCCAGAATATCCTCATAGCGGTATATATTCGCCATAGTATCTTCATGTTCATTGATCAGCGCTTCAATCTCCAGGCCGATCAGCTTGTACAGACGCATATCCAGAATGGCATTCGCCTGCTTCTCCGTAAACATCAGCTGCGCCGCCATAACCTTGGACTCTTTGGATTTGAATTTAATCCCATCTGTCTTTCCCTCCACCAGACACGCCTTGGCCATGCCCCTGTCCTTGGAACCGCGCAGAATCTCTATGATCAGATCGATCACATTACATGCCTTGATAAGGCCTTCCTGAATCTCCTTGCGCTCCAGCTCCCTTGCCAGAAGATTCGTATATTTCCTGGTTGCCACTTCATACTGGAACTTCACGCTCTCCTGAATGATCTGCCTGATTCCCATAGTCTCCGGCCTGCCGTCCGCAATCGCCAGCATATTGACACCGAAGGTATCTTCCAGACGTGTTTTCTTATAGAGCATGTTTTTAAAGTTCTCCACGTCCGCGTCTTTGCGCAGTTCAATAACAATACGGATTCCTTCCTTGGAGGACTGATTGGTAATATCCACGATATCCTGCGTCTTCTTCGTCTCAGCCAATGCTGCCACATCCATGAGAAACTTACTGATGCCTGCACCGATCATGGTATAGGGGATCTGTGTGATGACCAGATTGATTCTTCCTCCTTTGGCCTTCTCCACCTCCACCTTACCGCGGATCTTGATCTTACCGGTTCCGGTCTCGTAGATATCCGGCAGTTCCTCCTCATTGATCACAAGACCGCCGGTCGGGAAATCCGGCCCCTTTATATAACGCATTAATTCCCGCGTGGTAATATTCTCATCCAGCATATAAGCTTTGGTGGCTTCGATCACCTCTGCCAGATTATGCGGCGGAATACTGGTAGCCATACCCACCGCAATTCCCTCCGAACCGTTGATCAACAGATTGGGAATCTTCACCGGAAGTACACTCGGCTCCTTCTCCGTTGCGTCAAAGTTGGGAATAAAATCCACCACATCCTTGTCCAGATCGGCCAGGAACGCCTCCTGGGTAATTTTCTGAAGCCTTGCTTCCGTATAACGCATGGCCGCGGCCCCATCGCCCTCAATATTGCCGAAATTACCATGGCCGTCAACCAGCGGAAGCCCCTTCTTGAAATCCTGCGACATGACCACCAATGCCTCATAAATAGAGCTGTCCCCATGAGGATGGTATTTACCCATGGTATCCCCGACAATACGCGCAGACTTACGGTAAGGCCTGTCGTAACGTATTCCCAGCTCATACATATCGTACAGTGTTCTTCTCTGTACCGGTTTCAGTCCGTCCCTTACATCCGGCAGTGCTCTGGCAATGATAACACTCATGGCATAATCAATAAAAGACTTCTGCATCACTTCGGAATACTCTGTCTTGATGATTCTATCATTCACACTCATACCTGCACCTCCATGTCTTCCCGAATACAAACACCCATGTATGCCTCCTTATACTTCAAACCCTGTTCCGTCACAGGATCATATATCCAGTTCCGCGTCCTGCGCATGCCGGTAGATAAATTCTTTACGGGGTAAAACCTCCGTTCCCATCAGCATCTCCGTCACCTCCGATGCCATACGGGCGTCCTCGATCTCAACCAGTTTCAGTAATCTCGTATCCGGATCCAGCGTAGTCTCCCACAGCTGTTCCGCATCCATCTCGCCCAGACCTTTATACCTCTGCAGAGTAAAGGATCCCTTATGTCTCTTGCGGTATTTCTCCAGTGCCTTATCGTCATAGAGATACTCCTCGGCCCCCTTAGACGGCATGACCTTGTATAGAGGGGGCATGGCGATATACACATGGCCTTCATAAATCAGTTCCGGCATAAACCGATAAAACAGTGTCAGAAGTAACGTGGAAATATGCTCTCCGTCCACATCCGCATCCGCCATAATAATGATCTTGTCATAACGCAGCTTGCTGATATCGAAATCGTTGCCGTAGCCCTCCGAAAAACCACATCCGAAAGCATTAATCATCGTCTTGATCTCGGCATTGGCGAGAACCTTATCGATGCTGGCCTTCTCCACGTTCAGAATCTTGCCGCGGATCGGCAGGATGGCCTGATACATACGGTTGCGCGCCGTCTTGGCACTGCCCCCGGCAGAATCTCCCTCGACGATAAAAATCTCACATTTGGAGGCATCTTTGGATTCACAATTGGCAAGCTTCCCATTGGAATCAAAGGAGAATTTCTGCTTCGTGAGCAGGTTGGTCCTGGCCTTTTCCTCTGTCTTGCGAATCTTGGCTGCCTTCTCCGCACATCCGATAATGCTTTTCAACGTATCCAAGTTCCGGTCAAAGAAACGCACGATCTCCTCTCCCGTCACCTTGCTCACAACCTTCGCAGCATCCTGATTATCCAGCTTCGTCTTCGTCTGTCCCTCAAAGCGAGGATCCGGATGCTTGATCGATACCACGGCCGTCATGCCGTTACGCACATCTGCTCCGGTAAAATTGACATCTTTCTCTTTCAGGATATTCAATCCTCTGGCATAAGTGTTGATCACATTGGTAAACATGGTCTTAAAACCTGTCAAATGTGTGCCGCCTTCCGCATTATAGATATTGTTACAGAATCCCAGTACATTCTCATGAAATTCATTCACATACTGTAATGCCGCTTCAACCGTAATGCCCTCCGACTCTCCCTTGTAATAAATCACGTCATGGATCGCTTCCTTGGACTTATTCATATCCTTGATAAACCCGATAATGCCTTCCGGTTCGTGGTATTCGATATGTTCCGGTTTTTCTTTTCTCTTATCTTCATATATGATCGTCAGTTCCGGATTCAGGTAAGCAGTCTCATGGAGCCGGCTCTTGACTTCATCTTCCTTGAATCTGGTCCGGTCAAATATAGTGTCATCAGGCAGGAAATTAATAGTAGTTCCGGATTCCCTGGTCTTGCCCACCACCGGCAGAAGGCCGTTCTCCAGTTCTAATACAGGAATGCCCCGTTCATAACGATCCTCATAAATATAGCCCCCTGTCTTCACCGTCACATTCATATATGTTGACAGGGCGTTTACCACAGAAGACCCGACGCCGTGCAGTCCGCCGCTGGTTTTATAGGCTTCATTGTCAAATTTGCCGCCCGCATGGAGCGTGGTAAACACAAGCCGCTCTGCACTGATGCCTTTCTCATGCATTCCCACCGGAATCCCGCGTCCATTATCTGAAACAGTCGCTGACCCGTCAGCCTCCAGCGTCACGTATATCGTCGAACAAAATCCTGCCAGATGTTCATCCACCGCATTATCCACAATCTCATAGATCAGATGATTCAGGCCTTTCGTGGAAACGCTTCCGATATACATACCCGGCCTGACCCTGACTGCCTCCAGCCCTTCCAGCACAGTAATGCTGGATGCGTCATAGTGATTCGTTGTATTTGTTTTCGCCATGTAGCTGCACCTCTTATCCATTCAATCTGTCAAAGCAGATTCCCTTCTCTTTCTATACTGCCTGTCATGCCAAATACTGCTTTAGGAATTCATCTCACACATTCCTTCCGGAAGATACTTCCGAATCATATCCTCCAGTTTTACGTAATCAATCGGTTTGGACAGATAATCCGTAAATCCTTCCTCAAGATATCCCTCTTTCGCACCTATAACCGCATTCGCCGTAAGCGCAATAACCACCGACGGTTCTTGTATGAAGCACTCCATCTTCTGCATCTGATGCAGTGTATCGACACCATCCATTCCAGGCATCATATGATCCAGCAGAATAATATCATAATGCATCCTATTTATTTTATCCAGACATTCCTGTCCGCTCATTGCGGAATCAAACTGTACCTTCAACCGCTTTAACAGCCCCCTGGCCACTGTAATATTAACACGATTATCATCCACAGCCAGAATCTTAGCCTGTGGCGCGATAAATTTCTCCCGCTCCTTCTCCGCGATACGCTGTGATTTCTCCTTATAATCTCCCAGCAGTTCCGCACCCACAACCTTCTGTGGAATGGAAAAAGTAAAAACGCTTCCTTTTCCATATACACTCTCTACACGCAGACTGCCGCCCATCCGGTCAATCAAACTCTTCGTGATGCTCAATCCGAGCCCTGTACCTTCCACATTACTGTTTTCCGGCCTGTCCAGCCTGACAAATGGCTCAAACAGCAGAGTTAACTTATCTTCTTGAATACCGATTCCGGTATCTGACACAGATACCTGCAGATTGATCATTTCCTTCCCGGCTTCGGTGAAACCCACCTGAAGAGTGACCTTGCCTTCTTTCGTATATTTGATAGAATTGGTCAGAAAATTGATGATACACTGTTTGATCCGTTTCTCATCACCATGAAGCATTTCCGGAAGTTTTGAATCCGCCAGAATATGTAACGCAAGACTGCTCTCCTCCGCCCTCATGGTCACCATATTCTCAATATCGGTCAGAAGCTTTCCCAGGTGATAATCACTCTGCACAATTTCGATCTGCCCGGACTCTATCTTGGCCAGATCCAGAATATCATTAATAATCGAAAGCAGTATCCTGCCGGCGTTCTGGATGTTGAGGGCATATTCTCTGATCGCGCTTGAACTGCTTTCCCGCAGGATCATCTCGTTCATGCCCAGAACAGCATTGATTGGTGTGCGGATCTCATGAGACATGTGCGCAAGGAAAGCACTCTTGGCTTCATTGGCATGCTCTGCTTCCTCTTTCAGATTAATCAGCTGCTTCGTATACAGATAGCTCTCCGTTATATCGCTGATCCGGTAAATCACACCCGCCTTACGCCGGTTGCCATCATAAATTTCTCCCGACTGCCATTGATAATGTCTTCCCTCTAAATTAAATCCATCCCTGTGAACTTCCAAAAACTGAAATACCTTCTCCTCTATCGCCTGTCGGTCGCTCCAGTCAAGCTCCGGAAATATCCTGGAAGCCTCGCGGTTTGAATAGATGACTTCTCCGTTATAATCCGTGATCAGCACTCCTTCTTTCACGTCATCGATCACCCTGTCCTTGGCTGTTTTGACAGTATCAAACAACCGGTACCTGTACATGACAAGCACCAGAAAGGACTCCATAATCATCATGGACATCGGGTAAGGATCGTAATACCCCAACACCCCTGTCATCCTAAGAAACCACAAAAAGATTGGATTTAAAGAAGCCAAACAAAGCAGGAAATACTCCGGCCGCTTCTCACCTTTGTGTTCCAGGGCAGTCTGCAGTGTGATAAAGGTAATCAGAATGCCAAGCACCATAGTTGTAGCAACCCACCAGTAATACAACGGTCCGGGTACAATTGACCAGAAATAACAGCCATTCTGCATGACACGGTCAATCGCTTTGAAGAACAGCGTATTATGGTCTATCGTGAATACCAGAATCAGGATAAAAATGTGATCGGCTGCGTAAAATCCTTTGATCAGTTTCATGTGCCGGTCTTTCAGATGACTGCTGTAAAGACATGAAAACAGCAAAAAGCTAAGCAGCCCCATCGTGGTACCGATATATTCTATTTTAATGGAAAGGCGCGCCGCCTCAGGACTGACACTCTGAATCTCCAGAAAATATCCAGTCATATCCAAAAAGGTGCATATCGTTCCGACAAGCAGAATCTTCTGCTGTATGGAAGGTTTCGCCATGTATACCAGAAGGATCATGACAAAGCACACCAGCACACCTGTCCCATGTATTACTGTCATTGCACTCATACCAAACCCCAAAATTAACATTTACATTATAGCGGACAAAGCGCTTCGAAACAAGTTTTATCTGTATTTCTCATCTACTGTATACAAATATTCGCGTCCCCGTTTCCCCACCCGCGTCAATAGCTGCATATAAGCAAGCAGCGGCAACACTGACCCCGACAAATCTCTGTGTATTCCGACAGCCTGCGCAAAATCCCTGACCGTAAACGGCTCCTCCAGTTCATAAGGTACAAGCTGCAGAAAATCTTCTGTACGGTCAACCTTCACTTCATCAAACAGATTGAGCGGCATCCTGTCATATCGGCTGGATCCCCGCTTCCGGTTCTTACTCCACCCGTTCAGCAGCCTGTACTCATCCATGTCCAAAAGCGGGAATGCAAAGGAAAGATTAGGGTGTCCCAGATACTGCTTGATCTTATACAGTTCCGGAAAGGCATGGTATACATTTCCCGTGACCGGGGACTTATGCTTCTTTGACAATTCTCCTGTCTCCTCCTCCATCCAGATCACCCACTTATAATGAGGAATCGGCAGAACAACAGTAACCTGATATAACGGCAGAAACACAGCCAGCTTGGAACGCAGCCTGTTAAAATTGCCGTTCTGGATCTCTATGATGTGCCCTTCTGCATAAATATCCGCGATATAGCCTTCCACAGGCACTTCGTGGAAATCCTCATTCGGTTCATAGTACAGCTTCATTACCGCATGGACAGTCTTCTCCTGCAGTGTACCGAATCCATGAGGATCATTCTGCTTTAAAAGTACTTTAAGCTTCGCCTGTTCAAAAGCTTCTCTGTCTAAGATGTTCACCGATGCCATTCCTTATTCCTATCCTGCAAATTATGTATTGTAATTGTGCCCATACTGCCCCGACATGGGCGCACAGACATTCTTTTCATAGTTACCGCTGCAAGCGGTTATGATATTTGGCAGATTTTCGGCTGCCTACCATAGTATAGCAGAAACCATTCTGCCGAACAAGTGTTTTGATATACAAAAAGAGCAGCCGCGAACGTCTGCCCTTTATCAAACACCGTTATAATTTCCTCGTATTCCTGTCTCCGTGTAAAATACGCTCCTGGTCAGAAGCGCTCAAGGATGTAAATCTTCCGGTCCGGTCATAATAAGTCAATAACGTAGAGTTCTTCGCTATGGTCCTGTGCCCGTCTTCTGTCAGCAGGCTGATCACCTGTTCCAGATTACCAGTACGCAGATATTTCTGGATTTCTCTCTCTCTGGCGGCTCTGTCGGGCAGGGGATTTCCTGCGGCGCTCTCCGGGTTCCACATCCCCTCTCTCCCCGAAGCCGGAATCCCCTCATCCACATGTACCTGACTGCCTGACTGCTCTCTTCCATTCATTATCTTCGAAGAATTGATATCCAGATATTCCTCAGAGAGCCGGTCTGTCTCTTCCATCGGAACATCCTCAGTCTGCAATACCTCTTCCTCCGGCACGGGATCATTCCAGATTCTGTTGAGAACCCCCTTAAAAGACTGAATAAATATGGTTATCAATGAACGGACAGTATTGAGCAGGTCCGAAAGCATCCCCTTCTGCTCTGTATGGTCTTTCCCCTGGCCATTTCCTGATAATTCCAGCCTGACACCGCTTTGCAGCACCGTGCGCGCTCCGTTTCCGGAAAGCCCCTTTCCCATTCCTTCTTTGGGAATTTTCTCTTTTCCTTCCCCCTCTTCCTTTTTATCATCCGCCCGCTGGTAATCCAGGCTGAATTTCTCACCGTTGCCTGCCGTATCTGCCGAGGTTGGCATATTCAGTTTCGTATAATCATAATAATCATTTCCGTTTACTCTGTTAATCATAATCGTTTTCTTTCTGCCATCAGACCAGATTGCGCTCTTTCCATTTGAACCGGTATTCTATGCCCGTATCCTTCTTCCGTTTGTTATAGTATATCCGTTCTCGATCCTAAAAGCAACAAAGAGAAAGCCGCAGATTGAATTCCGCGGCTTTTCTGACACCATTTATTTCCGGTTAATATAGTTTACCAGACCTTCTGCATCGATGATCTTCTGCATAAATTCAGGAAATGCCTGCCCCTTATAGGCAGTTCCCTTCGTAACGTCCGTGATCACGCCCGTGTCGAAATTTACCTCCACCATATCCCCTGCTTCGATGGCCTGTGCCGCCTCCGGGCATTCGATGATGGGAAGCCCGATATTAATGGCATTCCTGTAGAAAATTCTGGCAAAAGTCTCGGCAATGACGCAGCTGACCCCGGCAGCCTTGATCGCGATCGGCGCATGCTCCCTGGAAGAGCCACATCCGAAATTCTTGGTCGCAACGATAATATCGCCTTTGTTTACTTTATGAATAAACTCCTTATCAATGTCTTCCATACAGTGTGTCGCCAGTTCCGCCGGATCGGAAGAATTCAGGTAACGCGCCGGAATAATCACATCCGTATCCACATTGTCCCCGTATTTAAAAACAGTTCCTTTAGCTGATTGCATGGTTGTACCTCCGCTTGAAATCATATTTATATCGTATCATGTTACTCCTGTATTCATATCCAGGCTGTTCTCTGAGTCTAAGTGTACCTATACCCGTCTTACAGTCTGCACGGACAGGAAATCTTACCGGCCACCGCACTTGCCGCAGCCACCGCCGGACTTGCCAGATAGATCTCAGAATCAACGTGTCCCATACGTCCTACAAAGTTACGGTTGGTGGTGGAGACACAGCGCTCTCCTTCCGCCAGGATTCCCATATAACCACCCAGGCACGGACCGCAGGTCGGGGTACTGACAATCGCTCCTGCTTCTATAAAGATTTTAAGAAGCCCCTCATCCATCGCCTGCAGATAAATCGCCTGGGTTGCAGGGATTACGATACACCGCATCCCTTCCGCTACATGCCTTCCCTCCAATACCTTAGCCGCGGTTCTTAAGTCATCCAGTCTGCCGTTGGTACAAGATCCAATCACCACCTGATCGATCACGATATCTTCTGTGATCTCATCGATCGTTTTCGTGTTCTCCGGAAGATGCGGGAAGGCAATGGTAGGTCTTAAGGTGCTTAAGTCAATGGTATATTCCTCATCGTACACCGCATCCTCATCCGCCTCATAAATCTTGTATTCTTTTGTAGAATGCTCTTTCATATAAGCGACAGCAAGATCGTCCACCGGAAAGATTCCATTCTTGCCGCCTGCCTCGATCGCCATATTAGCGATGGTGAAACGGTCATCCATAGACAGATTCTGTATCCCGTCCCCCACAAATTCCATGGATTTATACAGTGCGCCGTCCACACCGATCATGCCGATAATATGTAAGATCACATCCTTGCCGCTCACCCACTCGGCAGGTTTGCCTGTCAGATGAAATCTGATCGCTGAGGGCACCTTAAACCATGCCTTGCCGGTGGCCATACCCGCCGCCATATCCGTACTTCCCACACCTGTGGAAAAAGCGCCAAGCGCACCGTAAGTACAGGTATGTGAATCCGCCCCGATCACAACATCGCCAGCCACTGTCAATCCCTTTTCAGGCAGAAGTGCGTGTTCGATCCCCATCTCTCCGACTTCGAAATAATTGGTAATTTCATTGCGCTTCGCAAACTCCCTCACACACTTGCAGTGTTCCGCGGATTTAATATCCTTGTTCGGTACGAAATGGTCCGGCACCAGTGCGATCTTATCCTTGTGGAATACACCGTCCACATTCATCTTCTCCATCTCCTTGATGGCAACCGGGCTGGTGATATCATTTCCCAATACCAAATCCAGTCCGGCCTCGATCAGCTGTCCCGCTTCCACACGGTCCAGCCCCGCATGGGCCGCCAGAATCTTCTGTGTCATTGTCATTCCCATATTGCTGGTTCCTCCTTTATCTGCTTTCACTCCTGAACTTTTACAAGACCAAAAACGAAATTTCCAACGTCGATGACTATAGTATATAACATTTATAAATATTCTTCTAATACATATTATTTATATTTACTATTCTTATAAGTTATAATATAGTAATATATGTAACAGTTCATCCCAAAGCTACGGAGGATTCCATGAGCGAAAATATCTCTGCCAATCTGAATTTATATCATATTTTCTATCACACAGCCAAAGCAGGCAATATCTCCCTGGCTGCGAAACAGCTCTATATCAGTCAGCCTGCTGTCAGCAAATCTATTGCCAAACTGGAAGAGCTTCTGGACACGACGCTGTTCTATCGCAATTCCAGAGGCGTGAAGCTGACTCCGGAAGGAACTGTCCTGATGGAAGAACTGACTCACGCATTCTCGGCAATTGCCCGCGGCGAGGAAGCGCTTCGCAAGATACATGGTCTCGGCATCGGGCAGATCACCATTGGCGTCAGCACTACCCTCTGCAAATATATGCTTCTGCCTCATCTTCAGCAGTATATACAGGACAATCCGCACATTAAGGTATCCATTGCCTGTCAGTCTACGGCGGAAACCATACGGGGACTTATCGGCGGTACTCTTGATATCGGATTAATCGGTGAGACTGCCGGTCTTCATGACCTCTCCTTCTTACCTGTCATGGAAATTAACGACAGCTTCGTGACCACCAGACGGTATCTTAACAATCTCAGTGTCCGGCTGGGAATCACGGAAGCCGAACTGTGTTCGTACACGAATTCACCCGCAGACTCCCGCCTGTGGCAGGACGGCGCGTTTCTGATGCTGAATCATGAGAATATATCAAGGAGGTACATCGATTCCTGTCTGCAGCAGGGACAGATACAGCTGTCCCAGATTGTTGAGACATCAACCATGGATCTGCTTATCGAATTTGCAAGAATAGACATGGGGATTGCATGCGTCATAGAAAATTTCGTGAAAAGGGAACTGGAAGATGGCAGCCTCATCCGCCTGCCGATTCCGACAGCTTTTCCTTCCAGAAAAATAGGACTTGCCTGGAAAAACCAGACAAGCCCGGTAAATCAATTCATCTCTGCCATGACCTCATCCATGGAATGAGTATGAAAAGAAAGACTATAAATTAATTGTTAATCAGTTTATCCTCACCATTCCAGCTGTAAAGCTTTCTGATCTCCTCACCCACAAGCTCTGCCGGATGCTCGGATGCCAGCTTTCTCATAGCCTTGAAATGTACCTGTCCGCCTGCGGATGACATATCCAACAGGAAGTCTTTCGCGAAGGTACCGTCCTGAATATCAGACAGGATCTTCTTCATCGTCTTCTTCGTCTCTTCTGTGATAATCTTGGGGCCGGTAACGTAATCACCGTACTCAGCCGTATTGGAAATAGAATATCTCATACCTGCGAAGCCGGACTGATAGATCAGATCTACGATCAGCTTCATCTCATGAATACACTCGAAATATGCATTTCTTGGATCATACCCTGCCTCTACCAGCGTCTCATAGCCTGCCTGCATAAGGGCACATACACCGCCGCAGAGCACGGCCTGCTCGCCGAAAAGATCTGTCTCTGTCTCTGTTCTGAAGGTAGTCTCCAGTACACCTGCTCTGGCGCCGCCGATCGCCAGTGCATAAGCAAGAGCCATATCCTGCGCCTTACCTGTTGCATCCTGATGAACCGCTACGAGACAGGGAACACCTTTGCCTGCCTGATACTCGCTTCTTACGGTATGTCCCGGCCCTTTAGGAGCGACCATGGTTACATCCACATCCTTGGGAGGTACGATACATCCGAAATGAATGTTGAATCCGTGTGCGAACATAAGCATGTTACCGGGCGCTAAGTTGGGCTCGATATCCTTCTTATACAAGGATGCCTGAAGCTCATCATTAATCAGGATCATAATGATGTCAGCCTTCTTAGCTGCCTCCGCAGCAGTATACACCTCAAATCCCTGTGCCTCAGCCTTTGCCCAGGATTTAGATCCTTCATAAAGACCGATGATAACATGACAGCCTGACTCCTTGGCATTGAGAGCGTGCGCATGTCCTTGACTGCCGTAACCGATCACGGCAATCGTCTTGCCTTCCAGGAGAGATAAATTACAATCCTCCTGATAGTAAATATTAGCCATTCTCCTACTCCTCCATTCGTAATTTGTCTTGTACAGAAAATCTTAGATTTTCACAACATCTGATGGTCATACGCACTTGCCTAAGGCAAGCATCGCATGAAACGGGTTTCTTATATCGTTATATATTTAAGAGAGCTATCCCTCCATCCAGCATTATCGCTTTATGTCTTTGTCTTACTCAAGATATGTGACATTCTCAATACCACGTCCCAGTCCTGTAATACCGGTCCTGGCAAGCTCCAGAATCTCATAACCTTCCAGCATATTGATGAACGCTTCTACTTTATCCTGTGTACCGGTAAGTTCAATGACCAGGCTCTCCGGCGCCACATCAATGATCTTGGCACGGAAGATATCCGCCACGGAAATGACACCCTGACGGTCCGCCGCCGTAGTCTTCACCTTGATCATGACCAGTTCCCTGTAAACACTCTCGCCCGGCCTCAATTCCTTGATATCCCGCACGTCAATCAGTTTGGCTACCTGTTTCTCGATCTGATCCAGAATCTCATCATCCCCGGAGGTCACGATCGTAATACGGGTAAAGCGGGGATCCGCCGTCACCCCTGCAGTAATACTGTCAATATTATAGCCCCGTCTGGAAAACAGACCGGCAATCCGGCTTAAAACACCGGAAGTGTTGTCTACTAATAACTGGAATACTTTCTTCTGCATAAACCAAACCTCCATCATGCACTGTCAATTATTTTAACAAGTTAAATCGCAAAAGTCAACCGATATGAGAACTGTTACTAATTATCCGTCTCCAGACATTTCTGCAGGGCAAGGGTTCCTGTCCGCGCCACCTCCACAATGCTGATGGACTGCATCATGCCGATAAACAACTGAATCCGTTCCGGCACGTCACAGATCTGTATGATCATTGTCTTCTTGGACATATCCACGATCTGTGCCTTCATGATCTCGCAGGTCTCCATGATGTCACGCCGGTTGCCTTTGTTATATTTCACTTTCATCAGCATCAGCTCCCTGCTGATACTTGCAGGCTCGTCAAAGGTCTTCACTTTGATGACATCCAGCTTCTTGTTTAATTGTTTCTCAATCTGTTCCAGCGTACGCTCGTCTCCGCTGCTGACAATCGTCATACAGGAAGTGGTCGGATCATCAGTCTCTCCCACCGCCAGGCTGTCGATATTAAATGATCTTCTGGAGAAAAGCCCGGACACCTTACAGAGAACACCGGATCTGTTTTCCACTAACACCGAATATATTTTTTTCATTCTGATCCTCATTTCTGCACACGAATTTTGAAAGAACCCGTCCGTTTCCCTGTTCTACACCGTAATCATTGAGAAAACAGACACCTGCCTGGTGCGCACAGACACATATAAATACAACGGTACCCAGATCCTATTTCACCAGATCCATCGGATCGATAATACACTCTAGCAGCACCGACTCGTCATTTGCCAGGAACTCTTCTATCGTCTCCTGGGCGTGCTCCATCGTGTAAAGCCGCATAAATTTCATATCATAAGCCGAAGACAGCTTCTCCAGATCCGGGCTTCCCGACAGATCCACCACCGAATAATTATCCTTATAGGTGTAATGCTGGAATTCCCTTACCATGCCCAGGAAATTATTCTTAAGCACGATGATCTTCACCGGTACATGAAACTGCCGCATGGTAGCCAGTTCCATCATAGACATCTGGAAGGAACCGTCGCCGCAGACTGCCACCACCTGTTTATCCGGAGCGGCAAGCTTGGCCCCCATCGCCGCCGGGATGGAATATCCCATGGTACCCATGCCGCCTGTAGTCAGGAATCTCCCGTTCTTCACCACATGATAGTTACAGGACCAGATCTGATTCTGTCCTACGTCTGCCACATAGACGGCATCTTCCTCCATGGTCTCGGACAACATACGTATAAATTCCGCAGGATCCACGTATTCCGGGTTCGGCTTTCTTACCCGCACCATGGCAGAACGATATTCATCCAATGTTCTGATCCATTCATCATGATCACAGATAAACTCTTCCTTGTTGAATTCCTCGAAAATATGTCTGGCATCTCCTACCAGGGGAATCGTGGGGCCTACGTTCTTACCGATCTCTGCAGGATCTACATCGATATGTACCAGCACCTTATTCTCCGTAATCAGATCCGGCTGGCTCACTGCACGGTCCGCTACCCTGGCGCCTACCATGATGAGCAGATCCGATTCGTTCATGGCACGGTTGGCGTAAAGATGTCCGTTATTTCCCACCATACCGTAATACATCGGATGCCTGGTCGGCATGGCACTGATCCCCATCATAGTGGAAACCACCGGAATACGGTGCTTCTCCACGAAAGCTCTCAATTCTGTCTCCGCCTCACTTAAACGCACACCGCCTCCGGCACAAATAATAGGACGTTTCGCCCTGGACAGTTCCTTCACCACCTTCTGAATCTGCACCGTATGCCCCTTGATCGTCGGTTTGTAGGTACGCAGGCTGACTTCTTCCGGATACTTGAACTTGCCCACGAATGCGTTCTGGATATCGATAGGCACATCGATCAACACCGGTCCCTTCCTGCCGGAATTGGCGATATAGAATGCTTCCCTGAAGATTCTGGGTATCTCTGCGACGTCCTTCACCAGATAACTGTATTTGACAAAGGATTCCACCGCGCCGGTAATATCCGCCTCCTGGAAGACATCGGAACCGATCAGTTCGCTGTTCACCTGTCCGGTAATGCACACAAGCGGGATACTATCCGCAAAGGCCGTGGCAATGCCGGTGATCACGTTGGTTGCCCCGGGACCGGATGTGACGGCACAGACACCCACCTGCCCTGTCACACGTGCATACCCGCTGGCCGCATGGGCCGCATTCTGCTCCGTACGGATCAGTATTGTTTCAATCGGGGAATTCAGTATGCTGTTATAAAAAGGGCATATGGCCACTCCCGGATAACCAAATACATACTTAACACCTTCCTCTTCCAGACATTTTATGATTGCGTCTGCACCTAACATATTTTACTCTCCCTTTTATTCTGGTCATTCTATCGAAAACCATTTATTTGCTCATAACTCACGTCTCCGGTGATCTTTCCTTTACAGCGATACACTTACCTATATGGTTACGCATCGATCTGCAGAATCCGCTTAGTCAGCTTTACAGCTTCCGCCGCATCCCTGGAATAGCCATCGGCGCCAATCTCATCCGCATATTCCTGTGTAATCACTGCGCCTCCCACAATTATCCTGGCGTCCACCTGTTTCTCTTTCGCATAGCGGATCACATGCTTCATCTGCTGCATCGTAGTGGTCATAAGCGCCGATAAAGCAATAACCTGCGCATGATGCTCCTTTGCGGCCTCAATGATTTTCTCCCCTGGTACATCCTTACCGAGATCAATCACCTTGAATCCATAATTCCTGAGCATCAACGCCACCAGATTCTTACCGATATCGTGAATATCACCCTCTACCGTAGCAATCACCACCGTGGGCATTTCCTGATCAGACTGCCCTTCCATAAGCATCGGTTCCAGATATTCTATGGATGCCTTCATAGCTTCCGCGCTGGCGATCAGCTGCGGCAGGAAGTATTTCCCTTTGTCGAATAATTCCCCTACTTCGTTGATCGCTGCCAGCAGAACATCATCCAGCAGTTCTCTGGCCTCATGTCCTTCTGCCAGCGCTTTCTTCGTATCCTCCACGATTGAGGCGCCGTTCCCTTTCAGCACATCGGCATACAATCTGTCCTTGACCGTACCGCCCAGCTCCTGTTCCAAAGCAGCCTGCTTCAGACGGATACCGGTACTTCTTACCTGGGTCTCTCCCAACGCTTCCCGTCTGCCCTTCACGGCATCCATCAGCTGAATATACCGCAGGTCGGCGCCTTCTTTATGCAAAAGCAAGTCCGACGCGAAGGCACAGCTGACCAGCAGCTCCTGGGATGGATTAGCGATTGCCATCGTCAGACCCGCCTGAATCGCCATCGTCAGAAAGGTAGTATTAACGAAGCTCCTTTCCGGCAGGCCGAAGGAAATGTTGGAAAGACCACATATGGTTGCCAAGCCGTTCTGCTTGCAATAGCGGATCGTTTCCAGGGTCTCTACAGCCGCCCTCTTATTGGCCCCCACCGTTGTCACCAGACCGTCCACTATAATATCTTCTTTCCGCATGCCCAGTTCATAAGCACGCGCCTGTATTTTCTCTATAATATCGATTTTCTCCTGAAGACTGTCCGGAAGCCCTTTATCTGATAAAGGCAGCAGGACGAACATGGCTCCATACTTCCTGGCGATCGGCAGAAGAGACTCAAACTTCACCTTCTCATAAGAAATAGAATTGATCAGCGCCCTGCCGGGGTATCTGCGAAGCGCCGCTTCCAGCACATCCACATGGCTGGAATCCAGGGACAGCGGGAGATTTGTGATCCCGCTTACCGTATCGAGGGCTTTGAGCATCATTTCCTTCTCATCGATGCCGCCCATACCCATGTTGATATCCAGAATTCCCGCACCGCAGGCTTCCTGTTCCTCGGCAAAATCAGATACCATATCCATTACTCCGGCACGGAGCTGCTCCTGCAACTTCTTCTTTCCGGTGGGATTAATTCTCTCCCCTACAATAATAAAATTATCCTCTAATCCGAATGCCACCGTCTTACGCTCGCTTGTCAGAAATCTCAGCCCCGGCGCCTGCCTGTGCCGAATCCTCATAGCGCCTGCGGCTTCTGTAAGCGCACGGATATGGGCAGGCGTCGTACCGCAGCAGCCGCCCACGATCGATGCCCCTGCCTCCACAAGTCCTTTCATACATTCACCAAAGACAGCGGGTTCCATATCATAGACCGTATTGCCGTTCTGATCCAGAAACGGCAGGCCGGCATTCGGTTTGGCGATGATCGGAACCGAAGTTACCTCCGCCATGCTGCGCACCACTCCGGCCATCCTGTCCGGTCCGGCAGAGCAGTTGGTTCCCACCGCATCTGCACCCAGACTCTCCAGTACGACAGCTGCGGTCACCGCATCTGTCCCGTACAGCGTCCTGCCGTCGGATTCAAAAGTCATCGTAGCCATCACCGGCAGATCACAGACTTCCCCCGCCGCGATCAATGCCGCCCTGGTCTCCTGCAGGCTCATCATCGTCTCCACTATCAGAAGATCGGCTCCTGCCTCTGTCAGATACCTGATCTGTTCCTTATAGACATCTATCAGTTCCTCGAAATCCAGATGCCCCATAGGCCTAAGCTGTTCCCCCGTCATGGTAAGGTCTCCGGCCACATAAGCCCTGTCTCCCACGGCTTCTCTGGAAAGTGCCACCAGCTCCAGATTCATCTGACGAGTCTGGTCTTCCAGTCCATACTCCCGCAGTTTGATACGATTCGCCGTGAAAGTAGGCGCATAGACAATATTCGTTCCTGCCGCAACGAAAGCCCGCTGCAGCTCCATCATAATCTCCCGATTCTCCAGAATCCACTGCTCAGGGCATACTCCCGCCGGCATCCCCCTCTGCTGAAGATTCGATCCGGTGGCCCCATCCAGGATAAGGGGATTGCCCTTAAGCAGGGCATGAAATTCCTGTTTATTCATCTTCCTGTGTACTCTCCTGTGTCGTATCCGCTTCCGGCTCCTCATAGAAAACCGTATCGTCTGTATCAAAATTATCCCCGGCGTCCCCAGAGTCCTCCCCGATGCTTTCACTGTCCTGCGTCTCTTCGGAATCCTCTGCTTCTTCCTCATCTGTCTTGTTCAGATAGCCGCCGCCCAGAATGCCGTTCTCCTCCGTATAGGTAACACCTTCTCCCTCCGGTATTTCCCCGTGCAGGATGGAAATAATATACTGAATCCGGATATTGGCCCTGTCATAATACTCTCTGGCTGCTTCCGCCACCGGTTCATCGAAAACTTCCGCCTCGTAGGCTCTGTGATACAGCGAAACTGCCTGTTTCATATTCTCATCTGCCTCGTCCGCCAGGGAATCTATCGCCGAAAACTCATCCGGCACGGTAAGCTCTGCCATCCAGGTGAACTCCGCCTGAAGCTGATCCAGATAGGAAAGCAGCTGGTCCGCAGCATCCTCCGCCGAGGCATCTATCGCGTTCATACTGTCGTTGAAGGCGGCAATATGCTCGAAGAACGTATTCATATCCTCCTGGTATGTTGTCAATTCCTCATCCTGGCCGCAGGCCGTGAGCAGTATGATACATAATATGGCTGCACACAGAACTGCCGCTTTATTCTTCCTGATTCTCACAAGTGTTCCTCCGACAATAAATTTTGACTCCATATGGCGAAATACGGAATCTTCTCTTCTCATCGGGTCCCGAAGATCCGGTCACCGGCATCTCCCAATCCCGGACAGATATAAGCATGTTCATTCAGACAGCGGTCCACATGTCCCACATAAATCTGAATATCCGGATGATCCCTGTGGAGGCGTTCCAGCCCCTCAGGTGCGGCAATAATACACATAAACTTGATATGCCTTCCGCCATGCTGTTTGATGAAACCTACCGCCTCGGAACCGGAACCGCCGGTTGCAAGCATCGGATCCACCACCACAATCGTTCTTAAATCGATCGGTTCAGGCAGTTTGCAGTAATACTCATGAGGCTCATGGGTTTCCGGATCCCTGTACAATCCGATATGGCCTACCTTCGCGCTGGGTACCAGAGCCAGCATGCCGTTTACCATTCCAAGACCCGCTCTTAAAATCGGCACCACCGCCATCTTCTTGCCCGCTATCATAGGAGCCATGCACTTCTCAATAGGAGTCTCCACCTCTACATCCTCAAGCGGCAGATCTCTGAGAGCCTCATAACCCATCAGCATCGCAATCTCCTCGATACATTTCCTGAACTCATTCGTTCCCGTATTGATATCCCTGATATGGGAAATCTTATGCTGGATCAACGGATGATTCATAACAAATACATTATCCATCTTTCGTCCTTTCTCTTGTCGCTGCATTGCGTATCAAACCGTAACGGTTAAGCCTGAATCAAAAATACTCCTATCTATAGATAGTAATGATTTCTGACGTTTTAGTCAATCATTTTTGAATTACTTTCTATAAAGATTCACTTGCCAAAAGAGACTGCAGTCTTTATAATCTCCTTAGGTTATCTATCAATCCATACATTTACATCACATTATGAGAAGGGAGATTTACAATGAGTAACAATTTCGAAACCATACGCGATGCCCGAACCCTGGGTATACCGAAAATGCTGCTATTAGGGCTGCAGCATATGTTCGCGATGTTCGGAGCAACCATTCTGGTGCCAATTTTAGTTAACAACTATTTTAACGGAGAGGGTCTTTCGATTCAGGTAACTTTATTTTTTGCAGGAATCGGCACCCTCTTTTTCCATGTCTGCGCCAGGCTGAAGGTGCCTGCTTTCCTGGGTTCCTCTTTCGCATTCCTGGGTGGATTCGCCACAGTGGCCAATCTGGACACAGGGATCTTCGCCGGTATGACATACGGCGAAAAGCTTCCCTATGCCTGCGGCGGTATCGTAGTCGCAGGTCTTCTGTATCTGCTTCTTGCACTGGTGATCAAACTGGTGGGGATAAAACGTGTAATGCGGTTCCTGCCGCCTGTTGTGACGGGTCCCATCATCATCTGCATCGGCTTAAGCCTTGCACCCTCTGCCGTGAACAACGCATCCACCAACTGGTTCCTGGCATTGATTGCCCTGGCATTCATCGTGATCTTCAATATCTGGGGCAAAGGTATGTGGAAGATCATTCCCATCCTGCTCGGCGTAATAATTTCCTATGCCGCTGCGCTTTTCATGAACGCCCTAGGATTCACCAATGCGGACGGCAGCGCAATCCTTGATTTCTCCGGTGTGGCGTCCTCTTCTTTCATCGGACTGCCGCCTTTCCTGCTCTGTAAATTCGACGTGACGGCAATCCTCGTCATGGCGCCCATCGCACTGGCAACCATGATGGAGCATATCGGCGATATCTCCGCAATCTCCGCAACAGTCGGAGCAAACTACCTGGAAGATCCCGGCCTGCACCGTACACTTGTGGGAGACGGACTTGCCACTTCCCTTTCCGCATTGTTCGGCGGCCCGGCTAATACCACTTACGGGGAGAACACCGGCGTTCTGGAACTGAGCGGCGTCTACGATCCCAAGGTGATCCGTCTGGCAGCACTGTATGCCATCATCTTAAGCTTTATCCCGAAGATGGCTGCTGTCATCGGCTCCCTCCCTTCGGCGATCATCGGCGGCGTCAGCTTCATCCTATATGGTATGATCTCCGCAATCGGTGTCAGAAATGTGGTAGAAAATAAAGTGGATTTCACGAAATCAAGAAATCTGATCATCGCCGCAGTCATTCTGGTATGCGGTCTCGGATTCTCAAACGGATTCACCTTTACGGTGGGAGGAACCTCCATCACGCTGACTTCGCTGGCGATCGCGGCACTGGCAGGCATTGTCTTAAATGCGGTTCTGCCCGGCAATGATTACAGCTTCGGTGAAAATCCCAGCGGGGATATCAACAGAGGTGTAAGCTTTAATCCACAAAAGAAGAAATAGCTGGTGTGTCTGGCATATAGATTACTGTAGTATATGACAAGAGGGGTATTGCATATTGCAATACCCCTTCCGTTTATTTCCATAGGCAGCTAGTCAAAGCCAAATTTACCTGACCTGTGCCGGCCTGCCTGGACGATTATTTATACAGTTCCAACAGATAATCAACTGCCATCTGTCTTATCTCGTTCTGTGCCAGATATCCGGCTCCATAAATCTCCTTCATGTTTTCCACATACTCCTCACCCATTTCCTCGATCTGCTCCGCATCATGTGCGTCTGCATCATAGGTAAGCCCGGCATCTTCAAAAATGGCCTGATATATCATGGCTCCTTTTGCTATTTCTTCGGCACGTTCCGTGAGTTCTTTCTCATATGTAATCTCATTGTCAATCTCTGTTCCCGAACTGTTATCACTGTGTTTCAGAAGAGACTTGACCGCCTTGACATAACTTTTCGGATAGGAATTTGCTGTGGAATTCTCCTCCACATAATCAGTAAGGTAATCCTCCAGATGCTCTTCATAGAAATCATTTTCCACCTTGGCGCGGTATTCCGCCACCGTAGCTACTTCCTCCGTGTCCGCCAGATTCTCCGCCACAAACTCATCCGTAAGCTCCGGCGTCACCATAATACCATTGATCGTCACTGCGAAGCTAGCATCCTTGCCGGCCATTTCTTCATTATAATCTTCCGGGAAAGTAACTTCCACCGTCATTTCCTCGCCCGGTTTATGTCCGATCAACTGCTGTTCAAAATCATCCACAAGAGAACCTGATCCGATAGTCAGGTCATAGCCTGTCCCGCCGCTGTTGCCGCCTTCGAACTCTTCACCATCAACAGTTCCTACGTAATCAATATTGACTTCATCCCCATCGGCAATTTCCAGGTTCTCATCCGTGCTGAGTTCCTTATAAGCTTCCAGCGTGGAATTGATCTCCTCATCGACTTCCTCCGTCGTAACCTCAACCTCTTTCTCAGGTATCGGAATATTCTTGTAATCAGCCAGCGTGACCATTGATGCCATATCGGCATTCTCTATTTTACCGTCATCCGTAAGTCCCGCGCTGTAATCTGTTCCGGGTGTTGTGCGGATTGCCATGATATACAGCTGTCTTCCGATCAATACCGCAAGCGCAATTACAATCACTGCTGTCAATGCAATGCCTGTTATTCTGGCGGCATGCGCCTCCCGCTTTGCCTTCTGAACCTGCTTTCTTCTGGCCTCACGCTTGGCCTTGCTTTTGCTGATTCCTGCCTGTTCATCTGTCTTGGCTGACTTGGATGCCTTTTCTTTTCCCATGATATGTTCCCTCTTTCTATCGTATTTTATGCTTCTAACGAATTAATTTAACACATTTGTGCGGTAAATGAAATAGGTTGAATGAAATTCACAAATAATGCACAAATTTTCTCTTGTTTTATTATAGCAATCCATTGGAAAAACCACACGATACTATACAAGGTAATTTTATCACGTATCGGAAAAGGCTCATAAGCAGTGCCGGTTATACGGAAACCGATATATTCACCGCCTGCTCTGCTGGGACTGACTTACCTGTATCGGTGTATATCACAGGATCTTTTACGGCAGCCGCCTTTAATCCGTCAGCTCCTGTGCTTTCCAAGGCTTCATTACCCTTCAATAATACTTTTCCTTCCTCGCTGATCTCCACAGTATCTGTAACGGTATCCCCGTTTATCTCTTTCTCAAGCTTCTCTTCCTGTTTCTCCCGTTCTTCTCTGCGTTTACGGATAGCTTCTTCCTGTTCCAATTTCTCCTTTTCTCTTGCTTCCCTGCCCTCTTCTTTCATACCTTCGTCAGCTTCCGCTTTATATTCCTCCGCCTTATCGGAAAATTCGCCTACATATCCCATCGCCCTTTCCATTACCTCCAAATTTCCCTTGCGCCTTGCTTCCTTATATACACGCATGGGGGTATTTACGAGATTCATATTTGTTCTTGCTCCTATAAGCCCCTCCATTGTTTTTGTATGCATAGCATTACCTCCCTTTTATTATTGTTTTCAACAGGATATAAGAAATCTTCATCTGTACCTTCGACGGTATCGACATAAGACATTAGCATTCTGTTTCAAACAGCCCATCTGATGTCATGTACGGCAGCGTTCAATGACATCAGATCCTTTCTTCCACATATGCTCTCTGGTTTAGGAATCCGTCAACAGTGCGTTGCTTTACATGCTTTTTCATAACGGATATACTTTAATTATAGCAGCAAACAGCCGCGCGGAAATAACGATTGTAAAGGAGAAACGCCATGAAAGAAGCTATTGGGGAAATCATCTGTATGCGCCGTCAGGACAAAAAAATGACACAGGAGGAATTTGCATCCCGTCTTGGAGTGACATCTCAGGCAGTGAGCAAATGGGAACGTGGAAACGGACTCCCAGATATTACTCTGGTGGAGGGAATCTGCCGAATTCTGGATTTAAGCGCCAATACCCTGTTAGGGATTGATAACAATAAGGTAGTTGAGAACAGGAACCTTCTTATGGAAAAGGAAATCAGAAATAACATGTACGCCGAACCTCTGCTCATAGATTTCGGACTGGAAACAATTCCATGTATTGCAGAGGGACTCAAAACAGACTATATCAACCAAAAAAGAAAAGAGCTGGTACAGGATACCGGCATGCTACTGCCGCTCATCCGTCTGAAAGATAACTGGAAGCTTAAGGATCGAGAGGTCAGGATCCTCTCCTACGACAGAGTACTTTGGGTAAAAGAGTTTGAGCGGACCGATGAAAACACTTTCCATCAAATCATAGACCAGGTGATAACAGAATGTATCCAGCATTACGCAGAAATCATCAATAAACAAGTCATCAAGACCATGGTGGATAACCTGAAGGAGTTATATCCGGGAATTGCTGACGGCCTGATACCGGAAAAAATCAGCTATCTTGCATTACAGCGAAAACTGCAAAGTATCCTGGCTGACAAGGGGAACATAAGAGATTTGATCCATATCCTTGAAGATATGGAAGAAAATCTCCAATAAAGTTTCCCTGCCGCTGTTCTCAGCCTATTCTCCGAAGAACACGACGGTAAATGACCGCCGAAGCAACCGCCGTCACATGCTCCGCGATCCAGAAAGCATGCCAGACACCGTCAGCTCCGATAATGCGGCTCAGAAGCCATGCTGACGGCAATATGGCAACCACATACCGAAGCAGGGAAATCAGGAAAGACATCACGCCGAAACCAAGCCCTTCCATTGTACCGCACACCACCACCGAAAGGGAGGATACCATAAAACCTCCGCAAATGATCCGAAGTGCCGCTGCTCCTGCACTGACAGTAGCTGTATTAGCCGAGAACATACCGATCAGACTCTCCGGAAGCAACAGGCATAACACTGTGCCCGCGGCCATCACCAGGATCGCTGTGCAGAGAGCCGTTTTGAAAATCTCGCGGACACGCTCAAGCATTCCGGCTCCATAATTATATGCAACCAACGGACGAATCCCCTGGACGATTCCGTTCACCGTGAGGTATATGAAAGTCTGCAGCTTATAGTAAACTCCCAAAATCAATATATCTGTCTGAGAAAATGCTGCAAGAATAGCATTCAGGATAGTAATCAGGAGCGATGGCAGTGCCTGGTTCAGGATTGCCGGAATGCCGATGCTGTATAGCTGCCCCGCAAGCCTGCGGCATTGCCACCCTTCCTTCAGAGAAAGACGCAGATATAGAAGTCCCCTGGCCTGTGCAATGAGATAACAGATAAGTGATACCGCCTGCCCGATAACCGTAGCGATTGCCGCGCCCTGAATCCCCATAGCCGGACAAGGTCCAAGTCCGAATATCATAACAGGATCCAGAATAATATTAGTTACGCAGCCCGCAATCATACTGACCATAGTAATCCGGACACTGCCAATCGCCTGTAAAAGCTTTTCATAAATCAGGCTGATCTGTCCGATGAACAGACATGAGAACACAATGCGTCCGTACCTGATTCCATAACCAAGCACAGCCTGGCTTTCGGTAAATCCCCGAAGAAAAGGATGCATCACAATAAAGAAAAGCACCGTCAGGACAGCTGAATGTACCACAGACAATAGAAGACTGAGAGATGCCGCACCATCTGCCTTTTCCTGGTTTCTTTCCCCCAAATAAAAGGCTGTAACCGCATTCGCTCCCACACCGAAACCAATGCTGACAGCCGCAGCCGCATTCTGCAGCGGGAAAACCAGTGAGATTGCAGTCATGGCATCCTCACTGATCCTGGCGATAAAAAAGCTGTCAACTATATTATACAGGGCATTGATCAGCATCGACAATGCCATCGGCACCGCCATGGACATTACCAGCGGAAATACCTTTTTTGTTTTCATGTAAGTTTGATCCATCATTCAGTTCACTCCTTCAGTTTATATAGAAATACGCCGCGGCACAGCAAAAAGCCACATCGTCCGCAGGATAAAACATCCTTACAGGACTCTGTGGCGAAAAAAGATTACTCTGAAAAATCCACTCCCGGTTTACACCAGGTTTTAGTTATGAAAAACAACACTGCCACTGCTGTGGCCAAACAAAATATGTTCTTACCTCTCAATAATGCCTGGAACAGAATAACATATCTGACAGGCTTGTGTCAAATATAAAATACAATACAAGAATCTCATATCTTTTTTCTCCCCTCTGCTGTATAATGAATTATTATATATAGTATAACCACTTATGATCGGGGGAAATTTTATGAAACTGAACTACAAACGAACTGTTCTTATCGGTATGGCATTCCTGTCGATCTGCGCTTTCTGGCAGATGTACGACAATATCATACCTCTTATTCTCAAAAACACCTTTCACCTGGGCGAGACAGTCACCGGTGCGATCATGGCCGCAGACAATATCCTGGCACTGTTTCTGCTTCCTCTGTTCGGCTCACTCTCTGACCGGATCAACACGCCGGCCGGCAAGCGGATGCCTTTCATCCTGGCCGGTACCGGGCTGGCATTCATCTTCCTGCTGCTGCTTCCGGCTGCAGACAGAAGAGGCAGCCTGATCCTCTTTATCACCGCGCTGTTTCTGGTACTGATTTCCATGGGGCTCTACCGCTCTCCCGCTGTCGCCCTGATGCCGGACTTAACTCCCAAGCCTCTGCGCAGCAAGGGAAATGCCATCATCAATCTCATGGGCGCCGTGGGCGGTGTCTACGCACTGATCATGATTCGCCTGTTAGTGGGAAGCGGTACTACTCCGGATTATTTTCCTCTCTTTCTTTCCGTCGGCCTGCTGATGCTTGCCTGTGTGGCTCTCCTCTTTTTCACGGTTCCGGAGAAAAAGCTCCGTGCACAGATGTCTGAAAAGGATGAGACCATAGACAACGGTCCTGCCGCCACATCGCAGCTCCCACAGGGGGTGAAACGAAGCCTGATTTTCATCCTTCTGTCGGTCGCTCTCTGGTATATCGCCTACAATGCAGTTACTACGGCTTTTTCCCGCTATGCGACCCACGTGTGGGGACTGGAAAACGGCGGTTACGCAAACTGCCTGATGGTTGCTACCGTTGCGGCGATTATCAGTTATATCCCGATCGGCGCCCTTTCCAGCAGAATCGGAAGAAAGCGTACGATTCTGATCGGCGTGGCGCTTTTGACATTCTGTTACCTGTGCGCTTCCTTCTATACCACTTATCATGTTACGATGAACCTTTTCTTCGGTATCATCGGTTTCGCCTGGGCGGCAATCAATGTCAATTCGTTCCCCATGGTAGTAGAGATCAGCGCAAACGGAGATGTCGGAAAGTACACCGGTTACTACTACACCTTCTCCATGGCAGCCCAGGTTGTCACACCGATCCTGTCCGGTTTCTTGTTGGAGCATGTCTCCTACAGGACACTGTTTCCCTATGCGGTGGTATTCAGCGTACTGGCGTTCTGCACCATGCTGATGGTGAAACACGGAGACTCGAAGCCCGAAAGGAAAAAGGACATGCTGGAAAATTTCGATGTGGATGACTGACCGAATCAGAGAATACTTTGTTTCTTATAGGATTTTACCGTTCTGACAGAGATTCGGTCTGTCAGTTCATTCACTTTACTGCACAGGATCGGGGCGTTCACGTCATACTGCTTTCTTTTATCCGCAACAACGGCAGAACGATAATTTGCATAACAGTAAACGCACCCATGCGGACATGTATCATACGCCCCGATGTCATCACATTTCACACACCGGCAATAAGGCCTCTGTCCGTCCGGCCTGACATCGGTCGGCGTACCGATGATCTTTTCGATCAGGCTGCGGTCTATACAGCTGTTATGCCCGATTCCGTATTTCTCTAAATCTAGATTCTCCGCACAGGCTGACAGTTTTAGTCCGTTTTCCCTGGCAATCTCTGCCAGGTTCTTCAGGAAATAATCCATTTCCTCCGCTGGCAGTTCTCTTTGCTTAAGCTGTAAGAGACTTTTGCTGTTTTTAGAGACATAAGTATCTACAAAACTGAAGACACACTTCTGCGTATATTTACACAGCGTTTGGGCAATCACAGAGAACTTTTCCAGATGATACGCCGGTGTATAACTATCACTGAAAAGAATGGGATCATAACGCCATATGACACGTTCCTTGCCGATTCTCTCTGATAAACTGATAAAAGACTGCAGACGTTCCCTTAAAGGCGGTACATGAGGCTCCACTTCTCTGCCATAGCAATTAAGCGTGTACTGGAAATAATAATCATAACGGTTCAGTTCATCCAGATATCCCAGCATCGGCGCAGGATTCTTCGTCCAGAAAACAATACAGTCAACCACATCCGGATTAAGGTCAATACGGCTGACCTGATGCTCACTCATAGGGTTTCGTACATACAGAAATCCCTCTCTGATTCTCTGAAGGAACCATTCAGAATAAAAAGCAGGGATGTCTGTCCGTCTGCTGACACTCAAAATCATAAAATATACTCCTCAATCATTATAGTAAATAACATAACAAATTAACACAATAAAAATAAATGGCTACTATTCACAAACCTGTGAGTAGTAACCATTTATGGAGATAGCGAGACTCGAACTCGTGACCTATACGTTGCGAACGTATCGCTCTCCCAGCTGAGCTATATCCCCATGAGACTTATTCATTATATCATATTTTACAGAAAATGCAAGAAATTTGTGACAGGAAAGCCAGGGCTTACGGACTTTGCAGCAAGTGCAAAGTCCTGGGCTGAATCGTTACAACTTCAAACCTGTCTGTCAGCTTAATACCTCAATCCCGCAGCCGTGTTCTCTCGTCTCCTTACTGTAACTAATCCCTACGGCAAGTATCCGCTCAGTGTATCGTTGCTCTTCACCCAGTTTTCCCCTGAATCGCAGCATATAGTTTTTGTTCTTTATGTGCGCAACCGCTTCTTCCGGTGTACTGTCAACCTTCAATTCAAGTATTATGCAATCATCATTTTACGTTTCGGATAGAAAATAAAATCAGCAAATCCTTTCCCTGCCTTATCCTCCCTCTCAACCCAATATTTATTACGCGCTGAAAGATAACACAGATTAACAACAGACTGTGGATTATAAAGCCGCAGCCCTGTAACAGTATAATAACCATCATACCAGACATGCAGTTCATCACGGCTGAATTTGGGAAATGCTGTCTTTTTCTGATTAATCTCATATAGACGGTCCACCTGCTATATGGCACACAGTCTGAGAGCCTGCCCAAACGGGCAGGCTCTCTATTGTATTTTTTTATGAAATGATATCCATCTATACGCTCGAATATACGAACGGCGCGATCTTTTTCTCAATATCCGCATCATCTGAATGATATCTTAGCCGGAGCGGTCCTGAAAAATCCAAACCCATCACACCGATGACAGATTTTGCATCAACCACTCTGTGTCCGGAACCCAAATCAAAATTAGTATCAATTTTCTCAATTGTGTTAATAAACTGCCTTATCTGCTCAACATTGTTAAACTTAACATTTACCTGCTGCATATGATCCTTTCTCCTTCATTTCACCATTATTATGTCTTTGTTATGTTTTACTTATCGTTTTTCAGAATCAGCACCGGACTAATTAGAATCCCCTTACATACAGATTATCCACAAAAATCCCGCTCTATTCACCCCCCTCGCAATTCGCCATCATCTTCATATTTTATGTTACCGATTTCGCTCGTGCCTATATAATACATTTTTACACTATGCGTTGTAAATTGGCAATTTTCATAATTTTTTCCATACCTTTTTGTATATAGTTGTGAAATCTATTTCATATAACACACAGTGCTGCCGCACAGGCTTTCTTTGTACTTCTGCACCCCTTGCCGCCCCGGATCCGGGCATTCTTCAGAATACAGCTACAGGCGCCGGCCGCATAACTATGCTTCTTTGTAGTATTCTCAATACATTACGATCCTATACAATAATTCCAGAATGTGGTCCGTGGTCACAATTGATACTCCAGCTGACAGTCATACGGCTCCCTCTCCACATGCTCCTGATGATACTCCTGTGCTTCCACGCAGCCCATAGCCTGATAGAATGCCTGCGTTTCCACTGCCGAATGGGATGATATGTACAGCTTGCGGGCTCCTTTCTGCCCGGCCCACTCTGCCGCCGCTTTAAAAAGATGCTGCCCGATTTTTCTCCCACGCATATCTTCGGATACATGGATACTTGACAGATCCAGATATCGATTGTCCCCTCCGAACAATGCAGATTCCACGGAGACGAAGCCTTTCAGTGCATCCTTATAAAAAGCGGCGTACACAAACCCTCCCGTATTGACCGTATTCTTAAGACAAGAAACCAATATCCGGTAGTCCTCTTCACTCCAGTCATCGATAAACGGATCCTCCCTGATGACCCACTTCCCCGCTTCTCTCCTTCTGCACATCGTCACTTTCTGGCGCCGTATAAACTGTCCGAACAGCCTGGGACATATTTCATCTGCATCCAGCTGTCTGTACTGAACGACGTCTGCGATATAATCCTCTGTATGTTGCATAATATCCGTCAATATACTGAGGTTTCCCATTGTGTCCTCCTGTATCTCCAGAGAATGATTCCCGTTGCCAACAATATGTAAAGGCAGGTTATTCTCCGCACACTTCTCCCTGATCCTTTCCGTCTTCGCCCACGGGTCATCCGTCCCGTGAAATACAATCCCGGTCTGCGGCGCATAATCAAACGTCTGCGCCAGAGGCGTATAATAAACATTCCTGCAGCGGATTCCATGCCGTACGGCATAGGCGGCAGCTACCGCTGTCCCGATGCTCTTGGAGATAAAAAGAATATCCTCATACCGGCTCCAGTCCACATCCTTCAGGCAGCTCTCCGTCTGGGCAAGCGCCTCCTGCAGCGTCTCTTCGAGCGCTTCTTCAAACTCCTCCGCACACAAACGCCTCAAACCGGTATAAGATACTCTGACCTGTTCGTATTGATACTGGCCGGCTATTTTACCACTGTAATACAGGAGCGGTTTCTCACAATGATAT
This sequence comes from Clostridia bacterium, assembly GCA_910575245.1. Lineage (GTDB taxonomy): Bacteria > Bacillota > Clostridia > Lachnospirales > Lachnospiraceae > UBA3282. The sequence continues at coordinate 381,015 of CAJTEN010000002.1, read as the reverse complement.
CCGATCCCCGGAAAAAACACGGCAATTTTCATGTTTCTGTCGTTCCTTTCTATCGTTAATGGCATAAAGCTTTCGCTTTCGATCCCAAGCAAGCTTCCGGCCATCATGCACTCATAACTTCAATTCAACCTGAATCTTTTTGTCCATCCTTTCCAGACAGGCCTTGAATTCCGCACCATCCGTCTTACTGCCCACGATACTGCCGTAATGCGTCGGAATCACTGCCTGCGGCTTCATCTCTGCGATATACTCCGCCGCCTGTTTCTTGTCCATCGTATAGAATCCGCCGATTGGAACCAGCGCCACATCACACCGCACTTTCCCGATGTCCTCGTTTACATCTGTATCTCCGGATACATAATAACGGACACCATCCATGCTCACGATATATCCCTGCCACTTCTTTCCCCTGGTATGAAATGGTTTCAGCTTGTTATAGGCAGGAACCGTCTCAATCACAATGTTCCCCAGCTGCTGCTTCTCACCCGGTCTGCAGAATACACACTGCCCAGGCTCCATGCCCGATTCCGACAGCACCTTCTTCTGCATGGATTCCGGTGCGACTAAGATAGTGTTCTCCTTCTTCACCTTCGCAATGGAATCCGGTTCAAAATGATCATAATGCTTATGGGTAACAAAAATAAGATCCGCATCATGCGCAGCCGTCTCCACCTGAAACGGGTCAAAATATAATACGCCCGATCCCTCTATACGAATGCTGCTCTGGATGTTTACTGTAATGTGATTCAAATCCATCTGCCTGGCCCCTTTCTTCCTCGTTCGGTTTCCTTATTTATAGCTTTCCTGTAACTATCATACACTCTCGGTTTCCAATGTACAATCTTATTACGGTCAAATTACTGGTCAACCCGCACCATTTATATTATCATATTAATAGTGACAGTACGGTCTTCTGACAGCAGCTATCACTTACCAATATAATAAAGTCTGTTACATGACAGCTACTAATCTCTGTAAAACCTGGAGGAATATAAGACATGAAGATCACAGCCCTGCTTGAAAATACGACAAAACGCCCGGATATGTCCACCGAACACGGACTGAGCCTGTACATCGAAACTGCAGGCCATAAGATTCTCTTTGATATGGGCCAGACCGAGCTCTTCTCTGAAAATGCCGCCGCGCTCGGCATCGATCTTGAAGCCGTGGATCTGGCCGTCCTTTCCCATGGACACTACGACCACGGCGGCGGTCTTGCCAGATTTCTGGAAATAAACCGGAAGGCTCCTGTCTATCTGAGCCGCTACGCCTTCGAGCCCCATTATAACGGCACCGAAAAATACATCGGCCTGGATACTGCCCTTGCCGGGCATGACCGTCTGATCTTCACAGAAGGCACCACCTTCCTCGCGGAAGGGGCAGCCCTCTATTCCTGCAGCGAAAAAAAACAAAAACATTTTCCTGGAAATTTCGGGCTTACCAAACTTGAGAACGATGTATTTCTTCCGGAAGATTTCCGCCATGAGCAATATCTGCTTCTGGAAGAGAACCATAAGAAAATACTTTTCAGCGGCTGCTCCCATCGGGGAATCATGGATATTGCCGACTGGTTCTGTCCTGATGTCCTGATCGGCGGTTTCCATTTCTCCAAACTCCCGCCAGGCGATGCCCTGAAAAGCTATGCAGAATATCTGAATAAATTCCCCACTGAGTATTATACATGCCACTGCACCGGAGAAAAGCAGTTCCAGTATATGAAAAACTATATGGACCGGCTGCATGGCCTGTCCTGTGGGGAGACGATTTATGTCTGAGCATAAATCATTACACTACTGTTAAATCTACCTTGCTGCTTTAGGTGCCAGTACCATATTAAAATCATGCATTCTTCAGCATCCCCTCATACCGGTTCAGAATATCCGCAATCCTCAGATTGTACTCACTGTCCGCATACTGCCCTGCCCCTTCCTCCAGCCGGAAGAAAAAGTCCAGTTCTACTTTCACTCTGTACGGATGTGTTTTCCTACTGACCTCCGTGTCCCTGACCGTCATCCTGATCCGCGCCAAGCGTTTCTTCAAAAGCGGAACGATACAGAAATACAGCTGATCATCCTCCAGTGACAGATACCCCAGGGATCGTTTATCGCCATCCATAACGGCAATCTTATTTTCCCGAAAAGATGCAGGATAGACGGTATCGCCTTTCTGCAATAACGTCATTGTCTTCCAGACCTGGTTCTGTCCTTTTGCACCAAGAAAAGCCCGGAAACGGTAGACTTCCCTGCCCTTTGCATCCACATGGTCTGCCTGTGCTATCTTACGCAGTGTCCTCACCGGATCCACGTACTGCATGGCAAGACAGGTAAATAACTGTACCTGAAATTCAAATTTCTCTGTTTCCGCCAGCGTATCCTCATACCCCGGAGAAGAAAACCTTTCCTCCGTCTTCTCCAACAGTTCTTTCACCGCATGACGAATACTGGTCAGAAACAATTCAAAGTCTTCCTCATCCGGATCCCACATATATCTTCCTCGGGCCGTCTGATAGTATGGCTTCTTCTCAGAAACATCCAGCGTATAATACAGATAAATATTCCTGTCGCAAAAAGCCTTCTCGTTAACGATTCCCTGCCACCTCTGTGATTTCTTCCCGGAGACAGCTAGCACGCCGCTTTTCTTAAGCAGGTTATATGCCTCATTGATATCCTGTGCGCACCTGATATGCTCCGGCCTGTCGGAGCCGATCGCATCCGGATGGTGGCAGCCGATCAGCCTGCGGTATTTTCTTTTGACCGCTCCGATATCATCCTCCGCCGATATATTTAATATCCGTTTCGCCTGTTCTAAATCCATTCTACCCGTACCAAAGGCAGTCCGCCCCTGCGTCTGCCGCATTTCACCATACCCGGCGCAGAACTGCTGCCATGGTATTCTTTTCATTCCTGCTGCCATAGCTAACGACATTAGTAATTTCGTTTTTTCGTATATCCCGCGGGAAGCAGAATCAAAAATATGTTATGTCGTTTGCTATATATCTTATCATCAAATCTGCCACAGGACAAGCATGCACCTCACTACAAACTCCCCAATAACCGATAGTAAAAGATACACACAGTGAAGCAGGCACACCACTGCACGGATCCGCAATATCATTCCCTGCCTCCATTCCGTACAATCCTGTAATACGCCTTCGCCGTAGTCATATAGCTGGCCCCATACACCGCCACAAACAAGGCAATCACACCTACCGTCCCCCAGAACAACATATCCATACGATAGAATGAGATAAGAACCATCAGTCCTTTCACCATAATCATTCCCGCAATTGTGTGGCATACCGCTCCAAACAGCGGCAATCCAAATACCATCAGAATCTGCCTGTGTACCGTACCCCTGATCTCCGTATCACTCATGCCTACCTTTTGCATAATATCGAAGTTATTTCTGTCCTCATATCCTTCCGTGATCTGTTTATAATACATAATCAGGATCAGGCACATAAAGAAGATCAGCCCGAATACCACGCCGATGAACAGAAGCGCACCATACATGGTCTCCTCGTTTCGTCTGTCCTCCACATTGTCCCTGAGCTGTGAAAATCCCGGGCGGCTCTGGCACCACTCTCCGAACTCATTGAGAAAATCCGCTTTCTCCGTATCCGCGCCCTCCAGGATGATCTGTACATACTGCGTCCCGCTGTTCAGAAAGGCATCCATATCTTCTACCCCGTTTGCTTCTGCCCACGCTCTTACACACGTATCCTGCACCTGTCTGTCTTTTACCACCATAAGATAACGTGCACCAAATGTATTTTCTTCCGATTTCGGATTAGGAAAGAAATTGTCGGGTTCTTCCTGCACCCGGAATGCATTCCCAAAGAAATCAATGGTATCATAACCATAATTTTTGCCGGTGCAATAAATCAGCGCTTCATTTTCCGCCAGGCCGACTGTCCGGTCTGCTATCGCATTATAGTCCTCCTGTATCATAATTCCCAGCCTGTAATCCTCTGCATAGCTGTCAGAATCAAATCCTGCTTTTGCTTTCTGCTGTACAAAGCAGTCATTCTCCTTCCTGACACTCAACTCCAGCTTATCATACAGATCCACCCTGGCCGCCTGAAGCCCGTATTTCTCCTCCAGAGCTTCTATCTCCTGGTCAAGTTCTTCCCGTGTTATCCTCTTATCCCTGTAATGTACCGTCATATCATAGGGATAAACGAAATGCACCATACTGTCCATCCCTACACAGAGCACGACCGTACAAATGAGCGTGATGATCACCATCGTAGAAAAGATACAGATATTGGAAAGCCCCGCCGCACTCTTTTTCATACGGTAAAGTATCCCGGAGATCGTGATAAAGTTACCCGGCCTGTAATAAACAGACTTTCTGGATTTCATCCACTTCAGGAACACGATACTTCCCGATGTAAATAATAGATAGGTTCCGATGATAACCCAGAAAACGGCCAGGAAGAAATTGGTAAACAGCATGCTGTCCTGTTTGGAAGTCACGGCACAATAATAGCCAAACCCCAATGCAGCCACGCCGGCCAGTGCATAAAACCATAAAAATCTCGGCTCTTTCTCTCCTTTCCTGCTTCCGCTCATCAATTCGATCGGTTTCGCCTTTCCGATCTGTATAAATCCTTCCACAAGGTTAAGCACATAGATACCAAGAAAATAAACGCCTGTCTCCCAGAACGCCTCCGGATAGAAAACAAAGCTGACATCCACCGGCAGATTGCACATCCGCAGCAAAATCATAAAAAGCAGCTTGGAAAGCACCAGCCCGAGAATAACTCCCCCTGCCATCACCCCGGCATAGACCAGCAGTGTCTCGATAAACAACATGCTTCCGATATGTTTTTTCTCCAGCCCCAGTATATGATACAATCCGAATTCTTTCTGCCGTCTCTTCACCAGAAAGCTGTTCGCATAGATCAGGAAAAGCATCAGAATAACGACAAGAAGACTTTTCCCGATCCGCAGCATCATCCATGCATAGCTGCTCCTTGGCAGAATCTTGATAATATCATTCTTGAGAATAGACACATATACAAAATAGGTAAATACCGAAAAGATTCCTGCCGCCAGATAAGGGAAATACACATTTCCGTTTCTGAAGATACCGTTCCATGCCATGACCGGCAGAATTCTTCCTGCAGATGACCTTTTTCCAAATCTTTGGTTGTTGGCCTGCTCACTCGCAGATCCCTCGTTCTTTGATAACATATTTTCTCCTGACTGATTCACAGGTAATTCCATCGTTCCTCTCATATCAATCCTCCATTCCTGTCCGCAAATTCCACTTTGCTTTTCTGTGACTTGCACCCTGCTCCACTCACCAAATGTGTCTCGCGAAATATCAGCCGTAGCCAGTAATCATTCAGGCACAGACATCCTGCTCTTCCTTCTGCCCCTCCGTCTGCAGCACCGTCAGCGCATCGGATATCATTTTATACATGGTATCATTGCTCTGATTTCCCTTATAAATCTGATGGAACACACAGCCGTCCTTGATAAAAAGCACCCGCCCTGCATGGCTGGCCGCCTGAATGCTGTGGGTCACCATCAGGATCGTCTGTCCTTCCCGGTTGACCTCACCGAACAGCTTCAGCAGCTTGCCCGATGCCTTGGAATCCAATGCCCCGGTAGGCTCATCTGCCAGAATGATATCCGGCTCCGTGATCAGTGCCCGGCACACCGCCGCACGCTGCCTCTGTCCTCCTGAAACCTCGTATGGATATTTTTCCAGTATCGCCTTAATTGCCAGCTTCTCGGCAAGCGGTTTCAGTTTATATTCCATCTCCTTGTAATCGGCTCCTGCCAGTACCAACGGAAGATAGATATTATCTTTCAGGGACAGCGTATCCAATAAGTTAAAATCCTGAAATACAAATCCCAGGTGCTCCCTCCGGAATGCACACAGCTCCCTGTGTCTGATCTCCGACAGATCCTTGCCGTTTAACAGAACCTGACCGCTTGTAGCCTTATCCAACGAAGCAAGAATATTGAGCAGCGTAGTCTTACCGGATCCCGACTCCCCCATGATCGCCACATACTCCCCGTCCTCCACGGAAAAATTCACGTCGCGCAGTGCCTGCACCTTGACCGATCCCAGCCTTGTTGTATATACCTTCTTTACATTCCTGACTTCCAATAATGACATGTTTTAACAAGCCTCCTTCATTTTGATTGTTTCTTTCTCGATTATATAAAAAGAAGAAATGTACCGCCATGCATCCGGCTTACATTTCCTCCCTGTAATCTTACATTTATGTCACACAGTCTTTTGCTGCCAGAATCCCAAAATGACCTTTGTCCCTTCTCCCGGTACTGACTTCACCCGAATCGTATGAGACATTCTTCTCATGATCTGATCGCACAGATACAAGCCGATTCCTGTTGACTTCCTGTCTGTCCTTCCGTTATATCCTGTAAATCCCCGCTCGAAGATTCTCGGCAGATCGCACTCCCTGATACCGATTCCCGTATCTTCTATAACAAGATAATACGCAGTTTTCTGTACCATATTGCCTTCCATATCCGCTCCGTAGATTGCAATGCCGCCCTCGTGCGTATATTTCAGCGCATTGGAAAAGACCTGCTCCACCACAAAGGACAGCCACTTTTCATCCGTCACCGCCCTGACCGCGAATTCCTCCATCCGGAAAGAAAGCCCGCTTCGCAGAAACAAAACGGAGTACTTCTTCACTGCCTGTTTCACAATCTCATGCACATCGCAGCTCCTGAAAAGCAAATCCGAAGAAAGGCTGTCCAGCCTGGCAAAATAAAGCGCCATCTCCGCATACCGCTCGATCTTAAACAACTCCTCCAGTTCTGTCTGCCGCCCACTATCATCCCCGTCCTGCAGTAACAGCCGCATGGCCGCAATAGGCGTCTTGATCTGATGCGTCCACATGGTATAATAATCCGCCATATCCTGCTTCTTTTCATCATATTCCGTAAGAAGCTTTCTCTTCTCCTGCTCTGATTCTGCCAGCATCCTCTGGTATAATATCTCCGGCAGGCTTCCTGTCTCCGGCAGCCCCTGCGTCCGCTCTTCTCCCCTCTGTAATGCCTGGAACAGCGCATGGCATCTCACTGAATATCGGATATAATCCGCCAGAACAAACACACCTCCAAAAAACAGCACAATCACTGCCGCATACAGCATATTCCTGTAAATCTGCCCGTATCCGTACAGGAATGCAACCAGAAAGAATATCAGCGCAATAAACAGATATCCAAGCATAAGTTTATATTTCTCTTTCCAATATGACTTTCGTTTTCAAAATGTTAATTCGAGGGGATTTTCCTTGAAAAATAAGGATTTATTGAGTTGGTTTTTAGAAATTACACCACTTTTACACCAATTCGATGGCCGAAGCCTTCTTCAGATTCTTCGGCTTCAAATTTGCCCATCTCGGATATGAGCGTATCTTCCGTCACATGGCAATATAGGTTCATTGTGATGTTGACACTCGAATGTCCTAAAATAACCTGCACTGTTTTGGGGTTCATACCACGCTCAATACATCTGGTTGCAAACGTATGCCTGAGCGTGTGCGGGGTCAATGGTTTGAAGTTTTCATGTTCTTCAGCTATTCGGTCTGAAATAATTTTCATAACCAGATCCGTGTCGGTCTGGCTGACAGGGGCGTTTCTCGTGGTAACAAATACCAAATCCTTGAATTCCTCCGATGCCTTTTTACCTTTAGCCTCAATTCCAGCTTTCCAGAGTTTCTGTCTTTTTAAAATTTGATATGCTTTCAGAGTCATAGGTATTTTTCGTTTTCCCTTTTCCGTTTTCGGCTCATGGAATTCGTTGATTTTCTTTCCGTACTTAGGGTTCTGTTCGTCCTTACAGGTTACATAGACCAAAGTACGATTCACATAAATTGTACGGTTCTCAAAATCAACATCTGACCATTTCAGGCCTAAAAGTTCTCCGATCCGCATACCTGTTTCAAGAGCAAGGCTGAATGTATTGAAATATCGGTATCCCTGTGCAACTTCCAAAAATATATCTGTTTCCTCAATAGTCAGCACTCTCGGCTCTTCGGGATTACCATCCTTACTCACAACCGTATTCACCTGCATTGGTATGTTCTTCAGTACGAGCTCCGCATCTATCGCCTTGTTATACATATCAATGAGAATACGCCGTGTGTCTTTTCTGGACATATCCGTTTTCAATTCGTTAAAAGCCTGCTGCATGATAATAAGATTGATGTTGTTCAGCTTCCGCCATCCAAGGCTTTCACGGATACGGTTATATGAGTGCGTATAATTGGCTCTGGTAGTATTCCTGCAATTCTTCTTACAGGTATCCATCCAGACATCAAACCATTCATCCAGCGTCATATCCGAGGAAACCACATTCAGCTTCTTCTCATCCTCATACTGCTCATTGCGGAGCTTCTGACGAATTTCACTCAATGTTTTTGCGTAAATGGTCTGCCGTTTCCCAAAACGGTTCATAAACCTTGCCTGGTAACGACCGTCTTTACGCTGTGTTATTCCTTGCCCTAATTCTTTTCCTGCCAATGATTTTCCCATTAGAATCCTTTCCATAGACTAAATGGGAATCCCAGATGTTTACCTTTAACAGTATAACAAACCGATTCCCACTTTACAATCACAAAATAACTATATAACGGATTTTTCAATCCATGTGTCTAATTTTTTCTTGTCAGCATACCATCTGTTGCCTATCTGTACGCCAAACCCATTATTACCTCGTAGTAGTTCTCGTGCTTTTGTTTGTCCTATTCCGAGATAGATACAAACCTCTTTTACCGTTAATAATCTTTTAACCCCAATAGCCTGTAATTTATCCATATTTTCCAAGTCTCATCCTCCCGTCTTAATATCTTCAGGTTTCATGATACTTGTTGCGACTGTAACCCGGATACGGAAATTCTAATAAAGAAAAAATTAAAATAAAATGTAGAAAGTGCGTTAGATAATTGATATGAAAAAAGCGCAGAAATAACATACAAATGATGTACATTACTCCTGCGCCCCGTTCAGATTGCTCGTATCAGTTAATGTCATTTGACATCGGATGTCTTGTTGTACTGTGCCGCACTGATCCCCAGAATCACGCCCAGGAACGTGTCCACTGCCGTGATGGTACCCACCACCTGCTCACCGTAAGGCAGCCCCCAAATTCCGGCCAGAGCAAAATATAATGTACCTGCAGCCGGAAGGAGATACTGTGCGATCCATTTCAAAGTGTCATAGGTTTTGTTACTCATCTTCATGATTAGGTTCCTCCTTGTATTGTGATTTGTGTATAGGTAATTTGTTTACCTCGTTCATGATACGTTTCGCGGAGCCGTTCCCGCCCATCTTTTCATACGGCTTATAGAGATACTCGTATAGGTTCTCATATTCATCGGACGTAATCCACCCTCGGTCGATATATGACATTCCCAGATACATGATCCGATCATGTCCCAAACCTATCAGCATCTCAGTCTTTACGTCTTTTTTCTCTGCTCTTTTGGCGATATAAGCCCACAGCCCAGAAGACGCAAGAACTGAGCTAAAAACTGTAATGATTACCTGCATCCAGACATCCATTCCATAACCTCCTTCAGTTTTTTATGGTAGCTCATCCACCTGTTTGTGTTACTTAAGCAGCTGCTTTGTCTGTCATGATCATTTTCTTCTTTATGATCGTAATCTTTTTGCTGAACAGCTCTTCGTACAGACTGATCAGGTTTTGCCGCTGCTGTCTTGACAATAATTTATAAAAGCTGCCCATCCAACCACGGAACATGTTCTCCACATTTTCATATGGGATTTCTCCTTCCTGAACTTTTACAGCCAGCTTTTTCAGTTTCCTCCTCATGGTTGTGACACGAGTCGGATTGATCCGCTTAATGATTTTGCCATCCTTTGTGAGACTGTAGCGGATCTGCAAATATTTATAAGTACTCGAAATCTTCACAATCCGGGTCTTCTTCATGTTGATATGAATACCAAGCTCTTTTGCAATCACACAAATATTTTCCAGCAAATCCTGTAACTCTTCCTTGCTGGGGCTCATGATGTACCAATCATCCATATACCGACCGTAAAATTTCTGACTTCTCACATATTTCACATAATTGTCAATTCGGTATGGGTAATAGATGCCAATAATCTGAGACAGCTGGTCGCCAATATTGACAGACTTATACATCCACTTTTCGCCTGTCAGTAGGTTCTTTGGAATCTCTCGATAGTCAAGCTTGTTGAATGTATCCTCCATGCAGGAAGCGTATTCTTCGTCCGACATGTAAGAAACATCAATCTTGAACCCATCAAATATAAGAGTCAGCAGCCAGTCAATGAATTCGTCATCATCAAACAGCTTAAGCAACTCTCTTTTGGCTATTTCATGTATGATGTTGTCGTAGAACTTGGAAAAATCCCCGAATAATATCCATCCCTCGTTACCATGCAACTTATAGTAACGGCGGAGATGAACCTCGAAACGATCCCTTTGATGCGAAATGCCTCTGTCCTTGATGGAAGCGCCGTTGTCATAAATGATATGCTTACGGACTTCCGGGAGAAGAACCTCATCGCATAAGACGTGCCGTACAATCCGGTCACGGATACGAATGCTCGTAATAGGCCTGACCCGGCCTCTTTCGGACAGCGAGAACTCCTCAGTCGGTCCATTTTGAAGTGTACGGTTGAGAAGGTCATCCTGTATGGCAATAAGATACCGCAGGAAGTTTATCATGAACTTCTGGGTAGTCTCCTTCCATTTGCTGCCCTTAATCGAGGCCTTGTAAGCCTTATACAAGTTGTTAGCGTCACAGACTATCTCCTCATACGTCATAAGATTATTCACCGTTATAGCAATACTTACCGTAGTAAATTGCGTCCGGCTTTGCTATTTATCCTTGATGGAAAGGACAACATCTCCTTCTCTGTTGGTTAGGCAGAGAATCCGGACGAACCCCATTAGAGTTCGACGCGTTGTTGTAGTTCGTATTGCCATTGTTGTTCACATTAGCGAAATTCGTCCCAGAAACGACGCAAAATTAGATGTTACCCTGCTGCACGTATGACTTAATTTTGTTGTCCCGCTGACGCCACTTCTTTATCAAACCGATTTCTCGGTCGATAGCTTTTACATACCTGCCATAAACATTCAGGTCCACCTCAAAGGTTTCCACAACACGCTGCAGTTCCTTGATGATCTGCTCGCAGTTCACGATGGCTGAGGACTGGTAATCTCGCCGCGTTTCATATTCCCTCATGGTAGTCGGATAGATGCTGTTGGCAGCTCTGACATTATTGGTCATGAGCGTTGCCAGATGATCGATTTCCTTTTTATGAGTCTGCATCAGATAACGATATTTACTGAAATCCTCAACGTCATCTTTTCCATAGGCATAACGAAGCTGGACGAAATGTTCCAAATCTTTTACTCCAAAGTTTCTCTGCATGAATTCCCGCAGCATGTTGTGTAATTCCGTCGAGAACGTGATAGGCTCAAACTTTGACTCTGTCCGGTCACTTACCAGGACACTCATCAATACTCCTTGCCGGCGATTTCCTGGAATTCCGCCTCAGTAATCCAGCCCATCTTTACGGCGTTACGGACGCGGGTCTCGTCCCACATCTTCATATCATAGTAACGCTTTACTTTCTGGTAATTCTTGCTATGTTCCATGGTGTTCCTCCTTCTTTCAGTCTTCTTTCTCTTAGATCTCCACGCCGGCCATCATTGCGACATACTCGATATCGGACTGCATTTTGATTTTTTCCAATTCCGCTGATGAGAGATCGCGCAGAACGAACCAGTAATCTTCCCCGACAGGAGTAATCTGAACCAGCTCCATGTTCTCATGAATTTCTTCGTTTTCCCCATCGCTAATGGTTATAGGAGAGCAGTTTCCCTCAAAACTCATTGCATCAATGGGTGTTCTGGAAATGAAGTTGTTTCCGTTGATTCTAAGATTTCCGATCTCAGTTCCGTCAGCAAGGGTTATCTTATAGATTTTCTCATCCATTTCTATCGTTCCTTTCTTTTTTAACATGGTTTTCAGTTACCTGCATATGGTTTCGGCCGGGGCACAAGGCCCCCATATTATCTAACCAACAACACCGAAGACCGGACGAACCCCACGAGAGGCCGACGCGGCGCGGCAGTCCGCAGGGCCACAGTAGCCCACATAAGCGAAAAACGTCCCAGAAACGACGTCTCTCAGCCACTGATTTTCTCTGTGAGGGTTGATGTACCTCGGATGCGCAGCCATGAGCGCAAGCTGAGTCTTGTCGATTGTGTAACGGTTTGGCACGAAAGATCCGTCTCCTGCCGGAGTAAACACGAGGCTGCCATACATCATGATCTCATTAGGCAGTTCAACCTTGGAATCGTACCAGGCGCCTGCGGACGGATAGCCATTGCTCACGGCATTCGTCAGATACTCACGATGCTTCAAAATTGCGGTCTCGCCAAATGCGGCATACACCAGGGTCTTGGCATTTTCCAGATTCTCCGTGTACATCTTAGAGCCAACATAGCCGCCAGTCGTGATGTTCGTCTCGTTCATCTGCGCTGTGTACAGCTGGGAATCGGGCATAACTACCAGATGATGGGTCGTGCAAGCCGTATCACCGCTATTCCACCAGTAATCCATGTCCACGATTCTCCAGACTCTACCGCCGATCTCCCAGTAATCACCCAGGAAGAACCCCTTGAATGTGCCGTTAGCAATGTTGGTCTTCTGTTCGGAAGTCAGAGCCGCTCCCAGATTCTTGCCGCGGAACGTGTTCTTACGAACCTCCAAAGGGGCGCAGGCATCCAGAATAGCCCACAAAGCGTCATCCACTGTGATCCCCTTGTTTCCTGCGGATGTGTTGACCATAAGCTTGTCTGTCTTAGCGACAGCCGTAGACTGAGTCAGATCGGCCACGTTCATCACTGTTAAGTAATCCTTAGCGTTGCCTGCCTCAGCCAGAGCTTTCAGCAAGTCTTTTGCCAAAATTGTCTTTGTGCCGCCAGCGCCGTCTACCAAAAGAACGTTATCCGCCGACAGAGTTGAGACTAAAGCATAATCCGTAATTTTCATGTTTCGTTTACCTCCTAATGGTTTTATTTTTTTACAAATACAGCCAGAGAACGGATCGGATTATTTCCGCTATCAAGTATTTGTTCTGTGGAATAGCCCCGAGTGTCAAATTTTCGGTCATTGCTGTCCTTGACATCATCCCTCTCGGAGTCGAGGAGAACATATCTCCCCTTGTTACCGTTGTGGTTATCTCTTAGCCAACTGTCTACCTGGAAGCTATCAGGAATACCCTCCAAGAATTTCGCCAGCAGTCCGTTGTATTCTCTGCTTTGCAACGGATCGCCGACATTGTCCTGTACCGACTCTTTTTTTGAGTCCAAAATGGTTTGCAGATACACAAATGTATTGTCGAACATAGCAGCCTCCTTTCATTACATAGCCAGCTTAGCTACTCCTGTGATAGATTCGCCAAAACTGTCGAGGAGGTCTTCGGTACGTTTCGTAATAGTTTCAACCTGCTCATATTCGCTGAGCAGCCATGAGCCGCCATCGGAAATAGTTTGATAGAAAGCGTGGTCGAGAACCAAATTAAGAATGGTTTCCTGAAGTGCTTTTACCTGTTCATTGAGACTTACCACCTCTTTATAAAGGTCTACATCTTTTACAGCAACGAACTCCACAACCTTAGACTGGACGTCTCTTTCTTCGGAATCCTGAAGATTTTGATTGTCCGAATCTGTAACAAATTCAAAGATGGAATGTTCGTCCCTCAGATTCTCTTTGAATCCCGTATAGTCCGTCTCGAACTTTTCCTGTCCTTCGACTGTGGCAAACTCGACAATCTTTGTCTTTATCTTATCCTGCCCGTTATCAAGGACATCCCCGTTCTCCTCGGATGCATAATCGTAAATGGAATGGTCAGTGGCTAAATCAGACTTAAAAATTTCCAGCTCGTCAATCCGCTTCTCCAAATCAGCCAGCTTGGCAGCAAACGCCGAAACATCCACGGAATCAAGAACTTCCCTTATCGAATCCCACCAGTTCATGAAATCTGTATTCAGATTGTCTTTCCAAGCATTGTAATCTGTCTGATTGGTGTTTACGTATTCCTCAAACCAAGTCTGCCACAGGACTTTCCATTCCTCAGCAGTCCGCTCTATTTCACCGGAATGGGTATTGTAGAAATCTTCCCATTGCTTTTCCCAGTTAAGATAAGTCTGCTGAATCTCGGCGGTTTGAGAATCGTACCACTTCCTCCATTCGTTTTTCCAAAACGTGCTGTACTCCGTGAAATCATCAGTCACAAGAGTCTTCCAATATGCAAGCTCCCGCGTGCTGTTATTCACATACTCATAGAACCACAGTTGCCATTGCTCTTTCCATTCCTCAGCAGTCCGCTCTATTTCACCGGAATGGGTATTGTAGAAATCTTCCCATTGCTTTTCCCAGTTAAGATAAGTCTGCTGAATCTCGGCGGTTTGTCCCGCATACCAGATACGCCACTGCTCTTTCCAAAAGGCATTTGTTTTGTTCATATCAGCAGTTTCGTTCTCATAGAAGACCCGCCACTGATCCGCCCATTGTTTAACAAGATCGTCAATGCTCATCTTATCAAGCGGTGCCGTAACAAACGGACAGTCACTGGTTCCGACCTTGTTGGTGATATCAGCAGTACGAATGGAAGTCACTCCTGCGGCAACTTTGATATAAGCTAATGGATACTGCCAACGGTTCTTCTCTTTGAGCATCGCCGGCGGCTTAGCATTCTTCGAGGTCGGTGTCCCTTTAACGATTTTGATTGCGTTGATTCTTCCTTCTTCGCGGGCATCCACTTCCAAGACAACGGCGTCAACACGGTCAAGAATCACTTCTGACTGCGGTACCGTAAGCGGAAGAATCGAGTCGTTATAAGTCCAAGTGTGGTTAAACCAGGCGCGGCCTGTCCCGACACTGATCATCATTCCGCTGTTCTGACTTACCATCAGCCTGGAGCCAACATGCTGGAATACGCCATCCTGGATAACACCGTCAAAGATACTTCCGAACTGTATAGAGCTATAGCGTCTATCATGGTTTAACGAATCGTAAAAACCACTTGTCACCATATTCTGTTTCCCTCCTTTCGTTATTCTAATACTTGGAAAGTAGGATACATGCTATAGCCGTTTGTATCCTGAACTCTCATTATTTCTGAAACTCGGACTTTAGATTCCATGCCATATTCATTTACAATCTGAACAAGATCGCCTTTGACAAAATCCTTGCCATATACAAAGGTCTTCCTTGCCTCGATTTCTCCAGTAAATGCCTTCATATAGACATTTTCTGCCAACTCTTCAGCGCCACGCTGATCCAGCAGAGCGTCCATCAGTTCATCGATCTCTTTCTGGTCAGCCACAATCTTAGCCTCATACTCCGCTATCTTTTGCTTACAGGTTGCAATATTAGCCTCATACGTGGCTTTGTTCGACTCGTATGTCGATTTTATTTTGTTGTATTCAGCCGTAGTTCCATTGTACTCTTTCGTTTCATCGTCCAAAGTTTTCTGGTTGCTTTCTACGACACCTTCATACTTGGATATCATATCCTCGTAATCTTTTAGTTGAGACTCGTAATTGGGAAGTACTTTTTCAATCTCCTCTTTTTTAGAGTCAACATCTTTCTTGGCGTCTTCGTATTGCTTTTTTGCATCTTCCTGACTATCAATCGCTTCTTCATACTGAACGAGCTGAGTATATCTCATTGCCCGCTCATTGCTGATTTTGCTATTGTAATCACTGATCTTGTCGCTGCATCCACTTATCAGATTGGCATAGTCATCAGACTGAGCCTTATAACTGTTTCTTGATGCCAGTTGGTTCTTTTGAGCAGCGGTTAATGAATTCCCGTAATTGGTTATCTGGGTATTATAGTAGGAAATCCGCTGGTTAAGGGCGGATATTCTGGCTTCGTAATCGGATTTGAAAGATATGTAGTCAGACTTCGTCTTATTATAATCCGTTGTCGTGGAATTAAACTCAGATATCGCCTCGGCCAGACCCCGTTCGTTTTCTTCCAGCAATTCTTGCCATTTATTCAAAGCCTCCCGGTCTTCATTCAGTTGATCCGAATACTCATCCGACTGGATGTCTCTTGCATCGGTGTAAAGTTCTCTCCTGGATAGGCCAGTCCCTCCACCGACAATTCTTTTCTTTCTCGCACTTCCCTCGCCCTCTCCCGCCACGAGCGTAACATTCTTCAAAGTCTTCCCAGACTCCAAATAGTTGCTGTTTACGATGTTCTCGTATTTTGGTGAAAATATAACGTAGGGATTGTTATCCTGCTCGTAGGACCGATCCTGTCCATGAATAAGGCAGAACTCGAAATGCCCGTCTGCCGTCATGGATACATCAAACCCGAGCTGATATGTGTCACAGATTTTAAGCACAACATCGTAGAGATTATCACCTGTATACTGAGCCCTGTGGGTCAGATTTATAATATAAGGGTCTTTCGACTCTACAAACCTGAATCCCGGAACCTTTCTATCAGACAGCTTCGGGTTGATGATGGCATCGTCCAAAAGTTTCTTGACTCCCGTTTGAATTTTTCCTCTTACGGATGTCTGTTCCCACACGATTCTCCGCTCAAGCAAAGATTCGAGACCTCTTCCTGAAACAATCAAATGACTTCCTGTTTCGGTATCGGTTGAGATTTCAATATCTTCTATAACCATTGCAGATGCGGATTCTTTCAGCCAAACATAACAATCGAGTTTAGCCTCCATTTTCTCCTGAATCGTGGCAATAATACCCATCATAGTGTCGCTGACCGGCGTATAAAACTCGAAGTTTCCATACCCATTGTACCGTTCAGTCCAAATAAAGGATTCAAAGACGTCGATATTGTACAAGCTTCTGAACTCGTTATCGATGATAAATAATTCCATCTTCAAACCCCCTCATAGATGATTCTGTTCTCGATTTTAAACTGAAGATTCTCAGCCCCCTCGTCTGCCGTATAGGCAAATATATTATCGCCCTTTGTAAGCTGGAACCAGTCGGATTCTTTATCCAAGGCATTCAGGATATTGGTATAAATACCTTCCCGGAGCAGGCTTATATATTTATTTCCTCTTACCGTTGAGATGATGATATCGTCACCAGCGATAATTCCAGATCCGGTTAAAGCCGCTATTTTGCTGTTGTAAATCTTCATCACTTCACGAGTTCCAGTATTGTAGATCGTTATATTACCGGCATCGCCAATCGCATGAATAGTTATGGTCACACCGATTTCGGAATCGCCGTCGTAGTAAATAGTCTTCTCAGTCTCATTTTCAATCGAACCGAACTCCAAAAGTGGCTCGGTCAAAGACTCATTTGAAAATACAAATTCAAACAGCGGCTCAATTCCAAAAAATACGGTTACGTTTGTTCCGTTCTCCCCCGCAGAATACAGATAAGGATCTGAACAAATCAATGATATCTGGTTCGATTCCTGTTTGCTGAATATATCAGGCTCATTTGTTTCGACAACGCCGTCCGTTTCGACAATCCTGTTATCGGTTTCAATAAGAAACTTCAAATTTTTCTTGATAGGAAAGTATTTATAGGTGTTATGCCTCGCATCTTCAATGGTTGGGGCAAAAGTAAAGAACATATGAATCGTAATGTTCCTTTTTTCTACCCTTGCCGAATTGAACAAAGATCCATCCATCGTTGCCAAATCCGTCATGCTCACGTTGGCCTTTGGAGGGCCAAGACCAGTTATGCTGGAAATTATCATCCCATGCTCGGGATCATCTTCCGCTAAAGTGATCTTGACCGACTCCCCAAGGTAATTTGTAATGGTTACTGATTTTATCACGTAGGATTCACCGCCTTTCTGAACGCAGAAAACTGATTGTTCGTCTGCCGATAGATTTCAGACCTCGACAGTGACTTAGGTGAATAGTTGTTCTGCACGAAACTGAAAGTATTCGGTGCAGGCTGTTGATAGTTGCTAGGATTTTCAATGCTGGGCGACGATTCTGCCTTTCTGCTTCTCGATGCCTCCACCGCCTTGTTATACGAGACAGACATATCCAACCCTTTAGAGAACAGGGAATTGATTTTTCCTACTCCATTTTGAACATTGGACAGATCCAGAACAGGCCTTATTGTCGGCTCGGCATCCATTTCTCCATTTACGATATCGGACACATGCGCAATCGCCGATTTCATGGAATCGATAGCTTCCCTGCCCATAGACGTCCCGGCATCACCGATACGCCCAAGATAAGCACGGATGCCGTTTACCATTCCCAGATCCACATTCTCACCAATCTTAAAGAACACTTTCGATGGAGAATGCTCGTCAAGCTCTTTTTTCGCTGCTGCAACTGCTTTCTTTGCCGCATCAATCGCCGCGTCCGCAATCTCATCAATCTTACTTCTGATTCCATCTGCTAATCCCTGAGCAGCATTCGCGCCAACCGGTCTAAGATCACCACTTGTCAGGTTGTTACTAAAGGCGTTCTTGACAGCAGTACACACATCTTTTGCCGCATCAACTGCAGCATTTTTCTTACTGCTGATTCCGTTCGCCAGTGCCTGAACAATATTCTGCCCAATCGTATTGAACGTGCTGTTCGGTAACTCAGCTTTGAACTTGGAAACCAGCGCTGTGCAGAGATTCCTTGCCGTTGTAAGAAGCGACGATTTTTTCGCATTCATGCCGTTAATTAAAGCCTGGATTACGTTCTGTCCAATCGTATTGAACGTATTACTCGGCAGAGAAGTCCTGAACTGCTGTATCAGCGAGGTGCAAAGGTTTCTCGCCGTACTCAACAACAGCCCCCTCTTTGAGCTCATTCCATTGATGATTCCTTGGATTACGTTCTGTCCAATCGTGCTGAACGTATTACTCGGTAAGCCCGTCCTGAACTGCTGTATCAATGCCGTACAGTAATTCTTGGCCGTGCTCAGTAACAGTGCCCTCTTTGCGCTCATGCCGTTGATAAGCGGCTGCATGACATTGTTCTGTCCAATCGTATTGAACGTGTTGCTCGGTAAACCCGTCTGCATCGTCTGAACCAACGCCTGGCATACTGCAGAAGCAGTCAGCAATATCACCGCTTTTTTGGAAGCAATTCCATCGGTAACGCCTGTTCCCAGACTCTGCCCTGCCGTAGTTCCAGCCGAAGTCAAAGTTCCTGTCTGGGACTGCATCGTGGATATAACGGTATCAAGCATATCTGTAACGCTCTTCTGTACTTTTGCATTGGCATCTGTAAACGCCTGAATGAATCCATCGATACCGTTGTTTCCCATAGTAGTCAGGTCTTTTGCAAATCTGGTCAACCCTGAGGTGTCTACGCTTGTTATGCCATTCGCTAAATCCACCAGCGCATGAAGCTCGGAAATCACACTGTCAAGCAGCGAGGTGTTGATGCCGGAAATAGAATTATAATAACCGGCAAATGACTGCCCAAATTTCTCTAGGCTCTGTCCAAACTTCCCAATATCGTTGTCACCTGTAAACCAACTTACGAGACCGCCCGTATTCGGCAGATTGTTCGCCAGTTCGCTAAGCGCTTTCGCCGCATTGGCTGATGCCGTGACCACTGTCGGCTGTACACCCGCCACATCCTGAGCATACTTGGCTATGTGTGGGCCGAATTTCTCCAGCTCCTCGCCGAACTCTGAAAGAGTATTGTCGCCCATAATCAGTGCAGCTAAGCCGCCGGAATTAGGTAAAGTTGCCGCCATATCTGATAACACCTGTGCAGCTTGGGCGGATGCTTTCACTGCAGCCGGATTGACTCCATTCACGTCTTTCGCATACTTTGAGATATGCGGGCCGAATTTCTCCAGCTCCTCGCCGAACTCTGAAAGAGTATTGTCGCCCATAATCAGTGCAGCTAAGCCGCCGGAATTAGGTAAAGTTGCCGCCATGTCGGCCAGTAATTGAGCCGCTTCCGCAGATGCTTTTACCGCCCCTGCATCAAGCCCTCTTACCTGATCCCCGTATTTCTTGATGTGTGGGCCGAATTTCTCCAGCTCTGCCCCGAAATCAGACAGGTTATTCTCTCCAAATATCTTGCCAGCAAGCCCTCCGCTGTTAGGCAGTTTCGACGCCATCTCAGCCAGAGCAAGCGCTGCGTTAGAAGAAGCAGTTATCACTTCCGGATTGATGCCGGCAATCTCATCGGAATATTTCTTGAAATATGGCCCGAATTCCGCCAGTTCCTCGCCAAACTTTACAAGGCTGGTTCCTCCGGTAAACCATTTGGTCAGCCCGTCCAAAATATTTGCTGCTGTCAAAAGCAGAATCGTCTGTGCAAGAGCATTGACGCCCTGTAGCATAGCCGGGTCAATCTTCTTTGCTCCTTCGATGAATCCCTGGGCATTAGACATAAAATCAGTCAAGTCCTGACCAATCTGTGGGAACTGTGCCGAGATGCCGCCCAAAAATCCTCCGACAATACCCCCGACAAATTTCCCAATAGCCGTACCTACGCCTTGTAATAAATCCCCTCCTTCTCCAATCAGCCACTTCAGGCCTGGAAGCTGCGCCAATGCTCCAACGGCAGCGAGAACCAAAGCCATCTCGGCAATCACTACTCCCATACCAAGAACGCCCGCCATAGCCCCGGGTATCAGACCCGCAACGGCAGAAAGCGCAAGCATAATAGCCGAAAGCAAACCGATACCAACAATGCCTTCCAAAAGAACGTTGGTGTCAATCCCTTTCAAGGCATCCACAACGCCCTTAAAGAACGCACCGATCAAGTTCACAGCTGCTTTAATCAGTTCTGGAAGCCTCGCCGCAATCGCGTTGATGACCCCAATCAGGAAGTCCATCAGATAAGTCACTATGTTAGGTCCATGCTCCGCTAAGGATTTCAGTACCTCCTCGATCAATGTAAGTACGCCCTCCGCAATCGGTGGAGCGCATTCGACTATCACATCCACTATCGCAAGAATAATCGCTTTCACCGCCCCGGCAATAGCCGTAGCACTGTTTGCAATAATCCCGAGCACGCCGACAATCAGAATTTCTAAGGCGGCCACCAATGCTGTTACTCCAGCCACACCGGAAACCGCCAGAGAAGCCAGCCCCGCTGAGAATGCCAATATTCCAACGCCGCAAGCTGCGACTGCTACACCAAGCAATGCTAACGCCCCGGATAAACCAAGAATTGCAGGAACCATAGGCCCGAGCACTGCCCCAGCAATACCCAAAACCGTAAATGCTCCAGCCAGAGCCAGAAGCCCTTTTCCAATCTCTGCCAAACTCATCGAGCCAAGGGATTTCAATACCGGAGTAAAGACAGCAAGCGCCGCTGACATAACCAACATTGCTGATGCTCCCCCGAGAGTCCCCTTCATAGCATTGAGCGCTACTGCCAGAATCGTCATGGAACCGGCGAGAACAACCATGCCTTTTCCAATCTCTTCCCATTTCATTCCGCCGGCATCCTGAATAACACTGCCGATGATTTTAAGCGCCGCTGCGACTTCGAGCAGTCCAAGCCCAATGCCGACCATGTTCTTAGGCATAAGGTTTACAGCTACTGCTACGGCAGCCAATGCACCGCCAATTCCAATTAATCCTTTTCCAATCGTTTCAATGGACAGCGACCCGATATCTTTAATCGCTTTCCCAAATATCAACATGGCTGCTCCGATAACGGTCAAAGCCGTTGCACTGGAAAGAATATGTTTCGCTTTTCCAGCAATTACCGAGAAGCCTGCCACTTCTGCAAGGATAACACCGACACCAGTCAGCCCTTTCTTTATTGTTTCAATGTCCATCGACCCGAAACCAGAAACCGACTTTTCCAAAATCAGAAGTGCCGCCGACAATTCAATGATTGCAAGTCCCTGTGTCGCTTTGAAATTTCCAAACTTTGAAGCAACCATGAATGCGGCAAGCTCCGCCATGAGTACGCCGACACCAACAAGCCCTTTTGTCAGCTTATCTGTATCTAGCGCTCCCAGTTTCCCGACAGCATTTGCCAGAATATTAATTGCTTCGGCAAACAGTATCATTGAGACCGCACTTGTCTTTATCTTCCCGCCCCATTTTGAAAGTGCCAAGGAAGCCGCCACCATCTCTCCGATCAGAACTGTTATACCGACAAGAGCTCCGGCCAATTTATCCGAATCGATACTCGCAATCTTCTTAAGAGCTGACGCAAGCACAAGAATAGCAGCTGACATTTCAATCATCGCCATCCCAAACTTATTCAGACCTTTCTGCCCGCTCAATGTTTTATCAAACAACGCCATAGATGCGGCCAATTCGGCAAAGAGGATGCTGATAGAAGCTAATGCCCCTCCCAGTTTATCCGAATCGATCAATGACAACACCAAAAGTGAACCGGCAAGAACCGCAATGGAACCGGCAATCTTCATCAGTATATCCGCTTTCAGACTTGCCTGGAAATCCGCAAGGGTTTCTTTTGCTCCATTGATAGCGCCTTTGAATCCCTCTATAATACCAGCAAACCCGCCAATAGCATCATCAGCAGTGCTTTCTAATCCGGTAAGGTTCTTGATGAATTTCATGATGCCTACACCAATACCGGTGACAATACCCCCGTTCAATAGGTCAATCAGCGAATCAAATCCTTCGCCGCGCAATGCTTTCATAATTCCGTCAATTACTTTTCCGAGAGCATCGACAATGATTCCACCCAGATTCGCCAGAACAGGAGCTGATGCCTTGAATGCGTCAACCAATTTTCCCATCGCTTCCTTTGCGACTTCACCTATTTTTTTGAACGGCTCGATTCTTGCTTTCAGTTTATCTGCCACGCTCATAAGTCCCGATGTATCCGGAACATTGAAATGCGTTTCTGCAAATTTCTTGATTGCCACAACAGTGCCATCGATATGCCCTTTTACCGATTTGAGGATTGGACTGACTTTATCGTGGAATTTCTGTATTGTCTGGTTAAAAACATCGCTCTTCTTTGCTGCTTGGTCCAGGGATACAAGCCATTCCCCGATTTTTCCGGTTACGCTCAAAACCCCTGAGCCGAGACTTCCAAGCCCTTTTGTCATCGGAAATACTGCTTTAACGAGCGCTCCAATTCCCTGTTTCACAAGATCCAAAACCGCGAACAGACCCTTGAAAGTATTTTTCAGGTTTTGGGAATCTTTATCGCTTAATTTCAAATGCGATGTAAACTCTTTTAGACCTTTGGTAAGGTTTATAAGCTGTTCCGATGTTGTTGCTGGAAAAATTTCACGGAACGCCTCACCAACCGGTTTAACTACACTCATCAGGCCACTGAATGCATTTTGAACGGACTCGATAAGAGCTTGCCTCCCGCCCAAATCTTTCCAACCCTGGAGCATATCGTTCCTGGCTTTCGATGATTGGTCGATGAATCCGCCGACAACCTGGCTTACAGAAGTCCATAATACTTTGGCCTCTTCCAAATCGCCAAATAAAATCTCAAATGTCTGCGCCCATCCGGAACCTGCTGCTTCTTTCAGCGTATCCATCAGCTGGCTGAATGTTTTTACATCCTGTGCTGAGTCAAATGCTTTCTGCCCAAGCTCTTCGATAGCCTTAATCTGCTCTTCGGTATATCCGATACCCCGGAGTTTTTCCTCATATGCCTTCTTCTCCGCAGCGGTCATTTCCCGCACATCCGTTGCATAATTACCCAACGTCTGTACAAGAACATCAGTGGTCATCCATTGCGAGGAAAGAGAATCATTAAACATGCTCGTTGCTGTGAACAAGTCAGATATCTTCCCCTGCGCATCCGTTGTTGTTGACTGATATTTATCGCCGACTTTGACAACGGTTCCCATTGCAAGGGCTGTGTCCAACAATGACTGTTTGAACTCCACAGTAGCCATGTTAGCATTTTCAATGGACTTCCAGTCTATCAGCTTGACCGCTCCTGAAGATAACGCCTGGGCAAAATTGTACATAGCCCTTGAAGCTTCGTTCGCATTTGCTCCTGAAACCGCCGCTTCATTACTGATACCCTTAATCGCCTTTACCGCATCATCAAGAGAAACTCCTGCATTTGTAAATTTTCCAATGCTCGAAGTCATATCAGAAAACGAATAAATGGTTTTATCCGAATAGGTATTCAGTTCTTCAAGGTAGCCATTTACTGTCTTGATATCCGCCCCCGTACTTGCCATGATAGTTTGCACGGACCCCATTTTGAGTTCATACTCCGCAAATCCCTGATGAATCGGTTCAAGAGTAAACGAATCCACGAGCTTCTTTCCGGCGTTGACCACCGAGTTTGTGATATTCGCCAACGCTGTGATTGCGACCACTTCAAGCGCCGAGAACCTGCTCTTAACAGTTTCCACCGCACTGCTCAGCCCTGATATGTTAATCCCTTTTACCGCTTTATCAACATCTTCGAGACCCTTTGTCGCTCCGTCGAGCTTCAGGGAATGTTTAAGCTTGTCGAGCGTACCCATAGTAGTCTGTACGCCCTTCTCGAACTGCTGATTGTCAAACCGCATCTCGACAATGCGTTTTTCTACAGACTTACTCATAGATTCGTTACCTCCCTCCAAGCTTCATTCGCCATCTTATCGAAAATTGGCTGTATGGCCGGATTGATGTAATCTCTTCCTGCCACGTATCCGCCACCTTTTGTTCCATGCCCATACTGTAAAATGATTGCAATATTCACACCATTGCTTATATTGGAATTGGTGAATGCGATTGTTGTTTCTTTTCCGTCATGGGTTATCTCATAGTCCCAGGAATCAGCTGTCAAACCACTATCCTTTGGCGTTGCAGAGGCGAGAGCCGCAACCCCCGCCTGCCCATAACGCTCCAGCACGTTGAGATAATCCAGCTTCAAAAGAGAATTTAAAAACTTCTCCGTTTTGGAGAAGTCACCTTTATGCCGGAACGTTATGCCGCTCATGATCTACACCCTTTCTGTAATATCCAAAGAAATCCATCCGTCTCTGTCATCCGCATAGGACTTCAAAAGCCCCCATCCAGAATCCGATCCCTCCCCGGGCTGTACTTCTACAATCGTAAAGACTCCGATTCCAGTGTACTTCCCTGTCTTGGAATGATTAGTTCCCGGACCCTTTCTGATGTTCAGATAGGAAGTATTTACCTTTACCAAAAACGGTTCAAAAGAACCTGCCGATGAATATAAAGTCCGTCCGTTTTCATCGAACACGCTATAGCCAGAGTTCTCATCCGCACATGCCTTTGCATATTCCATAACCTTGAATGCCCCCTTCTGAGAGGCAGCATCGTCCCAGGTCTTTCGCACCCGATACCACACTTCGGGTTCAGGCTGTTCGGCAGGCGATGTTCCTTCTGTTACAGAAAGGATGCCGTTAAGGATAGTTAAGATTTTCCCTCCATATCCGCCACCGGCTGCCCATCCGGCCCCCTGCGGGTTCTCCTGCTGCCCAAGCCATTCCACATACTCTGCGCATCCACGCTTAACATACTGGAATCGGGAATCGATGCAATCTTCGTTCAATGGCTCCATCGAAGCATAGGCTTTCAAATGCTGAATCTGCGCACGGATTCCCATCTGCGGCGTGTCAAAGGAATTTCCTTTCATACCGTTGGCAGTCACTCCCATGCCACAGAAATTGTTCTGGTCAAGAGTCACCGCCGATCCGGAAAATCCGAAATTACCCGTTTCCAGACACGACTGGGCAAACGCGACATCCCCACGGACACCCTCCGCTTGTCCCTCGGATAAATAGAACGGAATCATGTCAACCACAGATTGTGGCACATCCGGGTTCTTCCCCTTGATATAGGAAGCCATCTGCTCAACTGTCGCCAATGCAGCTCCCATAATCTTGGTTCCGCCCTCTACGGTTTCCGAAACTGCAGCGCCCATCGCATCTTTTACCGCTTTACGAAAACCGTCCATTGTATATCCGGTTCCGAGCTGTGACCACAGATGTTCCGGGTCTCCATGATTTGAAGCAATCCCCCGGTCATGGCCTTCCTTATGGGAAATCACCACCCCATCCGCCAACGGGTCAAGACCAAACTTTTTGCAGAGCATGGCGAATAGTTCCACGGCAGCCTCATAGGTACGCTTTGCCACGGCTTTGGCGGCATTCGGATCAGCGCAGGTAAAATTTGCCCCGCCCGTATACTTGATGCAGGCCGGCTCGCACATCTCTACGCCGATATGGCTGTTGTTCCCGCTCCCTTTGGAGCCGCTTCCACAATGCCATCCCCGATGATCCCAGGGCAGTGTCTGATATACGGTCCCGTCATTTCCATCGATGAACCCGTGGACACAGGAATTGTTGTGAGACGGACTGTTCCAACTGTTGATGAACGTTGATGCTTTTGGCTGTGGACAACCTACGGAATGAAGCATCAGTCCGGTTACTTTGATTTTCTTTCCTGCTGTATAGCAGGGGTTCCGACTTAAAATAGATTCCACCAATTTCATAACCTATTTCCTCCCTTTTGATTTATGTGCTTTTCTTCTGGCAGCATTTATCGCCGCAGTCCTCTTGGTAATCTCTTTCTGGGAAAGTTTCTCCGGAGGCGCATTCTTCACGTTGCAGACCCTTATCAGCGTCAGGAGCCTGTTCAGATGCCATTTCTGACACTCGAACGGAATATTAAGAGCAATCATCCAGTAATAAATCAACTCCGCCGTGACCGCTTCCTGACTGGTGTTTCCCTTCTCCTCTTTCGAGAACCAGGTCGCCGTCATCGAATCGTCAATGTAATCAGAAACCTGACCCATTATTTCATTGGTAATAAAACCATAGACCGATGGGTCAACATTCTGTGTCAATGTCATGCAGCGTATATAGTCCACCGTTTCCTCCACCGTTTTATCCCCTTTTCCAAGGAACGGCTTATGCCATTTGGATTCCCATTTTGAAAGGGAGACCAGAGAATGCTCAAGCTGCAGAGTTGTGCCTTTGGTACTGACGAATTCCTCTTTTCCTTCGTCCCAGAATTCCTGACCGGGTATCGTAATCTTAAGCATTTCTCCAATCACCCTCCTTCATAGACTTAAGCGGTAGGCGGAGTGACCCCTGCTATGGGCGCCTGGCCGGGAAGCGCGGTGATGTTCTGCCCAGCCTTAGCTTTTGTTTTGGGCATAATCCCGTTGACGAACTCCGCAGCCTTATTCGCATCGTGGGCCAATTCCATGAAGATGTCGGAATATGCAATGGTGGAAGCGAATTCCTCGCGAACCTTATCGTTCTTAACGAACTGTCTGCCGTCCAGGCTCTTTACACCATAGGCCATGATCACGATCTTCTTGAAATACTCGATAATCTGTTTCTGGTCATCCTCCTTGATGATCTTCTCCAGCAGCTGGGACAACCCGCCGTTCATGGAATATTCAAGCTCCGTCAGCTCGGCCTCCGTCAGGTTGAAATAAAAATCCTCCGTCCTCTGCTGGCCATCGAAATCATAGTAGGTATGGGTTTTCTTTAACATAATTTTCTCCTTTCCATTTGCACATAAAAAACGGAGCCGCACTTCATCTATCTGTGAGCAGCCCCGTTATACATGTTTCGTTATTCAGTTTGCTGTTACGATCTTAACCTGCCTCATTGAAGAACCGAATTACCTCATCCGGCAGAGGCAGCCGTGCCTCGACGGGTTCCGCTGTCGCCTCATAGTAGGTTTTGGCACTGTCAAAAGCCGTATCGGAAGTTTCTGCATACTCGCCGTCCACCAGCTCATAATATTTCTTTCCAGAGCTGAAATCGGTATCGGTAGTTACAGAAAATTCGCCGTCCTTTCCATAAAGGATTTCCTCAAATGCCGCCAGCTTCTCCGGATCGACCCTTGTGGAATCAATCTGTAAATGTGCTGTCGGTTTGTAGACCTTTCCAGTCTTCGGATTGATCATGTTAATCACTACCGGTGTGGTGGACACTGACCAGCTGAGCTGAACAGCCTCCGGGCTCTCATTCACGGTATTGCGGGCTCTCTCCGACGGTGCCGCTTTCCCGTTGTACACCAGATGGATCTTATAACCGTAGTCCGTGTCATCCACATCGTTGCCGATCAGAGTCCGATAAGATAATCCAAACATCTTTCTTGTCTGCTGACCGATATTTACTCCGGGGGCCACTTCCGCTGAACCGTCGCATTCATCAAATTCCACGGGAGAGAAGTATGCCTCGATGGTCGCCGCAAACTTCTCAGCGGAAACCAGATTCAGGTATTCAATGTTATCCGCATACTGCGGTGTCGACTCTGCCCCGGAAGGGCTCTCGTTTACATTGATCAGACCGTCCCAGGCTACGCCTTTCGGATAAGATGCCTTTACGGCGGGGTAAAGAACGCCATGATCCACGCCAGTTTCATAGAGACGCTTACCGACTTCGTCCCACTTAATTTTACTCATGAATTGCTACCTCCTTAAAAATATAGTGTGAAGACATCGTGATTGAGATTATCTGCCTCGAAATGGGTGTCAAGCTTGCAATATCCCAATTCCAGCAGCTTGCCAGGAATCTCGGAATCCGGGTCTTCGTCGATGTATGTTACCGTATACTGATTATGTTTACGGTATATCTTGTTGTTTGCTGAATCGGCACGGATGCCGCTCCGTTCATATACGATACATGGATAGTCGAGGCTCTTCGACTCAGGGGGCTGAAAATATACGTTGCAGTTTCCAAGAATCCCCTCAAACAGCTCCTGTAGCTTTTCCCTCGGTTTTGCCACCGTTATACACACCCCCTATCGTCAATATCAGCCTGGGGTACTGGACTTCCACTCTTGCGATCTTCCATTTCGCCCCCATAAACTCAACGTACCGCATGGAGTGAAAATTCTGCCTGGCATATGGATCGGCTACAATGCTGATTTCGTTGGCGATATTAAGATTGTCATTCACCTGCCCGGCAGATTCGTACTGGCGCGAATTCCGAATCAAATCCCCGAAATACGGTTTTTCAGTTATCTTCGGTCTCCATACGCCCGGCTTCGTTTCCACCGTCTCAGCGTAGCCGATTTTTCCATAAAACTTTGCCATTTTGAATTTCTCCTCCGATCTTTATCCCTGCTCCTCTACCGGCTCCTCAATGGCGATGGCAGAATACACCCTGGTCAGTGCGCCGGAGCATCTGGTCTCCAGCAGGGACTTCTCCTGGTTAAAATCAATGTCGAACTGGGTGAAGTGAGTTACTTCGCCACCCTTAGTCGCACCCAGGGAATAGTCTGCCAGATTCGCGATGATACCCAGCAATTTCTTCGTCTTGTTTTCGGACGTGGTCCGGGTCTTTCCCTCGAACTGTTCTGCCGTCACAATCTCTCCCACATTCAAGGAAGAGGCCAGCTCCGCCTTAGACGAATAAATCCGTCTTCCGTTCATATCTCTTGCCAGCAGCATGACATTCAGCATATGGGGCGTGCAGAAGAAATCGGGGGTGCCGGTGCCCTTGTACTTTTCTCTTGCATACAGGACGGTATTGATGAGTGCCTCGGCCAGGATGTAGTTGAGTCCGAAACTTACCCCGGTGTTCGTCCCCTGAAGCTCTTTCTTCGCTGCTTCCACGTCCAGATCCACGTGCAGAGTATACAGATCGTCATCGAGCCAGATAGGTCTGATGTGCTCCGGCGAAATCTTATCCGCATCGCCCTCATCGCGGCCGTCTCCCAGCATGATTGCCGTGGCCAGTTCTTCGTTCAGCATCATCCTGTCGATGTTGTACAGGTACTGCACATAGTCGAGATCCGTGATATCCACGATGTCATCTCTATGCAGGGCGTTCTTTACATACACCGTCTGGGGGTCGGTGGTTCTTCTGACCAGCTTGAAGTTTCCGGTCAGCTTCTTCTCCTTGCCTTTCTCGTATCCCTTTGCCCTCAGGGCATCGATATTGCGGATGTCCACCTGCCCAGTCCTGATTCTGGAAATGGGGCTCTTGTGCACTTTCCTCATGACAACGGAAATCCACCCCTGGTCACTGGTAATCAGCTCCGGAGCGCCGGGTCTCACATCCTTGTACTCGGGGAACAACAGGGTGACATTTCCGTCACCGGTCTGTACAAACCCGCTGCTTGTAGCATCATGCTGAAGCGTGAGGTTATTCTCGTCGGCATAGATCTGGAGTGCAGTCTGCAGGCTCCCCACCTGGTTGTTCTTTGCCAGGGAAATAATCGCTTCCCCATCGGCATGGCTCAGGATATCCGTTCTCGCCTGCTTCTGATCGAATACGTTATGTTTCATGGTCTCATTACCTCCTTTTTTCTCTTCCTCTTTTTTCTTGTCATCGGGGACATCCTTCTGGGACATAATCTCCCCAACAACAGCATAGAAAACATCTTTCTGTTTTTTGTTGAAAGTTTTGATGACGTCCTCGATGGTCTCATCATCTTCGCCATCCTTCTTATTCGGATTTTTATCTTTATCATCCGGATTATCACTGCCACCGTCTTCGTCCTCTTTCTTGGTGTCGGAATGATAGAGGCTGATCGGTTCTCCGGTGTAGATAATCGCCTCACCATCCGCATCGTCACCATGAGAAAGCGCTACCGTATCGATGAACGCCCCAGGATTTGCTCCCGCCAGTACGAGGCTGACTTCCCGAATAGCACCGTGGAGTACATTGGACGCACGCTCACGAAGCTGATTCGCAAAGATGGATAACGCTGAAACATCTCCGTGTTCCACCAGAAGCTTTGCGTTCCTACCCTGCTCGGTATCGTTGAATGTGCAGTATGCATATACGCCGTCTGCACGGTTCTCCAACAATGCATGTCCGAGAACATTAAACGGTCCATTGTGCTGGTGGTTCCATACGAGTGGAACCGTCTGCCCATCGTTATCCTTGAATGCATCCTTCAGGATGGTTCTCCCATCAGAGCATTTCAGGTTATTCCGGGTAGCCCAGCCACTAAAGTCGAATTTCTTCATTTTGAATTTTCCTCCTTCTATGTCTGGTTGTTTTCTTCTACTGTTTCTTCAGGTGTGGCATCCGCAGGACTTTCCTTATCCGCGGCCGATTCGCTCAGGTTCTTATTGCGCAATTCATCGGCTTTCGGATCGTCCGACGGCTTCATGCCGATAACCTGCCGGATCT
This sequence comes from Clostridia bacterium, assembly GCA_910575245.1. Taxonomy (GTDB): domain Bacteria; phylum Bacillota; class Clostridia; order Lachnospirales; family Lachnospiraceae; genus UBA3282. Next base: position 350,001 of record CAJTEN010000002.1, on the reverse strand, counting down.
CGTTGGATGTCATAATCTCGTTTCTAGTGAACTTGTCTGCGATCTCAGAAATTTCAGATACAGGAACAAGCTTGAACGGATCTCTGAAGAATTCGATTGACTGCCGCTGAGACCGAGCGGTCTTAGTGAGAAACTTCCGTTTCATTTCGTCAGCGATTGCTGACAGGATAGGTTCAATCGTCCGATTGTAGTAGTTGAGCATCGTCTTCTCGTCCGCAGTACCATCCAAAATCCCCTGAGTGATTCCTAACTGGCTGTACAGCATACTCGTCAGGTATTCAATCTGGGACATCAGATTGTTCTCGACGGGTCGATTCAGCTGCGTGATATGCTCCGTACCATCGGTATAAGCAATCCCATACTTCGATCCCCGTAATTGATCCTCTATATCCTTGCGCCGGCTCTCGGCCTGCCGACGCCTCGCTTCGGTCTTGATAATATAAGGAAGCTGGATAATCAAATCCAATTTCCCGGAGCCGTTCTGTTCGTCAATCACATCTAACAGATTCAGCTTCCTGATCAGGCGCTGCATCGTGGAATTCGGTTCGTTGATAACCGCATAAAGCGGATTCTCAATAATTGCCACCGACTGCTTTGCCATAAGAATATCTTCTTTCTGGCCTGTCCGTTCGTTATAGACCCGGACGCGGACATGCTGCGGATACCACTCCAAAATCTGTCCCGTCCGCATAGCATCGATGTCAAAAGAGCCAGGAATCCCATCTCCCGGATCATCATCCGTGTCCGTCGGGACAATGGCCACGCACCCCTCATCCATCATAGACATGACAACATCCTGAAGAAATGCCCGCCCAGTCTGATCTGCATTGGCTTCAACTGTAAGGCAATTATTCAGCCCGGAATCGAGCGTCGCAAGAAAGCGGTTATTCTCGTCCAAACGTACATGGAACATATCCACTGCGGCCACATCCATCGCAATCCGGTTATAAACCGATGTCACAATGGATCGTTCATTACCCCTTGAAAACCGCATCCTATCCGGGCGGAAAGAATATCCGACGCCAATGTCCCTGTAATTTCTTGTAGGATCTTTATTAAAGAAAGCATTCCAGGCATGTTTCAGCCTGGCTCCCATTGAAATCTCCATTTTGAATTTTCCTCCAATAAAAAAAAGAACCGCTTTCGCAATTCCTAATCAAATGCCTCTCTGTTCAGCTTATAAGCTACAAACGCATCCATCATTGCGGCAACAGCGTCAATCTTGGCATCGTACCGTTTCTTAAGCAGCTTTCTGTTTCCGTTCGTGTCTTCCATAACAATGCAGTTCCCCATTGCAAATGTCATAAGTTCTTCATCAAACAGAAGCATCCTTTCTTCAGAAAGCTTCTTCAGCTCACCTAACGGCACCGATTCCGTTTTAGCTCCCTGGATAACCTTTTCTATACCAAAAGGACCATTCTCGGATTCCCATCTCGCAACGAAATCTTTCGCATTGTATGGGTCATAGCCGAAGCAACGTACATCATAGTCACACTGAGCGATATGGTTATCCAAATCCTCGTAGACTTCCATCATGTCCAGTACGGTGCCAGGCATAACGATCAAACTACCCTCTGCTATGAATTGATCATACTTCATGCGTATTGCAGCCGGAAGTTTCTTCAACGTCAGCTCCGTGATGTAATTGCGGGTCTTAACTCCGAAAGAGCCATTTGATAAAGGGAAAAGAAAAGTGAAAGAACAGAAATCATCCCCCTGGGATAAATCCCCTCCGAGAGAACACGGCAGCTGCCAATAATCCCGCTTTTTATGCGGTAACGTTTCCTCATAAGTAAAGTAATACGTGTATCCTTCCATCGGTATGCCAAACCGCTTTGCCAGAATATCGTTCCTGGCTGCCGGTGCTTTTTCTGCTCTTTCCACATCCAGCTGATAGGTCTCATAGCTTACTGTTTTTCCGATGTTTGGATTAGCCTTTATCCACATTGCCGGATTAGCCACTTCGTCTATGGAATCCAGCCTGTAATACCAGATGGACACATGGGGATTGATGTAATCCCCCTTCAGGATGTCCAGCAGCTCCATCTTAATCGTGTCGCCGCTTCCGTTTCGCACCGTACCTTCCGAACTGATTGCAACAATCAAATAATCATCCAGTTTCGATGCACCCTGCTCGATTGCACCAACCACGTCTTCGCGTATATCCCCGGAAAGCCATTCATCCACCGTCGATACCTTTGGCCTCAATCCCTGAAGCTTATTGATGCTCATGGGGCGAACTTCCAGAAGAGAACCTGTTAGAAAATTCTCGATTCCTTTTTTCGTCGATGCCAGCTTCACCCTATTCGCTTTAGAACCAGTCGTATTTTGAAGAGAGCCATCCGTCAGGAACCGGAAGAATGGTCCTCTGGATCTGGTGATGGCAGTCCGAATGGGCGACATTACCTCATCTGCCTGTTTCATCGTTGGGGCAGTGGTAATCTGATGGGTTGTTGACGTATCCACATTTAGGAAATAATTCTGGATGCAGGAGCCATACATAGATTTGGCCGCCCCTCTGGCTACGATCAGATACTGCTTGTTTATGAGCCGCCGCTTTACGTTTTTTCTCACATAGCGGCCGCCATGACCATCAGGATTCGGAACGTACACGCTACGCTCAACAAAGTAATACCATCCAAATATCTGCTCCGCCCAAAGTTTGAAAGTATCGAGCAATCTCAAATCAGCGCCATCTGTCAGAGTCAGTTCTTCTTCACAGTAGGCAATAAAGCCATCAATAGCTTTATCGTCGTACCAGATACCCGGATTCGCAATCAGATCGTCAATCCGATTCATCTCCAGTGATATCATCTCACAGACGGGTATTTCGCCTTTCATTACGGCATCTCGAAACTGGCCGTAATACTTCGGTGTGGCCGTGTTTGACAATGCCATGCTCTATTCTCCCTTCTTTTATAATCCCAACGCTTTTCTTCCGACCAGAACCATCTGCGAAAATCTTTGCTCGCTTGTTTTCGTGCGGTAAACATCTTTCGGAACGACGGACTCCATGTCAAATACGATTACCGGAGATTTTGCTTTGAATCCTCCGTATATTGCATCATTCGTATCAAGAACCGCCCCATACCCCGCCTGTTTACAAGCGTTGAAGAACTTTGTCCTCTGTGTATAGGCATCTTTGCCTTTGCGTGCGTCTCCCTGGCCATCATATGGGATAACATAATTGAACATTCTATATACTTTCTGCAGCTCATCAGCGGTCGGAACATAATCATCATTCCTCATCCGTTTCAAGACATCTCTTGCTTCTCGGTATCCTTTGAACTTGTACTTATCGCTTACGAAATAGCTCTGCATCCGCTCATCATCCGCTCATCATCCGTAACGAAATTGTAGAAATCCCGATCTTTCTTATACAAACTCCTGAAAACTTCCGCTCCGGAATCTTCGCTTGCGACTTTTATGTTATGCTTAAGGGAATTGTTAATCCGATACTTCAGAAATGTCCCTGTTCCGAGGCTGTTTCCGTTTTCGTCGTATATTGTCTGTGGTACCTTTCGGTTGAACAGGGCATTATACTGATGCTTGTCCAGTACATTATGGGTGGCGTAAAACATATCGGTGTCTTTTGTCCGGTCACGGTCATACGATAATGTGCTGAGTGTCGTTTTGTCTGCCCTCAGTACCTCGTCGAAATGTTTCTTGTTGTAGATGCTGTTTGGCTGTTTTCTTTTCTTATAAATAGCTTTCCTTTCCGCTTGGGAATAATCACCGCCACCAAGTGGGTAAGGAGGGCCATTCCGGTTCCCCCATCTCTGCCCGAGAATACCGTGGTGCCGTAAGTCGTTCCTGCTGTCCATTTTGAATTTCTCCTTCCCACGGCATCATCTAGCTCTTAAGCTGATGAATCATCATCATGATACTTGCCGCCGAAGCACCGATTGCGAGAACATCGCCAGTCGTGGACAGAAAACTGGACACATAATCTCTACCGGATTTGATATGCTCGGTTGATAAAGACTTGTAGTTTCGTTCCAGATTGAGACGGTTAATTGCCGCCTGAAGCTCTTTATCCGTCATTTTCGACAAATCCATTTTGTCCATCGCCTTTGCCTGTTTACGGTTGGCTCCACGGCTGCTTATGCTCGAAGCAGCCTTTGCCGCATTGCTTGCAGACTGCAGTCCAGCTCCGGCATTCTTATAATCATTTGCAACCGTTTGATGGACAGCTCCTCTTGCGCGGCCACTATTGTCGCCACTTACGCGACCGTTCTCATCAGAAGATATTCCACTCCCCTGAAGCCGTCTTCTTCCTGCGGACGTCAAAGTACCATCGCTGTTCTGATAACGCCGCACTCCCCAACGCTGACCCAAAACACCATGATGGTACAGCTCCGAATGCTTCACATCTGCTGCTTTGGTTCCCGTCTTTGCTGATGTAAGGGGCTTATTCTTTTTAAGGATTTCGTTTACTTTTTTCTGGACTTCGGAATAATCTTCACCAAGCAAATCTTTCCGGACTGTGCCGTTACCAAAGTTTCCACGGATAACTTCATTAGCCAATGCCTCAACGTCTTCCTTATCCAGCTTGCTTTCCGGCTCTTTCTGGGCATAATGGTCTGCTACTTTCTGGCGCATACGCTCGATTTCTTCTTTGGATAATTTGTCAGTATCAACTCCTGCAAATTCGGCAAGAGTCACCCCAAAATCCTGCCAGTTATCATCCGTTATCTGGGATGGGTCGAACAGCCCCGGATTCTTTTTCAGGGTCGCTTCAATGTCTTCGTACATTGTTTTTTCCCAGTCTTCAAGTTCTTTGCCACTTGTGTTTTCCGACTGATGACCTCCCTTATAACCTTTAGGGTAAAAATAGGTTCCGTTCACTCGCTTAATGTATTTATGGTCTTTCCATGTGGAACCCTTTGCGCTATGTTGCAAGCTCATTTTGAATTTTCCTCCTCTCCTTTAGAATCTCCGGGATCAACCGCAACGCTGAGCCGCCATTCAAATTCGCTAATCATTCGGTTCATAGCTTCAATAACTGCAGAACCTAATGGCGGGTCGAAAATCAGTTTCACTTTCAGATGCATATAGGATTTTACCAATTCCAATCGCGAATCATCTGGGATAAAGTCAGTCCACACCTCATCCTCCCCTTTGATTGAAAAACCCCGTGATGGTCCTACACCAATCTGGTTCAGAATCATGAATACGGAGTTTATATGCATAATCAAATCAGTATCGAATTGTTCATACTCTTCGATGATCCCGAGCATTTTCTTGATTGATGTAAGTATGCTTTCCATAAATCCTTCCTCTTTCTTTAATGTTTCCAGGGACATGTGTCATTTCTTGTTCGCTCCGGCGGAAGCCTGACCAGCAGCTCCTCATCACCATAATGGATAGCATTATGGGTATTAAGTGTTGTTGTAATCAGGTACTCAGGATTAAGCAGGAAATCACTACAGGTTTCAATATCCTTAGGAAGAATCGGATTCATATGATGGATAAATATTTTTCCGCAGATGTCATATCCGTCAATACCCAAGTCACATCCCCCATCCCGCAGAATCACAAAATCCCGAACAGACTTCCATTCCTGGGATCTATAAAACTCCTGATTAATAAACCTGTCAAAACCAAATGTTTCCTTGCCTACAGAACCATTAAGCTGCAGGTATCGAAACCTCTCCTCGAATGTTCTCAGCATGGAAAGTTCGGAATATGTTCTAATACTCATCGTCATCATCCTCCTGCCCACTATATCTACGGAAAGAGGCCATCGCCTGATCGTACATCTCCTTTATGTCCTTTGCTGAAGCAACTGCCTCTGTTTTGGCCTTTACAAGCTCGTTCTCCAAAGCGATCTTTTCCTGCTCATACTTCTCTCTGGATGAGCCAAGCTTTAAAAAGTGAACTATTTCCTGAGAAGATGCCGTTCCATTTCTTAACCGTTCTTCCGCAACATCCATCGCCAAAGAAATCATCTGGTTTTCTCTTGCCTCAGGTGTCAGAGCCGGACGCATCCTGCGGGCAGTCCCTGATGAACTAACGACTTTGGTTTTTCCCACAGTTATCGCCTCCTCTCGTTCAAATATCATTTGGTTTTAACATAGTTCTGTTGGGAATCAATATACTAATAGACCAGTTTCATGACACTAAAAAGAACTCGCAAAGCTGTTTCACGCCTGAATCTGAAAGGAGAAAACAGGAAAGCGATCCTGTGGCGTCATACGAACCCTGCGAGTTCTTTTTAGTACCATGAAAATATAAAAAGTTTCTACAAAAATATCCCCCAGAGAATTTTCAAAGACCGCCGCGATAAGGGAGGGGGTGCTATTTTGGCGACCCCCCCCCTATACCTTATGGCAGCCCTGTCAGCGGAGGCTCTGACAGTATACGAATTGTTGTTAGCTTGCTTTATTGCTTGAATCCTGATTACTTTTCCTGCTATTACCTTGTTTCTTCACCTTTTTATAGATGTTCAGGAAATCGTATTTAATGATTTCATCGATTGCACGTTCCACTTCGATGTCATTCTCTTCATCCGACATCTGTTCAGAAGTTCGCGCAATTCTTCCAAGATAAGCGCAAGTATTGTAACCTTTTTCCACATCGAACAGAAACCAGGAATGAAACTGTTCAAATGGATCAAACGGATTGTCAATCGTTGTCAACATGCATTGCTGTTGCATGAACAATTCACTCCTTTCATTACAAGTATTTAGACACGGTTGATGTAGAAATGCCAAGTGCTTCAGCAATCTCAGATGTGCTATAACCAGAAGCGCTCATAGAGGCAATCTTGTTCTGCTTAGCGGTACTCAATGTTGTAGTAGCACGGGGTGTCGCTCGCTGTCTGAGGCTGTCGATGTCGGCATTATTGAGAATCTGTGTCAGCTTGCTTTCGCTAATAGCTCCGGCTTGTATAGCTTCCCATTCTCTATCTGTTATGACAACTGGCTTGCGCTCTGCTCCCACCTGTTTTCGTGCTGCTGTGAGAGCCTGTTGATTTGCTTTCTTGATCTCAGCATTGGTCATGTCGGGATTTGCCTGCTTCTTTGCCGTTACTGTAGCATTTGCAATTACCTGAGCCTGTCTTTCGCGAGGGGCGTTCTTAAGGGCCACATTGAGCTTAGCATTAAGGGAGTCTACTTCGTTCTGGTAGGCCGCCTTGGCGGAAGCAGAGTAGGGGATCTTACCGGTACTCACCATCTCCTTACGAGCCTGGTTAGCCAGGGACTTCATCTTATTAGCATAGGAGGCATAGGCTTCTTCCTGAGGGGTGCCTGAGGAAAGGGTACGGGCGTCCTTGGCTTCAGCCATCTGTGTGCTGGCCTGTGTGCGGGTCTTGGTCTTTCCGGTTTTCTTGTCAACATAGGTAAGATCGTCAGCAGTCTTGTAGCTCAAGGAGCCGTCCTCATTGATAGTGGGGCTTCCTTTACGCTTAGGCACAGATACCTCAGATTTAGCACGCGAAATCAAAGTGGCGGCGCCTTCTTTATACTTTCCGTCTTCGACTCTTCCCTGATACTTCTTTTTCAGAGATGCGATTCCGTTATCCTGCTCACTTCTCTTATAGTCGAGATTATGCTTCTCGGCGTCAATAACAACCATGCTATGCCGGACTGCACGAGCAAGTTCATCTTCTGTAGCGCCCTTTAATGTCATATCAGTAATCAGATTTGACACTTTTCCCATCTCGGTTTGAGTATTTTTCATCCGCTTATAGGGCTGCGTAGTGCTGTCAGGACCATACTTCTCTTTAGGATCGAATCCTTCCAATCCTTTGAGCGGATGGGTAGACGTAATCTTAATTTTTCCGCCTGTCGGAATTACCATAACAGTGTCGCCATCGAAATCGGCACCCGACAAACGTTCCGCAACTTTACTGTTAATACCGATTGCATCTTTTGGTGTATTACCAAGTACCTTCTTACCTTCTGGTTGCTTATTGTTCACGGTAAGAACCGGAATTTCAAAAGTACCACCATGCGGATACCGAATCAAAGCGACCTGCTCTCCATTCTTATAATTTGGAGCATAGACTTCTGTATCTTTGATTGTGGTCAAAGGTAATATGACCTGGTACTTCTGTCTTGGTAATGCTGCTGCCTGAAGATGCACTGCCGCCGAATCGCAATCATCAGCAAATGATTTAAGCAATGTCTTCTTGACAGTAGGGTTGGTAAGCGCACAAATTTCGTCATACTCTGCAACTTTATCAGCAGTGGCAAGTCCAAGCTGCTTATTGATAAGGGTCATGCTTTGCTTCGACAAGAACTGGGACGGAAGATGGTCGCTCCATTCTCCCCAATCTCCTTCTTCAGCACGCTTGTTGATAAGGGAAAGTTTTTCATTCCCATCTTTGTCAATATAATAGCTCTGTCCTCCATGTTCCTTAATCAAAGAGCCAAATGGATTGTCAGGATCATCTTTGATTTTCTTAAGAACATCGGTCATCGGTGTTCCAGTTTTCTTGTTTGTATTGAATAACACATCCACGCCATCCGGGAGGTCATCAGAATATACTGCCATTCCTTTCAGATAATGCGTTCCATCAACCATAATGCGAACCTGGGCATAATGGGAATCGCCAAGCGACAAATCATCCACGCCTCTCCGAATCTCGATTACGCCATCTTTCTGGATACCACCGTCTTCCGCATAGTTAATTTTCAGGCGACTGGAATCCATACTTTCCGGATATTGAAACGCGGGTCTTATTTTCTGCCCGTCTTCGCTGAGAATCTGGTCATAGTCCTTTACTGAATGAACATTATCGAAATCATAAATTTCTCTATGCTCTGTCCCAGGAGGGCATATGACCTTGATGTTCGTCTGTTTGCCTGGATTTGTCACTTGCGGAACACCACCGCCATAAACCGGATATCCCTCCATCTCCAAAATATAAAGCGCCTGGTTCAGCTTTTCTCTGGAAATCCCAAGTTCACGCTCAACTCCAGTGCCAACGTCGATCATTCCTTTTTCGTCAATCATCTTTTTCAGAAAATCGGCAGTCGTTTTAGCCTGGTTCATGCGGGCTTCGGAATTTTCATTGAGAAGAGAGCGTACCGAAGAATCATTAGCAAATCCCATCTTTTCGGCAATTTCGTTAAGACTGTATCCCTTTTCTCTAAGTCCTTTAGCAGTTGCAACCTGGAGAGAGCGCCGTTCATCTTTTGCAAGGCTCATCTGAGTGCGCAACTGAGTAGTTGTCAGACCAAGTTGTTCCGCAATTTCTGTCTCACGAAGCCCTTGACTTTTCAACTCATCAATACGGCTGAGAAAATCGCCACTGTGCTGGTAAGGATTATCGCCGGAACCCCAAGGATAGCGGCCGGAACGTCTTGGCATTCCATAATGCATTAAAATTTCTTCCGCAACGGGATTCATGCTTACTCCTCCTGTTCTTTAATTTTGTTAATGATTCTGTCAAACGTGATGATTTTATCCATGATTGGTGCGATATCCTCAACTGTCGGATTACCGACCAAAATATCATCCGACTGATACAGACGGAGCTCCATACGAATATCTGCCGGTTTGACTTTGTATTCCAAACAAAAAAGAGCAGCGTATACTTCTAGCTGCTCCATGTGGGCCGGAATAGCCCCCGTTTTTAAATCATGTATTCTCAGCAAATCACCACGGAAAGCAATCGCATCCGCTGTACCAAAACAGTTGTCTGAGTAAAACAGAATTTGTTCAGGTGTCATTTTGAAACCGATAGCATCATTAACATATGCGTTCAGTGTCTTTTTCGATTTTGGTAACTTTTGGCCAAGCCGGATACACTGCGCCGCAAATTCATGGAGCTGTGTTCCTTTCTGCGTCGCTAAAAATCTGCTGTAAGATTCCGCAACTTTATCTTCACTGTAATTAATCCAGTGGTACTTGCTTGCGCCAAGAAAGGCGTGCTGCCCTTCAAGGTTTGAATGCTTGTTGAAGTTCATGCAATACTTCCTCCTTGTTCTCGGGACAGATGAATCTTGAAAAAGACATCTTGTTCATCAGTCCAACGTAATACTCTTGGTTCGGCTGTTTTTTAGCCCTCGCAGATTTCTTACATTCCAAGGTGGCCCATTTATCTTTATACAGAATCAAGAGGTCTGGTATTCCCTGAATGTGGCTGGCATCCAGTTTGGTCACGATGCAACCTACAAACAGCTCTTTCAATTCCTTTATAAGATTTGCCTGGAAGTCTCGTTCCAACTTTGTCCCGGCCATAGGGAAACCTCCTCTCATTTTTTCTGAAAATAAAAAAGAGAAAGTAAAAGCTAAAATGGCGCTTTTATTCTTCTCTCTTCATAAAAGGGTATGTTTTTTTCGCGGGCAAAAAAAATAGCAAAAGAAAAGAGCCGCTGTATGCGACTCAAATCCGTAGTATGTTATTCTTTATCCTCGACGTAACCATAAGGACAGATTACGCATCCCGGATAAATATTTTCACATCCGGTACATTCCGGACCAGGAGGCTCCGCTCCGATATAATTGAAAAATGTTTCTCGATCCATCCGCTGCCCACACTCAGGGCACACACATTCATTATCTTTCCATTTCATCTCTCCGCCGCATAAATCACAAATAACGGCATCTCCATCCTCATCATAGATGTCTTCATATCTTTCTGTTGGATCTGAGAATCTTTTACTGCTGCCTCCATAGATAACTTCATACTCGTTTTTTCTTCTTGTCATTTTTTATCTCCTTTCAGTAATCAGGAAATAGGGCTGCCCCACTTCCAAATTGAACCGAAGAGACAAAAAGCTTTTTATCCTCTCCTTTCATAAAACACCTTGTAAAATGCACGTAGGGCATGTACCATCTTTATGCAGTTCTCAAATATAAATCGCCATTGCTGTTCACATAATACTCTGCTTTTGCTTCCGAAGCGTGCAGAACAGAACGAATCGATTTGAGCATCTCAGATTCTGTACCTCTGCTGAATGAATCCACCACCAGATTAACTTTCTTTTCAAGAGCCGGCTTATCAACCTTTTTCAGAGGACCTTCTTTAAAGCTCTGAATATGTGTGCTCAATTTACTGAAACTGCTTAACATGCGCTTCTCGCATTTACCGATGTAGGTAACGGATTCTTCCTCGACATTTGAAATATAATTGGCATCGTAATTCTGTGAATAATAGATTTCCAACAGACTGCTCATGGAATAAAGCTGTATAGAAAGTTCCAGGCAGTCCTTAATCTGAAATATCTTGTCAGTCCAAGCTACAATATCGGAACCGCTTTTAGTATTGACAGTGGAATCCAGATCCGACATATAAAACTCAATATCTTTCATTGCAACTTTCTTTGCTTCTTGTAAACTGACAAGGGTGGCAAACCGCTGCTGCTCATGCTCCATAATCGAACTGTAATTTTGGTAGGCAGATTTCACAAAGCTGACTTCAGATATAAGTTCTGCTTTCTTATCACCGTAAAGGAACTCCAGAATTTTGTCAATGTTCTGGTTCATCGTTTTAAGTTCGCTATTAATCTGTGCGAGGAAGTACTGGCCGGAAACTATCGACATGGCATTGAACGCTCCAAGAACGGCTGCCTGTGCTTCAACAGAATATAAAGAAGCAGTTCCTGCAATCCGCCCATTCTCGCCCTTGACCATAGTACTGAATCCACCTTGCTTTAGGGGAGTCAACGCATTTGGTATTCCGGCAGGAAATCGAACCATATACATATTGCTTAAAGCATTAGCCGCCACGACTGCAGGAAGCTGTTGCATTAGTCCTCCAATCTGGATTTTTTGCGATGAGGTAAGCTCCAGTTTTTTGATACCGGGCTTATTCTCAATATCTGTCATTTTATCACAAGGTATAATCTCAAAGTTTCCGCTTACGGCAACATTATTGTCCATCTTGCTACCTCCAAAAATAAAGAGAACGAGTACTTCCGCATTGCTGCCACACAACTCTCGCCCAAATTACTGGTATGAGTAAAGGAAATACCGTTCTCCATAACAGAGCTTGTGTTTTTCACGAGGTTGTCCAATATAGGCACAATATAAAAAGTGCGCCCCACCGAAGAGACGCACTAAAAAGCGGCTCTCTCATTGTTGCGACACAATCTTAACTCTGGTAATAGGGTATAAGTAAAGAGAGATAACGCTTTTTAACAAAGCATTGTCCCTATTACCAAAATGTTTTAAAGTTGTGTCGCAGTTCCAGTATACCACATACACGGCAAAAAAGAAATATCATTCTCAAAATTCTGCTCATGCCGTGACAAACCTGGCTCGTCTTTCCACCTCATTATATACCATACGCAGCCCATCCGGAAAATATACCAGAATCGACATGTAACCATGCGGACAATATCCGACGGCTTCTTTCTTCAAATTCGGATAGATTGACTGAAAGCTTTCATAAATCTCGGACCATGTGTTCTTCTTTTTCATAAAACCTCCTTTCTCTCGCTCTGCCCACTTTCCCACCTTTTTTCACAACCTTTATATATATTTAAACTTTTTATCACAATTAGTTAAGAAAAAGGGTGGGCAAATGGGCTTTGAGCCCGCAAACCCGCATAAATACTGGGTTTTTAGTGACCAAATCGGGGTTTCAAAAGTGGGCAGAAAGTGGGCAAATGGGCAGAAAATTGACCATTTTTACCCAAATTCCACCAAATTTCGTCCGTACCATTCTCCCAACTCTCCAAAACCGCTCCAAAAAGTGGGCAGCCAAAAATAAAAGTGGGCACGGAAATTTCAATAAGACCGCCTCATATATGGTAAATTTCTTCTGGCTGTCGGTATGTAATGATAGAATACGGACGGTTTTTCTTTCCGATGATACCGTCTTTTCTTAACTGCACCCTTCTCGGGAAGCTCCAGAGAAACTTCTTTCTGACCAAAAACGTCATGAAATACTTTCCGAATAGCCGTACCGAGTTTAATCACTTTCTCCTTCAGCTGCTCCGTTCACCTCCAAACTTTTCCTGTCTGCAAATCTTTCAAGACAATCCGTTCCTCCAGATGAAATCCAGAGAGTTCACAAATCGTGAAGATTGTGTTCAGCAACTTGTGAAACCGCTCATCATCTGCGTCCAGATTCTTGATAGCCTCGTATGCAGTCGGGTCAGAATAACCCTCTGCATTTCTCCGTAAATCATTGTTAGCCATTTCCATCTCTACCTCCCCACCGGAACGAGTCATCCATGTAAACGGCACAGGATGAAATAGCCTTTGACGCTATTATCGCCGACAAACCAACAAGGAAAGACACGGCTCCAAATATAACCTTAACCACTGTTTTGACCTCCTTCTTCCAGCCGAACACCGCCGTAATCCCATAAATCCTCTTTCAGCTTTTCCATATCCAGCTCACCGTTCTGCCATCTTTCGTAATATTCCAGAACATATGCCGTGAACTGCGGAATGCGTTTCGCATAGGACTTAGGCCAGTAGTGATCCATCAGAACCTCTAATGGCAGTGTCAGCAATAATATCATAGCGGTATTGACAGCATCATCTGTAGCCTGCTGCCGAATTTTCACCAACTCATTTTCAATCTGTTCCCGCACCATAGCATCCAGCTGAGCTTTGGTCAGGTTATAGGTGGCGGTCTTTGTTTTCTTCTCGTTTTTCATTGCCCGCCGAATTTCCGCACGTCCCATAGAACCGCCTCCTACATAATCCAATTTTCCTTAGAAAAGAACAATGTAAGCCCAACCATCAGAGCAAATAAAAAGAACGTTGCGTCCCATTCAATAGGGACGGACAACGCTCCAAGAAATATAATTGCTATGGCATAGAGCTTATTTTTCAGTAACTCTCTCCGCCACATCATGCTTCTCCTTATTTAGTTTCTTGATACCTGCTTCGACATCGTCCATCTTTACCAATACTCCATTCTCTCGGAACTTAGAATATGCTCTGGCAGTAGCACAATGTTCAATACACTGACAAATCCTGCCTATCAGTGCATAAACACAAAGATAGACAACAATAAAAACAATAACCATCTGCCAAAATGTCATGTTGTTTTCTCCTCCAATTCTTCATTCATATACTTACCGAGAATGACTTTAATCGTCTCGGATTCTTCTTTACTGGCAATATTCAAAAATGGAAATCTCACCGATGTTAATACACAAAACCAGGCGAGTGCCTTTTGTGCTGCACGCCGCTTGGATTTTGCATCCAGTTTTTCAAACTCCTTTTTTGTCATCGGACACCTCCTACACCAATTCGTCGCCATCGAAATCGCCTGGTAATGTCATGCTAACCGGAACCGGCCCGTCGAGATTTGGGCACAATTTATCAAGCAACTCATCGTCCTCCATACGATCACACGATATTCCCATTCCGGCAGCAAACCCCTCCGCAAGATAGTTATAGTCGTCATCTTTAATGGCTGCTTCATCATTCGTAGCCATACCTTTCTTTTCCAGCCAGTCTTCGACAACGTCCACCATCCTGCCCAGTAATTCTGCATGGTCTGCTTTGGACAAGAAAGTAAAATTCCGGTCATCTATGTACTCGTTGGCAAATATCTTTCTGGTATCGCCGCCCATCCATTCCAGAACCTCCGGCAGGTTTTCGTTGACAGCATCAAATGTAATTCCCTGCTCAGCAGACCAAGCAACCGCATTCTTAAGTATCTCTCCAACGCGGCAAGTCCACAGAACCAACTTGTCTCCTGCCGCCTGGCGCTCTTTCAGATAAGCAATCAGTTCCTTATTCGGCTCCCCAATTTCCGGCCACTTATTCTCACACAGAGTTCCGTCGAAATCCACTGCAATAATTTTAAAATCCATACGGTTTAGTCCTCCTCACAAAGTTCTATTTTTAATCTCAATTTCTTACCATCCAGATTAGATACTTTTAACCCGCCCAAAATATCATTCAGCCGACTTATAGATTCCTTGTCAATTATGATGGTTTTGACATGATTACGCTCAAAATCTTTGATTGCTCGCCGAATAATACTCTCTAATTGCATACCATATTCATCAAAGTAGTACTCTGTATTTCTTCCACCTTTTGAATAAAGGAACAATTCATCGTAGGTAATAGGTCGGTTAATAGAGTATCCAAGATCTCGCGCCATATGGAAAATATAATCCGCCATCTGACGGCTAGGGCAAACTATGACTCCATATGTTTCTGTAGCTTGTTTTATGAGCAATTTTGTTTTTCCCCGTCCCCTGTTTCCAATCATAAACGAGGGTCTATTATCTACCCATTCGTTTAAACAGATACATCTCCAATCCATCTTTTTTCTCCTTTCAAGACTCTAAAACACGTGTCCCCACAACATTTTCAATAGTCTTTATCAACATATTTTCTATTGGCAATGCAGATTTGCTTATATCACATGGGGAAATAGTAACTTTTACGCTGTAATCATTTTTAGAAATTTTGATACACATCCAGTCTGCTTCTTCAATAGGATTTTCAAAAGAAAGCTTATACCCTTTATCCGTTAATTTTTTAATATAGTCGCCCAGCATATCTCTCAATCCTCCTTATTTACAACAAAGAAGAAACTGTCCGCATCCTTTTCCAAAAATATCATTCCAGCTTCCTGAGCAAACGCATATTCCATGCGACTTCCGCTGTTTTCCAATCCGTCCCATCCAGGCAATTGATATACAGCATCACATCGACTCATGATGGCCGCATCAATTGCCCGTTTGTCCTGTTTGGTCCATTCTCCAGAAAAGTCCATCCATGCCGGATTGAAAACTGTATAACCCTGCTGAACTAACTCTTTTTCTGCCTGATCAAATGCCTCTTTGTTGAAGTTTGGATATCCTTTCATTGGACCACTGATAAATACTTTCATTTGCTTTCTCCTTTGATAGTCAACTTTCGATACAACTCTCTTGCTTCTTCTCCTTGAAAAGCGTTGATGATGTTAATGTCATTTTCAACCTTTGTTCCAACAACCAGCACCGGAATATCATTAGAAAAATCGGCACACACCAGAAAGCTTTCTAATTTCTTTTTCATTTTCTTCTCCTTTCAAATGACGGACTCATCCCTTATGCAACTACTATATCCGTCACGTGGTCGCCCTCATTATTACTCGACCCTCTCCCAATTTTTTTAGTTATTCCAGCCATTCGTTATCAATATAATAGAAACCATAGACACAGAACCCGATTAAGATAATCCAAAATATCCAAAATATTATCAGCATCGAACCAGATTCTAAATAGTCTACAGTTTCTTTTATTGATTTATTTTCATAAAACGGCGTATTGTTTGGTATTGTCCCATCTTTCAAATCCGCAAAAATAGTTCCAGTAAATCTCAAACCAACACCATAATATTTATACCGTACATGGCTTGATTCTTTTATTGTGTCAATGTACTCAGTTCCTGGGAAGTCTATCTTCTCCGATGCAAAAATGTGTCCCAGAAACGATATTTCTTTACATATTTGCTCCTCACTGCCAACCCTATCCCATGTCCAATAAGTTTCAGTTGTGTAGTAGGTCTGTGTTTTTCCATTGACTGTTCTTGTATGTGAGACTTGTCGAGTATGCTTCGTATACCGTTCTTTCACTTTCTCAACATACATATAAGCAGAATCAAGTTCCGGATATGTAACGGTATCAACAGCTTCTAAGTCACCATACACAAAAGCGTTACCGACATTCGTCCGCATACCATATTCAAAAAGATCTTGAGTTTCAATTTTTATTGCTTTGTTGTATTTCTCATTCTGGTCTAATTCCCAATCAGAGATTTTACCAGCAATAAGAACACCAACAAGCAGCATAATAGCAATGATTGATATGCTTGCCAGTATTTCGCGTTTTGTAATTTCAAAATCGCCAAAATCAAAACCTCTACGTCGTCTATACTTATCCATAAGCGCTACTCCTCAAATAAATTCTGAGGAGCATCAACCGGAGCATCGTAATCCAAATAAGAATATTCCTGTACCTCATACCCAAGAATATCCAAAAATATTCTGGTCGGGAATTTCCTTACATATCGGTTGTACTCTTTTATCTGCCTGTTATAATTACTGCGATACTCAGCAATCAAATTTTCCGTGATAGAAAGCTCATTCATCAGCTCTTTATAATTCTCATTGGATTTCAATTCTGGATATGCCTCTGATACAGCAGTTATTGCTGTTGTGACATTTTCAATATCGCCAGTAGAACCACGTCCTTCAACGATTGCGGTAAGAGTATCCGCCTCGTGCTTATCATATTGCATAACACAATCGGCAAGGTTATAGACCAGATCAACTCTGCGTTTTTCCTGTACCTTGATATCGGACTCCGCTGTGTTTACCTGCTCTTCCAGTGCAAAAGCTTTGTTCTGAGCACTTTGGACTCCGAACACACACAATAAAATAACAGCCAGAACTCCGGCTGCCACAATCAATACCACTTTCCAGTTTTCTTTTAATGTTTTCATATCTTTTCTCCTTCCATTTTTTGTTACCAATTTGCCCAACCAGTTTCATTAAACTTTTTCTTGTCTTTCAGCGCCTTACTAATTGCCAAATCGATTCCCGAACGGCTTTTCAGATGATAATAATATAAATCTGTATAGGGGGTGTTCATCCTGTCAATCCTCCCACTGGACTGCACCATAACCTTGTAGGAATAGCTCTGCGAGTAAAATATAATGGTGTCTGTCTTGATACAGTTCCACCCCTCAGCTCCAGCATTGTACTGGACAAGATACACCCAGCTCTCGGATTCCGGAATCGGTTGATGAGCATGGCCGTTCCACTCTGCCATCTCAAATCCGTCCAGTTTAGAATCGCATCTGCCCAAAAACATCTCTCTCAAGATTTCCAACTCGTAATCGAAGTTGTAAAATATAATAGCCCTCGGATGCTTCTCTAAAATCTGTAGCAACGCAACCTGCCTTGATTCGTCCGAATTGACCACTTTCCGTAGTGCATAACAGAATTCCGCAGCATTCTCAATCGGCTTATTCTCCCAGGGATTCCACCGTGTACGACAAATATCCTTATACTTCTCAATGCTATAAGGCACGAACACATCCTCGTGATGGGAGACTGTTTCCCGTTTGAAGTCCATATTGATCAGAATGGAATTCCGAAGTCGTATCAGCCGTCCGGTATTCAGATACCGGTCAACTTTGGGGAACTTGGTAAAATGACTGTAAACAATATGCTCCCTTGTGAACTCGCTTTTGTTCTTATAAAAACCGTTGGCGATGAATACCGGAATATAATCCTGCCATGTATCTCCGGGTGTAGCAGAGAGCAGAATCCATCGGTTTACCTTTGCTATTCGTAAGAATGCCTTGACCCAAGCTCCAGTTCCAACAACCCGTTGCTCGTCAAATATAAAGAAAGCGTTCCGTACTTCAGCATACTTCTGAATGTTGTTCCACGAATCAATAACCACTTTGTTAGAATAGAGATTTACTTCGTGATTGGGGGAAAGCAAGAACGGTGAAAGTTCTCCTTCCCATTCGCAGGTATCTCGTTTCCGAGCAGTAGTAATAATATAAAGGTCTTTTGGTGGATCACCCATTGGAACATACTCATCCGTACCAATCTCTCCGTCTTCGCATAAATAATAGTAGGCGATAGCAGTGCGAGACTTACCACTACCTACTCCGCCACACAGGATGCAGCCGTTTTTCATTCGACGTACCGCATCTAACTGGTAGTCACGCAACTGTATTCCAGCCATATAGTTCCTCCTCGTATCATCTCTTCAATAACCCAACTGCCTCCTTTGCCAGCCGGTCTGCTTCCTCATTCCCGGAAATACCAGAATGTCCCTTTACGTGACGAAAATATAACTTTACGCCAGAAGCGATAATCGAACAGGCAAACTGAACGTAATCCTTTGTAACAGATTTTTTTGCTTTCCATATTCCCAGCGGCCAGTTAGCAACTCCCTCATAGTCGTAGAATATAATCAGCTTTTTCATCTGGAGCCTCTTCGCCAATTCCATGACTTTTTTCGCCCCAAGAATTTCACCTGCCACATTTCTCATAACAGCCCATTCTTCATTGTCTCCGCTCGCCTGTATAATGTGCCTTTTTCCAAACTGGTCAATCAGGAATCCGCCACAACCATAAATCTTCGTTACCGGATTGAAAGAACCATCCACAAAAGCATAAGATTTCTTCGGAATCTTCACTGGGGATTTTTTCATTTCTCTTTTTTCCTCCATCTTTCGGGTTCGTTTGTTCCTTCCCTGGCACAAGTATCGAGACACTCATTGCATGGGCTGTCAGTATCTTTCTTCTTTTCGTATTCGCAGATCTTGCAGTACTTCTCAAAATCTACAAATTTAGTGTTTCTGACCATCAAATTCTCCTTTCTGGAACAGAAGAGCGGCAACCATGATTAGTCGCCGCCCTCAATACTCTATTCCTGCGGGCCCTCCAGCTCCGCATACTTCGCTGCCCACTCGTCTTCCTCAATGGTGACATACATCGTTTTTAAATAAGCCTTGATGCCGGTCTTTCCATTGACTTCCCATTCCGAGGGGTTGATTGTTAAATCCACATTCCGGATTTCCGCATAGTCCAGGGAATCCACGGACTCCTCGTCCAGCGGAGTCTGCGCCCGTCTCGTTACCATGATAACTTTTGGCGGAATGACCTTATAGCTTACTGCAACCTGAATATAATTCCTTGCTTCCTCGTCCTCATCACGGGGCGGCAAAATGCGCACATTCCAGCCATCCGCTGCCAACTGCTGAGCCATGTCGGGATCTTCGATGATTACACAGAAGTTCCGGTCGCCTTTCCGATTATACTTTGTTTCCTTACCGGAAAAGTTCCTGAAAATAATCCTTGCGTTCTCGATGTTAATAGGTGGTATTCTTCTTGACATTTTTTTACTTCTCCTTTTCTTTTATAATGGAATTTCTTCAATTACATATCCGCGTTTGCATTCCAAGTGAATAGGGTCATTGTCGAAATACGGACAATCAAAGCACGTTTCGATTTTTGCATCTCCGCATGGCGGAACCCACTCGTTAATTCTTTCTTTTACATAAGGATCATCTGAAACAAACCATTCAAAATCCCCATACTCTGAAATGGTCTTAACCGCATCATCAACCAACTTATCATAATAGCTACGGTCAATATCATCCTGCTTGTTTAACTCTCGAACCATTTCCGACTCAAGCCAACGATAGCCTTTCGATCCAGTGGCAGCATAATACTTACCATCTTTTTCCCGCATAAGAAGTCCACCGCTACATCCATCTTTAATCGGGCAAAACTGACCGACTTTTCCAATAAAGCGGTAATTGTGCCCCTCATCGATAAACGGCCTCAGCTCCGCACAGGTTGCTTCAAATGTTGTGTCAGAAAGCAATCCTTTTTTATAATCGCTTTCTGCTTTAGCGAAATCTTTCTCATAAGCGGTCACATCTGGCATTCCCTCATTCATATCCAAATATAAAGAGCTGCTCACAGATTTAGTCTCGCACATATCCTCAAATACGATTTCTTCTCTGCTAAACAGCTTCTTAAATACATACGGAATCTGGAATTGAGTTCCCGTAGCAGTCCATTCGCCGGCGTGCTTACCATCTTTGTACTTTGCAATATAAACTGCGTCATTGACCAAGCACATCCGGTCATATGTAGCCTCATGCTCAAATGTATACCCATATCGTTTGCCGTAATCCATAACAAACTGAATAATCTCCGGCGTAGCGTCAGGAATCTTGATGGAGTCTGTCTTAATATGGGCAACAGTAAAGCCCCGTTCCTGCACCTCATGTTTGAGGTTAATCATGAACAGAGCTCCTCGTTTGGCTACAATATTATCTTTGTTCCTTGGATCGCGGAACGCATTCTCGAACGAAGCAGAAGTGAGACCATAAACGGAATTGATCGCTGTCTTCAAAGCATCGGCAAGCTGCTTGGATGTCATCTCGCCATCAATTACTTTCTGAATATAAGGCGTAAGTTTACCATCCAGCATTGTGTTGACAATATCCCATGCTTCATGTTTGATACTCACACGTCCTTCAACAATATCTCGAAACGCTTTTGTAAACTTCACTCCAAACAGAACTTCAGCAATAGCGCTGTGAGGATGCATAGAAGAAACATCCAGAAGCGCCACATTTCCGTACATACCAGGTTCGGCATATACATAACCACCTTCGCCAACTTCTTCATCTCGATAGGTAGATTTTCCGTTCTCGAATTTGTATCCCGGAAAATATGGAAGAAGGCTCTTTGCTTCGCCGTGTGTACACTCCATCATTTCAGGACATGCTTCTGTCAAGAATTGACGGGTTTCATTGTCCAAATTGTGTACCGGTTCAGCTAAATCGCGATAATTAAACTGATCCTGCGGTTTCCGGTTGTTCCCAAATATAATCTTCTGTGTAAGGCTATTTGTTGTATCGTTTACAGTCATATCTGCCAGATCGGCCAGAATCTGTCGAGCTGTCCAATCAGCTTTTAAATAGACAAAAGCAGCCTCGGTTGCAATTACATCATTATCGCAATACTCAGCAACTTTCGTCCAAAGTTCCTCCGGTACCGGCTGATCCCATGGAAGTCCGAGTTCTTGATGATGAGTTCCTGCCTTTATGATTCTAATTTCTTTCTCGGAAAATCCTTTCTTTACCAGTTCCTTTTGAGAAACGTTACCCATTTCGATTTCCAACTTCTTGAGGCTCTTTTTATTTCCTGCAGAAGCGAAGTCATAAACATCCGTATAACTGACGTTATAAGCCTCTCCAAAGAAACAGTTAGGACTCCCGTTGATGATTTTCTGGGACAGGTTATAAAGCTGCTCATTAGAATATCCCATAAGCCTGGCATAGAGGATATGATTATCGTACCTTCGGCAGTTGAACCCCACCAGACGGAACCGCATCAGCTCCTCAATCTCCGCCGGAGCTGGGTTGATCATCCGGACCACCGGCTTCCCCTCGCCCTCGATCTTCCAGTTCACAAGGCACAGGTTCGGGAACACCTCCACATCATAAAACACCAACTTCGCATCGTCGTTCCTTGCTCCGGTAGATGAATCCTCCGACTTAAACTGCATTTTGTTCACGAGTTTGATACAGTAGTCCGCCTGATTCGTGCTGTTGGCGGCAAAAGCAAGGACACCATTGCGCATATCCGTGACATCATACTTCAGGTCACTCGCGTAGGCATCCTCCAAAATTTTATAGATGAAATCGATACTCGGCTTAGTCCCCGGATGGATCTCTTTATTGAGATTCCGCATGATCAGCGTCCTAAGCCCTTTCTCGCTCTTTATAGCGTCAAAATTTACCATTTTTTCTCCTTTCAGTGGCAGCCCGGAGCTAATCGTGGCAATCGGCAGATTGTTACATTTGGATAGCTTTCTCCTGAGAGAACTATTGCCGGTGAACACTTTCACTTCGATATGGTCGTCGTAAATCCTGCTGAGCTTTGCCGGATCTCCAGCGTAAATATAATGCAGGTGTATCCCGGCACCGCTTTTGCTCAGTTCGGCATAGGTGGGCGGCCATTTGCTTGCCTCCTCGATATTCCTTTCAAAACTCTTGTTCCCGGTCTCGTCCGGAATATCGAAATCAATAACTATGTGATTTTCTGGGACTTTCACATAATGCAGCCTTGATGTATCCAGGGCGGCCAGCTTTGTTTTTACAGCATCCCATTTTTTGGACGGTGTCTCCTGGGACGAAGCATACTGTGCCGGGCAGCCAGAACATTCACGGTCAAATATAGATTCCGTGCAATCAAACTGCAGTACTGGCTTAATCTCCTGTTCTTTCTTATCTTCCTTCCTTTCATCAAATTTTTCTGTCCGGAAACCAACGTAATAGCTGCGTACCCTTGTCCCATCATCGAAATTGAAACGTTCCTTGTATTCGTGAAAATAATTCTTAAGCTCTTCTTTAAAAACTCTCTGGGAAAATGGAAAACCGACTTTTGCTTCATCGCAGTAAGTCTTGTACATTTCCCAAGCAGCTTTCAATGTCGTGCCGTCTTCTTTCTTAAACACATGGTAGGAATCAATGATGAAGTTATAGAAGTCGTTCGACGCGCCCAACATCGTAATCGGAATATAATCGTCATACTCTCCGGGGCTCGCCAGATACACTTCCTGACAGTGGTACGCAATCGCACCAAGCTCGAAATCAATCTGCTTCACAATCGCCTTATAATCTTTCGGGTTCAGCTTTTCGCCAGTTGGTGACACGTCAATCAATCTTCGTATCAGACCGGATTTTGCGTCCGTAATTTTCACCGGCTTATTTGTCCCCATAAAAAGAAAGCATTTGAACCGATTGGAATAGGTTGACTTGAACTTTTCATTCACAGTCATAAGCTCGTGGGAGACCAGACTGTTCAGCCTCGTGTTGTCCTCAATCTTCGACAAATCTCCATCGTGCTGAATAGCCACTAACGGATTGCTCTTGAATGCCTCCAAAGCAAAAGAGTTATTTGAAGAACCCAGACTCTTTGCGTCGAAGACGGAATAGTATCCCTCAAAGAGCTGCTGTATGATATTGAGCACCGTCGATTTTCCGGTTCCGGCAGCCCCATATAAAACCATAAACTTCTGCAGCTTTTTGGACTCTCCGGACACAACCGATCCAATGGCCCATTCAATCTTGCGCCTCTCTTCTTCGGAATATAATACAGACATCAGCTTGTCATAAGCAGACAAATCGCCAGCTTCAAGCGGGTAGTTCAGCTTTTTACTGGCGTAGTCTTTCTTGTCTGTAGGAGTGTTGGAAAATATAAGTTTCTCGTCCAACATGTGAAAAGAATCCCTCATCTGCTTCTGGCAGTACTTATGCCATCGGTCAATCATGCCGGATTCGGCATCCCACATATGGAGGACCTTAATGTCGGAATCAAAACGCTGGCGGTTCTCCTCCGCATATCTATCCAGTTCACGGTCAATCAGTTGTAATGCATCCTGCTCATCTGTTGACCATAAACCACGTTCCTCAATCCAGATAGCATAGAAGTCCCCGCCCCGGATCATCAAATCGGAGCTTGTCCTGACAATAAACTTTGGATAGATTTCTATTATTCCGCGCTTTGTGCTACGCGTTGAAATCATAAGAAAGTCAATCATCGCATTTTTAATCTCCTTCCTTGTCTGTAAGCTCCTTAATCTCCTCGTTCATATTGATGAGCTTTTCTTCCAGCTCATTGATCTTCTGGTTCTGTGCCAGAAAGCAAAGCTCCACCGTAATGCCAAATATAAATCCAGCCATAGCATAGGAACGGTTCTTCCTTTTCAATCGGCAGATTTCCCCATTTGCCCGCTTAATCATGCGGACAAGAGTTTCTGTATTACGGTTAGCAACATCAGCCACCTCATGCAAATTATAGCAACGCACCATCCTCATTTTGCATTTCTCCTCTCAAAATATAATTCAGCTCTTAAGCACCTCATCGAGATACCACATTGCCTGATACCAAATTTCCACCGACCGCATATCAATCCGGTTATGATGTACTGTGAAGAGGCCGCCATCTCCATTCCGTTTGTATTCCCGGTTCAGGAAGCGGTTCAGAGCACTCTCAACATAACGTTTATCAAAATGATCATCCGTCATCTTCTCCAAACCAAGGTTTACAATCATGTCCAGAAACCATTTGCCGGTTCTATCCCCGATATCCGGGTTGTCCATGATATGTTCCTCGCACCGAATAGCAAGGGCGACCATCATTTCCAGTACACTGCAGTCTTTGTTGTCCAGATAGTCTGCAACCGCCGAATTGGCAAACCCGCATTCATAACCAAAACGATACCGTAAATCCACTCCATCTTCCGCACGGTTGCCATCCATAGCAATCGTATAATTAAACGGGGTATCATAAAGCTTACAAAGCAGCTTTCGGTAGGACAGGCCTTTGGTATCTTTGCATACGAGCTGGTAAATCCATTCAAAGTACTCGTTAATCAGCTCGTTTTTCATCATACCTCCACCTGATGGGGATTACTATCGGACACTTCGGAGAATGTTCTTTGATCGAGAAGTATCTCATAGTCGCATTTCCGCTCATCACATCTGACAAATACAGAATCATCCTCATATTCACCGAAGTGATCCAAGGCATCGCCCACAATATCTTCCACATCATCTACAACTTCATTATTGTCATCCGCCAGAACACCGTCGGCATAATAAGTGAGGCTGATCTTTTCATAGTCCTCAAACTCGCCAAATTCCTCTGGCGATATAACATAAGGGTATTTCTCCTTCATATGTGCCTCCTTTTCTTCGCCGATGGTTCCGCCATATTTTTGAACCATAGTCGCATACTGTACAAGATCAGGTTTGTCTTTTGCCTGTTCCGCTGCCTGCCTAATCCCGTCATTCAATCCTTTTACGACTTCTTCTCCGGCTTTGGTCATCTCTTTTACCTGGGAATCAAATTCTTTTCTGGCAAATACTTCTTTCACAGAGTCAATCTCATCCTGGGCAATCTTTTCGTACTTCTTTTTTACAGCAAACCATGTCGCAACAGAACCGATTGTCACACCGGCAACAAATGCGGCTAAATATAATCCTCTACTCATCCCGTTTTTCCTCCGTCTTTAATGTCATGGTGGTAAGCGCCAGACCGCCGAACAGAAACGACACGCTCAGCAGAATCCCACCGACAATGTGCCGCTTACGTTTAGAGTCCAGAATGAAGTCTAACATGGCGATAATAGCTTCAAAATTTTCCATGTTTTTCACTCCTTCCCCCGAACAGGACAGCCAGCCCCGTTATAAAACAGATCCCAGACAACGCTGATAAAGTATAGGACATAAAAACTAATCCACTATTCATAATCTTCTCCTTTCATTCATAACTGCTGAAATAATGGTTTCCTTCCTGGAACATTGGCGTTCCATATTTGCTGTACCCGCCTGCTGTGAAAAATATAACTTCGTAATTTTTCCGTTCCAGAAGCTCTTCCTTGACAAGCTGGCATATTTCATCCATGACACAGCACTGGTCTACACGTCCGTTCCATATGGACGAAAACTGACTAGGCTGATAAACAACTTCAAAGACAGTATCAGGATAATGGTCGGAATCCACACGGTTTAAAATCGTATCGATTACCAACCTCTTTCCGTACTCCGATTCCCCTTCTGCCTCAGCCATTGTCACCAGAGCAATCAAATCAATATCTTCATCTGAAAGTCCTGCCACTACGCCATCATCCAAAAGTTCTTCAACTTTAATCGCGGCAGGAATGTCAGAATGCTCTGTTTCTTTTATAGATATTTCAATTTTTTCAGGAATCAGCATCGATTCTGTGCAGATAGGTTCTACAACAGATATGGTCTCACCACGAGCCGATGCATAATTCCCAACAATACAAAACATCAAGAGAAGCAGAAGCATCCATATTCTTCTGTGCATGTCAGCCACTCCTTTCTAAAATATAAAGGCCAACCATCCTTAAAACATATAAGGATAGTCAGCCATATCACGATCAAAGTTACCGGATAGCATGGTGGCGTACCCTTCCCTTCAAATCATCTCATTGTAAATATTGCCGTCCACATTGAAGTCGATGGCATAAGCTTCCTCGTACCCGCCCTGCTCATTCGGCAAAAGCACTTTCTTTACATCGAACTCCACGTAATTGTCTCCGTTCGGATGGTCCAGGTCATAGATCCACCCAACAACCATGCCGGCCTTGTTCTCCTTGAAACCAAGCATGTCATATACGGCATTTAAAGTAAGGTGCTTGTCAGCTTTCAGCTTGTCATTGGCATAATTCTGCTGTGCCCGCAGGAACATCTCCACATAAGAAGAATCGTCTTCCCAGTAAGGATTGCTTCTCGTAAAATACTTTACATAGCCGCTGGCATTCGGGTCAGCAACTTCGACGTTCTTTTTGACCTTTTTCTCCTTGCCTTTCTCGTCCGTAATAGTCTCCTCGACTTCAGTAGCCTTGATATTGTACCGGAGCTGATGATCTACTTCTTTACCGAACCGCTCCACAACACGATCCCTGTACTCCTTAAAACCACGGTCAACTACCGCATAAGCTGTTGCCAGCGCCGCATTACGCTTTCTGAGGATATTGTTGGATGCCAGAATGCTGCTGATGGACAAAATTCCGAGACCGACTGACGGCGCATAGAGCTTGGCCAGCTTCACCCCCGCCTGAGCATAAACGATGGCCGTATCTCTCTTGGAATCTTCCACACTGTACTGCTTTTTCTCTGCATCCGGAGTCCCCGTATACTCGTGAATCTGATCCAACTGCTCCTTGGTCTCGTCCAGGATAGTGCCAATCTTAGTGGTTGCCTTGCAGGCCATTACAGCGCTTACAACTGTACCCACAACACCAGCTGCCACCAGAATCTCAGGGCTGCGTTTCTTCAAGCCGAACCCAATCTTATTCAAAGCCCCACTGGCTTTACTCATAATTTCATTTGCTTTCATGATTTATTGCTCCTTTTCATATTTTTTTAGTTTAACGGCAATGCCCTCGGCAGTTTAATTGTATATCCGTCACGAACCCTTACCACCGAAGCATTCCGAATATCCGTCCAGCCGTACTTATTGTCCGTATAGCTGCCAGTAATCCCTACCAGATCATAAAAATCAGCCACACTGACAAGGCCATATGTAGCAATCAGCTCATCCATCCGGGACAGGACTTCTTCCGCTTCCCCGCGATTGTCCAAGATAACATCATCGTAGTCATATCCCGTTCGCGTTCTGGAAGAACCGTAATCCCTTCGGTCATCTCGTTTATCGTAATAGCTCCGATAAGATACCTTGGAAGCCGTTCCGCTCTTTTTTGTACGTCCGGTCTCTCCATACAGAATCATATCGATTCCATTTGTTACGATATCGGATATGGCTTTCTTTATCGCCGGAACCAGCACATCCATCAGAATATAAGACTTTACTTTCTGTGCATCTTCCTGGATAAAGACATCTGCAAATTTCTGAATCTCGCTTTTCTTTCTGGATTTTACAGAACCGCTGACCACTTTCTCTACTTTCTTCTCAGGAGGCGCTGCCTGCTGTTCTTCCTTGGATTTATGGGAGTTTGGCTTGTATTCTTCCATAAATATAATTCTCCTTTCAGATTATCTTCCGCAATTTGCCGGGCAATGTGATTCTTACACCCGCAATACGGTTATTCTTTTTCTTCCACTGGTAAGAAAGATTGCTCCGAGCTTTTGTCTCTGATGCGGCCACGGTCTCCCCCTTCCAGTTGTTCTGGATACAACGGTCAAACTCCATGACCGGTCCTTCGTACATATACTTGTTCATTGCAATCCTCCTCCCAGAAAACGAAAAAAGGGAAAGCACCTTGTTACAGGTACTCCCCCTCTCGTCTAATCCACCGAATATCATTACTCGGGTTTTTCTTCGGACTCCTCTTTCTCGTCATCTTCAAAGTCGTCATATTCAAACTCGTCCGCTGTCACATCAATGATAGACGCTTTCTTCCGTGCCTTGATCTTGGCGATTACCGGTCTTGCCAACTTGCAGATTGCCATGCCCGCAAGAATGCCCAGGCCGAAACCAGCCGCCACCTTAAAGCCACATCCGGAACTCGCCTTCACGATCTCCTCCGTTGCTGTTTCGATAACTTCCTCGTTTTCCATGATTTCATTAGGTTCCATAATTGTTCTCCTTTCGTCTATGAAATAGTGTGGATTCTTCCATTAAAGCCAATGTATTTTTTGCGCAGTCACATCAGGGTACGAAAATCATACCTAGGGGCTACTCTGTATCCGATTACCAGGCATGGAGTCTCATCTTCTGCAAGCTGCGAACTGAACTCCAGATTGATCAAACCGTTTCCGATGTTCCATCCAAGATCTTCACCCATATCAGTTGAACGAAGCCCAATCTCGTAATAAAAATCATTCAGTGAAATATACATCTCACTAAGAAGCCTTTTATTGAGTTCGTTCTCCACCCTTCGGAGCTTCTCAATATCACATTTGAAATATCTCGATGTGATGGTATCATAGCAGAGTGTTTCTCCACGACCAGTGATAATGACTTCTTTATTCACAACCGGATCACGTTTCAGCTTGTCCTTTGCGATGGAGTCTCTGATTTCCTGTTCTTTTTTCTCGCCAATGGTTTCAATCACCTTTTCCTGATACTCTTTCAGCGCAGACTCAGATAGTGAATATGCTGTTGCAAGAGCCGCATTGCGACGAATATTAACAGAGCTGGCACCAATTAGACAGGAAACAGAAAGAACGCCAGTGAGGGCAGCCGGAATATAACAAACCCATGTTGTGCGAATCAGTTCAATAGGTTTCAGTTTGTCAACTCTGGCACAGCAATCTGACCCCTTCTTTTTTGCCTCTTCCAATAATTCGCTATTCTGCCTCCGCTTTTCTTCCTCTATAAGAATGAGCGCTTTGGGTGTTGCACGGACTGCCAGTACGGTTGTTGTAATCATACCAGCTATTCCAATACCTGTAAGGATTTCAGGGCTGTGCTTCTGTAATCCTATCTGCAGGTTTTTGGCAATCCGCGAAAGATTCGGTTTCTTCATTTCACGTTCTCCTTTCAAAATATAAACCGCCCACAAGGGGCGGAGATTAGCCTAACCGCAAACGGAAGACCGGACGAACCCCAAGAGAGTCCGACGCGTTGCGGTAGGTCGCATGGCCACCGCGGTACACACCAGCGAAAAACGCCCCAGAAGACTTTACTTTATTCTGCAACCAGCCCCACTCATAGGCTTCTCCTTCCCGGATAGCAATCCGATTTTTGCGATCCCGCATAAGCGGCCACTGCTTCTTTCCGCTCGGCTCATAAGTGTCAACATCCCCGAAGAACTCCTCTGCATATGGAATACGGAGCAGATCGCCGTTCTTGAACGGAACCATCATTTCCCGGACCGAACTGAAGATTTCCAGAATGCTGTTCTTCTGAAGCTCCGTGCGCAGGTCGCTTGCTTCATATCCGCCCTCGTTCGTATTCTCACGATTCATCTTGAACGGCTCATCCAGATACTGATCCAAAAGGAAGAGCGCCCCTTTCTTGGTGACTTTCTGACAGGTAGCGGTGTACTTTCCGACCTGAATCTGATCCCCGACTTTGAACTCGCCTGTTGTTTGAATAGATACTTCCTGTTGTCTTAATACTTTCATCTTTTTCTCCTTTCGATATGTCATTTCATGGCAATCAGAACATCCAAAATATTCTCTGCCATGTCATGTGCGACTGAAAATATAATGCTTGTCTTTTTGTTCTGGCATGAGAAGCTATCCATTTTATGGATAAAATCTTCAACAACCATGATGGGCGGAGTGAATCGGGATTCTTCAATGCTTTTCAATATTTCACCCACCGCCCATCGGCTATACGAAACCTGTCTAAACCAGTCTTTTGACATACGCCAACCTGGTTCTTTCAGATATTCATCCGCATATTCCCGAATCACGGATAAAATATAATTGTTGTTCATTGCGCTGCCTCCTCCGCGCAAGAAGAAAGAGCCCTTGTTAGGACTCTCCTTCATTGTTGTCTCTTCTGGACAATGCCTCATTCACTTTTTCTTCAATCTTTTCTTCCATCTTCTTCTCGTTGACCCAGTCGGTGGCAAATGTTGCTGCCATTCCGATTGCAGTCGCCGCAATTCCAATTCCTTTAATCACCGCTCCAGTCATAAAGCATCTCCTCCTTTCATAATAGCATTTGCAAATTCTGCGAAGTTGTCAGCATTCCCATTCTTCCAAGACTTCCGGTGCAAATACCATATCGATGGAATAGCAGGCCGGACCACCGTCATCGTTATCAATCAGACGGTGTTCAAAATCTACCCACATGATTCCAGAAGACATAGTCCAGCCAACAGTTCCTCCGTACTCGGTCATAGGTAACCCCAAGAATTCATAGAACTCATTAAGGAACGCGTAACCTCTCATCGTAAAATTACGATTGAAATGGTACTCTGCATCTATGATTTCCCTTTCATACCGTAGGATAGACTCTCCGGATATCTCATCATAAAATATAACTTTCCCATCCGGAACATCAGAATCAAGTGGATGGAAATTGCAGTGTTCCCTTATCATGGCGTTTCTGATTTCAACATCCGCTTCTTCGCCATGAAGCTCTATCAGCTTATCACGATACTCCTTGTGATAGTTCCTGAGCAAAGCATAAGCGCTCATCAATCTTGCCTGCTGTTGTTTGTTAAGGACATTTGCCCCAAAAATACAGAAGATTGTACCAGCTCCGATAGCAACCGCAGGAATATACAGATGGGCAACAGTGATAACAATTTCTGCTTTGCTCAGTTCTTCGCCTTTCTCGTCCGTAGCGTCTTTCAGGAGCTTCATAGCCTTGGGAGTCGCCTTAACAGAAGCGATGGCAGTTCCCACAACACCGACTGCCGCTACACAACACAAGATGGTGGGCGATGAACGTCTCAGATACAGCCTCGACTTGCCACATATCCTATAAAATTTTTGCCTTAAATTCATTTCTTACCCTTTCCTTTCACTGTAAAGAAATCTTTCAGCGAAAACGGCTTTTTATTGTTTACAGGTTTCTTTGCAACCGGCTTTTGCGATGGTTTATGTATTGCTGATGCTGTTCTCGGAGATTCCTCAACTTTGGGTATCTGAATAGGTTCCGGTTCTTCTTTCTGAAGATTATTATTCCAAGACCGGATTCTCCTGAGTGTCCACACATCAGTAAAATATAATGGTGTATACCAAATGTCTTCCGGTCTCTTGTAACTCGGCTCAATGCTACTTCCACAAACCGGCTCCGAAAGAGAATTACCAATTATCACAAAGCCGGGACATCCCAAAAGACTGATTTGGATGTAACACATCTTTGCAACTACCGAGTCAATATCCTGCGCCACAAAAAGCACCGATTGCTGATAATTGATATCTAAATCGTCTTTACAGACGTTTGCGAAAGCTATAAGCATACAGCCGGCTCCACAACAAGGGTCATTAACCGAAATATAATCCTGAGATGCAATCTTCTCTTTTAAATCATCGCTGATCAGCATTTTTGCCATAAGCTCTGCAACATGCCAAGGAGTAAAGAATTGCCCGTGCCATTTGTTTTCAAGATTGAACTGCATGTACATCTTCCCCAGAAAGTCCTGTGCTGGGTTCTCTTCTAATGCCAATGTTGTGATGCTTAACAGTTCCGTGATGAGATTCAGCTCCTCTTTGGAATATCTTTTGACAGTTGCCATATAAGAATCTTCCCTTAATTTCCAGACATCTGGCCTCCGATCCACTGCATTGGCAATCGCACTGGCAGACATATTAACAAAATCCTGCCACACCTGCCATGAGTGATGCCGATTACAAAGTCGATTGAAGTTGTCAATAAACTTCTTTTCCCATTCTGTACTGCCTCTGATGTTCTTGTTTCCTTTCATACTTTTTTCTCCTTTCGCTAAAAACGTAAAATCCCTTGTCTGGGCAAAAAATATAAGAGAAGCAGTGAGGGACTCGAACCCTCGACCTCCGCATTTCAGCGGCGCTCCACCACTGAGCCAACCGTTTCTCCATAATAGAACTTGCAAATTTCGCGCAAGAAGAAAGAGCCCTTGTTAGGACTCCTCTTCGTTCTTTGTAAACTTGTTCTTGATGTACTCCGTGATGTCGCTCCAGTAGAACCAAAGGTACGGAACAATCATCGAAATCACCAGCAGCACTGAATATCCTTTCCAGTGCTTCTTCAGCCATTTCCATGACGGTCTCCAAACCATTTCGTTGTAATCTTTTAATGCTCTCATCATAATTGTACCCTCCGTATTCGTTTATTTTCCATAAAAGCCCTTGCAATTTTTGCGTATGTAAAAGCGAAGAGACCATGTTTCCATGATCTCACCACCTCCTATAAACCAATCGCTGCCAGAAGCTTTGTAAGCTCATCTTTACTCAATTCCGCATCTACATTCAAGTGAACGTGAGCCGTCCCGTCCGTAACCGTTGCAGTAAATTCGTTTAACTGGATATCTACTTCATATCCAGCTTTCTTCTTTACCGCCCTTTTTACAAACTTAGCGATCAAGTTCCTCAAGAATTTCGAGTTGATTTTCATTTCGTCCATACTCCTTTACTCCTTTCAAAATCGTTTGTTTTTCATAAAGGTGGATGTATTTCGAGCGTAAAGAGAAAGAGCCCTTGTTAGGACTCCTCTCTTTCACTCAAATAAGAACGATATACAACGTTTAACGCCTTCCAATTTATACTGACATTTTGTCAAGGTCTGCAAATAATATTTGAGAAATTGGCATTTCGTTCCCCACAGCTCAAGCTTTGGTACAGAGTCTTTGATATTGCATCTACATACAAGACCGCAGTTCAAAGCTTTCTTGTGACAGAAATTGAAATATTTCCATCTTGTTACTACATCCTCATTATTAAAAATGTCATATGTATGAAAACCTGTTTTTGCCATTAGTTTATCCTCCTTTCATTAAAGAAGTTGTATTTTTCGCTAAATCTCTCGTCTGTCAAATACCGTCTCCCAACGTTCTCTCGGTATTGGCTTCATTTTTAACGCCCACATGATTTGCCTGACTGTAACAGTAGGATAAAGACCATCCGTACAATCTCCGGCACGATTCTCAAAGTACTCCTTAAAACCTGGATGTAAATATAAGTCGTCTGTTATCCATGAATCTACTTCTCCCCACCAAGTACTCTTTGTTTCTGCATCAAAACGCTGCTGAATGACTGCCAAACCCTTCTCTCCAATTTTAAATAGCGTACAACTGCTGTATACCGGATGCTCACAGATATAACGTTCTCCATACATGGAGAGGTAGATAGCTGGTTTTTTATAGTGGTATCTCATAATATATACTCCTAAACTGCAAAAAGAAAGAGCCCTTGTTAGGACTCCTCTTTAAACCAATTTGTGATAATTCCGTCAACATTAAAATCCAATTCAATGTTCGGTTCTTCACCCTTTGTGGTTATTCCAAAATCAATAAAGTTGTCTCCGATAGGGTTCTCTAAATCATAAACCCATCCTACAAATAATGTCTTTACTGTTACAGGGAAACCGAGATCCTCATAAATGTCTCTGAGGAACACATAGCCTCGTATCTTTAATAAATCGTTAAAATAGGTCTGTTTTGATTGCAGAAGTATCAAATTAAACTTCTGATTTTTATCCCATAATGGACATTTAGAATCAAACACTTGTGAATACATGCTTTTCATAAATATCACGCTCCTTTCATAAGAGCAGTTGCAATCTATGCGGAGAAAAACGAAGAGTCCATGCATTTTGCACGAACCCCTCGCTTTTTCGCTCCAAAATTCATTTCTTTGTCGGCCTGAATCGATTGAACAATCCTCTGAATGTCGTTGACGTATAAGTTCCCGTTTCCTCAAACTTAAATCCTCTCTTCATCCAAGTTGCATAGAATATCAACGGTAACACAATTTCTGCCACTCCTATTCCAAGTTTGAAATATCGGTCTTTGATTTGTTCCGTCAACTGATCTTTCTTGAACTGCTCCTCGCGAGCCTGTCTATCCAGCTCGTCCTGTTCGTGCTGTGCATCGACATCTCTACGATACAACTTTTCATCATAATCAGTGTCGGCTTTTACATCCTCCAATCCCAACCTATAGAGTTTGGTGACATTTTCCACTGCCGTCTGCTGCTCCTTGCTTCCCGGATTGAGAGTACTCAAGTTATTGAGTTGACTCAAAATCTCATTTGCCAACGCCTGTCTAATTTGTTCGTCCATCGTTTTCTTCTCCTTTCAATGATGAATTTTTGTTTCCATAACAGAAAGTGTTATTTATGCGGTCTGCCTTTATCGACAACATTAAGCTTTACGGTGGGTTGTACCCTCAAAGTTTCGATCTCTGTCTTCGAGATTTCAAGAAACATATAAGGACCATCCTCTGGGTCGTCAATAATCACCAGATTTCCGATAGACCCTTTTCTCAGGATACATAAAGTGGCTAAGATTCCAAGCGCAAATCCAATGCATATTCCGATTGCTAATGACATAGATTCTCCTTTCCGAAAAGATTCCCCAGATTTTCCACCCGGGGATTTTTTCAAATACCAAAATAGCATGTTTTTCCGTTACCCACATACTGGTTTTCTAAGCTAGAATAAAAAGAAAGAGCCCTTGCTAGGACTCCTTCTTTGATTCTTCTAAATATTTCTTTACATTAAGCCCCATATGCTCCATCGCATCAAAGCACTTCATGGTGTGTCCTTTCATCACTTCTTCTGCTTTATCATCTTTCAATATACCTAACTGATTAGCTACATTACAGATGTCCAGCATGTTGGCGTGAAAGAATAACCTCATTTTTGCTACCTTTGTTACTATACTCATATCGATACCTCCATGTAAAATTTTTATTTCCATAAGAGAGATTGTATTTTATGCGAAAAAGAAAGAGCCGCTGTTAAGCGACCCTTCCCTTTGACTCAGTCGGATTCTTTTGCTTCGGACGGCTCATTATTCGTCGGTAAGCCAACACCCGTAGCGATGTAATTCATGCAGTTGAGAATTTCCGTATCACTCATGCCTTTCGCTCTGAGCCATTCGGTCATTCTTGCCACTTCCTGAACATTCATCATTTCGGTTTTCTCCTTTTCTTCAAAATTAGAACCTTGTTCCGTCATATGTATCCTCCTTTCATAAAGGGCAATGTATTATTTGCGAACTAAAACAAACAGCGTCAAGTATCGGCTTGATTGTACCATTTTTCAATCAAAAAATAAAGAACCCTTCATAAAAGAAGTTGTCATTATTGCATACATCACCTCCTTTCCTGATTTAAAATCCAGAAGAAACGTCTGTACAGTTCGTAGTAAACATCCTTACAGCAAGGCACATTTGCCCTGGCTCTGAGATGGTCATAGGAAATCCCTTGTGTAACTGCCTGCAGAATATAATCACCCAGTTCGGCATCTGTTTCTGCAGCTGCTTTCTCTATCAGCTCCATTCTCTCTGAGTAAAACTCTCTCGCCTCTACACATTTGGCAGTCGGATCACCATAACTTCTTGCCAGTATTACAGCATCCATCGGTCGCTGGCTCAGTCCACTCAATGCCGCTCTTGCTTTCTTCCAAATCGGATACTGAAGACAGAAGTGTTTCAGTTCATAGTATCGATGCTTCTCAATCCAGTACGGATTTTTCTCTGATAATTCCGGTCGTATTGTTGTTGACATATGCATTTCCTCCTTCTAAATCTATTCTAGGTTAGAAATGCGAATCAGTAAAAACAACCTCGGTGGCATTACGGCAAAAAGAAAGAGCCCTTGTTAGGACTCCTCTTCGATTTCTTTTTTCTTGTAATGGGACACGATTTTAATTACTCCATAAGCGATTGTCATTCCAACCACACTTCCTATAGCGCCTAACAAACACCCTTTATTCATTCCATATTCAATTCCCTCATCATAGAAAGCGGTTAAAGTTTCGCTATGCTCCACCAAAAGTTCGTTTAGTTCTTCAATCTGTTTACTATTCATCTTCATAAAATCACGCTCCTTTCATAAGAGCAGTTGTGTTTTTTGCGATTTCCAACGAATCATGGTCATTTCGCACGGATAATCCTCATAGCCGATTGTCTCCGGAGTAATAAATCCTTCCAAGACACCGCGAATAATTTCCGCCTCATACTGCTTATACGGAAAAACGTCATCCGGTAAATTTCTATGTATGCAGCCACAATGCGAGCATCGGAATCTCTGTATTTTTATTTGTCTGGTTTTTCTTCCTTTTGTCCGTATAATTCTTAATACACTATCGTAATATTTCAGTGGAACTCTACAGTCCGAACAGACTGCATTCTCCTTGATTGCCATATACTTCACCTCTTCTTTTTGAGGTCAATTATACAGTAAATAAGAAAAGAGCGCCAACCGTATTACTTGATGACACTCTGAATAGAAATGTAAACATTGAGATTCCGCTTTGCCTACTATACAAAATATTGCTTAACTCAATTTGCTAGTACACCATTTTTGACACCAGTTTTTCTTCAAACTACACCATTTTACGATAAGTTACGATACTTCTCCCAAAACGGAAAATGGTCTAACCCCTTGTAAAATCGCTATTTCTCAAGGTTCCGCCCCATTCTCTTTTCCCTGTTTAACATTTGTATTTGATGATTCATTTCCTTCTTATCCATCAGACCAAACTCCTGCTATTTCCTCTCTCACATCAACACACTGTATGATACGCCGGATCCCACGATTCTGCAATACTAGTATAACTCAATTTAAATAACCTTACGTTTCACTTGTCTAAATTTCCATCTGTTTCGTTGTCATCAATCGACGTAGCCACCGCTACGCCTCATTCCTCCGCCTTGCAGGCTGAAAATTTATCCTGCGTGAAACAGAAAGGTATTTAAATCGGGTTATACTAGTTATCACTCAGCTGATACCCCACACCCTTTTTCGTCAGGATGAAGTCCTCGATTCCTGCCTCCTCCAGCTTCCTCCGAAGACGGTTCATATTCACGGTCAGCGTATTGTCATCCACGAAGCATTCATTATCCCACAGCCGCTTCATAATGTTCTCACGGCTCACCGTCTTTCCCGCATTTTCATAAAGAATCTGCAGAATACGGAACTCATTTTTCGATAACTCCAACCGATTTCCCTGATACAGGAGACTCATATCCGCCAGATTCAAAATAACATTTCTGTGTTCCATAACCGCAGACTGATTCTGAAATGAGTAAGTTCTGCGCAGGATCGCCTGCACCTTAGCCAGAAGCACCTCGAAATCAAAGGGCTTCACAATAAAATCATCCCCGCCCATATTCATCGCCATGACAATATTCATATTGTCGGAAGCCGACGAGACGAACACAACCGGAACCTGCGAAATTTTCCGGATCTCGCCGCACCAGTAATATCCGTTGTAAAAGGGCAGACCGATATCCAACAGCACAAGCTGCGGGTCAAACGCCGTAAACTGAGACAGGATATTCTCAAAATCTTCCACACAGGCAGTCTCATATCCCCATCTTGCCAGATATTTGCCAATCTGTCCTGAAATCGTATTGTCATCTTCGACGATCAGAATTTTATACATATCGGTTCAACTTCCTTTCCCTTCGATACCATAACAAACAGCATAACAATAGCGTATTCCATTTTAAAACAAAGTGCGGATTATGTCCAATACTTATAGTAAACGAAATTTCTAATGTCGTTACTATATATACAAAAAACCCCCGAGAACAAAAACTTTCCCTTGTCCTCAGGAGTTATCATAATAAAAGTCTCTTACTCTGCCCTTGCCATTGCCATCTTGAAATCTTTCTGATCCTTAAAGATCTCATTCGTATACGGATTCTTCTTCTGCTGTTTCGCACGTACAAGAATAACCGCAAAGACTACGATATTTACAACAATAGAAATCACGGAAATAATTCCCTGTGCCGCAGGATTGGCTGTCTGCGGCATCGCCTCGCCCAGCGCTGCGGCCGCTCCGCCTGCTCCGTACACGGAGGAAACGGTTGTAAAACGGCTGCCATCCTGGAACAGCGGAAATACCTGCGCAAACATACACCAAAGCGCCAGCGTATTCGCACGGTTCTGTATCCATCCGCCCTTATTCCAGAGTGCGTTGGCAACCGTCGGCGCCAGCAGCAGCGCGAAACCGCAATACCATGCATGGGTAGGAAGATTCAGGTAAGTGTACTGGAAATTCCAGATATCATATGCCAGGATATAATACCATGTCATATCCGGCCAGAGCATATCCTTCTTGTCCCTGGAAGAATATATCCCCCACCAGCCTGTCATACAGAAAATATTGATCAGGCCCGCTATGCCGTTTAAAATATTCCACCAGCCGCCATAGAGCCATACACCCTCAGAGGATTTCCACCAGCCGCCCATAACAGAACCGGCCCTGACAGCAGACTCGAAATCAGAAACAACAGCAATCAGAATATTGATGGCAACAATCACAAAAGGGAATACCTTAAATGCATGGGATTTCCCCAGTTTCCCCCAGTGATATTTAATGATCATAAATCCGATACAACCGGCCAGCGCCGCGTAAAGCTTGGCATAATGGAACCAGCTGTTCATATGTACATAAGTCTGATTGTTCAACGCCCATTCAGATCCCTTCGCCGCGCCCACGTAAATAGAAATAAAATAAACTGTCAGCACCGCAGGAATCGCAAAGAAGCAGATTCCGCCTCCGAGTTTGGATCGCCTCGCGATCTCGTTCATAAGAATCAAACCTGCAAATACCATAACCCAGCCCACAAGCTGCCATACGGTTGTGCCACTACTAAGATTAAACATTTCTGCCGATCTCCCCTCTTAATAAAATTTATCTGTAAAAGTTTATACTTCTTTCTGTTACCAGCTCATTACTCTTAACGTTTCCTAATACACTTCTATCTCTTTAATGTTAAACTCATTCCCCTGCAACAGCCACGTATCCGGGCTATGGCAATAAGGACATATCTTCCCGTGCTCCACGGTAGGATAAGTCTGTCCGCATCCCTCACAGTAAGTGACGGCAGGAACCGGCTCTACGATAAGCTCTGCTTCCGAGAACAATTCCCTCTTCTTCACTGCCCATTTCCAGCAGTTATGCAGATAGGATTCTATTACCGTTGACACCTCTCCCAATTCCAGCACTACCCGGGATATGCCCTTCACCTCGTTCTCGGCCGCCACCTTCTCCAGACTGTCCATAATGTGAAACACGACACCTAATTCATGCATCTCATTCCCCGTCCTGTCAATTATTTCCCTTTCTTAAACTTAATCTTCATCGACTGTTTGATCATATTTGGAAGCACGTATTTTAACTTATCCTCCGACTTCACCATCGTTGAACAGCCCGGAAGTTCCCGGTGCAGACTGATGGCATCGAAGACACATTTCGTGGTACAGATGCCGCAGCCGATACATTTATTCGGATCTACCACTGACGCCCCGCAGCCCAGGCAGCGTGATGTCTCAGCTTTTACCTGCTCTTCCGTCAGAGTATGGGACAGATCACGGAAGGAACGCATCTGCGCTTCTTCTGCCTTCTCAGGTCTCTGTCTGTCCGTATTGTCATAACTTGCGATAAAGATATTCTCCTTATCCAGCTCTTTGAAATCTCTTCTGTTCCTGCCGATTGTCAGTGTGCAGTGTTCATGCACGAAGCGGTGCAGGGAAACCGCTCCTTCACGCCCTGCCGCAATTGCATCAATGGCAAACTTCGGACCGGTATAGACATCTCCGCCCACGAAGATATCCGGCTCTGCAGTCTGGTAAGTCAGTCCGT
Organism: Clostridia bacterium; assembly: GCA_910575245.1. Lineage (GTDB taxonomy): Bacteria > Bacillota > Clostridia > Lachnospirales > Lachnospiraceae > UBA3282. The sequence continues at coordinate 309,837 of CAJTEN010000002.1, read as the reverse complement.
CCGCAATCGCACCGCCGTTTTGACGAAGTTCCACTTTAGTACCCTTCAGCAGGTCACCCCATACGATTCCCTGGCCCACACTGAAAATAACCGCAGAGCAGGAAACCGTCATCGTCTGTTCCTCATCATAAACCGGCGCGAATCTGCGGCTGTCATCGAAGACACGGGTACACTTCTTAAATACCACTCCCACTGCCTTTCCATTTTCTGTCAGAATCTCTTTCGGTCCCCATCCGTTGTTGATCGTGATATTTTCTTCCGTTGCTTCCAGAATCTCTTCCCGGCTGGCAGGCATCTCATCGCGGCTTTCCAGACAGAACATGCTCACCTTCCCCTGTCCACACCGGGTGCTCACTCTGGCTGCATCGATGGCAACATTTCCGCCACCCACAACGACCACGTCTCCGCCCAGGTCAAATGCTTCCTTCTGCCCTGCTTCCCTCAGAAAATCTACCGCCGTATAAACGCCTGCCGCATCTTCCCCGGGAACACCAGGTCTTCTTCCGCCCTGACAGCCGATGGCAAGATAGAATCCTTTATATCCCTGCTTCCGAAGCTGCTCAATGGTAATGTCCTTCCCCACCTCGATACCGCATTTTATCTCCACGCCCATAGCTTTGATAACGTCAATCTCCGCCTCAATCAGATCCTTTTCCAGCTTATAGGAAGGAATGCCGTAAGCCAGCATGCCTCCGGGCTTCTCGCTCTTCTCGAAGACAGTGGGCCTATATCCCTTTTCCGCCAGGAAATACGCACAGGAAAGTCCCGCCGGGCCCGCGCCGATAATCGCGATCTTCTCCTCAAATCTACCTTTCAGAGAAGGCACGACTGCCTTGGGAATATAGCGGGTTTCCGCATGCAGGTCACGCTCCGCCACGAAACGCTTTACCGCATCGATAGCCACCGCCTCATCCAGTGTGGCACGGGTACAGGCATCCTCGCAGCGCCTGTTGCAGATCCGGCCGCAGATCGCCGGAAGCGGATTATCCTTCTTGATCAGGGCCAGCGCCTCTTCGTAACGGCCTTCCTTCGCCAGCTTCAGATATCCCTGCACTGCGATATGGGCAGGGCAAGCCGTCTTACAGGGTGCCGTACCAGTATCGTAACAGTTGATTCTGTTCACGTCACGGTAATTATGGGTCCACATATGTTCGCCCCACTTCTGTTCCTGTGGAAGGGGCATCTTCGGATAAGTAACCTCACTGCCATCTTTCTTACACAGCTTCTGCCCCAGTTTCACGGCGCCCGCCGGGCAGGATTCCACACATTTGCCGCAGGCAACACATTTCTCCTTATCCACCTTCGCTATATAAGCAGAACGGGACATGTTCGGTGTATTAAACAGCTGGGAAGTGCGGAGCGCATAGCACACATTCACGTTGCAGTTGCATATGGCAAAAATCTTGTTAGCCCCGTCTATATTGGTAATCTGGTGGACGAAACCATTCTCTTCCGCCTGTCTGAAAATATCCAGCGCCTCTTCCTTCGTGATATACCGTCCGTCCTTCTGGGTCTCCACCACGTAATCCGCCATATCACCCACTGCTACGCACCAGCCTTCCGGATCATCTCCGCAGCCTTCGTCATGGTGCAGACGTGAACGCCGACAGGAGCAGGGACTTGCCGCATACTTCCCCTCATATTTCGACAACCAATAGGAAATGTGCTCCAGGCCGATGGACTCATTTTCCATCTCGATCGCTTTTTCCACCGGGATAACATGCATCCCGATGCCGTTTCCGCCCTCACCCACAAAAGGTGTGACATGCTCTAAGGGCAGCCTTGACATATGTTCAAAGAACAATGTTACCTCCGGATGCTCTTCTATCACCTTGCTGTTCATGTTGAAGAATTCTGCCGAACCAGGCACAAACATAGGCAGCAAATACTGTTTCTCATGCTGCGGATTCTCCCAATTATATTCCAGAATTCCCTTGACGGACATCTCCTGCAGCTTCGGTTCCAGCTCTTTCGCCGGAATCCCCGTAAGCTTCACGATCTCCGGCAGAGTCTTCGGCTTGCGTACCCCCAGTTTCAGCGCGATCTCTGCCTCCTCATCCGTCACCACACCGGCCAGTCCCCAATACTCCGGGTCATCCTGAGTGATCTTCCTGATTCCCAGCTTCTGCGGAATCCTGTCTGTCACCATCTTGCCCAGCTTCACAATGCTCTCCCTCGTCGGTTCACTGTGATTGGATTTGTGCTCCGGATAAACGTAATCCGGATACTTCTCCTTGTCCAGTTTTCTCTCCATACCCGTCTCCCATCCCTTCTATAAAATAATATATCTATATTATATCTAAAATCCCTCCGTTATCTTCTTTAGGCACTTATAGTAAACGACATAACAAATTTCTGCACAAAATCGCAAAATTCTGTGAAATGCCATTCTGGTTTATCCAGATCAGATGTCTTAATGTATCTTCATATCATGTCATCCATCTTCTGACTTCCTGAAGTATCCAGTCTGTCCACTCCTCAATACCTTCCCCCGTCCTGGCACAGATCGGAATGACCTTCGCGTCGGGATTGCGCCTGTGTACATATTCCTTACACTTCTCCATATCAAAGTCAAAATACGGCAGTACATCGATCTTATTCACAAGAACCACATCACATACAGAAAACATCAGCGGATATTTCAGCGGCTTGTCATGGCCTTCCGGAACCGAAAGAATCATGGCGTTCTTCACCGCTCCGGTATCAAACTCCGCTGGGCATACAAGATTCCCCACATTCTCCAGAATTACCAGATCCACATCCTCCGTATTTAACCCTTCCAGTCCCTGCCTTGTCATCTCCGCATCCAGGTGGCACATACCTCCTGTATGAAGCTGAATGACTCTGACACCGGTTTCCGAGACTGTTCTGGCATCTACATCCGAATCAATATCCGCTTCCATAACCCCTATTTTCAAAGTATCCTTCAGAACCGCAATCGTTTTCATCAATGTAGTAGTCTTACCGGAACCCGGAGATGACATCAGGTTCATCAGGAAAACTTTCTTCTCCTTGAGTTCCTGCCTCAAAAGGTCTGCCTGCCTGTCATTATCAGCATAAACGCTCTGCTTAATCTCCAATATTCTGACTTCTTTCATTCATATACTCCTTTTATCACTAAAATACTGTGAAATATGTCTCTATTTTATCATTGATAAGATTGCAAGGCAACCATAAAATACTCCTCTCATTGCAGTAAATGCAAAGTCCCGGGATGAACTGTTACTCCGGCGTTCTATCAGCTCACTATAATCTCATCCTGTCTTTTCCCTTAACTCCTGATAACCCTGTTCCAGGACTTCAACCCGTGTCTTCATTCTTTCATAGCCATCTACATCTTTTGAGAACATAAGCCGGTCTATTTTACAGACTAACACCACAATCTCCTGTTTCAGGGATTTATCCAAACTGTCCATTTCCATTCTTACCGCCCAGAATTCCATATTAATACTTGCCTCCAATGTATCCACTCGGGTTGTCAGCTTAATGACGCTGTTCTCCAGCACATCCACCCTACCTGTCAGATTTGTGATACTGCTCTCTACCACATCCATCCGCTCTGTCAGATTTGCAATGCTGCTTTCTACTGCATCCATTCGGATTGTCAGGTTTATGATGCTATTCTCTACCGCATCCATCCGCTCTGTCAGGTTTGTGATACCGCTCTCTATTACATCCATCCGCTGCATAATAACCCTAAACATCTCTTCATTAGTCATGTCCGTCATCTCCTCGTTCACTAAGTGTACCTCTCTTTCTTTCCAGGGTCAATGCGGAACATCCGTTCAAATTACTGTAAAAGAATTATCAAATTACAGTTTTTAGATGTCAATTTCCGCTGTCTGGCATATTAAATAATTTGCAATTATGTGAAAATACCGGCGACATGCCAATGATTCCATAGTATATGGATAGATTCTCACATAGATTTGATAGATATAGATAAAAAAAGTATACTCTTGCATCTCGATATTTGTCAAACTATATTTATAATTCTCTATTATTTTCACAAAAAACATAAAATGTCAATAGGAAAATAATATAATTTTATTTGACTTTTTTCTGATTTTTCTATTATTTTCCATGATTCTGTTGTATAATTTCTTTATAAAGTTTAAAAGGAGGAATAGTAATATGGCAAAAGAAATGATTGCAATGCTTCTTGCCGGCGGACAGGGTTCACGTCTGTACGCACTTACCGAGAAGCTTGCAAAACCGGCAGTTCCTTTTGGCGGCAAATACCGTATCATAGATTTTCCGCTTTCTAACTGCGTCAATTCGGGCATTGATACTGTAGGGATCCTGACCCAGTATCAACCGCTGGAGTTAAATGAGTATATCGGCAACGGACAGCCCTGGGATCTGGACCGTCTTCACGGAGGTGTACATGTACTGCCCCCTTATCAGAAGGCGCACGGTTCGGACTGGTATAAAGGCACGGCAAATGCAATTTATCAGAATATCTCCTTTATCGAACGATATGATCCGAAATACGTTATCATTCTTTCCGGAGATCAGATCTGTAAACAGGATTATAGTGATTTTCTTGAGTTCCACAAGGCAAAGAACGCTGAATTCAGTGTTGCGGTCATGGAAGTTCCATGGGAGGAAGCTCCCCGTTTCGGCCTGATGGTAGCCGACGAGAATGATAAAATCACAGAATTCCAGGAGAAGCCGAAGAATCCGAAATCCAATCTGGCTTCCATGGGTATCTATATCTTTAACTGGGATATTTTGAAACAGTATCTGGAAGAGGATGAAGCTGACCCGAATTCCGAGAATGACTTCGGTAACAATATTATTCCCAACCTTCTTCGCGATCACCGTCAGATGTATGCATATCATTTCAACGGATACTGGAAAGATGTAGGTACCATCGCATCTTTATGGGAAGCTAATATGGAAGTTTTGGATCCCGAGCACAGCGGAATCAATCTTTTCGACGAGAACTGGAAAATCTACAGCCGTAACACCGGTATGACCGGACATAAGATCAATGCCGGCGCCGTTGTAGAAAATGCCATGGTCACTGACGGATGCCGGATTAAAGGAACTGTAAAGCACTCCATTCTTTTCGGCGGCGTAAAGGTGGATGCCGGCGCCGTAGTGGAAGACGCGGTTGTCATGGGCGGCACAACGGTCAAGGCAGGCGCCGTAGTAAAGCACTGTATCGTAGCCGAGAATGTGACAATCTGTGAGAATGCCGTAGTAGGCGCAATGCCCTCCGGCGATGAAAACGGGGTTGCAACCGTCGGTTCCGGCGTTACCATCGGTGAGAATGCTGTAGTCGGCCCCAATGCCATGGTCAGAAATAATGTAGAAGGTGGTGAAGAACAATGGTAAAATCAAACTCTAGTGTAGTCGGTATTATTTTCCCAAACAGTTATGATGCTCTGGTCCCGGAACTGGTCAGCGTGCGTTTGATGGCTTCCATTCCTTTTGCCAGCCGTTACCGCATCATCGACTTTACGTTATCCAGCATGACGCATTCCGGCATTGACAATATCTCTGTTGTGGTAAACAAGAATTATCACTCCCTGATGGATCATCTTGGTTCCGGCCGTGAATGGGATCTGGTCCGTAAGAATGGCGGTTTACATATCTTCCCTCCTTTTGCTGAGAAAGAAGTAGGCGGTCCTTATGTAGGACGTGCCAGCGCACTGGCCAGCCTTCTGGACTTCTTAAGAGACCAGAAAGAGAAATATGTAATTATGTCAGATACAAACGTGGTTGTCAACTTTGATTTCAGCGACATGCTCCAGGCACATATCAACAGCGGGGCAGAAATGACGATTGCATACAACGAACAGGAAATTCCTGAAGAACTGCTGAATTATCCGGCTAACGACAAGATTTTCTATTATACCTTTGATGTTGAAGAAGGCCGTCTTAAAAAAGTATACATCAACCCTAAGACAGGCGGCGTTCAGAAAATGTCCATGAATATTTTCATCGTGGACCGCGAACTGCTGATTGACATTGTAAATACCGCATACATACAGGGACGGTCTTTCTTTATGCGCGATGTCATTATGCCCCAGCTCGGCAAAATGAATGTACAGGCCTACAAATATACGGGCTATGTGGCACGTATCAGCGGCATGAAGAGTTATTTCGAAGAGAATATGAAACTGTTAGATGACTACAATCTGGACGCTCTCTTCTCTTCGGCTCCCATTTATACGAAGATCCGTGGCGATAACCCGACTCACTATAAAGACGGTGCTAAAATACAGAACGTAATGATGGCAGACGGCTGCGTAATCGAAGGTGAAGTAGAGAACAGCGTGATTTTCCGTGGTGTTAAGATCGGCAAAGGCGCCAAGGTAAAGAACTGTATCCTGATGCAGGATTCTGTGATTGAATCCGGCGCAAACGTGGAATATCTCATCACCGACAAAAATGTTACGATTACCTCAGGCAAAGCTATGAAGGGAACGGATACCTTCCCGGTTTATATCGAAAAGTACAAGGTGGTATAGAACCGCACACAGAAAGGATTTGTGAATCCGCTTCACAGTCCATAGCAAGGGCGAGCCCGGTTTGATATCTGATTATCGTACCGGACTCGTCTTTTTGCAGCAGTTCAGCTTTCGGCTTCATCCTGAATTGCTTCACAATGGGCCGGGGCCTTGTTTTCCTGGCTTCTTGTTATATCTCCGCCTGACCAAGCAGTCTCTCAAGCATCTCCACATATTCCCGGAATTGTCTCCTCCCGAAGTCCGTCATAGCGCAGGTTGTCTTCGGTTTGTTATTCACAAACTCCTTCCTGATCGCTATATGGCCGGCTTCTTCCAGTTTCTTTAACTGTGCACCCAGATTCCCGTCTGTAGCTTCCGTGATTTTCTTCAATTCTTTGAAATTCTTCTCTCCCGTCAACAGTGCAGACAAGATTGCCAGTCTGAGTTTCGTCTGAAATGCTTCCGGTATCGCATTTATTTCCATAATCACCTCACGCCGCATCCTTCAGGCCTGTTTTTGTTCCCTTTCCCTGCCATCGTAAATACACACCCAGAACGGTCATTCCGAAACTCATCAAATACTGAATGCACACACTGCTCGCAGAAACTCTCGTCCCTATACCACCCCAGGTTCCGTAAGGCACTTCCCTCATACTTACAAACAACACAAAGTAGAGAATACTGTAGGCCGCCGTCAGCAATGTGATCCCATTCCGCTTCGTAAGAATTCCTGTCATGAGCAATACTGCTATGACCGGAAGCACTTCAATCAGTTCTCTGCATCGGAACAACACAACTATCTTATCATCATTTCCGTCAGGAATCAAACAGATATACAGATACATGAAAACCCTGGAAGCGATAAGAACAATTCCCCATATCTTTACCATCCCCTCACTGAGCTCATTGTCAGATTTTTTAACCCTCCTGTAATAATAAAGGAACAGAATAACATATCCGCCCAGCCTCAGAACACGTCCACCCCACCCGAAAACAGCCGCCACCAAATAGCCGTATCCCATCTTATTCCTCAGAAAATATGAAAACTCTTCCAGAAACCAAACTGTCAGATTCACAATTCCGATCCAGATAAAATAAGCCGATATCCGGGAAAAATCCTGCTGCGTTTTCTCGATCACTCTTTTGATCAGTGCGATCTCATCCATTGCCGTCTCTAATTTCTTATCCATATCTTTTCCTCCGTCTCTGTATTTGTGATATTTTATTCTTCGGCCTCCCCGTTGCTTTATCCGGCCAGCCTGCCGTCTTTCATCATGACCATACGGCTGCAGAAATCCGCAATCTCTTTGTCATGCGTTACCAGTACCAGCGTTTTATGTAAGTCCTTCTGCAGTCTGATCAGCAGTTCCATCACCATACGCCCGGATGCCTCATCCAGATTCCCTGTAGGTTCATCCGCCAGAATCAGGGGCGGATCATTCATCAACGCCCGTCCGATCGCCGCCCGCTGCTTCTCCCCTCCTGACAATTCATTCGGATAATAATCCAGTTTATCGGCAATCTGAAGCATCCTGGCCATCCCTTCCACTTTACTGACAGATTCTTTCACTTCTCTGTGATCCAACATAAGCGGCAGAATCATATTATCCATGATCGTCAGATGCTCTAACAGTTTATAATCCTGAAATACAAATCCAACCTGCGCCCTGCGATATGCCTCCATACGCTTCCGCCCATACCCGGACATTCTTTCTCCTTTATAGAAAACACTTCCTGCCGTGGGTACAAGCAGTCCGCCCAGTATTTTCAACAGGGTGGTCTTACCACAGCCTGACCTTCCCATGATACATAAAGCTTCTTCTTCCGCAATGCTCAAAGAAATCTCCTTAAGCACTTCCGTTTTCTCTTTTTTCATCGTTCTGCTGTTCTCGATATCATAGCTTTTTTTCAAATTGCATACACGCAGTAATTCCATCTGTTTTCCCTCCAAAATGATTTGTACGCTGCCTCTCTTTCCTGGTTTACCGGCGGTAAAACCTGAAACCGCATTCAAAAGAAACTTAAAGATCTGCATCGAATTTCCGAAGCACCCTTCTGCGCAGGAACAAATATCCGCCATATTGTACCAGCCAAAAAGCCGCCACCACACAGCCGTATTTCAGTAAATAAATACTCCATATTTCCTTCGCCGTTGTAATATCCGCCTGGTAAATGTAATCACACAGGAAGAACACCGCACCCATCACAGACGCCACCACCATCGGCCAGATAAGCATCCTTTTTATCTTCTCCTGAAGCAGCTTCCGGTATTTATCTCCTCCCATTCCAATCTGATGAAGGATATCATATCTCTTCTTCTCATTCCGAAGCTCCAGGATCATCTTTCCCAGAATAAATGCCTGCTGTTCCAGCATAACGGAAAAGCCGATTACGGCAAATATCATCTTGATTACCGTATACCCAGGGTCTGCCGGAAAGTCCGATGCAAACAGGCCGCCAAACAAAAATACAATAATATAATTGACTGCGTAAACCGCATAGACCATATTCCCGTTCATCCGATATTCATGAATAAAATCATTCCACAGGAGCAGATTCTGAAAATACCCTTTCTTATTTCCTGTCAATACTTTCCTGACCAGACGCCCATTGATCTGCAAGAGAAAATAGATCCCTGTCAAATGCAGTAATGCCGCAATAATCATTTTCCCGACTGTATAATTGTGCAGTAACCAGAAAGAACAAAACAGACATAAGGCAGCTGATAAAATCTTCATGCCATAGCCGATCCGGAATCTGTGCAGCACCTCCTTCCCGTGGCTTAAGCCTTCCATATAACTCACAAGATCGCTCTTCCACTGCCGCACTGCCAGAAGCAGCAGGGTTCCTGTCATTCCTGCCGCAAACAATATGATCAGTAAAACTGTGATCTTAGCCGAAATGGCCAGCATATCCGCATCAATTCTGCAAAATGCCGCGAACATCAGCAGATTCCCTGCAATACTGCTTACACCTGCCGTACCTGTTACCAGCAAGAGAAATGTAGGACAATACTCTGCCGCAAGATTTCTCCAGAAATCTCTTCCCGAAATTCCCAACATAAGAAGTATACTGTACTGTTCCGACTTCTGCATGATATATATTCGCAGAGAATAGCGGAAAACCGCCAGACAGACAAGAAGCAGTATCCCTGACAGCAGCAGTAGGACATTGACGAATCCGCCGCTTTGTATCTCATATCTGCGGGATAAATACAGAAGCATATGGGCGGAAAGGTTGAATGGTATGATTGGTATACAGCAAGTAATATACAAGTCAAAATGATTCCTTATATTAATCCTGATATTGTTCCTGATAACTTTTCCCATACCCGTATGTTTTCTCCGATTGTGAAATATCATGCCTGCACAACTTCTTTCTTTATTTTTACTCTATTATATAGAGTTCTCTATAATATGTCAAGTCTTTTCTTTTCAATTGACAGGTGCATAGTAACAGTTCATCCCAGGACTTTGCATTTACTGCAAAAGTCCGTAAGAACGCATAGATTTAGCCGAGAGAGAATCTGTCCCTCGCCGCAGGCGGCTTGGAAAAATTGAGCTTTGCTCAATTGGCAGATTCCGTAACAGGGAAGCCGACGGCTGAACTGTTACGGTGCATAAAAACAGAGCGCAAATCCTTTTGCTCCTTCGCCAGGATTTGCGCTCTCTGTTTCTGATTCCTTACCACCTATAAAAACTTCCTGATATCTACCGTAAGCTTCTCCTCAAGATCACTGAGTTTTTTCGTGATCGCTTTCGATTTCTCATCCGCAGCCTTGTACTGGTTTAAAAATCTGTTTAATGATTTTACGCCCATGTTGCATCCGTCGGTCATCAATTCAGCAATGGTCTGATCCGACTCCTTCATAACAAGCTTTACATTTGTTTTGATCCATGACATACTCTTTGCCATGGGATTCGGCTCCTTGCCCTCATCATGATATTCCTGCAGAAGCTCCTGTATTTTATGCTTCAGTTTCATGTGCTCATCCCTGCATTCAACAAGAGTTTTTCTCAGCTGTCCGTTCTCCACATAATCCAGAACTTCATCAATAGATGCCACTCCCATCTTAATTCCCGCATCACATTCCCGTAATAATCTGATCGTATCCTGTTCTATCATAACATTCCTTTCTTCCAGGTTTATTTATTACTGTTCACAACCCAATATCATTAAGTTAAGCAGGACGCGCCTGACATGATAGGAATCTCCTAAGGACGCGCTTTCGCTCAGTTCCAAACGCAGCGGTACTAAATTCGTGAAAAACCTCATTAAGTACCGGCGTTAGGGGGTGGCTCTCAGGAGAATCCTATTATATCAGACGCTGTGTATAGACTTAACTTAATGACATTGGTTCACAGTCTCCGGCTGCTCATAGTAACTGCATTTGCGCATTCCAAGCCGCCTTCGTCGAGGTGCAGATGTTCTCACAGTTTATTCAATAGTTCTCCGGCTTAATCTCAAAATAAGCCTGGGGATGTGCACATACCGGACAGACTTCAGGCGCGCTGCATCCGACCACCACATGTCCGCAATTACGGCACTCCCATACCTTGATTTCGCTCTTTTTGAACACTTCCTGCATTTCCACATTTCGAAGCAGCGCCCTGTATCTCTCTTCATGCTGCTTCTCTATATCGGCAACAAGCCGAAATTTCGCCGCCAGATCCGCAAAGCCTTCTTCTTCTGCCGTTTTGGCAAAACCCACATACATTTCTGTCCACTCATAATTTTCTCCCGCCGCTGCCGCTGCAAGATTCTCCGCTGTAGTACCGATTCCGTAGCGCTCCTCATACCATATTCTGGCATGTTCCTTTTCATTGTCCGCCGTCTCCTGAAAAATCGCCGCAATCTGCTCAAATCCATCTTTTCTTGCCTTGGATGCAAAGAAAGTGTAATTGTTTCTTGCCACCGATTCCCCTGCGATCGCTGCCTCAAGATTCTTCTCAGTCTGCGTTCCGGCATATTTGCTATTACCTGTAGCTTGTGCCATAATCTCCTCCATTCTATGCATGTACTTTTTCGTACCGATGCATGATTGCCTTTTCGTAACAGTTCAACCTTTCGCCTTCCCTGTTACGCCTTTTCTTCTATTTTTCCAATTATTACTCATAATATACCGACATAATGCACTTGCAGCATTTTTTAACTGATCCAAAAAATTGCCCTGTATCATTTTAACCAGATACAGAGCAATCCTGCTTATCATCAGCTATTTAATTTTCCGTTCCGGAACTGATACTTTCCGGAATTATTGCCGTATCTCCTCTGTCATTTCACGCAGCCACACCAACTCTTCCTCTTCCATATAAGACGCCAGCGCCTCATACACTCTCTTGTGGTAGTCATTAAGACACTGCAGTTCTCTCTCTGACATCAGTTCCGGCAGAATCGCCTCTCTGTCAAAGGGCACCATCGTCAATGGTTCCAGATGCATAAACTGGCCATACTCATTCTTTTCGTCCCTCCGGCACAATACCAGATTCTCATGTCTGATACCGAACCTGCCCTCCAGATAGAGCCCCGGCTCGTTGGAAATGATCATCCCTTCTTCCAGCGGTACACTCTTTGCCCCCGGCGCCAGCCGCCAGTGAAATCTTTGTGGCCCCTCATGCACACCAAGAATATAGCCTACTCCATGCCCGGTACCGTGGTTGTAATCCATCCCTGCTTCCCACAGCGGGCCTCTCGCCAGCACATCCAGATTCTGTCCGCTGACACCTTGCGGAAATTTCACCGCCGCCAGATTCAGATGTCCCCGAAGCACTGTCGTAAAGCACCGCTTCTCATCCACCGTCAAGGCTCCCAGCGCAACTGTACGGGTAATATCCGTAGTTCCCTCACGGTAATGCCCGCCGGTGTCCGCCAGGCAGAATCCTTCCCCCTTCATCTGCACATCGGTCTGCTCCGTTGCCGCATAATGTACAATGGCGCCATGCGGTCCATAAGCAATGATCGGTGAAAAGCTCGGCCCCAGATATCCGTCCATCTGTGCACGGAAGTCTTCTAGTTTCTCGGCAGCCCCCAGCTCCGTAATATTTCCGCCGTCTGCATTCGACTTCAGCCAGTGAATAAATCTTGTCACCGCAACACCGTCTTTTATATGTGCCGCACGCATATGTTCCATCTCTGCCGGTGTCTTGACTGCTTTCATGAGAACAACAGGACTGCTTTGATCAAGAACCTCCACGGATTCCGGTACACTCTCTGTCAGTCTGTAATTAACCACACCACTGTCCAACCATACCCTGGCTCCTGCCGGAAGTTCTTTCACAGCCTGCTCTATTGAGTCATAAGGCCTTATGACAATGCCGTCCCTGGTCAGTTTATCCTGCAGTTCCTCCGGGAAAATCTGCTTATGGGCAAAGAGAACCGTCTGCTTCGGTTCAAGCAGCAGATAAGAGAGGAAGACAGGTGTATACAGAACATCCCCGCCTCTTAGATTCAGAAGCCACGCAATCTCATCAAGCGCCGTCAGCAGCAGATAGTCCGTCTTTTCTGCCTGCATTTTATCCCGCACATCCTTAAGCTTCTCCTCCCGGCTCTTACCGGCGTACGCAGTATCCAGCTCCCACACCGGCTCAGTGGAAAGAGCCGGACGGTCTTCCCAGACCATATCAACCAGATCTTCATCACCGTAGAAGGAGATCTGCTTTGTATCGGTTTTATCAGCAATAGTCTTTACGAATTTTCTGGTGACAGTACGCCCGTCGAAACCGATCACATCCTTCTCCCGCAGATGATCGTATAAATACTGCCCTATCTCGGGAACCTCCGGCTGCCCGGAACGCATCAGCGTGATCCCGCTTCCGGCAAGCTGATCTGCCGCCTGCAGGAAATATCTTCCATCCGTCCACAGAGCCGCCTGATCGGACAGAACAACCAGCGTACCGGCCGAACCGTTGAAGCCTGACATATATTCCCGTGCCTTAAAATACGCACCGACATACTCTGAACTGTGAAAATCATCTGTCGGAACAATATAGGCGGAGAGCTTCTTTTCTTTCATTAACTTATGAAGCTTTGCTAACTTCTCATCCGTTTTCATCCTAATATCCTGCCTTTCTTATCGCCCGCGGCTCTGGCCGCAGGTACATTGTCAGATTCGAACAAGCTCATACTGATCTGTGCCAAGCCCGATCTTAACGGCATGAGCGATGCAGCTCCTCCATTCGGTATCCGGATGTGTCATGAAGAAATGATCATGCCCTTCTTCATTTCCGTGTTTCTTCAGGTTTTCTCCCAGAACACTGCTCTCCACCGGTGTCATCTGATTGCACAGATCTGCACATGCCTGATCCAGAGCAACAGGATCAAAGGAAGCCAGCATTCCCACATTCGGAATGATCGGAATATCATTCTCCGCATGACAGTCACAGTTCGGCGACACATCACAGATCAGGGAAACATGGAAGCATGGGCGGTTCTTGCACACGGCCAGACTATACTCCGCCATTCTGTAGTTAAGCACTGCAATAGAATCCTCAAAATCTGCCGCTATCGCATCTTTCGGGCATACCGCAAGGCAACGTCCGCAGCCTACACATTTATCATGGTCAATGTGTGCTTTGCCGTTTTCTATGATCGGCGCTCCATGCGCACATATCCTGCCGCAGGCACCGCAGCCTACACAACCGGAAGGATCCACACTGGGCTTTCCGTCACAGTGCTGTTCCATTTTACCGGCTCTGGAACCGCAGCCCATACCGATATTCTTAAGCGCACCGCCGAAGCCCGCCATCTCATGCCCTTTGAAATGCGTCAGAGAAATAAATACATCTGCATCCATGATTGCATGGCCTATCTTAGCCTCTTTCACATATTCTCCGTCAATAGGCACCAGTGTCTCGTCTGTTCCCTTCAAACCATCCCCGATGATCACATGACAGCCGGTCTGATAAGGTGAAAAACCATTGACATAGGCCGTCTCCAAATGATCCAGCGCATTTTTCCGGCTGCCCACATAAAGTGTGTTGCAGTCTGTCAGAAACGGCTTGCCGCCCAATTCCTTCACATAATCAGCCACCACTCTGGCATAATTCGGACGAAGAAACGCCAGATTACCATATTCTCCGAAATGAATCTTGATCGCCGCATATTTGTCTTTAAAATCGATATTCTCAAACCCGGCGGTCTTCATCAGACGGTGCAGCTTCTGCAGAAGATTCTCATGCTCCGTCGCCTTAAACGATGTAAAATATACATTTGCTTTCTCCATACTAATCTACCCTCCGTTATTTATTCTTCCGGAAACTACCCCTTTCGAATTCCCCAATACCAAAGTTCCACAATGTATCAATTTTACCACAACAAAACCAATACCGCCACCCGTCTGATTAAAAAAACGGTAACAAGAAGTATCAGTTCAGCCCAGGACTTTGCATTTACTGCAAAGTCTGTAAGAACGCATAGATTTAGCCGAGAGAAAATCTGCCCCTCGCCGCAGGCGACTTGGAAAAATTGTGCTTTGCTCAATTGGCAGATTCCGTAACAGGGAAGCCGAAGGCTGAACTGTTACAACAAGAAAGCCGAAGACTGAACCGTTACCTATAAAATAACCGGCATGACCGTCCATACAAGTACAGACGGAACACGCCGGTCAGTTTTTACACCATATTTTCCATTATACAAAGCGATACCATCATCCTACATACTGCCTTCGCCGCCCATAAGTCTTGTCAGTTCCTCAATCCGTTCCAGCGGAAAAGGCGGAGCCGAAAGCGGCTTCATCGCAATAGACATCAGCTTCATTGGATTGTCATCTCCCGCGATACGGTTAGAGCTGAATATTCCGCAGCGGCGGCATCTGTGAATCACAGCCCACTCGCCGTTCTTCCTGACCCATACGGCTACGGGCTCCATATAACCTCCGCAGTCAGATGCCCTGTCTCCGGGCTCCACATCCACATGCAGACTGGTCAGGCAATTAGGACAGTGATTTCTGTGCCCACTCCCCGCGCCTTCCGGCACAACCGGCCGTCCACATACCTTGCAAGTGAAAACCTCATTACAGACATGGTTCTTATAGTATCCTTTTTCAAATGCTCTTCTCTTATTCTCTCTATTCAATTTACAATTCCTCCTGAAAGACTGCATGGTTTACCGCTGCCATTTTATCCGGAGGAGATGCTCTGTAAGCTCTGATGATCCTGCGGACACTCTTTTCTGTCAAAAAGAATTTCTCTGACAACTCCATGACTGTCATACCGGACTGATATGCCTCACAGATCTGTCGGTTCCGAATCATCAGATCATATCTGGTTCCTGTTCCTGCTCCCCATGCTTTATGGCAGCCCGCCTTTCTTGGTATATAAATCGACTGCCCGTCAATATACTGCTGCACAAGAGCAAGAATTTCTTCCGGCAGAATATCCTCTGCCCTGATATAGCCCATGATTATCCTCCTGATTGATCGTTTTCTTAGGATTCACAATGGCTATAACAATCAATTTATAATTTGCTTGCAATAGCCATCGCTATTCAGCAATCACACTCTTCAACATACAAACTCACCCTTTCTGTTAAATTATCTTTTCTACAAGTTAACGATATTAGAAATTTTGTTTACTATATTTATTTTAAACAAAATCGGCTTCAGGGACAAGCCCCTGTTCCTTTAGAATCATTTATGTTCTACCACGGGCATCCATCAGAATACTTTCAGATACTCCTCATATTCTTCATAGGTGACCGTAACCCAGCCTTCTTCGTAATTAAATCCTATCTCCATGCCCTTGGGTGTATAGAACACAATTACATTAGAAGAATTGAAATAACTCGTGATCTCCTGGTCTGTCATACCGGTGAGATAGACAATCTCTCCGTTCTGTATATCGCTTTTCGTCCTGAATTCGACTGAAAAGTTATCGTCAATACTGAGCATATTCTCATTTTCCAGGATAACGCCGTTCTCCATATCAATATTAATACTGTACAGATACGCATCACTATACAAATCTGTATATATGTTCTCGGAAAAAACTATACTTAGCTTCTCCTCATCCATATAAGTGACATAACCCATGGAAACCGCCGAGAAGTAGCTGTCCTCGTTATCCAGATATCCTTCATATTCTTCCAGATAATCCTCAAACAGAGCGATTTCCTCCTGTATGACATCATTCAAATGTTCCAGATTAGGCACATCCTTCCCCTTAATAACCGGATAGGATACCCTGATCACCACCTTCTCATCATCTGTATATTCATGCTCATCAAAATCTACGGAATATGAAAGATCATACTTGATATCATCATGCAGTGTATAATACTGGTCACTGTCATAATTATAGTCGAAATCAAAGCCGTCGGAATATTCATCACCATAATCATAAAAATAATCATTATCATAGTCATCAAAATAATCTTCGTATCCATATTCATTCTGGTCATAAACATCCGTATCCGGCTCACTCGTCCCATCATAGTTGCGGCGGATTTTTGCTCTCCCCTCAGAATACAGCGATACCACTCTGTAAGTCAGTGTCCCAACAGCAATCAGAAACAATATAATAATGCCTGCTACAATTCCAATAATCACAGGTACATTGTTCTTCTTTGCCGGCACAGCGTATGGACTATAGGGATTATTACTGTGTGGGCCACCGCCTTGTGTCTGCTGATTCCCGTATGGATTGTTCTGATAAGGATTCCCCTGCTGTGTCTGCTGGTTCCCATAGGGATTGTTCTGATAAGGATTCCCCTGCTGTGTCTGCTGGTTCCCGTATGGATTGTTCTGATAAGGATTTCCCTGCTGTGTCTGCTGGTTCCCATATGGATTGTTCTGATAAGGATTCCCCTGCTGTGTCTGCTGGTTTCCGTATGGATTGTTCTGATAAGGATCCCCCTGCTGTGTCTGCTGGTTCCCATAGGAACTGTTCTGATAGGGATTACTGCCTTGCGTCTGCCAATTTCCATAACCAGTATTATTATAATAATCATTATTGTAATAATCATTATTGTAAACATCGTTATTATTACAATTGTTATGATAGCCCTCATTTAAATGCGCTTCATTATTATAACATACGTCATCATTCAATACACTGCCACTTGTTTCATTATTGGAGGACTGCTGCTCTAATGAAGAGCTGCTGGCATATTGATCCTGTTCAAAACTCTGCTCTTTCAAATGCTCAGGCTCCATACTGCCTCCATGATCCGCATCCCTGATTGTGTCAGATGCTGTATATAAATCAGATCCCTGGCCGGTTCCATCTTTGTTCTCAAGATTATCAAGTTCTTCCGGTTGGCTCATACCTTTTTCCCTGTCCTTCCTTATATAATATAACGACCCATATTCTTTCTCCGCCAGGCACAGGCTGTCAGAACCGTTGCCGTTTATCTCTATGTCTCATTTATCCTTACCGCCAAATGTCATTTCACTGTAATACTGCAAAATACATTCCCTCATCAAAGATAACGCAGATGAAACTGTACTTTCCCTGATCTTCGCTCTGTCTCCATTGAAAAGACACTTTCTGACCGTGTATCGGCCGCAAACATAACACCCAATATATACCAGACCCACTGGCTTTGCTTCCGTTCCCCCATCCGGCCCGGCTATGCCGGTAACGCTGACCACCACATCCGCCCTGGATACAATAGACGCCCCTTTTGCCATTTCCCTGGCTACTTCTTCACTTACCGCCCCATGCTTTGATAACATATGTTTCTTTACCCCGAGCAGTTTTCTTTTCGCCTTATTGGAATATGTGATATAACCGGATTTAAAGACCTCTGACACTCCGGGAACATTGATCAGCCTTGCCGCCAGAAGGCCTCCTGTACAGGACTCCACCGTACTGATTGTAAGCTTATTGGCAAGCAGAAGATCCACCACTGCCTTCTCCAATGTCACATCATCTTCTGTCGTGTAGACATGATTGCCGAATCTTCCCTTTAAATCCTTGACCACTGGTTTTACCAGTTTTCTGGCCGACTTTTCATCTTCCGCTCTGGCCGTCACACGCAGATGTACCTCTCCGGTCTTGGCGTAAGTTGCCAATGTCGGATTCGTCTGCTCATTAATCAGATCAGCCACCATCATCTCTGCCTTACTCTCTCCTACACCGCAGATTTTCACAGTCTGTGAAAAGATCACGCATGACTGAAGTTTACTCAGATAGGATATGATCGAGGTTTCAAACATAGGGATCATCTCATTCGGCGGGCCAGGCATCAATATCACATGTTTGCCATTCTCAGCCATGATGATACCGGGTGCAGTGCCGTTCGGATTATCCACCACGATACACCCCTCAGGCACCATCGCCTGCTTCCAGTTATTATCCGTAATCTCCAGACCTCTTTTTTCAAAAAATTTCCGAATGGAAGCTTTGCTCTCTTCATGAAGATATAATGTTTTCCCCATCACCTTAGCCGCCGCTTCCTTCGTCAAATCGTCCTGTGTGGGCCCCAGTCCTCCGGTCAGAAGCAAAATATCGGCTCTGCCAAGGGCAATCCTTATCGTTTCACAGAGCCTGTCCTCATTGTCACCGACCACATCCTGATAATAGCAGGAAAGCCCAAGCCCTGCACACTGTTCAGATAAATAGGCCGCGTTTGTATTCACAATATTTCCTAGTAATATTTCTGTCCCTACTGAGATCAATTCTACGATCATCTTTGCCTCTCCATGGGTACTGCCCGGCCATGCCTGCAATATCCCTGAATCCGTATTTGAAGTTTCCTGCATACAATTTGTGCCACAATGTCCCGGCACAGACAACCCACAAAAAGTAAATTATCTTCTGTCTGACAGAACAGACCGGCTTACTTCGTCTCTTTCATAACATCCTTATTCTTCATCAGATAATCCACTAAAGATACCACAGTCAATATCAGTGCAGCCCACATCACAATCACAGTAAGCAAATGCAACTCCTCAATATCAGCTATCATAAGACAAATCATGACCATCTGAAAAGTTGTCTTAAACTTCCCCCAGTAACTTGCTGCAATCACAACGCCATTATCCGATGCAACCAATCTGAAACCACTTATAATAAACTCTCTCGCAATGATAACAATGACCATCCACGCCGGAATTTTCTCAAGTGACACCAGACAGATCAGCGCGGAACATACAAGCAGCTTATCTGCAAGCGGGTCCATAAATTTGCCGAAATTCGTTACCAGATTATATTTCCTGGCTATTTTACCATCCAGCAGGTCTGTCAGACTGGCAATAATAAAAATAGCAAGTGCTATCCATTTATCCGCAGATGTTATATCAACTAAAAGAAACACTACAAAAAACGGAATCAAAATAACACGAAACATTGTCAGTTTATTCGGTAAATTCATCTTCTAACCCTCCAATCAGATCATATTCATGAGACGCGGTTATCCTCACCTTAACAAAATCACCTGTTATCAATTCCCGTTCTGTATTCACAAACAGGAAACCGTCCACACCGGGTGCGTCCCTGAAGGTTCTGGCCAAATACACATTCTCATCGACAATCCTGCCCTCTATCATGGCATCGACCACTCTGTCTGCCATAGCTTCTGCCGCTTCAAAAGCGATTGCCTGCTGCAGCTCCATAAGCTGCTCATATCGCTCCTGCTTGACCTCTTCCGGTATCTGGCCTTCCATAACCGCCGCAGGCGTATCCTCCTCCTGAGAATACATAAAAACCCCAAGCCTGTCGAACTCCATCCGATCCACGAAGTCAAGCAGTTCTTCATGGTCTTCCTCTGTCTCTCCCGGGAATCCGGTGATCAATGTAGTACGCAGACAGATATCCGGAATCTCCCGGCGCAGCCTGCCGACGATATTCTCCAGCTGCTCTCTGTCAGTCCTGCGTCCCATCCTCTTAAGGACTCTGTCAGAAGCATGTTGAATCGGCAGGTCCAGATAATGGCAGATCTTCTTTTCCTGCCGGATCGTCCCGATCAGTTCCTCCGTGATTTCCTCCGGATAGCAATACAAAATCCGGATCCAATACAGGCCGTTTATCTCACAAAGCCTGTGCAGCAGCTCCGGTAACGCTTTACGTCCATATAGATCCATGCCATATAACGTAGTCTCCTGTGCCACGAGGATTAATTCACGTACTCCGTTATCAGCCAGCCGTCTGGCTTCTTCTATCAGGCTTTCCATCGGTACGCTCCGATAGCTGCCGCGTACTCTGGGAATAATGCAATAAGTGCAATGCTTATCACATCCTTCCGCAATCTTTAAATATGCGAAATGTCCTCCTGTGGTTACGACACGTTCCACACCTGTCAGTGGTTTCTCATCCAGACCCTTGTAATGATTCTTCTTCACTCCCCGGCAGACTTCCTCCAGCGTACCGA
This sequence comes from Clostridia bacterium, assembly GCA_910575245.1. Lineage (GTDB taxonomy): Bacteria > Bacillota > Clostridia > Lachnospirales > Lachnospiraceae > UBA3282. The sequence goes on along the minus strand of CAJTEN010000002.1, from coordinate 289,069 downwards.
CAATCTCATCAATAGCCATAGTGCCTACAATAGCATCCACTTCCGGAATCTCTGTCTGGATTTCCTCCCGGTAACGCTGTGCAAGGCATCCTGCCACGATCAGCGCTTCGATTGCACCGCTCTTTCTTAACTCTGCCATCTCCAGGATCGTATTGATGCTTTCCTCCTTGGCGTCGTTAATAAAGCAGCAGGTGTTGATCACCACGATATCGGCAGACGCTTCATCATCGGTAAATTCATATCCGTTCTTTGAAAGCAGCCCCAGCATCATCTCGGAATCCACCAGATTCTTATCGCACCCTAAGGATACAAACAGTATTTTCTTCTTCATTATACTTTCAGTCTTTCCGAAATCATGATTCTTCCGCGATTTCCTCTTCTTTTTCTTCCTCGCCCAGGATCTTGATCTTACCCTGATTCAACTCCTCCACGGCAACAGACAGCGCCTTCTTGCCCCTGCCGTCCACCAGTTCCTCATCACCGGCAATAATCTGTCTGGCTCTCTTGGAAGTTGCCATCACGATGGAATACCTGCTGTTTACTACCGGATCCTCTCCTTCCTCTACTCCGCTGTTAACCACGTTAATCAAATCTGCATAAGATGGATGTAACATTATTCAATCTCCTCCTTCAAGTTCTTTTCTTATATTATCTATAAATTCCATATTTCTATAAGGAGCATTATGGGCTGCTATAATGATCCTGTGAATCTCATCCACACAGGTTTCCAGCTTATCATTTACCACAATATATTCATACTCCTTGATTCCCAGGGCTTCCTTGGCCGCGCGCTGCATACGCTTCTCAATCACTTCCGCGCTCTCCGTTCCCCTGCTTTCCAATCTGTATCTGAGTTCCCCTGCATCAGGTGTCATGACGAAGAGAGTCAGCGCATCCGGATACTGCTGTTTCACTTTATGTGCCCCCTGGATCTCAATCTCCAGAATAACATCCCTGCCGTTCTCTAACTGCTTCTCCACATACTCTCGCGGTGTTCCATAATAATTATCGCAGTAGCGCGCATATTCTATCAGCCCATTCTCCTCGATCTTGTGTTCGAACTGCTCTTTTGACAGGAAGAAATATTCCCTGCCGTCCTTCTCCCCTGGTCTGGGCTCTCTGGTGGTAGCGGATATGGACAGTGCGTAGCCGTCGTATTTCTCCACCAGCCTCTTCACCAAAGTTCCCTTGCCCGCTCCCGAAAAACCTGAAATAATGATCAAAATACCTTTACGCCTCATCTGACTCTCCACCTTCTGCCTGCGCTCTGCCGGAAATAGTCTCCGGAAGCAGCGCGGACAATACGATCTGACTGTTCTCCATCACCAGCACTGCCTTCGTTTTACGCCCTTGTGTAGCGTCTATCGCCGTTCCTGTCTCTTTCGCCTTCTGTACCAGGCGCTTGATCGGCGCGGAATCCGGACTGACAATGGCAATGATCTTTCCTGTGTTTACCACGTTACCGAAACCTATATGAATCAGTTTCCCCATCTCTGAATGCACCTCTTTTCCACCGCATCCTGCCTCTTAATCCCGCATATACCCGTGACCGCCTATTCGATATTCTGGATCTGTTCCCGCACCTTCTCGATCTCTGTCTTTAATTCAATGGCATGGTTCGAGATTTCCAGGTCACTGGTCTTTGATAAAATCGTGTTCGCCTCACGGTTCATCTCCTGCGCGATAAAATCGAGCTTGCGCCCTATACTGCCGCCCTGCATCAGATTCTCCTTCGTTGTCTCGATGTGGCTCCTTAGCCGCACCAATTCCTCATCCACACACACTTTATCCGCAAAGACCGTAACTTCCATGAGCAGACGGCTCTCATCTACATTCGCATCCTCCAACAGCTCTTTCACTTTGCCTGTAAGCTTCTGCTTATATTCCGCAATAATCTGCGGAGAGCGCTCCGTAATATAATCCACATGCGTCAGCATGCCGTCCAGCTTGCCGATCAGGTCATTTCTAAGGTTCTCACCTTCTTTAATCCGTGTCTCCACAAACCCTTCTGCCGCACCTCTAAGCGCCTCCTCAAGAAGCTGCCACAGCTCATCCTCATCGATGGTCTGCTCTTCCATACTCAGTATCTCCGGATATCTGGACAGGACAGAAACCCGGATATCATTATCCAGATCAAAATCTTCTGCCATCTTGTTCAGATACTTCATATAATCTGCAGCAAGTTCCTTATTGTACTTCACGCACACATTAGACTCTGTGAAATCCTCATAGCTGATAAAAATATCAACCTTGCCCCTCTGGATATAGTTCTTCAGTTCACCACGAATTGCCGCCTCAAAGAAATTCAGCTTCTTTGGCATCTTAATACTCACGTCCAGATACCTGTGGTTAACGGATTTCATCTCTACACTGATCTTGCGTTCTCCTCTGGCGGTCTCGCATCTGCCGAAACCGGTCATACTCTTTATCATAGTCACGTACTTGCCTTTCCTGTATTGTAGACCATTTGTTATCTGTGCGTACAGACTTTATTATAGAATAATCTTTAAGAGTAGTCAAGAAAGTTGAAAATTCACTGTACTTATTATATGATATGATAAAATAATCAATAACTGTTCAGATAACTTCGCGAGTATCCGGACCGTTACTGACATAATCCACAGCAATTAACCTGTAAAACGAACAGCGAGGAATGAATCATGGCTTTTGACGGAATTACCATTGCAAATATCGTATCGGAACTCAGAAAGTCGCTCTCCGGCGGACGGATCTACAAAATCGCCCAGCCCGAAAGCGATGAACTTATGTTAACTATAAAAAATAACGGTTCTCAGTATCGGCTTCTGCTGTCCGCGGATGCCTCTCTGCCGTTAGTCTATCTGACACAGACAAACAAACCCAGTCCCATGACCGCACCGGGATTCTGCATGCTCCTGCGCAAACACTTGCAGAATGCCCGTATCGTAACGATTGCGCAGCCTGGTCTGGAACGTATCATCCAGCTGGAACTGGAACATCTGAACGAACTGGGTGATTTGTGCCGCAAGAAGCTGATTATCGAAGTGATGGGTAAACACAGCAACATCATCTTCTGCGATGACAAGAATATGATCATTGACAGCATCAAACATATCTCCGGGATGGTCAGTTCCGTCAGAGAGGTGCTTCCCGGCAGGAATTATTTTATCCCACAGACACAGAATAAGTGGAATCCACTCAGATTCTGCCCCGAGTATACTTCCGGCAAGATTACCGGTGTGGCCGGGGAGGATAACGAAGCTTTGGATTATATAAGCTTCTGTGAACATATGCGTGCCAGACCAATGCCGGCATATAAAGCACTCTACTCTTCCTACACCGGCCTTTCTCCGATCATGGCACAGGAAATATGTTATCGTTCCAGGATAGACGCAGACATGCCTGCCAATGCTTTGGAGAATGACGCACTGCGCAGCCTGTATAACACTCTGTGCGGCATGCTGCGGCAAATAATAACAGATGATTTCTCCCCGTCTATCCTATACAACGGCAGGGAGCCTGTCGAATTCGCCGCCCTGCCGCTCACGCTCTATGAAGACAAGACTGTGAAGAACTTCGATTCCATCAGCGCTGTTCTGGAACAGTATTATGCAGAGCGAAGCATAGTGACACGCATCCGGCAGAAATCTGTGGATCTGCGCAAGATTGTCCAGACTGCCTTAGAGCGCAATGTCAAGAAATACGACCTTCAGCTTCGTCAGATGCAGGATACGGAGAAAAAGGACAAATATAAAGTATACGGCGAACTGATCAACACCTATGGATATAACATAACACCCGATTCTAAATCCATGGAGGCGCTGAACTACTACACCAACGAAACCATCACGATTCCGCTGGATCCTACGCTCACACCTCAGGAGAATGCACAGAAATACTTTGAGAAATACGGAAAGCTGAAAAGAACCTACGAAGCCCTCTCCGAGCTGACTGTACAGGTAAAAGAAGAAATCGAACACCTGGAATCTATTCTGGCCGCCCTGGATATCGCCATGCAGGAGGAAGATCTCGTGCAGATCAAAGAAGAACTGATCGAAAGCGGTTATATCCGCAGAAAAGGCGGCACGAAAAAAGCCAAAGTCACCAGCAAGCCCTTCCACTACATCAGCAGTGACGGCTTCCATATGTATGTGGGCAAGAATAACTACCAGAACGACGAGCTGACCTTCAAATTCGCCACCGGCAACGACTGGTGGTTCCACGCCAAGAAGAAAGCCGGTTCCCACGTTGTTGTCAAGACGGAAGGACAGGAACTGCCAGACCGCACTTTCGAAGAGGCTGCCCGTCTCGCCGCCTACTACTCCAAGGGCCGCGAGCAGGATAAGGTAGAAATCGACTATATCCAGAAGAAGCATGTGAAGAAGCCTGCCGGCGCCAAGCCCGGATTCGTTGTGTACTATACCAACTATTCCATGATGATCGATTCGGATATTTCCGCCATTAAACAGATTATAAATATGTAAAAGAGCGATTTCTATGGAATATCCCAATACAAGAAATCCTTCCGCAAAAACCGCTCTTTTCATTCATTATTCCTTGTTAGTCCAGTACATTATAGTATTACTTCTTAGAGCGTACTGGAAGTAAACAGAGATCTCACGTGAGCGATCTCCTCCTGCGTCGCCTTTGCAGCAGGTACATAATAAGATTTCTCACGCGCGATCTGGTACAATTCCTCCTGTGACTGCTCACAGGCATTACGGAACTGCTTCAGAGTCTGCTTCAGCTCCTTATTCTCCGTCTGTGCGATCATCTCTCCGAAACGCACCAGTTCGCCGTTAATGCCGGTCAGCGTATCCGCTACCATTGTCTTCTCTTCCATCTGCATAATTCATTCTCCTTCTTCCTGTTTATTTCTGTGCGGGTGTTATCTCAGATACTCCATCAGCTGCTGCTTATTCTGCATTGCAGACTGTGCGCCTTTCTCAAAGAACTGCTTTACCTTCGTGTCCGATGCACACTCCGCATACTCTTTCATCTTGCAGTGTGTCACGTCATAGCCGCCCATTAGATGGCGGAGATTCTGTAAATCCAACTCTGATAAGTTTGCCATATGATTACCTCCTGAAATTAAAAATGATTGCCACAAACAGTATTTGTATTTGGGCAATCATTTATTCTTCTTTTTTTATTTTTTGAAATACACCGGGCAATTTTAAAAATCAAGTTTTGAGTAGTCAATGCCAAAACTGGACAGCTTAACTTTTGCAACTTTAATTTGATAATCAAGCTCTTTATTCTCGCCTGTCTCATGAGCTTTGATCCTCATTAAATCCACATATCTGTTAATTGCCACTTCCTTTTGCGCTTCTGGTGACATACGGATCACCTGCTTTCTTTTTCTAATGTTTACACTACTACACTGCAACCATATCACAGCTAAAGTACAAAGTCTATTTATTTCAACAAACGCAGCTTCTTCGCGAAATGCACCAGCATCGCCCCCTTCGGGAAAGCCTTCAGTTCCTTCTCCGTCACACCGCCGGTCAGAAGGATCATTGCGAAATACACCATGGCGCCGATACCGATCGCGATCAGCAGCACGATCCTGCTGACAGGCAGAACCATATACAACCCATAATACACACCATAGGCAACTACTCCCATAACAAGCGAAGACACAAAGGGCAGGATAAAAGTTCTCACAACTTCCTGTCTGTATTTAAGATGTTTTCTTACGGAAATCTGGTTCAGCACACACATGACAAAAGAGTAAATGATATTGGCGCATGCAAGCGCATATAAATTCAATTCTGTAAACCACAACAACAGCACAAGTCCGGCCGTCTGAACCACAAGCGCCACCGCCGAATGAATCACCGGCGTGTTGACCCTGCCGATCCCCTGCAGGACAGCGTTAGTCAGAGTTGACAGACAATACAGGATCACCGTGACAGCCAGCGCCGCCAACAGTCCCGATGCCTTGTCCAGCGCCTCCTTCTGCGGGAAGATAAAATGCATGATAGGTTTGGAGAGAAGCAGCAGTCCCACCGATGCAGGTATGGCAATCAGCATGGTCATACGGATCGCCTTTGACACCTGATCCCTGGTCTTCTTATATTCCCTACGCACAAAAGTAGTAGCCAGTCCCGGTATCGTCGCCGAAGACATTGCCGAGGCAATCGCGATCGGTATGTTGACCACCGCCACTGCCTGTGTCGCAAAAATACCGTAATCAATGTGAGCCGTCACCGAATCCACATCCTTATATTCCATTATAATTCTGTAATAGGTATCCATGTTCACCACAGTAGAACAGTTATAGATAAATGTGCTTAAGATAAAAGGTGTGACAATGGTAATGATCAGCTTAAAAATCTCCCCGTAGCTGTCATGCTGCCCCGTTCTGTCATACTTCATGCGCCGTCTGATTGTTCTCCGGTTCAGCACAAACATACCTGACATGAAGAGCAGCGCCGTAACAACACCTGCACCGGTTCCCAGTGCACTTCCCGCCGAACCATAGATTGCCTGTGTTGTCTCACTCTGGTCTGCCACCATCTGTATCAGCAGGTACCCGGCCAGAATGCTGACTACCGCATTGACAATCTGCTCTAAAATCTGGGATAAAGAGGTGTGGAGCATTGAGCCATGCGCCTGGAAGTAACCTCTGAGCACCCCCAGCAAACCGGAGAAAAAAATTGTCGGTGCAAGAACACGCAACGCCACAATCGAATTGACGCTTTTACTCATCAGCAAAGGCGCCGCTGCAAACGTAAAAATCGATGCAATGCCTCCTACTACAAGTACATAGATCAGCGCACATTGAAACACCCTCTGTGCATTGCGGTATTCCTTAAAGGCAAGTTTCTGTGCGATCACTTTAGAAATTGCCGATGGAATACTGTAGGATGAAATCAGCAGAATGATCGTATAGATATTGATCGCCGTACTGTAATACCCATTGCCCTCCAGACCGATAATACTCAGAAGCGGACTGCGGTAAATCAGGCTGATGACCTTGACGATCATGCCTGCCGCTGCCAGGATCCCTGCCTGAAGCACAAAATTATTCTGTTTCTTCTTTCCGCCCATGCACACCTCCGGGTTGCCGCCAAAATTCCTGGGAACCTTCCATCCGCAATACGACGCATTCACTGCAGGCTCCACATATCCATGCAAGGTAAAAAGAGCAAGCGCAACGACTTGTCAGGCTATGATACCGCTCTGACAAGTCCGGCAACTTGCTCCGATCTGTAAATACGTAACAGTTCAGCCTTCGGCTTCACTGTTACATAAATACTTCTCTCAACTCTATCCAATCAGCCAGTCATACATCTCCTGGTATTTCTTCGCAGATACATGCCATGAGAAATCTACTGCCATTGCCCGGTCCACGATCTTATTCCATTCACGCTTCTTATCGTAGTAGATATGCTCAGCGTAACGTATCGTACCAAGCATCTCATGGGCATTATAATTCTTGAAACTGAATCCCGTACCAGTTCCCTCATATTCATTGTAAGGCTCTACCGTATCCTTCAATCCGCCTGTCTCACGCACGATCGGTACAGTACCGTAGCGCAGGGACATCAGCTGGCTTAAACCGCAAGGCTCGAACAGCGAGGGCATCAGGAACGCATCGCTTGCCGCATAGATCTTATGTGATAAGGCATCTGAATAGTAGATATTAGCTGATACTTTGCCATGGTATTTCCAGTCAAAATGGCGGAACATATTCTCATACTGCTCCTGTCCGGTTCCGAGAACAACGATCTGTACGTTATCCTGACAGAGCTCATCCATCACATACGCGATCAGGTCAAAGCCCTTCTGGTCCGTCAGCCTGGATACAATACCGATCATCATAGCCTTGTCATCCTGGTTAAGTCCCAGCTCCGCCTGCAGTGCACGTTTATTCTTAATCTTCTCCTTGCGGAAGTTCACCGCATCATAATTATATTCAATGTTCTTATCTACTTCCGGACTGAAGTCCGTATAATCAACACCGTTGACAATGCCTCTCAGGTCTGCCGCCCTCGCACGCATCAGGCCGTCCAGTCCCTCTCCGTAGAAAGCTGTCTTGATCTCCTCTGCATAAGTATCGCTGACAGTTGTAATCGCATCCGCGTAAACCAAACCGCCCTTTAAGAGGTTGGCATCCTTGTAAGCCTCCAACTTGTCGGATGTAAAGAAATAATCCGGAAGTCCCGTAATCTCTTTCACTTCCTTAACGCTCCACTTGCCCTGGAATTTCAGATTGTGGATCGTCATAACCGTCTTGATGCCTCTGTAGAAATCGCCGCCCTGAAATCTCTCTTTCAGATATACAGGTACCAGTCCTGTCTGCCAGTCATGGCAGTGAATCAGATCCGGCCTGAAATCAATCACCGGCAGAATGGATAATGCCGCTTTACAGAAATACGCATATTTCTCAATTTCGAACAAGGCATTATCGCCGTAAGGTTTAAACCCGCCAAAGAAACCTTCGTTATCGATAAAGTAATATTTAACTCCTTCAACTTCCGCTTCCAAAATTCCCACATACTCTTCTTTCCAGTGGAAATCCATATAAAAATGAGTCTTATATGTAAGTTTATCCTTCATCTCCTGTTTCATACAGGTGTATTTAGGAAGAATCACTCTGATGTCAAAGTATTCCCTGTCAATGCACTTGGGCAGAGAACCTATCACATCTGCAAGACCGCCAGTCTTAATAAAAGGAACCCCTTCTGATGCAACAAACAAAATATTTTTCATGCTAACCCTCCAAAATATAGATTGTCCTGTCTTCTCCAGTCATTAAATCTTATTATACAGCATTTTGGATGGCAATAAAAGGATTATTTTGAAAATATATACCTGACATTCTTACGGAATCATCTTCGATACTGCAGCCGAATCTTATCCGCAATCAACGCAATAAATTCCGAGTTCGTCGGCTTCCCCTTACCGGTGTTGATTGTATAGCCGAATAACGCATCCAGCGTTTCCATCCGCCCTCTTGACCATGCAACCTCGATCGCATGACGTATCGCACGCTCTACCCGGCTGGGCGTTGTCTGATATTTCTTCGCAATCGTCGGATACAATACCTTAGTAATGGACCCCAACATCTCCACATCCTCCACCGACATCATGATTGCCTCTCTCAAATACTGATATCCCTTAATATGAGCGGGTACGCCTATCTCGTGAATCATGTCCGTTACATCCTTTTCCAGATCTCTTGTCCCGTAAGAAGACAGAAGACTGTCTGCTTCCTGCGTGATCTCCTCTTTCGTCCCCGAGGGAACAGTTATCATAATCTGGAACTCCTTGTTGGTATTGATCAGGTTATCCAGAAGTTTGTAGATTTGTTTCTGATCCCTTGACGCTATCATGTTTAATGTCTCCATAGTATTCCTCCATCTTCCTGTTGGCCTGTTCTGAGCGCAACCTCATTCATAACAGTTCAGATACTCTCGCTGTCCTTGGCCGAACTGTTACTGATTCTGTAACAGCTCAGCCTTTGGCTTCCCTGTTACCGATTCCTACATATTTCTTGTCAGTCTGTTGACTCGTTCCGACACAAACTATTATAAACAATAGAAGAATACTATGGAATATTAAGTTATCGCACTCGCGGGGCCGTCCATGTTATGAACGGCCCCGCAGTCATGGAATATATTATTTAATCATTGGCCGGAAACCATCCGAAATCCACGCACCGGCCCAGATCCCAGCTGTCCCAGCCTACCCAGCCGGCATCGTTCACGGTATCCGTCAGCAGCTTATAGCTCCAGTAGAAATAACCGCTGCCGGCCTTCCATGCCGCAAGCTGCGCATCCGCCAGAGCCCGGTAGATTTTCTTCTTCTCCTCGTCACTGACGCTCTCCTTAGACATACCTTCCTGGCCGTTTAACACGGTCTGGCCGCCCTTTGTGTCCCGGCCCACCGCCAGAGAGTTGAAAAGACACCACTCGCCGCATACAACGGGGAAATACTCCTGCATCTCCCGGATATCCGCTTCATAATGCTCCTGGATGAACTTCACATACCCTTCCACGGTCTGCTCACAACCCATCCCTTCCGCCATCATCAGATACTGATGGGTATCCAGCACCACATTCTTATATTTATCCTCACGCATAAAATCTTTCCACGCCTTTAGAAGGAATGCATCGTGGATCACCACATATTTCTCCTCCGGCAGATACTTACGCAGACGGTCGTACGCATCCAGATAGAACTGGCGGATGAATTCCAGCGTATTGGGTTTCGTGCCCGCCGCCTTCACCGGATCCACCGCAGGATATCTCTCCTGTACTCCCATATGCTCCCAGGTCTCTTCCGTAATCGGCTCGTTGATCACCTCGATGCCCCACAGCCCTTCCCGTCTGCCGTAACGCTGTGCCAGCCGCTCCAATACGGTCAGTTCGAACTCCACCTCTTCCGGCTCCTGAGACCACTTGCACACGCCGCTGATCCCGCCGTTGTCGAATCCATTCTGGCTGTCCGGCGCAGTATGCAGGTCGATCAGGATCTTAAGGCCATGCCGTTCCGCCCAGTTGAACGCGCAGTCCAGTTCTTCCACACAGCCGATAAAAGGCTCTCTGTCCCCGAAGATAAAATAGGGCACCGGAATCCGTACGGTATTCATTCCCATTGCCTTGATCCGCGTGAAATCCCTCTCCGTGATATATTCTGCACGGTGCGTCTTAATCCGCGCCTCATACACTTCCCTCGGCAGCTGGGTCGGCAGATAATACTCGTCCTCTGCCGTCGTCCCTGCCCTGATAATCCCTAAACCTTCCTCCGGCATATCCGAAAACCGTTCCGATATCCATTCCCAAATGCCGTCCGTTTCAGAAACCCTCTCAATCCACCGGCTTCTCCAGGTCCGCCACATACTCAAAGAAATCAAAGTCTGCGTAATGGCTGTGTTTCACCTTATCCGCACAGGTGATTCCCACCATCGCTCCGGTGAACTCTCCGTATTTGCAATACTCATCCGAATATTTCGTGGTATCGAATATCATTCCGATCTGCCGGTACGTTTCCCCGTCATAACTCCACTCAAACCAGGATTTCCTTCCCTGGATCTGCAGGCGCAGATAAACCGGACAATCTTCCACTGCCACACGGCTGTTTAAGAATTCCGTCTTCTCACCGTTTTCAATCTGGATCACGGACAGAGCTCCCTGTCCCAGCGTTTCGCTGTAATATTTCCGTAGGTTTACATAATTCATATTGTCATAATACAGGATCAACCCTGCACTATGTTGATGCACCTCGGGACGGAATTCCATCTTCGTCGTGATCCTTGCATAGACACTGGTCAGTTTACGCGCCAGGATACTGACTTTATTCAGGGAAGTGCGGGACTCCTGCCCGCGCAGGCGCACATACCCTGGCCTCGCCGTCACATCCGCGAAGCGCTCCGGCATGATACGCGGTGCATAGTAAAAGTTCCCCAGTGTCGCTTCGTCGAAATCATCGAAGTCAGGGATCGTCGGCAGCGGATATTCCGGCAGACTGCTCTCCGGCACTTCCACCTGTGCCAGGCTGCCGCCGTCCGCCATGCGCAGCCAGCCGTCCTGTGTCCACATCATCTTCTGGATTGCCGTCTCCCTGCCCAGTGTACAGCGCAGTTCCGGCACAAAAGGCCTGGAAGTCAGATGAACCAGATAAACCTCTCCAGTGGGAAGCTCCACGTAACTGCCGTGTCCCGACTTCTGCAGGACAGAATCCGGATTGAAATATTTCGGTTTCAGATGATCCGGGTCACTTCTCTCGTTGGAATCTCCTGGCGTACTGGTCACGATCGGATTCTGCGGATCTCTTTCATAGGGTCCCCAGACATTCTGCGACCGTCCCATTGTAACGCAATGGTTATAGCCGGTTCCGCCCTCCGCACACATCAGATAATAATACCCGTTCCGTTTGGTCAGATGCGGCGCCTCGATACACCCTCTGTCTGTTCCGCCGTGCCAGACACGTCTCGGATAGCCAAGGATTCCCTTCTTCTCCGGGGAGTATTCCACCATACAGATCGCGCCCGGCTTCTCATATCCGGCTCTTGTCTCCCAGTCCAGGGAAACCACATAATTCCTGCCGTCATCATCATGCAGGATGGAGGCATCGAAACCGGAACTGTGCAGATAGACCGGCTCACTCCACGGCCCACAGATATCTCTGGCCGTGATCAGGAAATTATCCACGTCGAAATACCGTGCGTTCATGGAATTCATCACACCGTAAACTACATAAAACATACCCTCCTGCTCGCAGTATGTCAGACAGGGCGCCCAGATCCCTTTGGCCGAGGGCAGCTTCTTCAAATCCACCGCCGCATCGTCTGTCAGGACATGGGTCAGCAGCTCCCAATGCTTCAAATCTCTCGAATGATAGACCGGGATTCCCGGAAACCACTCAAAAGTGGAGACCGCCAGATAATAGTCATCTCCCTTTCTGCAGATACATGGATCCGGGTTAAACCCTGGTATGATCGGATTATGTATCATTTCACATCTTCTCCTTTCTTCCTGTCGCCACAAGCTTTACAATCTGGCTCTGTTCACAGCCTCCTTCGCAACAGTTCGGCCTGCGGCTTCCCTGTGATCAGATATTTTGTTTTACAGAAAACGGGGCTGACAAACACTCATCAACCCCATTTCCCTCTAAAGAACTATATCCCCCAACACAATACACCTTTTTATTCCAACCCTGCAAGATAGGCATCCAGCTGTTTCTGGCATTCCTCGATCACCGTATCGATACCTGCAGCCTGCATAGCAGTTCTGTATTCTTCGATAGACGCTTCCACATCCTCCGTATATCCCAGTTCCAGCGGCCATCCATACTGCTGTCTTGCATTGGTACATGCCGCAACTTCTGTGCTGATACTCGAAGTATCCATTACGAAACCGGTGAACTTCTCTGAGCCGACGCCTTCTTTAATCGTCTCTTCCCATCCGGCACGGATAGTATCGTAAGACTCGGGAACACCTGCCTGGTTACGGTTCAGATCCAGAGTACGTGCAGCCCACATTGCGCTGGTAGCATACAGATCAGTATCCAGAACCGTGAACTGTCCTTCATCATTCAACTCATAGCTTGTTCCGAGAACTCCATAATAGAATGCATCATATACTTCCTGGTCTGTTGTTACCAGATTCCAGAACGCGAGCGCTCTTTCAGGATTCTTAGATGTATTGGAAATTACCATACAGTCCTGCGTATATGGTAAATGTGCAACATCGCTTGTCATAGTGCCAAACTGGAAATCCCACTCAGGATGCAAAACCGTAAGGCCTGACCAGGAGTCAATATTATGGAAACGCATCGCTGCCTTACCGTTCTGCGTCTTCTGGGAATCCGTATCCGCCAACGCCGACTTGCTCCAATAACCCTTATCACTCCAGTTCTTGCACATCTGATAGAATTCTACCGCCCCATCAAGATCATAAAGCGCCTTCACAGTCGGATGCTCCTCCGAAGGATCACAGAAAAGATATCGTATATTGGAATCAACATCCATCAGCCCGTTCATTCTGGTCCAGACGAGCGACAACTCCGGACCTGCGGAATATTGGTCGATTGCCTCCATCTCCGGATGATTTGCCACAACATAGTCTGCAAACTGTTCTACTTCTTCAAAGGTATCAATCGTATCCGTAATGCCTGCTTCTGCTGCAATGTCACCACGATATATACTTCCGTAAGATGTATAAGTGGGAAGAAGTGTCGGAACCGCATACAGTTTATCGTTTACGGTTGCCTGCTGCAGTGCAGATTCCGACTGCATTGCATAGTTATCCGGCGCATAAGTGGGAAGCATTTCGTCCAATGCCATAAATGCACCTCTCTGTGCAAGACTTGTAAAACCAAGCCATCCTGCGCAGTATGCCATATCAAATTCTTCGCCCGATGAGAACAACAGTGGATACTTCTGTGCGTATTCTGCCCAGCCAATCCAATTAATCTTCAGGGTACAGTTCAGCTTTTCTTTCAGAATAGCGTTAATATTCTCATCTACGATATCCTGTCCTGCCGGCCTGTCACTGATAACGTACATAACCAATTCGACTTCTTTTGAGGTATCAACCTCTCCCGATGCACCTGCCTCCGAAGAACTTCCGGATGATGCTGCATCCCCTGAAGAAGATGTGTCACCCGAAGATCCACAGCCTGCAAGTAAACCAAGTGTCATTGTTGCTGCCAGCAATGCTGCAACCAGTTTCTTTTTCATTCCTTTACCTCCTTAAAATTGTGCAGTTTTATTTTACGCCAAAAATATGGCCAAATAACAAAGATGATATTATTCTGTCAATTAACCCTTAACAGAACCGATAGTAATACCTGCAATGAAATACCTCTGCACGAACGGATAAACAATAACAATCGGTCCGGTGGCAACCACTGCCATTGCAAGTTTCAGTGAGTTGGACGGCAGATTCGCTACCTGAATCCCTGCCTGTGCGGCGATTCTGGCAAGTGCCTGTGTCTGTTGCTGAATGGAATACAGCATATACTGCAGGGGATATTTCTCCTCGGTACTCATATACAGCATCGCATTATACCAGTCATTCCAATAGCCCAGAGCGAGGAACAGTCCAACAGTCGCAAGTCCCGATTTCAAAAGCGGGAAGACGATCGTAAAGAAAATCCTCCACTCACCTGCACCGTCCAGTTTCGCGGATTCAATCAGCGAAAACGGGATGTTATTTACATAACAAATTATATAGAATGCTCTGGATGAAGCGCTCAGCTTAATCTTGCGCGGCGCCGACATCATTAAATCTTTATCTTTATTCGCCATAATATTCCCTCCCCTTAGAACAGCGCATAGTCTTCGTCAATCTTCTTCACAACCGTATTTACGATCATGATGATCGCGAAGCAAAGTACAGACTGATAGAATGTAGCTGCCGCCGTCATACCAATATCAGGATTCGTGATCAAGGAACGAAATACATAGGTATCAATAACGTCTGTCGCATTGAATAACTGACCGTTATTTCCTACGATCTGATAGAACATCTCAAAATCGCCGCGAAGGATCCGTCCAATCTGGAGCAGAACCATTGTCACAAGCGTAGGCCTGATGGAAGGTAAGGTAATATACCGGATCCGCTGGAAGATCGTAGCGCCGTCGATTTCCGCCGCTTCGTTGATCTCGCCGTCCACGCCGGTAACTGCCGCGATATAGATAACCGAATTATATCCCGTCCATTTCCAGGCATTAAATGCACAGATAATGATCGGCCATGCCATCGGCATCATGTAGAAGTTGATCTTCTCGCCGCCAAGTGAACTGATCATGGTATTGATCAAACCCGTCTCATAATTGAAAATAGAGAACACGAAAACGCCTACTACAACCCAGAAAATAAAATAGGGCAGAAGAATAACGGTCTGCGTTACCTTTTTAAAATATTTTGCACGTATCTCAGTAATAAAAATCGCGATCACAACTGCCAGAAGCTGTGAAGTAATAAGATTCAGTAAATTGTACAGAATTGTGTTTCTGGTAATCAGCCAGCCGGTTCCTGAATTGAACAGATAGCCGAAGTTCTGCAACCCGTTCCACGGACTGCCGAACACACCCAGATTGTACTGATACTCCTTAAATGCCAGTACCAGACCGCTCATGGGAAAATACGACATGACGAGAACCAAAATAAACGCAGGCGCCGCCATGGCAAAAAGTGCTTTGTTCTTCTTAAATTCATATAAGAAGCCTTCTTTTTTCATGGATACCCTCCTTACTTGATTGATTTTTGTGAGTCTCACTGCTATGTAACTTTCATTTGTCTGCAGGAAGTATTTTCTGGAAACGCTTTCTTGTTCAATAAACGATATAAGAATTATAAGAAGTTTTTTGTGCAATTTGAATGTATCAAAATTATGAAATTAAGGAAAATTTTATGTTTTTTTGCTTTTTGTTTATTTTCTTCCGGTATTTTTTTATTTTCATGATCTAAATGACGAAATACAGCCAGGATTTTCGATTTAAAAAAAGAAAAAAGCCGGTTTATATCATACACCTGCTCTTTTTCGTCACAATTTAATATCTTAAAACCATTTGGACACATTATCTATACAAACCCCACAAAAAAAAAGACCGCTACCATAAACTGTAGCAGTCTTCCGTACTTGTTCCCTATGTTGCCCTTTACACCAACACCTCCACCATGCAGGAATGTACTTTCGTCTTTTTATCATATCCAATCCCCTCTGCAAGGATACGTCCCGTATGATTTTTCTCCGCTAATTTCCCCTGGAATTTCAATATATATCCGAATATCATAACAATTCAGCAGACTACAATGTTACCTGGTATAATCCACTTCAAGTCATTACATAATCTTGTCTTCCGCCTCTTCCATCGTCATCGCCGGGATCAGGATAAACGCTGTTGTCCCTTTTCCCAGAACACTTTCATATCTGACGCCATATTCTTCCCCGAAGCACAATTTGATCCGGAAATTAATATTCTTGATTCCATATCCGCCCTTGATCTGGTTGATATTAAGATCTACGGCATCCTTCATCTGCTGACTGGTCATACCCGGCCCGTCATCTTTTACCGAAAACAGAATGTTATCCCCCTGACGCCGTACCTTAATGGCTATGGAGCACTGCCTGATTTCCGCCCTTTCCCCTATGCCATGGATAATCGCATTCTCCACGAAGGGCTGTAAAATAATATTAAGGCATGCCAGCCCTTTCAACTCCTCCGGAACATCCACTTCCAGATGAACCGCATCGTCATAGTGGAATTTCTGAATATTGATATACACCTGCACGTGCTCAGCCTCTTCGCCGATACTGATCAGATCCTTCCCGTGGTTCAGGCTCAGACGGTAAAACCGCGCCAGATTCCAGGCGATCTTCTCAATGTCCTCCGCCTCGTAGTCCATAGCAATCCAGTTGATCAGATCCAGCGTGTTATACAGGAAATGAGGATTAATCTGTGCCTGCAGTGCACGCAGCTCCGCCACCCTGGCATCCTTACCGAGTTCAAAATGTTCCCTTAGAAGCCTTCGGACTTCTCCCACCATGAAGTTAAAGTTCCGGTATACTTCCTCCACCTCATCCCCCTGTTGAACGGAAGGGAGCTGCACGGTAAAATCACCCTCCTGCAGATGCTGCATTTCCATACTCAGTTTTTTAAGCCTGCCCACATAATAATTGGACAGAAAGCACGATACTCCCATGATCGTAATCATCATAACGACCACTGCCACCATAGCGCTCATGACCAGACTGCGGAACTGCCCGTCATATTCACTTGCAGGGATCAGGGACACCATCTGCCATCCTGTATTTTCTATATCTTTTCTATCCGCATAATAGGAAGTCCGTCCTATCCGGACAGCTTCCCAGGCATTTCCCACCCCTGAAGGCAACTGGGAATCCTGCTCTTTTAACTTCTCAAACAAGGTCTCGTTGGACGAAACCACGCCTTCACCCTCAGCATTAACCAGATATACCAACCCGTTGGAAGTGATATTGGCATTCTCCATTACGCGGGCAATCCGTTCTCCATCGATACTGACGCTGCATACTCCCAGAGTCTTATCCCCATTGCCGTCCTTAATCTGATGATACAGCGTCAGCATATTGGAGGTATCCATGGATCCGATCTCTTTTCTCTCTTCACTGAGCGCAAGATAATCTCTGCCCAGGGAGAAATACTCTGTCATACGGTCATAGTCATCCCGTTCTTCCAGTCTCGTATTCGGGAAAAGATAATACTGATTACTCGCATAAATAATATCCTCAGGTATATATAAGCCGAACCGGTACAGGGCATTGGAAAACTCCAGAGAAGCGAATGTCCTGTTCAGCGTATAGAATTCCTGATATTGTTCATCCAGCTTTCTCGTCCCTGTAAATTCCTTGTCTGAAAGGATTCCATAGATCTCCCCGTTATTCTCCACCATTTCCGCAAGATATTCCATATTATGGATATAACTTCCCACGAAAGCCAGAGCCTGATTGATGGATTGTATCGGACACCACTATATCCGGAACATAACTCTCACAGATCGAGAGCGCTTCCTGTGTATTCGCAGCCACCTTTATTTCATTGATCCCAAGACTTTCCCAGGATATATGTTTCACCAAACCGTTTCTGATGATTGTCTCATCCTCAACAATGATAATCTTCAAAACGGAATACCCCCCCCCCCGAAAAAATTGAATATAAACCTTTCCTCCCCGAAAAAACACCCATTTTCACTTTATCATATATTCGTATTCATTTCAATGTTCGAGTTCCACGATAAGTCCCTTTGCGTAACAGTTCAGCATTCAATGTCATTAAGTTAAGCCGGACGCGCCTGACATGATAGGAATCTCCTAAGGACGCGCTTCCGCTCAGTTCCAAACGCAGCGGTACTAAATTCGTGAAAAACCTCATTAAGTACCGGCGTTTTCCAATGCCCCTCAGGAGAATCCTATCATATCAGACGCTGTGTATAGACTTAACTTAATGACATTGGTTCAGCATTCCGCCGTTTTTTAAATAATCCCACTGTTTTACAATAAAAAGCACTGTGGCCCGACCGATTGTCAAAGCCACAGTGCATATACAGACCTTATACCTGTTGATTAACTAATTTCTTTATTGTTTGCAAGAATGTTTGTAAATTCGGTCAAGAAAGAATCTGCCCCTCGCCGCTGGCAACCTGGAATGGCGCACTTATGCATACAGGGTAATCAGCCAGATCACCAGTGCAAGCCCGGCAAGAAACACAAACGCGATCGAGAGTGCCGCGCCAAGAGCCATTCCCATATAGCGCATCCGCTCTCTCCATGTAAACGGTGCATCCTCCCACGGCTGCCGCTCCCTCGCACCTTCCGCGCTGCCGCTGCCGGAAATACTGTGGTGCATATCTTTCTTTCCGTTCTGTAAAGAGCGGGGATGCCTGCCAAACAAGCCGGGGGATTCCAATCCGCTCATATCGGCAATGGTACGTCCGTCATCCTCAAACTGTTCCCGTCGGCTCATAGGTCATCATACAGATGGCACACTACATAGTGGCCGGGTTCAATCTCTTTCTGTTTTGGCGCCTCCTGCTTACATTTCTCCATACAGTTGGCACAGCGGGTATGGAACTTACAGCCGGAGGGCGGATTTGCCGGAGAAGGAATGGTGCCTTCCAGCACAATCCGGTTCATCTTCGCATCAGGGTCCGGAATGGGAATCGCGGAGAACAGTGCCTTCGTGTAGGGGTGCAGCGGGTTACGGAAGATATCTGCCGTCTCTCCGTACTCCACCAGATTGCCCAGATACATGACGCCCACCGTATCCGAAATATGCTCCACAACGCTTAAGTCATGGGAAATAAACAGATACGTCAGTTTATACTGCTCCTGCAGGTCTTTCAACAGGTTAATGATCTGTGCCTGAATGGAAACGTCCAGCGCCGATACCGGCTCGTCGCAGACTACGAACTCAGGATTCAGGGCAAGCGCCCGTGCAATACAGATACGCTGCCTCTGTCCGCCGGAGAACTCATGTGGATACCGGTCCTTATGGAAAGGCTGCAGCCCGCAGCGGTCCATGATCTGATCGATATAATCCTCAAATTCCGCTTTGCCCACAAGATTATGCTCTCTCACCGCCTCACCGATAATCTCTCCTACCGGCAGTCTGGGTGACAGACTGGAGAAGGGATCCTGGAAGATGATCTGCATCTTGGTCCGCATATCCCGCATTTCCTTGTTGGAGAGGCCATAGACTTCCTTACCGTTAAACAACACTTCCCCTCCGGTCTTCTCTCCGGACAGTCTCAGGATCGTCCGCCCTGTGGTCGTCTTGCCGCAGCCGGACTCTCCCACAAGCCCCATGGTCGTGCCGCGTTTCAGATTAAAGGTAACGCCGTCCACCGCTTTCACATATCCTACCGTCTTGGCAATCATGCCGCTTTTGACCGGAAAATACTTCTTCAGTGCATTGACCATCAGAATATACTGGGGGTCATAAGTGACAGGGGTATACTCATTCTCTATCATCGTACGTTGATCCGACATTTACTTCTCCCCCTTTCCGTCATAGTAACGATAACAGCTGACTTTATGCGTCGGGGATAAGCTGATCTCTCCGGGATACTCTCCCGCACAGCGGTCCACACACATCTCACAGCGGTCTTTGTAATAACAGTAGTCCGGCATGTTCACCGGATTCGGCACCTTACCGGGGATCGAATACAGTCTGTCCACCTGCTTGCCCACCACCGGCTTCGATGCCATCAGGCCGATCGTGTACGGATGGCAGGGATTGGAGAAGATCTCCCGCACCGTCCCTTTCTCCACCACACGGCCGGCATACATGACTACCACGTAATCCGCCATCTCCGCGATCACACCCAAGTCATGGGTGATCAGCATGATTGAGGAATTGATCTTGTCTTTCAGGCTCCGCAGCAGATCCAGGATCTGTGCCTGGATCGTCACATCCAGCGCCGTTGTCGGTTCATCCGCTATGATGATCCTCGGGCTGCAGGCAAGCGCCATGGCAATCATGACACGCTGCCTCATACCGCCGGAAAGCTCGTGGGGATACATCTGATATACACCTTCGCTGTTGGCGATTCCTACCATTTTCAGCAATTCAACCGAACGCGCCTTGATATCATCCTTCGTTTTTCCTTCTCCGTTATGCAGGGAAATAACTTCGTCCACCTGCTCTCCGATCCGGAACACAGGGTTTAAACTTGTCATAGGTTCCTGGAAGATCATGGACACATAGTTTCCCCGCAGGTTCATCATCTTCTCATTAGGCGTTTTGGCAATATTATAGGCTCTGCCATCGCCCAGATTCAGGCGTATCTCCCCTTCCACGATCTGTCCCTGGGGACGCTGGATCAGCTGCATCAATGACAGGCTGGTAACCGACTTGCCGCAGCCTGACTCTCCTACTACACCCACCGTCTTGCCGATGGGCACCTCGAAGGTAACACCATCCACGGACTTGACCGTACCGGCGTCCGTGAAGAAATAAGTATGAAGATTGTCGAATTCCACCGCATTATCAGGATCATGCATTGTTGTCACATACTCGGACTCCGGCACATTCTTGCGCTTACGCTCTTTCTCGTACTGATTGGTAATACGGCGGTTCTCTCTGGAAATCTTACGGGACTCTTTCGCGGTAAGATATCCTTCCGGTTTATTCTTAGCCATAAGTTAGTTGCACCTCCCTAACGCTTCATTCTGGGGTCAAAAGCATCCCTCAGCCCGTCGCCTACAAAGTTGAATCCCAGAACAGCAATCAACAGGCAGACACCCGCCGGAATCCAGATGAACCAGTAAGTAGTCAAAACATAGGAGTTATTCACATCATTGATGATATTCCCCCAGGAAGCAAACGGGAACTTAACACCAAGTCCCAGGAAAGACAACGTCGCCTCCATCAGCATTACCGAACCGAGACTCATCGTACAGGTGACGATCAGCTGGGGAATGACATTGGGAATCAGATGCTTGAAGATCCGGCGGGAAACACGGATTCCGCAGGCTTCCGTCGCCGTCATGAATTCCTGTTCCCGCAGGGAAAGGATCTGTCCCCGGACAAGGCGGGCAATACTCGGCCATCCAAGGAAGCCAAGGATCAGCATCAGATAGAACATACGGATCTGGGGATCCACACGCATACCGTCCATGGCCGCGCCTAAGATAATAATCAGCGGCAGGGACGGGATACAGTAGAAGATATCCACGATACGCATAATCAGGTTATCCACCCATTTACCGAAATACCCTGATATCCCCCCCAGAATGACGCCTAACACCGTCTCGATAATCACGACAATGAATCCGATGATCAGAGAGACTCTTCCTCCGTACATCAGGCGGGTAAGCATATCCATGCCGTTGGCATCCGTACCAAGAGGATGGGTCTTGGAAGGAGACTCATACTGACTGTATACGTAAGTTTCCGTCTCCTGCATGACAGACCAGACTTTCGCGGCGGCATCATAGGTAATCGTATAATTATGCTCCTCGCCGTCCTCTCCCGTATAGACAAATTCTGTACCTTCGTTGTCCAGGACTTCTTCCAGACGTTCCTTGAAATCTCTGGAAATGACAACGCCGTTTTCTCTCGACTGCACGACGAAACGGCTGATATATCCCACGGCTTCTTCTCCCTGGATAATATTGCCGTCTTCATCCAGCGTATACTCCTGTCCATCTGCACTGAAAGCGCCGGTACTGCCATTGGTATACATCTGCAGGGCCGCATATTTCACACTAAAAGGCAGATCCGCAATGTTGTCCGCCGCATTGACGATATCCTTATAAGCGATCGCAATGACCGATCCGTCCACGGAAATCGCATAGAAATCCTGTCCTTCCTGCTCTACCCCGTAAGTTACGTCTTTATAGTCAAATTCCGGCTTCCCCATCATCTGCGCCATCAGAAACTGCGCCTGGGCTGCCGAGCCGAAATCCGCTCCCTCGGCAGAAACATACCGGAAATCCTCATTCCTGGTCACACCTACATATTCCTTCTCCAGAAAAGTATACGTATAAAACTGTTCATCCTCACCGTAAGGCGAAACCATACCGCCCACAAAAGAAAACAGGAACATTATGGCGAGCATCACCAGCCCCAACACCGCCAGCCGGTTACGGAAGAACCGCTTCACAACCATGGCGCCGGGGGAAAGTGTTTTGACACGCCGGTCATCATTCAGAGACAACGTTTCTTCGGAAACACTGCCGTTTCCGTCCTTCAGATTGTTTGTGTCAGACATTCCTATTCCTCCTTTCTAAGCGATACGCACGCGGGGATCCACCACGGCATAGAGAATATCGGTAAGCAGATTGCTTGCCAGGGTCAAAACAGCAATAAAAGTCATATAAAACATGGTAAAGGGAATATCTCCGATGATCATGGCCTGATAGGCCGTCCAGCCGATTCCCGGAATGGAGAACAGCGTCTCCGTGATCTGCGCTCCCGAGAAGAGACCCGGCAGGGAACCCCCGATAATTGTTACCAACGGAATCAATGTGTTACGGAACGCATGCTTGTAGATTACCTTATGTTCACTCAGTCCCTTTGCCCGCGCGGTCCGTATGTAATCGGCATTCAGGACTTCCAACATATTCGTCCTCGTATAGCGCATCAGGGAACCGATGGATGTGATGACCAGTGTCGCAATCGGGAGGATCAGATGATGGGCCTTGTCCAGAAACTGTTCAAAAGAACCCAGCTGGGCGTAGGTACGTCCCACAAGCCCGGACACATCGAACCACTGCAGCTTCACGGCGAAGACCAGCTTCAGCAAAGTTGCAAAGAAGAACGGCGGTAACGAGATACCGATCAAAGCGCCTGCCGTAATCGCATAGTCTGCCCGGGAATACTGTCTGGTAGCCGCAACAATCCCCAGCGGCACCGCGATCAGCAGCTGCAGGATAAAAGCGATCGCTCCCATCACAAAGGACAGCCAGATGACATCATGAAACTTCTGGATAACCGGAACGGTGAATTTCCAACTGTCTCCGAAATTCCCTTGAGCAAAGTCTCCCAGCCATACGAAATAGCCGGCAATGATACCCTTATCCAATCCATAGGAAGCATTCAACTGATCCAGCCATTCCTGATAGGGCTTCGCCCCCGGCTGCTGCGCAAGCTGCATTGCCATCGTCTCCACGTAAGACGCGGGCAGGCAGCGCAGAACGGCATAGATGATGAATGTCACGCTGAAAAGGATGAGGATTGACAGCAGAATGCGCTTGATGATATAGTTACGCACGTATAATCCCTCCTTCTTATGAAAAATTCCCTGCCCCAACCGGAGCAGGGAATTCTCTGTTCTCGTAAACGAGCTATGCTCGTTTTGTTATTTCATTTCGATATTCTGTACTTCCTGCTGCCAGGACAGATAAGGTGTCATATCCTGCGGAAGTGTATCTACATTGACACGCTCAGAGGACATCATGACGCACTCGGAACGCTGATAGACAGGAAGCTCTACGCCCCAGTCCATGATGATCTCCATAGCCGCCTTGTACAGACCCTTACGATATGTCTGGTCTGTGGACAGACGCGCTGCCTCGATCATCTCATCCAGATCCGCGTCATCGATCTGATAGTAGTTGGTAGAACCGTCACTGTGATACAGCTGGAACATATCCGGATCGGTACCTGCCTGCCATGCCGCACACCACATATCCGCAACACCTGTCTGATAAGAAGCATACAGATCACTTGCGTTTGCAAGGTCGTTTACCGTCAGGGTAATGCCGATGGTAGCCAGTGCATCGCTGGCATTCTTCAGGATCAGGAAAGAAGGATGGTCGCCTGCACCGCCTGCACCGATATTTACCTGGTACTCAAGCTTAGCGCCTGAAGGAGCCGCCGTAACCTTACCGTCCTCTACCGTATAGCCCGCAGCTTCCAGATAACCAAGCGCTGCCTCCAGGGCTGCCGCATATCTGTCTTCTGTGGACATGCCGTCCGTATAGATCGGATTCCCTTCTACGTCTACGGAATAAGCAATCTGATAGCCGTCATCCGTAACCTGAGGCGCTGCCCAGGATGTATTGGAAATCGGATAGTTAATAACGGACGCTGTGTTCCCGTAATAAGAGTCAATACCCTCATCACGGTATGCCGCGATCACGGTAGCGATCGCTTTCCGCAGGTTACGGGATTCGTCGGAAGCAGGGTCGCTGCCTACCTTGACATTATTAGCCGCAAGGCCTACATAACCATAGCCGCGGTAATCGATCAGACGGGTCGTAATCTGCGGTCCGTCCAGATCTTCCGTGCCGTTGATATCCGCAACCTGGCTGGCAATATCCGTAGAATAGCTGGGATCCGTGATATCCATCGTACCTGCCGTGATACCTGTTACCTTATCTGCCTCGGCAGCTTCCATGAAATTCAAATGCGCGATCTTGGGCGCACCCTTGAAGTAATTCGGATTAGCATCCATATAGACAACACCGTTGGAATAATCCTTCATGATATAAGGACCGGCTCCCAGAGACTTACCTGTCTTCTCCTTCACGCCGGACAGATCACCCTTCGGGAATCCGAAGCTGTTGTTCTCATAATCATACAGACTCTCGTCCCCATAGTAGTGCATCGGAGCGATCGGAACCTGCAGCTGGTAGATCATTGACGCATCCACATTGGTGGCAACAACGCGCATGGAATAATCGCCTGTACGCTGGATGCCGGAAATATTCTGTGCAGAATCGCCGGTCTCAACACCAACATGGTAAGCGGGATCAAGAAGTCCCCAGATGGTAACGCCGTCCGCCTGCTCTGCATCAGACAAAGCATTGTAATCGCCTTCATACTTCTCTAACATCACGTTGAAGAAATCCTGAACCGTAGCGCCTTCCGCCGTCTCGAATCCCCAGTTAGGCGTGATCGCCTCTACCGGATCACCTTCTGCCGCTAATCCGTTCGCGATACAGTAATCAAGGATTGCCTGAGCGAACCCTTCCTGCGCTGCCGGGAAATCTGTCTCCCAGAATGCTTTCTGTGTCGCTTCATCCCAGTTAGTAAAATCCGTATTGTCCTCACCAGCCTTAATCAGCAGGCTGTAGAGCGGTTCCATACCGTTTCTGTACGCATCAAGCCCTTCGATCGGTGTGGAATATAAGGTAGCGTTTCCGTCATAAGTAGGATCCAGAAATACATACATTGAGAAAATTACATCATCAATGTCAGCCACATGCCCGTCGGTAAACTGAATGTCATCGCGGATCGTCATATCATAGTAAACAGTACCGTCATCATTCTCCGTGATCTCGATATCGGACGCTGTGTAATAAGTATAGTCTGTTCCGTTGTAAGAACGGGTCTCACCTTCAATCCCCTTCAGGATCGGATTGCCCACACGGTCAACCTCCAGCGTATAAACACGGACCATCTCATCGATCGTCACATCGTTCGTAGCCAATGCAAAGAACGGCGAGAACTTGCCCTCCAATCCCTGCTCTACACTGGCTACCAGTGTATCATTGGCAGGCGCTGATGCAGAATCAGATGACTCCTCTCCGGAAGCATCCTCCTCGCCCGGTTCTGTTGTTTCTCCGCTGCTCTCTGCAGGCGCCTCATCGGTTGCCGGAGCGTCGCTTCCGCCGCCGCAGGCCGTCAATGAAACTACCATCGCTGTAGACAACAGCAATGCCACACATTTCTTTTTCATTAAAAAACCTCCCTTTCTATAAAAATTTCCTTTTCTATTTTACATAAAGATACCATTCTCGTCAAATAAAAATCACGAAATTCCAGAGGATTCCATAATTTTTTTGTAAAAACAGAGCCGACATATGTATTTTAGCGGCGGACATTCAACCAAAAGTATTCCAGATATCAGTAATCCTGATCCGTCTTGCACTAACAGATACCGTGATCTGCACGGCACAGCAGATAAAGCATAATACCGCTCCCTTCCCGTTTCCGCCCCGCAGAAGAAAAGCAACCATAGCCAGCGCTGTCATCGCAGCGCCCGCAAGGGGAAAGCCGTTGCGGAATGTATACTGCGCCACACTGCGCCGGTAAATATAATCCCGCATCGGATTGCCTCCAAAAGTAATGCTTCCGAGTGTATAAGTTAAGACAACATCAGAAAGGAACCAGAATACATAAGGTATGATCACATAAAAGGTATTGAGAAGCCCCGCCGTAGTCACAATCCCCGGAAGGATAACCGAAATAAGCATAATCCCCTGCAGCGCCCATAGCCTCACAAGCATCCGGCGCCGCAGGACGGGATCGGCCTGCCATGTGGTTCCTGTGTAGACATAGCCGCCTCCCGAACTTTTCTCGAAATACTTAAGATAATCTCTTCTGTCCTGCTTCTTCTGCCCTGCCATATTCTGCGCTCTCCTCCATGCTTTCACCGGGCATGTGCATTTAGCCATTTGCCGCCTTAGGGTTGGTCCATGTTTTATGCCAGTCCCTCTAAATCATACTCTTCCAGCCATTTGCGCGCCGCCGCGCAAACTTCCTTAAGGCAGTTCTCCTCGAACGGATTGTCCAGGCCGGCGTTCTTCAGAAGATCCGTAAATACGGCGCTGCCGCCCTGCTTCGTATAAGCCATATAATTCTCCCATGCCGCCTTCGGGTCTTTCTGGATTCTCGCCCAGAACTGCAGCGCCACCGTCTGTGCCAGACAATAATCAATATAATAGAACGGACGGTCATAAATATGATGCTGCCTCTGCCAGCCCTCTCCGTCGGCATAGAAAGGAATCTCTCCGTCCAGACGCATCCAGGGCATATAGACGCCAAGCAGTTCTTTCCACAGTACATGACGGTCTGCCGGTGTCATATCAGGCTTCTCGAATACTTCATGCTGGAAGTGGTCTACCATGGTACCGTAAGGAATAAATGTCAGTGCATCGGACAAATGGGCATAGTAGAATTTACGGGTGTCCTCTCCGAAGAATCCCTCCGCCCATTTCCATGCGAAGAATTCCATCGACATAGAATGCACTTCACATGCCTCCAGTGACGGCCAGACAGATGACATCGGCACTCTGTCACGGTTCATCCATGCTGCAAAGGCATGTCCTGCCTCATGAGTCACCACTTCCACATCATGCTGTGTGCCGTTGAAATTCGCGAAGATGAAAGGCACCTTGTAATCCGGAATGCTGGTACAGTATCCGCCGCCCGCCTTGCCTTCCGTAGACAAGACATCCATCAGCTCCCTGTCCAACATGGTGCGGAAAAACGCACTGGTTTCCGGACTTAATTCGTCATAGAACTTCCTGCCGTGAGCCAGAATATCATCCGGCGTTCCCACCGGCCTTGCGTTGCCGGAACGGAAAGCCAGCGCATTGTCCGCAAAGCTCATGGGATATTCTTTGCCCAGGCGTCTGGCCTGTTCCTGATAGATTCCACTGGCCACCGGTACCAGATATTTCACGACTGCGGCACGGAACTTCTCCACGTCCTCTTTCGTATAGCAGTTGCGCATCATCCGGTAATAACCAAGCTGTGTATAACCGTCATAGCCAAGCTTACGTCCCATTGCATCCCGCAGGTGCACCAGTTCATCATACAGTCTGTCAAGCTCCGCCTGATGATCCTTATACCACTGCCCTTCCGCCTTCCATGCGGCAAGACGGCGCATATCATCCTTGTCCGTCTTAAATGGAGTCATTTGGGAAAGCGTATACGTACCGTCCTCAAAAGAGATCTGTGCCGAAGCCAGCAGTTTATCGTATTCCTGTTTCAGATCATTCTCCTGCTGCAGTTCCTGAATAATCTCCGGGGAAAATGTCTTCAGCTCCATCTCCGTATTCAGGAACATCATATTGCCATACTCTTTCTCGAATTCCGGGCGGAAAGAGCTGTCAAGCATCGTATGGTTCCATGTCTGAAAGTGTTCTTCCAATTCCGGCATGGCTCCGTTCCAAAACTTGATCTCTTCATCATAGAACTTGTCCCGGGTGTCAATGCTGTGGCGAATGTGGGCGAGCGTAGACTGTGTCTCCACATGCTTTGACAGTTCTTCCATCTCCAGAAAAACATCTTTCGCCGCAGCATAGTCCGCCGCACCTTTCAGGCGCTTCGTCAGCTCCACAAGCTGATTCTTTACGTCCTGTATATCGGGACGCTCGTAAGGCATTTCAGAAAATTTCATGATTGTATGTCCTCCTTTTCCATTCCTAAAATTGCTGTTCTTTGATATATCCTTTCTTTGGATATTCCGTATCTGTCACAGTCTTATATAAATATACCATATCCGACTCAGATACGTCCAAATATTTCTTTCGGTGGTTTCTGGCTGGTATATCTCTCAATGATGCACTCATGCTTTTTATCTTTTTTGTTATAGTTTACTCCCACCAGCAGAAGATTCCCCCTGTACTCATCCAATACTCCCGCATAGTTCTTTTCCCTGATCTGGCTTATTGCACCCTGAGCCGACTTATCCCACTTCAATTCTATGAGCATCGCTGGTTTGTCCACATGCTTCCTCGGCAGAAATGCAATATCCGCAAACCCTTTGCCGGACGGCATTTCTCTTATCATAATATAGTCTTTCTGCGCTACATAATAAGCAATCGTAATGACACAGCTTAAAGCATTCTCATTGTTGTATGCCAGAACTGACGTATTGGCAAGATGAATTTCATCAATCCTGTCTGCTACTTCCTGCGCATTTTCCTGCAATGTCGCATCCAGCAATTCCTCCGATTTCCGCAATGCTGTAGATACCCCCTGCCATCCGCTGTACTCCACCGCACTCTTAAATTCATCCGCCACTTCCTGATTGGGAATATATACTTCATTCCTGTCGGAATCATAAGCAAGATATCCCAGATGGACCAGTAATGTCAGTACGTCATCCTTACTCTTAATATTAGACATATCATTCTGAAATGTACGTGTATTAATCCTGCATCTTTCTCCACCCAGCATAGATATGACAGCATCCTTTAATCCGTCTTCATTCAAACTGATATAAAACTTTAAGGATTCATAAGTCTCGGTCTCAGTCCAGTAATCGCCGAATTCTTCATTTTTGATCGCCTGTACAACAGAATTAGGGCTGTATATGGATTTCGCCCTGCTGAAAGAATAACCATCGTACCATCTTTGGGTCTCTTCAAAATCCATATTGTATTGTCGGCAGAGTTTTTTTACCTCTGCTTCTGTAAATCCCACATATTCTGCCAGCTTCTTAGGCCGAAGCATCGTATACTCTCTGAAGTCAGTCAGCGCCGACTGTGTACCGTATTTCTTAATCGGCAGAATTCCCGTCATATAGGCCGCTTCGATCATTTTATCCGTCAGGCTGCTCTTAAACAGACCCCTGAGCAGCTGAAGATATTCTTTCTGTAAGTCAATATCAGACTGCACCTCTCTGAATAATGCATCCCACTCATCTATTATAATTATAAATCTATGTCCTGTCATTTCAGCGACCTTTGCAAGCATCACCGGAAGTGAATCCTCTTTCTTAACAGGCGGATAAACGACACTCAATTCCTTTATCACCTGTTCCTGGAGATAAGCGACGGTATTTCTCACATCCTTCTCAATCGAAATAAACCACGTAATATCCAGGTAGATCACATCATATTGATTCAGGAATTCCTCAAACGCAGGATCCCCGGCAATCTTCAAATCACAGAATAAATTCCTGGAATCACAGCTTTTGTCGTAATAGGCACACAGCATCTGCGTTGCGAATGACTTCCCGAACCTTCTCGGCCGGCTTACGCATGTCAGTTTATCCTTCGTCCCAAGCGTACCGTTCATAAATGAAATCAGTCCCGACTTATCAACGTAAAATCCCTTACGGACAGATTGAAATCCCGCATTTCCTATGTTGAGATACATCCCCATATTACCTACGCTCTCCCTTCCAAAACCTCTGCCGTCCAACCTTATAAATCATGTTCATTTTACCGTATGCACGTAAGAATTGCAATATAGGCATAATTTATGACACAAATCCCCCATTTCATTGCTTTCTGCTAATCCCTTCTGAAATTTATGACGAAAAGTTTTGAAAGGATTCAGGTTTATAAACGGAGGGACAGATTATGAGTATAGTAAACACATCCGCAATCAATTATCCGATAACAACATCCGGAATCCCTGACGGGAGTTCCACACAAAAGACAAGTTCCGCTGATAGCTTCAAGAATCACGTACAGGAAAGCGTGGTCGATGCGTTCAAACGAAAAAATCCTGACCGCGCCAGTCATGTAGACCAGCAGTTGAAAGCCGGCAGAGCCGTACGGGAGAAATACGGCAAGGGCATATCCACCGAAGATATGTCAATGGCAGAATATCAGGCTTATTTCTATGCTCTGCTGGACACGATTCCTTATGACTACACACAGATGAACAATACGACAACCATCTCCATTTCCGATGAAGGCTGGGAACAGATGCGCAAAGACCCGGATTATGAAGCCTGGATCCTGGGGTATTTCGTAGAGGACCGTTCCGTACGCAATCCCTTCTTCGGCTGGGGCGACAACGATGGCTGCATCATCTACGAGCAGTTCGGGGCTTCCATTGAAGAGCACCGCGGAGTCGGCTTCAGCAAGGCCGCATTGAAAGGCAGCAAGCCGGATGACGATGACGATGAAGAAGACTGGTGGATCAAGAGACATAAGCGCATGAAGAAACTGCTGAAGGAACAAGTGGAGCGCTCTGTCCAGAGAGACATGGCACAGAAAGCCGCCGCCCGGGAAGAATACGCAAAGCATCAGTATGCAAGCAGCCAGCGTCAGCACAGCTTCCTCACAAAAGGCTCACCGGATGACCAAGCCGCTCCGACATCGGACAGCCCTGCGGCTTCCATGACAGCCGCGGCCGCCTACAACAGCATCCTGGATTTGTTTGCCGGAAGTAATACCGTTGTATAAACAGAATCTCTGCGGCATAACGCTCCTGTAGTCGCTGCCTGCTTCAAATTTGGCCTCTTTCCCGTATCTGGCTGTCAGAAACCCGTTTGCCAGCGGTGAGAATGCAACATAGCCGATAGTTAACGCTTCCAGCGTCGGAAACAGTTCCTCATACCAGCGCGCCAAGGAGGCCTCTACGGAAGCACGGATCGTCTCGGGACGCGAATCCGGCACAAGAATATACCGCCGTGGTCTGCATGGCGGTACGCTCATTCACATCCTTCGGCTTATCCTGCGCCCCCTGATCCCTAAAATAGATGCCAGCTTCATACACGCCTCCTAAAAATATGCAAAAGAAAGACACCTCCGAAGAAATGCCCTATAGCAGCCTTATATCCTGTTTTCACTTACGCAGTATTTTATCCATGGCCTTCCCCCTGGCAAGCTCGTCAACCAGTTTATCCAGATAACGTATCTCCCGCATCAGAGGCTCCTCGATATCTTCCACCCTTACACCACAGACCACGCCTTTTATCAGCTTCCTGTTTTCATTCAATTCCGGGGCTTCCCGGAAGAAATCCCCGTAAGACACCGGCCTTTCCAGCATCCCTTCCAGTTCCTCCTGGCTGTACCCGGTAAGCCACCGGGCCACCTCGTCAACCTCCTGCCTTGTCCGCCCTTTTTTCTCCGCCTTGCTCACAAGCAGATGATACACTTTTGAAAAATCCATCTGATATACTTTCTCATTTTCCATAAGATACACCCCATGATCCATATTTCTGACACTGTTTCTGCCACCCCGGCTGGTTCAGCGCTTACCGGCCGAAAAGGCCGCCGCTTTCCCGCAGTAATGGCCCTGTTCCTGTCTCTTAAAAGTACGCCCGCATTTCGGACATGTCCACACCGTCCATCCCTCCTTTATTCCCGTTCCCTGACTTTCACCAAGACACTGTCCCCCGGCTGTTTCCCTATCCGGGAGCGGATCTCTTTCCGCACG
Source organism: Clostridia bacterium (assembly GCA_910575245.1). Classification (GTDB taxonomy): domain Bacteria; phylum Bacillota; class Clostridia; order Lachnospirales; family Lachnospiraceae; genus UBA3282. The sequence continues at coordinate 256,791 of CAJTEN010000002.1, read as the reverse complement.
CCTATGATATAGCAGACGCTCCCGTCAGCGTTTCTTACCCCCATATTTACAATGCTGCCATCATACGGCTCCCCGTCAAACGTGACATGCACTTTCACCCGTCCCCGCCCAAACTCTTTCCTGATATCATAAGGAAAAAGAACATAAGCGCCACCGGTCTCCCCGGCTTCATAGATCAGGGACTCATATTCATACACTTTATCATCCACTGCCTTCACCCCGTCCAGCCTGTTTCCTACAGTATACCATGGAATCCACCGGACTCCCAAAAAATCCGTCCCAAAACCGAAAGTTCCTTCTGCATAATCTTTCTTTTTTCCCTTAATTCCTTTATTGTCCTTCCTGTTACATTTCCACAACCCCGCCTGCCCCCGGACGTTTTGGCACAGCCCCGAACAGCTTCACAAACGTATCCTTACGGACACCCAAGTTCACCCGGTAAACCCCCGGCCTGTTAAGTCTTGAGCCTTTATCATTATCCCCGTCCTTCTCCTGCTTCATATCCCACTTCTATACTTTCCAGATTCTTTTTATAAATCTCCAATTCATAAGTTTTCCCACTGCACTGGTCTGTCCTCCGCTCCGAATGCTGATAAGTCAATCCACAGGATAAGGCCAGTGCCCTTGAAGCAAGATTCCCTGCCCGTGTAGAATAATAAAATTCCTGACCGTCTAAAGAAATACAGTATTCCATCAATAAACGCAGTATCTGTTTCCCATATCCCCTTCCCACATACTCCGGTCCCAGGGCAATACCAGTCTCATGATAAATATGCGGCTCTGTTTCCTCCACTCCGGCAAAACCAATGGCCTGCCCGCTGCCCCTCTCATAGACCAGCCACGCATCATGGGTTTCCTGCCATGCAATCGTCCTCTGTATCCTCTCCCTGGCCCCATCCTCATCAGCCGTCACTTTCCATACCATATATTCTGCTGTTTCCGGCCTTGACCAGACATTCTGGTATATCGATCTCCAATCCTCATATTTTGCCTTTCCAAGAATAATATCTTCTGTCTCCATCCTTCCTTCATCCCTCATAAGCACCTCCATCACAGCCAGACCGCCCAGTCTCCGTAATCAAAAGTCCCACTCCCATGACGCAGTTTCCCGCTCTCCTTCAATCCCTGGAAAGCATCTCTCATACGGCCGATAATCTCCGGCTGGATATCCAGGGAATGGTGCGCCGGAAACACCCTTTCCACAGGAAGAAGCGCCATCCTTTCCAGTGAGGAAAGATAAGCTCCCGGATCTGTAGATGGATAATATGCAAACAAAGTATCCTTGTAAATCAAATCCCCTGTAAAAAGATATCCACGCTCCGGTTCCCAAAAGCACATATGGCCCGGTGAATGTCCCGGCGTATGAAACACCTTTATCATCCTCCCGCCAATGTCAATCTCTTCCCCGCCGTGCAGAACCACGGACGGTCTCCCCTGGAACATCTCATAGCTGCCCACATCATAACCTTCCGGCAGTTCACAACGGTCAACTACCATGCCCCTGACCGTTTCCATAGACAAAGGGAACCCGCCCGACAGCCACCCTAATTCCTCTTCATGGGCATAGAAATCCGGAAAATATTTATGTCCTCCGATATGATCCCAATGGATATGCGTGGCAACAGCCGTAACCGGCCGGTCTGTCAGCTTCACCACCTCGTCATAAATATTACAGATCCCAAGCCCCGTATCGATCAGCAGGCTCCGCCCGGAACCATTCAGCAGATAACAATGTGTTTCCTCCCAATGCCGGTATTCGCTGATGATATAAGTATCCTCATCTATCCTGTCAACAGTAAACCATTTATCCATCTGTTCCCTCCTGAAAATCTTTATCCCTTTCCACCTGCCGCCAAATCTGCTGCATCTGCTAAATCCTATTTTCTTATTTTACAAATCACTTTTCCGCCTCCCTGATGGATTGTTTTCCATAACAGACTCTATTATACAGCATATCCCCAGCCAATGGAACAAACTTTTTAAGAACTTACCAAAAACAAATCTGGCCCTCCCATGCTGATGATACGGCTGGGAAGCCCTGTGCTAATGGGACGTAGAGCGAGGGATTGTTTTTCGTAATTAGGTATAGTATAATTTCCTCCAGTACAAACCGATACATCGGGATTTATGTAATATTTTCGCACTGCAAGGAGAAATTGTGATGGTGAGATACACAAATAAGTTGAAACTCATGTTATGGGTTTCTGTCGTATATGTTTTATCGTTTATATGCTATGTACCTACATTGCTGGAACAGAACGGAATTATCATTCCCAATGGATTATTGTACTTAAAATACTTATATGTGTGTATTCCCACTATGGCTACTTTTTTTCTGCTGATTTGCGAGCAGAACATCAAGGTATACTTTACGCGAATGTTTTCAGGGAAAATAACAATCAAATATCTTTTAATAGGGGTTGTATGTATGGTTGCAGGTATATTTGATTCTTATTGCTATTCGTTCATAGTGAAAACTGACGTATTTAAAAATACCTATTTGACAGTAATATCACTATTAACAAGCTGTATATACCTGCTAATAACAGCGTTTGTTGAAGAAATGGCATGGAGAGGATTTCTGCTGGAACGACTTCCTTTTAAGAAAATCAAAAGCGTTCTTTTTGTTGGTGCCGTTTGGGCAGTGTGGCATATACCAATGTGGATCATCAGAAATTCATTGGGCATGGAACAAATTGTTTGTCTTTGTATATGGACATTACTTGTTTCCGTTGTTTTAGGAATAACCTATTATCAATGCAGAAATATATTGCTTATTGCCATTATGCACGCAACTTTTAATATCTGTTATTTAGCACCAATACAATATAACATTGTTGTATTAGCGATCATAATTTTTGTTGGAACTCTATTGTATAAAAAATCGGACAAAAATTTTCAGGCTTGATAAAATTCCAGTTTATCGGTCTAATAAATGTCGGCTTGCTCTACTTCATTTAGCATTGTTATTAGTTTCTTTTGGTATAAGCCCTACAACATGCCATATTCATTTTTTGCAATATGTTCCCCGCCTGGCGCACGCGCCAGATAAACTATATTCTTTATCGGCTCATCTCCTTTTCCCAAAATAAAAATGCAGACCGGTTAAAATCTGCATTGATATTTGTCATATAAACTTTGTTCCTGGCTGCTGGTTGTACCACCCATTTATCAGGTCTCTTCCTGCTCCGAAAAATAGTGTGCCATGGCATACTCAAACTGTTTTTCAAATCTTTCTGCCGCTTTTCTGCTTACCGGAAGAAATGGCAGGAGCATATCAAATGCATGGAACATATCCGGATAAATATCTATTTTTGCCTCCACGCCTGCTTCCTGTAATTTCCTGACGTATGCTTTTGTCTCAGCATAGAAAGGTTCCGCCGTACCCACAAACGTATACGCCGGGGGAAGCCCGGAATAGTCTTTTCTTCTTGCCGGTGCGGCATAGGCGGAAACTTTTCCACCTGATACTCCCTTCAGGTACTGCCTCCACCCATAATGGTTCCGCCTGGTATTCCAGACCGGTGCATGGTTATCCCTTGAAGTTTCCGTATCCTCATTGTCGATCATGGGGTATAACGGCATCTGGTATGCAATGTTCACTGTCCCTTTATCTTTCGCATACATACATAAAGCTGCGGCCAGACCGCCGCCGGCACTCTCACCGCCGACCATGATCTGATCTTCCCTGATTCCAAACTCCTCTGTATGTTTCTTCATATACAAAAGGGCATGGTGACAGTCAATCAATGCTGCCGGATAAGGAGCCTCCCCGGACAGACGGTATGCCGGGGATATGACAGTGATTCCGTATTTTCTCACAAGATGAACAGCACGGGACATATATACCATCTCAGCCATTCCTGTCACATAACCGCCTCCGTGAATCCATAAAACCCCAGGCCTCTTTTTTCCCTGCTCCGGTATATCCGGTTTTAATACCAGCAATTTTATCCTGTTTCCATTTGAGTTTATATATTTTTTCTCTGTAAGTACCTTCATTCTATTACTGCCTGCCTTTCCTATATATATTCACCATAACATACAGACAGCAGATTATCTATTGCTTTTTTTCCGCTGCAGGCCTTTAGTATCCCCATCCATCACCGCAAGTCCGTCCCTGCCCATAAGCTCCTTCATGCTCACGCATAAGAACAGTGATATGCGCATGTGCAAACATTGTAACAAAGCCTTTGCCGCAATCATCTGAAGCTTAATATCCGGACAGTGCACCTGGATCTTCGGCCTCACTGTTACGGCTTCTGGATCTGGAAGGTATTCTCAAGCAGCAGCCAGTTCGGACGGAAAAACCGCATGATCTGCCAGTATCCCATCCCCCGCAGACCATACGCCGGCAGAAGGGAAAATTTCTCCCGATAGCTTCTCACATCCTCGAACCATACCTCGTGCTGCTGCCCACTCTTTTCATACCGGAAGAAGGGTGACATGGCCACTTCATCAAACTGTATGGGAACACCTGCCTCTATCGCTATGCGTACTGCCTCCTGATTGCTGACGGTAGTTGCCCGGGAGGATCCCTGGACGAAGGGCAGCGTCCAGTCATAGCCATAGTTCGGAATTCCCAGATCGATTTTAGAAGGCGTAATGCGGGTGACGGCATACTCCACCACCTGCCGGACTTTATCAAGAGGAGCTACGGCCATGGGCGGCCCGTAGGTATACCCCCATTCGTAGGTCATAAGAAGAACGCTGTCGGCCGCTTCCCCCAGAAGGCCGTAATCCTTACCCTCATAGAGAAGCCCCGCCTGCGTATCAGAAGTTTTGGGGGCCAGCGCCACCGACACATGATATCCATAAGGAGAAAGGAGATTCCTTACGTCCGCCACGAAATCGGCAAAAGGTATCCTGTCCTCGGGGCGGATGTACTCAAAGTCAATATCCACACCCCGGAAGTTTTTCACTTGGACCGTGGCAAGCAGATTGGTAAGAAGGTTGTCTTTGGCGGCCGGATTATTTACCACTGAAGTGATCAGTGCATTATTGAAATTTCCGTCAGGTCCAAGAGGCGTCAGGGTGAGTACCGGGCGTACCCCCGCCGTAAGTGCCGCGCTGATCATAAAGGAATCGTCCAGTGTCGGCGGAATCATATCCCCTTCCGCTGTAAAGCCATAGGAAAAGACGGAAAGGGAAGACAGGAAAGGAATCGTCTCACTTAAAACATCCTGCTGGATAAACGGGTAGGCATAGCCGTTTACCCAGGCCGGATACCAAGGTACAGAAGACTCTCCCGAAGATAAAAGAAGAGCCTGCCCTACAGCCAGAGGATAGGGATAGACAAGCTGATTATTATAAATGACGGAAGATACCGGGATTCCATGACTCTCGGCGATGGAATCCACAGTATCTCCTGATTTTACCACATAAATTTCCATAAGTAGTTCCTGCAGTGTTTTACTTTATTATATGCAGGTAACTCTGTAATTTCTTATACATCTTTCCGAACGTTTGTGTCCAGGCAGGCATGGCGCAAGAGCAAGTGTGTAATAGTTCAGCCTTTCGGCTTCCCTGTTATAGAAGTTCTACATACATTCCATCAGAATCTCATAAATCTCATCCCGGTCCAGTTCACGGGGATTGCATTTGATGATATTACAGGTATCAGCAACCTTGCGCAATACTTCAGGCGTAATCTCTACTCTGGATTTCAGCTCTCCCATCCGTACCGGCAGTCCGCATTCTTTGATGAAATCAGCCAAAGCTTCGATCCCTGCTTCTGCGGTATCCACGTCAAACACCATCTTCGCAAATCTCGTAAACTTATCCGGCGCATCCTTCAGAATATGCCGGTAATAAACGGGATGAATCACAGCCAGCCCCTGTCCGTGGTTACAGTCGGTATAAGCTCCCAACTGATGTTCCATCTGATGAGCCTGAAAATCTGTCAGGCGGCCGCACTTCAAGATTCCGTTCTCCGCCATAGCGGAATCCCACATCAGGTTGCTTCTGGCCTGCATATCATTGATATCGACAAGCAGCCGCCGCATATTGACAACGGTATTCCTCATAACCGCCAGCGCCAAATCATCAGACACATTGTCCTGATCGGAATTGCCCAGATAGGTTTCCATTGCATGGCTTAAAGTATCGAACGCACCGGAAAGCACCTGCATAGGAGGAACGGACATGGTATAGGCCGGATCCAGCACGGCAAAAGCGGCTGCCGTTCCGAAGATCGGGCCTTTCCAGATTTTTTCTTCATATGTGATCACCGCACCGGCATTCATCTCTGCGCCAGTGCCGGAAGCGGTCACTACTGCTCCCATGGGAATGCCTGTTGTCGGATTTTTTCCCTGGACATATTCCATATCCCAGATATCCTCTTCCAGCACCGCCTGTGCGGAGATCACCTTACAGCAGTCGACCACGCTGCCACCGCCTACGGCCAGAATAAAATCCACATGCTTTTCCCGTACAAGCTTCGCACCTTCCTGTACTTTGGCATACGTAGGATTCGGCATAATGCCGTCGAAATCCACGATTGTCTTGCCTGCCTGCACAAGCAGAGTCTTCATCTCGTCATAGATGCCGTTCTTCCTGATGGAACCGCCGCCATAAGCCAGCATCACAGTCCCGCCGACTTTATCAAGCTCCGCCCCGAAAGCCTGCTTTGCACTTCCTTCGCCAAAATATACCCTTGTCGGATAAGTAAATATAAATGTATTCATGACTGCATCCTCCTTATGACTCTTCCATCTTCTTCGCTACTTCGTCAATGATACCCATGGCGTTGAGACTGCGGGGATATCCGATATAAGGCATACACTGCTCCACTACACTGTACAGCTTCTCCTTGTCATTTCCGACCCCGAAATTGCCCGCTGTATGCCCGCGGAGCTGATTCTCACAGCCGCCCTGCGCCATAAGGAAACAGAACGTAATCATTTCCCGCTCCTGATCGTTCAGGCCGTTCCTGGTATAATAATCGCCGAAACAGTTATCCGCCAGCCAGCGGTTGATATTTCTGCGAAGAACGGGTCCTTCCGTCTGTCTCTTCGCCATATCCGGCCCGAACAGTTCAACCTGTTTCGCAAGCCCCTGGTCAAACCGTGTATTCTCATCTGTCGTTGCCTGCGGATCCAGAGGCAGTTTGATACCCTGCTGTCCCATGATCTGGTTTGTCACAATAAGAAAATCATGGATCCGTCCGATTCCAAGATAAGCCGTTGCCTGATATACGACTTCCTTGACCGCAACAGGGTCGATACCCATATTCAGCGCCGCATGGAGCATATTCTGATATTCTCCCATTCCCTGACAGCCGAGCAGCGCAGAGAGAATGCAAAGCATCTGTTCTTTCTGTGTCAGTTTGTTTGCACTTACTGCTTCCTTCTGGGAAAATTCCGCTACGATATCGACCCATTCCGGATCAGTATACTGCAGAGTGCTGTTTGCGCCTTTAAATAAATCTGATGTTCTTTTTCTGGTTTCTTCTTTCATCTTGCATCCTCACTTTCCTGTTATTGTTGTATTAGGCAATTTGCCTCTATAATTTCCTGAAGGGTAATATGTTCATTGCGATAACGCGCATCGGGATCTGCTTCCGGAACCGTCAGCTGAATCGCCTTCTGCGGACATGCATCTGCCGGCATCTGGCTCATCCGTTCAAAGAACTGCTGGTGAACGATGCGGTCCGCGGTAAATTCCAGGCTGTCCTCCGGTATGGCCTGCTGGATACTAATCGGGTCTTTCTCCAGTTGTTTTGCGATATACAGGCTGTTGCCCGTACCGGTAAAGTAAAATACCATAATTCTCTCCTCCCTTATTTGCTTGCACCGTCTCTGAAACAATATCATAATCCGGTTGTCTCTTATGATTGATACTATCGATTATAATTTCCGGGTGTTACTACCGGTCAATAGTTTTTTGCATATTTTTTCATATTCTGTAACAGTTCAGTCCAGTGCGATATGATCTATGGCTCCGTCCTTTTCTGACAGTTCGTCGGCTTCATAGATCTCCATCTCCAGATTACCCATCAGGTAGAATGCCATCTTCCCGCCGGAAGGCTGCCTCGTCTCTGGCCCTGCAACTGCTATTTGCTTTTTAGCACTTATCAAATTCTTTCCTCTTTGTCCCGTATGCCTTATAATGGCAGTAAGGAGCGTGATTTATATGAATATTATTATGTCAAAATACTTACAGTTTCTGCGTAAAAGCCACAATTACACACAGGATGATTTAGCAAAAAAATTAGACATATCAAGGCAGGCCATATCAAAATGGGAAACAGGAACGACTCTCCCCGACTTAGGGGTCTTACTGAAGATTTCCAAATTATATGGCATCACGATAAATGACATATTAGAACCCAGCATACAACCACAGAGGATAACTAATTTTGAGCAGATTTCTACAATTTCTGAAAAGGAACTGAGAGAGGTGTTGAGACAGTTTGACGCTAATTCGCTTGTAACAGCTTTAATGGGAGCGTCTCCCGAAGCAAACCGTTTATGTGAAAGAATGTTCCCCGACATAGATTTTGAAATGATCAGAAACAATATTGGCCGGATCAGAATTGAAACAGTTGAAGACATGCAGAGCCAGATAATTGCTATGATAAACCTGCAGGCAATTGAAAGGAAATCAGAATGAAATTCGATAATGTATTTTTCATAAACGGCACTGCATATGCCGGAAAATCTACAATGATCAAATTGCTCGCCGAAAAATACAACGGCATTGCCTGCACAGAAAACTATCATGATGCATTACTACCCAGCCTGGACAGCAGCAAGTTTCCATATTTGACTTACACAAGAGATTTGCAGGATTGGCATGATTTCATCAGACGGACACCAGATGAGTATGAAGCCTGGATAAAGGGTGTATCAAAGGAATGTGAAATTTTGGAACTTCATATTCTGAATAAGCTGGATCCAGAAGGTAAAATGGTGTTTGTAGATACCAATATTTCCATAGAGAAGTTAAAAGAAATAACAGATAATGATCATGTTCTGATTATGTTAGCGGATCCTGCTATCTCGGAGAATCGCTTTTTTGAAAGACCCGACAAAGAAAAACAGTTTCTTTATCAGTTACTTATGGAGGAAAAGGAGCCTGAGTTGGCTATGGAAAATTTCAGGCAATGTTTGAGAAGGATCAACTCCCATGCAGCATATGATTCTTTTCTCCATTCTGGCTTTCGGGTTATGATCAGAGATGAAAAAAGAAGTATTGAGGACACTTTTGCTTTGGTTGAGAGAGCGTTTGGCTTGCTAAAATAATCCACGGACTCCATTAAAAACACCGATATGCAGCTTTGACAGTTCTTGCATACCGGTGGTTTGATTCATAATTATGGACGTTTGTCCAGCGCCGGCCGGAGTGGGACGTAGACACTTGGAATGGGCAGATTCCGCAACAGGGAAGCTGAAGGCTGAACTGTTACAAATTTTATCCTTTCATTCCTGTAATAGCAATGCCTTGAATAATCTGCTTTTGGAAGAACAAATACACAACCAGTACCGGCATGATCGAAATCACGGTTCCCGCCATCAGCAAAGGGTAATCCGTTGCATAGGTTCCCTTAAAGAAATTCAGCATCAAAGGAACCGTAAAGGTATTTGTCTTGTTTAAAAAGATCAGCGGATACAGAAAATTGTTCCACTGCCCCAGAAATACAAAAATACCAAAAGCTGCCAGCGACGGCTTAACCAACGGCAGTATGATCCGGAAAAAAATTTGCGGCACAGATGCCCCGTCAATGGTAGCCGCTTCCTCCAAATCCCCAGGAAGAGAGGCTATAAACTGCCGCATCAGAAATACCCCAAAGGCATTGAAAAGCGCTGCAGGCAATATCAGTGACATATGGTTCCCAAGCAGCCCCAGATTCTTCATAATAATAAACAGCGGGATCATTGTAACCTGTGAAGGAACCATCATCGTAGCCAAAAAAAGGATAAACATAAAATTGTGCCCATGAAATTTCAGTTTCGCAAAGGCATATCCGGCCATAGAAGCTGTAAGCAGCTGAATGACAACAACCACAGAAGCAATGTAAAAGCTGTTAAAGTACGCCCGTCCAAAAGGAAGTGCCTGGAGGGATTCAGGATAATTCTCCCAAACGACAGGGTCAGGCCAAATAGTAGGCGGTACAGAGAAAGTCTGACCCATGGTCTTTAAAGAACTCAATATTGTCCAGAAAAACGGAATTACCATACTTATGGCCCCTATACTCAATATGGCATAGACAAAAATATTAAATGGTTTTATTTTTTTACTCATCATAATTCACCCACCTTTTCGAGCCGTACATTTGTATCAGCGTGATGATCAATATAATAAAAAACAAAATGACAGAAGACGCACAAGCCTGTCCCATTTTGAAATCAACAAATGCATTTTGGTAAATATGATACACAAACGTATAGCTGGCCTTTACCGGTCCGCCACTTGTCATAACAAAAGCCTGATCAAATACCTGGAAAGAACTGATCATTGTCATGATCAATACAAAAAAGAGAGTCGGGGACAGCATAGGAATCGTGATGCTTTTAAAAATCTGCCACTTTCCCGCACCATCAATCTTTGCGGCCTCATAATAGCTCTCCGGAATATTTTGAAGGCCTGCCAACAAAAGTACCATATTATATCCCACATTCCACCATACCGATACGAGCACAATAGACGGAAGAACCCATCTGGTATCCGTCAGCCACTTGGGTCCCTCTATGCCAATTGCTGCCAGCACTGTATTCAGCAGGCCAAAATCTCCGTTAAGGATCCATGTCCAAATGACACCTACCGATACAGAACCGGTTACGACCGGCATAAAATAAAACAGACGATATAATGTTTTACCTTTGATCTTCTGCACCGCAAGAGCCAAAGCCAACGCCAGCACCAGATCAAGAGGAATAAACATGATCGAATAAATTACCGTATTTAATAAGGACTTTTTAAAATCTTCATTTGCAAATTGGCGAATATAGTTAGAAAAACCTACAAACTTCATAGTCGGCGCAATGCCGTCCCACTCGTTAAAACTAATCCCAAAACTCATAATCAGCGGAATCAAGGCAAAGATAACCAGGCCTATCAGCTGAGGCGCTACAAATATCCACCCCCACATTTTTCGTCTTTTCAGCATTTTCCCTCCATTCTGAAGCATTTCACACTAGCAAAAGGGAGGGCAGATTCTGCACTGCCCTCCCGCAGTTTTATTGGTTCTCTGCAATGACTTCCGCTGCCTTAGCTTCTACCTTCTCAATAATCTCATCAGGATCCGCACCATTTACATAAGCTTCTTCAAAAACTGATTTGGTTGCATCAGCAAATCCTGCAAACATTGTGTCTTTTACCTCATCCGTTCCGCTGGCCCATCCTGTTGCCCGGACTTTAAGAATATGATCCAAATGCGCCGGAACTTCTGATTCGACCAACATTTCATCCAACGTTTTTACAGAAGGGACAGAGGTGCCGACACCGGTGATTCTTGCAGACTGCCCAGGGGTTCCACAATAATAAGTCAAAAACTGCATTGCTTCCTCCAAGTGTTCTGATTTGGCATTCACACAGAGGAATCCAAGACAAATCTGTGCCGGTGAATACTGCTCTCCACTCTTTGAGGGATAAGGGATATAATCAAAATCAATTCCTTCATCATGGAACGTTTTGGTCAGCCATCTGCCCGCAGCAATAAATCCGGCCTGTCTGGACATGAACATTGCGTCTTCTCCCTGTCCGTCCGGCAGCGTCCCGCCATAAACAAATCTGCCATCCTGAATTCTATCGCAGACATAATGGAAAGCTTCGCGTGCCTTATCGTCAAATTTATAGGTATCGCCTTCCCATACGGAACCGCCATTGCCAAATACCCAATTGTAAAGTCTGATATTATCACCGCCCTGAACCATACCATACTTGCCGTTGTCTTTCAGCGTGGTGCATATTTCATCAAATTTATCCCAGGTCCATTCCCCATTTGCAAAAAGTTCCTGAGGATCTTCTATATTAAGTTCCTCAAACATGGCCGGTGAATAGTAAAGCACCATAGGGTTGCAGTCAACAGATAACCCCCAGATGCCATCATCTGTCCTGGTTGCATTTAATACAGTCTCATCAAAGTCTTCTATTTTTGCATAGGAACTGTCAGTAGCCATGAAATCTTCCAGATTGGCAATGGTTCCGTTTTTAATGAGCTGATTAATGATCGTATCTTCCACGAAAATAACATCTGCTGCCGTCCCGCCAGCCAGCTGCGTAATCAAAGACTGGTTATATCCATCACTGGGGGATGCCTCAAATGTAACATGGACGCTGCTTTGTGCTTCATTAAAAGCATCTACCGCCTGCTGATAAACCTTAATTTCATCGGCATTTCCTCTGGCAGTATATACAATCTCAACTGTCTCCCCAGACGATGAACCTGTCTCTTCGTCCGAAGCATTTTCTGTTTCAGCGGAAGCACCGGCATTTTCCGTACCGACATCTGCTGCGGGGTCAGCAGGCGCCGAATCTCCGGTGGATCCACAGGCCGTCATTAACATGGCTGCAGACAATACACTTGCTGTAATAATATTTCTCTTTTTCATATTCTCTCCTTTTCGTTTAGTAAAATTGCTTGATAATTTACTTTAATCAGCTGATGTTTAGTAATCTCATAGTAACATGATATATATGTCATGTCAATAATTATTTATAAGATTTACAATGCATTTCGATTTTTTTCATATTTTTTATTAATTATGTTGATTATTTTTTACATATATAGTAAACTCTGCAAGTGATTCTTTTTATATTTTACTAAACTCAAGAAGGGAAACTATTATGATGAACAAAAAATGTAACGTAAAAATAACTCTTCAAAGTAATTACCTGCAAGCGGTTCCCGAACAAACAAATCGAATTTCTTCAGACATAGAAGAATACTACTATAAAGTAACTTCTACGGCAGAATCGCATGCAGATCTGACGCGCAGTAACCTGCCGCCTTTAGAGGACAAACCCTTTATCAGGCTTCGCATTGTATGCGATATTCTGGGAATTGTAGGAATGTGGAAACCGGATGCCGGATTTCAAAGAGCTCTGCATGGGGATTGGGCTCATGAATTTCAGACTAACATCAGTCATTCCGCTCCTGTACTTTGTTTTTTCGACTGCCAGGATAAAAACTGTTTTACAATTTCCATCAATGAGTTGAGCAGAGATGTTCGCTTTACTACCGGCGTACATGAAGAGACCTCGGAAATTTATACAGATATTATCGTATACCTGACAGATTATTCTTTACCCTACCATTTTTGCTGCCGAATTGACACACGCCCCCTTCGGTTTGACCAAATCCTACAGGAAACTGCAACCTGGTGGAATTCTCTTTTGCCGGAAACACCCATGCCTGTTCCGGAGGAAGCAACATTTCCCATGTATTCTACCTGGTACTCTTATCATCAGGAACTGGCTGAACACAAATTACTTCAGGAATGTGAAACAGCCGTAAAGATGGGTATGCGGTCCATTATTATAGATGACGGCTGGCAGACTCTTGACAACCATCGCGGGTATGGATATTGTGGCGACTGGGCATACGAACCTTCTAAATTTTGTGATTTCCGGCAATTTGTAGATAAGACGCATGGTCTGGGGATGAAATGTATTTTATGGTACAGTGTCCCTTTTGTAGGAAAATTTTCTCATAAATGGAACACCTTTAAAGACCTTTGCCTGCATTATGAACCTTCCCTGCAGGCCGGTATCCTTGATCCCAGATACCCGCAGGTAAGAGAGTACCTGATCTCTGTTTATAAAAAAGCCCTGATCGAGTGGGATTTAGATGGATTGAAACTGGATTTCATTGATTCGTTCCGAGAATATGAAGATACCCCGGCTTTTGGAAAAGGCATGGATTATTCCGAAATCCCCCAGGCGGTACACCGGCTCATGATAGATATCCGATGTGCATTGACGAAGATCAGGCAAAATCTCATGATCGAGTTTCGTCAAAATTACATCGGTCCGCAGATAAGACTTTACGGGAATATCTTCCGAGTAGCGGACTGTCCACTGTCAGGTATCACAAACCGTGTGGGAATTACTGATTTAAAACTCCTGAGCAGTTCCTGCGCTATTCACTCAGACATGCTTCTATGGCATGAACAGGAGTCTCCGGAAGACGTTGCGGTTCAGATCATCAACTGTATCTTTGCTACGATACAGGTATCTGTACGGCTGAATTCTCTAAGCCTAAAGCAGCGGCAGGTTCTGGAATATTATCTGGGCTTTTCCATAAAGTACCGGGAAACCCTTTTAAAGGGCGATTTTACGGCAAAATCTCCCCTGGGGCTTTATCCGGCCCTGCTGTCTGCAACAAAGGATACGAAAATATGCGCTGTTTATGAAGAAAATTACTGTATTGATTTTTCAGACAGCTATCATACACGGGAGTTATGGATATTGAACGGAACTCATAGCAATGTACATTATGTAATCCTTCCCGATAATGTACTTTATACCGTCATACAAAAAGACTGTGCAGGAAAAGTAATTACAGAAACAGACTTAAGCCCGTCCCATAAACAGGTTCTCCCACTATCCTCGCTTCCGGGAGGAAGCCTTTGTTTTATAAAACAATAAATCCGATCACGTACCTTTTTCTTGAAGTCCGCCTTCTTTATATGCTAAACTGAAACTAATAATAAGACGAAAGGCATAAGAAACATTATATGATAACATTAAGCGACATAGCGGCGGCCTGCGGCGTTTCCAGAACTACAGTATCAAGGGTGTTAAGCCAGGATCCCGAATTTTCTGTTTCAAATCAAACACGTGATCTGATCTTGTCTACAGCCAAAGCCATGAATTATGACATGAGCCAAAAAAGACGCATACCCGGCAGCAAGGAAACAAAGGCTTCCTCAAACCAACAGGAAACTTCTGTTTTAAAAGTCGGCATTTTAAATTGTGAATTTAAATTATTTGAAACAGCGATCAATGATTATTACAATATCATTTTTTCAGGACTTATGTCTTGCCTGAAAGATATGAATTTGATTTCCGATATGGAATTTCGTTATATTTTAAAAGAATCTTATGAAGAATTCAAGGGACTTGACGCATTGATCATTCTTGGAAAGCTAAAGCTGAATCCCTGTCATCCTCTGGTTCACGAAATCAAATACAAGATCATATTGGATTATATTGCACCAGATCATCTGTTTGACTCCATTCTTCCGGATTTTGACCAGGCAATTCAAATGGCAGTTGACTATTTTCATTCTATCGGACATCAGGATATAGGATACATAGGAAGCACTAATTGTATTGTACAATTTGCGCTTAACAGCAAAGAAGAGAAAGAGGATTTCAGGCATCTGGCATTTCAGAATTATTGCCTTCAAAATGGAATAGATCCGAAAAGCCGCATCTGGCTTGCAGATTCTTTCACACCTGAGGACGGCTACGCTATCACAAACCGTCTTGTAAACGAGAACAAACTACCACCGGCCTTATTGTATGGGTCAGACGGATTGGCTATGGGCGCTTATAAGGCATTTCAGGAACATGGTATTAAAGTCGGCGAAAGCATCTCTGTTATCGGAATTGACAATATGCCTTTTTCCGGTTTCCTCAATCCGCCGCTTACCACCATTGCTTTAAATCCGCAATTACTTGGCCGCGCAGCCGCCCATGCCCTGATCTCACAATTCAGGCAGCACAGGGACTATCCTCTGACAATGCACCCTCCCTTAAAAATGGTGGTGCGCAACAGCTGTAAGAAACTCCTGTAAACACCGAGAACCTTGCCGCCTGTTGGATATGTTTTTAATCCGCTCACAAGTAAGCACTCACTTTCACAGCGTTTAACGCCTATATCCGTTAGTTGGATTTTCATGTGGTAATCATTCTTAGCCTCTGTTTTTTCAAGATATTCTTGAATAGACGCAGGAATGAGGTATTTCCCTTTTGGAGCTTTAGGCTACTGTTCATGACTGATATACCGCGAAGTGATTTTATGAGTGGAGCAAGGCGAAAGTCACAGAAAACCCGAGTTGGGAAGTGTCAAAATGTAAAGGAGAAAATCGTATGGAAAAATTGATGTACATGATGATGATTGAGAAGAGCAAGACCTATAATAAAATGACAAAACAGGTAGTTATGGATCACGTTGAGAACATAAGAAAGCTGGACGATGAAGGAAAGCTGGAAATTTGCGGTGTCTTTAAAGGTTATCCGGGAATGGCAGGCATGTATATCCTAAAAACAGAGAGCCGTGAAGAAGCAGAAGAAATTTGCAAATCAGAACCGCTGGTTATGGGAGGATATGCAACCTACAAGTTAGTCGGTTTACAGATTGCAAACCGGGAAAATAATTATTTGCTGTAATTGCGGGAAGAGAACAATGCGCTTCATAGTGTATTGTTCTTTTTATTAGATTTATATATCTCATACTTTAGAATTTTACAAATAGCCCACATAAACTTATATATTTGCTAATACATTTTCTGCTATATAATTCTCTTATATAATTTCCTTAGTTTTCTCTTCTCTTATCTTGTGGGTCTTGGTTGATGACGAAATTATTATAGCCTTGATCAATGACACATTCTGTCCTCCGCATTATTTCAATCATATAAAATTGGACTTTGTTTAACTACAAAATACTGTCTTATACTACTCTATCTTTACTGTAAATCCCTCAAAGATCCCCACTGGTACCGTTTCATTAAAATCATATTTTTCTACCATATCTTTTTCAAACCCATAAACCATTATCATCTGTTTATCCGGATCAACAATCCATTATTCCCGAACCCCCGCTGTACGATACTTAAACAATTTTGTTATATAATCTCTCGATCTGCTGTCTGATGAAACGATCTCTATCACCCAGTCAGGCGCACCATGACATCCTTTATCATCCAGCTTGGACAAGTCACCGATCACAGAAAGATCCGGCTCCACATAATTTATATCATCGTCATTCAAAAATACAGCAAACGGAGCCGCATAAACTTCGCATAACCCATTCCTGCTGTCGATATAATTTGCTATCGCCTGATGCAGCTTCCAGCTGATCTTTTGATGTAATCTGCCCGGCGGCGCCATATTATAAATCTGCCCATCAATCAGTTCAGCTCTTTCGCCATCCGGCAGAGCATAAATATCGCTGATCGTATATACTGTCTGTTTTTTCAATACATCCATCTATCACGCCTCCATTCCTGCTGCTTGGGGCATCCCTTCCGGTGGCTTACTGGCTGTACCCAGTAAGCCACCGGATCACCTCATCAGCCTCCTGCCTTATCCGACCCTTTTTCTCTGCCTCTTCAAATCCTTTCCAATCTTACGGATGGTTCCCCGTCTCATAACACCATCTGGCAATATCGGAGATCAATTCCACCGGAACCGTCACGCTGTAAGGAAGCTGTATGGTTCCCCTGCTGGTCTTATAATCTTTCAGGCGTTCGGAAAACTCCCGGACAGCCTCTGGCCCCGGATACAGGCCCACATGGTTCTTAAATCCGGCGAACTGGATAATGTTATGCTTCTTCCAATAAGTCGGCATGCTCCATGAGATCCGTTCCTCCGCTTCCGGCAGCGCCGCACACAGTGCATCCCTCACTTCTTCCAGGTACTGTCGTACTTCTTCCGGCTGTGCCTCGATATATTCCTCAATCGTCTCCGGCGCTTTCCCGCAGTAATGGCTCTGTTCCTGCCGCTTAAAAGTACGCCCGCATTTCGGACATGTCCACATATCCCGCACCTCCCCTTATTCCCGCTCACGAACTGTCACCGGGACTCTTTCCCCGGCTGTTTCCCTATCCGGAAACGGGTCTCTTTCCACCGCCCATCATTTCCGCAAGCTGGCCTGCTGCCGCAGAATCGCCGTTTGCGCATGCCACTGCTGCCTGCATCATTGCAAGCGGTGTCATTCCTCCGCCCTGCTGTACCAGCCTGATCAACGGTGTGCCAAACACAATATTTATCGTAAAGATAAACTCCGGACTGCTCTCATCACCACCGCAGTTCTGCAGGATTCCGCCCTTTATGCCTTCCATAATCTGCTGTACAACCGGATTTTCCTTCATATCATTCAAAGTATTCAACAGGGTGTACTCTCCCGGCTTTTCCAGTTCAAAGGGCTTAATCGCCTGTCCATAAAGCTTCTCAAAATCGGAAACGGCCGGCTTTCCTGACGGGCGGATATACCACCGGGGTATCTCTCCATATCCCAATGCATCCACTGTTCCCTGCACTCTGCTATCCTGCATTAACCTGATATCCGCACTGGATGTTCCCGCCTGAATCTGATAGGAACCTGTCAGCACCTCCCACTTCCGGGTATTCACATCATAATGTGCAAACGATCTCCAGTCCAATGCAACCGTCACTTCTTTTTCCTCTCCGGCCTCCAGGTATACTTTGCAAAAGCCTTTCAGCTCTTTCTTTGCCTTGAAAACTTCCGGTGTCTGGTCCGACACATATACCTGCACAACCTCTGCGCCCGCCCTGCTGCCTGTATTTTTCACCTTGCAGGAAACAGTGAGCTTTGCATCCCTCTCGGAAAGGTTTAACACGCTGTCCGCATCCACTGCGCTTCCATCCAATTCTACCATAAAATCCGAAAGCGTAAAACTGGTATAACTTAATCCATGTCCAAACGGAAACTGTACAGGTATCCCTGCCTTTTCATAATAACGGTATCCGATATATATGCTTTCTGCATATTCCACCTGTCTTGGATTTACCCCGAAAGTTTCTGAAGATGAGCAGTCTGCGTAAGATACCGGATAGGTCTCCGCCAGCTTTCCGCCGGGATTGGCGACGCCATATAACAGATCAGCTCCTGCCTCGCCGACCGCCTGGCCTCCAAGGTACAGATTCAGGACGGCTTTCGCATCGTTCAGCCACGGCATTTCCACCGGGCTTCCTCCCATCAGCACAACAACGACATTTTGATTCACCTTTGCAATCTCACTGATCAATTCGCAATGGCTCTCCGGCATTGCCATATGCTTTCTGTCGTAGCCCTCCGATTCATAAGAATCCGGGAGCCCCACAACAAGAACCGCCGCATCTGCCTCCTTCGCTGCATCGACTGCCCTCTGCAGTTCCTTTGCATTCTTTTCCCCGTCCAACTCATATACCGGGTAATATGCCAGATTTCCCCCTGCCGCTTCTAAAGCTGCCCGCAGACTGGAAAGTCTGGTCGGGTTAATGTGTGAGGACCCGGCCCCCTGATAACGGACTGTCTCGGCCATCGCACCGCACAATGCAATTCGTGCCGTCTTCTTTAATGGCAGGATTGCTTCCTCATTCTTTAATAAAACAGCACTCTCCTCCGCAATTTCTTGCGCCAGTCTATGGTGCGCATCCACATCAAACGGATATTGCTCACCATGTCCTTTGCGGGTTTCCTGCGCTTTCAGCGCCAGCCGGATGATCCGCTCCACACAGGCGTCAATGTCAGCCTCCGAAAGTCTCCCCTCATCCACCGCCTGTTTCACAGCCGCGTCAAACATTCCATTGCTGCTTGGCATCTCCAGGTCACAGCCTGCCTGGAATGCCTTCACCCGGTCATTCATCGCACCCCAGTCCGTGACAACCATCCCCTGAAATCCCCACTCGTCACGCAGGATATCTGTTAAGAGTCTCCTGTTGTCACTGGAAAAAGTCCCGTTTATTTTGTTATAGGAACACATCACGGTATCCGGCCTGCTCTCCTTCACTGCCGTCTCGAAAGCAGACAGATAAATTTCACGCAATGCCCGCTCATCTACCATGCTGTTCCCCATCATGCGGTCCTGTTCCTGATTATTTGCCGCATAGTGCTTTAAACTTGTTCCGACACCCTTACCTTGCACGCCCTGTATCCAGCTCGCTCCCATCACTCCGGCCAGATAGGGATCTTCGCTGAAATATTCGAAATTACGTCCGCACAATGGATTGCGTTTCATGCACACGCCCGGTCCCAGAACCACATCTACGCCATAATGCAGTGCCTCTTCACCGATCGCCTCCCCCATCCTGCGCAGCAGCCCGGGATTCCATGATGCTGCACTGGCTGACGCTGTCGGGAAACAGGTCGATTTTTCACTCTGGTTGATTCCCAGATGATCTGACTCCCCTTTCTGTGTCCGCAGGCCATGCGGCCCGTCGGACATGAAAAAGGATGGAATTCCATACTGCTCCATGCCTTCTGATTCCCAGAAATTCGCACCGGAGCAGAGTTTGATCTTATCTTCCAATGTCATTTTTGCAATGACTTCTCTGATTTCACTCATCGCTTCCTCCTTCTGCTGATAGGAAAACCTTCTTTCATTTCAGTTAAAATCCGTTGGTTTCATATGGATTGTCTGCCTTACTTTGGCAGCTTTCGTTTTTCCAGTTCCTCTTTAATTCCCGGCAGTTTTGCTTCCAGATCAAACTTCATTGCACAGACGAACATGCCAAGGAACAGAACCAGCGGTATGTAGATATTAAATGCGTAGATTGCCTGCCTTGTCGCTGCTGTCGCCACTGTCATGGACGCGTCATAGTGTGCGAGCGCAAGGCACCAGCCAACCACTGACGCGCCAAGTCCGTTTCCGACTTTGCTGCCAAACCCTGTCGCACTCTGAGAGCAGGCTACCATCCTGTTCCCATACTTATATGCATTGTAGTCAATCGCCATGGCCGTAGTCACCCCAAGCAGGCACATCATCGGAATATTGGCAAAGGAACTTATGCATCCCAGGATCGTATTGTACCAAAAATGGGTAGGGTTCAGCAGCCGCAGGATGTTGGCCGCCATTCCCAACAGGAAACTCACACGCAGCGTCTTGACAACACCCAGTTTCTTGTTCATCGGGCCAACCATGGCAAATCCCAGGATCGTCGGTATCATTCCCACCGCACCGAGTATTGCCACCAGATTATCGTCTCCGTATATCCATTTACAGTAATAGGTACCGGAAGAATTCGCCAAACCGTATGTCACTTGAGACAGCAGACCCATAACAAGCGCCAGAACCCAGTATTTATTTCCAAAGAGCTTTCCGACTGCTTCTGTCAAAGGAATCGCCTCATCCTGTTCGCTTTCCTCCACTACCTCCGCAGCGCCGTCGATCGTTGCCGTTTCCTTACTCTTTTTATAGCAAAGCAGCAGACAGAGCGCAACGATCAACGCAACCACTGCAGCAAATTTCACCCATGCGCTCTGTGTTCCGCCAAGCGCATTCGTAACCGGAATCACCGCCAGCACGATGGCCATTCCCGGGACATAGCCCGCCAGCGCACGGTACACGCCCATCTTGCCGCGCTCCTCGGAACTGTTCGTCCGCACAACCTGCAAGGATGCATACGGAATTGCTATGGCAGTATAGATTACTGATGTCATCAGCAGATTCGTAACCAGCATATATGCAATCTGCAGTCCCGCATTGCCCTTTGGGACAGTAAACAGCAGCAACATCATAATTGCAGCCGGTATCGACATCTTCAATATCCATGGCCTGTATCTCTCCTTGCCCGGCTTTGTGTGGTCGATAATATTTCCCATAATGATATCCGTAAACGCATCGATGACTTTCGTGATCATAAATACCGTTGCCACCATTCCTGCCGCCAGCCCTGCCTTATCCGTATAAAAATATGTAAGCTGCCCCACCATGCCGCTTATTGCATTCAATGCAAACTGCCCCATGGAGTCCGCGAAATAATCGCCTCCACGCATTACCTTCTGAATTCCAAACTGATCTTTTCCCAATGGTTTTTTTGCCATATTTTCCTCCTCGCATTCTACTGCTTATTTAATGTTTCCAGCACTGTCTGAAATACCCCGATGCCCTCCGGCGGCATCACTGCCGTCAGCTCGCTTATGGTCATCCCGTAGGCAAACTCAATCATGGGACCGTCCAGCATCCCGGGCATGTATTGGTTAAACAGTTCCACTGCTGCCGGCTCCTGAACCAGTGCACCGAGCGTAGTGTCCATGGTGAATCTGTCCAGTTCCAGTCTTGTATCCGTCTCATACTCATAATGCCATGCTCCGGAACCGAGTTTCAATACGCCGTCCTTCTCGGGCAGATATACCTCCGCTGTCGTATTGGCCGGAATGGTCACATCCACTGTGATTTTTCCGTCCCTGCAGCTCCAGGCGCTTCGTATTTCACCGTAAACCGAATCAAACGATGCGTCCACGCCCGTAATCCCCTTGATAAACCTCGGCTGTATCCGGATTTCTTTGTAACCCGGCTTCACCGGATTGATACCTGCCAGCTTCTCATACATCCAGTCGCCAATACAGCCATATGCATAATGGTTCAGGCTGTTCATGCCGGATTCGTCAAAGCTGCCGTCCGGCATAATGGAATTCCATCGCTCCCAGATGGTGGTCGCACCTTTTTTCACCGCATACAGCCACGACGGATAGTCCTCCTTCAGAAAAATCGTCCCCGCAAGTTCATGCATCCCATTCTCCGACAATACATGGCACAAATAAGGCGTTCCCACAAAGCCGGTCGACAGGTGGTTTTTGTGATTTGCGATGTTTGTCTCCAATGATTTTGCAATCCGTTTCCGGTATTGTTCCTGAACCAGATCAAAATGCAGCGCCAGTATACATCCCGTCTGCGTCTCGCTCACCATCCTGCCCGTACGCGTGACATACTCTTCCTCAAACTTTTCTGTGATTTTTTGGCAAAGCGCTGCATACTCTTTCGCATCCTCCTCATATCCAAGTTCTTCCGCCGCCCTGTGCACAATATCTGCTGAATACGCATAATAGGCATTTGCCACCAGATATTTGTCTGTCGCGCCTGTGCGGTCTGCGCTTTCCTCTTTGTCCAACGCCAGCCAGTCCCCATACTGGAACCCTGTCTGCCACAGGCCGTTTTCACTGCAGTGCGCCGTGATATAATCCACGTACCCCTTCATGCTTTCATACTGGTCTGCGAGTATCCTCCTGTCACCAAACACCTGATAAACCGTCCACGGAATCACCGTTGCGGCATCGCTCCATGCCGCTGCCGCCTCCTGATCTGCAAGAATATTGGGAACCACATGGGGCGGCCCAAACCGGGCGGTCTGCTCACTCTTCAGGTCATGCAGCCACTTTGCAAAAAAGGATGCCGTTTCCATATTGTAGGAAGCTGTCCTGCAGAATACCTGTGCATCCCCTGTCCATCCAAGCCGCTCGTCGCGCTGCGGGCAATCCGTCGGGATATCCAGGAAATTCCCCCGCTGTCCCCACTGGATATTGCTTTGTAACTGGTTAACCATTTCGTTGGAACAGGAAAACTTTCCGGTCTGTCTCATATCAGTATGCAGCGTGCACGCCGTAAAATCGGCAGGGTTAACCTCGTCGATCCCCTCCACACAGATGTAGCGGAATCCATGGAACGTAAAATGCGGTAAAAAGGTCTGTTTTGTGCCATCACAGATATAGGTATCCACCGATTTCGCCTGGCGCAGTGTCTCCGGATAAAAGTTCCCGTCCTTATCCAATGTCTCCGCATGACGGATAACAATCTTCTGCCCGGGTTTTCCCTTTACCGTCACTTCCACAAAACCAGCCATATTCTGTCCAAAGTCCAGGACTTTATCCCCGGACGGTGTCAGGATCAGCTTCTTTGCCGGAGTGCGCTTTGTGATCCTCACCGGCTCACACTCCTGCGCCGTGATGTTCTCCATGGGATAAGAAAACGGTACAACATCCACAGGTGCGCTCTCTCTGAAGGTGGTGTCAATGGTCTCGCCCATATAAATTTCACTGTACCTGACAGTTCCCGTCTTTGTCTTCCAGCTCCGGTCAGTGGCAACCACTTCTCTGGAGCCATCCTCGTAGAGAATATGGAGTTCTGCCAGGACAGCCACTTGTTCCCCATAGTGATTCGGCGTACACATAAAACCGAAAATCCCCTTATACCACCCGTTCCCTACCATGATTTCCAGCGTATGGTCTATGTCCGTTTCTTTGTTCAGGAGTGCTGTCACATCATATGTCTGGTACTGCAGGCGTTTTTTGTAGTTCGTCCAGCCAGGCGCAAAGAATGCATCTCCGACTTTTTCCTTGTCAAGCTGTATCTCATAGACACCCAGCGCCGTGGCATAGATCCGCGCCCGTTTTACCGCCTTCTTTATTGATATTTTCTTTACAAATACCGGGCAGGCTGTCTCTTCTTTCGCAAAGGGATGCGAAATCCATTCTGCCTGGAAGTTTGTCCCCGCAAGCAGCCCCGTCTCAAAACTCCCGGATGCCTCTGCACTCTCTTCGTGGTTGTCCCATACCATGACGCGGTACTCATATACCTGTTCCGCCTGCAGTGCCGGGCCTGCATATTCCACAAGCACCGACTGGTCGGATTCCCGGCGGCCGCCGTCCCACACCATCTGCCCTTCCGATGTGACCTGAATCTGATATGCCGTCTGCATGGTATCCGCCTGATCCGATTCTATTTTCCATGAAAATCTCGGTTTTGCGGTATCTATCCCCAGCGGATTTTTTTGATACTCTGTGCGCAAATCTGTTATCTGCATGAAAACACCTCCATTTTTTTGTTATTTCTGCTTTACTTCTTCACTCCTGTATGTACATTTTACTTTTATATAGACTGCGTGTATTGTAATTGTGTGTACTTTATTATAAATTTGTTCTATCCTTCTATATTCACTGTAATTACATCCGTCTGTTCCGGTCTGAAAAATACATAACCGACATTCGCGCCAACTTTTTCCACGCTATAGTCAATCGGACATTCTCCTTCCTGTCCGAATCCGGTCACGCTCTTTGTTTCAAAAGGGCAGTAGACCCTGCTCCTTCCTGTTGCCTTAAGCGTCATCACAAGAGACTTTTTTGCTTCATTATAGTGATAGGAATACAGCTCGCCTGCTGTCTCCAGCGGATAAGCTCTGCTGAGGGAACTGTAGTTTTCATCATCCTCCATTCCCGGATGGTACTCCCAATAGGCTGAGCCCCACAAATATTTTTCCAGAATTCCGTTCATATGACGGATCAGGTCATTTGTGAACCCTTTGGATGGAAACGCACCCCACTCCCCCACGATCAGTGGAAGCCCCAGTTCTTCCTGAGAACTGCGCTTATCGGCAAACAACCGCTCGACATTCTCCTTGCTGAAATTCTCGTACCGGTCTGAATCTACCACGGAGTCATATCCATGCGGGGCATAAATCTGTATGCCTTCCGCCGCCGCAGAATCGTCCAGTCTCCCGATCCCGGTGCGCACTGTACTGCTGCTGTATATATTTCCTCCCGTAACAAGCGGTTTCCTGCTGTATCTGCTGACCGCTTCCCACATACGCCGGTAAAAATCCATCAAGACAGTGCGGTCAAACTCCTGCAGCCGTTCCGTTACATAGCCCATAAACAGCGCCTGCTGCTTTGGTGTGATATCCATAGGACGGCTCAGGTCAAACTGCGGAACCTGCTCTTTCATTTTCATTGTGGCAGTTCCAAAAGCATTCCGCGCAAGGCTCCCCATAAAAGGCTCATTCATCGGCTCCCATCCGATGATGTTCTCACAGTCGTCAAGATACTGTGCAATCTGTTCCCACATTTTTGCATAATGACCCAGAAGTCCGATGCCATCTGCAGCCTCTATATCTGCCCAAAAGTTATCTGCCGCCTTGATGATGGCCTCGCTCTGCAGATATGCGTCATACCACATCGTACATCCTTCCGGATGGTAAGCCCCCTCGTCCAGTGTCGCCCAGTCGGGCGCTCCGTCCGCATATTTTTGGGCGAACAGATCCTGATGCATATCCACCATAACATACAAATCATATCTCCCGGCAAGTTGTATGGCATCCTTCACCTTTTTCAGATATTCCATATCATAGATTCCCGGCTGCGGCTCCACCCCGTCCCAGAAAATGCCGAACCGGATCAGGTTAAACCCCATTCTGTGAAAAGACCGGAATGCCTTTTCCAAATCAGGAAACATATAGCCCTGCTTCTTGTCCTTGCACACTACATTGATCCCGTTCAACAAAACCAGCTTTCCATCCGATGTCTGAAATTTAGTACCCTTGATAAAAATCTGCTGCATAAATATCCCCGCTTCCTGTTTTACTGTAGAAGTAACCTGTCAATCAGGAGTACGCATTACACTGCGGACTCCGTGAACGCACCAAAATCTCCGATTTAGTGTGCATAATTTTCTAAACACCCACTTCTGTTCATGGTGATATCATAATATAGGATATGGGTGTTTAGTAAGATTCACGAAATATATCTATTATTTTAGGCATTTATTCTTTTTCTGTATTGTAATTTTGTGTTAAATATTATAAAATTGTTTTGCCATTACTTTTTTTTCGTAAAATACTGTATGTAAGGAGGCCGCTATATGGATTCTGTCCATTCATTCTGCCAGACACTGTACAACTGCATCTATCTTCCGATACACTATTATAAAAACGAACACCTGGAGCTGGCATTGCCTGACACCGGCTTTCCTTTTGACCTGGCAGCGCCTCATCTGTCTGAACTGGTTTCCAGAAGACAGGCAGTCTCCTACCTTGTCACAAAAGAATTTCACTATATCGGCCTTGTGCAAAACGAAAAAGCAGGACAGATGGTTTTAATCGGCCCTGTTATCAGTATCGCGCCCTCCCCGGCATCTCTCAGGAATATCATGAAAGAATATGCGATTCCGGCTGAATATAAGGAGCATCTGTCGGAGTTCTATCAGCTTATCCCCTTATATTCCTTCCATCAGTTCTGTCATTTTCTCGCACTGTTTTATCAGGAATTGTTAGATGATGTGATTGATATTGAAGCCTATCTGAATGTATACACAGATACGCGAAGCGCTTTCGTGGCTTCACTGCATTCCATGAAAAGCTATCATGCCAAAGAAATAGAACTGTTCCACAATACATATTATTATGAACAGTTATATCTGGATTATATTCGCAACGGGAA
Source organism: Clostridia bacterium (assembly GCA_910575245.1). GTDB lineage: Bacteria > Bacillota > Clostridia > Lachnospirales > Lachnospiraceae > UBA3282. The sequence continues at coordinate 229,907 of CAJTEN010000002.1, read as the reverse complement.
TGTTGACGGGCTGAAAAAATTCTTCTCCAACGCATTTCCTTTGCAGTCAGGCCAAATTGCGGACAATTCTCTGCGGCAGGCGAAAAATATCCTTATTGTCGTAGTCACACTGGCTACCCGCTATGCTATCGAGGGCGGCCTTGACATTGAATCCGCCTATCAGCTCAGTGACATCTATATTCAGGAATGCGAAAAGCTCCAGAATGCAGAAGCGATTTACCAGATGCAGTATAATATGATACTGGACTTTGCCCGCCGTGTTGCTCAGACGCAAATCCCCTACGATACCACCTCAGATATCTACAAAAGCATCCAGTATATCAAGCAGCATACCAATCAGGCTATTTCTACTTCAGATGTAGCAGCCTATGTCGGCAAAAGCCGCTCTTACCTCTCACGCTGTTTTAAAAAAGAACTGGGATTTGATATGAACAGTTTTATCATGCGCTGCAAACTGGAAGAGGCAAAATCCCTGCTGACCCACACGGACAAATCCATCAGTGAGATCAGCAGCTACCTCTGCTTTTCCAGCCAGGCGTATTTTCAGAACGTGTTTAAAAAGAAATATGGCATCACGCCGAATGCGTACCGGAAACGACCCGGTGTCCGTTAAAAATTCGCTATTTTCACAGATACGGTCCAGTGCCTCGGAACAATACTGTCAATATTTTTTCGTCTCTGCCCGCTCTTCTTCTATCACCGCAAGCTCTCCAATCTGCCGTCCGTCACGGTATGTCAAGAATACATCTGCCGAAATGATCACATCCCTTTCAAATTCTGCAAAGCAAAAAATTTTATTTATTTACAACCAAAACAACAAAATCCGTACTTAGTATAATGGAGGCTGTTATCTACAAAATAGCGAGGAGGTGAATACATACTATGGATGACGAGACGATTGTAAGTCTTTACTGGGCAAGAGATGAAAGTGCGATTGCAGAAACAACTTCAAAATATGGCGGGCTTTGTCATCATATCGCAAACAACATTCTCTCAAACTACCAGGACAGGGAAGAATGTATCAATGATACTTACCTTGCCGTCTGGAACGCAATTCCGGATAAACATCCAAACAGATTTTCTGTATTCTTGAGCAGGATCGTCAGAAATCTGGCTTTGAAGAAATACGAATATATTTCTGCTGCAAAAAGAAATCCGGCTGTCGTCACATCACTGGAGGAATTAGGTGACTGCGTATCCGGAACAGACAGCATAGAGTCGGAAATCGAAAAAAAGCATATCGAAAGTACGATTGATAAATTTCTCTGGCGGTTAAATGAGGAAAAACGGAATGTATTTATACGGCGGTACTGGTATTTTGATTCTATCGAAACTATCTGTAAATATACAGGCTTCAGCCAGAGCAAGGTAAAATCCATGCTATACGAAATGCGCCGTAAGTTGAAAAAATATTTAGAAAGTGAAGGTATCAAAATATGAACAAAAAACAGCTTTCCGAACATATTGGGAACATTGATGACCGGCTTGTTGAACAGGCAGAAAAAATCCCGAATTACAGACAACTGCATCGTTGTCAGACACTCAGACGCTTCATTACTGCCGCCGCAGCTTTTGTGCTTATGGCTTGCAGCTTTAGCGCAGGTGCATTTGCATTTGCATTTGCCCGTGAAACAGTGATTGAAGTACCCATAGAGCAGGAAATTATAAAGTTGGAAGAAATCAATCTTACCCTGATCCTGCCCGATGATTGGAAAGGAAAATATTCTGTAGAAGCTAGTGGTCAGAATTATATTGTTTATCACACACAGGTCAGAGAAGATGTCAGTGCGGGGATAGACGCATTTGACGGCGGTGTCCTGTTTTATATCGTCTGCTATGAGGAATCCATGACACCGGAACAATTCATACAAAAGGGATATAATTTTGTCCAGTACCGTTATCTGTTTTCTACCAGCGATAAAACTTACATTCTCTGCTATCCAAGTGACGTACAGTGGAATCCCGAAAATTCAGAACAGGAAACGGAATATCTGGGAATGGAGGGAGAAATAAAAGATATTAAGTTTGTGGTTGACAATATCCTTGCGGACTGAAAATGTTTTGAATCTTGAAACAGGCATGGTGGGAATGCTGAACGTAAGGTATTTTTGTTCATAACCATATATAGTTAACGACATTAGAAATTTCGTTTTCGGCCTTGCAGGAGCTACCGTATATGGCTCCTGCAAGAGCCGGAAACAGAAATTTGTTATGTCGTTTACTATAGCTTTAACAAAAAAGTAAGTTTTAGTATCACAATTACATGGAGGTTAAAAATGGGAAACACAAAACGGAAACAAAGGAAAAATATTTTGGTAATTGGCATTTTATCTGCAATATTGCTTTCCGGGTGCAGTAAAGAAAATGTGCCAGAAGAAGAATCGCTTATGGGCAGCGGCAGTGAAAGTACAGTAGCAGAAAAAGACAGTGTGCCCGAAGAAAATAATGCAGAAGCCGAAAAGCCGACAGAAGATACTGCACCCAGTGAAAAGGTTATGGAGCAGGCTATAAGCGAATGGAAAGAAATGTACACTTCGTTTTATGAGTATAAGGATTGCTCCGCAGTTCTTGTGGAACGCACAGAAAATGATGGAACGGTGGACGAAATATTCACACTGGATATCACCTATATGTCTGGGCAGCCGGAAAGTGATGAGCCGGAACATTTCATTGCAGATATGAAAGCAAGCTATCCGGCGGATAATCCAGAGGATATTACTTTATGGATGGATAACAGCGGAGGGGCAATGACAGATTTCATGCTGTTTAAAGAGTGTGGTCCCGGTTGACAGGAAATATTCAAAGATACCTTATGTTCAGCACTCCCATCATATTTAATAATCTGACTAAAAGCGTGTCAATGGCATGAAAAACGATCCGTTCCTATGGGCAGTCCTTACCGACACGCTTCGGAGCCTTTTTCCAAGTCCGTAACAGTAATATCCCCTGTACACAAAAGGCAGAAGCAGGAGCGACACTATAAAATAAAGCAGCATAATACACGGGATCTGCCGGAATACAAGGTCCCCTATCTGGAAAACATTCGGGCTCTTTGCGCACTCGATCACATTGACCAGCATATCCGGCGTCAGCTTGAAAAATGTAAGGAACGCGGAAAGCGCCCTGCCGATAAATGGCATGACACAGAACAGCAGGAAGGGTACACAGACTGCCACGCTCGCGCTCCGCATTCTTGCCGCGATCAGCATGGTTACGGACGCCGCAAGCAGGCTTGCAATATAGCCGCACAAAACCGTCAGCAGGAAATACTGTCCATAAGTCATGGCATAAATACTATAAGGCTGATCGATCTGATAGGGCGTAGAAAACCCGCTGAGCCCCATAACGCCAAGCGACAGCACCAGCATGATCCCCATTCCGGCAAAGTAAACGACTGTCGCCGCCAGCATTCCCGCCAGTACCTTATTTTTCGTTGCTTTCGTACGCCCGTATTTCGCGGAGAAGAACGCCGCATCCGACCGGCTGCCAAGAAAATGCTGCTGCTCTGGCGTTGCGCCGTATTCTTGCGCCATCTCCTGCAGGTTTCCTTCATAGATGCTGTATAGTTCTCTTGCCTGCCCATCCTCCAGCCGGTACAGGACACTCTCGTCCCAATCCGTATCCGGCGTTAATACGCCGATGACAAAATTCTCGATATCACTATAAGATTGTATCGTCTTACCGTATTCCTCATTCGGTACCTGATACGAATATTTACTGTTGATCTCCTGCCTGCTGCCCACCACCTGGGCGATCTTGTCTCCGGTCAGTTCTCCTGCCCACCGGTTCCTGTCGGCCGAAAGCCTCCTGGCCGCCATAAACCCTGTATGTGCCTCTCCGTTCTCATCGACATAACGCGCACTGCCGACGGCAAATACGCTGAGCGCCACCGCCGCCAGCAGGGCGGCGATGAGCAGAATCCGGTTGATCTTCTTAGAAAACATTTTTTTCAATTCATACTTCAATATCATCTTTTCCTCCAGTCTTTCTTCCAAAATACAACAAAAAGGCATCTTCCAGCGTCGCTTCTTCTCGCACCGCCTGCTCTGTGGGCGGAACCTTCGACAGCACCCGAAGCTCCGCGCCGCCCGGTACGGTCTTCACATTGTCCACCAGATACTTTTCTGCAAAATCATTTACCTTTTTCTTCGGAACCGTACATCGCCAGACCGTCTCCTCCATAGAAGAGAGCAGCTTTTCCGTCGTTCCCGTATAACAGAATTTACCGTTTTTCATCAGTATGATCCGGTTTGCAATGTATTCTATGTCTGATACGATATGTGTGGAAAGCAGCACCAGGCGGTCTTCCGACAGCTCGCTGATCAATTTCCTGAAACGGATTCTCTCATTGGGATCAAGCCCTGCCGTGGGCTCGTCCAGGATCAGTATCCTGGGATTGTTCAGCATCGCCTGGGCGATCCCTACGCGCCTGGCCATTCCGCCGGATAAGGTCTTCATTTTCCGTTTCTCGTATTTGGCCATGCCGACCTGTGTCAGTAACTGCTTTGTCCTTTTTCTCGCTGCCCCCTGCCGGAGTCCTTTGATGGAGGCAATGTACATCATATAATCATAAATGGACAGATCCGGATAATACCCAAAGTCCTGCGGCAGATATCCCAACACATTGCGATATTCCGCTCCCAGTGCAAGGATATCTTTTCCGTCCCATAAAATCTCTCCCGCCGTCGGCCGAATCAGCGTGCACAGCATCCTCATCAATGTGGTCTTTCCGGCGCCGTTTACTCCAAGAAGCCCATACACGCCCTTTTTCATGGAAAAAGAAACATGATCTACGGCATGTACATCCGAAAAATCTTTTGTTACGTTTTTAAGTTCCAATACCATCCGTGAATTCCTCCCATCCATTCCCGCAGTTTCTCTGCGATCTGATCACACAAAAGACAAAAAATCCAAAAGACAGCAGCAAAAGACCAAGCCAGACCGGTTCCACAATACTCCTGTAGATCTCATCGCGCAGAACCACTGCCGTCCATATCACGATCCATACGCCGCTGACAAGCAGCGCCACATATTCCGCCTCTCCCTTCCTGCCGGATAACAGTTTGAAACAGATACATCCTGTGATGTTAAACGGAACCAGGAAATCGGTTATCATCCTGTAAGCCGCTATCTGCACCGTATAAAAGGAAACCGCAAAAAATACCGTGACCATCACGATATCAACGACCGCAAACAGCAAGATCCTGGCTGTGCATATCTGCCGCAGAGAATAAAATGCCGCCCCTTCGATCTCCATGACCGAGTATCTCTGGTTTTTCCAGACTTCCGGTATGATCAGGACAACAAACACGGTCGCCAGGATTCCCGTTACCCGTCCCATGTCGCCGGAATTCCCGTTATCCATAAGCAGAAGCCAGAGCAGAAGTAATACCAGTGCCTGCAGCCCCCACCATCTCTTCTTGAGAAACCGGGACTGGTCATATAGAAATTCAAAGTAGGATACCCTGCAGTTCTCCTCCCGGATCAGCAGGGCGTCGCAGCTCTCGACCGTCTTACGGACCGCGGCATCCCTGACATATTCTTTCTGTATCAGTTCCCGATAGGCTTTGATCCTTTTTCGATATGCTTTCATTCCCTCACCTCCAGATATTCCGATAATAGTTTCTTTGCCCTGCCGATACGGTACTTGACAAGGCACAGCTTGATCTGCAGCAGATCTGCTATATCTTTCTGTTTCAGTTCCTGAAAGAAAAACAAAATGGTGATCTCCTTAAGCTCATCCGGCAGCTGCTCCACCGCCCGTTCAATGTCCATCCTGGACTCCGCATCCTCCATGTCACCTCCCGGCATTTCAGGAAGTGTCTCCACCGGTATCTCCTTTTTCTTCTTGTAATAGTTCTTTATGATATTTCCGGCAATACGGTACAGATAATTCCTGCTCTTTCCGCAGTCCGTATACGTCTGCAGGGATTCAAAAAAGCGGGTAAACGTTTCCTGCGTCATATCCTCGGCAAGTTCGCGGTCATGAAGATGAAGAAAGCAGTATTGGTATATCGAAGGATAATGCTTCTTTATAAACTGCTCTCCCGCCTGTCCGTCTCCATTTTTTGCTTTTCTGACCAGCAAAAAAATCCATGTCCGCTTATCCCCTCCTTCTCTGTCCTATATACTATAACAACTCACCGGCCGGAAAAGTTAGTATCGTTTCGGAAAAATTTAAATTTGATTCTGGAATTGCATTAAGAATAAGAAGCGGTCAAAAATTGTGACCCTCTTTCAAAAAAGACCCCTGAAAAGGGAGGATGCCAGACAGAGTAACTCTGCCTGGCATTATTATGAAAAAGTTTTAGTTAATCAGTAAACTTGATGTTGTCATTCTGGGGTGTTGCTTTGTTGTTATCTTATGGTCTTAGTATACGCATAAGAAATGTCTAAAGAATGTTACCTGAATAAAGTTTTTTTTAATGAAATATGAACAATTCATGAACGGACAAGATATGTCAAAATCTGCCCATACAACTCAAGAATCGCTCAGACTGTGCATCTGTTGTCCATACAAGAATTTTATAAGACACTGAAAATATCCGCACTCTATATGCCTATAATTAAGCTTCACCCTTCCACAGCCAGACTAACCCATTATAGATATACTGCATGGCCGACTCGCCATTGTGTTCATTCCCTTCCTGCACCCGGTAGGCCAGATTGCCGTCTTCTTCATGATCTGCCTCGATAAAGATACCGCCCGGCGCCTCTAACATCGCCTGAATCTGACGTGAAAATGCACTATAGTCAAAATCCCTTGTACCGGACATGGCATAAATAAAGAAATCCTCCGGGCCATATCCGGCATTGGTCACAATACGCTCCATATACTGCCCGTCCGACGTCAGATCGCCGCTGGACGGCAAAAAGTAACGAAAATACGGCAGACAGTATTCAAACGTATGCCAGGTGGTAACGGAACCCATGGAAAACCCGCAGAATGCGCGGTGGTCACGGGAACTCTCCAGTTCCTCAAGTGAAGTTCCTTCTGCATAAGTACTGTATTTTCCTTCCACCGCAGGAATCAGATCGTTTAGCAGCTCATTATGATAATTGTCCGTCAGCCTAAGCGCAAGACCATAGTCATCGCTGTTGTCAGGATTCTCATTGTTGTAAGTCGGACAGACAATCACTACGGGTTCCATTTTGCCATCCTGTATGGCATGGTCAACTATATTCTTAAATACATTCGGCTTCTCCGGTGTACCCAGATATGTTGTCTCATTTGCCCACCCACCGTGCATCAGATAAAATACATTGTACTGTCTGTCTTCGGAATAGCCGTACGGCAGATATACATAAGCCGTCTTCGTAAGCTGTTTGGTGCGCTCCTCATAACTGAAAGACTCATAAGTCGTATATGTAAGCCGCTCCAATGTTCCCTGCTCCGATGCCGGAGAATCATAACCTTCCGGAATCTGAAATAGTGTATCGGGAATGCGGGCGCTGTTTACCGGCATTGAGGTTAAGGCTTTCCGCCCACTGCCTGATTTCTTCCTCGCCGCCTGACACATCATCCCTCGCAAGAGAAAGCCCATTGTTGCTGACATATGCTCCCGGCTGCAGCTCCAAGATAGCCTCCCTTGTGCTGCCAAATCCACTGCCGCCATGTGTCACGAATGGAATGATGGTTTTGGCGCCGAAATCATACTCCTCCAGAAAAGAATAAACCGGCATAGGCAAATCCATGATCCAGCTCGGATAACCCAGAATAATCGTGTCATATTGTTCCGGAATCTCGATGTGCCCTGTAAACTCCGGGCGGGCATTTTCTTCCTTTTCCGCTCTCGCCTGGGCAACCAATTCATCATAGTCAGTCGTATATTCATCCGTCGTCTCAATGCGGAACAGATCGCCTCCCACGGTCTCCTGAATGATCCTTGCGGCATACTCTGTCGTACTGCCTGCCGTCTCACCGTCCCGCACTACGACACTTGCCCCGGAAACAGCATCCAGATCGGAAGTATCCACCTGCGTAGGCTGAGAAAAATACGCAATCAAAACACGGGAGTCCCGCGCTGGTACGCTTTCTGCCATACCGTTTCCCTCGTTATCCTGCATGGGTTCCTCTGTATCCTGCACTGCCTCCTCTGCCATTGTTATATCCTCCTCTACGCTCTTCGTTTGTTCTGTCTGTGCAGTATCCGTTTCCACCGGTGTTACGCTTACCGCATTCCCGCATGCGCTAAGCGCCGCAATCTGGATAACAGCTATCAGTAACATCATTTTTTTCATCATTCTTCCTCTCCTCTCTCATAACAGTACATCCTTCGGCTTCCACAAATGATTCATCCCATCATGCTCCTTTATCCTGTTTTTCCCAGAATGCCGCAGCATCATCGATCCAGCCCTCTGCCACAGTACCGATTCCGATTCCAAATCCATGTCCAAGTCCCGGATATTTATGAAACTCCGTATCAATTCCTGATTTGCTCATAGCGTCCAGGCGTCTCTGCATTGTCCTCCAATTCGCAATTCCGTCATTTTCACCTACGCATACATAAGTAGGCGGATCGTTTTGTGTATAATCGCTTAAGCCTGTATACTGCATGATTACTGCCCCGGCCTGAGGAAACATATCTTCCCCGAAAGCTCCCGGCCCATAAGATCCAACCCATGCCGCCATCCGCGCCCCCGCAGAACCTCCCCATAAGGAATAGCACTCCGTACTCACTTCAAGTTCCTCTGCATGAGCAAAAATAAAGCTGATCGCCCGCGCCAAATCCTCACACGCCGTCTGTGCTCCGGGGCGATAGATCAGCGCAAACGCATTATACCCTTTCCTGGATAATTCCAGTGCATGAGGGAAACTGTCCTGCATAGCCCCCACATAGGCGAACCCTCCGCCCGCATTGCACACTGCGAATTTTTCTCCCGGGCTGCCTTTGAAGTAAAACAAGCCTGTATCTTCCTTTTCCGGATCCGACCGCTTTTCCTCATCCGTATAAATATCATAGAAAATCATCTCTCCCGCTTCGGCGTGCTCTCTCATATAATTCGTAATTTCTACTGTTTTATCGGGAGAAATGTTGTTATACCATGTCAACCTGAGTTCGCCCAACGTTTCACCGCCATAGAAGCCGCTGTCCACAGGAAAAATCAACCTGCCATACTCCCCAAAAACCGGATCGTTAATTACATCCGAGATTTTCGCATCCACCGTATAATCCTGCCTGTATCTGCCGCTGTCTGCATAGAACTTTCCTCACCTGCCTCGGTCTGCATATCCTCGTCTGCTTCTTCCTCATGCACGGAATCTACATCCGCCTCCTCTGCTTTCACATCCGGCACCGTCTCCCCGCTGCCACACCCTGTCAATCCAAGCAGCATACAGATGCCGACCACACTTAAAATATTCTTTTTCATTCTTATCCCTGCCTTTCCGTCTAAAGTAAAGCCATTTCCCACCCGGATCCGTAACCAACATATTGCCATACTGCCAACATCATTATAGCTAAAATATATTCCAGGAAGAAGTCACCATCCGTTCGTAAGTTTATACCTTAAAGTTATAACTATAGTTCCAAGTATCTACGTTCCACTCCGGTCGGCGCTGGACAAACGTCCCCCGGACGTTTAGCGCCCTGCGGCGAGGATTGCCAAGTGCCAGTGCACTTGCTTGGCAACAACCGGAACGGAGTGTAGACCAGATTCTCTCTCGGCTAAATCTACGCGTTCTTACGGACTTTGCAGTGAATGCAAAGTCCTAGGCTGAACTGTTACTAAACTGTTACGATTTTTCCTTGACATCCATCAGCTATTGTGGTATAAATTTTAAAACTGAACACAAAAGCTATGATAAGGAATAGTAAGCACCCGGGATTTGCAGAGAGAAGGCGGTCGGTGCAAGCCTTTATGGAACGGATGCCCAACCCGTCTTTGAGCTGTGAGCCGAACACTTCAGTAAGCATCACCGGGATCTCCCGTTACAGAGATATGGCATCGGAGCAGGCTTCTGTGCCGGAGAGTGTGGATCTGATCCGAATTCAGGTGGTACCACGGACTTGTACTAGTTCGCCCTGAGTTGACATCATTTATGTCGGCTCAGGGCGTTTTCGTGTTCATTTTATCATGCAGAAAAAGGAGGTATTCATTATGAAACTGGAAAAACTTGTCGGGGATCGTTTCCGGAAAAACCGTCAGACTGTATCATCGACAGCCATGCGCTTATGGTGCGCGGCGGCTATATGAAGTATGTAGCCAACGGCATTTTCTCATCCTACATGCCGTTAAACAGGATTGCAAGAAAGATCGAACGGATCATTCGTGAGGAAATGGACGCTATTGACGGACAGGAAGTGCAGTTTCCGGTCGTGATGCCGGCATCTCTATGGCAGGAATCCGGCAGGTACGAAAGCATCGATAAAGAAATGGTGCGCTTTACTGACCGCAGCGGCAGTCCTCTTGTTCTCGGGATGACACATGAAGAAGCGGCGGTCTCGCTTGTGCGCGATTATGCACAAAGTTACTCTAAATATCCTTTTATGATATACCAGATCCAGACCAAGTTCCGTGATGAGGCGAGACCGAGAGCCGGCTTGATCCGGGTTCGGGAATTTACCATGAAGGATGCCTATTCCTTCCATACAAGCCAGGAAGATCTGGAGAATTATTATGCAAAATGTCATAAAGCTTACGAGAATATATATGCGAGGGTTGGTCTTCCTGAGGTTATTTCCGTTGCCTCCGATTCCGGTATAATGGGTGGTAATATCTCCCATGAGTTCATGCTGCTCACTCCTGCCGGAGAAGATTCTATTGCCACCTGCAAAGAATGCGGTTACCGGGCTAATGTGGAAGCTGCAGAATGTATCATTTCTGATCAGAGAGCCGCAGTCTCCGATGAGCTTACTTTAGTGCACACTCCTGATATTCATACGATTGAAGACGTCTGCAAGTTTCTGCAGCGTGGTGAAAAGAACTCCTGCAAGGCAGTTGTCTACCAGCGTAACCTGGATGATCATTATATCGTACTGTTCATCCGCGGCGACCTCGAAGTAAATGAAACCAAACTTACTAATTATTTGGGCTGTGAAATCCATCCGGCAGTCATCACCGGGGAATGCGGACTCAATGCCGGATATATAGGCCCTGTCAACCTGAAAGGTGATTTTACCGTGCTCTTTGACCGTTCCCTTGAGAGCCTGAATAATCTTTCCTGTGGCGCTAATGTAAACGAATACCATTACACCGGGCTCGACATGTCCCGTGACTTGGAAAATGCAGAATACCATGATTTTGCCAAAGTACAGGAAGGCAGCATCTGCCCGCACTGCAAAAAGCCGTCCATCACAGTCTCCCGTGGCATCCAAGTAGGTAATATCTTCCAGCTGGGAACCAAATACACCAAATCCATGAATATGACTTATGTCGACAACACCGGTGAAGCACAATATCCTCTCATGGGCTGCTACGGTATCGGTATAGGCAGACTTGCCGCCTCGGTCTGCGAAGCGCATCATGATGAACACGGCCCGATATGGCCTCTGGCAATCGCTCCCTGGCAGGTACATCTTAGCGCTGTCCGTTCCGACAACGCCGAAGTGAGAGCTTATGCTGACAAACTGTATGCGGAACTGCAGAGTAACGGGCTGGAAGTGATCTATGATGACCGCAAAGTAAGTGCGGGAGTTATGTTCTCGGATGCCGATCTGCTCGGAGTTCCGTTCCGGTTGATCGTCAGTCCCCGGAATATGAAGCAGAATATCATCGAGATTGTTTCCAGAGACAAGAGTTTCTCCGTTAATGCTTCTATGGATGCCGCTGCGGAAACTGTGCTGAAAATTCTGGCTGATGCAGCAATTAAGTCCGATAAGAAATAAACCCCCGATACAAACATACGGGGAGCTTACCCTAATATTAAAGGGAAACTGCCTTCCCTGATTTTCCGCAGTTTCCCTCTTAATCTATCCTATATAGCTGATCATATTTGGAAAAAAATCTTATAATAGACCAATGCCGTGAATGTAAACTGAATCAGTTCCCATTCATTTTCACGGTTCATGTATACCTTCACTGCGAAATGATGTGCCTGTAAAGAACACTTCAAATCACGCCCAGTACATTTCTGTTTTTTCTTCTTCAAAAATCATATTGGCCTTCAAAAAATCAATTGCTTTTTCCAAGCCTTCTTTGACCGTCATAAGACCGTCTTCATGCTCAATCGAAATCACTCCGGCATATCCGACACGTCTTAATTCGCCAAAGATTTTTCGCCATGTTTCCTCTCCATGCCCATACCCAACAGTACGAAATACCCAGCTTCTTTCCTTTATTCGATTGAATCTCTTTGTATCCAGCACACCATTTATACTGCAATTATAAGTATCAATTTCCGTGTCCTTTGCATGAAAATGATAAATGGCTCCTTCTAACGCCCTGATTGCTGCGACCGGATCAATTCCCTGCCAGAATAAATGCGATGGGTCAACATTGGCTCCTATGACATCTCCTACCGCGCCGCGCAATTTTAAAAGTGTCTCCGGATTATACACATTAAATCCCGGATGCATTTCCAATGCAATCTGATTTACATGGTGGCTTTTTGCAAATTCCACTTCTTTTTTCCAGTAAGGAATCAGCTTTTCATTCCATTGCCATTCCTTGATCTTCTGAAAATCATCCGGCCATGTAGCTACTACCCAATTAGGATATTTTGACTCCTCGCAATCCCCCGGGCAACCCGAAAATCCAATCACTGTATCTACCGAAATTTCTTCCGCAAGACATATGGCCGCTTCAAATTGTCGGTGATATTCATCCGCTGTTTTTTTATTCGGATGTACCGGATTGCCATGACAGGCCAGTGCCGCCACACTAAGTCCTGACTCCATTATCGTTTCTTTAAACTCCCTCATAAGCGCTGCATCTTCCATAAACTTTACGGCATCCGCATGAGCTGTCCCTGGAGTTCCTCCGCACCCGATCTCCACTTGCTGCACACCCAAGCCCTTAAGATAATGCAGCGTTTCTTTCAACGTCATATCACCCAGCAAAACCGTCATAACACCAAGCTTCATAGTATGATTCCTCCTTCTTTTTCCTATTGTAGCAGTTCAGCCTGTGGCTTCGTTGTTACATCTTATTTTCCAATTCTGACATATCCCTTGATATATCCTTCCGGCTTTTCCTTCATTTCGCGGAATGCCGTATTAATTTCTTCTAATGGATATTCATGTGTCATCATTGGCTTCACATCGATTTTTCTGTTTTCAAACATAGTAAGAGCCTGTCTCATGAATTCCATCTGCATCATATTCCTGCGTTCATGGGCATTTATCACTGTAATCGCCTTCCAATTCCACAGCTTCATGTCAATCTCGCGTCTTCCGCCGCTTTGATGAAAACCCACCACGGAAAGTACCCCATGCGGTCTGACCATTTTCCCCGCCAGTTCAAGACCGGCCGCGCCGCCAGTAACCTCTGCCGCCACATCCACTCCGCGGATAAACATTTCATCATTCCATTCATCCACAATATATCTGTCCGGAAGTTCATCAGGCAAATATACCTCATCGGCCCCAAAATCCTTCGCAAGCTTCAGGCTTTCTTTTCTCACATCAACAGCTATAATCCTGGCTGCGCCTTTCAGCCGCAGGAGCTGCATAAATCCGAGTCCCATATAGCCGCATCCTACAACTGCTGCGGTATCTCCTATTTTGACATCGGTTCTCTGTGCCCCGCTTACCAGGCACGACCACGGCTCCCCGATCGCCTCTTCATCTGTCAGGCACTCGGGAACCGCTAACGCCAGATCCTCTGTGGACACTGCATACTCTGCAAAACAGTTTTTAAATAATCCTGTCACCCTGTCCCCCGGCTTAAACTTCCTGATTCCTGAACCTGTTTTTTCTACAATACCTACCGGCTCATGGCCTAAAATCCTTCCTGTAGACTCCCCCTTCTTCCAATCCGGATATTCTGACAGACAGGTTCCACAAGCCAACATCCGTATCAGCATTTCATTCTCTTCGATCCGCGGAACCGGAACTTCTTCTATCTCCAGATATTCTGCACTTTTTAATACTGCTGCTTTCATTTTTTCCTCCATTCCGAAGCGTTTTACGCTGAGTACGCGAGCAGAATTTCAGATTCTGCTCTGCGGTCAAGGAGTTTGTGACGCTTCGGCACAAACTCTTGGTTGAATAAATTGCTCATCAGAGAATTTATTCAGCCTTCACCTATCCTTTCACTGCCCCCGATGTCAGTCCCTCTATAAATGATTTCTGTAGCGCTAAATACAACACAATAATCGGCGCAAGCGTAATAACTCCGGCCGTATAAATCTTTGCCAGATCTTTACTCCATTCCGATGTAAATTTATAAAACCGTGTAGCTACTGTCCGTATACTATCAGTGGTAAGAAATGTATTTGACCATAAAAATTCATTCCAGCACCACACGAAAACTATTAATGATACCGTAGCCAGGATCGGTTTTAACAGAGGCACCGTAATATGAAGAAACACGCCTATTTCACCACATCCGTCAATTTTTCCCGCCTCTTCCAGTTCTTTTGGTATTCCAACCAGAAAAGTTCTGATGAGTAATATAGCAAACGGAATATATCCTGCCGAATAAATTATAATAACGCTTAACCGGGTATTAACCAATCCAAACTGGCTGAAATTATAATAAAGCGGAACTATATACAAAAATGTCGGAAATGACATCCCCATCATAAAATATGCTATAAAAAAGGCTTTCCCCGGAATATCAAGCTTGGCCAGGCCATAAGCCGCCAGACTCGCTGCGAACAATACAATTGCTATTACACATGCCCCTACCAGAATACTGTTTCTAAAAGCCACCGCATACCCGCCCTTTATCCACGTCTCCACGTAATTGACCAAAGAAGGCGTTTCCGGCAGGCCTATAGGAAACTTCTTAATTTCCACATCCGCCCTTAATGAATTTAGGAACAAAACAAATAAGGGAAATAATTGAAACAACGCTAAAAACAAGAGAATGAAATGCATCATTATTTTTGTTATTCTTTTCTTTGTTTTTTTCATCCGATATCCTCCACCTTTTTTCTGATCTTCTGATTAGCAAAAAATACCAAAAGCACGATACCGCTTTGCAGAACACAAATCGCATTGGCATATCCAGCCCTATAGCTGACAAAAGCGTTTTTGTAAATCCAGGTAGACAGCATTTCCGTTGCCTGCCCCGGCCCTCCCATTGTCATAACCCATATAAAGTCAAAAGATAAAATGGACCACATCAAACTTAAAGATATCACAAATACCAGTGTTGGCGCTATCCCCGGCAGTGTCACATGTAAAAAGCAATCCCACGAATTTCCTCCATCGATACTTGCCGATTCGTACAAAGCCGGATCTATCTGCTGGAGCGCTGATATGAAAAGAACCATCACAAACCCCCACCAGCTCCAGTTGCTTACAAAAGCTACCGCAAACAGTGCAATTTTCTGATCTCCCAGCCAAAGTACCTCCGAGAGCTTTTCCCATCCTAATCTTTCGAATAAGGTGTTGAACCCATAAAACGGATTATAAAAATTTGACCAAATTTTTCCGGCAATAGATGCTGATAGAACATACGGCAAAAAATATACCGTTCGATAAAACATCTGTAAAGAAGTTTTCTTCACTTTCGACGCGCACACAGCTACAAAAATAGCCAATATGATCGGTATTGTAATAAAGATGAGCGTCCACACCATCGTATTCTTGAAAGCAATCGGCAAAACTGTATCTTCCGTAAACATTTCAATGTAATTCTGCAGACCTGTAAACCGAGGTTCACTGATTCCGTTCCAATCAAAAAACGACAGGTACACGGTCTTCAGAGATGGGATGATAACTACAAGCGCATGATAAAGAAATGCAGGCAGTATAAAAAGCAGACAAACCAATCTTCTTGTGCTGTATTTTCTTCTCTTTTCCATGTAACCTCCTCCTTATAAAGCATCAGGAGACTCGTACAGACGAGCCTCCTGAATTGCATCGATTATGATACCGGAATCAATTTTCCGCTTTCAAATTCTTTTTCAAAAATGCTTTGTGTCTTTTCCAAATAATCTTCAACTGTCAAATTGCCAAGGTATACATTTTCTATATTATCCATCATATACTGTCTTGTCTCTGCCGGCCAGTAGGTCCACATTACAAAACCGGCCGACTCTAAATTACTTTGAGAATTTTCCAAAGTAGAAAGAACCTCCTTGTCCACCTCATTCATATCAGATGAATAAAGCGACTCATCCATATCATATGGCAATGGCTGAAGCCCGTTGCTCACTGCCTGTGCCTGCAATTCGTCATTGTTAAACAGGAAATTAATAAACTCAAAACATTCATCCGGATATTTTGTATTTGCATTAATTGCGATCACGCCTCCTGCGCCCATACAAAGTGTAGGCGGCACGCCATCCTTTAAAGACGGGAATGCTACTGCTCCATACTTAAAGTCCTGAATCTGTTCCGCAAACGTCCCGAGACTCCATGTGCCTGTCATTGCCATTGCGGCGCTCTGATTGTAGAATAATGAATATCCATCGTCCTGAGAGATTGCATGGGATTTCTTATCATTGATCCATCCTGCCTGCCACATATCATTCAGTGTTGTGATCGCTTCCTGGAACACAGGATCTGTCCACTTCATCTCTCCGTTTAAAGCTTTCTTTACATTCTCACGCCCTGCATATGCACAGAGAGCCACACCTACGAACTGCTCATTAATTGCCTTAAAATCTGAAGTTCCGAAAGCAATCGGGATTATCCCCTTGTCCTGCGCATCTTCACATACTGTCTTTAATTCTTCATAAGTCTCCGGTACCTTCCATCCGTTTTCCTCAAACATATCAACATTATACCAGAGCATAAGTGCCTCATAAGAATTGGGAACCGAATATATTTTTCCGTTAACTTTGCAGGAATCCAATGCCCATTTGAATATCTTCTTGTCTAATCCGGCATTTTCAACATATTCCGTCAAATCCAGTATCTTGTCTCCCTCCACATATTCGCTGGTAATGGTAGGGCCTCCCATGTTGCAGATGTCAGGACCTCCATTAGCAGCTAACTGAACCTTCAATACCTGCTCATAATCTGCAGTTGCTGAAATTTCAACTTCAATATCAGGATGCGATTCATTAAACGGAGTCACTACATACTCCATCCACTTTGCATACTGCGAATCATCCATCTGTTCTGTAAACCAGATAAGCTTCTTCTTTTCTCCCGGCGTTTCCTGCACTGCTTCTTCTGCTGCATCAGTTCCCTCTTCAGAATCAGTTTCCTTTACTACCGTATTATCCGCCGCTCCCTCCTCACTCTTTCCACATCCGATCATCATTCCTGCCGCCAAAGCCAATATTAAAATAAAACTGATAACCTTCTTCATATCTATACCTCCAATTCATCCACTGAAACCCTGCGTCCTGTCCGGGCTGACTCCAAAGCAGCAAAAACCGCTTTCATCGCCTCGAATGCTTCTTCTCCGGAAATTTCCGGCGGAACTTCTTTTTCCAGACAGGATACCCAACAATCAATCAATCCGGAATTACTCTGCTGATCATTTGTCTGAATCCTGTCAATTATATAAAAAATCTTCTCTCCGTCCCTCTTCTCGATTACAATTGAATAATCTGGATTATCATATATTTTCATACATCCTTCAGTCCCATACAAAATCGTCGAATTATCCTCTTCTCCATAATAGGACCAGCTTACATTTATATTTCCTATGATTCCATTCTCCAGCTTATAGATGCATATTGCGTTGTCATCCACGCCAATAGAATTACCCTGTTTGTCCTTTTTATCCAAAGTGCCCGTCACAGCAAACGCTTCTTTAATTTTCTCTGACAAAAGAAACTGAATCAGATCTGTCTTATGGACCCCCAAGTCAGCCATAGCGCCGAAAGAAGCTGCCGCTTTATCGAAAAACCAGATATTGTTTTTATCTACTGCCCAGTTCTCTGGTCCGGCATGTCCAAAAGTACTTTTAAATGTTATAATCTTCCCAATCTCTCCTTTTTGCACCAGTTCTTTCGCCTTCCTGT
This sequence comes from Clostridia bacterium, assembly GCA_910575245.1. Taxonomy (GTDB): domain Bacteria; phylum Bacillota; class Clostridia; order Lachnospirales; family Lachnospiraceae; genus UBA3282. The sequence goes on along the minus strand of CAJTEN010000002.1, from coordinate 211,873 downwards.
GTGTGTCCGTCAACCGTTGATTATGCCCTATCATTAAAAATTTTCCTGTCCGCTCTGCAGTCTCAAGCATTTTTTTACACTCTTCATAGGTAATAGCCATCGGTTTTTCACACAAAACATGCTTTCCCGCTTCCAAGGCCTTTAATGTGATCTGGCAATGAGAATAATTCGCAGTACAGACACTGACTGCATCTATATTATCGTCGCTCAGCATCTCTTCATAAGAGGCATATACTCTGGTATGATATTTTTCTGCCACTTCCTCTGCACGATTCTTCTCCGTATCACATACTCCCACTATCTTGACTGACGGATGAGCTTCATATTCCGGCAGATGTCTTACCTGAGCAATCTTTCCGCAGCCAATAACCCCTACATTGACCATATTCCTCCTTTCTCTTTGCTTTGCACTGCCTTTTATTTTACTGTTGATTTTCTAATTCTCAGTTCATGTTCCAGAAACACGCTCTCATAACCCGAATTGATTCCATTAATCTTTTTATCCAGCAATTCCATCGCCAGTCTTCCGATATCTTCCTTTGGCTGATAAATTGTTGTCAGAGGCGGATTATACAAGGATGCCACATCCAAATCGTCAAAACCTACCACGGCAATATCATCCGGAACCATCAATCCCGCTTTTTGAATTGCCTGCATGGCACCGATTGCCACAATGTCTGAAATTGCAAAAACCGCTGTCGGAGGTTCTTTCAGGTTAAGCAAATAATTCATAGAACGTATTCCTGTCCGATAGCCATAGTCACTCTCCATTTTCGCAAGATATTGCGTTTTAAACGCAATCCCGTTTTTCTCCAAAGTGTCTCTGTAGGCATTTTCCCTCTCTGTGGTGGATAAGAATCCATTATCGCAGCTGATCATGGCTATTTTCTCATGGCCGATGTTGATCAAGTGCTGAACTGCATCTACTCCTGCCATATAATTGTCAATGGAAATATGTGAAACTGTATTAATCTTTTCTTCATACTCACAGCATTGAACAATATTTTTTTCTGCATCCAGCTTTTCCAATTCATCCCCGCTCATTACCGGTGCAACTATGATCGCGCCATCTGCCATCCCGGTACGCAGCATATCTATGTAATGATTTTCGATATTATAGTTTCTTTCCGTAGTGCAAAGCATCAACAAATAATCTTTTTTACGAGCCGCTTCACATATACCTTGCGCAATAATAGAATAAAATGGATTTGCAATGTCAGGAATCAAAACCAGAATACGTTTTAATTTCTTATTATCTGTAACTTCCTGCTTTTTATCCCGCACATATCCCATTTCTTCAAGCACTGTCAGAACACGGTTCCTGGTATTTTCCTTTACTTTGCCATTTTGATTAATGACCCTTGAAACCGTTGCTACAGACACGTTAGCTCTTTGCGCCACTTCGCGAATATTAGCCATAATATTTACTTCCTTTGTCAAAAATATTTTGACTAATTATATCATACATCTTCAATTTCCGTCAGAAAACTGAGGACAGTATTATTATCCATATCTCGGCATCACGCACCTCCTTTGTTACATTTTGTTACATTATTACATTATTTTCTGCTTCTTGTTACACTAAATATACATTGTTTTTTCATCAATGTCAATCTGTTTTTGGCAAAATATCTAAAAAAAATAAATATTTTTCTTTTTATGCATTTTTTGTACATTTCGCTTCTTCGTCAAAATGTAACAAAAATTTCATTTGTTACATTTTTAAAGAGAGAAACTGCGCACCGCTTGTGTAGAACTCAATTTCCTGATCCAGCTTACAGGAAATCCCGATATGCACAAAATTACACTCCGGATCGGCAATCGCCCTCATGCCTGCTTCGTCTGCCTGCTCTATCACCTGCCAGAATTTCTTTGATGTTTCCAATACTTTGTTTTCCATGTTTCATTCTTCTTTTCCATTTTACTCAGATCTTTCTGCGCAATGCATTTGTTATGTTATTTATAGAATAAACAAAACGAGGCCTCTTAGGAAGTCTCGTTTTGTTTATCAGTTTATACATGTGGGTTATAACCGAATGAAAGGATTCTGTTTGTATCAACTCAGACATCTTCCCTGTTACGTGCACTTCCTCAGGAAATCAGCCGACTGCCGTATAAAAGAAAGCTGGTCAGGCGCACCGAAATGTTCGATTGCCAGATATCCGTTATACCCGCTCTTCTTAAGTGTCAGAATCAAATCTTCAACCGGAATATAGCCGCCTCCGGCCGGACTCGGTCCAAGTCCTCTGCAGTTCGTTCCATGAACATAAGGATTTACGGCCCGGTCTTTGCAATGGACATGTACAATATAATCTTTCAGAAGTTCTGCCGCCTGAACCACGTCCTCATCACTGAAAGCAAAGTTCCCCATATCCAGCGTATAACGCAGGCCGGGAACATTTCTCATAAACCATAACAGCTGATTCATCCGTGCAAAAGGCTGCATAAATCCGTCAAAATCTTCCAGTGTGACAGTCACCCCAAGAGAACCGCCACAGGAAGCCAGCCCGGACAGTGCCTGCCGTATCCTCTGAACCCCGGGATGGTTGTCCATAAAATGACAAACCGCTTCATACGTACCGCTGCAGGCACAAAGTTCCGCGGCATCACCTGCCTCCAAGGCGCCCGGTACAGCCAATACACGGGGTACCTTAAGTTCGGCAGCGGTTTGCAGCATCTGCTTTGCCCAGGAGAGATCCGAATTCTTCTGAAACTGATAAAATTCATAGAAGCAGCTGACAGACATACCTGCACCGGAAAGCATGGAAGTGATACTCTCCCTGTTCTTCGAAAACAACGTATATTCAATCTCAATACCGTCAATCCCCAGGGAATGGCAGACCTGCAAAATCTCGGGAATGGATTTCCCCGATTGTCCATGTGCCTCCAGAATATGGTCATAAAATACGGAAAGTCTCATACGCCTTACACTCCTTTCTCAGTAAATCCTTTTGTTAACCCGATCCGCGTCCTCCGTCTGATAAAATACTTTCAAGCACTGTTTTATGTCATTATATCGCATACAATTATCGATTGCAAATAATCTTCCCGTACCCTTTTCCAAAGTTCATAGCTGTGGGAATCACCCCATTTTTTCCTGGTAATGCTAAGCCGTCTGTCATACTTTTCTTAGCCGCAACTATTTAGGTACCTATATATTCCACTTCTTGTCTTTTCCATTTGTCAAGGTACCAAATATTTTTATTACTGATGTAACAGGGAAGCCGAAGCCTGAACTGTTACTTACTGACTTTCACATCTTTTGTATATTGTCATAAAATAATCCTAAAACCTGCAGGAGCTTTCTTATGCTAAATTATCAGATCACACCCCGAATTGTTTTCACGGAACTTCTTCTACACGATCAGCCCGATGCGGCTGCGTGGATCAAAGGAAACGCACAGAATCCCGACTTGAGCGGCATGGTCAAATTTTATTACACGACCTACGGCGGTATCCTGATAGAAGCACAGATTTTCGGCCTTCCCGATGAGGGGCTTCCCGGCGCTGGTAATTTCTATGCTATGCACATACACGAATCCGGGGACTGCAGCGATGCTTTCAATCATACCGGTATGCACTACAACCCGAAGAATACGGAGCATCCGAATCATGCCGGCGATATGCCTCCCCTTCTTAGCAATCAGGGATACGCCTTCAGTGTCTTCTATAATAAAAGATTCACCATTCAGGAAATTATAGGAAAAGCTGTGATCATACATGAAAAGCCTGATGACTTCACCACGCAGCCCTCCGGAAACGCCGGTGCCAAAATAGGCTGCGGGGAAATCAGATGGGCCGTTTAGATATCTGGTTCCTGCATGGGTTTCAGCTGCTTATAAGTAGCCGCAATGATCACAGCAGAAATTATAAATGTCAGAATATCACCCCACAGGCTCCTCTCTCAGAAAAGAATTACTTTTTGTTTCCATGACGATTCTCCTTTCAAAAAAAGCGCAGACACACAAAAAACGTGTGGCAAATAACCGGACTTACGCAGTTCTGCCACACGTTCATAATTAGTTTATAACCTCTCTGTAAAAATTTCAAAGGGAATTTTATACAAAATCTATGCCGCTTTATTTATATAAAATGCACAATTCCCCTCCCTGTATTCATCAAAGTCAATTCGCTTCTTAATCTCTATCGGATAATATGTTTATCTCCCTGAATCGCAAAAATCCGTTCTATCGCAATCCTTGTTCCGTCCGTCAATAGTATTTGCTGCTCAATTTCATCAATGCGCTTCACTCTGCCGCAGACCGTCACATAGGAGCCGCCGCTCTTTCTTGTATCAGGCTGAAAACAGGTAACTTCAATCTCCGGCCGCTTTGCCTGATTCTCTCTGATCCATTGAAGTTTCTCATTGATTTCTTCCTTCCTGTCTTCCTCCAGTTCTACGAATTCTTCCGTCTGCCTGGCTGTCTCCCGGATGGCCTCCTCATGTCCTGTCAACGCCGCAAAGGGAGAAAACTGCGCCGCCCGGTCTGCCAGCGGCATCTGCGGATGTACCGCAGACACATGATGGGGCAATTCAATGATATCGTCATAGCCGCGTGTATTTCTCCAGTTCATGCCTTATGCCCTCCAATCTGATTGTTGCGCTCTATCGTCATGGCTCCCTCCTGCAGATTCATCCCCTTTAACATAGCATTTTTACCGTATTTCTTCTTCACGGACAACATAGCTTCCTGCAGCTTCCTCTCTTTGGCAAGCTTCTCCTCCTGTTCCCTTCTTTCCCGCTCCAACGCCTCATAGTCCGTGAACAGATCCATCTGCTCGAAATGTTCCTCCCTCTTTCCTTGTGCCTCATCCGTCACATGATTTGCCGCCACTGTCACCCGCCGCACCAGAAGCTCCGGATTGACAATACGGTCATACAAGCCCATGACCGCATCCAGAATGATCCATGTAGATGAAGTCATACCTCCCAGATTGACCGTGCCATGAGCATGTTTGGGAACTTCCCGACCATAATAATCTACCGTAATCTCACCTTTATACCGGCTTCTTACTCCGGGATCCGCAAGGCTGTCTCTGTCATATCCGACCGTCAGCACCATCTGGTCTGCCATCAGCTTCTTTTCCACCAGATCCAGAACAAGCAGATCCGTCATCTCCCTGACAATCAGCCGCGCCCTGTCGAAATCATAAGGGCACTGCAGAACCTGTCCGGAACCGATACTACTGTTCTCCGGCCTGTAAGACTTAATCAACTCCATAGTAACAGGCTCCCAGCCCCAGGCATGGTCAATGAGAAGTTCCGCACTGATCCCAAACATCTTATATAGCAGTTCCTCATTATAATAATCTTTATCTGAACCCAGTGAGCAGCGTGCAATATCTCCCATAGTAAAAAGCCCTGCCGCTTCCAGCTTCTTCTGATAACCGCGCCCCACTCTCCAGAAGTCGGTCAGCGGCCTGTGATCCCACAGCAGCCTTCTGTAACTCATCTCGTCCAGCTGCGCGATACGGACACCGTTTTCATCCGGCATAACATGCTTCGCCCCGATATCCATTGCCACTTTACACAGATACAGGTTCGTGCCGATTCCTGCCGTGGCAGTAATATCCGTAGTGTCAAGAATATCCTGCACAATCCCGGCCGCCAGTTCTTTCGCGGTCATATGGTAGATATCCAGATAACCTGTCACGTCCATGAAAACTTCATCGATAGAATAGACATGCATATCCTCCGGGGCAATATATTTCAAATAGATCTTATAGATCATCGTACTGTATTCCATGTAAAGCGCCATCCGGGGCCGGGCCGTGATATAGGACACTTCCAGTTCCGGATGACCCGCAAGCTCCGGGGCAGAGGAAGAAGTGCCGGTAAATTTCCTTCCGGGCGCCCTTCCCAGGCGCTCCGCATTTACTTCCCTCACCTTCTGCACCACCTCAAACAGCCTTGCCCTGCCCGATATGCCATAAGCCTTCAGTGACGGGGATACCGCAAGACAGATCGTCTTCTCCGTCCGCTCCAAGTCCGCTACAACCAAATTCGTTGTAAGAGGGTTTAACCCGCGCTCCGCACACTCTACGGATGCATAGAAAGATTTCAAATCAATTGCAATATAGGTATGCTGTCTCTCACTCATTGTCAGCCCTCCCTGATCTGTTTTCCTGTTTGCACCTACATGTCAGCCCCGGCACAAACGCCACAGATTTTTGTATATTTATTATAACAGAAAATATGTTCGAATATCATATAAAATAGAAAAAGATTGCCGCAAATTTGCAAAATCAAAGAATCCACAGATTCTCACCATACCGAACCTGTGGATTCTAATAAGCCTGCTGTTTCAATAGCAGCTGCCTCAGCCCAGGACTACTATCCTCCTGGGCGTTGTCTGCGGCGGTATACTCCGGGTTGTCGCCGTATAATAAACCAGCAGTACCTGATTTCCGAGACTGCAGTTTACTCTCTGGCCATTAAGCGTCTCAATCTCCGTGCTTGCTGCAATATTAAGCTGCAGGGAGTTGTCTCTTGCTGTCAGATTCCGGTCAAATTCGTTAAGCATAATCTGTTCGTCTCTGCCGAGGATTGTGACGATCTGTGCCCGATACTGCGGCGGAAAAATTAACGGTACCGGAAGGGATGCATCATAAAATGCCGCCACCCTGAGCCCCGGCCGCAACTGTCTGCTGTCAATCACCCACGTATCTGACATTACCATGAAATTGGCAATCCCGTTTGCTGTACGAAGTGTCATCATCTGACTGCAGCAGTCATTCCCCCGCGTAATATTGACAACTGTACCGATCTCCGGTTTATAATCTCTATATGCCATAATTCATTTCCTGGCTTACCCACATACCTTTTTTATCAGGTTATGCCCGGCTGCCGCAAAAAGTTACTGTTCATATCGTATATATTCCGGCAATTGATTCGTTGGCGGAAGACAGGTATGCCCCTTGCAAATATAATAAGTGGTGCTGCCATGAAGCAGCGAATAATCTGCGTTCTCCCGTTCCAAGACCGTGACATCCGCATACAGCGGCATCTGAGCCATTATCCGCGCGGCACTGTCGGTTTCGTTCAACACCACTGTAATCCTCTGCGGCGGATACAGATAATAAAGCAGCGCAATCAGGAACATGCTGTATCCCGCAGGATATGATACTGCCTCTCCTGATAAAAACGCAAGCTGTCTTTCAACGTCCAGTCTGTCCTCGGTCTTATCTTCTTTCTGCCTGAGCCGAAGCAGTCGCACGAGACAGTATGCCATAACTGAATTACCGCTTGGCAATGCCCCGTCATAAGTCTCCTTGGGCCGTATGATCAGATTGCTGTTTTGCTTTCCGTACAGGAAATACCCGCCCTGTTCATCCGCAAACTGTATCTCTGCCTCCTTGCATACTGCTTCCGCACGATCTGAATATGCCTGGTTGGCCGTTGCATCATAGAGCGAAAGATAAGCTGCTGCCATATAAGCATACTCGTCCAGAAATCCCTTTCCGAAGCGCACGCCGTTCCGGCACCCCACGTATATCATGTTGCCTTCCATAAGCTGCCCTGACAGAAATCTCTCTGCTTTTTCGGCAGTTGAAAGATATTCCTTCTTTCCGGTGACCCGGTAGAGCAGGGACATTGCGCAGATCATGAGCGCGTTCCATGCTGTGAGAATTTTGTCATCAAGCTGTGGCCTGACCCGTGATTCCCGGTGAGAATACAGAAGCTTCCTTTCCTCTTCAAATCGATTCGAAATCTCATTTCCGTTTAACAGGTTAGGGATATTTTTGCCTTCGAAATTGCCCTGCTCCGTGATATTGTAGTACTCACAGAACTGTCTGCCCTTTTCTTCCCCTAATACCTCACATATCTCTTTAATACTCCATACATAGAATTTACCTTCCTCACCGTCACTGTCGGCATCCTGGGCGGAATAGAATTCACCGTTTTCTCCTGTCATCTCCCTCAGCACATAGGCAGCTGTCTCCTCTGCCGTAGCTCTGAAAACAGTTTCTCCGGACATACGGTATGCCGCGGCATATGCCATAATCAGCAGTGCATTATCATACAGCATTTTCTCAAAATGCGGTACAAGATAAAACCGGTCCGTAGAGTAACGCGAAAATCCATGGCCTATCTGGTCATAAATTCCGCCCCGCCGCATCTGCTCCAGTGTTGTCTTTACCTGCCCGAACATTTCATTGCTTTGCAGTTCCTCCATGCCATCTGCCTGCAGATAAGCATATATCATCAGAAATATAAGATTGTGCGGCACAGGGAACTTGGGAGCCTGTCCGAATCCACCATACTGCCTGTCAAAGCTTTCCGACAATATTTCAGCTGCCTGTTCAGGCAGCCTTTCTTCAATCCTTTCCCGTAATTCACATGTGTGCACGGAAACCTTACTAATATTTTGGCCTGTATTGATCTGCGCCACAATACTTTCCGCTGCCTCGAATAAACCTTCTCTTTCGTTTTCCCATTTTTCGGCAATCGTAAGGAGCAGCTCCCGAAAACCGATCATACCGTGCCGGGTCACAGGCGGAAAATAAGTACCTGCAAAAAACGGCTTCTGTCCGGCCGTCATAAAAATACTCATGGGCCATCCTCCGCTTCCCGAAAATACCTGACAGACAGACATGTACACACTGTCAACATCCGGCCTTTCCTCCCGGTCTACCTTGACAGAAACAAAATGCCGGTTCAGTATCTCTGCAATCTCTTCACTTTCAAAACTCTCGTGGGCCATAACATGGCACCAGTGACAGGTACTGTAACCAATACTCAAAAAGACCGGCTTATCTTCTTTCTGTGCTTTTGAGAAAGCCTCTTCGCCCCAGGGATACCAGTCCACCGGATTATCAACATGCTGCATAAGATACGGACTGCTCTGATCCGCTAAATGATTACTCATATGATCCTCGCTTTCTTTTTTATCATAAACAGTGCTCAGTTGGTCTCTCTGATCTCGAGACCGGTATTACCATAAACTCAATGACCCAGCATCTCTTCAATAAAAATGCCATACCCCCTTGTGGAGTCCTGCACAAGCACATGGGTCACCGCACCCACCAGCTTACCGTTCTGAATAATGGGACTGCCGCTCATCCCCTGTATAATTCCACCGGTAAGTGTCAGCAGCTTCTCATCCACCACCTGCACGACAATCCCCCTGTTAATATTATCCCGCTCCAGATTCACTTCCACGATCTCCACATCATAGAATTCCGGCTCTCCCGTGACAGAACAGATGATCTGGGCCGGACCCAATACAATCTCCTGTTTCAACGCAATCGGAATCGGCTCAAAGGATGATTCTTGTCCTACCTCCTCATCACAAATACCGAAAATGCCTTCCGTTGTATTCTCCGTAATCTCACCGATTATGTTTTCACTGTCATATTCGATGTAACCGGTCAGTTCTCCCGGACTGCCGTTGGAACCTCTGGTAATTCCCACGATTTCCGTCCTGTAGAGTGTTCCCTCCTCCAGATTCATCAGAAGGGAAGTGTCCACATCATTGATACCATGTCCCAGAGCCCCGAAGGAATTATCTGTATCTTCATAAGTCAATGTCCCGATTCCCTGTGCATTGTCCCTGACCCAGATTCCCATCTTCCACTCCCTGTTCTGATTGGTATCCGGCGTTACCATAATATCTGTTATCTCTCCGTTTCTCTTAATCGTAAGCACCAGATCCTTGCCTTCGGACTCTTCCACCGTCCTGATAAAATGTTTCTTATTCTCCATCTCCTCCCCGTTTACCTTCAGAATATAGTCACCCTTTTGCAGTGCATATTTCGCCGGAGATACTTTCTTCCCGTCACTGTTCTCAAATTCTCCGATTCCCACCACCAGCACACCGCTTGTCTTCACATAAATGCCGATCGGAATACCGGAAGGGATCAGCATCTTATCCTGAATCACTTCCACATCCACATTTTTATAAGGAAGAATTCCAAACAATTTCAGATCCATCTGATAAGTATCAATCTCATTGGCCTTGAATTTCACTGTATGTGCAAAATCTACGTGAATGCTCTCCACACTGTCTGAGATACTCTCGGCAGCCTGTTCCTTTGCGCCATTCTCCTCTTCCCCTGTCAGAGAAGAAACCGGTGCGGCCGCTTCCTCGCTGATCCGGTAGATTTCTCCCGATACAGGAACTTTGAAATCAAGTTCCTGCTCCACTCCTGCACGAATCTTAATCGTTGACGGTATTTTATTCCAATAGGTCAGATATGCGGTCACTGTAAGTGCGATCATTGCCGCCGCAAGCACCAGATATAAGAAGATCCTGTATGTTCTCTCCTGCTGTTTTGTCATATCTATTGATCGGTTCAATTTTCCACATCTCCTATCTATTCTTTAGAGTAATAACCATATATTCCTGTAAAATACACGAAAAAGGACATACATTAAGCATGTCCTTTCTAGTATGTGAAATTTTTTCGATTTTAATTTAGTATTGTTTTGTTTTTCTTGCCAAATCTTTCATTTCTCTTGCATTGTTCATCACATTTTCTGTAATGCTGTCGCTGCCCAGCATTCTGGCCACCTCCGCAACGCTCTCTTCTTCCGCAAGTTTTCTGATTCCCGTAACCGAACGTTTATCCTCCACCTTCTTCTCAATACAGAAATGCCGGTCTGCCATCGCCGCTATCTGAGGAAGGTGCGTGATGCAGATAAGCTGATGTCCTCTTCCAAGTATACCCATTTTTTCAGAAACCTTCCATGCGGTCTTTCCACTGATGCCTGTATCGATTTCATCGAAAATAAGAGTCTCTATCGCATCCTTATCCGCAAGCACCGTCTTAAGAGCCAGCATAATACGTGACAATTCTCCGCCGCTGGCCACCTGAGCCAGTTCTCTGAGTTTTTCTCCGGTATTGGCCGAAATTAAAAAGGTTACCTGATCATAACCGTTTCTGCTGACCAGCTCTTCCGATGCATCCACACGGATCTCAAATTTCACTTCCGTAAAATTCAGATCGATAAGCGCTTTCTTCATCTCCCGCGACAATCTGGCCGCACTGCGGCTGCGGATATCCGATATTCTGGCACAGACTGCCAGAGCCTCTCCCTTTAAAGTATCTGCACGTTTAGTCAGTTCCATACGATAGGTATCATAATCTCTGTATTTTTCCAGAGTACGTTCCGCCTGGTCACGGTACGATAGAATATCTTCTATCGTATTGCCATATTTTGTCTTTAAATGATTCAGTTGATTCAGGCGTTTCTCCGTACGGTCAAAAAGCTCCCCGTCAAACTCCAGCTCAGACAAATAATCCGCTATTCCCCGGTTATAGTCATTGAGCAGACTATCTATATCCAGCAGCTGCTGCTCAAACTCCTTAAGAACATCATCATAGGAAGACACCGATCTGATCTCCCGAAGCGCACGCCCTACGTTGCTTCCGGTACCGCTTTCCTCATACCCGCAGAGCGCATGTGCGATGCTTACCGCATCCCTGATCCTCTGGCTGTTGACCAATTTCTGATAAACCTGCTCGACTTCCTCGTCCTCTCCCGGTACCAGTGCTGCTTCCTCAATCTCCTGGCACTCGAACTCTGCCAGCGCGGCCTCCCTCTTACGTGTTTCTTCATCCACCTCATTATGTGACAGTTCTTCCATTGCTTCATGGTACTGACCATAGATATCCTTTAATGCCTCCTTGTGGGACAACAATTTCTCTCCAGCATAGGCATCCAGTATCTCCAGCTGCTTTGCGGGCTGCAGCAGCGACTGGTGTTCATGCTGGCCGTGGATATCAATCAAAATTCCCGCCAGCTGCTTTAACTGTCTGGCAGTTACCGTCTCCCCGCATACCTTACAGACGTTGCGGTTGGGCATAATCCTGCGCTGCAAAATGACTTGGCCATCCTCCACCGGAAGCTCAAGTGCCTGTATGGCCGCAAGCTGTTGGGGCTGATCTACCGTAAAAACCAACTCCACCAGCGCATATTCTGCCCCGGTGCGGATCAAATCTTTGTCCGCTTTAGCGCCCAGCGCAAGATTGATGGATCCGATAATAATGGATTTTCCCGCACCTGTTTCCCCGGTAAGGATATTCAGGCCTTCCCCAAAGTCAACCTCAGCCTCGTCAATTAAAACCAGATTTTTCACGTATAAACTTTGTAACATTTGTCACCTCTTATGTATTCTCTCCGTCACAGCCCTCTTTAACACTGCAGGCCGTAACCTCTCTCCGGGCATGACCTCTCTACCGCAGCGGTCACTTAAATACATAATTGCCGGTGCGATAACATATTCCCGCATTACCTCAGGCGATACATCCTGTTTCAATAAGTCATCCCACCATCTTATATATTATTGTTCTATCATACCTCTTAATTGCTCCATAACCTGAGCCGCTGCATTTTCGGTGCGCATCGCCATCATAATGGTATTGTCACCGGCAATACAGCCTACGATCTCCTCCAGCTTCAGCGCATCCACCGCAGCCGCCACAGCCATAGCCATACCGGATACCGTCTTCATAACCAACAGATTCTGCGCCAGCTCCATGGACACATATCCTTCCTTCAGCACTCTGATATACTTATCGCCCAGATGCGCCTCCTCTGTAGTAAATGCAATATACTTCTGCCTGCCGTTGCCGCCGGAAATCTTCGATAGCTTCAATTCCCTGATATCGCGGGACACCGTCGCCTGCGTCACCTGATATCCGGCATCACGCAGTCTGTCGGCCAGTTCCTCCTGCGTCTCAATCTCATACTGTCCGATCAATTCAATTATTTTTTCATGTCTCTTCTTTTTCATAATCCTGTGTCCCGTTACCTGCTTATTCACTCATCTTCTTATGCAGAACCGTCAGAAAGCTTTCCGTATTCAGCTTCAGGATTCCCGTTGTCTTATCCGCCCTGCGGATCACGATGCTCTCGCCAGTCTTAAGCCGGGCCTTATGGCTTCCGTCATAATTGGCCTCCACCGTCTGCAGCCGCCCGTCTTTTCCTTCCGGAATCTCTATTCTGATCTCGTCATCGGGCGCTAAAACAATGCTTCTTGTATTTAAAGTATGAGGACAGATCGGCGTCATCAGAAGAAGTCTGGCTCCCGGCTCTACAATAGGTCCTCCTGCAGACATATTATAACCGGTAGAACCGGTCGGCGTCGCCACAATCATACCGTCGGCGCTGTAACTGTTCAGAAACTGTCCGTTCACATAGATATGAAAAGTCAGGACCTGCAGGGAACCGCACCTGGATATCACGATATCATTCAGAGCAAAATTCTCTTCTGTCGTTTCCTGTCTCTTCACCTGCCCGGCCAGCATCATCCGCTCTTCCCGCGTAAACTGATCCGCAAGCAGCTTATCCAATGCTTCGTCTATGGCTGCAATCTCCACCTCTGCCAAATATCCCAACGTTCCCAGATTGACCCCCAACAGCGGAATATCACTGTCTATCATATTCCTGGCCGCACGAAGCAGTGTCCCGTCCCCTCCAAGCACCAGAATACAGTCAGTCTCGTCCCGCCTATGTATATTTGATGTATGTAGATCCTGAGACAATATTTTATTGTCTATACACTTCACCTCAGCGCCCCGAGCCCCCAAATATGCCATTATTCTCCGAGTATAAAATCCGTCAGGATCTTTCACCTCATTTGCGATCAGATAAAAATACCTCATTTCCTATCTTGCCTCATCCAGAGCGCTATGCGCATCAGATACAACAGAAAGAATTATCTTCTCCATATCCGGTCCATATGCCGCACCGCTCTTCTCTTCTATGATCCTGCGAAGCACACTTTCCGCACAAGCTTCCGACATCTCCCTGATTTCTTCTGTAATATCCATTCTCTTTTCCAGGTAGATCAGATACTCTATATTTCCCTCCGGTCCCTTGATCGGTGAATAAGTCAGTCCTTTTACTGCAAATCCGGCCAGATCAGAATAGTCTACCACCTTGCGGATTACTTCCTCATGTACCGCAGAATCCCGGATGACTCCCTTTTTCCCCACTTTATCTCTGCCTGCCTCAAACTGCGGTTTGATAAGGCATACCATATGGCCTTGCGGTTTCAGCAGATTTCTGGCCGGAATCAGAATCTTCGTCAAAGAGATAAAAGAAACGTCCACGGATGCGAAATCAATCTTCTGGCCGATATCTTCCGGTGTCACATAGCGAAAATTAGTCCTCTCCATACAGACTACCCGCTCATCACTGCGCAGCTTCCATGCCAGCTGTCCATGCCCTACATCGACGGCATACACCCGTTCTGCCCCGTTCTGCAGCATGCAGTCTGTAAATCCGCCTGTAGAGGCGCCGATATCCATACAAACCGTATGTGCAAGCACGATCGGAAACTGTTCCATTGCCTTCTCCAATTTCAATCCGCCGCGGCTTACATATTTCATGCTGTTTCCTTTTACTTCTATATGAATCTTGCCCTCATCGAAGGCCGTTCCGGCTTTGTCCTCCCGCTGCCCGTCCACGAAGACGTTCCCAGCCATCAACAGTGCCTTGGCTTTCTCTCTGGAAGAAGCAAATCCCTGTTTTACAAGGATGACATCAAGTCTCTCTTTCATATGTTAGTTTTCTCCCCTGCCATAGACACATAACAGGTCATAATCTTCAACACAATGGAATCGGCATCGATTCCAATCTCACGCTTCAACAGTTCTACATTGCCATGTTCCACATATTCATCCGGAACCGCTATATTGATCACCTTCACATCTGCACCGATCTCATCCACATACGCTCTCACCTTCTCACCGTAACCACCGCTTGCCACATTTTCTTCCATGGTCACGATCAGCCGATGCTCTCTGCAGGCATCCCTGACTGCCTGTTCATCTATCGGCTTCACAAACCGCGCATTCGTCAGAGAGCAGGAATAACCTCTCTCCTTAAGCTGTCCCCGCACCTCCAGGGCAACCTTTACCATGCTGCCCACAGCAAACAGCATAATATCCTCTTCCTCATAAATAGCCTCACTCCTGCCGTATTCCACAGGCGCACGGTTATCTCTCAGTCCGTCAAAAGCTTCTCCCCGCGGATAGCGAATTGCTATCGGCATAGCGGAAGCAAGCGCAAATTTCATCATATCGGAAAGTTCCCATTTATTCTTAGGCGCCATAATATGCATATTAGGTATGGATGACAGATACGAAAGATCGAAGATCCCCTGATGGGTCTCGCCGTCACTGCCTACCAGACCCGCTCTGTCAATGGCAAAAATAACCGGAAGATTCTGAAGACATACATCGTGCAGAATCTGATCGTAAGCTCTCTGTAAAAAGGAGGAATAAATCGCCACGATGGGCCTGAGCCCTCCGGCTGCCAGCCCGGCTGCAAACGTTACCGCATGTTCTTCCGCAATACCCACATCAAAGAACCGGTCCGGATACATATTCCGGAAACGTTTCAGCCCGGTTCCATCCGGCATGGCGGCTGTGATCGCCACCACCTGTTCCTCACGCTGCCCAAGCTTACACATAACCGTGGAGAAAATATCCGTATAATTAGCCTTACACTGCGGCTTGCTGGGAATCCCTGTCTCAATATCAAATGGCTCCGCCCCGTGAAACCTGGCAGGATGTCTCTCCGCCGGTGCATACCCTTTTCCCTTCTGGGTGATAACATGCAGAAGTACAGCTCCCCTGATCTTCCTGGCCTCCCCGAGAAGATGGACTATTGCAGAAATATTATGCCCGTCCACCGGTCCCAGATAGGTAATTCCCATATCCTCAAAAAGCATTCCCGGCACTACCAGATGCTTGAAGCTGCTCTTGGCACGCCTGATCCGGGATACCACCTTGTCTCCATACTTGGATTTACCATGAAGAGAATTATAGACTCCTTCCTTCAGATCCAGATACATATCAGCAGTTCTGATGTTATTCAGATATTTGGATACACCGCCCACATTCTCCGATATAGACATGTTGTTGTCATTTAATACAATAATAAAATTAGTTTCCAGCCTGGAGGCATTATTGAGCGCTTCATATGCCATACCGCCGGTCAGCGAACCGTCGCCGATCACTGATATAATCGTATTCTTCTCACCCCGGATATCTCTCGCTTTGACCATACCCAATCCTGCTGAGACAGAGGTGGAACTGTGTCCGGTATCGAAACAGTCACATTCACTTTCTTTCCGCTTCGGAAAACCACTTATGCCTCCAAATTTACGTAAATTAACGAAGCCGTCTCTTCTTCCTGTCAAAATTTTATGGGTGTAGGACTGATGCCCTACATCCCAGATAATCTTATCCTCCGGCAGGTTCAGAAAAAGATGCAGTGCCATGGTCAATTCCACTGCGCCCAGATTAGAGCCCAGATGTCCTCCTGTCTCACTGATGGACCGGATCAAAAACTCTCTGATCTCCTGTGCCAGTACGCCATAATCACTTTCTGCAATCTGTTTAATGTCATTCGCCTGTTCGATTTTCTCTAATAGCATATTAAACCTCCAGCGTGGTATATCCTGCAACAGATCAGCCTTGGGCCTCACTGTTACCATATCCTTTACTTCTCCCTGCTGATCAGTTGTTCCACAAGTTCCTCCAGGAACTGATTTCTGTGCGGAAAAGAAGAGAGAATTGCTATTGCCTCCTCAGACAGCTTCTCCACCTGCCCCCTTGACTCCTCCAAACCATGCATGGCAACATAAGTCAGCTTATGATTCTTCTCATCGCTGCCCACCTGCTTGCCCAGTACTTCCAGCGAACTTGTTACGTCCAGAATATCATCCTGAATCTGAAAAGCAATACCAATATTATAGGCACATCTCTCCAATGCCGCAATTTCTTCCCCGGAAGCGCCCGCCAGGACCGCCCCTATCGTCATTGCCGCCTGGATCAGAGCCGCCGTTTTATGCTCATGAATATAGATAAGCATATCCCCCGTCACATTTCCGCCAAGCTCCTCAGCCTCCAGATCGGCACACTGTCCGCCGATCATGCCGTCTAATCCGGCTTTACCGGCCAATATTTTCAAGGCATATGCTATTCTGCGAAACTCCTCTGTCGTTTCCGCTCCCGCAAATGCGCGTACCGCTGTCTCAAAAGCATAATTAAGCAGGCCGTCTCCCGCCAGGACCGCCATTCCCTCTCCGTAGACAACATGGGTTGTCTTACGTCCTCTGCGATACTCATCATTATCCATCGCCGGAAGGTCATCGTGCACAAGAGAATAGTTGTGTATCATCTCCAACGCCGCCATAAACAAAGGCAATGCCTTCTCCGCATCAGCAACTTCTTCCCATACCTCTCCAGTATCCGTAAATAATGCAGCGCTCTCCGCCATCATCAGCGGACGCAGCCGTTTGCCGCCTGCCATGACCGAATAATTCATGGCTGACGCCACCTTAGCACGATATCCTTCCTCCGCCGGAAGATACCCCTGCAGCATTGCTTCCAATTTCACTGTTTTCTGATCCAGTTCTTCCTTAAAATTCATCCAACCCACCATTCTCATTGATCTGAAGTACCTTCTTCTCCACTCTGTCAATTGCATTGTTGCAATGCTTAAGCAGCTGCATGCCTCTGCTATATTCCTGAAAAGATTCCTCCAGTGTTATCTCCTCTGTCTCAAGATGCGCGATCACTTCTTCAATCTGCGCAAATACCTCCTCAAGGGAGATTTCCTGTTCCTCTCTGTCCTGTTCCATTTGATTCATATCTACCTCTGTCTCTTCTCAAACCTGTCAGACTGTATCTGCTGAATTTCTTAACTGAAATTTTCTTCCTGCCGTTTATCGGTAATCTTCGCCCGCAGCCTTCCATCCTTCACATAAACTGTCATCAGATCACCCACGGAAACCTGCCCGATCGATGAAAGAGTCCTTCCCTGGTCATCTGCAGCATAGGCATAGCCCTGATTCAGCTTATCCAAAGGTGACAATCCTTTCATCCGCTCCACATAAATCGCGAATCTGTGTCTGCTGTCCCGCAAGCGTCCCGCCATCAGATTCTGCAGCCGTTCTTCCAATGACATCGCCTGTGTTCTCCTGGTCCTTATAGTATTGAGTGGGCTTAAGTGCCGCATGCTCACACTGTACTGCTCCACTTCCTGACGGTAATGCCTGATCACCCGCCGGCACATATGCTGCATCGTATAAGCATACTCTGCCAGCTTATCCTGCAGCTGTTCGATATCATAGACTGCCAGTTCTGCGGCTGCCGACGGCGTCGGCGCCCGCAGGTCTGCCACAAAATCTGCGATAGTCGTATCCGTCTCATGCCCTACAGCCGAAATAATCGGAATAGGGCTATCAAAAATAGCCTGCGCCACCACTTCCTCATTAAATGCCCATAAATCTTCAATAGAGCCGCCGCCCCTGCCTACGATAATGGTATCCACACCCACATGCTCCATGGCATGGATCCCATTCACAATACTTTCCGGAGCTGCCTCACCCTGGACAATAGCAGGATACAGAATAATCTGTACATAAGGATTACGCCTGCCGGCAATGTTAATAATATCCCTGACGGCCGCTCCCGTGGCCGCCGTTACTACACCAAGCCTGTGAATATACCTTGGGATCGGCTGTTTATACTGTGCCGAAAACATCCCCCGCTCTTCCAGGTCCTGTTTCAACCTTTCAAACTTCTCATAGAGCGCTCCTGCCCCATCCAGCCGGATCTGCCTTGCATACAGCTGATATTTGCCATCCCGTTCATAGACATCCACACTGCCGCCCACTACGACCTGCTGTCCTTCCTGCAGCTTGAAGTTAAGGCCACTGCGGCTGGATGCAAACATAACACACGCTATCGTTCCTTTTGCGTCCTTTAATGTAAAATAAATATGTCCAGAGGAATGATATTTGCAGTTGCTTACTTCACCTTTCACCATAATAGACTGCAACATATAATCCTGCGTGAACATATTTTTTATATAAGAATTGATTTGTGCAACTGTATATACATTCTGCATATTGACACCTGTCTGTTTATGCAAATTTCGCAAGAATTCCATTAACAAAGCCAGACGAAGCATCCTGGCCGAATTTCTTGGCAAGCTCTACCGCCTCATTAATCGCAACCCGGTCAGGTACGGAATCATCGTATTTCATCTCATAGACAGCCAGTCTCAAAATCGTCAGATCCACCTTGCTCATCCGGGCCGTATTCCAGCCCTTCGCCTTCTCGTCCAGCATCCGGTCTATCTCCGGAAGCTTCTGGCAAATCCTATTATACTTGTCCGAAATATACCCGGCATCCTCTCCCTTTGCGGCATCCTCCTGCGCAAAGAAAAATGCTTCCTGTTCCGGCATATCCTCCGGCGTATTAAATTCCACACGGAACAACAGTTTAAATATCTGCTCCCGCAGTTCTCTTCTGCTCATATTGGTCCCTCATTCTTTTTCAGGCGGCTTCTCTGTTCTATGACATAATCAACACAGTAAACGCACAAACCTGGCCGAACTGCAGCGTTATTTATCTTTAGATACATTAATACCGGCAATACGGATATTAACATCTGTCACTTCCAGCCCCGTCATATTCTCGATCGCACTCTTCACCTTACTCTGTGCACGCTGGCATGTCGCAGGGATATTGAAGCCATACTCCATCACAATAGCCAGTTCCACCTTGACCTTCTTATTGAATATTTCTACCCTCGCGCCCTTAGCAAGTCCCTTGACCCCTACTCTGCTCAGAAGTTCCTTCGCCATATTCCCATTCATGGCCGCAATGCCTTCCACCTCTGTAGCAGCCAGTGCCGCGATCATTGCAACTACATCATCCGCAATCTTGACTGTACCTATTTTCTCATCGTCCTGCAATACGTAAGTATTCTTAGATAATTCCTGCTCCATATCCGTCTCCTATTTCCAAACAATCCATTCACTATATTATCACAGGTATTTAACCTTGAATAAGTATATCAAATTTTATCATTCTTGCCTAGTGCCATTCTCATTAAAGCCAAAAACTCATACTATATTGTTTCTCATTATCCGAATAGGAAACCACTCCTTCCGGACAATCCAGATATTGGAAAACCTCCTGCCGTTCGATCAGTGCCTCCTGCATCTGGCTGTACACCGCATCGCTTGCACACTTTAAGGTCACATAGGCGCTGCCTTTTTCATATTCTTCCTGGAAGATCCTCCCTGCCTGTTCCTCATTCCACTCTGTAAAGTAGAAGCCTTCCCGCACATAATAATTTGCCGCCATAGAATGGCATTCGGGTAAATCCACCACATTATCCAGCGTATGCGTCAGATTCATCTGCTCTGTCGGTACACACAGATAATCATAATTGATCGTCGGAATCTTTTCCCCAGGATAACCGGACGCACCGCCTACCGCCTGATATGATGCGTCTCCCCATGTCGTATCCACATAATAATACTGTCCATCTATCTTCACAAGGTTCCAGGCATGCCCTTCACCGCCAACCACACGCCCCAGTACCAATGTAGCAAACACATCGGCCTTGCTCAAAAGATACTGCGTTGCCTTGGCATATCCCTGGCATACTGATCTGCCTTCAATAAACACAGAGCATATGTTCTGATTATCTTCCACTGCCGCATCATATTCTGTATGATGGATCAGGTATTCATAGATATACTTTACTTTCGTGTACTCATCCGCATTCTCCGGCATACCATTCAGACATTGGTTTACATAGCTATCTATCAATTTCTGTTTTTCTGCGATTTCTTCCTGATTGTAATGATAAGAGCCCGTGAAAGTGATCTTCTTCAGAATATCCCCCAATGTATATTCCGTATAAGTATATCCTTCCACATAGAAAATTTCCGGATGGTCATTCAGCACACACTGGAAAACATGAGAAATCTCTTCTTTATCGCAGCTTGACAATTTCACATCCTCTTCAAAATGGACCAGGGCATCCCTGATTTCCAGATATAATTCCTGCTTCTCCCCGGAAAGCTTGCCGTAAGCATACCCGTCTTCCTTTTCCCGCTGGATCACCTGCTCTGCAGGTTCACTCTCCTCCTGCCTCGCTCCCAGATTCTCCTGTACATATAAGTCACTTTCCTGACGCGGCAATGTCCGCCAGGCATAAGCCAGACACCCTGTGACAATAAGCATACCGGTTAATAAGAAACCTGTTCTTTTCATATGCACACCCTCTCATCAGCACAGCCGGCACGTTATCCGCACTTAATTCCGTCCGAATTCAGCCAGAACCAATCCCTCATTCCGCTCCTGTGTCATACCGACGCTCCATTGATTTACAAACAACAAGAGTGGATTACCCTTCAGATCTTTGATCTTCTTCATATCCGAAGTGCCTGTCAGCTTATCCAAATCAATTTCTTTATTCTCAATCCAACGGATATGTTCATAAGGGAGATTTTCCAGCCTGATCTCAACATTATATTCGTTTTCCAGCCGGTACTTCAAAACATCAAACTGCAGTACGCCAACCACACCTACGATGATCTCTTCCATACCCGTATTGAATTCCTGAAAGATCTGGATAGCACCCTCCTGTGCAATCTGCGTGATTCCTTTCACAAACTGCTTTCTTTTCATCGTATCTACCTGCCGTACCCTTGCAAAATGCTCCGGTGCGAAAGTAGGTATCCCTTCATATATAAATTGTTCTTTCGGCATACAGATCGTATCCCCGATAGCAAAAATCCCCGGATCGAATACCCCGATAATGTCTCCCGCATATGCCTCGCTTAAAATCTTACGCTCGTCCGCCAGTATCTGCTGCGGCTGTGACAGACGCATGACCTTGCCGCTCTGTACATGCTTCACCTCGGCACCGGAGTCGAATCTGCCTGAGCAGATACGCATAAAAGCAACTCTGTCCCTGTGCGCCTTATTCATATTCGCCTGAATCTTAAAGACAAATGCCGAAAAATCATGTTCCACCGGATCAATCAGTCCGCTATCTGCCTTACGGGGAAGGGGTGTCGTAGTCATTTTCAAAAAATGCCGCAGAAAAATCTCCACCCCGAAATTCGTCAGCGCTGATCCGAAGAAAACCGGTGTCAGCTCACCTGCCTGTATCTGTTCCAGATCATATTCCGCACTGGCGCCATCCAACAGCTCTATCTCGTCCAGAAGCTGCACTTTGTATTCCTCGCCAATCTGCTCTGTCAGCATAGCATCTTCCCCTATCGGAATCCGGGTAGCATGTCCTTCCCTGGTTCCCTTCTCCGTATCTGCATAGGTGATAACACTCCGGCTCGCCCTCTCATAGACGCCCTTAAACCCTTTACCGGAACCGATCGGCCAGTTGATCGGGCAAGTAGCGATCCCCAGTTCTTTCTCAATCTCATCCAGCAGTTCAAAGGTATCATTGGCATCCCTGTCCATTTTATTGATAAAAGTAAAAATAGGAATGTGGCGCATGACACATACCTTAAACAGCTTACGGGTCTGCGCCTCCACTCCCTTGGATGCATCGATGACCATAACCGCCGAATCTGCTGCCATCAGCGTTCTGTAAGTATCTTCCGAGAAATCCTGATGCCCCGGTGTATCCAGAATATTAATACAAAATCCGTCATATTCAAACTGCAGTACCGACGATGTAACCGAAATACCTCTTTCCTTCTCAATCTCCATCCAGTCAGAAACCGCATGTCTTGCAGTCGCTTTACCTTTCACACTTCCTGCCAGATTGATCGCTCCTCCGTACAACAGAAATTTCTCCGTAAGAGTTGTCTTTCCTGCATCCGGATGCGATATAATCGCAAATGTTCTTCTTTTGTTGATCTCCTCCGCGTAATTTCCCACGTAATTTATCCTCCAGATTCTATAACATAGATATACCGGCAAACTTTATAACGGAACATAGTCTGCCGCACAGCATACCCCTGCCCACTGTCATGCTGCATATATCCAGCACGTCCTTCGGATCTCGCCCGGATAAGTGAGCAGCGGCTGCTTCAATAAAATTTCCTCAATCTGCCAATGTCCCATAGCAGTATCTTTACCTTTTAATGCTTCTTTCATACAGGCAACATATATTCTATCATAATAATTCAAATAATGCACTTAATTTGCGTTAACCGTACTGATAACGATCGATTCAGCCCCCACGCCGGTCTTTCGGATCACAATATCTTCAATCTGTGCGCGCTGTGCTTCTGTCAGTTCTGCCGTATTGACCACCACATCCACACTCTCGCCGTCTATACTTACAATAGCATCCTCAAACCCTTTGGCCTCCAACAGGATCTCCGCTGCCGTCTCCTTCTCCGCAATATCTGTCATGGAGATCATACTGTTTACGGCTTCCTGCTTCTGTGTATCGCTGATATTGGCATTATTGATGATCTCCAGGAGCGTTTCCTTATTCTGTGCCCTGGTCTGCTCTTTCTGCATCTTAGCGCCTGACATTTCCGAAACGGTTCCCGAAGTAAATACAGCCTCTCCGGGTACATCTTCCATCTGCTCTTCCGCCAGCGCTTCCGCCAGTTCTTCGTCAATACCGCCGCTCACTGCCATAGTCACATCAGTGTCCAGACTATCAATATCTCCGGAGGCCTGTTCCAGATCTTCATCAGACAGATCCGCCAGCGAAGCATAGTCAGGATCCTCCTCACCCACTGCCAGATTGCCCAGATCGTCTGTGGCAATCTCGCCGTTGACTGACATAAGGTCCTCATCCGTTACTTTAGTTCCTGCAAAATTCAGGTAACCTGCTACGGCGATCATAATCGCCAGTGCCGTAATCATCATCTGGTTCTTCTTAATCATATTTTTCAATTTTTTCTCCCCTTCACTGATTTTTTTTCATTTTTACTATTTTAATCTTATTCGCATCAATATCAAATAATACCTGAATTGCCTCAATAATATTCTGCCGTATGTTTACCTGGTCTGCCATCTGCGCGATCACCACCACTCCCTCCACGGAGGGCGGGATGGTCATGACCACATAGGGTACGTTTCCTCCCTGTCCGTCCGATGAATAGATCGTACTCTTCTCGACTCTGCTCTCTCCGATCGTGCGCACCCCTCCGGCTCCGTCTTCCTCAGCCGTATCCGTATATTCCTCTGGGCCGTCCTTCTCCACGATTTTCTGTTCGGAACTCTGTAAGGTAATCAAGACTCTGACCTTTCCCACGCCGTCAGCACAGCTTAATGTCTCTTCCAGTTTATCTTCCCAGTATTGGATATAGTCAGCCGGTTCATCAGTCTTGTCAGGAATCATATGATTATCAATTGTATCATCTATTCCGTTCGATAAATCGGACTTTGAATCTTTTTTTTCTGTCGGAATAGCGATCACGCAAAGCAGGATACCTATCAATACAAGAATCAGGCACTGGTCTTTCTGCAGCTTCTTACCGCCGGTCAACCTCTGTATGATCTTCTTACCCTCTTCCATCGTATATCACCTCCACCTTCTCCTCATCTATCCCTAGAATTTCGGCAAATATACCGCGATGCTCCTGCAATTGTCTGATTTGTTCTGCGTTCTCTGTCTCCGGCTCATCTGTTCCCGGCTGCTTCCCTATCTGTATTCTTTCTATTACAATCGGAATCTCCGTCTCTTTGTCTGCCGTAATGTCTTCATATTCCGCTGTGGGCCAGAGTGTTATCCTGATTCCTCCAACGAGCATATCTTGTACGCTTCCGCTTCGCCCCTCCACTCCTTCCCATTCAATCACAACATCTGTTATTTCATATTCCGCCAAATCTGTCCCATCAAGTAACTTTCTTTTCACTTCACTTTCAAGCTGACGCATCATGCTTCTTTCAGATCCATAATCCATATCCGGCATCTTTTCCGGCCACAAATTACCATAGCTTTCCATTTTCTCTGTAATCTGCTCCAACTCCTTCTGCCATTCCTCCGCAGCATTCCCCCGGTATGAGGAAAAGGGGGTGATAAAAAGCAATAATACTATAACACCTGCAACTATTCTCATATACTTTTCATACTGCTGTCCGGCCGCAAAATGTATCACTGTCTGCGCCACTATCATGAACAAGCCGATCCGTTTGATATTCTCTATCATACCATTCTCCCCTTTCCCGACAGTTCCGGCATCATACCTGCTCAAAGCCCTTTCATGCTGTCTTATTGCCGCTCTGTTACAGCCTTCCGCTCGTTGTATAGGTAATCACGGCAACCTGAATCACAAACATTCCCACAGAGGACAATGCTATTTTTAACAACATGATACTTCCGTCTCCCATCCGGTTTACACAGTTTACCATGCGCCGGTCACTTATAATCCCCATCAGGGCAGCGCTGAGTTTAACCACGCCTGCCAAAATCAGGAGTTTCAGGACCGGTACACAGCATAGTACGATCAAAACCAAAGTAATATACAAACCTATACTGTTTTTGATCAGAACCGCAGAACCCACCACCATTTCGAACATCCCTTCTGTCAATCCGCCAATTCCGGGAATTGCCGCCATGGCCTTCTTGAGCACAGAAGACTGAATAGAATCTATAACAGGAGATATCATTGCCTGCAGCATGCTGAACCCCGTGATAATCCCCAACGTAACTTTAATACTTGCGCCCGTCACCTTCCCCAGCAATTCCAGAAGAAGACTCAGCTTCTCTTCCATCCACACCCCATTGATAACCGTCAGCAGCGCATAACCATATACCACCGGCAGCAGGAACGTCAAATATCCCCACTCGATCAGGTAAACAATAAACAATAACACCTGATAATATACAGCTGCCGATGCCACGCCGGAAGCGCTCCCCACCGCCATAATATAAGTAGGAATATAAAGCTTCATAAAGGTTGTGACAGACTCCAGTATCTCCCGTACTACATCAACACTGCTCTCAAAAGATCTCAAAAGTACTGCCATCAGAAGCATGTATACAAAATAGAAGGCAAGATCCGACACCTGATGATCATGAAATAAATCCGCGAAATTTACAAACAATGCCGCAACAATCCCCAACACCAGAATCGAAAAGAACAATGCCTTTATTTCCCCGGTCTGAGAATAAACCACTCCCGATATCCCACTTCCCAATTCCTTGACGGCCGCCCACAGCTTCCCTTGCAGAATAAGCTCCATCACTTCTTTTCCGCTGAAAGTATATTCTGGAAACAGTTTCTGAAAGTCAATCATAGCCGTACTCATCTCCATTTCATCCCATATCAGACTGCTCTCTTCGATTCCCATGGTCTCCCCTCCCCATTCCGCAATACACTCCTTCACCAGCATTTTATACCGCATGTTATCTCTCATATTCCATCGGTATCTGCTGCATACATGAAGGATTTCCTGCAAATTCATAATTTTCTCTTGAAAGCAAGGCATTGACTCCTTCAAAAAGGTTCCTGTATCTGTCTCAGCCTGCAATCGACTGTATACTCTCAAGCAGCGTCATTAGTACAGGCATTCCGGTCAGCAGAATATATAGTTTTCCCATCATTTCCACCTGCCCGGCTATTCCCCCGTATCCGGCATCTTTACAGATGCCGGCGCAGAATTCACAGGCATATGTGGCGCCGACAGCTTTCAAAAGCAATGTGAGATAACCATAATTGTTTTTTAAATATCCCTGCATCTGGTTTATTGCAGACAGAATTGCCGTGAAATACCGTGTAGTATAACCAAAGATAATAAGACAGACCGCTATCCCCATATAGACTCCATACTCCGCTTTGTAATTTTTCAGAGGAACCGCCAACAGGATTCCCACGATCCCTATAAACCCGATCTTGATAATTTCCATGTTATCTCTCCTTATACAGCACAACGCCGCAGATCAATATCTTACGTTATCAATCTACAGGGTAAACAGCTCCTGCACCATCACAAACAGGTCATAAATATAGGGAATAAGCCATGTCAGCACCAGGATTAACCCGGCAAGACTGATCATAAACGCATGTTCTTCTCTTCCGCTATGTTTTAAAACTTGATTTAATATTGTGACTAAAATACCCACCGCTGCTATCTTGAAAATAAGACTTACGCTCATGTATCCTCCTTATGTGTTCCGCCTTATAGAAGTAAAATTGTCAAAAACACTCCTGTCAGGATGCTCAGGCTGAATATTACTCTGGACTTATTTTCAATGGCATCCTCAGCCTGTCTGCATTTTCTGAGAAGCAAGTCCATGGATTGTCCGATACTTTCTGCCTGATACTTCTCTTCCTGTATCCCCAGATTCTGTGGCAGGCCGATCAAAATTTCCTTCTCTTCCTCCTGCAGACGGGTTCTGTGTAAAGAGCGTGCCAGCTCCTCTTCCCAAATCTTTTCCAGACAGGTACCATCCTGTTGTTTCGTCCTCTCGTAGATTGTTCTAAAACACTCTCCATAGGATGTCTTGCAATATTCGGACAGGATCAGACAGATCTCCGGCAGTGTATGCCTGCCATAACTGATCTCATTTTGTATCCTCTTTATGATACGAATCATCTCCCGCAAATGCCGAATCCTGTTCCTCTCATCCCTGACCCGGCCGATCCCCCAGCCGATACATCCCGCCAAAATACACAGACATCCTGTTATTTTCAACATCGCGTCCCTTCCCCGTCATAAATCCCCTCGACTGCACATCGTCCCTTCCGCCTGGTAAGTACCAGATACCGCTCAAAAAGCCCGTCTGCAATAACATTGCACATGTATTTTTTCGTCCTTACTTCCTCAAGAGAACTTCCATGAATGGTAGCAACAAGCTTACAGCCGCAGCAGCTCGCCATTTGCAGCGCTTTGATATCTCCTTCGCTCCCCAGTTCATCCACTGCCAGTACCTGAGGAGCCATAGCGCGGATCAGCATCATCATGCCCTCCTGTTTCGGACAGCCATCCAGCACATCTGTCCGGATTCCCACATCATTCTGGGCAACCCCCAGATAACTGCCTGCAATCTCCGATCGCTCATCCACCACACTGACATTCACTCCCCTTCCATATGCCGTTCCATTGGACAAATGCCTGATAATGTCGCGCAGCATAGTTGTCTTGCCGCATCCCGGAGGCGAAATCAATAATGTATTGAGTACCTGTCCATTTCTTCCGTAAAGATGAGGGAGCACATCGTCCGACACACCCCGTATCTCATGAGCGATACGTATATTTAAATAACGTATGTATTTCAAATTGCGTATCCGGTTGTCCTCTTCCAGAATAACCTGTCCTGCAAGGCCTACGCGGTGCCCTCCCTGTATAGTCAAAAATCCCTGCCGTATCTCATCTGCAAATGCATACACAGAGTATTGGCAAAGATGCCTCAGCACCGCCTCCAGCTCTTCCGCTCTATTGGCAGAGTCTTCCGGCTGCCTGTCTGACAGCTCTCCTTCTGCATCTACGAATAATTCTCTGTTATCGATCAGCACTGTTGTCGGCACATTGACCCGAAGCCTGATTTCCTGCAGCCTGTCTGCCTGGTCTGCCACCTTTTCCCACTTGCTTCGCATGGATTGCGGAAACATATGCAGCACTTCTTCCCGTCTCATCTGCATCCCCCCTATCTCAATATATGAGCCATTGTACAAGTTATGACACAAACAATATTACAATTCAAACCTCCGCCGGTCCCTGCAGAAATATATTCAATTATCGGTGTAAAAGCAGCCAAACAGGTATCGGTTTCTTCGGTTGGTAACAGGGAATGCAAAGTCTGAACTGTTCTCTTTGGTTAAAAATGGTTCAAAAAAAATATGGCTTTTTTCTGATAATAGCGGTAGAATAATTTACAAGTCCATTCATTTACTGTACCGGCTATACCAGCACATAAAGCCAGACAGATCATCAAATCACAGGAAAGGCATGATAGTATACTATGAAACTGGATATGCATTGTCACACGAAAGAAGGTTCTCCGGATTGTAAACTGGAATTACTGGAAAATATAGAAATTTTGAAGCAGAAAGGCTACCAGGGTATGTTGATCACGGATCATGATTCCTACAAGGCATACCGATATTATAAGAAGCTGTTCCATAAGCCTGAACATTTTGTGGTGCTTAAAGGTATTGAATACGACACGATTGATGCCGGACATATGCTGATCATCATGCCCACCGGCGTCAAGCTTCCTATTCTGGAGCTGCGTGGGCTTCCGGTTCTCCTGTTAATTGAAATCGTTCATCGGTACGGAGGCATTATCGGCCCTGCCCATCCCTGCGGCGAGAAATTTCTGAGTATTCGCAATACGCTGCGCGGCAGACTTTCTCAAAATATTTACCAGAGATTCGACTTTATAGAAGGCTATAACGCCTGCGAGGATGCTGACTCCAATATGCGTGCCATGCGTCTTGCCAGCGAATATCATCTTCCGTGTTTCGGTGGCAGCGATTCCCATAAGGCAGCCTGTGTAGGCCTTGGCTATACGATTCTGCAGGAGCATATCACTACCGAAACAGAACTGATAGGTTATGTTCTTGCCGGAAAACCCACTATAATAGGCGGCCGCCACTATGAACACACTACGAAAGAAAAATTAGGTAAAATTAACAACGTACTTGTATATTCTTTCTGGGTTTATAACAAGACATGCGCCCTGCTGCGCCGAAAGGCAAGAAATCTGGAGTTGATGGAGAATCAGATTATTAAATCCATCCGTTCAAACAAACGGAACCGGACACGTTATATTCCATTAAATAAAGACAATTAGGTCATTGCACGAATGACTTAGTTGTCTTTATCTTTCTTAATGCAGATTGTAATTAGATTGTTATTCCCCATCTGCCCGCTGTTCACCGCTCACAATACGTTTTAACTCTTCTAAGGTATTCCTGAATTTTACAGATACCATCGTCGGATTATTACGGATCATATCACGCTTATAAAATCCCAGCATCTCCTTATAGCCTTTCTGCGCCTCCGTATAATGGCTGAATCTGCCCCGCAGTTCCGCAATCTCCTCTCTGGTTCCTTCTTCATAAGCCGCAGGCTTGCTCTGAATCATCTCTTTCAAATTTGCAAAGCGTTGTTTTACACCCAGGCTCAACTCTGCCAGGCTTAATTCGCTCTCCTGACGTCTCTGCTCCTTCTCCGCATTATTAAAGGCAATGATCACATCCAGGCGCCGCTGCAGCCGTTCGATCTCTTCCTTAAGACGCTGCATCTTAGCCAGTATATCCCGCAGCTCCATAGCAGCCTTAAATGATAAAGTAAAGTCAACTACAATATAAACGGTAAGAAGCATTGTCACCGGAAAAAGCACATTTCCCGGTATCATCATTGCAAACCGTTCCACAGGCCTGTGTACCACCCTCGTCATAAGAATCGTCAGAAATCCCCACGCTATAGAGGAGCTCAGACAGATATGCCCCTGAAAGTTAAATTTCTGGTTCGAATAATCCCAATATCTGACTTTAAATAACGCCTCCATCATAACGCCCGTTATGTATTCCAGTACAGTGGCTCCAATCACTCCTGCTATATATGTCAGAAATACGTGATCCTGAAAAGGCATGGAAACAACCAGCATCATGATAGCGCCGCTTCCATACAGCGGAAGAAAGGGTCCTCTCATAAATCCTCTGTTAACCGGCTTCCCTGATTTCAATGACACATATGCTGACTCAAAGCACCATCCGAAAAAGCAATAGAGATAAAAGAAAAATAACCATTGAAATGCCTTATACTGAATCATCTGATTTCATATTCCTTTCGTACTTTCTGTTCTCACTTGTACCCCTATCACCTTCAACTCAAACGTTATGTGTAAGTGGGAACAAGCATAGGATGCGCGTTTCCGGCTCTACCTGTACACTTCGACACCAATCCGTACCTTTCCTTTTCGTGTCTCTCCCTGTTCTCCCTTATAGCCAAACCGCCCGAATCCTCTCACGGTAACTCCGTCGCCTGCTTTCAAAGTATAGCTGTTATTCCCGGTTATCCGGCCATTCACATAAATCCGCCCTGCCTTAAACAATTCCATGCTCTGGCTTCTCGGCAGATTATACACTTTGGATATAACAGCGTCAATTCTGGCAGAAGAAACCGACACCGATATCTGCTCCAAAACCGGCGGCGCAAGTTCCTCCGCTCCGGACGATACCATGCATTTTACCTGTGTATGTCTTACCTGCGTCATATGCTGTGTCAAATAGGGCGCTATCCCCTCCTGGCAAAATACAAATGCCTTCTTACCCTGTACGAATATATCTCCCACAGTGCTTCGTTCGATCCCGAGATTCATGATCGCTCCCAAAAAATCCCGGTGCGTCAGATGCTCCGCAAACTTGGGTGCGAGGGGTTCCACCTTAAGACACAGAATCGGATAAGGTTCTTCATAGCCCAGCTGCTGTGCCGAACCGAACCGGATCATCCTGCGCTCACACATGGGACTGCCGCCTTCCATATCAACTCCTGCATAATCCACATCCCACTGTATCTCATAAAAAGCCTGCTGCTCCGACAACCCGAGAAATGGCGTAAAAGTATAGATCCCATGCTGATAAGATCGGTCTGCCAGCTCCAGCAGCCGCTTTTTCAATTGCTCCAACTCCCGTTCCTCTGCCATCCCCGCTTCTCTCCTTCCTCTGCAGCATGCTTCGCGACAAACATACGTCCCCCTACAGAAAAAGACACATAACACTATCCCTTATGTGTCTTTCTCTGTTCTGTCTTGATTCCTTTCATAACAGTTCTCTTCTTCGCTGTTACATGTATCCTGCTGAATCAGCTAAAACTGATAATCTCTTCCCTGGGTGCCTTGGTCTGCTCAACACTGACTGCATGCAGCACCGGCCCTTCTCCCTGATAATCGTCAAAATACTCCTTACTGACCTCAGCAGTCACCTTAACCCACTGCTTTTCCTTCAACTCTTCCGTCTGATCATATTCACAGGCAAATCCCAGGAAGGCCATATCCTCAGCACAGCAGGTCATAGCCATTCTGCCCGGCACAAAATAGCCCTTCGGAAATCCCCTGGGTTTCAGCACCATCGCCACAAACTGTACTTTCTTACCCTCATACCGTTCCAGATGATCAAGAGAATCCAGGTACCAAATACCATACCCTTCATTGTCCAACTTAATCACCGGTGATTTCAAATCATAGGGAAGATCATCCTCCATGATCTCATTAATCTCACCGTTGGAATCCTCGAATATGATTTCAGCCTTGGGATTAATCGCCTTGACATTACGCTTATAACTGCTCAGATCCTTCACGCCATCACATCTGTTGAAAATAATCATCTCTGATTTGCGTATCTGTTCCGCCAGCAAGGACTTCATATTTGTAAAGTACATCGGAAAAGTGGACGCGTCAATCGTGGTAATCTGCTGTTCAATCCTCCAATGCCAGGGCAGTTTCATTTCCTTATAATTCCACATACCGTTATACTCAACAATGATGCGTTCCGGTTTGTGCTTCTTCTCCAATTCAATCAATTTGGCACTGTTAAATTCTTCTTCCTTCCCGATCAATTCCAATTCTGTCCGGCTCATCTTAAGCAGCTTCTCATCATATTCATTCTCACCTTCCTCGCACAGGATCAACAGCGTCTTGCCCCGCACCTGAAAATATGGCTGCGCCAATGTATATGTGATGAATTCTGTCTTACCACTCTCCAGAAACCCGTTGATCATGTAAACCGGTTTCATAAATACATCCACATCCTTCCTGTTTTCTCTGTCACCAACGTTGCCTTTCCCGATTCCCTGCTTATCATTATCTGCGGAAAAGCTCCGCCAGCTTATCTTCTTTTAACTGAGAACCAATCACGCAAAACTTACCTGTCACATCAGGCTTGCCGCTCCTGATATTGCTCTCCTCCGGCACATAGTCAAAATAGATCCAGCCGCCGACGGCGGAAGGTACCATCCCCTTCGCTCTCAATACCATGCCATATATCTCTTCTCTGTCGAGTTCAGCCAGGATATGTTCAATCTCTTCTCGGCTGTAAACGGCAGGCGTCTCCATTCCCCATGAAGTGAAAACTTCATCCGCATGATGGTGATGTTCGTGATCATGCCCATCATGATGGTGATGCCCATGTTCGTGCCCGTCGTGATGATGCTCGTGATCATGTTCATCATGATGGTGATGCCCGTGATCGTGCCCATCGTGATGGTGATGATGGTGCTCGTGATCGTGCTCTTCATGATGATGCTCATGACATCCGCAGGCACAGTCCGGTCCATGGTCATGGTGATGCTGCTCATGATGTGCCATCACTTCTTTCATCAGTTCAGCCTCCAAATCCTTAGCCCCCTCAATGGTCTCCAGAATAGCCTCTCCTTCCAGCACATCCCAGGGTGTGGTAATAATAACCGCCCTGGCATTGTGTTCCCGTATCATCTCCACGCAGGCAGTCAGTTTCTCTTCGCTCAGTTTGTCCGTCCGGCTTAAAATTACAGTCCCGGCATGTTCGATCTGATTGATAAAGAACTCTCCGAAATTCTTGATATACATCCTGCATTTGCATGCATCCACCACTGCAACTGCACTGTTCAATTCCACATCTCTGTCCGCCATGGCATCCTGCACGGCTTTCATCACATCAGACAGCTTGCCCACACCTGACGGCTCGATCAAAATGCGCTCAGGCGCATAAGTATCCAGTACCTCTCTCATAGAGGCGCCAAAATCCCCCACCAGTGAACAGCAGATACATCCTGAATTCATCTCCTTAATCTCTATGCCTGCTTCTTTCAGAAAACCGCCGTCAATTCCTATCTCTCCGAATTCGTTCTCTATCAACACCACCTTCGACTCCGCCAGAGCCTCCTTTAACAGCTTCTTAATCAGCGTTGTCTTTCCGGCACCCAGGAATCCGGAAACAATATCAATTTTTGTCATATAAAAGCACCTTTCTTTCCTGAAAATATAATAAATATCACATGTTATCATCAGATATTATGCTGTCTGACATCTTTTATATAATAACAATTATTTCTGATATGTCAAGAAAACAGATATCATGTTTCGGCATGGAATTAACCTTTTACTCCAAATTCAACTTTTTTTCCATCGTATACCATGTTACTGCATAGAAAAGCACCGTATAGACCAGCCCGGCAATCAATGTGACTTCCCATGTCTCCCCATAATAGAATCCGTCCAGTCTTCTGTTAACCAGACCGAGAAAAGCATAATAAAAGGAACTGATAATCTGCTGCAGTAAATAGATTCCAAAATAGAACGCAAAAGACATCAACAGCTTATGATTGGCGGATAGCTGCCCAAGCGAAAGACATGCTGCCACCTTCAGCACTCTGGCCAGAATCGATACCACAAAGGCTATAAGAGTCATAACTCCGGCAAACAGGGTAGAAGGTCCTCCCGCCCGTACTACAAATACCTCCATGCTGTCCATCAATTCAGGTATAACCCCTTCTTCGCTCGCAAAAATGAACAGCACCGACAAATAGATCAAAAAGCTGCTAAACAACACCCATGCAGTACTGACCACCGCTTTGGCTATGATAATATTATGCTTATCCACCGGCAGCGTGTGTAGCAGATATCCCTGGTCTCCAAAGGTAGATGTATAGAAACGATAGATCAGATAAACCGCCGTACCGATCATAACCACAAACATACTTCCCACGTAAGTCACCAGGATCATGGCAGCACTGAACAGAATTCCTTCATTCCTTATATCATCAAAATTCAGCCTGATTGCTATACATGCAAAGAAAGTCATGACAACAATCAGAAGATTGGCCGGAAGCAGAAGCTTCCAGGTAGACTGCCACTCGTATTTCATCAGTTTCCCTAACATGCAAACACCTCCCTGAAGAACCGGTCTACAGACTTGCCTTCATTGCGCCTGATCTGCTCGGCTCCCGCCTGCAGCACGATACTGCCGTATCTGATAAACACAACCTCGTCAAGAATACTCTCCACATCAGCGATCAGATGGGTAGAGAGCAGTATCGTCGCATTCCTGCTGTAATTCTGTACGATCGTGTGCAGAATATAATCTCTTGATGCCGGATCCACACCGGCAATCGGTTCATCCAGAATATACAGATCTGAATCCCGGCTCATCACCAGAATAAGCTGTACCTTCTCCTTCGTTCCTTTAGACAAATTCTTAAGTCTCTCCCGGGGCGCAATCTGCAGCCTTGCAAGCATATCATAAGCTCTGTCCATTCTGAAATCCGGATAGAAATCCTGGAAATACCGGATCATCTCCTCCACCCGCATGCCGGGATAAAGATAAGTCCGCTCCGGCAGATAAGAAATTCTGTATTTCGTATCCACACCAGGCCTGGCTCCGCCGATCAGAACCTCTCCTGCCGTAGGATTCAGCAATCCGTTCATTATCTTGATCAGCGTTGTCTTGCCACTGCCATTAGGTCCTAACAGTCCTATAATCCTGCCACACTCCAGATTCAGATTGATGTGATTCAAAGCGGTCTTACCGCCATATGTTTTCGTCAGTCCCCTACACTGCACGATTGGTGCCCTATTAATCTCCATATTTTTCCTTTCCCTGTAATCCTGTCTCTGCCATGCCGTTCCATGCTGCCAGAAACACCGCCTGTAGTCTGCCAGGTCATTCCACTGTAATGCGGTACTCCGCGTTGAAGGTCCTGCCTCCCTCCAGCATCTGCCCCCACTCGCGCTCCTTCCAGTCTCCGTCAAAATCCACTCTGTCGCATCTTCCATACCAGGGTTCAATACAGATAAACGGCGCCTGTTTCTTAGGCGGGGACCAGATGCCGAACAACGGTGCATCGAAAGTTACCGTCAAGTAGGCCTTCCCATCCGGTTTAACCAGCGCCACGCTGTGTGCCTGATCATGTTCAATCACAAGAGCATCTCCATCAAAAAGGTGTTCTGTCACCGGAATAGTCCCGTTGTCCAGCTTATAATCAATTTTCTTCCCGTCCAGCAATCCATTATCCAGCATAGAGACTGCCACCTGCCCCTTCGCATCAAGATGGATGCTGTAATCCGACTGTTTCCTCCCCTCCTCAACAGGACACAGAAACGCCGGATGTCCGCCGATAGAAAAATACATAGGATCCCCTGAAGGATTCTTAACACGCCATTTAACAATAACCGATTTCTCCGACAGCTCATATCCCAGTTCCAGGAGGAAAGGGTAAGGATATCTGTCCAGCGTTCCCTCATCCGACTCCAGTGTAAACCAGATTTCACTTGCCACCTGACTCTTTAGTTTAAATTCCATATCCCTGGCAAACCCGTGCTGTCCCATCGGATATTCCTTGCCATCCAGCCTGTAAACACCACCCTTTAAACCACCCACCAGCGGAAAAAGAACCGGAGAAGTCCGCTTCCAGAACCTCGGATCCGCATTCCACATATACTCTCTCCCCGTCGCCACATCTTTAAGCGACTTCAGTTCCGCTCCCATACTGTCCACCTGTATCGTGATCTTATCGTTACTGATCTGAAATAATGCCATACCCAGTCCTCCTAATTATTTTATCATTCATGTGCCACCGTAATACATACAGCATTCCTTCCCCGCCATCTGCTCCCTGGCCTCCGAATGCTGTAATTATTTTGGCTCTAACTATTCTATCATATTTTGAACCTGCCGTATATTATTATCAGTCTGAACTGCTGCACTCCCGTTGCCGGTATTCCTGGCTGCGGAGTCCTGCGCTCTTCCTCAGCTTATGTCGCAGCCTGAGCGACTCTGTCCGGTACTTATGCTTCGGAAGTTCCTTAGACAACATTTCCAGATAATTTCTTATCTCTTTCTCCATAATCTTCTCAGCAGACTTCCTGATCCTGGTTCCCTCCCCGATCTGATAGGATTTACACCTGACCAGATAAGGAATCTGTG
The DNA here is from genome assembly GCA_910575245.1 of Clostridia bacterium. Taxonomy (GTDB): domain Bacteria; phylum Bacillota; class Clostridia; order Lachnospirales; family Lachnospiraceae; genus UBA3282. The sequence continues at coordinate 175,265 of CAJTEN010000002.1, read as the reverse complement.
CGGATACTTCCTCGCCCCGTCTGTTCACAACATATTCTCCGTCCTTCTTCAGATAAGCTTCCAGCACACATTCATAATTCTCCGGTATTTTCTCCATCACATCATCCAGGGAACTGATCCTCTCCCACGCTCTTCCTTTCCTCTCCAAATCCTCCATGACATATTCGGCAAACCCGACCTCCCATTCTGCTTCAAATCTCTTATTCCGCTTCTCCCAGTCCCTGAAGATCTGCTCTGCCTCCTTATAAAATGCTTCCGCGCACTTGCTGATTTCTTCCTCGCATACCGCCGTTTCATTCAGAATCAGTTCCGGTATGAGCATCTCCTTCTCCTGTTTCGCCATTCTTTCCCGATTCCACTCTGTCTCAACCCTATTGTCCACCAGATACTGCAGGAATTCTCCCATACCGGTCATGCCGAAATCCAGTTTACATAACTTATCTCCGAGTAAATCATAGAGTACCAGCACTGCTTTTCCACCACCTATTTCTACCTTGCAGAAACCGATCTCATCCAGTGTAAACTGCTTCTTCTTTCCCATCCAATTTACATAACACATATTCATCTCATCTATCGTAACTCTTTTGTTGTAATAAATGATACAAAAGACCACACCGCTGACCAGCATAAGCAGCAGTGGCAGATACAACAGAAGCCCGCCGCCTTCCTTTTTCGGATGCAGAAGGTACATGATAAATATAAATACCGCAAAGACAGAGGAAGCTGCTCCCACTACCAGCGCGATCCGGCTCTCTCTGACCTGAAACTCAATCTTCTCCTCATTATCCATACTCAGCGATCTCCTCATATGCTTCCACTATATCATTAAGCGGCACACCTGCTATCTCATTCCGTAAAGTACCACCTGTTATCATACCGATCAAATTTCCGTATCCGTCGAAAATACCGCCTCCGGACATTCCTGTTCTGGCATATCCGTGTCCATAGAGCATATACGCATCCAGATCCGCAATATACCGCCCTGTATCCTCCACAGTTCCCTCATAGAACAGCATTTCTCCCTCTTGTGGGCCGGAACCTGCGCAGAGCATTTCCGCTCCCTGCGCCAGCTTTTCATAAGCAAGGACATCTGTGGAAACATTTCTCAAACTTTCCAGTTCCTGATAAGTAAACTGGCTGTTGTCAATTGCTAAAAAACCCACGTCCTGCCTGCCGGATACCCCTAAAATACACGCGTCCACATAATATCCCTGGGGGAAATACACATAGCCGTCCAAATCCCGCCAGTAATCCAGCACATGCCTGTTCGTGGCAATGACTACCTTGTCCGGCGTCAGCTTCCAGATTATTCCGCTTCCATAAGCATTCCCCATATCAATCCGCACAACACAGTTTTTTATATTTTCACGGACCTGTGGCAGATCCGCCTCTTCCAAGACCGGGCTCACCAGCATGTCAAGCGCAAGCATGCCCTCATAGATATCCTGCTCCGATACTGACTGGATCAGATGCGGCGGCATCGTATATTCCTGCGCCGCCTGTACTTTGAACGGCCGCAGAATTAAATACAATATGAAAAGAAATAATACCGCCCTGCTCCTTATCATGAAAGCATTTCCTTCTCTCATTTCTGACTGCCTTTTCACTCCTGTCATCCGTGCCGGACACACATAAGGCACAGAAAAGAATCCTTTCTGTGCCCTGCCCTTCCGTAGGGTAATAATTTATGTAAACTAAGCAGAACGATAAGCCGGGTTATGTCGTGAATGATCATCTGTCTAGGATATCCGTTACCGGATACCTCAAGCGACCCACCTGAAAGCAGATCGGGCCAATCTGTCGCTTTCGTTTCGGTCTTGCTTCGGATGGGGTTTACACAGCCCACAGCGTTACCGCTGCGGCGGTAGTCTCTTACACTGCCATTCCACCCTTACCTTGCAGTATTGCTTACGCAAAACTGCGAAGCCGTTTCACGGCTTCCGTCACCCCTGAAGGTTCCGTACGGCGGTTTCTTTTCTGTTGCACTGGCCTTGGAGTCGCCTCCACCGGACGTTATCCGGCATCCTGCCCTGTGAAGCCCGGACTTTCCTCACCTGTACCCTTACGTCTGTACAGCCGCGATCATTTATTCTACTTAGTGTACTTTTTTATTATCTACTATTTTTTCCTTTTTATCAACACAAAAAGCAGGCCTTGGTCCACTCACACAAAAACACCTCGCGCAATATTGACCGTGAATAATAACATCAGACATCAAAGCAGCTTCCGCCCACAAACTCTCTGCACAGCGAATTATTCGGCAGTTCCTCACTGCTGACACCCAGGAAATATTCCAGAAACTTCAACAGCCGCTTCGCCTCATGATATTCCGGCTGTCCCCGCCTGATATTAAAGAGAAGCGGTTCCGCATACTGTTTGATCACTGCCAGTTCATAAGTCATGGCAGAATTGAACATGGCATCCGCTTCCTCCTGGAAGGGGAATATGTATTTCTCCTCTCCCCGTCTGACAGAAGGCCACATGGAGATTGTCTTCTCGGCAGACGCTCCCCTGGTCCTGGCATCCCTGACCATACGGCGCAACAGTCTGCCATCCGTAGTCGGAATCCGGTTATGCTCATCGATGTTCAGGCAGGTAAGCGCACTGATATAAATCTTATATTTGCTCTCTGCCGGCAGCGTATAGGACATCTTCTCGTTCAAACCATGGATCCCTTCTATTACCAGTATATCGTCCGGTCCCAAAGTTGTGATCTTGCCGCGGTACTCCCGTTTTCCGGTCTTAAAGTTAAAAGTCGGCAGTTGCACGCTCTTCCCCTCAAGCAGATCGCTCATGTCCTTGTTAAACTGCTCCACATCCAGAGCCTCGAGGCATTCATAATCCGGCTTCCCCTCATCGTCAAGCGGCGTCTTGTCATGGTTCAGGTAATAATTATCCAGCCCGATCGGATGGGGCTTCAAACCGTAGGTGCGAAGCTGGATAGACAGTCTGTGGGAGAAAGACGTCTTACCGGAAGATGACGGTCCGGCTATCATCACGAACTTCACGCCTTCGCGTCTTGCAATGTCCCTTGCGATCTCGCTGATCCTGCGCTCCTGCAGAGCCTCCTGCACGAGAATCATATCGGAAATATTCCCCTGACAGATCTGGTCATTCAAGTCTCCCACCGTATCAATGCCCATCTCTCTGCTCCACTCACCTGCTACCATGAGCGTCCTGAACAGCTTATTCTTCGGGACAAATTCCGTCAGCTTCTCCGGCTCCTCTTTCTCCGGAAGCAGGAGAATCAACCCGTCCTCATAAGGAAACAGATCAAAATATTTGATATATCCCGTACTCGGCAGCATATATCCATAATAATAATCATAATAGTCACCCAGACAGTACACATTAATGTTGGAACTTCTGCGGTACCGGAACAGCGAAACCTTGTCCTTCATTCCCAGTTCCTTAAAGAGTGCCACCGCTTCCTCCGCCGGATATGCCTTCTTGGTAACCAGAAGATCCATATCAGCCAGCTCTCCCATACGGTTCTTCACCTTCTCGATCGTTGCGGCATCCATCTTCATGCCGTTCCGGAACCCACAATAATATCCCGCCCCTATCGTGAATTCCACCTTCGTACTGACGGCCATTTCCATCCCCGCCACGTCCTTGATCGCCTTCATCATCAACATAATCGCGGAACGCACATAAGTCTTATGGCCGATATCATCTTCATAGGTTATAAATTTAAGTTCACAGTCGCGGCTGACGCGCTTCATCAGCTCCTGTATCTTACCGTCAATCTCGACAAGCGCAATCTGGCTGGTACATTCATTCTGATACTGCTCAGCAATCAGTTCATATTGTACACCGTCTTCATAGAATCTCTCTTTCCCGTTAATCTTGATCGTAACCATAAGAACCCCCTTTTCTCTCCATGTCCGAATCCGGCCGGATGTGCTGTGCGCGGCACTGACAGTCCATGAATTCCTGTGCCCTCCGGCATTCTCTCAGAAGTGTCTCTATTTCCAGATATCTTTCGTTTCTTTTATTGCAGACTAACCCCTGTTCCCGCAATTGTACCAAAATCTCTCCGTAGATTCTCTCTTCCCGCCTTAAATACTTCCTCAGGGTATCGTCTCTTCCAGACAGCAGAGCTACACCGTAGCGGTCTATAAGTTTACATAAATCTTCTGACAATCCTGCCGGATATGATACACTGCCGGATTTCCCCTTATCAACCGACACATGCATCATCGGATAAAACTTCCCGTCTTCCTCCACCATCTTCTCATCCGTAATCCCATATCCATGCTCTCTGAGCCAGATACGGAACTGTTCCAGCTCCGACTGCGGCTGCAGGATCAACTCCCGGAAGGAGTCTGTCTTCTCCCTGTCTTCTCCCAGGATACGCATCATCATCCTGCCGCCCATACCGGCACAGACCAGGCTGTCCGCCTCCCCGGCTTTATAATTATGTAAACCATCCGACAGTCTTGTCTCAATGAATGCATCCAGTTCTCTCTCCGCCACATGCCTTCTGGCTGCGCCAAGCGGCCCCTCCCTGACATCCATCGCCAGCACATAAGGACTGACTTTCTGCTCGATCAGATAGATAGATACGAATCCGTGATCACAGCCTACGTCACAGACTCTGCTGCCCGGCGTGACCATTGAGACTACTGCCCATAATCTCTCAGACAATACTACAGATTTCATCAGTCCAAATAATCCTTTAATTTGCGGCTTCTGCTGGGATGACGCAGCTTACGCAGCGCCTTAGCCTCGATCTGCCGGATACGTTCACGGGTCACATTGAACTCCTTACCCACTTCCTCCAGAGTTCTGGCCCGTCCGTCATCCAAACCAAACCGCAGACGCAGCACCTTCTGTTCTCTTTCCGTCAAGGTACCCAGCACTTCCATCAGCTGCTCCTTTAACAGAGTAAAAGCGGCTGCATCTGCCGGAACCGGCACGTTGTCATCCTGAATGAAATCACCCAGATGGCTGTCCTCTTCCTCGCCGATCGGCGTCTCCAGAGACACCGGTTCCTGAGAGATCTTCAGAATCTCACGCACACGCTCCACCGGCATGTTCATCTGATCCGCGATCTCCTCCGGGGTAGGTTCCCTCCCCAGCTCCTGCAGCAGCTGCCTGCTGACGCGGATCAGTTTATTGATAGTCTCCACCATATGCACCGGGATGCGGATCGTTCTCGCCTGGTCAGCGATTGCTCTCGTAATTGCCTGACGGATCCACCATGTGGCATAAGTAGAAAATTTATATCCTTTCCGGTAATCAAATTTCTCCACGGCCTTAATAAGCCCCAGATTCCCCTCCTGAATCAAATCTAAAAACAACATACCGCGCCCCACATAGCGCTTGGCAATGCTGACAACAAGACGCAGATTCGCCTCTGCCAGCCGCTTCTTCGCATCCTGATCGCCCATCTCCATCTTCTTGGCCAGTTCGATCTCTTCCTCCGCATTCAAAAGGGGTACCTTACCTATCTCTTTCAGATACATTCTGACCGGATCTTCTATACTGATGCCATCCGGAACCGACAGGTCAATGTTCTCTACATCTACCTCGTCTTCTTCACTTAAGATAATCTCTTCATCATCTACGTCATCGTCCTCAGATATGCGCAGTATATCTACATTATTCTGTTCCAATGTCTCTAATATCTTATCAAACTGATCCTCCTCCAGCGCAATCCCCTGAAAGAAATCATTGATCTCCTGATATTCCAGGACATTCTTTTTCTTCTTGGCAGCCGCCAGGAGCTCCTTAAGGCGCTCTTCAAACTTTGCCTGTACATTTTCGTCCATTACGTGGCCCATCCTTCCTATGTTTCAAGTTACTGCAGTCCGCTTGCAGCCGGACACAGCTTATCCGCCATGCTTATAACACACGGCATCCTTTAGACAACAACTTTCATATCTATGTTTATCCCTGTCAAGGTATTCTCTCCGCTTCGGTCATAAAACGGTTTTCCGCACATTCTGTACATGATACCGGTGCATTTCCCGTTGCGAATAGCTTACCCGTATTACAGGGAAATATGCGTTTTGCTAAGTTCTTCCAATGCTTTTTTGCCCGAGATTACCTGATTAATGGCGTTCACATCAGTCCCCATCCTGCCGGAATAAAACTCGAAGCTGTTTTTCTTCACGGAATACAGAATATCATGAAAAGCCTTCTCCCGTTCCTTGGGCGTTGTAATCTCATAGAGCTGTGTATTAAAGATCTCGGCCACAGCCCGCTGCTCCTGCTCCTCTTCAAAGGCACTTATGACCGCCGCCGGCTGATAGATTCCCTTCTCCAGATCATCAAACAGTCTGCCCGCCACTTGCCGGTACAGCTCGTCCGTGAAATCCTCCACCCCGATATACGGTTTGATCTTACGGTACAGCTCCGGTTCCTCCGTAATCCAGGTCAGCAGAATCCGCTGGGCCTTCTTCGCATTCTCTTCCGGTGTATTCTTCTTCGCAACCGTGCTTTTCGGTCTCGGCACCGGCTGTGCCAGCCCGGTCTTAGCTGCATAGCTGTTCACAAGCTTACGCAGATTCTCGAATCCGATATGATATTTCTGTGCAACCGCTTCTATGTAGTTCTCCCGCTCCACCTCTTCCTCGAAGCCGCAGAGTTTCTTCGCGATCTCTCTGTGGAAGGCTGTCCGGGATTCCGGATCCTCCATCTGATACTCCTTCTCAAGCACACTCAGTTCGAAGAAAAAACTGTTCTGCGCCTGATCGATCCTCTCCTGAAACGCCTCGGCCCCCAGATTCTTCATGAATTCGTCGGGATCCTTATAGGGACGCATATCGATCACCCTGCCGCGCAGTCCCGACTCCTTCAGAATACCGATCGCACGCATGGCCGCATTGACGCCTGCCCCATCGCTGTCATAAGCCAGCAGGACATCCTCCGCATAACGTCTCAAGAGACTGGCTTGTCCTGTCGTGAAAGCAGTTCCCAGTGAGGCAACCGCCTGTGTAAAGCCGGCCTGATGCATGGCAATCACATCCATATAGCCTTCACACAGGATAATATTCCCTTTTCTTGCTGTCCTGGCGAAATTCAGGCCGTACAGATTGCGGCTCTTGTCGAATATCATGGTCTCCGGCGAATTCAGATATTTAGGCTTGGCATCCCCCATCACACGTCCGCCGAAACCGATCACCCGATGGTTCCCGTCCTGAATCGGAAACATAACCCGATTCCAGAACTTGTCATGAATTCCCCGTTTCTCGTCATAGGCGATAAGACCGGATTCGTTCAGAAGATCATCCCCATAGCCCTTCGATCTTAAATACGCTGTCAGATCGGAGGCCGCCCCGTCCGCATAGCCCAGGCCGAATTTCTTCATGGTCTCCTCCGAAAGCTGCCGGCCGGACAGATACTGATACCCGGCCCGTCCTCTGGGATTCCTCAACATATAATAATAATATTTAGCCGCTTCCTTATTGATCTCCAGCAGTCTGGCACGTCTGCTCTCCTTCTGCCTGGCTTCCTCATTATATTCCATCTCCGGCAGATTGATGCCTGCCCTGTCTGCCAGCATCTTGACCGCCTCCTGAAAGGTTGCGTTCTCATATTCCATCAGAAAGGTGATCACATTGCCTCCGGCCCCGCATCCGAAGCAGTAGAAAATCTGCTTGGAAGGAGATACCGAGAAGGAAGGAGACTTTTCATTATGAAAAGGGCACAGTCCGAAATAATTGCTTCCCTTCTTCTGCATACGGACATACCCCGAAATCACATCGACAATATCACTTTTTGTTCTGACCTCTTCAATCAGTTCTTCCGGATAATACATCTTGTCCTTTCTTTCCGTAACATTCCTCCGAAACATCATTAACCGTGCCAGGTCTTGGGAATGTAGATCTTCTGGTACTGGGCTATGGCAAACCGGTCTGTCATGGAACCAATATAATCGCACACAATCCTCTCGAGAGGTTCCCCTTCCTCCATAAGCCTGTAGAGGAACTTCGGCAGCTTCTCCGTATGGTTCATATAATATTCGTACAGAGTGACTACCAGGCCCTCCGCCTTATTCTCCTGCCCCTTGGCAATCGGATTGCGATAGACATTGCGGAACATGAATTCCCGCATCGTCCGCATGGCTTCTTCCGCCTCCTCCGACATACAGATCTCATCCCTGCCCCGGCTGTTGATTACAATATTATGAATAAAATAATCCAGTCTCTGCGTACAGCTGTGTCCTGCAACACTGCTGACCTCCTTAGGAACATCCGACTCCTTCATGATGCCCCCTCTGATCGCATCGTCCGTATCATGATGAATATAGGCTATCTTATCGGCCAGCCTCACGATTCTGCCCTCCAGCGTAGCCGGCATGGAGGCGGTCTGGTGATTCAGGATTCCGTCCCGCACTTCCACGGTAAGATTGATTCCCTGTCCGTCCTTCTCCAGAAGGTCTACGGTCCTCACACTCTGCTCATTATGCCTGAAACCGAGAGGACAGGCCCGGTCCAGCGCCCGCTCTCCGGCATGTCCAAAGGGTGTATGCCCCAGATCATGCCCCAGCGCAACAGCCTCCACCAGATCCTCATTAAGCTGCAGTGCCTTGGCAATCGTCCTGGCTGTCTGGCTGACCTCCAGCGTATGTGTCAGACGCGTTCTGTAATGATCGCCTTCCGGTGTAAGGAATACCTGTGTCTTATCCTTTAAACGCCGGAAAGACTTACTATGTATGATCCTGTCCCTGTCCCTCTGAAATACCGGCCGGATATCGCATTGCTCTTCCGGTTTAAGCCTTCCTCCGGAATGCATACTGAGCATGGCGTAGGGACTGAGATACTCTTTCTCCCACTGTTCCAGACTTTCCCGTATATTCATGGCGTGCCTTTCTTCATTCCGTAAACACCGTCCGTGTTTACACTTCTGCCCTTATCACAGACCGTCTGTGATTCTCCTACTCTTATTATTCTGGGCGGATCGGATAAATCCTTCTTTTTTACAAAAATTTTATAGATTCAGAACCGGCACAGGAATAAGACGGCATAGGCACAAGAATCTTACCTGCAGATATCATAGATGAACTCCGCATTCTTATCCATTGCCTCATAAGCGGTCTTAAAGGGCGACATCTGAAAAACATGCCACATCCCCGGAAACCTGTCCAACTTGACGGATACATTCGCCTCCAGCAGTTTCCGGTAGAGCATCACCGAATCATCCAGAAGGATCTCATTCTCCCCGACCTGAATATATACAGGCGGAAATCCCTCATAATTACCGAAGAGCGGTGAGATAAAGGGATTGTTCAGGTCTTCTTCCGGTGCATAATTCCGAATCATCTCTGCCAGATATCCGGCATGCAGCACTGGATCGATCTGCGCCCTCGTCTCATGGGACTCCCCCGATGAAGTAAGGTCCGTCCATGGCGACATCAGGACTAGTCCCCTCGGCAGAAGACGCTTCTCCTCCTTAAGCTTCAAAGTCAATGAAAGTGCCAGATTTCCGCCCGCGGAATCTCCCGCCAGAATCACATCCCTCGCTCCATATCCCAGAAGCATCAGATAATTCCACACCTTCATGGCATCCTCTATGGCAGCCGGATAAGGATTCTCCGGAGCCAGCCGGTAATCAAAGCTAAGCACATCCATGGAGGTGGACATAGCCAGTTTTTTTGTCAGCGTCCTGGCATAAATCCTGCTGCCGGTAGAATAACCACCACCATGGCAATAGAGGATCACATACTTCTTCATATGCGCTCGGTTTACATAAATCCACTCTCCGTCCAAAATCTCCCCTGCCGTGGGATGATCACGGATCTTTACGTCTTCCATCAATACGTCCTTGCTGCTGCCCAGCAAGGCCCCGAAATGATCCTGGGACTGACGGTGTTTCTCAATGTCTGCATTTTCCACCACACCATGCATCCTTTTGATCAGATTCATTAGATTCGCGTTTCGTTTCTCTGCTATCGCCATGTATCTCTTCCTCCTTCCAGGTAACTTTTTCCGTTAAATACAAATATATTAACATAAGATATCATATTTATGGTATGATATCTATAGGTAATCTTTTCAGATTATAAATACGCCGCTTATAGCGCGGTCTGCTTTCAGATAATATTACAAGATGGGAGTTCACTATATTCATGGCAAAGCAGCACACCAAAACGCAGATACCAAAACAAACAGGCCGGTCCGGCCGAAATAAAAGGGATGTCTGGTATAAGCTGGATCTGTCTGCCATCGTCTATCCGACTCTGCAGCGGCGTGACTTCTCTTCCGTCTACCGCCTGTCTGTTGTCCTGAAAGAAGTGATCAACCCGGCAATACTGCAGACAGCGCTGGATAAGACGCTGCCTCGTTTCCCAACCTACAAGGTGGCAATCCGCAAAGGGTTATTCTGGCGCTATCTGGAACCTAACAACAGACCCGGTCCGTATGTCATGAAGGATATCAGCAATCCCTGTATGCCCATGCCGTTCAAGGGCAATATGCGCTATCTGGTCAGAGTCTATTACTACAAGAACCGGATTTCCCTGGAAGCCCACCACAGTCTCGGTGACGGCACCGGCGGCATGTGCCTTCTGCAGACACTGACAGCCGCTTATCTTGGGCTGCTCGGCCACCCTGTCAAGCCGGAGGGATTCGTACTTGATATCGCCTCGGAACCGGATCCGGAGGAGCTGGAGGACGCTTATATGCGCTATGCCCATGCCCAGGTATGTCCCCCGCGTCCCGCTGAGAAAACTTACCGGATCCGCGGCACGAAAGAGCCTTTCTACACACTCAACATCATTGACGGCATTCTTTCCGTCCGTGAGGTCATGACTGTAGCCAAAAAATACAACGCAAGCATCACAGAATATCTGAATGCAGTCCTGCTCTACGCACTGCTGCAGAAGCAGAACGCCGACTTTCACATAAGGCTTCGTCCTGTCAGGATCGCCATGCCGGTGAACCTGCGCCGCTTCTTTCCGTCCAAAACACTGCGCAACTTCATCACGATGGTATATCCTTCCATCGATCCCAGACTGGGCAACTACACCTTCGAGGAAATTGTCACCCATGTGCACAATTTCATGCGCTATTATATTAATGATAAATTTCTCCGGGGAGACATCACTACCAACGCCGCTACCCAGCGCAATCCGCTGATCCGCGTAGTCCCCCTCTTTATCAAGGATTTTGTGGTACGCACCTTTTATACCAGGGTACAGGACAAGAATTCTTCCGCCGGACTGACGAATATGGGAGCGCTTCATGTGCCCGAGGATATGAAGCCCTATATCGAACGGTTCGATATCTACATGGGCCAGCCCTTTTCTTCCCGCACCAACTGTGCCATCATCAGTTTCGAGGATGTCCTGACCATCAATTTCGCCAGCAGCATCATAGAAGCCGACGTGGAACGCTACTTTTTCCGCAAGCTGGTACAGGACGGCATCCATGTTAAGATCGAGAGCAACCGGAATAGAAATATCGACTGACACCTGTCATAATGTTAACAAGAAAGACAGCGGCCGTAAAAGCATCTGGCTGCTGTATGGAGGAATCTAATATGTCATATTGTGTAAACTGTGGTGTGGAGCTGGAAGCTTCGTTGAAAGAATGCCCTCTCTGTCACACCCCCGTTATCAATCCCAACCGGCTAAACATAGAATTTCCCGCTTCTCCTTATCCTGACAATAAAGGACAGGTAGAAGTGGTGAAGCGTAAAGATCTGGGAATCCTGTTATCTGTGGTTCTCACTGCTACCAGCGCCACCTGTCTGCTCCTGAATCTTCTGGTTTTCGATGCCTCTCTCTGGTCCATGAGCGTAATCGGCGGCTGTATCTGCCTTTTCGTCTTTACCTTTCCTGCGATCTTTTACAGCAAGACCCCTATCTATGTCTCGCTGCTCGCTGACGGCGTATCCGTAGCTGTCTATCTCTTTTTGATCAGCTTCTTAACAGATTCCGATACATGGCTTCTGCAGCTGGGACTGCCTATAGTCCTGCTCCTGACAATCTGTGCGGAATGTTTCCCTCTGCTTTCCAGATTCTTTCCGCTGACAATCCTTTCTTGTTCCCTGTGCATCTTCGTGGAGATTCCCATCTTCTGCGTATCACTGGAACTGCTGATCAAACATCTTCTTGGCCTTCCTTACCGCATCACCTGGTCTGCGGTAGTCCTGACCGTGTGCGTTATCATCGATTTTGCACTGGTTACCATACTGGCAAAAAAGCGCCTGCGCAACGAGGTGCGCAGACGCCTGCATTTTTAGTTTTCCTGAAGTTTCGCGTGCTTTGCCTCCGCTTCTTCTAAAGAACCGTATCCATAGAAAAGCGTCTCATTGGCGATGGTCTGTTTCAGCAGGCTCTCGCCTTTCTCATATGCCGCAAGCGTCTCCTTCCAGATCAATTCCAGTGTATGCATGGAATAGGACAGCAGTTCGCAGCGAAGATAGCTTTCCATGGAAGAACCTGCCATAATACCGTCCTCCGCTGTTGTCAGTACCCTTCCCCGGTTTCTCAGATTCGGATAATCCCGCAGCATTGCGGCATCCCATTCCAGATTGATCCCTACTATCTTCTCTACAATATCTGACTTGTCCGCCACATCCGGAAGATGATCCCTGATTCCTTCGTATTCCTCCGGGAAGGTACTCTCCATCATCCTGCCATATTTCTCAAACAGAAGATTCCTGCCCTCCTCACATGCCTTCCTGCAATCCTCCTGATAGCTGTGAAGCACTTCATCGGAATATACCATCCACTGGCTCATACGCATTTTAAAGAAAGTATCCGGATCATCCTGACAGGAAGCCCTGCCTCCGGTATTGTAAACATGCTGGAACATATCCCATTCTGTCTGCGTTACATCAAAAATAAGCTGCTCACGTTCACTGACCTCGGCCATAATATCCCTCTTTCCTCTGTTTTTCGCTATGTATGTTTCTTACTATTCTTCGGTTCCCTCAGGCAACGTCTCTTCCGTTCCCTGATCCTGTATATCCTCCTGACTGTCTGTGGTCTGCCCGTTTTCCTCTTCCCCTTGCGGTTCGTCATTGCCAGACATACTGTTATGCGCAAACAGCTCCTCCGGTGTACACTTATACAATATTTCTGCATATTCCGCATTTTTGGTGATCAGTCTCTTTCCGTTTACCGTAATACAGATGCCGTCAGCCTCGAAATTCTCCAGAAAAGTATTTGTGACCGATGCTACAATAATGCTCTCAGCTTCTTTGGACATCGTCTTTAAATACTCGCTCATCGCCTTGGAGAGATCCAGATACAGCAGTTTCTCCTCCTCCGTTTCTTTCTCCTCGAAAGAAAGCACCTTGGTATCCAGTGATACGATATTATGCTTTGCCAGAGCATCCAGCAGTTCCTCCGCCGTTCTTTCCTCTATCTGTATGATTTCCTGGTTCAAATCGTAGGAACCTGCATTGCCATAATAGATCACTGCTTCCTCTTCTGCTTCCGGTGCAGACTCCTCTGCCGGTTCCTGCTCACCCTGCAATCCCGGCACAGCGCCTTCCTGCGGCTTCTCCTCCGGTTCCTTCTCCGCAGCCTCGTCATCCTGCAGCAGATATTCCAGGGAACTGACCAACAGATCTTCCGAAGACATCTCCGGTACTACGATCTCGCCAGAGTCCACTCTTCCATCCGCCGCATTACTGCAGGCTGCCAGCAGCATCGCAGCAACAGCTGCCAGGATTGCCGTTCTTCTTATCTTTTTCAATATTATCCCCTCCCGGACTCTCCCTGTTACAAGTTCGCCTGAATCGGGTTATATTCTATCATACTCGACATAAAAAAGCAAAAGAACTTTTTCAAAGTTACCGCGCATCGTAACAGTTCAGCCATTCGGCTTCCCTGTTACGGAATTTGCCCATTCCAAGTCGCCTGCGGCGAGGGGCAGATTCTCTCCCGGCTAAGAAGAACATAAAAAAGATAAAAGTTACGCTGTAGCATCATACTGCCCGGACAGGTATTGCTGTAATACCTCTGTGGCTTCGTATACACTTAATCCGGACGATTTAAGGAAGTCATTGAGGCTTTTCACCTCTTGCTGCTGTTTTTCACATAATAAGTCCTCCAGCTCTTTTCTCTCATGATCAAGCCGTGTTTCAATACTCTTAATCAAGTCCTGTTTTTGTTGAATTTTTTCATCAATGGATTTTCTTTGTCCTCTTGCCATAATTCGCCTCCAAACAAAATATATTAAAGTATACGGACAAGATTCAAATTTTATACATGTTTCATGAAACTAATTATAGCAGCTTCCCTTTGTGTAACACAGAAATTTATTCCTTTCCTATTAAGGCAAAGGTCTCTTTTACACATTTCTCAATTTTCATAGCTCCTCCATAAATTCCGATTGTGATTTAATAATTTTCAAGGAAGGTATCAACTTATATATTTAACATAAAAAACGAAAAACATTAAAAATATTTTTGAAAAGTTTTTTAAAATAGTATTGACATTATTTCTAAAAGGTTGTAGAATAACATTTGTTCGCAGGAATGGCGGAATTGGCAGACGCGCACGGTTCAGGTCCGTGTGGTAGCAATACCATGAGAGTTCAAGTCTCTTTTCCTGCACTATTTTATAGGAAACCTTAATTAGGTTTCCTTTTTTCTTTATCAGAATTCATAATGCACTATTGGAGGAAATAATACCAGGGAAACTATAAGGGAAAATTCATCTCTGGAAAACTTAGTATTTTTAAGGGTTCGCAAAAATTTTGAAATAAAATTTAGAAAAAGGTATTGACTTTTAAGATATTTGAGAGTAAGATGTAACTTGCGTTGTGAACGTATGCGGAAGTGTCGGAACTGGCAGACGAGCAAGACTAAGGATCTTGTGATGGTTACATCGTGTGGGTTCAAGTCCCATCTTCCGCAGTTTTCTTAAAAGGCTGAAAGTCTTGATTTATCAAGCTTCTCGGCTCTTTTTATTTTTGCGAATGTAATAATGTTTTGGTCACTTTTTGCATTCATTTGTGGGTCTAAAGCATTTAGTACCTTATTATCTGACTCTGTACCGTTTTCAATATTATAGATATAATGTTTTAATGTTGTTGACTCGTCCGCATGACCTAACATATCCTTTACAATACTAAGATTAACACCATTATGTAACAATGTAGATGCATATGTCTTTCTAATCTTATGCATCGTTTTTACTGGAATTCCGATATATTCGCACCCTCTTTTAATCTGTGCGTCAATAGCATCCGGCGTAAGGCACTTACCATCTTTTACAAACAGGAAGTTCTTATACTGATATCCATATTCCTTATTTGTCATTTCTACCCGCTTGATGATTTTCTTCGCCTTTTCAGTCAAAGGAAGCCACCTATCGCCATCTTCTGACTTTGTATAGTCCACAACATGAAATCCCTTACTCTTAATATGATCAAGATCCCTGGTATCAAATTCTTCTACAAGCTGTCTATGTATATGAATCCTGTTACCAACGATATCTTCTTTACAAATTGCAAGGATTTCGCCTTTTCTTGTACCCAACTCAAAATCAAGTATAATCGCTAACGGCGCGGTATTGGATGGATTGTTTTTTAATCTTCGTTCCATTTCATTAATAAGAATTTCCTTTTCGTCTGCCAGAAAAACTTCTTTCGCGCTCGGCATTTTATTACTGCTAACAAGTTTCTTCTTATTAATTAACTCAAACTTCCCACACCGTTTTGATGTGTTGAACCTTGAAAAATCAATACTTTAACCCATAAAAAAGGCACAAACCGCTTGCATATGGTATAATTGAATTGCCAAAACCAATTACACAGCAAGGAGATTTATGCCATGTCAAGTATACCACAGATTACAGATAACGGAAACAACGTTTCGGATTTTGCCACAAAATTTATGAAAAGATTGTTACTATTCACGGCCTAGCCGATTAGGATTTCTAGAATTTCTGAGTTTTCATAACCATATAAATTAGAGTGTGAATGTGCCAAAAAATGCTGGATTTTCAGTATTTTTTGGCTTTTTCCTATCGCATTCTATATGGTTATGCGTTATAATATATACATAACCATGCGAGAGGAGAAACTTTATGGCAATCATTAAACAGCACGACAAACGTTCCGGCATTACTTATGTATATGAGTCCCATTCTTACTGGGATCCTGAAAAAAAGATGACCCGGGCAAAGAGAAAACTTATTGGAAAGGTTGATCCGGATACCGGGGAGACCGTCCCGACAGATGGGCGCAACAAAAAATCCAAAACACCGGCTTCAGGCGATACTGATTATAAAAAAATGTATGAAAAGCTCCTGAAAAAGCATGAAGCCCAGGAAACGCTTATTAAGTCATTAGAGAAACAGATCAAAGAACTAAGGAAAAATTGACCAGGAGGCTGCCATGTCCATTAGCCCGTCATTTGATACAGGTGCATTAAGAATAAGGCTTAAAACTGCAGAAGATAAAGTGAAGGCTTTTGAATCCGGAGAAAAGTATGTGCAGATGCAGGAACAGTTTAAGGCCGTTTTCCGCGAACAAAATGCCAGGATACGTAAGCTGGAGGTGGAACTTGGAAAGGCCCATGCGCAGACGGTCAGTGTCCGGAAAATATGGTCTGAAATATTTGATGATGTTTACAGAGAAGCAGATGCAGGGAAATTTACCCTGCGCAAAGAGATCGCACACCTTGAGCAGCGCATCCTCGAAGTAGAACGCCAGGGAGACGACGCACTGGACAGGCTGAGGGATAAAAACCATGAATTATACGAAGTAAAATCGGCCCTCTATGAAGCAGGACAGAAAATAGCCGGATTAACGGCGCGCATCAACAAAAACTATACGAATTCTACCAAGTCATCTTCACAGAGCCCCGGCCACAGGACCATCCCGAACGGAAGGGAGAAAAGCGGCAAAAAACCAGGCGGCCAGAAGGGACATATCCATCATGGACGTAAGCGCCTGGAGCCCACAGAGGTTATATCCATCCCTTCCCCTTCTATATATAAAGATGGCCCAAACTACAAAGAAACCGGCAGCATAATCCGCAAGCAGCTGGTAAAACTGCATGTGGGCGTTGAAGTGACCGAGTACAACACACCGGAATTCAGGAACCGGGCAACAGGACAAAGAGTGCATGCCGCTTTCCCGGAAGGCTTAAAAGATGAAGTGACTTATGACGGCACGGTAAAAGCATTTGCATATCTGCTGGACAATGAATGTTACGTCAGCATCGGGAAAACGCAGAATTTTATAAAGGAAGTCACCTGCGGGGGCCTTGACCTGTCCACCGGCCTTATCTGCAGCCTCTCCAGACAATTTTCAGAACAGACAAAAGAAGAACGGGATGAGATTTTCCTAAAGCTCTTTTCTGCCCCTGTCATGCATGCGGATTTTACATTTGGCAGGATGAATGGAAGCCAGACTTCCGTTATGACCTGTGCCGCCGGTGATATGGTATTGTATCAGGGCCGCCCTAAAAAAGGGGATGAAGGCGTAGCAGGTTCGCCTTTGGAATTCTATGGCGGGATCCTGGCCAGCGACCATGAAGCGGCATTGATAAAACATGGCTCCCAAAACCAGGAATGTATGGCACACATAAAAAGATATATCATAAACAGCATGGGAAACGAGAAAGGCCTTACATGGAATGCCATGATGAAGGAATGGATCAAAGATGCCGTCACTTACTGGAATGATATACATGATGGAGGGAAAGAAGCGCCTGGGAAAACAGCTGGATTAGAACGGAGATATGATAAGATCATGGCAGATGCAAAATCGGAGTATGAGTATGGGCCGCCCAGCGAATACTTCAAAGAAGGGTATAACCTATACAAACGGATGGCAGAGGAAAAAGAGAGGTACACACTCTTTTTACACAATCCGTCCGTGGAGCCGGATAATAACCTTGCAGAAAGATGTGCAGGAAAATTTAAACGGAAAGCAGCCCAGGTGATGTGCTTCCGCTCCCAGGATGGAGTAGACTGGTTTTGTGGCGGTTTAAGCATAATCCAGTCCATCAAAGCAGCGGGTAAAAATTTATATGAAGCAGTCACAGAGAGATTTAATACTGGTCTGCTGGTCTGGAGGTGTAATGTTTATATACGCACCTCCTGCTAACCATGCAAACCCCGTAGTCAATATCTGCGAGGTTTTTCTTTATCGGTTGGGCCATGAATTGTAACGTTTCTTGAACAACATTTTTTGTCTATTTTAAACCGCTTGTAAAAGAATTCTGTATCGCTTATACTATTCATGAAAGGGGCTGATTCAGATAGACATAGAACTTAAAGACCGTAACCGATTAAAAGAATTTTTCCAGAATTTCCATAGCCAATTAGAAGATACTTTATTTTCCATCATTCAGAGACTGCCATAACAATGCATCCCATTACCGCTCATGGATTGGCTTGAAAAATATTTAGATAAGCGTATATCTCAATTACAGCAACAGATCATTAAGCAACGTTGGCAACAGGACACTCTCGAAAAAGCTGTTGAAGAAGTCCATACCAAAAAGCAGGACACGAAAAAACACCTTCAGATGATTAATTCATCCGTTGGTGCTTCTCATTTATCTTACAGCATCATAATGTGACCACATACGAACAACCTTTATTGTTCCTTCATATCCCACTCCATCAATAGTAACCGGTTCATTATATACCTGATAGACCAATCTGTGCTGTATATTGATCCTTCTGGAATAGTAGCCGTTTAGGTTCCCCACTAATCCCTCATAAGGCGGTGGATTCTGAAAAGGATTTTCCGCTATGATGTTCAGTAAGTTTTTTGCTTTTGACTCAAGTCCTGTCCCTTTTAATAGTTTTTTATCTTTGTCGGCCTGTTTACTGAATCTAATTATATACATTTACCACTCCTCATCTGGTTCATATACAGAACATTCTTCCAGCGGCTCTTTTCCTGCTTCAATGATACTCTCTGTCATACCTGGTATAGAATTCAAATATAATGTTTCTTGAATAGCATTCCAATCATCCTCTGATATGAGAACGCCATTTTTTCCACGATTATTCGTGATTGTGATTGGCTGACTACTATTATTAACATCAGATAGTATTTGATATATATTTTCTCTTACCTTTGTTACGCTGATTGCGGTCATAGTACCATCTCCCTTCTATTATATTGTACCGTACGGTTTTACGTACGTCAATACTATTTCTACTATTCATATTCAATGTCATTAAGTTAAACCGATTGAAAAAATCTCATCTTATGGTCTAACTCAAATTTATCAATAAATTTCAGAAAAGGGGTTGACACATAGCCCAAAATGTGCGGCCGCTCTCGCTGCTGATTGTATTTTTAGAGGTAGCGAGAGCGGCCCTTGAAATTGAAGACAGCACTATCATTTCAATTTCAAGGAGGTACCTTATATGTCATTCCCTCAAAAGGTCAAATCCACGCTCTGGGCTATCGTGGATACCATGGCCTGTAACACTGCCCAGTTTGTTAAAAACCCCGAAAAGGATTTTACACGGGACCGGAAGCTGGGGTTTGTACAGCTAATCCATTTCTTTCTCTCCATGGCAAGCGGCTGCATCAGCCATGAACTGCTCAAATATTTTTATTTCCTGCCTGATGAAGTCCCTACTGCTTCCGCTTTCATCCAGCAGCGCTCTAAGCTCCTTCCGGAAACTTTCAGGCACATCCTCGGCCAGTTCAACCTCCGCTTCCCGCCAAAAGGCCTTATGGGCAGGTATTCCCTCATTGCTGCGGACGGCTGCGAATTTAACATTGCCAGGAACCCACAGGGTCCTTCCACCTTCCATCCCACAAGCGGCAGGCCAAACAAGGTCTTTAATTCGCTTCACACGGTCTCTCTGTATGGCCTGCTTTCTAAAAGGTATCTGGATGTGGTCATCCAGCCGGGCAGGCCCAAAAACGAATTTGCCGCCCTCTGCCGGATGATAGAACGCTATTCTTATGGCGGCTGCCCGGCCTTCGTGGCTGACAGGGGATTCGCCAGCTATAATGTCTTCGCCCACGTGTTTGAGAAAGGCTGCTTCTTCGCCATCCGCGCCAAGGATATCAACGTAAAGCGCCTCCTTGCAGCTAACAGCCTGCCTGGCCAGATGGACCAGTGGGCGGACGTTATCCTTACCCGTTCAAATGCCAAAAAGAAAAGGCTGCACCCCGAATTGGGATCTCTTTACCGCTTTATTTGCAAAAAAGTCCCCTTTGGCTTTATCACGGACAGCTGCCCTGAATACCATATGCGGCTGCGTGTGGTCCGTTTCCAGATAGCGGAAGGGGTTTATGAGAACATCATCACCAATCTCCCCTCGGATGAGTTTTCATTAGGACAGGTCAAGCATATTTACCATCTGCGCTGGGGCCAGGAAACATCTTTCCGCGACCTCAAGCATACGATTGGAACCGCAAACTTTCATTCCAAGTCTCCGCAGTACATAGAATTCGGGATTCTTTGCCGGATGGCCCTGTATAACTTTTGTACCATCATAACCATGGAGGTTCCCATAGAAAAGAAAACAGCAAAATGGGAATATCAGGTTAACCTGTCCATGGCGATAAAAATATGCTTTGCATTCCTCTCAGACCAAATGGAGCCTGGCAATGTAAATGACCTGATCAGCCGCTATGTACTACCGATCAGGCCAGACAGAACCTATGCCCGTCAGCTGAGGTTCCAAGTACCAGCCAGTTTCGCCTACCGTTTCGTGTAAAGCGCAACTGCCGCTAATAGTATATCATTTGCTGAGGCAGATACACAATCTGTCTGTTTGCCATACCCAAAACTTCCTAATATATTAAATATCTACTCATAAAACCCCCGATAGCTGGCAAAATCCCCATATCATCCCAATACATACCTGATTTATGGAAGAAGTCCTATGACAGTTCTTGCTTAACTTAATGACATTGGCCGTGAATAGTAACCTCAAACAACCCACAACACAAAGCACCTTGATAATTGAATAGACTTTACACTTTGCCTGTGATATACTTATTACATCTGATAAAGGAATCACATAAAGGAGCGTGAAAAATGACAGATAATGAATTGTTGCTTGCAATATCGGATATGCTTGATAAAAAATTAAAACCTGTTAATGATAGACTAAAAAAAATTGAGCTTACTCAAGAAAATGATATTTTACCACGGTTACAAAATATTGAAGCCTGTTATACAAGCACATACAAACGTTATCAGACAGGTATAGAACAAATTGAAGCAATGCAAGCTGATATTGATGTTATGAAAAGCGTTATACGAGAACATAGCGAAAAACTACAAAAGTTAGCATAATCAAGATCAAATAAATATATCACATAACCACTAAAAACAAGAAGTGTAAAGTCTATTGAATTATCAAGGGCTTTGCACTTTTTCATTTTAGGAGGTTATCACTTATGGCAGCAAAATCAGTATATGAAATGGTTACAGAAAGAATCATCAGCCAATTAGAACAAGGCGTTATCCCGTGGGAAAAGCCCTGGACAGGCATTAGATCAGGTGCATATAACCGGATCAGCAAAAAGCCTTATTCATTATTAAATCAAATGTTATTAAAGCATGAAGGTGAATATGCTACTTTTAAACAATGGCAGGATTTAAGCGGCCATATTCGCAAGGGTGAGAAGTCAGAGATCATCGTATTTTGGAAGATACAGCCCATAGAGGAAGAACAGGAAGACGGCACAAAGATAACCAGACAGATACCTTTATTGAGATACTACAATGTGTTTCATATCTCACAAGTTGATGGCGTGGAACCTTTACCGGAAGAGGAATTGAACAATATAGAGCCGATAGAGAAGGCCGAGAACATATTACACGATTACTGGACAAGGGAAAGCATAACGGTCGAACATAAAGCCGGTGATAAAGCCTATTATTCACCTACCCCTTGACCTGATACATTTACCATTGTTTGAACAGTTCACAGTCGCAAACGAATATTACAGTACCGCATTTCATGAGTCGGTACATTCTACAATGAAAGAAAGCCGTTGCAACCGTGCGGAAGACCGTAAAGGCAAGCTTGTTGCTTTCGGTAGTAATGAATACAGCAAAGAAGAGTTAGTAGCAGAGATCGGAAGCGCAAATATTATGAATATACTCGGGATTGAGACAAACAAGAGTTTTCGTAATAGCAGCGCATATATTCAAGGTTGGCTTTCAAAGTTGCGGAATGATGTTAAATTCATTGTATCAGCAAGTAGTAAAGCAGAAAAGGCAGTAACATTTATTTTAGGTGAATCGTTTGCATAGGCATAACCACAAGTAAAAAAATGGGTGTAACCGCTGAATGGCTACACCCTGATATATAAAGGAAGATAAATGCATGACTACAATAATAACATACCAGAATAAACGGAACGAAAACAAATATTTAGAAGTACATAACGATGGACATTATCATAATTCAGTTAGACAGTATTTGAAGTGGCCAAACGGTGTTAAGTACTTAGTCGGAGATCGGCTATTGCATAGATGGAGAAAGTCAGATTTATGCGAACTGTTAACGGACTACTGTATTGCAGATATGGTTTAGGCCACTAACATAGAACAATAGAAACACGATAAACAGATAATCAATGATACATGATAAAGGCTATGAGTTTAACGGCTTATAGTCTTTTTGCTTGTGATTATATGTGACTGGCTGTATGGTTTTAGACTTGAATTTGAATCAGGCTTGTAATTGCATTTGTGATGATCTATAGCCTGTGTATGACTTGATGGTCTTAACGTAGCTGAATTCGGTTGTATAGGCTTAAAATCGCGCTGTATGATATGGATTATTGTAGATCATGGCAGCAGTCCTGGCGTGGTGGGCGGTAGGTGGTAAGGGTGCATGCTGGTATTTTCATATTGTATCAATCTCACTGCATCAAAGTATCTTCTGTCTGCCATAAAAACATGAAATACTCGTCCGTCTTTATCCCCTACGCCACAACCAATAGGATGAATACCTTTCTTAAATAACAAATTGCACTCTTGTAAATCATAGTTATAAATTGGTTTAATATTTTTGTTATACATAAATCAATTCCCTTTCATAAAGTAAAATTAACCTAAGTTTCATTTTGGGCAATCATTTGCCCTTTTTTCTAATTTCTCCTAGGACAAGTGGGCATCCATTTGCCCATTCCGATACTGCTACTAAAGAAGATACTTCTTACTAAAAGAGATCCATTCTTACCCCCTAACGGGGATAAGATTCTGGTTTACTGTTTACATTATTTTTTCTCATCTGTTATTCCTTTCATCTGATAATTGATTCATTGCCACTAAATAACACTTCCACTTTTATACTTCTCTCTTTTATTTTTCTATGTGACATCCCATTTCAGGACATCACATAATTTATACTTCTACATCTGGAGAACGATTTTCTAAGGTATACTGAACTTCAATACCCCTATATACTTCTACAAATTTCCTTTTCAAAGACTTAACAAAATATCCATATCTGACATTTCTAACTCGTTATACTGGATAACCAGAAATGTTAAATTTTTGCATCACAAAAAGACCCGTTTACGTTTTCAAATATTCAGTTTTCATCATTATTTAATGGAATCTCATTGTGCAGAATTTGCACAGTGAAATGGTTGATAGTTATTAGAATTTCTTAAATTTCGGATTTACAGATTATTTTGATTGCTCTGTAATAGCAATTATTTTTGTAAAACCGAAAATTCGGCTGTATTATTCTTACTAAGCTAAATACTCAACCACCACGAAATGGTTGTCAATCATTCACATTACTTTTTTCTAAGTAGCCACCAGATAATCAACAGCTTTCTTTATCCTTGACATTTCATTACTATATATCCTATATGCTGCATTCTTTGCAGATTCAACAGAATCATACCTTTCAGGCTCCAATCTCCTGATACTTCCTTTCCCGAAAGAATACAGATAATATTTATTTTCTTTTGGTTCATGGTTTATACGGAATTCTATTTTTATCCATCCACATAAATTGATTTCACAATGGCTGCAGACAATTACATCATCTGAAATATGGTCTTTCCACTCTAATTCTTTGAATTGCATATGGTACTCTCCTTTAATTATATGTGGTCTGGCTTAATCCCTTATAAATCAAGGGTTTTAAGCATTTTTTATCATAAAAATGGCCCAGTACGATTAAACCTATTCGCAACTCATACTTTCACTCACTTTTCTTCTCTCCCAACGGACACCATTCAGGACTTCCCTTCGGTAACTCACCAACACCCAATTTACCCATATCGTCAGTTCTGTCTACATGATCACAATAATATATTTTATTACCGTAATCGTACATCCTCATAAATTTGCATTCAGCGCAATTTTGCGCTCTGTCATCCAATCCCATATGTATTTAATCCTCCTGCTGTTCTTCTATCTTATCAGCCAACGTCTCACTTGCATGAAACTTCATTCTTCTATGCTCTGGTACAATACATTCTGCTCCACTTAATGGCACTTTCCCTATTCTCTCTTTAGTTGTCTTCATTTCAAACCTGCCAATCCCCACTAATAGTACTTTTTCTCCCTCTGCCATACATTCCATCAGTGTTTCAAAAAACAGATCAAATCCCATCCTTGCTGCTTTCTTAGTAATACCACCATTTTCTGCCATCCTGTCTATAAACTCTTTCTTTAATACTGCCATTATATTTCTCCCTTCATTTTATGCTCTTACTGAAAATCCTTTGCTTTTCAGATAATCTACTGCCAGTCTTAAAAGTTCACCATTATTGACTGTCATATCCATAGTATCCCGCCATACATGCGGCTTATGATTCACTTCCATACCGCCATGCTTGCCCTCATCAGCCCATTTAACCACCTGATAACCTGTTACATTCTTATAACTGTTCAAACTCTCATAATCAATATATACACTTGCCCGGACACCGCCTTTATATGGTTTTGCTTCTACTTTTACCGCTGAATAAAGAAAATCCTTTTTTCTCTGATAACTTGACGGATCATAACCTGCATAATAGTCTAACAGGAAGTAATTCAATGTTTCATATACTCTGTCTGCCAACTGGTCAGTCATATTTAATAGTGTTGGTTGTAGTGCTTTTGCAAACTCTTTCATGTTTTTTATGTGTACTGCCATGCTTGTGCCTCCTCTCTGTTGCTTCAATCACTGTAAGATTTTTTGCGTTGTAATCACTCCTGTCATTCTGGAATGGCTTAAAGAATACATAATAGCCAGAGTCTATATATTCCCCGTTCATTTGTGAATGATGGACGAAATATGTGTTACCATCGTCACCACTGATAAACCCATATTTCCTGTCATGATAATATCTTGTTACTCTACCGTACAATAATCAGACCTTCTTCATGTTTATGATTTGAAATTTTTGCCCCTATGAAATTGATATTTTAAGTTGCGTGGGATTTTGGTGATGAATATGTTTACAGGGTACGCTTAAGACACCCCTGTGACGCTCTGTAAGGCTTATACAGGCGTTTTAGAATTACTTGTGGAGATTTACGTGATTCATTATTAAACCACATAAATAAGCCCTCTATCAATCATATTTCTACAACTGATAAAGGACTTATTTAAATGTCCTAACATATGTGCAAGATTCTCCTTCCCTGCATATTTTTACTAAATGGTCACTTTTTTGGTCACTTTTTCCTCAAATATCCCGAAACCCTTGATTTTACTACATATTCATGGTCACTTTTCGGGGTTCAAGTTCCATCTTCCGCAGTAAAAAGGAAACCTTTTGGATATTGAGGTTTCCTTTTTAATATTCTTTCTCCCTTTTCGAAGAAGTGTTCTCACAGCACTTTTTGTAAAATACTACACTAAATAACCGTCTGTTCAAGAGCTGTAAAAGTGAGATAAATCAATGTGGTATGCGTTGAAAAAGACTCTCCATCCACCTGCCATAAGCCAGATAGGACGTCCAATTCCCCATAAGCTTCTGGTCATCCATAACCGCCTGTATACCGGCAAGATAATCTCTCTTGTCAAAGAAACTTCCCACACCCATTTTATCACGCACGGCAACCCCATGTAAGCGGTCTGCGTCTGATGTATGCCCTGTTTCCACATTCAATACCATCAATTCATTATAACTGCAGTGACTGGGATTGATTCTGGAAGCATCAATTTCCTTCTTAAACTCATTGCCCTGTGCATCCAATCCCATGATAATATAGACCGGATTGTCCTTAGAATAATTATCCGCCTTGTAGATATTGACCGATTCTCCCGTCTGCGGGCTTGCATAAGACATCAGCGCATCTGACCTGAGCATACACCGCTGTCCGCCCGCGCTGACACAGGTCATTACCTTCTTTTCAAGCTCTTCTCCTCTTTTGCCTGTATTCTGAGCCTCACTTCTCTGCGCATAGGGAACTGTACTCATATTGTTTACTGCATTCACACTCATATTGTTCTTCTTCCTCTCTGTTTCTTATAGATCAGCCTGCCGAAAGATCCTTTTTTAAGGCCAGTCCACTGCGGGTCATCCTCCCGACAACCTTAATCCTGTATACCAATAATACGAATCATCTGCATGGAAAGTTTCATCGTAGCAATTTATTTCTACGTTAATATCATAGCCTATGAAACTGTGATGTATTACTATTCCGGCCGAATCAAAAAATATCCATAAAAGAGATCATGCCGGAATAGTACCGTAACATTCTCATATTATCCGTCATAAAATAGAGTAAAACCACATAGGATTATAGGTTACACACTATGTACTTTACTCTTTTATTCTTATTTCTGATCGCACTGATCGGCATGCTCTTCTGCCATTTCCGCAGGAAAAAGATCATCTGCCGGATCAAGTGTATGGATAAATGCCAGAAATGTTCTCTTGTGGAAGAACTGGCGAAACCCTTCGGCTATGCCTTCCACTGCTGCTGCGGTTTCTTCTCATCGTTCACCGACGCCTGGCAGAAGGCCGCCGGCTACACATGGTTCTACGACTATATGGCGCCCCGGTTCCAGATGGTGTTTGATTCGCTTCCCGTATATTTTGATTACCAGGGTAAAACATGGCTGATCGAGTTCTGGAAAGGCCAATACGGCATCAACACCGGTGCGGAGATCGGCGTCTATCACGCTGACAGGCTCCTGTCCGAAGCGGAATATCAGGTTGCACTTTTTCACGCTGTCAAAGAACACGAAATGCTGTCCTGTTCCCTGCAGTTGTATGAAGATAACGGCCAGTATGTCCAAATCTCCGAGAGACACTGGTGGCTCACCGCCTTTCTTCCCGGCGTTTTCTCACATCCCTCAGACCTATGCCTGAAGGCCGCCGTCTACTTTCCGGAGGAAGAAATGCTGGATGCATTCCGCTGCGGCCTGTGCCAGGCCGGCTATCCGCCGGAGGACATCACCGTGCAGGGTCTTTGTCTGTCTTTTACCTTCCATATGCCGCTTGCGGAAGATTATGGTCTGCTGACCCGCTTCCACCGCTGTCTTTCACAGTTTCTCAATCATATATACTGCCGCCTTTTCGTATGGATCACCAGACCCTTTGTCTGCACGGAAGACCGTGTGCTGTATCTCTACTACTATCTTCCCTTTGTATTCCGCAGACTGATGCGCCTGCGCAGATTCCACAGACGCTGTCATAAGAAAAACGGATGCCGCCGGCCGAAATGCTGCCGCAGAAATGATTAAAAATGCCCCACAGCAGACAACCGGGGGAAATAGAACCGTAATAAATAGAAAAACGAGCAAAGAAGGAATATTCCATGAGTATTACAAGCCGTCTGAACCGTGCCTTCTCTCAGGCTACGGTACTGCCTTTAACGAAATGCTCCCGATACGTCCTGGTCAGTGACTGCCACAGAGGAGCAGGTACCTCCTCCGATAATTTCTTAAAGAATCAGCACCTGTACTACGCCGCTTTGGAGCACTATTACCGCGGCGGCTTCACCTATATCGAATTGGGAGACGGGGAAGAATTGTGGGAGAACAGAAAACTACGCACCATTACCGAGATCCACGAGGATGCCTACTGTCTGCTTGCCAGGTTCGAGGCACAGGATCGCCTTCACCTTCTCTATGGTAACCATAATATCGTCCAAAAGAGAAATCCGTCCTATAAAGAAGCTCTTATTCTGCGCCCGGAATCCTCACCGGAAAACTCCCTGTATCTGACTCATGGACATCAGGCCAGTCTGCTCAACTCCACCCTCTGGCCCTTGGCACGGTTTCTGGTACGTTATCTCTGGAATCCTCTGGAAAGTCTCGGCTTCCTTGATCCCACCAGCGCTGCCAAAAATTATGAAGTGAAAGAAAAATGCGAAGAGGCGCTTAGAAGCTGGGCCGAAACACAGCATCATATCTTAGTCACGGGCCATACCCACCGCCCTGTACTGCCTGAAGGACCCGCTTACTACTACAATACCGGCAGCTGCGTCCATCCACGCTGTATCACCTGCATCGAACTGGAACGTGGAGAATTGACCCTTGTCAAGTGGGTGATGAACGCCAGGCTTGACAGGGTACTGTATGTGGCCCGGAATATCATCTCCGGGCCTGTAAAGCTGCCGATCTGATACAAGGAGAGCCGCTCTTTACAAAGCGGCTCATCCGCACAGCACGGATACCCGGAGTATCACAGTCTTCCCTCGGTACATATATTACAATAACACACTTTCTGCGAGGTATGATCTTATGAATTCACCCGTTGTCATTGCGATCGTTGGCCGCGCCAAAGATACAACGAACTATGAAAATGCCCTTCGCGGCCTGCAGCTTTCCTGCTTCACCACTCTGGACCCTGAGAAGGCCTCACAGGCAACCCACCTGCTCCTGCCTGGCGGCGGAGATATCACACCAGCCTTCTTCGGGCAGCTCAATCACGGCTCCCACAATATTGACACAGAACTGGATATCCTGCAGATGCAGGCACTGGAATTCTTCCTCAGACAACGGAAACCGGTTCTGGGAATTTGTAAAGGTATGCAGCTGATCAATGTCCATCTGGGCGGTACCGTGACACAGCACATCAGCACCGCTTCGGTGCATAAATGGATAGGTGCGGACCAGATGCATTATGTCTACCACACCGGACTTGCCCGCACGGATTTCTTCTATCAGCTGTACGGTTCCAGTACACTGGTCAACTCCGCCCACCATCAGGCCGTTGACCGCTTAGGACAGGACCTGCTCCCCGTCTGCCGGGCAAAGGACAATGTCATTGAAGGAATCGCCCACCTTTCCCTGCCCGTCATAGCCGTACAGTGGCATCCTGAACGTCTGCCGGGTGTAAACGGCGAAAGGCTTCTGCAATACTTCGCAGAATATCCGATTATTTCTTAAAGTTCTGCTCCAGCTGAAGAATTCCCGCCTCGAATTTCTCTCTGTCCGCCTCGCTCCTGCTGCGGAATCTCTCCTTCACATTGGAAGATACAATCTCGAAAAGAGCCCTCATAATCTGGATAATGGCCTTTCCTGTCTGTGGATCTATCTCTTTGAGGGCAGTACCGATCTTATGCAGGCTCTTCGCCCAGTTCGCTGTAAAATCAATCAGATTGTCTGTCTCTGAGGCCAGCACAACCTGGTAGAAAGTATCCACAAAGATATGCATCTCCTCTTGCGACAAGGACAATATCCACTGGTTCAATGCTTCATCCATAAACTTACGCCCTGAATGGATCTCATTGACGATCTGGAACGTATCATCCCTGACCAGCCACGTATAAGGATTGTGCTGCGCCAGACCGATGGTCTTGCTCTCCACGACTTCATACTCTCCGTCAGAATACAGAAGCATACCCACCAGCGAGGATCTGGGAACGGTCTTGCGTATTCTTCCGGCAATCCCCTCATAATCTCCCTGTTTTCTTACTTCCGGCCTGAATCCGGGACCGTCATGGTCATAAATCATCAGAATGCGGTCTCTCACTTCCTTCGCACAGTTCATAGCCGCATAGACAGCAAGATTTCCTCCTTTGGAATGCCCTCCCATATAGAAATCTCCCTCAATCGTCCCTGCCGCACATTCCAGATACTCCACACTCATGCGCTGGCCGGGTACAGGCCCGGAAAAGGCAAGGTTTAAATCCTCCTTCCAGCCCACAATCGTCTCATCGGTCCCGCGAAAGGCTACGTAACAGATGCCGTTCGGCAGAAGGATCGTCACCGCCGAGAACTGCATCTCGTTGTCCAGGTCGATTTGATTTACATAATTGTATATTCTGGTATCCCTAAATCTTCTGCTCCGGTACATGCCAAGAAACAGTGCTGTGTTATCCTTGCGATAGCGTTCATCCGCATACATGGAATCATATTTCTCGTGTTCCATCAGTTCCTCCAGACTCACCGCCGCTCTCCCGTCCTTTGGCCCAGGCGCCATGCCGTCAAACTTCAAATAAGAAAACTGGCTCAGAATCAGGCTGTCCACCTCACTGAAGGGTTTCTCTTCCAGTGTATAGTCTCCATATTCTTTCAGATAATCCAATACTGTACCCATAGACCTTTACCTCGCTTATAATCTGGCCTCCAGATGCTCTATATTCTTAATCAATACCGATATCGTACCGTCAGGATTGGTGATAAATTCCACACTGCGCGGATTCTTATACTGTTCCATGGGAATCTTGATCTCAATCCCGGTGTCTGTGTATAAATGCTGGCTCTGATACTTCCGCACCGTGTTTTCGCTCTGCGGCTGTATCTCCTCTTTCACCATATCATACTTTTCCATCTTATCCTGAAAAGCTACTTTTAATTCCGGTTCCTCCTCAAATATTCTGTCAGCCAGTTCCTCCACCACGAAACCGCCCTTCTCTTCTATCTCCTCCTGGATAATGCTCTTGGCGCGCATCTGTTTCTCAAACCGCTCCGTCTCATCGAATCCTTCCTTCTGCACACTCTCCACGGCACGGCTCACGATAGCAAGTTTGGATTTGTGGGACATATGTGCGCTGCATTTCAGAAACAGGAAGGAAAAGTAATTCGTCTTTTCCCCGTTTACCTCATATTTCTTCTCAATCACCTGCAGCGAAAGATCGCTCAGCCGAATGATGGCTGCCTCCGTCAGCCGCTGACTCTCCGAGGGCAGTATTGATTTGTGGCGGATGATCTCATTACGGTTACTCTCCCCGTCTTCCGATGCCATCGTCCTGTGTGTATAGAAGGTTTTATAATTCATCTTCAGCAGAGCCAGATATTCTTCCTCCCCCTCCCGGAATCGAACCACCATAAGATCCGCCGGCGGTATATCGATATTGCTGTTCATAATCTCATAAAGCAGGGAAGCGATATCCTTACTGACCGCCACGAACTCCTCATCCGAATAAGCATTCAGCATCTGGTAGATTTCCGACTCTTCTTTATAAAACCGGCACTCTTTGGCATCATCCCCCGAACTGATTCTGGCGATATGCTCTTTCAGGAATTCAGCAATCTCGGAACCATACTCCAGTTCCGTGTCCGACAGAACCGGCATCCCGATCGTGGAATCCATGATATGTATGATTACATTCTTAATCCTGATATCTTCTTTGTTCATTGATCCTTTTATCCCTTTTTAAGTCTTAATATTTGCCGGAGTAATCCGTCCCCGTTTCGGTCTGCATCAAGACTGCATATCCCTCCGGCTCCTGTTCCATCTTAAGCATGGTGTGGAAGGCCATCAGAAGCATCCTGTCGCCACTGCGTCCGCCGGTGTATGCATTGCCGCTCTTGCTCCGGTCCAGATTGGCCTTGAAATGGTCGATCTGCCATACCATAATATCCACCACGCTGTACCCGGCTATCTTATATTCGCATAGAAATGTCTGATGCTCCAGATAATATTCGAATTCCCGGTATACGCCTTCCGACTGTGTAAGCATCTCCCAGAAATCTTTCAGAAACTCTTCTCCTTCACCCGCACAGGAACACAACGCCTGTGCCCACTGGTATACCCGTTCTTTCATACAGCCTCTCCTGCCTTTCTATTATCTGCCATTTCCTAACAGTGTATCATATTCGTCCCATAATTCACACAGCCTTTTCATCCGAAAGCGTTTTATCCATAACGGTTCTTTTTCCCTCTCCTCATCGATATAATAAAGAGAACAGATATAAGGATCCGGTACCGCCATGGCTCTTCTCAACCGACTCAATGATTTCCTCTGGGGATTTCCGCTTTTGATACTTCTGATGGGAACACATATTTATTTCACTGTCAGGCTTCGTTTTCCGCAGCGTAATCTTCTCTATGCGCTCAGACTCTCTCTCGGCAAAGCAGATAATACCGGCCAGAATCTGTCGCCCTTCTCCGCCCTGGCAACCACACTTGCCGCCACACTGGGCACCGGCAATATTATAGGTGTCTCCACCGCCGTGGCGTTGGGCGGCCCGGGCGCCATCTTCTGGTGCTGGATCACCGGCGTTCTGGGAATGGCCACCGCCTACAGTGAATGCTATCTAAGTGTCCTGTTCCGCAGCCGCAACTCAGACGGCAACTATGTGGGCGGCCCCATGTATGTATTAAAAAATGGTTTGCATAACAAATATTTAGGCGGCATCTACGCTCTCTGCACCCTGATTGCCGCCTTCAGCGCAGGCTGTACCACCCAGGCTAACTCTTTCACCCAGGCGGCAGAGGCATCTTTCCATCTGTCTCCCCATCTGACAGGCGTTGTCCTCGCCCTTCTGACCGGAACCGTGATCCTGGGCGGTGTGAAGAGCATTGCCAATATTTGCGAACGTATGGTACCAGCCATCAGCTTTGTCTATCTCTTCGGATGCCTGCTTCTGTTGATTCTCTATCACAATGTGCTGCCCTCCGCGTGCCTGCTGATTCTCAGGGATGCCTTCTCATTCCGCTCTGCCGCAGGCGGTGCGGCCGGAGCCGTCATCCAGCATGCCCTGCGCTACGGAATCGCCCGAGGCCTTTTTACCAATGAGGCGGGAATCGGAACCTCTTCCATCGCTGCCGCCGCATCCCACACCGAAGATCCGCGCATACAGGCCTATGTCTCCATGACAGCTGTCTTCTGGGATACCGTTGTCATGTGCCTTGTCACAGGGCTGGTCATCATCTCCAACATGCTCTATGATCCCTCCTCAGTCGCTGATGTACCCGAAACGGGACTGACAGCCGCCGCTTTCGCACATCTGCCTTACGTGGGAGATGCTTTCCTGACTGTCTCGCTGGGCGCCTTCGCCGTGACCACACTGATCGGCTGGTCTTATTTCGGTGAAAAAGCAACGGAATACCTTGCGGGAAACAAAGGTATTCCGCTCTATAAGTTTCTCTACATCATCATGATCTATCTGGGAGCCATCATCCCCATGCAGCTTGTCTGGGAAAGCACCGATCTGATCAACGCCCTGATGGTACTGCCTAATGTGCTGGCGCTGTTCTGTCTGAGGAAATGTATCCGCGATTAACATGCTCAGAACCACTGCGCAGACTTTCGTCCTTTTATACCTGAAAGTTTGAAGCAATCTCCTGCAAAGAACGGCTGCTTCTCTCCATGATCGCCATCTTGCGCAGAATCTCTTCAGAACCCACATTCGTGTTCTGCATAGCATCGGCCACATGACTCACCTCATCCACGATCACATTATTCAAGGATGAGACTGACTGCAAAGAAGCCAGCATCTCCTCGATGGAGGCACCCATCTCCTCCGCGGAAGCACCCAGATCAGTTGCTATCCCGTCAAAGAAAAAAGCATCCTTCTGATACTGCTCCGCGGTCCTGACCATATTGTCATAGTCACTCATTACCTGGTCTTTCACAAACTCCAGCAGCCTGCCGGAACTGTCTTTCAGTTTCATAACAGAGCCCACTACCTCGTCAATGACTTTCTGGATCTTATCTACCGTCATCTGGGAATTCTCCGCAAGACTCCTGATTTCTTCCGCAACTACTTCGAAGCCTCTGCCCGCTTCCCCTGCCCTGGCCGCCTCGATTGACGCATTCAAGGCTATCAGATTCGTCTTTCCCGCTATTCCGCCGATCTCCCGGGAAAGATTCTTGATGATCTCAATCTTCTCCACTTCCCGCAGCGCCCGTTCCAGTTCCCCTTCCGTATTATGATAGATAGCCAATGCCTGACGCTGGGAATCCACCGTACTTTTATACAGCTTCTCGGCACGTCTGTTAATATCACTGGACGCATCCGCCGATTCGGAAGCCTTACAGGATACGTCATCCACCACCGTACCAATCTCACTGCTGGCATCACTGATCTCCTGTGTCACCTCCGCCGCTTCTTTTACCTTCCCGCTCAATCCTTCCATTACCTGATCCATCTCGTCAATCCTGTTATTCAGATCCGCCATCTCACTGTATGCCGCAGAGGCAGTCTCGGCAATGTTTCGCGCTTCCCCGTTAGTTCCGGTAATAGTGCTTTTGATACGCTGCCTAACAGCCTTCGTCGCATTCATGATCTCTTCCGTCTCATCCTTAAATCCGTCTGCAACCGGCATCTTGCTGTCAGCCGTACCCGCTTCGCTGAAATTACCCGCAGCAAACTGTTTCAATTCTGCCAGCGGAGACAGAACCTTGCAGGAAACAGAATACACACTCAGACCAATCAAAACCGTACCGGCCACACCGATCAGGATTCCTGCTCCGGCCGCACTCCCCACGTCTGCTTTACCGACAAGTGCGGCGCCTGCTGTCACACCGATAAAAAGAATAATAAATGCTGCCGTTGAAACTGTAATAAGCAGTCTTCCTTTAATTGTTTTCATCATGTAGCCCTCCTAAGCCATCATACAGGATATTATACAAGAATCCATTTGGATCGTCCAGACTTTGATTTCTGAATCAGTTCTGCCCTGGTAACAGTTCAGTATTTGGCTTCTCTCTTCTCCTGTAATACACATAGAAACCAATGCAAATCAGCGCCGACAGCAGCGACCCAAGCGGCGCCGCCCACCCCATCGGGTAGAGAGTATCTGGAAAGAACCTGCTGGCCAGCCATGCCCCCGGAATGCGCACGAGTATAATTGCTGTTATATTATGGATAAAGGAAACCATGGATTTCTGATCCCCGCAGAAATAACCGCTGAAACAGAAATGAACCGCCGCAAACGCACAGTCAAAAGCGTAAGAACGCAAATACTCACATCCTGCCGCCAATACAGCCCCGTCTCTTGTAAAAAGCCCCACCAGGGTATGGGGCAGGAATTGATTATATAAAGCGCAGAAAAGCCCCCAGCTCACTGTGATCAACAGGCTGTAATACAGGGATCTCCTTGCCCGTTCCGGCTTGCCTGCCCCCATATTCTGTGCCGTGACCGTGGAGATTGCCGACAGAAAGGCAGAGGGCACCAGAAACAGGAAGCCAATCAGCTTCTCCACGATTCCGACTGCCGCTGAGACGGTCAGTCCCCGGCTGTTGGCGATCACGGTGATTACGATAAACGCCACCTGAATCAGTCCGTCCTGCATGGCTATAGGTGTTCCCACTTTCAGGATCCTGCCAGTCATCTCTCTGTCGGCACGAAGGTTCTGCCTGCCCACACGGAATCCGAGATTCTGCCTGCGTATCACCATAAAGGACACCGCCACACTCACAGCCTGTCCGCAAACCGTACCCAACGCGGCACCGGCTGCGCCCAGACCGCATGCCCCAATGAACACGAAATCCAGCACGATATTAGTCACACAGGCCACTGCTACGAAATACATGGGTCTTCTGGAATCCCCCGATCCCCGGAAAATACCACTGATCACATTGTAGGCTGTAATGAAAGGGATCCCCGCAAAACAAATCGCCAAATACGTCTTCGTCTCCGCCGCTGCCTCTGCAGGAGTTAACATAACTTTAGCAATCGGCGCCGTACACAGAAGAAGCACCGCCGTCACCACCGCTGCAAACCCAGAAAAAAATACGGCTGACGTTCCCACCGTATCTGCTGCTGCCTTCTCATCCTTCGCGCCTGCACTCTGTCCGATCTGCACCGTAGTTCCCATGGCAAACCCTATGATAATGACCGTCAGCATATGCATCACCTGACTGCCGATGGATACCGCCGTAGTGGTCTCTGACCCGTTATAAAGCCCCACCACGAAAAGATCCGCCATCCCATAGAAAGTCTGCATAAAGCTGGATAAAAGGTAAGGCAGGACGAATGAGACCAGATTTCGCCCCACGCTTCCCTGTGTTAGATCGTTCTTTTGATTCATTCCTGTTCTCCGTTTCTGTATCTTCTTCTGTGCGGCAGGGTACAGCTGCTTACATCGGAAACCATACTGCTTTCTAATGTGCTTCTCCCGCCGGTTTATAATTGGATATCGTCACCGTCTGATAAGGTATCTCAATGTCGTTCTTACTAAATTCCCTTACCAGCGCGATTCTGATATCGCTGCATGCCTTGAAACTGTCATTCAGATTCTGTGTCCATATGATCGTCTTCAGAATAACACCGTTCTGCGTATACCCGCTCGCCGTGACCGCGTTTGCCTCTGTATTCAGCGTCAGCTCATGTCCCACACATATTTCCCGCATAATAGCGACCGCTTTCTCCATATCCGCACCATAGCCGATCTCTATCTCCACATAATTGCCTATATTTTCCGTGAAATTCGTATTGATAACGACTGCCGAATCCATAACCGAGTTCGGTACGATGCAGGTCTCCCCGTTGAACTGATAGATCAGCGTATGCCGCAGTGTAACATCCTTCACAAGTCCCTCCGCAATCACGGTCCCACCCTGGATCACCCTGATCTTCTCGTCCACATTGTAAGGCTTCGACACGGACAGCGAGATACCGCTGATCACATTGCCCAGCGCCTGTTGTGCGGCAAAGGTCGCTATGGCCAGGATCAGCGAACCGCTCTGCAGCAGGACCTTACTGATATCCCTGGTCAGCTCAAACTGCTGTGCCAGGCTGTAGAACGCGATAATATCTATCACCACATTGATTGCACATTTTGAAAAACGGAGATGCACTGCCTTCGTCTTCTTCGATATGTACCGGAAAACAATGCTGACCAGATAATTGGAAACAATAATGATGGCAATAAAAATGCCTATCTTCGATAATATACTCATTTGACATCCCTCAGCGCTAAGATTTCGTTAAGATTTCTTTGTCATATCTAAAATAGCACAAAACTGAGGAATTGTACAGAAGATGAACAACGTAGAAAGTGTAAAGCCTGAACATTTTGACAGACTTTACACCCTGTATTCCCTATATCCGGTGAGAGGAACCGCTAATTACTCTTTTATCTTATCAATATCCGTAAGATTCACACCCAATACATTAAGGATTGCTTTCAAAGAGAGAGACTCATCTTTCAATTACCCTGTAAACACGCACTCCATGGGCAGGTACCTGTACCTCAATCCTGCCGGACGAGGTTCTGCTCTCCTGCTTCTCCCAGAGTTCATACAAAACGGCATCCTCTTCCGTCAGGCCGTCCTCTCCCAATTCATCCAGTCCGACGAAGAGAAGCTTCTCCTCGTCGCTGAGATTAAACAGTGCCACACAGACCCTGCCGGAAGCTTCCTCCTTATTCTTCCAGACCGCATAATCCTCCGTACGTACCAGCTGTGTTCCTCTGCAGGTCTGTTTCATCAATGCAAGTACATCCCGGTTCGTCAGCAGGGACAATGTCCAGTCATCCATCAGTGTCAGTTCCGCACCGATCATAAGCGGAGAGCGGAACATACACCAGAGTGTCATCATGGTCTTCTGCTCTTCCTTCGTAAAGCGGCTGTCCCACTCCCCTTTACCGAATCCCTTCCCCAGCTTCCCCACGGGCAGCATGTCACAGTCGGGAAAACAGCCTTCCCGCACGTGATCCTGCCACATCTCGCAACGGACAAACATGGCTTTCAGAAGCTTCCAGTCATCCCAGAAGTCATCGGTAATCCGCCACATATTCGCATACCTGCAATACTCCCACGCCCTGTCGATATGGGCCGGTCCTGGTGAGAGACTTAAGACGATGGGCCTGCCGCACTTCTCGATCGCGCGGTGGATCATCCTGGTCTCCTCCCACCCCGAGAAGAGTTCCTCTCTGTATAATCTGCTGTCGCAGATATCATCACATTTAATAAAATCCACGCCCCACTGCGCATACATGGCAAGCAGCGAGTCATAATAAGCCTGTCCGTCCGCGGTTCCCCGCACACCGTACATATCCGGATTCCAGATACAGATAGAAGACGGATCCGCTATCCTGTCTGCCGTCTCTGCCGCTCCCAGAACCGGGCAATGCTGTTCTGCCGCCTTACGCGGGATGCCCCGCATGATATGGATACCGAATTTCAGCCCCAGACTGTGCACATAATCCGCCAGCGGCCCGAATCCCTTTCCTCCTGCCGAAGAGGGAAATCTGTCCGGCGCAGGCTGCAGTCTGCCGTAAGCATCCATCTCAATATCTCCGAAGGGAATATACTGGAATCTGTCTCTGAGTGTTCCCGCATCATTACAATACCACTCAATGTCTATCACCACGTACTCCCATCCGAATTCCTTCAGGCGGGCCGCCATGTAATCCGCATTCGCCCTGACCTGTTCTTCATTTACCGTCGTATCATAGTAATCATAACTGTTCCACCCCATGGGCGGCGTCACCGCAAAACCGTTCTTGTTCATCGTCCTGTCTTCTCCTCTTGTCAAATTTCATCCTTCCGAAACAACAGCATCTTCTCCTACCCCAACGCCACATCAAGCACCATCATAAGCACAAACCCGACTGCCACGCCGATAGTTCCGATATTGCTGTGCTCTCCCGCCTGTGACTCCGGAACCAGTTCTTCCACCACCACATAGATCATGGCGCCTGCCGCGAAAGAGAGCATATAAGAAAGTGCCGGAACGATCTGTTCCGCAAGCAGAATCGTGAGTGCCGCGGCAATCGGCTCCACAATGCCCGACAAGGCTCCATAGACAAAGGACCGCATCCTGCTCATCCCTTCGCTTCTAAGCGGCATGGAAATAATCGCGCCCTCCGGAAAATTCTGTATGGCGATTCCCACCGCCAGCGTGAAAGCGCCCGCCATGGTAATGCCGGTATTCCCCAGCAATGCGCCCGCAAAAGTGACGCCCACGGACATACCTTCCGGAATATTATGCAGCGTCACCGCAAGGACAAGCATAGTTGTTTTTTTTAAATTCGCTTCCAGCCCTTCCGGCTCCGTACTTTCCAGATGCAGATGTGGAATCAGACTGTCCAGCCCCAGCAGGAACGCAACACCGCCAAGGAACCCGACAGCCGCCGGAATCCAGGCGATCTTCCCCTGTTCTTCGGCCATATCGATCGCCGGAATCAGCAGTGACCACACGGAGGCAGCGATCATCACCCCGGCAGCGAAACCCAGCAGCATCTTCTCCAGCTTCTTATTCATTTCTCTTCTCATACAGAAGACCATTGCCGACCCCAGTGTAGTCCCGGCAAAGGGAATCAACAATCCTAACGCAAGCTGCATATCTCTACCTGACCTTTCTGTTTTATCAATACTAATATCCTACACACTGTATTATCATATGCATAAATTATGAAAACGGAATTTGATCAACGTAAAAAGGTGTAAGTCCTTATTAGAGCGCATAGACTTTTGATTGTTTCTATACGCTCTGACGCTGTGTTACTTATTCAGTTGTGATTGTGATAATGGGTATCTAACATGCATTAGCATGACTTACTCCGTTCATAAAATAGAATTAACAACGCTCAAAAGATAAATATCTCGTTCCCTGAAAAGATAGTTTTCCCCTATCTCCATCAACTAACATTCCATACTCAGAACCTGAAACAGATAATTCCATTCTATCTCCACTGTCAACCTGAAAAGTCACATAATAAGTGGTATGGTATCCATGCGCACCAGTCAAATCTCCGGCGTTTGCATGTCTATGATGCGGGACATCTATCCTTTTTGACACAACTTCTGCTACTACAGTTAAGCGTGGAGAATTATTATTTTTATTCCAAGTGCTTATGCCTTTTACTATAATTACAACGAAGATTCCAATAATAACTATAAATACAAAGATAAACATTATACCAAATACACTAAACCCTACATCAAATCCACTATATCTAAATCCCATTTTAATCTCCCGCCAATTATGATTTGTATCACTAATAAAAGTATTGCGGCCTCCAAGCTCGGACTGTCAGAAGGCGACAAGCTGGACATCTTCGAGAAGGACGGCCCTGCAGGGCGCTCCGTCCGCTCCTCCCAGATTGATTGGCGCGGCACTCAGGAAATAGACGCCTTCCGCAACCTCTCCCAGACGGATCCCTTCCAGCAGCACGACTTCTGCTCCAAGCAGCCTAAGATGGACGTCCATTGGTGCATCCTCCGGCCCGACTGTCTGAGACTCGTTACCTAACAGCCAGATCCCGGCCTCGGCAAACACTTTGGCCGCATCAAGGGAAACTATCGCCTTTCCTTTGATTAAAATCCGCTTTCCGCTCCGCTCATCCATCTCTTCAGCTTTCTTCAGAATAGCAGCCGCATCTTCAGCCGTGAGCATTCCGGTATGTTCCGCCACGTAGGCCATACCGATATATTTCTCCAGCTGTGTCTCATCTATGGTCTTACCCTTCTCATAGAAATGAAAAGGCGCATCCACATGGGTGCCGTTATGGGCACACATACTGATCTTTGACAGATTGCAGGGACTTCCTTCGGAAATCTTCGCTATGACTTCTCTTTCCGGCGCAGGATCTCCCGGAAATACCACACATCCGAAAACCTCCTGGGAAATATCATACAGCTTCATACTTGCACCTCCATGTTTTTCCAGACACAAGTTTCCATGTCTTCCTGGACGCAAATTCCCGTGAAAAAATACGCCTCCTTACTCCTGTTTCTCTGCAAGCTTCACCAGAAGCTTAACAATTGTCTCCATTTCGTCGATACAGGCATACTCATTTTTCCCATGGAAATTGCCGCCTCCGGTACAAAGATTGGGGCAGGGCAATCCCATAAAGGACAGCCTCGCGCCGTCCGTGCCGCCTCTGATCGGCACCACCTCAGGCTCCACACCCAGCTCTTCCATCGCCTTCTTCGCCCGGTCCACGATATGCATATTCTTTTCGATCACTTCCCGCATGTTATAGTAAGAATCCTTCATATCGATCTCGAAGGTTCCCTCTCCGTATTTCTCGTTCAAATAGCATCCAATCCGCAGGAAATTCTCCTTCCTTTTCTCGAATTTCTCCCTGTCATGATCCCGGATAATATATTTGGATACCGCTTTCTCCACAGTGCCGTTCAGTGCATCCAGATGGTAGAATCCCTCATAACCGCAAGTATACATAGGATTCTCCGCCGCCGGAAGCATGGACTGGAACTCCTGTGCCATCAGAACGGCATTGCGCATCTTATCCTTCGCCGATCCCGGATGTACACTGCTGCCATATACAGTCACTTTAGCTCCCGCTGCATTGAAATTCTCATACTCCAGTTCACCCAGCCTTCCGCCGTCCACAGTATAGGCAAAATCTGCACCGAACAGCTTTACATCGAAATGATCCGCACCTGCTCCCACCTCCTCGTCCGGTGTGAAGCCAACCCGGATTTTCCCGTGAGAAATCTCCGTATGCTTCAGCAGATATTCTGCCATCGTCATGATCTCCGCAACGCCCGCTTTATCATCCGCACCAAGTAACGTAGTGCCGTCCGTAACGATAATACCCTTCCCTTTACAGGACTTTAATTCCGGAAAATCAGCCACCCGCGTGATGATCTGTTTCTCCTGATCCAACACGATATCTTCCCCGTCATAATTCTCTATGATCCGCGGCTTCACCCCCGCACCGGTAATTGCCGGGGAAGTATCCATATGCGCGATGAATCCGATTACAGGAGCCTCTTCACATCCTGCAGAAGCAGGAACGGAAGCATATACATAGCAATGCTCTTTATCGTATGTGATTTCTTCCGCACCCATCTCCTGAAGCTGCTTCACCAGAAGAGAAGCCAGATCATGTTGTTTCATCGTGGAAGGCATAGAAGCGCTGTCCTCCGAAGACTCCGTATCAATTCTGATATATTCCAAAAATCTCTCAATTACATGTTCCATTTTGATAACCGTGCCTTTCTTTTATTCTTTAAAACGGCATCTTTATATCTCCGGTCTTCTCAAAGCACACTTCGGAAAGCTCCATGCCGCCCATGGAGAAATAAAGCTTGATATAGTGATTCCCCATAACAAAACCCAGATCCAGTGACTGTCTCGTCCACTCCCTGTCAGCGCCGCTGATGTGGAAGGTTCCCTTGAGCTGATTATCCATAAACGCCGACAATGACATCTGTGAAAGTTCCGGTGTCTCTGCCGATGCACGTATCTTAGCGGATATACTGTAGATTCCCGGCTCCTGTACCTGAAAACCGAAGATCTCACTGCTGCCCCGCTCTGTATTCACCGCACTCATATCAAGCGGCACGCCATCCTCGATGACGTAATGTGTCATATTCTGCATTTCCTCATCTGCATCATCTTCATTTCCGGTCACCACAAGATCATCCTCCGGTGTCTTTCCCAGGAAACGGTCCATCACGGGCGAGCGCATCAGCATCCGGCAGATATTGCCTGCACATCTCTGATACTCACCTCTGGTTGTCCTGCCCTCCGCCATGGATTCCATGGAATTATCATGGGCTGTATTGGAGGCGGAATCGGCTGTCACCATAAACAAGTCGTTCTGTGCCCGTATCATAACCCCGGTATTCTGCAAAGAAGGCTCCTCGCCTTCCTCGTTCATAACAGCCCACCAATCTGTCATGACAATGCCGTCAAATCCCCATTCACCGCGCAGGATAGCCGTCACAAGATCATAATTGCCCGCAGTCCAGATACCGTTCACCGCCCCGTAAGTTGTCATGACCGAGTAAGCGCCGCCTTCCTTTACGGCGATCTCAAAGCCTTTCAGATAGATCTCTCTCAGTGCCCTCTCCGACATGACAGAGTCACTGTCCCGACGGTGGAACTCTTGATTATTCGCGGTAAAGTGCTTGATCGTTCCGGTAACGCCCGCATAGCCCATGCCTCTTACCTGCGCTGCCGCCATGGTACCGGTCAGATAAGGATCCTCGGAAATATATTCAAAATTACGTCCGTTCAACGGATTACGGTGAATGTTGATTCCGGGACCAAGCAAGGTATCGATCTTATTCTTCCGAAGCTCCATTCCCTCCATCTGATAGAGTGCTTCCACCAGCGCCATATTATACGTACATCCCAGCGCTGTACCGTTGGGCAGGGAAAATGCACGTGTGCCGCAGTCCATACGAATACCGGAAGGCCCGTCCGCACAACACCCCACAGGAATACCGAACTGCTTCAGGCTCTCCGTCACACCACCGAACGCAGCCGCCGTTCCCGGCGTTACCTTCGGACTGCACATACCCTCTCCGCGGACGATACATGCCAGATCCTCATCACTAAGCTGTGCCAGAAATGTCTCCATATCGATACGCTTCTCATATACATCTGCCAGCTTATACCCCTGATCGCCGCTGTACGGAATATCTGCCGGACGTCTCTTACTGATCTTGTCCATGGGTTTCAACGTCCGCAGCGGTACTGCCTCATAGCTCAGGCGGTACCCTTCTGCATCTGCTTCCGGACGAAACCGTTCATACTGCTGCACCGGGGCCATTGCCTCCTCCAGCTGGCTGGTCACCGTTGTCTCTTTCACTTCATATTCAGCCGCAAGTACCGCGCTTCTCACATCTGTTCCTATATAAATACCGTATTTCCCTGCTTCCAGGACATAACAGGACTTATGCCCGGTGCAGCCGCTGTCATCATAGGATGCCATCGCTGCCTTCGGCACGGAAATCTTCAAAGTACACTCCTCACCCGGCGCAAGTTCTTCTGTCTTCCCATAAGCTTTTAATTCCCTTGCCGGTTTCCCCAGCGCTCCCTGGGGAGCTGCCACATAGAGCTGCACCACCTCTTTGCCGGCACACATTCCGGTATTCTTCACCGATACCTCCGCGCAGATCTGTTCCTCTTCCTCAGTAAAGGCCGTCATCCGCACGGCAAAATCCGTATAGGACATACCGAACCCAAAGGGATACAATACCTTATCCTTCGCAAAGGTTTCAAAATAACGATATCCCACATAAATATCTTCCTGATAGAAATTCTCTTTCGCATCACCAAAGTTTTTCGTGGAAGGATAATCCTCGATGTCCATAGCGATCGTATCCGAGAGCTTTCCGCAAGGAGATACCTTCCCGCTCAGGACATCCAGCACGCCGCTGCCGCCCTCCTGTCCGCCCTGCCATACATACATAACCGCTGAAGGGTTGTACTTCCCGACCCACTTCATGTCGATGATATTCCCCACATTCAGCAAAACAGCAACCTTCCTGAAAGCCCGGCATACCTTATCCAGCATGTCCTCCTCCGCCTCAGTCAGCAGATAGCTGCCTGCTATGGCTTTCGCATCCTGGTCTTCTCCCGCTGTCCGTCCGATCACCACGACCGCCGTCTCGGATTCCTTCGCCGCCTCGGCTACAATCTCCTCTGTCAGCGGCATCTCTTCCTGGCTCCAGGGTTCCTGTCCCCATCCGGCTCCCTTGTCAAAAGGATGCTCCTTCACCCAGGCATCATAAATATCCATCAGCTTCTCATTAAGCAGAATGTCCTCGCTGTCTTTCAGGGCATCCAGGATTCCGATGGCATGCTTCACATTCACCAACCCGCCTGATCCCGTACCGCTCTTATAATAGTGAAGCGCAATCCTTCCAAAGACCGAAACCTTGCTGCCTTTGCCAATCGGCAGTGTCTGATCATCATTTTTCAAAAGGACACAGCTCTCCGCTGCTACCTGACGCGCCAATGCGCGGTATTTCTCCATGTCCAGTGTGTAATTCGCCATAATTCATATTCTCCTTCCGATATTTTCGTTCCGCCTCAACGATCCTTTGTTATGTACTTTTACCATCATATACCATTCCGGATACTTTTTCCACAACTATATCACATAAT
This sequence comes from Clostridia bacterium, assembly GCA_910575245.1. GTDB lineage: Bacteria > Bacillota > Clostridia > Lachnospirales > Lachnospiraceae > UBA3282. The sequence goes on along the minus strand of CAJTEN010000002.1, from coordinate 130,446 downwards.
CATATATAATCATACAATTAATCCTTACAATCCCATCTTCCCCAGAATCCCCTCCGGGCTCACTCCCGGATGTGTCAGATACAGCCGGCAAATCTGCTCCGCCAGTTCTGCACTGATACCGTTCTTTCCGGCAATCTCTTGCACCGGAATTTTCCTGTCCGTATCCCGCATCACCGCTTTCACCAGCTTCTTCATATCCCGTCCTGCCAGCCTGCTCTTTCCGGACTCTCTCTCTTCATCCTGCGCTTTGCCGTTCTTTGCATGATGCGCGATTTCCATCCTTTTTACCTGAAAAGAATGATTCTTTGCAATCTCAAGCACCGCAAGAGTAATTGGCTGTGTAAATCTTCTGGGGCCGCAGCTTCCCGGATTCAGCAGAAGCTGCCCACCGGAACTCTTTTCCTCATACTTGTGCGAATGCCCGTAGATGATCACATCAACGTTCTCTATATCCTTCGGAATGTATTTCTTATTATGCACCATAAAAAAACGGACACCGTACAGTTCAAGCGAAAGTGTCTCCGGCAGATGTGCCGCCCACTCTTTGTCATTGTTCCCCCGCACAGCATAAACCGGTGCAATTGCCTTCAGTTCTTCCAGAATTTTCGCACTGTTAATATCCCCGCCATGCAGTATCGCATCACATCCGCACAGAACCTCGGTCACTTCTGGCCGCAACAGTCCATGTGTATCTGAAATAATACCTATCCTATGCATGCTGTTTTCTCCTAGTATCATATCCTCTTTCTGATTGTAACAATTCCGGTGCGTTTCCCGCAAGTATCGGAATTGCCAAACCTCTGCAGTTTATTGTTTCCTACAAAAAATGGAAATGGAGCGGTTCACGAAACACGCCGCCATTTCCATTTTCCCTCTTATGACACCAACTCAGCCAACGGCCTGAAGGAATATCCCATCCCCTCCCACTTCGTCAGAAGTTCGTCCAGAATCTCCCCGTTGGTCTGCGAAGTGTTATGCAGAAGCACGACTGCCCCGGGATGCACCCTCGTAGTCAGCTTATCGAATGCCTCCTCATGGCTGGGCTGGTCATCCTGATTCCAGTCCACATAAGCAAGACTCCAGAAGATCGTATTGTATCCCAGTTCCTGCGCCATCTTCAGGTTAGCTACATTACATTTGCCCTGAGGCGGGCGGTAGTAGGGTGAAAGTTCCTTGCCTGTGATCTCCTGAAACAGATCCGCCACATCATCCATCTCTTTCTGAAAAGTCGCCTGATCGGAAATCGTCGGCATATCCAAATGATGATAGGTATGATTCCCTACCGCGTGTCCTTCCTCGGCCATACGCCTTACCAGATCCGGTGCAGTCTCCAGAAAGTGTCCCACCACAAAGAACGTCGCCTGCACGTTATGTTTCTTCAAGGCATCCAGAATAGGCTCCGTATTCCCGTTCTCATAACCGCAGTCAAAGGTGAGATAAATGATTTTCTCATCGTCATCCCCCACATAATAAGCATCATACCAGGCCAGATCTTCCGCGGAGGCATTTCCCACAGACTGTGCCCCCGGCTCTCCGAAAGACAATCCCCAGTCTTCCGATGCAAGCGTAAGCTCCCAGCCTTCCGGCGGCTGCTTCTTCGCCTTCTCAGGTGTGGCAAAGCCGTCTTCCCTGTTATCTTCCGCGTCCGCCTCGTTATCTGGCAGGTCCGCATCGGATTCTGAATCCTGTGTCCCCATCCCGCCGTCCATTTCTCCGTCCTGCCCCCTGTCTGCTGCCCCGGTGTACTCTTCCTGCATGTCTGTCTCAGCCTGTATCTTTGACTGCCTCTCTGTACCTGCGGCTTCCCCATCTGCTTCCGTCTGTGCCGGCACCTCCTTCCCGAAGGCCCCCTGACACCCCGTCAGGGCAGCCATCACAGAAATTCCTAGAATAACAGCCAGCTTTTTCTTCCAGTTCTCATTTCTTCGCATCATACAACTCTCCTGTCTCTTCTGTATTTTACCTGGTCTTCTCCGCCACGGCAGCTCATCCGGCTTCATCGTTGCGTATGGCCTTTCTGTCAGGTCATCCGCCCGCATATACGCCGCTTTCCTCATTCTTCGCAACAGTTCAGCCTTCGGCTTCCCTGTTACCTTTCTTCCGGGCATGGTTCAGATAGACGCAGTACTTCTTCCACCCTTATAGTAAAATATTTCTGCATCAAAATTGTATCATATATGCATCAAAGTTGCATCATCATCCTCTTTCTGCAATTATGAATCTGTTACTGCAAAAAGCGCTCCTTGTATCATAAATACCAGAAGCACCCTGCTGATAAATCTACTCACACAGAAATATTGGAGAGGCGCCACAAAGCGCCCCTCCAATATAGAATCATCCTTTCACTTTCTCCCTGACCGGAATCCAGACCGCACTCTCATAATCAAGTGAATGGGTATCTCCTTCTGCATACCACTCGATATTCGCTCCCAGCTCAATCTCATAATCCGGATTCCCCGGAAGCCATTCGTTGAAAATCTTGGTGTTCACGGACTGCAAGGCTCCCGGCATAGGTCCTCTGCACAGGAACTTCACCCACTGCATATCGGGAAACTCATACACGCTCATCCCCTCCGGAACATCTCCATTCGTGTATTTTCCGGCAATCATATACCGGAATCGTCCTTTTTCCTGCAGATCATCTATGCAGACGCCGTACATACCCACATGACAATTACATATAGTCTCCTCAATCGCATTTGTCGGCTTTATTCCCTGCTTGAGCCTGACACAATACCGCCCGCAGAACTCATCCCAGAATTTCGGAATTTGCTGATAAGAATCCTCCATCGTAAACTGCCTCTCAAACCCGATTACCTTGAAACTCTTCTCACGTTCTACAATGTAATCCATATCATTTCCTCCTTGTATAGAAATCTTAATCTTCAGAGGCAAGAATACATGCATTCCGGAAACATCCTTCTTAAGCTGCATGGGTGACATACCATGAAATCGGGTAAATGCCTTCGTAAAGCTCTCCGGAGTCTCATAGCCATACTTATACGTAAGATCGATTATCTTCTCCTTGCCTGCGATTACATCCAGTGCGGCAAGATACAGCCGTCGGTTACGCATATACTCGGTCATCGTGTATCCTGTCATAAACTTAAACCCCTTCTGCAGATATAAGTCCGAAATACCAATCTCTCCGGCGGCCTCTCCTACATCACACTTTCCCGGCAATCGCTTCTCCATCCAGTCAATCGATCTCTTAATACATTCAATCCATTCCATGTGTCAACTCTCCCTCCTGTATCACAGTATAGCAGTAAGGCCGATTGCTGTCCTGACTTTTTCGGACAATATATGTCCGCCGCTGTTTCGGAATCCCCGCTTACAGAACACTTTCATTTAACATCTTCGACACCCAAAAAGTAACACAATACTTTCAATGCCTAACAAAATAGTCAATACTGCTGTTCGTACCGGCATCGTTCCGACTACTCCCGCAATCAAAAGCATGATAGCCGGAACGATATATTTTCTTGGATGATGCCAGAGGTCACTTTCTGTTTTCCAGCCTCGTATCGGGCAAAGCCACTCCAACAGCACAGAACCAATGGCGCTTTGCAATGCAAAAATTACCGCCGTTACGATGACAGTGCCGGTGACACCGCCGATCCGGATTTGCCAGCTGCAAAGAAAGACAACATCTGCCGTCATATTACACAGGAAAATAAACAGGCAATACGGAATACAAAAAGCTCTTTTCTGGCCAGGCAGGAAACGGACAGCCTGCTCTAAGGCCGGATCACAGGATAACAGAATACAAAGCGGCGTATTCAAAGAAAGAATTGCAAATCCAACCGGCATGACGGACACACTATCCATTTGCCCCAAAAAGACGGGCAGCACACAACCGACACCCCACATTATCACCGTGTTTAACAGATAGTTTTTATGAGCCGTCAAATAACGGAACAAGTAACGCCATACAGAATAATGTCCGCTGCTTCTTGCGGCCTTCCTGCTCCTGTTGCCTGTATGATAAAATGAATAAGCATCAGCGCCCGACAGGACCAGGAGTGCCAAAACAATACTGCCCGTTACTGCAGGAAGAAATATGACCGAATCCCATAACAGAAAGATTACCGCAATGCAGGCACCGGTCCAAACGAAACCCATGCTCCGGTATTTTTTCTGTGAATAAATACAGGCTGTCATGAGAATCGCATTTACCGTACAGAGTATGCTCCCTAAAAGTTCTCTCCCGCTCCACAGAAAAACAGCCAGCACCACCGCCATAAGCCCTGCCGTTTTTGTCAGAAGCGTGTAGATTCCTAAAGCGGCCGTATATGAGAAAATCAGCTTCTGCGGCTCAAAGGGCATCATAAACAGATTCTTCATATTTGCGGCATTATCCTCCGAAGACAGAGCCTGCCACATCACACCTGCAGTAAAGGTACTGACCATCAGATACAAAATAAACGGCGCAATCTGTATCTGTAAGCCGGCAATGCGTATTCCCCAGAATACAACCAGCCAGACAAGCATCGTCTTTTTCAATCCTTCATATTTCGCTCCAAACAGCTTTTTCGCAACAGCTTTAAACATCATCTTCATAACGCAGAGCCTCCCGAATATCTGTGGCATCAATACGGCCATTATCAAAGCTTTGCCGGATATGGCCATTCTCTAATACCAATACCCGGTCAGAGGTTAATACGATGCTTTCCAGGACATGAGAAGAAAACAGAAGAGTTCCATACTCCTTATATCCGGCAATCAGTTGATAGAGAAATTCCGTACTCTGGAAATCCAGTCCATTGACCGGCTCATCCAACATAAGCAGATCCGGTTTTAATGCAAACGCCGTGATCAGAAAAGCCTTTTTCCTGTTGCCGGTTGACAGCTCCTTCAGAAGCACATCGGTATAAGCCTCAAAGTGAAATCCCTGAATCAGTGCCGTCATATCCGGCATTTCTTTCCGATAGGCTGCAAAAACATAGGACAGATATTCCCGGAACGTGAAATACTGAAAAGAATTATCCTCAGCAAATACCGTATAACGACGGGTCTTGAAGTCGCTGCCCCGAAATTTTACACAACGGCCATACAGCCAAATACCCTCTGCATGGCAATCATTATGTAAACCGGACAGCGTTTTCAGGAAAGTTGTCTTTCCGGCTCCGTTTAAACCGATCAGTCCGACCACTTCATGTTCATTCAGTTCTATGGAAAAGTCTGACAGCACTTTTCTGCTGCCGGTGTACCAGGCACTAAGATTTTTTATGCTCAAAAGAGTTCTGCCCATCTTATTCTCCCCCGTTTCTGTTCTGTTCTTTTTTCCATGCAGCATATACGGAATGCAGGAACGCACCGCCTATCAGGACATAAAGCACAGCCATTTCCAATTTGCCGGACACTCCGCTGACTATCGCTGTCACCAGCCAGATCAAACCCAAAATACCACGAATATATACATGACGCATACCATTTCCTCCCTACTGAATTACGTTTTTTTATTGTGTCTATAGTTAACGACATTAGAAATTTCGTTTACTATATATATCATAAGCGAAAAGAATTGCCTGTACGGGAGTGTCCACAATCAGCAGGTTTTTGACCACGAAAAAAGCTGCAAAGCATCTCCGTTGCCTTGCAGCTTCTTTCATCCGTATTATTCCATTGTCACCCCGTGATAAGACAGTGTGGCAACCGCCCGGAACGTATCGTGTGTATAAGTTGTCTGTATCATACCATCATATTTTTCCGCTGCGGTCCCGGCGCTTTTCAATCCCCAGCCATGCAGCCCGCTGTCTGTTTTTGATGTTTTCAGCTGCCCCTTATCCTGTATGGGCGAGGCTGCGAAACTGTTTTCCACCTTAATCACCAATATTTGATTGATGCGGCGAATGGTAAGGCTGATAAATCTCTGCTCCGGCACTGGTACCTGCCTGGCCGCCTCCAGTGCGTTATCCAGAAGATTTCCCAATATTGCGCACAAATCCGCGCTCCGGATATTGGTATGCCGTGGAAACTCGACCTGTGCCTGAAGCTGTATTCCGTCGGCATGTGCTGCTGCAGCTTTGCTGTTAATCAGATAATCCACCGTTTCGTCGCCTGTCCAGAGGGTATCGTTCATTTCCCGGACGGGTGTCTGCAGTTCATCCAGATATTGCACCGCCTCGGTATACCTTTCACGGGAAAGAAGCTGACGCAATGCGCCAATGTGATTGTGAAAATCATGGAACAGCTTTGCATTGACGGCATATGCGTTATTTAAGGCGGTGTAATCCCGCTCCAATAATTCGGCCTGTTCGGATTTCAGCCTTGCCAATTCTTTCTCCACTTCATACTGCCGGTTCATATTGAACACCAGGACAGCCATCATCAGTACCACAGACATAATTGTCCACATGGTAAGTGTATCATCGGGGATTACAAGGGCTGTCTGTTCGGACAAGGTGATAACGGCGATAAAGCCTGCCACAGCAATCGCCGAGACATGCCGAAAAATATCTTTTGCATCGATCTCCTGCCTTAGAGACAGATACGCTGCCATAACCGTCAGCAGAATATGAAGCAGCCAGACAGCAGCCTGCCCGTTCCATGCCGCATCGTCAAGAAACGCCGGTGAACGGAACAGTACACCCATACCGGCCATAAATAGAAACGTCCAAAAGGAAACGGCAATCTCGCAGAAGATGCCAACAAATAAACTCATCCGGCTGTCCGCCTTTTGCAATCGGGCGGCACACACCGCAATCCATACCGCTTCCAATGCGATTCGGTAAAACCCCGGAAAGTTTGTCAGGAACAGAACCGCCGTAATAACAGCTGCCCCTGACAGCCCGGCCAAAACAATCCGCTTATCCGGCCGATTTGCCGACAGCAGACGGGAAATGAGAAATAAACAGGCAATAACCCGCAGGCTGCCTGTCAGGATATCAGAAAAGAAAAGCAGCGTCATATATGTGTCCCCCAATACGTGTTAATCTGTTCCTTTACTTCCCGTAAGTGGGAACGGCTGACAGGAAGGGACACGCCGTTTTTCAGGACAACCGTACCGTCCTTCACCTGCATTATGTGTATCATGTTGACGATGCAGCCCCGGTCAATATAGATGAATTCCTCTGCATCTAATTCCGCATACACCTGCTGTAAGCTTTTCCGAACCCGCGCTATGCCGCCTGCAGTGGTAATACTGGCATTTTTGCCGTCTCGCTCGATATAATAGATCTCTTTGTAGAGTATTTTCTCAAGTCTGCTGTTTGTCCGGATCGTGTAGGTTTTGCCATCCTCCAGCGCAATCAGTTTAACAGCATCCACGATTGCCGCCGGAAGCCTCTTTCCCGTGTCCTCTTTGGGAACATACCGGAAAATGGCAAGCTCAAATGCATCTATGGCGTATTCGATATGGGAAGTTATGAATATGATCTTCACATTCGGCAGACATGGTTTGATTTTCTCCGCAAGCTCCATACCACTGCTTCCAGGCATTTCTATATCCAGCAGAATCAAATCAAAGAAAAACTGATCCTCGGTGATATCATAAAGCAGGTTGTCACTGTTGGTATAGGTAACTATTTCCCCAACACTTCCGCACTGTCTTAAACAATCCTCTGCAATTAACCTGTGGGATTGCACTGCACTCATATCATCATCACAGACTGCTATATGCAACATGGTATCACCTCGTTTTAGGAATATCTTTTTATTGTTACGCCGCTTCCTATAATTATAGCATGTTTTCTCAGTGTTACAACTTTAATCCCAATGTCATTAAGTTAAGCCTATACACAGCGTCTGATATGATAGGATTCTCCTTAGGACCGTAGGAAAACGCCGGTACTTAATGAGGTTTTCCACGAATTTAGTACCGCTGCGTTTGGAACCGAGCGAAAGCGCGTCCTTAGGAGATTCCTATCATGTCAGGCGCGTCCGGCTTAACTTAATGACATTGACTTTAATCCAATTCCATAATCTTCTTCGAAAAGGTATACCACATGGCCGCCGCTGTGATCCCCACCGTTGCCAGCACGACCCAGATACTTTCCCGCTGATTCTCACTGGCTGTAATGACGAGCTGCCGCAGGAAAATAAAGAGGATAGAACTGACAATGGTCACTGCAACAGACTTCTTCACCATCCCCGCAGCAAATGTCCACAGCCCCAGACAGCAAAACACTATGATCGTCACTGATGCCTGTAAGATCCAGTCTCCAAAAACAGCCCCGGTGAACTCTCCTTCCAGCAAATCAAACCGTCTGTCAACACCTGCAACAAGCAGCCCACAGGACACATATCCCACAATCATAGACACCGCTGTGAAAAACGTAACAATCATAAGTTTGGACAGAATCACTTTCTTTTTATCCACGGGATAGGTGAACATCAGCAGAATCGTTCTGTTATTGTATTCACTGATGACCAACGAAGAATTCAGCACTGCAAATAAAATTATAAATTCGAATGCAAATATCATTTCCACACTTCTGAACGTATTATCAAAAGTACGGATAATGCCCGAACTGCCAAGGAGTTCGGCTAAAACAAAGTACATGCTTAATGCAATCATCAGTGCAGAAAGCAGAATATATTTTCTGAAATGAATTTTTTTAAGCTCCAGCTTCATTAAACGTTCCATATAAATAACCATTCCTTCCATATTTAATTTATTATCCAAGTACCTGGAAGAAATAATCCTCCAGTGAACCCTGTTTCTTCCCGATACCTATGATCCCCACATCGTTCCTTACCAGAACCGCAGAGATCTCCTTCACCGCTTTGGTAAGATCATAGATTTCGATCATCGATTCGGATATCACCTTGAAATCGGATATGCCCATATCATGTTCCAGCAGGTATCCCGCGCGCCTGATATCCTCCACCTCCAGTTCGATATAATCCGTCTGGTATTTATGAATATCAGCCATGGCAATCTCCTTTAGCAGTTTTCCGCTTTGAATAATGCCGACAGTATCCGCAATCTGCTCAACCTCCGATAAAATATGGCTCGAAATAAGAACTGTGGTTCCGCACTCCCTGTTAATCCGGCGAAAAAGCGCCCTCATCTCCCGAATCCCTTCCGGATCAAGCGCATTGATCGGCTCGTCCAGTATCAGCAGTTCCGGTCTCGTAAGAATTGCCCGTCCGATTGCCAGCCTCTGCTTCATGCCCATAGAGTAATGGGATACCGCTTTGCCTTCTATGTCATGTAAACCGACTGTCTGCAGCACTTCATCGACCCGGCCTTTATTATGAAATCCCATATATTCACAGTGCAGCTCCAGATTCTGACGTCCTGTGATCTTTTCATAGAAGTACGGGTTCTCGATAATGGATCCGATACGCTTAAGGCACTCAAAACTTCCGTCCTCTATCTTTTCATCCCATAGAAGGACCTCTCCGGAATCGGGCTGCGTAAGATTCAGAAGCATCTTCATCACCGTGCTCTTACCCGCGCCGTTGGGTCCTGCGAACCCATATATTTCTCCCTTTTTCACGTGTATATTTACCCCATCGACAGCTGACTTTCCCTTGTAGGATTTCACCAGATTCCGCGTTTCTATCACATAGTCCATCCTGTATACCTCCTTTTCAGACAGCATGATATGTTACCGTTCATCCCAATGTTATTCCTGCCATACTTAGAAGCTTTTCCCTATAAAGCAACATCGGTTCTGAACAGTACCTATGATACAAAACGGAGTTCTCATTTCCGTGCCGAAAATCTAACTTTTTTCTAACATTTGAAGCACATAGCTTCGGCAGCAAAAGAATCCTGCATCAGGCATACGATATTCACAGGATTAACGTAAAAACAGTTCTGATCCCCGGCTCACTGTATACCTCAATATCCGCTCCCATCTGCCGCGCAAGGTTCCTGGCGATTGTAAGTCCCAGCCCGCTTCCGGTGCCTTTGCGTGCCGTCGTGTAATTACGTGAAAAGATCTGCTCTTCGTCCTTAGCCGTAATTCCCGCTCCATGATCTTCCACCTCGATCCTGATCCCGTCCGCAAGATATTTCAGGCGGATGCCGAGATATTTCCCGGATCCGCCGTGTCTTACCGCATTGTCTATCATATTTTTCAGAATCCGCTTCACAGCCTCCTCATCCGAATAAGCGTAAACAGGCATATCATCAACCTGAATGGCAACCTCGTACTGCGCTTCCTCCAAAACATCATAGTAATCCAGTATGAGCTCATGGCACAGCTGTGTGACATTGACCCGTCTCATAACAAGCTTCCAATCGCCGGACTCGATTTTCGACATGGTGAAATACTCGTCAATCGTCCTCACAAGCTCATCCGCTTTCCGGTCGATCTTCTTCGCCATATCCCGGAATTCCGGTAAGCTTGTCCCCCTCTTTCCCTCTTTGAGCAGCAGTTCACTATATCCTTTCAGAACCGTGAGCGGTGTCCGCAGATCATGGGAAATATTGGTAAGCATCTGTTCCATCGCTTGCCTGGCACACTGATATTCGGCCTTCTGCCGATAAAAGGTTTCCAATAAATGATTCAGCTGTGCGGAAAGTTCCCTGACTCCCACGTTTCCGGAAGGAACCAGGACATAGCCGTTCTCTCTTGTGCCGGAGGCCTCTGTGAGTGCGGCGAGACGTTCTCTGATATATAAAACTTCCTTGTTAAGATTCCTGTTAATGATCCGCTCCCGTACGTACACGGCTAACAGGACCAAAGACAGGCTTCCAAGCCAGACTGCCATTATTCTTCCTCCATTTTGTACCCGATTCCCCACAGGGTCTTAATATATACCGTATCCCTTCCTGATGCGGCTTTTAATTTCGCACGAAGTCTGTTAATATGTGTATTCAGTACATTTTCATTGCCGAAATAAGGCTCCTTCCAAATCAGCTCATACAACCGCTCCTTCGAGAATGCCTGCCCCGGATGGGAAGCCAGCAGACAGAGAATCTCAAACTCTGTACGGGTCAGGTCCGGCTCCCTGCCGGATACCCGGACCGTATACTTCGTCACATTGATCTCCAGATCCCTGATCCTGATCATATCCTCTCCCGGATGGCTGTCATATCTGGTTGTCCTCCGGATATTCGCCTTAATTCTGGCTGTCAGCTCTATCAGGGAAAAAGGCTTCACAACATAATCGTCAGCTCCCAGATTTAACCCCAGTGACTTGTCCGTATCGTTATCCTTCGCGGTGATAATGATAATCGGAACGGTACTGCTCCTGCGTATGTAGCGGAGCACATCCATACCGCTCATATCCGGCAGCATCAGGTCAATGAGCACAAGCGCATAATCCTGCCTGCCGGAGAATGCCCTGACAGCCGCTTCTCCGCTGTCAAAAACATCTGTCTGGAATTCTTCACTGGCCAAATAATCGCTGACCATACCGCTGACCGACTGATCGTCCTCTATGATAAGAATTCTGCTTCTCATAATTTCCGCCCTTCTTTTGCCTATCATCTTATCACAAATATCCTACGCATACAATTTGGCATTTCATGCACTTCCTCACAAAAGAAAATGTGTAAAGCCCTTCTGGTGACCAGACTTTACACACTTTAACTTCACTACCTGTATACTACTGTTCCGCTTCTTCAATCAATGGCGGTTTCTGATAAAGCTTACGGTTGATTTCTCTTTTTAATGTTTCGATTTCCTCTTTAGCCGCCTCTTCGCCACCTTTGATCAGATGCCGCTCTATTCTTTCAACCAATGTTAACTGGTCAAAAAGATTCGCATTCAATTCTTTTTCACGTGGCATAAACTCACCCACCTTCCGGACTGCCATTTGTTATAATACCCTGTCATCAATATCTGTATTATAACAAACCGCCTGCAAAGTGTAAAGACCAGCCAAACCCTACAGCTGCCAGCTGCCAAACAGGCTGCTGTTCAATACACTGTTCATCATAGTCCCGTAAGCGGATGCCGCCAGACTTCCATAGCCGTAGGGCGAATATCCTGTCAGGCCCATGCCCAGACCGCTCTGCCCGCCAATCAGGCTCTGCAGCATATAATTCTGCAGACTGTTCTGTCCCGCCCAGTTCAGGTAACTTGTCTGCGCACCGCCGACCGTATAGTTCCCGTCATAATATTCTTTCACTTTGTTCATGACTGACTCTTCCCATTCCGGATCGGTCTTCATCTTCTCAAAGGCTTCTTTAATAATCACATCGCCTGCCGATGCAAACGTAGGAGCCGTGACGGTCTTCTGATTATCCACTGCTTTCTTCATTACGGTCTGGTAACTGTCGCTGTTCCTTCTGCCGATCACCTCTGCTGTCCTTGCCGCACGGGTTCTGCTGCCAACGGAGTCTGTTCTGCCGTAACCGAGGTCATTAATATACATACAACCTTCCCCCTTTGTAACAGGATTTATAATATAGTTAACGATATTAGAAATTCCGTTTACTATAACTCCATTATATTAGCACAGAAATTTTCATCTGCGTACAGATGTGTCACGAAACCATCCGAAAATGTCATGAATAGTCACCATGAATCTTTCCATGAATCATTCATTTCCATCAAACAGATAACGGGTAACCACCGTCTCCAACGTAGTATTATAACTGATATACGAATAAATATCCCCCTCTGTATCTGTATACTGTACATACAGATAGTGATGTCTCCCGTCCGCTGACAGATCCCAGAGTTTTAATAATGATCCATTGCCATAATCAAGAATTACAGGCTCTCCCTCCGGTACCTTACTGCTCTCCCTTCCGGATTTGCTTAAGGAAAGATAGCCGAATATCCCATACATATTTTCATCTGATACCTGAAAAGTCTCTCCGTCCACCACTGCTGTCAGTCCGTCATTGTTGTAGGCATAAGTGGTACTGTCGGAAAGCCTGCTCACAAACCTTGTGAACCGTCCATGATATCCCAGAAACCATACTGCCGAAACACCCACAACTACAAAGAAGCAAAGCGCCGCCAACGCTACTGTCCAGATCCATGCATCCTTCCTTGTCCTGCATTCACTTCTGACATTCCTATATAACCCTTCCATATTCTCCTCCTTACCTGCCTTGCGCCAGTCCGTGAATCCAATCTCAATCTGCTTCCCTGCCTGCCTCTCCGCCCTTGTCTGTATTCCGGTCTTCCTCCAGCTTCCTGAATAACCGCATAAGAACGATACATGCCGTAATTGCCAGAATCACTTCCGCCACCGGCTGCGCATAGGCAAGCCCGTACATCGGATACAGACCGTTCAGGATATAGAGAGCCGGTATCTCCAGCACCACTTTCCTGAGTAAGGCAAAAACAAGGGCTTTCCGGCCAAGTCCGCATGCCTGGAACACACCCACCGCCATGAAATCCACGGCAAGAAAGACGAGCCCAAAACATAACCCACGGAAAAACTTCGTACCATAGTCCACGATCACCTGATTATTCATAAACATTCTGACAAGCGGCGCCGCACCGAAATAGAATACCGCCGTCATAGCCGCCAAAAAAGACACGGTGATTTTCATTGCAAAGCCAATGGTCTTCTTCATACGAGGAACATTCCCGCTGGCATAATTGTAGCTGACAAGCGGCATGATTCCCTGAGAAAGCCCCATGGCAACATTCATGGGAACCATATTGATCTTCTGCACGATCCCCATTGCCGCCACCGCATCGGCTCCATAAGATGACGTGAAATTGTTGAGCACTGTCATCCCCGTCACGTTCAGGAGATTCTGAATGGAAGCCGGAATCCCCACTCCGAAAATACCGAATACCACCTCCCGAGGAGCACGAAACATGGACGGCCTGACGCAGACATATGTTTTACCGCGCATCTTAAACAGAAATACGAAAAAGTACAGACAAGCCACACAATTTGAGAGAAATGTAGCCAGCCCCGCTCCTGCCGCACCCATGTCAAGCCCCCAGGGCAGAATGAAAATAGGGTCCAGCACAATATTTAACAGACACCCGCTCATCGTACCGATGCTGGCATGGAAAGAAGATCCTTCCGCGCGCACCATATACGCCATGACTACGTTCAATATCGCCGGAACCGCCCCGCAGCTCACCGTCCATCTCATGTATGCCCCAGTGGCCGATACGGTGTGGCTGTCCGCTCCCAGCAGCACTAAGAGAGGATTATGAAAAACGGTAACCAACAACGAAAACAAGATGCCGCTGATCAATGCACAGTAAAATCCAAAAGCGGAACTTCTGTAGACGGTATCATAATCCCTCCGGCCGAGGGCACGGCTCATCATACTGGAAGACCCTACGCCAAAAAGATTATTGACCGCATTAAAGGCCAGAAGTACGGGAGCCGCCAGCGTTACGGCGGCATTCTGGATGGGATCGTTCAATATCCCTACGAAATAAGTATCCGCCAGATTATAGATCACCATCACCAGAGAGCTGATGATCGTAGGAACCGCCAGCCGCATGACCGCCTGCGGGATCGGCATCTGTTCGAACAGCTGTGTTTTCTGTGTATTCTCCACGAAGTTTCTCACTGATCCTTTCTCAAAACATTGCACAGGAAAGCATTCTTTCCTGTTTCTTTTGTAGGTAAAGTATACCATACAAAAGCTTCTTTTTCAATGTGCTTAGCTGCCGATGCAGTATATCTGGGTAACAGTTGTTACTATTCACGGCCCAATGTCATTAAGTTAAGCCGGACGCGCCTGACATGATAGGAATCTCCTAAGGACGCGCTTCCGCTCAGTTCCAAACGCAGCGGTACTAAATTCGTGAAAAACCTCATTAAGTACCGGCGTTTTCCAATGGCCCTCAGGAGAATCCTATCATATCAGACGCTGTGTATAGACTTAACTTAATGACATTGATTCACGGCCCAGCCGCTCATAGTAACATGATGCACACAAAATGCTCCATAGTCGCATTTTGGCGCTCCCCAACTCGGATTTTCTGTGACTTCCGCTTCGCTCCATTCACAAAAAACACCTCGCGGTATATCAGCCGTGAATAGTAACTAACAGTTCAGCCCACAGCCATTCATTGACTGCCAATACTTTCCGTGATAGGATGTAACAGAACCAGAAATGCTGCCAGAACATGTGAAACGGATCCATTTATGAAACAGATACCCTTACCACAATCAGATAAATCAATCGCTGAAACAGACCGGACTATGTTAATCACAATCCTTGCCCTTGCATGGCCAACTATGCTGGAACAGCTGATGCAGACTGCTGTTCAGTATATTGACACGGCAATGGTCGGTTCGCTGGGAACACAGGCAACCGCTGCGGTGGGTTCCACCGGAACCGTCAACTGGCTGATCGGCAGTACGATTTCTGCCGTAGGAGTCGGTTTTCTCTCCTACATATCCAAAGCCCTTGGTGCAGACAGGCAGGCCGCTGCAAAGCGCGCCGTCTCACAGGCGGTTTTGGCCACCTTTATTCTGGGGATTTTCTTCACCATCGTTACCGTATCGTTAAGCGGAATGGTTCCCGTGTGGATGCAGGTGGACCCGGCTATCAGGGAGATGGCTTCCAGATATTTCCTGATCCTGTACCTTCCCATGCTGCCCCGGACTGCCAGCATTATTTTCGGCACTGTGCTCCGCTCGGCCGGGGATACGAAATCACCTATGAAAATCGGCCTGGTTGTAAACCTGGTCAACATCATCCTCAATCTCCTGCTGATCTATCCTGTACGGGAAGTATCATTGTTTTCTCTTCACTTTACCGTATGGGGCGCCGGCCTCGGAGTACTCGGAGCCGCCGCTGCCAGTGCCGCCGCCTTTACCACAGGCGGCATATGCATTACCTGTGTCCTTTGGATGCATCCGCTGGTTTCTCCCCGTGGACAGAAGTTTACTCCCGACATGCAGATTCTGAAACCCTGTATGAAGGTTGCCCTTCCCAACATGCTGCAGCGCTTCGCTACCTCCCTTGGATATGTGGCCTTCGCGGCAATGATCAATTCCCTCGGGGAGGCCTCCACCGCCGCACACACCATCGCCAATACAGTGGAATCTGCTTTCTACATTCCCGGCTACGGTATGCAGACAGCAGCCGCTACATTGGCAGGCAACGCCTATGGCGCCAATGATAAAGAACGTATGAAAAGTCTGGCCGCTATGTTTATTCCACTGGAAACGGTTCTGATGATCGTATCGGGTACCTGCCTCTTTCTGGCGGCGCCGGTTCTGATGCGGATATTCTCAGTAAACGACACGGTCATTCATCTCGGCGCCTCTGTGCTCCGCATGGTGGCTGTTTCAGAACCTTTTTATGGATTTTCCATTATAGTAGAAGGCTTAATGATGGGTGTGGGAAGAACCAAAGCGCCCTTTGTCTATAACATCATCGGTATGTGGCTGATACGGATCGTGGGCACTTTTATCTGTACTCAGCTTTTAGGCCTGGGACTCATCTTTGCCTGGGCATGCATGATCGCCCATAACCTTCTGCTGTTCGTGCTGTTCCTGATCTGTTATGTGAGAGGTGTATGGAACCCGCTTCAGGCTTAATCCCGTAAAGTCTTTCTTCGCTCTTCCAGAGCCCACATGGCCGCCCATGCTGGCCGCAATAGAAGAGCTCATCACCGGTTTCCTGGCATGGCACAGCCGCATAGCAATATAGTCCCCGATATTGGCCAGACGAACTGCCTCTGCCAGAATCCGGCCAGTCTGTCTCCTCCCCGAAGGTATCATTCCCGGATTCCGTCTTCCAGGTATAATAGGGTGAAACCCCATGCCCCTCCTTATCCACGTACAAAATCCCGTGCATTTGACTGGAAATACCGATTACAGAAAGTTTCCGGCAGAAAAATATTCTTCTCCCGGCGCACTTCACTAAGCCTTCCTGATTCCTGCTCACTGTCTCGCCCAATACTTCTCAAACAGCTCTTCCGTACGCCGCCCGATCCATCCAAGCAGTTTGCCCGCCTCTTTATCCCCACAGGCGTATGCCTTCATCAGCCGGCCTTCCTCATAACACAGCTCATCATGCAGAGGCATATATTCTGTCAGAAGGAAGAGGACGAATTCCAGCACACGGTTCTCTCCGTATACTCTGGGGAAGCTCTCCCCGTGGTACTGCTCCAGCACCACCACCTGCCGCGCCCGTACTGCATCGATTATAGCGTCCTTCTCGCAGGCTTCCGCCAGCACGATCATCTTGGATAAGCCAAACCATTGGGAGTTCACCGTCCCGTGGGAATCGCTGCTGCCCACGATCGGCACCCCATGCCCTTCCTCCCGCATCTGCTGCCACAGACTGACCTGAAGCTGATTCTCCTCCGGGGATTGGCCGCAGGTCAGTTCCAGCGCATCAAAAGGCTGTGTCTCAAGCAAGTACCGGTACATGGCTCTGGGAATATGATAGGCCTCCTCCTGGATCCAGCAGGGATGGGCCATAACCGCCAGTCCACCGGCTTTCCTGATCTGCCGGTATACCCACAGTAACGACGCGTACTCTCTGGCATTCACCTGTGCCGGGACCTCCAGCTTTCGTTCAATGGCGTCCACTTCCTCTTCATATTGCTTCGGATGCTTCCTGAAAATATCATTTATACTGTAATCTCCCCCGAAATGAATGGTATGGCTGTTATTCTTCGGCGGATGCACCTCTTCCCCAGGGAACAGCCGAAAACTCATGGGAATTGCTTCATATGCATGAATTGCCTCCAGAGATGGCTCATACTGTCCGTGATCGGTAATGGCCAGAAAGTCAAACCCGGCCTTCCGGTAATTGGCCGCCACGACAGACGGCCCTTCCGCGCCGTCGGAACGGCAGGTATGGCAGTGCATATCACCCCGGAAGGGACGCAGCCCAAAGAAGTCGGGATGCAGCGCATAGATCCGCAGCTCGCAGCATATTCTCCACTCCTCTTTGTTCTGTCTCTGTAATAGCACGGCATACTGCTGCTCCCCATGCAGCAGGCAGGAAAAGAACAACACCCCGCTCTTATAAACCACATCGGCCGTCTGATAAGCGCCTGATGGCAGATTGATCAATGTATCATTCATGGGGACAAGTTTCACCCGGTAGTATCCGGCAGCATCAAAGGCCGCGTGTTCTCCCAAAGCCTGTATGGCCACTGTAGACCAGGATCCCGTACACAGAACCTTAGGGAAAATATCATAATATTCCAGTGTTGTTTTCATTTTGGTAACCCTGCCTTTCTCCGTAAATATCTTTTCTGTTCTTCTTCCACTTTCCGGCTGCCGCCGTACAGCTAAGTACGCCGGCAGCCCCACAGACACACCATACAAGCTGTGTTCCCTGCCATCCGGCATATTCCGTAGTATAGCCAAACACAGCGCTTGCTGCCGCGCTGCCAAGATAGGTTACGGCATTCAGTACGCCGGACACAGTAGCCACCCTGCCCTCCTTCCCGAAATGCAGGGGCAGGAGACTGATCAACAGTGTATTGACCGCCGTCATCATACCGGTCACGATGGCGAAAAGCGCCACCGTACCATACAGGGAATTCCCTGCCTCTCCCGTCATACACAGCAGACTTCCAAAAGCCAGCAGATAAAACATTGCTCCCGCTGACGCCTCGTTCCGAAGGCACCGTCTGTTTATAATCTGTGCAAGCGGAACTCCGCACAGGCTGACCACGAGCAGCACTGTAGTCAGCAGCACCGAGAAGGATGACGGAATGGAAAATTCCTCTGCCAGGCAGGTGGGAATCCAGGTGGTCAGTCCATCTTTCAGGATCCCGTGGAGAAGAGCCGCCGCCGTCAGCCAGAGCATCCCGGACGCGGCAATTCCATGGGGTGTGAGGAAAGAAACTGCCCTCTTCCCTTCTGTTCTGTGCTGCACATCCCGCTTCTTCCCTGTCCCTCCTCCCGGGCTCATCCGACTCTCCAACCCGGATATGGACAGGAACCAGCAGACGGCTGTCCCGGCCAGCCAGATTCCGGCCAGAAGGAAACAGGACTGCCAGCTTCCCAGCTTCAGCAATACCGCACTGGCCAGATAGGTACACAGCATCCCTGCCGGACTGCTGAAGGAGAGCAGCAGAATAATGTTTACCGACCGTGCCGCACCGGCCAGGTCTGTAACCAGCCGTACCATAGGCGGCCAGATCATCGCCTGCAGCAGCCCGTTAGCAAACCACATCACCTGCATCCCCGTTACCGTTTGCACTGCAGGGAACAGGAGGTTCACAAGCGCACTTCCCGAAAGCCCGATTCCCACCATCCACCTCGGCGAAAGTCTGTCTCCCAGAAGGCCGCTGGGAAGCTGGCCAATCCCGTAGGCCAGATAAAAAGCCGCCGCCACACTTCCAAGCTGCCCCCTACCCCAGAGTCCTGTCTGCAGCATTCTGCCCATACTGGCCGAAAAGTTTAATCTGCCCAAATAAATAGAAAAATAAGCCAGCCAGCATACAGCTCCCAAAAGCGCCGTCCATCTGACCAGACGATCCCTGTCTTTCTTCATGATTCCCGGATTTCCTTCCCTGTCATCGTAACCGCCGCCTGTTCTGCTCTTTTAAGGGCTTTGCACTTATGTACAAAGCCCGATTACCATTCACAGCCGAAATGCGCATATCCTGCAATAAGTCTCTTTACTTTTCCAGCTCTGCCCAGTACTCATCCAAAGCCTGCTGTGCGATCGCAGCCGCCTCGTCCAGCGCTTCCTTCGCAGGTACATTTTCGATCTCGATCAGATCACAGGCATCCGTTAAAGCATCCGAAATTCCGCCGCCCGTCACATCATGCCATTGCTTCCTGCTGATCTCCGCCTGTTCCAGAGGAATCAGCGCCTGTGGATTTTCTTCCAGGAAAGCCTTGTATTCTTCATTCTCTCTTACAGACCTCCGTACCGGTACATATCCTGTCGCCATGGCATAATCCATTCCGCCCACCTTATTCAGGTAAGTAAGCCATTTGAAAGCCGCCTTCTTCTGCTCTTCCGGCGCTTTCGCCACGATACCTGCCGCATGCGCATCCGCATAGGGCGCCGGTGCATGGTCATTGAACCCCGGCTGTATATGTGCCGCGATGATAGTGAAGTCCAGATCCCCCTGATCTCCGCTGGATCCCAGATAACCGCCGGCCCTTCCCTGCATAACATCGTCGATCGTCTTGTACCAGTATTCCCATCCGTCTCCTCCGAAATGGATTCCCATGATTTTCTCTTCGTTAATCCATACCCGGGCTGCTTCCAGCGCTTCCACATACTTATCACT
Organism: Clostridia bacterium; assembly: GCA_910575245.1. Lineage (GTDB taxonomy): Bacteria > Bacillota > Clostridia > Lachnospirales > Lachnospiraceae > UBA3282. The sequence goes on along the minus strand of CAJTEN010000002.1, from coordinate 110,380 downwards.
GTTGAAGATAACCGTCCGCTTATCATCACTTAAGACAGCCGCGCCGTTGCTGTATGCCATTTCATTCAGGCAGTCTGCCCCATACATAGGTTCAAACCCATAGAAACCGGGTACATCCGCATAATATTCCTGGAGAGTACGGGCAGCCTCAGCCACATTCTGCCAGGTAGCAAAAACCTCATCCGGATCCAGTCCCACTTCCTCGAACATATCCTTCCTGTAATAGATCACCTGCGTACTGCCCCATACAGGAAGGCTGTAGACATGTCCTTCCTCATCCCTGCAATAATCCAGGAATACGTCGATGATATCTTCCTTATCAAAATCCGGGTCCGCAGCAATATAATCATCCAGATACTGAATCAGTCCCCTTTCTGCAAACCTTGTGGATGCAACCGGATCTGACAGATAACAGGCCGGTACATCCCCGGACGCAATCGCCGCCTGCAGCATCTGATTCGTCTCTCCGTAGCTGGAATGGGAGACGCCCGTGACCACTACTTCGTCCTGAAGAGCATTGAAATCCGAGATAACTCCCTCTAAGATCTCCGCCTGTTTGCCTCCGAACCCATACCAGAATTCGATCTCCACGGCCTCCTGCGCCGCTGACTGTCCTTCCTGCGCTTTCTCCTCCTCTCCCCGGGCTGCCGCTTCATCCGTCTGCTCTGGCGAATCCGCCCCGGAAGAAGTACTGCTCCCTCCTGCCCCTCCACAGGCTGTAAGGGATGAGGCCATCATCATCGCCGCCAATAACACCGCTACTTTTCTTTTTCTCATTTTCTATCCTCTCTTTCTGCCGCTCTCAGGCGGCCATTTCGCTCCTTCCAAATTAACACTCTTTTACTCTTTCACCGCCGAGTCACTGGTTATCCCGTTCAGGATCCAGCGCTGGCCGAAAAGAAATAGCAGCAGCAACGGAAACACGATTACACAGCATGCCGCCATAATGGTTCCCCATTTCAGGCCGAAGGCTCCTTCTGCGGAAAAAAATGCCTGCAGTCCCATGCTCACCAGATATTTCTCCTTCCTGCGCAACAGCAGAGACGGCCATAGATAACTGTTATAACAGCCCAGAAAAGAAAGCAGTCCCAGCGTCACAAACGCCGATTTGGACATGGGAGCCAGAACCCACCACAGAATCTTCCAGTGCCCTGCCCCGTCAATACGCGCCGCTTCCACGATTCCCGGCGAAATCTGGGAAAAGGTAGTGCGCAGGAAGAAAATATTAAAGATACTGGCACAGCTGGAGATAATATACCCCAAGTGCGTATTGATCAGCCCAATCTTGGACAGAATCACATAAGAAGGGACATAGGTGGTAGTAGCCGGCATAATGTAAGTCACCATGATCAGGGATATCAGCAAAGTCTTTCCCCGGAAACGGATATTCGTCAAGGCGTAGGCAAACATTGCCGAATTGGCCAATATGATCACAGTGATGATAACTGCTGTATAAGCGCTGTTCCACATATACATCAGAAAGGTGCCGTCAGACAGAGCGTCCGCGTAATTATCCCACTGTGCCACAGCCGGCCATACCCTGGGAGGCACCGCCCAGATCTCCTCCTTTGTCTTAATGGAATTGGTGAACATCCACAGAAAAGGGAATGCCAGGATCATGCTGACCAATGCCAGGCTGATATGGATGAACAGATTTTTCACTCCTTTTTTTCTTCTCATAACCATCCCCCTAATTGTAAAATACGGTCTTCTTCGAAATCCTTGTCTCTGCAAGAGACAAGATCACCGTGATGATCACCAGTATAACTGCCACCGCCGAGGCCTTCCCCGTGTTAAAATTCTGAAAAGCCTCCTGATAATAATAGTAGAGCAGCGTACGTGTCGCGCCCGCCGGTCCTCCCTGAGTCAACACCTGAATCTGGTCATAAGCCTGCAGCGAGCTGATTGTGGACATAATGACCAGGAAAAAGGTGGTAGGCGAAATCATAGGCAGCGTGATCTTTATAAACCGCCAAAATCCATTGGCTCCATCCATGGATGCCGATTCCAGAAGACTCTTCGGCACTTTCCGGATCGCCTCCATATAGAAGATCATGGTCCATCCCAGAGATTTCCATGTAGTCACGATCAGTACGCTTATCATTGCCGTCTTACTGCTCTGCAGCCATTGGGACTCTGGCAGGCTCACAAGTCTCATCACAAAATTCAGAATTCCCACCCGCGGTTCAAAGATCCATGACCATACCACACTGATTGCCACCATAGGAGTAATGTATGGTGCAAAGATGATAGTACGATATAACCCTGCCCCCTTACTCGCCCCGTCCATGACCAGCGCGATCATCATCCCCAGGAATATGGTAGGAATCGTGCTGCCCACCGCAAAGACCAATGTATTCTTCAGAACCCTCCCGAAATTAGGATCTCTCAGCAGGCTGGTATAATTCTTAAATCCCATGAATTTGATATCTTCGGACATCATATCCCAGTTCGTAAAACTCAGTCCGCCCGAAAAGATCACCGGCAGAATCCAGAACACCAATAACGGCAGCATCGCCGGAATAATAAACAGAATTCCCGTCAGGTTTTCTCTCTTTTTCCGCACATCTTTTCACTTCCTTTCCTTTGTTTGATAGGGCAATTATAGCATTCCCTTTGGGCAATCTACATATCTCCGTTTGCCATTTCCTATCATACTTTGTCTAATCTGCCCGTTCTACGGTCAAAGAAACGGCTTTAATCTTGATAAGCCGGTAATAATATATTATGATATTCCAAAAATCTACCCGGTCCCGGAAAGGAGTCTGTAATGAAAGCGTTAACCGACAGAAGCATCGTCTGGAAAATATGTATGATCTCTCTCATCTGCCTTACCATTCCCAGCCTGCTCTTCTCCTTTTATTTATACCGGAAGCAGGCCAATGAATCCTATGTAAGAATCGCCGAGGAACAGCTTCGGGTCACCGAACAGGCATCCAGAAGCGCTGACGCCGCCCTTGGCTCCATCCGGCAGCTCCAGCTTGATCTGGCATACAGCGATCCTCTGTATCTCTACCTCTCCCGCCTGTCCCGGGTAGGACTCACCTACAGCAAGTATCCCATCTGGACAGAACAACTTCTGAATAAGGCCATTACCTCCATCAAATACTCCCTGCGCTCCCATGACCTGGGAATTTCGGCCGCCAATATCTATGTACCTGCCAAGCTCTCTGCGGAGGGCAATTATTTCCTGGAGGCGGACCGTCTCCTGGAGCTTTCCTTTTTTCAGGATTTCAGGGACTCCGATGTTTTTCAGACTCTGTACTATCTGGATAAAGAACAGACAGCCGCCTTCCGTTCTGTCTGCGGCTATGCCTCCGGCTCCGCCGGATCGGAAGTCATCATAATCCTCTGCCGGATCGATGACTCAACTACCGGAAACTGCATCGGTTACCTCCTCTTTGAGTGCTCTCCTCAGAAAGTTTTCTCTGTCCTTTCCAATCCGCCCCACTCTCAGGAAAAGGACTACTACGTATGGTTCCATTCTTCCCGGATGGGCTACGGCAGCTTCCCCGCCGCCGACTGGGATGCACTTCCTGGCCAGGCGGGCACTGCCTCATATATGGAAGTGGACGGACGGCAGTATGCCGTCTGCACCATGGAGCACTTTGATATCGCCGTTGTCAATACCCATCCTCTTCCCCTGGATGCCTATATGCTTCCGGCGATGCGTCTCTCTCTGATCCTGGCCGTGTTTGCTATGTTTCAATTTATCGTCCTTGCGCTTTTCATCCGCCGCACCTTTAACCAGCTGCATCGGGATCTGAATCTGATGGACGCTGTTATTGAGCATGGCTTTCAGGAACGGATCCCTGAGACCCGCTCCGATGAGATCGGTATGATCGCACACCGCTACAATATCCTGCTGGACAAGATTTCTTCCCTGATCTCGGAAAATGTACGCCGGGAAACCTCTCAGGTGCAGGCACAGCTCATGGCGCTGCAGTACCAGATCAATCCTCATTTCATCTATAACACACTCAATGTCTTCTCCGGTTATGCCGCCCAGAACGGCCAGAATGCCCTGGCGGAATCCATCGCCTCCTTCGGGCAGCTGCTGCGCTACACGATTAAAAACGACGGTCTCTATGCCAGTATTGAGACAGAACTGCGTAACGCCGTCTCTCTTATTAAGGTATATAACATCCGCTGCTTCGGCCGCCTGCGGTTGTCCGTCGATGTGCCAAAAGAGCTGAAACAGTTCCAAATCATCAAGTTTCTGATCCAGCCTCTTCTGGAAAATGCCGTTCTTCATGGGCTGCAGCCGGATGCCAGTCTTCATATCCGCATCTTCATGCGGAAAACAGAATCTTCTATCGAAATCATTATATCGGACGATGGAGAAGGCATGAACCCCGAACGCCTCCGGGAGGTTGAACAGCATATGAATGACCCGGATCAGACTCCCCCTCCGACTTGCGCAAAAGGAACTTTCATCGGTTTGAAAAATATCTGCCAGCGCCTGAAGCTGTTCTACGGCGCTCAGGCGGATATGTCCCTCGTGAGCAGAGAGCATCAAGGGACTACGGTCACCATCCATATCCCATTTGACACAGAAGGAGAGAATGTATGTACCATATATTAATTGTAGACGATGAATATTATATCTGCGAGGGACTTAAGGCTCAGATTCTACAGCTGTCCAGAACCGATATCTGTGAGATCCGCACCTGCCTTTCCGGCGAAGAAGCTCTCCTGCTCTGTCAAACCTATAAACCGCAGATTATATTTACAGACATAAAAATGGAGGGCATGGACGGGATATCCCTGATCCATGCCCTGAGCCAGAAGCTGCATCCGGTACAGTTCGTCGTTCTCAGCGGTTATGATGATTTTCACTATGTACGCGGCGCCTTCCAAAACGGTGCTGCGGACTATCTTCTCAAGCCCATCCTGACAGAAGACCTGGCGAAGATCCTCTCCTCTGTCATCGACAGCCTGAACGGCCATTCCATAAATCCGGACCGGCTCAGGAAGCCGCTCTTCCAGCTCTCCGCGGATATTTTCCGGGAGCTTTCCGGCCTGCCCGCAGAGGCAGCAGCGCCTCAGTTTCTGCTTGACAGCCTGGCGGAGGCCGGAATCAGAGACTCCTGCTGCATCGCTGTTCTGGCCTTCTCCCCGCCGCAGCCTTACGAGGCCTTGATCCGTCAGATCAACGTCCTCTACGATTCCTTTGAACAGCTCCTCGCCGGCACGTTCTCCGGCGGAAAAATAGGAATTCTCTGCCCTGCACAGGCCAGAGAATTCCTTGCATCCTTCCTTGCTTCCCACCTTACCTCCTGCGGCACTCTGACAGCGGCCAGTCTCACCGATCCCATGCCCGTGTCCCATATTTCACAGCAGTTCCGGCGGGCAAATGAACTACTCTGTCTGCGCCTGTTCCATGGATATGGCAGACTTTTCACGGAAACAGACGGAGGAGGAGCGCAGGATTTTACGCCGCGCCTGAAGCACTTCATGACAAGCTCCCTGGACAATCCTTCTCTGATCTCCAGCCAGGCACAGCGTCTGGTTTTCCTGCGGGAGGCCAGAAAGCTTCCACTGCCGGCTCTGCTTCGGTTTTACAGCTATTTCAATAACATACTGGATATCACTATGTCCGATAACGGTTGGACAGAGACAGGCCGTGAGAATCCTTCCCTTTTTGATTTTACACAGGCGAAGGATCTGGAAGACTATTTCTGCAGCCGGTTGGAGGAGTATGCCGCCAGAAAATCGACACGCCCTGAAAGTCCCGGCTCCATGGAGATGATAAAGAAGTATGTGGACGCCCATTATATGGAAAATTTAACCCTTGCAAACCTTGCGGACCGGTTCTTTATGAGCTATTCCTATCTGAGCAAATCCTTTCACAAGTCTTTTCACATGCCCTTCCAGCAGTATCTGCTGATGCTGCGGATGGAGCATGCCCTGGAACTTTTGAAAGATCCGGATCTGACGGTCCAGCAGATCGCTGCCCGTGTCGGATATGAGAATGCCTTTAATTTTTCCCGCTCCTTTAAGGCACAGTACGGCGTGTCCCCGAGCCATTTTCGGAATACCTGATGCTGATTCTTTTATATTCTTCTCCGGTCTCCATGATCTTCAACCCTTGAAAGAGTTCCCTGCCATGCGTTCTATTCTTTCGGCGGTTTTCTGCCATATCCCGCGGCTACCGCCATCACCAGGATCACCAGCATGCACAGAGAGTAATAATTCACGAAAGGCACCGATCCGGGCGCAACCGCATATCCTTCCCCGAATTGGGCTGACAGCTGCGCCGGAATGACGCAATGTACCGTCCAGGGCGCCAGAAAGCAGAACACACAGCCCGTGCAATCCATCAGATTCGCCCGGCGGTAGCGGTTCACACCCGCCTTGTTCCCGATCTCATTGATCAGATCACCAAGAGCCACTATTGCCACCGAAATAACTCCCGTCACCATACTTAAGATTCCCACAGACAACACAATGGTTGCTTCTGTGCTGCGTTCCTTTTTCGCCAGACGGGCCAGAAGCGCTCCCACATCCTCAAAGAAACCGCTGCGTTCCAGCACACCCAGAAGGGAAAATACGCCGATCAGCATTGCCATCGTGCCTGCCGTCCCCGTAATGGCTTCTATGACCGCTCCGGACACGGAAAACCCGCCCGGAAATGCAATAAGGTCCTCCACCCTGTAAATACCTGAAATAAGCCCTGCGGCGATTCCCGAAAGAATCCCCCAAGACAGAGCGGTAATCAGATGCTTCCTCAGCATGCAAAGTACAATGATCACCACCGGTACCACCAGCATGATCAAACTAAGCGGATTGGCCGGATCATCTGCCGTCCCGGCTGCGGAACCTCCCTCAGTGGTTCCGGAAAACAGCAGAAATAAGATAAGCGCCCCTGCCGCCGCGGGCAGGCTGTACCGCATCCTGGTCTTCACCACGGTTCCCAGATCCGCATGCTGTGTTGCGGAAGAAGCGATTGTCGTATCCGAAATCGGGCCTAAGTTATCGCCGAAGGCTGCTCCCGACACAATGGCGCCTATCATATATTCCGGCGCCGCACCTGCCATCACACCCACCGGAAATAAGATCGGAATCACAACAAAATAAGTTCCCACTGAAGTTCCCGTGGCAAATGCCAAAAGACAAGTGATGAGAAAGGCTGCCGCCACAAAAAGCTTCCCCGTAAATCCTGCCGCCACCACATAGGCCGCGATCGTCTGCACCGCTCCGCTGGCCGAGATCAGCCTGCCCGAAACCGCTGCCAATATCACTGCCAGTACAATCACTGCAAACATTGGCTTGCTTAATCCGTATACCAGCGCCTCCCCGTATGCCTTTTCATCCTTCGCAAAAACAACGCCGGTCAACAGCGCCGCAAAAAACGCCAGCACATATCCATTCACATTGGACTGGCTTATTGCCGCCCACATAATCATCACCGCAGCCGCCACAAGCGGCGCCAGGCTTCCCGCCTTTCCGAAGCGGTATTCTATCCTCTGTACCTTTTGTTCCATCCTTACCCTCCTGATATGGTAACGGTGCGGCTATATACCAACCGCAGACACACCTACACGCCAACAGCTATTACCGTCTAATCATAGCATATCAGGATACCTTTGTAACCAATTATTTTCTCAGGCACAGGCCGCCCTATGCCCGGCAGGGCTTCAGCCCGGTTATTCCGCACCGGACGCGGCAGAGTTTTCTTTTGCATATCTGACCCGATAGACTAATATACCCAGCAGTATATACAGGATAATAGCCGCCCCCGATTTCACATATCCCGCTGCTGATTTCCTGCCATAAACATCCGACAGGAATGTGAAGCAGGCCGTAACCGGATGCCAGTAAACTGCTTCTCCGTTTATTACGAATACACCGGATACGCCAATCAACATAGACAGAATGCTTCCCCAGATGTATTTCCCGCCGTCTCTGCCATACCACAGAATCACGGGCAGTATTCCCAGCGTAATGCAGACGTTGCCGGCAAGTGCCTTCACACATGTACCGGCCACGAAAAACGCGTCCGGACAGTTCCCTGAAACAATTCCTGCCGCCATAAGCAGCACTGTTCCGAACATCCCCATCCTGATCATCAGCAAAAACATAACAGCCACCTTCGCCTTCACCACCTCCTGCCATCTTACCGGTATCACCAGCAGATTTTTCAGCGTATCCTTCGCATACTCCTGGTCTATCATGTACCCCCCTGTCAAAGCTATCGTAAATGGCAGAAAAAGTACGGCATTGTTATAAAAGAACATCTCTGCAAAGTTTTCCCATTCAGACGTCCCGGCGCTGACATGTATCAGTTGTGCACAAGTAACGGCAAAGGAAAAGAGAATACTGAGATATCCGACACAAACTATTTTCTGTCTTTTCAATTTCTTTAATTCTGCCCTGATAAGCCTCCTCATCATAGATCCGCCTCCTGTCTCATATAAAGCCACAAACCAATTCCAAGGGAAAGCGCCGCTGTCAGCCCCAGCAGAAGGATTCCCTTTCCCAATGGATAGTACAGCATATCCAGCCCATACTGCAGATTATCCGTATATTCCATGATAGTGAAAGGATAGGTGATGCGGTATGCCGCCAGAATCGGCAGATGCAGTCCAAGCCCCCTTAACATGGTCAACTGCCATACCAGAAAAAAATCAATAAGTACAAAGCAATTGATCCCGATCATGGCAACCAGATTCCTTTTCCGCAGAAGGACGATCAGAAGCACCGCCGGCATCGTCGCACAAACGCTGCATAAAGACGTTCCCAGATAAATCCCGAAAATATGAAACACATCCGCATCATAATTCTTCAGAAAAATCCCTCCTGCCATTGTGTAGGCCGTGTTGATCCCTGTACATGCCACAACAGTTATGAAAGCAACAATCAATTTAGACAGGAAAATCTTCCATCCAGGTATCCCGGTCACCAGAATGTTTTTCAATGTGCCATTCCTCTCCTCCAGCTCGAACAGATTTAACAGCATGACAGAGAAAAGAAAGGGGCTCACAAGAAAACTTCCGAATATAACATTCGTCCCTACCAGATTTCGGAAGCGGTAATGATTGCTTATACAGAGCAGCATGCCAAACGTGGGAAACAGAATACCCACCGCCCACAACATCCTTGCTGTCTTCTGGCGTTTCAATTTCTTCAGTTCATTCCGGCATATGTTAACCAATTCCCTCACCTCCGGTCATCCTTTTAAAATAATCTTCCAGGGAATCGCTGCATTTGTTAATGGCATCCACATAAATATTCCGTCCCGCAAGTAACCTTACGATATCCCTCGTCTGTATCCCTGTATCAAAAATCTGAATATCACCTTTCCCCGTGACCCGGTAATCCTTAACATGCAGTTCTTCTTCCAGCATATGGATGACTGTTTCAGCCGGCTCCACAGACAGCAGAATATAATGCATATTTCTTCTTTTCAGTTCCTCATAAGAGCTCTCTTCCAGCAAAATTCCCTTGTCAATAATCCCGATGCTGTCCGCCAGAAGCTCAATTTCTGACAGAATATGGCTTGACAACAGGATTGTTTTCCCATAATCCTGCGAAAGCGCCCTGATAAAATTCCTTGTTTCCATTACTCCGATCGGGTCAAGCCCATTGATCGGTTCATCCAGGATCAGCACTTCCGGATCATGAATAATAGCTGCCGCAATTCCCAGTCTCTGTTTCATTCCAAGGGAAAATTCCGAGAAAAGCTTTTTATCCTGATAGGGCAGTCCAACCTTTTCAAGACTCTCCTCTATTGCATTCCGTTTTACATATCCCCGCAGATCGGCAAGAATTTCCAGATTTTCAGCGGCTGTCAGATTCGGATAAAACCCCGGTGTCTCAATCATAACTCCGATCCGGCCCAGAAATTCTTTTTTGTTCCCATCCAGAGGCTTCCCAAACATATGGATGCTTCCTTTCGATATACTGGATAAACCCAGCAGCATTTTCATAATCGTTGTCTTGCCCGCCCCGTTCCTTCCCAGAAGAGCATAAATTTCGCCTTTCCTCACATGCAGGTCCACATCCCTAACCGCGGCGGTATTCCCGTAATATTTTGTCAGTCCTTTTGTTTCAATGATCAAATTATCCATCCCATCGTTCCTTTCTCCCCAGGGTATATCCAGGCTGATACATCTGTCCTTCTATAGTATCAGACTTTCTTTCCCATAACCTTACGAAAACCTTGCAAAAATCTGTCCGGGCGGCCATTCCCTGCTTTCATAATAAAAACTGCCCTACCCTGCGGCAGAACAGTTTCCTAATCTTCTTTCTTTTCCGTTATGGGAAATTCCATGACAAAACAAATTCCATGCTGCAAGGGCTTTGCATAGATCTTTCCTCCCTGCAGCAGAACCAGTTCCCGCGCGATTGCAAGCCCCAGGCCGCTTCCTTTGCCGCTTCGGGCATCGTCCGCCTTGTAAAGCCTGTCAAAGACAAGCGGAAGCGCTTTCTGCTCAATTCCTTTACCGTTGTCACAAACCTTCACGGCAGCCACCCTATCGGCTTGCACAACTTCAATCCAGATCTTAGAAGCCCCGCTGTGTTCCGTCGCGTTCTTAAGCAGATTATTCACAATACGCTCATAAAAGATCCTGTCCAGGCCGACCAGTACCTCATCCATGTCTGAAACAAGATCATAGGAGATTCCACTTTTTTCAAAAACCGCAATCCAATTGGCAAAAACAGTTCTTGTCTCCTCCACAATATCCAACGTCTCCATCTCCGCCTTCTCTTCCCTGGAGTTGAGTTTGAACCACTGAAACAGACTGTCAAGATACTCTTTCAGGATATATGCTTTTTCCCTTGCCTGCCGGACAGATTCCGCATCCATTCCTCCATGGACATATTGGTAGTAAACGGCATCCAAATGTCCGATAACAGACGCAAGGGGCGTCCGGATGTCATGGGAAAGACTGGTCATCAGCTTCTCATTCCTTCTCTCCAGCCGCTTTGTCTGCACGATACGCTCCTGATTGTCCATCATGATCTGGTTGATTTTATAACAGGTACCCGACAGAAGAGAATGCTTTCTTGTTATGATCCTTCTGTCCCTATGTCCGTCCAGGATCTCATCCAATACCCGGTTGATTCTGATAATCTGTCTCAGGATATCTGCCAGCAAAAGAAGCAGCCCCAGACAGACTGCCATAAGCACTGTCATTTCCAAACGCATCTACTCTCCTCCCCGGAAGCGGTAGCCGACTCCTCTGACCGTCTGTATCACCCTGGGATGTTCCGGATCCTCCTCGATTTTCTTTCTTATTTTGCTGACCAATGCCATGATGTTATTATCATCATAGACATAAGCTTCCTTCCATACAGCCTTATAAATCTGCTTTTTTGTATAAGCACGCCCCGGAGAGGAAGCAAGAAAATACAACAGGTCAAACTCTTTTCCTGTCAGCAGCAGTTCTTTGCCTTCCTTCGATACTGCTTTCACCTGCGGATCAATGGTAATCTTATCGAAGCAGAGCTTTTCCTGCGGTATGCCGTCCCTGAACACGGTATTCCTTCGGATCTGGGAAGCCACCCGTGCCAGCAGTTCCTCCATATTAAAAGGCTTCGTGACATAATCATCCGCACCGATTCCCAGTCCGTTTACCTTATCCGATGGGGAATCTTTGGCGGACAGCATGATCACCGGCACTGCATATTGTTTTCGGATTTTCTCCAGGACATCAAAACCATTCTCACCCGGCAGCATCACATCCAGCAGCACAAGATCATACTTTGCCTGCGACAGCATAGCAAGTCCCTGTTTCCCATTCCATGCCGTGTCCGCTTCATATATGCCCTGCATACAGTTTTGCAATAGTCCCAGAAGGGATCTGTCATCATCGATAATCAAAATGTGTTCCATTTAAATTTCATCCGGCCCTCCGTCACCCTTTTGCTGCCTCGTCTTATTTTACATTTCCTGATATGATATTAATATAAACTAATCAAATTACCATTTCAACACCAAAACCGAATTTGTAATGAGGGCAAATTTACATGCCTTTCCCGTTTTCCGTTGTGCAGGTTGATTCTGCTTTCTGCCGCCGCTCCATGCTTTGCAAGACAACCCGGTTTTCCATATGGAAAATCCTTACAGGAGGCAAATGCCCTGATAGATCTTGCTAAGACCGACAGACCCCAGCTATGTCAAAATTTCAGCAGACAGCTTTTCGCAAGCCCACATCCGGATGCAGTTATCGAATGGTTCAGCGACGTCGCTTCGTCTGCTTCGGGAATCGGAACGATAAAATGTCCCCACATACATCATTCATGGCAACAAAGATGTTGTTGTTTCCAGTGAACACGCCGAAATACAACATCAAAGCATCTGCGGCCCTAAGCTCAATGAGAAATGCAACAGACCCTTTCTTGCACAAATTACTCAGGTATGCTAAAATACTTCCAAGCAAAGAAGCAAATCTAAGATTCTTACAGTATCTGTCGCAGAATTACCTGCAAAACTCCTTGCTTACAACCAAATAACCGCAGGGAGGAACTGTCGGGAATAACCTCTCTGCCTGATGAGGAAGGAGAGGACCGCTTTGCCCGGTTAACACAATTGCTTATGGCACTTTCCGGCAGTCTGGCCAAAACACGGAGGTTTCCTATGAAGAAAAAGAACATAGAAAAAACAAATGTCATGAGAATATTAGAACAGCACAAAATCAATTATACAAGCTATTGCTATATAGATTCCGGTGTCATCAGCGGCATTGACGTTGCAGTTGTTCTGAATCAGAATCCGGAGCAGGTGTTTAAAACCTTAGTGACAGCCGGAAACTCAAATATCAACTATGTGTTTCTGGTTCCGGTCAATCAGGGGCTGGATTTAAAGAAAGCCGCCAAATCAGTCGGTGAAAAAAATATCAGTATGATCAAATCGAAAGACTTACTGCCGTTAACAGGGTATATTCATGGCGGGTGCTCTCCGATCGGCATGAAGAAGCAGTTTAAAACAGTAATCGATCTGTCTGCAATGAACTTTGACACCATTATTTTCAGCGGCGGGAAAATCGGTTATCAGGTTGAAACCTCTTTAGACGGTCTGAAAAAGGTGATAAGCTTTGACCTGGCAGACATCAGGGAAGCTCCGTAGCCATGATGCGGATGCATCCCAAAATCACAAGTAACAGTTTCTTAATTTTCATGACCCAATCTCCAATCTTTTTTCTCTTTTTGCCGCCGCATGGCGCAATGCCTGCTTTCCTCCCCTGCTCACACAGATAAACCGTATCCGCACTCCTCATAGTGGACTCCCTGTGAGACACCAGCACCACCGTCTTATCCCCGCGCCCTTTACTAAAAGATTTGAGGATGACCGCCTCATTTAAGCTGTCAAGATTACTGGTTGGCTCATCGTACTGTCTCCCCTCCGCAGGAAAACATCACGTCCTTAGCAGCAGCTCCGGCAAAACTTACTTCTCTTCTGCCGGAAACTTCCTCCACCACCGGCATTTCCTCCAGAATATCCAGTACTCTGTTACCCGCCGCATGTTCTCACGGACTGAACCAATGTCATTAAGTTAAGCCGGACGCGCCTGACAGGATAGGAATCTCCTAAGGACGCGCTTTCGCTCAGTTCCAAACGCAGCGGTACTAAATTCGTGAAAAACCTCATTAAGTACCGGCGTTTTCCAATGGCCCTAAGGAGAATCCTATCCTATCAGACGCTGTGTATGGACTTAACTAAATGACATTGCGGACTGAACTGTTACTATATGGTTCCTTACTTTTTCTTGACATCCGTCCTGCTATGTCTTATACTGTATTTATATATATAATACAGTATAAGACGGAGAGGGAGTGAAAATTTGGAGATAATCGTGAGTAATAGAACGAGCCGCCCTCTGTACGAGCAGATTTCAACGCAAATCAGAACACAGATTATGAACGGCGAACTGAAAGCCGGGGAGGCGCTCCCCTCTATCCGTTCCCTTGCAAAATCGCTGCAAATAAGTGTTTTGACAGTACAAAAAGCATACGATCTTCTGCAGACAGACGGATTTATTGAAACAACAGCGGGGAAAGGCTGCTTTGTTTCTGTTCAAAACCAGGATTTCTATCTGGAAGAACAACAGAAAAAAATAGAAGAACACTTTAATGAAGCGATCGGGATAGCCCGCACAAGCGGAATACCACTTAACAAATTGATTGACTTATTGAAATTACTGTATGAGGAGGATTGACTATGAATAATGCTTTGACGATCTCAGGTCTTACCAAAACATATAAGGATTTTGTTTTGGATAAGGTTTCTTTTACCGTTCCGAACGGCTCTATTGTGGGACTGATTGGTGAAAATGGGGCTGGAAAAAGTACAACAATCAATGCTTCTTTGGGACTGATCCAAAAAGAAGCGGGAACTGTTTCCATATTAGGCAGAAAAGAACTGGACAATGAAACAAAAGAGCAGATTGGCGTTGTGTTTGACGGCAGCAACTACCCCGAAATTCTTTCCCCTGCAAAACTCAACAGAGTAATGAGAAATATTTATCATACATGGGATGAGCAGACCTACATGCGTCTTTTAAAAAACTTTTCTTTACCTCAGGACAAACAAATTAAACAGTTTTCAAAGGGTATGAAAATGAAGCTGGCAATTTCTATTGCCCTATCCCACCATTCTAAACTGCTGATTCTGGATGAAGCTACCAGCGGACTTGACCCCGTTGTCCGGGACGATATTCTGGATATGCTGCTGGACTTTGTGCAGGATGAAGAACACTCTATACTGGTATCTTCCCATATTACCAGTGATTTGGAAAAAATTGCCGACTACATCGTATTTATCCACAAAGGACAGGTAGTTTTTTCTAAACCTAAAGATGAACTGACGGAGCAGTATGGTATTATCAAGTGCGGTGCATCGCAATTCGACGCACTGGATAAATCTGATATTATTATGTACCGTAAAATGGATTACGAGTGGCAGATTCTAATTTCTGGCCGGGATAAAATGCAAAAGAAATACCCAAAGGCAATGATTATCCCGGCAACGATTGACGAAATCATGCTTCTCTATGTAAAGGGGGAAAAACAATGAAAGGTGTTTTATTAAAAGACTTGTATATTGCAAAAAGCAATATTCTTGTAACTGTTGTAAGCCTGGTTGTTCTGGGTTTCGGTCTTTCATTTCTGCTTGAAACAAGCGCACTCCTGGTTCTGGCGCCTGTTGCAGCCACAACATCGGTTTTTATCAGTATCACAAGCGACGCCGGCTCCAAATGGAACAAAAATGTGATCACTATGCCGGTATCAAGAAGCCAGATCATAGGTGAAAAATTTGCATTCTACATTATTCTTGCTGTGCTGGGTATAGCTGCAGCCCTTATTCCCTGTGGAATACTGGCATTATTTAGTTTTGATATAACGATTGGTTCCCTGTGTCTGTATGGTTCTATCGGACTAAGTACAACTCTGTTGGCAGGCAGTATCAGCTTACCTTGCGCATACCAGTTTGACGCGGAAAAATCACAAATTGTCTTTATGATGTCTTTCATGGCTTCTACAGGGATTATCACAGCTCTTGTTCTTCTCACAAATCTGTTCATTCCTGTAAAGGACAATATTCTTTTAGCGTTTCATATCATACTTGTAATCGCCCTTATCACCTTTTTCCTATCATACAGAATATCAGTAAAGGTATATCAAAAGAGCGATATAACATAATCGTCCAAAAAGCGTAAATCCGGCCACTCGGATTTACGCTTTTTTCTCTCTCGGCTAAATCTACACGTTCTCACGGACTTTGCACTAAATGCAAAGTCCTAGGCTGAACTGTTACTTGGCAGCAGCTCAGATATTGTTCTTTGCAGTACCATATTTTATCTCTACCCGAAAAGATATCCATAAATCAGGAATCGACGGATAAACAATCGGAATGGTATACACAGAAGGTGTGTTAAAGTTCGTTGGCACAATGTTAATTCTCAGAAACCTGTGAAATGTATGCCATTATTGACAAATTGACAGCCTAAATTGCTTGAATCCAAATAAATTTTATTATAGGCTGAAGAAAAGGAGGCAATGTGAAATGAAATTTAACGAAAAACTATTAAAACTCAGAAAAGAAAAGGGACTCTCCCAAGAAGAGCTGGGGATGGAAATGGAGGTATCAAGACAGACAATTTCAAAGTGGGAAGCAGGACAGTCATACCCGGATTTTACCAGATTGGTTATGCTAAGTGATTTCTTTGATATGACCTTAGATGAACTTGTGAAGGATATTGACGTGCAGGAAGTAAGGGAAAATTCCCTTACAAATGAAAAGATAGATTCTATATATCGGGTTTCTCAAGCCGTGGATTCGATTTTCCACAATGAAACGCTAAAGGGTGCTATAAAAGGGATAAAGTGGTTTATCGCAGGCAGTTGCATATTTATATGCCTTGTTATGATAGTTTCCCTTATACTGCATCTTATTTATCCGGAATCCAATACATTTTGGCTTACCTATTGATTGAGGCAAACAAGAATTGTCATATGTAACTGTGCATCGATCAGCATTCCGTACTGGAGATAGATCTCAATTGTTATTGTCTTTTTCAAGTCAGTACCACCGGCTTAGCCGGTGGCTGGCTCACCCCTGGTTCCATAAACCGCTTCCCCGTTTACCTTAAGCCACTCCCCTATGCCGCGCAGCACAGCCGTATCCTCACAGGAAATCGAGCCGTCCGCCCTTGGTTCTACATTGAGCAGAAGACAGCCATATCCGTCTGCCAGAAATAAGGCTTTACATCTGCAAACTGTCCCCTTTCCACATCCGGCACGGCAGTTCCGGACTGGAAAGCATCGTGCTTATAATTG
The DNA here is from genome assembly GCA_910575245.1 of Clostridia bacterium. Taxonomy (GTDB): domain Bacteria; phylum Bacillota; class Clostridia; order Lachnospirales; family Lachnospiraceae; genus UBA3282. Next base: position 93,595 of record CAJTEN010000002.1, on the reverse strand, counting down.
ATGACCACTTCCGTTCCCCACTCCACTGCCCTGTTGTAATAATAGGCCGCCTACATCTGAAACCCGCCTTGAACATGGGAATAAAATCTTTATATCCAAATTCCCTGTGGCTGCCATATGTCTTAATATGATGTTCATACTCCGGAGACCCCTGTATATACATATTCCGGAAATACCATTCACTGCCAAATGCAGGAACACTGTAAATCCCCCGGTGAATAAATATCCCAAATTTGGCATTCCGGTACCATTCAGGCGTTTCATAGGATGACAAAGACTCCCTTTCCGTTTGAAGCTGTTTCGATTATTTCTTGATTTCTTCTTCGTACACTTTTTTAGCCCGGACTATCATTTCTTACCCTTCTGTCCGGATACTCTGCCCGATTTCTCATAAGAAAGAGAATGCCCGAAGGTTTTCCGATAAAGATTATAGAAATAATGCCAGTCCGAGTACCCTACCATTTCCGCGATCTCATAGATCTTCCTGTCACTGCCAAGATACAATTCCCTGGCATATTCCATCCGGAGCCTTGTCACATAATTGACAAAGTTTTCTCCCATGCTTTCTTTAAATATCTTGCTGAAATAGTTTTTGCTCATACCGATGTGGTCCGCAACCATGGTTAGCGAAAGGTCTTGCTCCCCCAGGTGTGACCGGATATAAGCAAGCGCTTTCTGCATTTCTCTTTTCTGTACTTCCTGCCCTCCCTGCCGGTCTGCGGGCTTTGAGCGTTTTCTCCTGCTGCCCTTTACCTTCAGCACAGCGTCCAGTATGTCCCTTGGCAGCATGGAAGGTTTAAACAGATAATCCTCCGCGCCCAGCCGCATCGCACCGCGCACCAGGTCAAACTCGTTAAAGCTGCTCAAAACAATAATGCAGGGATCCATTCCCTTTGCGTGCACTTCTTCAATCAGCTCCAGTCCATTCTTATGGGGCATCTTAATATCTGTCATCAGAATGTCCACTTCCTGCCTGTCCATATACGCAAGCGCTTCCTCCGCCGAGGAAACGCCCTTTACTTCCAGGCCATACTGTTCCCAGTCTACACTCTCGATCACTGCCTCTCTGGCAAAAACTTCATCATCCACGATAAGCATCCGCATCATTCTTATCCTCATACGGTATTTCCGGAACCGTCACCATAACACAGGTTCCCTCCCCGCTTGTACTGTTGACCTCCAACCGCCCCTCCTCTTCGAAATTGAGCTGCATCCTCTGGAGAATATTATTCAGTCCTATGCCTGTCAGTTTGTCCATTCCCTGAAAAACAAATCCTTTTCCGTTATCCTTGACTGTGATCACCAGTTTGTGCCCCTGGCTGATACATTTGATCCATACAATATTCTCCGTCCCCTCCTTATCAAATGCGTACATAAAAGCATTTTCTACGATCGGCTGCAGGAGCATCCTCAGGATCATACATTTTTCCGTGCCGGACTCAATATCATAGCATATTCTGACATGACTGTCATAACGCATATTCTGAACATATGCATAGTCATTGATAAAAGAAATTTCCTCCTCCAGGGAAACCAGACTACCCGTATCCTTATAACTGTACTCCAGGATCCTGGTCAGCGCCACGATCGATTCGGCGATCGGCATCTGCCCCGCCCTGATCGCCTGCCACTTGATGCCGTTTAAGGTATTGTACAGGAAATGAGAATTGATCCTGGCATTCAGCGCCTGCATCTGCAGCGCCGTCTTTTCATGCTCCTTCTGGATATTTTCCCGCATCAGCATGTCTATTCTGGATACCATCTGGCTAAAGTTTTCCGACAGACTTGCCAGCTCCTTATTGTAGGAGCCCGAGATCCGCACCTTGAAATTTCCCCTTCCGGCCGCTTTCATGCTGTCGATCATAGCCATGATCGGCGTGGTGATTCCCCTTGCGATGCTCACGGAAACAGCGGTCGCGCAGATGATATAGGCTGCCAGAACAGCGATCCATGTTTTCATGGCTTTCTGCAGTTCCTGGTTCAGCAGCGTATCGCTGCTCACCTGCACCAGCTTCCAGTTGCTTCCCGCAATATTTCTGACCCTGACCGTATCGGTCCCTGTCCGCTCTCCGTCCTGTCTGTCAGCAAACGGCTGCAACCGCCGCCCCTGATAAACGGCATCCACAAGCGCCTTCCCGGCCAGCTCCCTCTCCGGCGCATAGATCAGTCTCTCCTCTTCATCCAGGATAAACGAAAAGTCCTCTTCTCCCAGGACGGCATTTTTCATAATATGCTCTAAATCGGAATACTTTACATCCAACTGCACCAATCCTATCGTACCGCTTTTGGTATACTGGTTCAGATACATCACATAACTGATCCGCAAGGGGATGTTCCTGGAAGGATCGAGGTAGGCATACTCCGCCTGCCTGGGCGGTATGACCATCTTCTGTCCCTGCTGGCCGATGACCGGTCTCTCCGGAAGTGCTTCCAGAAATACCTTTTTGTTCCATTCCGTATTCGTTGAGAAGCCCTGGCCGTCAAAATGAAGCAAATAAATGTGATCGACCACTTTATTGGCCAGCTTGATGTTCAAAAGCCGGGCATTGATATCCCGCGTGAGCAGAAGCCGCTCGTAAGCCGTTTTCTGCGAATATCCTTCCAGATCCTCCTGAAACACCACCATACCCAGCACCTGCTCCGATACCATCTCGCACTGCTTGACAAAATCTTCCAGGTCGCCCGCCACGGTATCTGCGGTATGCCTTTGCATATCCTGCACTCTCTCCACATAGAATCCCCTGATATTTCTGTAAAAAAACAAGAGCAGTATGAAGCTTGACACCACAGGAACGATCATTACACCGATCATCACCTGCGTTTTGACGGACAGTCTCCCGAATTTCCATTTCCCGGTCATATAGGCCCTCCCCCGGCAGCAGATCAGGAGGAATATCTCTCCCGCAGTTCCTCCAATGTCATCATAATATGAACACACTCGCCTGAAAACTCCCTGCCGGCATTTTCACAGATTTTCTCCCAGTCTGAAACATCCTGCCCGTACCGGTCAGCGGATGTGATCCTTACAAGTTTTCCCGCTCTGAATTCCAGCATGCACTGGAAAAACAAATTCTCTTCCTGCATGATCCCGATATTGTATACACCGTCCGACCTGCCGAAAGCCTTCAGGATCTTCCACAGCTTCTCCTGCTTTTTCTTTCGGCAAACGACCGGTATCCGTGCAGCCAGCTCTTCATACATAGCGTGTAGATACACATCGATGTCCATTTCAAAAATCTTTCTGTCCTGCACTGCCTTGAGAAATCCGCAGATAGTTTCACGCGTATAGATCCTGACCTCATCGGCATCCGGAAACTGTTCTTCTGCTTTCTCCCCGTAAAACATCGTTCCGCAATAATAAGCCCGGCAGCCGTCTTCCTCCTCCAAAATGTGCAGAACCTTCCTTTCAGGATGCAAAATCTCCATGACCGTTCCCAGCCGCCCCCATAAAGTCGGTTCCAAGTATTCCACGATCAGATTACTGTCTATCATCCAAAGCCTCCATTCCATCAATATCTGCTGTTATTTAAACGACCTTACTGCCCTGCAAAGTCATCTTATTTCGCCGGCTTTACAACCTTCCAGACGGCTACCGTATATGGCGCCACGGCCACCGTGACAGACGCGTACGCGTCCTCGATATCCTGACAGTTCCAGATCGCCCGAAAGCATCTTTTCCCCGGAAACGCTATTTTACATGCAATATCCTCTCCCGAGACATTCGCCAGCCAAAGCAGCTGTTCCCCGCTTTCCGGATGTGTGTGTACTGTCAGCTCCACCCTTTTGTCTGTAACCACATATTCTGCCGTAAATCTGCAGTCCGCCAGGCTCTGCCCGGTCACTTCCCGGAGCAGGCGGATTCTATTTCCCCTGCAGTACAGGGCATCCAACAGGCCGCATTCCTCTCTTCTTCTGTTCTCCACCGGCATAGAAGGCCCCAGGATCAGATTCCTGTCCTCCCCGCCGCCGGCGTATTCCAGCAGCAGCTCCTGACAGGCTTCCGGCATCTGCCGGTAAGCGGCCGCAAATACATAGCGATAGCCGCACAATCTGCCGGCATCGATATAGCAGTCCGACAGGTCATAGTCTATGTGCATGGCGTCCAGCGTTTCCATAACCTGCAGCAGCCAGCTTTCCGCAAAAGTATCCCCGCAGGCGTCCTGTTCCATGCCCGCCACATTTGTGTCTGCAAAAAGCGCCTGCGGAAAATCAGGTCCCTGGATGAACAGATTGGAGGACAGTGTATTCGGATCCATCCGTGATGTGCATGCCTTCAACCTGCCCATATCATAATTCTTCAGCAGCAGCACCTCGGGGCTTCGCCTGTAATAGCAGACTCCATGCGTCTTCAGCGCATCCAGCATATGCGAAAAGAGCTGCCAATAGCTTTCCCTGACTCTGCCGTCACAGCTAAGCGGCGCGCCGGTCCACCGGTCCCGTTCCGCGAGCATATAGAAGTTTACCGCCTTTAAGCCGTTCATAAAGGCATACAGATAGCCGAACTCCTCCTCTCCGGCACTGAGCACCCGTCCTCTGTCAAACCAGGAGCCAGAACCAAACTCCGGCACGAAGGGCAACCTGCTGCTTCCCGCCAGATAACGGATCCTCTCTTTCAGCATTTTTGTATCCTGCGGCTCAGGGTAAGCATCGATCCCGGCCACGGAAAGCCCCGGAATCCTTTCGATCCTCTGTACCGAGACCGGCGTATGATTCTGATACGCACAGTTATGAAAGATCGGAAGCCCCAGCTGCATGCTTCCTATAATGTCAACCATACGTCCCAATGCATACAGGATCTGATACTCTTTATATTCTGTCCAGTCAAGATAATATTCCATAGCATAGCCGTCTTCTTTATCATACCCTGTCGGCGGACAGATTTGTGCAAAATCGGAAAAATGTTTTCCGTACACAGCCGATACCCTGTCGGCCGTATGATATTTTTCCTGCAGCATGTGCCGGTATAGCCTGACCGAATCGTCGGCATAATCCATCACATAAGGCCGGTCTCTAAAAAAATAGCACGTCTCATTATCCGCCTGGACCGCCACAATACCGCCGTCAGGATAACTATGCCTCTTAAGGATGGGCTGCAGAACCCAAAAATAGGCTTCCGTCGCCCGATACAGCTTCCGGCTCGCATAAGAAGGCACCGCAAACTGCTTTGTCACATAGGGATAGACCGCTGCTGTCCCCTGCGGTGTTCTGGCCTGTATCTCCTCATCCGCCAGGATCCATTCCGGATAACCGAACAACGTCATTTCCGCATTGATATGCGGTCCCGGCCTCACGATAACCCACAATCCCTTCTGTTCACACAGCGAAAGAAATGCCTCCAGGTCCTTCCTCTCGTCTTTTTCTCCGAAATCAAAGATTCCCGGTTCTGTCTCATGTACACTCCAGGGAATATAAGTCTCAATGATCTCAAATCCCATCTGCCTGCACTGATCCAGTATTTTACCCCAATGCTTCCTTTCGGTTCTCCAATAATGGACCGATCCGCTGTAAAGCGGAATCTCCCTGCCATCTATAATAATCCCGTTTTCTCCAAATCTGACCATCTTTATATTACCCTTTCCACTACCCTTTCACTGCCCCTGCAGTCATTCCTGCTATTACCTGTTTCTGAAACAATAAATACATGAGCATCACCGGTACGATAGAGATCACAAACCCGGCACACAAAAGCCCATACTGCGTCGCATAAGAACCTTTCAGCGCTGAGATCGCCAGTGCCAGCGTCTTTTTCTGCGGCGATGAGATCAGCACCAGGCCCATCAGCAGATCGTTCCAGCAGTTCAAAAATGCCAGCGTTGCCACCGTAGCGATACCCGGTTTCGCAACGGGCATAATAATACGGAAAAAAATCTGTCCCTTCCCGCACCCGTCGATCGTAGCCGCCTCATCCAGTTCTTTCGGTATCCCTTTCATAAAGCCGTTCATGACAAACATGCTGAATGAAACATTGACCGCCGCATACATGATAACAAGGCTGAGCAGGTTATCGGTAAGATGAAGATTTTTAAAGATCAAAACGGAAGGGATCAGCAGCGCATGGATGGGAATCATGATGCCAAGAGAAAAATAAGTGTCTAAAATAACACTTTTTTTGACTCTGGTTAAAATATAGCTTCCCATAGCCGTGATGATGACCAGTATGACCAGTGTGGCAAGGCAGACTGTCATACTGTTTAAAAAGTTTCTTCCAACCTCGGCGCCTTTCCAGGCTTTGGCATAATTCTCGAACATGGGGGATACAGGAATTCCGAAAGGATCTCTGTAAATCTCACTGTTATCCTTCAAAGATGACAGCACCACCCACAAAAAAGGATACAGGCACACCACTGCCGCCAAGATCAAAAATACATATTTACACAATACCGCGATCCGGCTCTGCCAGGATCTTCTGAAATATCCCATATATGTCTCACTCCTTCCTGAATGCGCTGATGCTCTTAAGAAGCACCGTAATGACTAACGACAGTGCAACGATCGTCATGGTGATCGCGCTTCCCGTCCCAAAATCCGAATTGACGAATGCCGTCTTATACATATAGACCCCCAGATACGCCGACCGCACGCCAGGACCCCCGCCTGTCATGATCCAGGAATGCTCGAATGCTTTCAAGGAACCCGTAACACATAAGATAATACAGATATTGGTGAAATCCGTGATCTGCGGGAGCACAACGTAAAAAAACGTCCTGATCTTGCCTGCCCCGTCGATTTCCGCACTTTCTACCAGTTCTTCCGGTACGGACTGCAGCGCGCCGAGAAAAATCGTTACGTACAGCCCGATATACTGCCACACCTGCGGCGCCATCACGGCATACAAAAGCGTTTTGGTATTGGAAAGCCAGTTCGTCTGAAATCTCCCCAGACCCATCATTTCCAGAATCCTGTTAAAAACACCGATCTCACTGTTGTAAAAAAGGGAAAACATCAGAGAAATGGCCACCGGGGCTATCACTACCGGCAGAAAAAAAACAGTGCGGAACAGCTTCGCCCCCTTTGTTTTAATATACAGAAGATAGGCCAGAAGCAGCCCCACCGGAATCTGTATGGCCAGCGTGATCACGACCAGCTTGACGGTATTCCTGAATGTGATCCAGTAATCCGAATTGTAAAACAATTCCTGATAATTTTTGATGCCGGTAAAAACCTTGTCTGTGACACCGTTCCATTTGGTCAGACTGTAAAATGCCGTATTTACCAGCGGCAAAAACAAAAATACGGTATAGATAACGAAAACCGGCAATAAAAACCCGGCCGCAAACAGGTTTTCTTTCTTTTTACTGCTCATAAAATGTCCTCCTGCTATTGTAATACTCCTGCATGCCTGAAAACAAAAAGGGGCGAACGCCCCTTTTTACTCTATTCCTTGTTCTTGTCCAGCACCGCCTGTACTTTCTGCGCGAATTCTTCCGGCGTGATCGCTTTGATGAACAATTCATCCAGGCTGGAATCCATCATCGTAATGGCATCTGCGCTCGGCATGGTCGTGTAGTGCACCTGCACCAGGGTCTTATCCTTCGCATAGTCTATGGTCTTGTGCATGATCAGCTTCTGTTCGTCCGCATTGACTTCAACCTTCTTACAGGGAATCATGCCGCTCTTTGTCAATTCCTGCGTAAGCTCATCGGAAGCCAGGAAATCGCAGAGCGCCAGTACCGCATCATGCTTTGCAGCATCTTCGAACGACTGTTTGTTGATCACAAGTCCATACACGGTAAATCCGCTGATTATGGAGGAGGGATCCACCGTAGCCCCGGGTAACTGCGGAATAGGAATGATCTCACTGTTTTCCTGCATTTCCTCGGAGATAAACTCAAAATTCCAGGGATAAGTATAAGTCATGGCCGCCTTCTGATCCGTATACAACTGCAGGCTGCCTGTCCACCCGCCATTGGCCATGGTGTCTGCCGGAAGCATCCCCTGGTCGATCATATCCACGATCACTTCCGCAACTTTAACCGCATTTTCGGTATGGAAGCTTCCGCCACCGGCAAGCGCACTGATCTCGTCTGCCGCGCCCTCATACTGGTTGTACAGTTCACTGAAGAAAAACTCGGACGGTGTGCCGCCATTGCTGCCGATCGCTAACGGAATGATATCATTCTCCCGAAAAACTTTTGATACTTCCACCAATTCCTCATAGGTTGTCGGATATGCCAGATCATACTGCCCAAACAACGATTTGTTGGCAATGAAAATGCCTCTCGTCGATTCGATCGGAATCCCGTAGGCATTGCCGTCCCCCGACGTATAATATGCAAAGGCGCCGTCTTCGAAATCCTCTTTCTTCACATCAGAACTTGCCGCAAAGTAATCGTCTACATTCAACAGCAGCCCGGCATCTACCATATCTTTCATCATACCGCCGCCCCAATACGTAAACACGTCCGGAAGATCCCCCGAAGCCGTCTGCGTCTTGATCTTGGTCTTATAATCTTCCGTGCTGTAGGTCTGCAGCGTGATATCCATCGTATCTTTATGCTCTTCCTGGAACTTTTCAAACAGCGGATAGAAATAATCGTATTTCGCATCCCCCTCGCCCCAGTTGGTAGCAAGCACTACGGAAACCTTTTCCCCCGCACTGCCGTCATTTTCGGCCTCAGCTGCCTCGTTCTGCTGCTCCGTATCCTTTTGGCCGGAATCCGCCTGCGCTGTATCGGGCTGCTCCGTATCCTGCACTGCCGTACCGGCATTGCCGCATGCAGTCAGGCCCGTTCCCAATACTGCTGCCATAAATAAAGCCGGCCATTTTTTATGATTCTTTTTCATATACCCCACACCTTTCTTTAATTTATGACGAATGTGCACGTTCATCTTTCATATCTTTATTGTATCGGAATCTGTCCTTTTTTAAATATCAATATTTTCTCCAAAATGTTATAAAATCTTACGATCTGTCGGTATGTCTGCCTCATGTTCTGCCTACCCGTCACAACCAACTGTGCCAAAATAATCCGGCGGTGCACAGCACTCTTTATGGCGGCCGCCATGGCCATGCCGCGGCGGTTCTGTCTTATGATGCACACAAAAAAAGCACCGGCCGTTGTCAACCGATGCTGTATCATAAACTTTCTCCTGTGCACATCTATCTGACCGCAACACTGTGTGTCACAAGTTATCTGTCCTGTTGCAGTTCTGCATCTCCAGGCGCATGTCACAGGCCGATGCATCAAGCGCTGTAACTGCTTCTTCCATATAGCCCTCCGCCTGATATGCCGCACGCCACTCCTGCAAAAGTGCCTCTCCTTCTATCACATTATAAAATACATAGGAACCCTGGCCGTTCGCCGTCATCTGCCTGTAACAGTCGCTATAGTAATCCGCCATACTGCCGCCACTGTTGCCGCTATCGCCGCCAACTGTCTGTGACGCGTGTGCTGCGTCAAACCGATCCGAGCCGTAAGCAGCACCTGCGGTTATCACTCTTTGATGATATCCAATTCAGAAAGATTAATACCCGACGCCGTCAAAATAACCTTTAACTCGATATAACGCCGTCTCATAGCCTTGTATACGTCAGAGTCTTTTTCGGCTAATTGCATCCAGTCCTGAACTCTCGAAAAATCTTCAATATTTTTTTGCAGCATTTCCTTTTCAGTCATACAATCACCTTCTTTGGGAAAAACAATTAATCATATGCTCCTGCAAATAGTATAGCTGTTTTATGAAAAAGTGTAAAGTATATTATGAGGGAACCTGTCTTGTCAAAACCGTAATCTGCAGCTGCCGGCAGCTGCCGGCCTCCGCTATATCCACCATCGCACATGCAAGATCATTGTAAGTCACACGGCTCTCTCCTGCTTCGTTGAAAAGCAGATGTCCCTCAGTTCCAATCTCATAATTCCCGGTAAGGGGTCCTTCCGGGTCAAAGAAGGAGGACGGGCACACGACGGTCCAGTTCATCGCCGTTGTCTTTTTCAATTCATCGATACCGAGCTTGATATTCCTGGAAATCTCCCGCAGGAAGTCCGGGTGCTCAGGCGTCTCGTAGCAGTACGTACTGTGCGTTTCGTCCGTGTACAGACTTCCGGCGCCGCCGATCGCAATCAGATGCCTGTCACTGTTGTCACAAAGTTCTTTATATTGCAGGAATGCCTGAAGATTTAGTTTCGGGTCCGCATGGAAACCGCTCCCGTACGCGCTGATGAGCACATCACAGTCCGCGATATCCTCCCTCGTTATGTCAAACAGGCTCTTTACCACAAACTCCGCCCGCGCATCCGGCGTCCTGACACTATGAAGAAACCCCTTTACCGCATGGCCTCTGTCGAGCGCCTGCTTCGTCACCCTTGCACCCAGATTTCCGTTTGCCCCGATCACTGCAATTTTCATTGTCATTCTCCTCCTTCTATTCAACTGACACCCTGAGCGAAAAACGGTCAAATGCCGCCTCATCCTCATACGCCGTCCCGTTGCCGGTGGCAAACATTCCGATATAGGCTCCCACAAATCCTCCCGCAGTCTCAGAGCCGAGATGGGAGGCGTCAACCCCTTCTGCGACCATATATTCCACGTCCCCGGAGACAACAGAAAACGCGTAGGAAAGTCCTTTCGCCTTTACCTTAAGCATATAGCTCACTGCACGCGGTATGTCCACGCTTCCGCAAACCGTCTCCTCGTAATGCTGGATGCCTCCTTCCAACAGCCTGTATTCCACGCGCACTGCGCGGAATGTCAGAAATGCCGCCTGCTCCCTGCACGCGGCCGCTTCCAGCCGCAGTTGGTTCGCGTTATTCTGCAAAACCACCATCCCTGCACTCTGGGTCTCCCTGAGCCCGGCCTCCATCACGGCTTCCGCCAGGAAGTCAGGCTCCGTGAGCCGCCTTCCCAGAAACGGCACGCTCTCCTTTGTCTCTCCTGCATCCTGTATCCGTGCAAAAAAGTCGAACTTCTGCCCCTCATATTCCGTCGGAATCATACTCTTTGCTTTCATACGGATAAACAGCCTGCTGTCCGCCACCCGCGTAAACTTCTCGTAGGGCGTACCAAGGTAATTCCAGCAAAGATCCAGCTTCTCTTCCGTAAAATCATCCGTCTCATCCATAGTCCGGCCGGCCCCAGCCGTCACGTCTTCCTCCCCGGACACAAGACAGGCAGGCGCCGGATAACTCCGTTCCACCTTACCGGTTCCGGGGCTTGCGACAGGCCAGTCATCCTCCCACGCAACCGGAAGCAGGAAGGTCTCCCGTCCCAGCGGCTTATGATACCCTTCCACCAGCCTGGAGCCAAGACAGACCATATACCAGCTTCCGTCAGACAGTTCGGTCATATCGGCATGACCCACGTTACATATGGGAAAAAGGCTGCCAAGATGCCGATGGGTCAGGATCGGATTCCCCGCATAATTCTCAAAGGGTTCCGTCAGGGAACGGCTTCTGCTGACTGTCACTGCATGGAAGTGCTCCGTGCCGCCCTCTGCGATCATAAGATAATACCAGCCGTTCCGTTTGTACAGATGCGGCCCCTCCGGTGCGGCCGCTCCCTTGAGCGCACCGTCCCCGATCGCCCTGCCCTCTCCGGCAAACTGCATCGTATGAGGGTCAATCTCCCGAAGTTCAATGACCGGATGCCCATAGCGCATATCACCGAAGCTTCCGGCTGTCCCCGTAAAATATACCTTCCCGTCATCGTCAAAAAATAAAGACGGATCAATCCCCGCCGCGCCCGCTATCACCACCGGGTCCGACCATGGGCCTGCCGGATTTTCCGCGGTGCAGACGAAATTCTCATGCGTTGTCATGTTCGTCGTGATCACATAGAATACCCCGTCATGCCAGCGGATCGTCGGCGCAAAAATTCCCAGGCTGATATCCCGGTACGTCACATGAAGCTGTCCGGCCCGCTCCAGCACGTGTCCGATCTGCTCCCAGCGGCATAAATCTCTGCTGTGAAACACAGGGATTCCCGGGAAATAACTAAAACTCGATGTCACCAGATAATAATCATCCCCCGCCCTGCAGATTGACGGGTCAGGATAAAATCCTCTCAATATCGGATTCCGAATCATAATGCTGCCCCCTTCCAAAAAATCTCGCTGTTTTAAACATCAAACTCCATGACAAAAGAGTCCTCCTTCCTGCAGGGACGCCATTCGGGCAAACCTGCTCCGTTCGGATCTCCGCTCTTCATGAAATGAGTCCAGTAATCCAGCATCCGGCCGCTAAGCTCCCTGTCAGCCTCCGTCATCGGCCGCCAACAGCGTTCCAGGGTTCCGAACATATACCACAGTTCCGCGGAATGGAACGCCCCCTCGTCATCTCCCGGCAGTTGTCTGGTAAAATAATACACATACGAAGGCTTCCCGGAAACTTCCTCCATCTTATGGGCAAACGCCAGGCATCCCTCGTAGAGCATACTCGTTTTTCCTGCTTCCACGTCTTCCTTTGACACCATGATATCATTTTTGTTGCTGCCCAGCAAATAGGGAATATCCTTTATTTTCTTCCGGTCTATCGTTTCATAATACCCCTGTTTCAACACATGGCCGTCCAGATTCGGTATCAGGAACAATCCCTTTCCGGATGCAAAAGATTCGCCGAGCACCGTTCCGAGCGGCTCTCTCAGCACGTCCGCAGACATTGCGCGCAGTTCTGTGATATCCTTTGCCCCGGTCAGTTCCACGAAGCGCCTGCCGTATTCCATCGCCTCCGACATGGGCACGTCACGATGGAGTCCCTGACCGTAGCTTCCCCCGCTCTGCATGATGGCTTTCGCGATCATATTCCCGGTCAGTTCGGAAGATACCAGCGTCTGCACGCTCATTGCTCCCGCCGACTGCCCGAATACGGTGATATTGTGTCTGTCTCCGCCAAAAGCCTCAATATTCTCATATACCCAGCGCAGCGCGGCGATCTGGTCCAGCGTCCCGTAGTTCCCGGACACGCCTGCCCGGTTTTCCGCGCAGAGCCATGGATGCGCCAGAAAACCATAGACGTTCAGACGGTAGTTGACCGTGACAAGAATAACGCCGCGCTCCGCATACGCTTCCCCGTCAAACTCCATCTCGCTTCCGAAACCGCCCATAAACGCGCCGCCATGAATCCAGAACGCCACGGGAAGTTTCTTCCCGCCGCACTCCTTTGGCGCCCAGATATTCAGATACAGGCAGTCCTCACTGCCGGGCACACTGTATTCTTCGTTCTCGTAGAATTCCTTCTTGTAGAAATCCCCGCCGCCCTCGTCCTGCTGCGCTTTCGCGCCAAAATGGTCCGCTTCGTAGATTCCCTCGAAATCCTCCGCCTCCTCGGGCGCCCTCCACCGCAGCTCTCCTACCGGCGGCTTTGCATACGGAATCCCCTTGAAAATCGTACACCCAACCCCAGAAACGCCTCTGATCTTTCCTTTTTTCGTGGTAACAATCCTGTCCATACTCCCGTTCTCCTTTTCAATATCCGCCCTTTCAGGGCACAATCAGCCTTTGACCGCTCCCATCACAAGCCCCTTCGCAAAATATTTCTGGAAGAATGGGTAGATCACGATGATCGGAAGGATACCGATCACTGCGATCGCCATACGGGCCGTAGCAGTCGGCAAGTCCGCCGAGCTTACACCGCCTGCATTGTAAGAAGCAAGGAAGGCAATATTCGTATTGATCTCATTCAGTATGTTCTGTATTGTGTACAGATGTCCGCCCTTATCTTTCGCCAGGTAATAAAGCCCGTTCTGCCAGTCATTCCAGTAGGAAATCCCCGTCATCAGCCCCACCGTCGCCAGGATCGGCACAGAGAGCGGAATTACGATCTTAAAGAATATGCAGAACTCCCCTGCCCCGTCGATGCGGGCGGATTCATACAGTTCCTCCGGGATGCTGTGCTCGAAATAGTTCCGCACCAGCATGATCATGAACGCGCTCATCATCAGATTCGGCACGATCAGTCCCCATATCGTATTCTTGATATGGAATACGGTCGTATAGATCATATAGGTCGGCACCAGGCCGCCGTTAAAGAGCATTGTAAATACAACGATAAAATTAAGCACCTTCACACCCGGCAGGCTCCGCTTCGAAAGCATATAGGCGAGCATCGAAGTTATGATAACGCACACCGTTGTCCCGATCAGCGTGACGAGAATGGTCATGCCGTAGGCACGCACGAATTTATCCGCGCTCTGCAGGAGGTACTCGTATGCGCCTGTGGACCACTTTGCCGGCAGATAGGAATATCCATTTTCAATAGCCGTCTTATCATCCGTAAACGATATGATGACCAGCAGGATAAACGGGAGCAGTGCCAGCGCCGAACTGACTGCCAGGACCACATGCGCCGCCATCTGCCATCTTTTCTGATCTCTTGATATCATGTCTGCACCTCCTAAAACAGCGAATTCTTTTCGTCAACCTTCTTTACGATCTGGTTGGCCGTCACGATAAAGATAAACCCGACAACCGATTGGACAAAACTTGCCGCCGAAGACATCCCCACATCATTTCTCTGAAGCAGCGCGCGGTACACATAGGTATCTATCGTCTGTGTCACGCTGTAGAGCGCTCCCTGGTCCATCGGCACCTGATAAAACAGACCGAAATCCGAACGGAAGATCTGTCCCATATTCAGGATCATCATCATAATGATCGTCGGCTTTAACAGCGGAATAGTGACTCTCATATGCTGCTGCCACCTTGTCGCCCCGTCCAGGGCCGCCGCCTCGTAAAGCGACGGGTCGATTCCGATCACGCTGGAAAGGTACAGGATCATGCCGAACCCGATTCCCTTCCACTGATTCACGAAGGTCAGAATAAACGGCCAGTATTTCGTCTCCGTATAGAAACTGACCTCGCGCCCCGTAATGCGTGCAAAAATATTCGTAAACAGCCCGGTCCCCGGTGCCAGATAGGCAAACGCCAGATAGGCGCAGACCACCATGGACATCAGGTACGGCATCAGGATCACGGTCTGGTAGAACTTCTTCGCGTACCTGCTCCTCACCTCGTTGAGCAGGATTGCGAAGGTGACTCCCAGAACCATCCCGAGTATGATCCAGACAACATTGTACAGCAGTGTATTCCGGACCATGACAAAGGCGTCCCCTGTCTTAAACAGAAACTTAAAATTCTTAAATCCCACCCACGGGCTGTCCCAGATGCCAAGGTTATATTTATAATCTTTAAACGCCACCGTCAGCCCGATCATCGGCATATAATTATTGATTAAAAGGTATAGCAGTCCCGGCAGTCCCATCAGGTAAAACGGAAGCCAGGCCCTCCAGTTTGTTTTCTTCTTTCCAACAGCATAGGAAAACCTCCTGTTTTTTTAGATATACCAAAAATGACATGAAAAGACAAGCGACTGTCTGTTTCCGATAAAATTTACGAATGTTATTATTCACGGCCCGAGGGCCGCTCATAGTAACTCTATTTCCGCCCGAACGGGGCAGTGTAATAAAGCAATTGTGTTTCGGGTTTTAAAATCATATAATAGGAAGCGTTAATACAAGAAGAATTGATCATTCGGAATTGCATAGAGAGGTTAACAAAGTTGAAAAAGAATAGACTTTTCATGATGCTTGTGCCTTTCTTCCTTTAAGGAAATGTACGGGTGCACACCGGCAGCGTACAGTCCAGATAAATGGGACTCGCTGACCAGGCATGGCACAGGCTCTTACCGAACTTGTCGCCATACATATCATATTGCTCTTCCGCCAGAACCGCAGGGTCACACTCTTCCCAGAAGGTGACTGCTCCGCGCTCCAGCATACCGCCCCAGTATTCTCTGATTCTGGTCAATACTTCTTCAAGACATCCCATCCGGCACAGGGCATCCATCTCGTAGAATTTAAAGTAGGACGTTGTGATCTGCTCTTTCCGCCCTCTGTCGGCTATATCAAACAGAATCGCAAAAATATTCGCATGCCTGCTCACATGATTCTTTCCGGAGGAAAAGGAATCTATATACGCTCCTTTTTCCTCATTCCAGTAAAATCTGTTGATGTTTTCTTTCAGCCTTTCATATTTTTCCTGATAAGCAACAGATTCAGCCGTTTCCTTTCCAAGCCGTTCGCTTATAACCAACATTGTTCTATAGCATTCGGCAAGCCAGTGTTCCTGAATGGGGTATTTCCGTTCTCCTAACTGTCTAATCCTGTCCACGAATGATCTCCTCTATAGACGCAGGCGGAACATCCTCAAATAAATGCTCCAGCTCTTCTTCCAACTCAAGCGCAGTTGTCTACCCTTTATATATCCTGATCTGCACTTTGTTTTCCCCGTTTCCTTCCACAATACCACTCAGCTTCTCCTGCTCCATCCATTGTAATTCTTCCGCGTCCGTATAAATCACCGGAGATGTCTTCAGCGCTCCGCTTTCCGTACAGATGCCATTGTTTTCCACAAAAATGCGGAATATCCTTTGATTCTCATCTTTTCCCTCTAAAATATACCTCGCTGACAGGGATCTCTTTTCTCCCGTCCGCTGAATCTGTGTGTCTACGCCTCCCGGTAATACTATGCCAGACCCAAGCTCACAGCTAAAAGTTCCATGAAAAAGTATCATCGCAGCTTCTCCGCCCGCTCCCTGCACTGTCTCAACCTGATCCAAAACCACATCAATTCTCAATACTTCCTGCATAGGTTAATCGCCCGTACCCTTTCTACTATTTTCATTTACATTTTATTTTTGAATGCTCCTGCCGTCATGCAGGCCATAATATACTTCTGTATCATAAAGTATATTACAACTGCGGGCAACATTGCAATAAGCGTACCTGCAAAAGCAACACGGATGAATTGCAAGCCCCATTTCATGAATTCATTTGATTTTTCTTTGACAGTCGCATAGAATATAAGTCAGGTTTGAACAATCCAAAGATTATGACACCGGCTGGATTTCTCAAATTTCATCTGGCCGGAGCCCTCTGACTGCAGCGCCTCATACCAGGAATATTGGGTCATAATACTTCTTTCCTTCTCACCGATGGTGCACCATACCGAAGCATGTCCGTAAGTATGCCCGAAGGAACCAGACAGCATACTCCAGTAGGCACGCCTGCGCACCATCCACGTTCCGTGATAAGACTCATCCACCGGCGGAAATGTCGTGATCATCATCTCATAGGCAGGTTCCCCGTCCCAGACAGGGCGCACATGGGAATTCGCATACTCTTTTGCCACAAGCTCATAATTCTTCGGAAGGAGCCCATGGCCGGACTGCAGCATCACAAACCGAATCCATGCTTCCTCTTCCCCGTCCCAATAGGACAGCGTCGAGCACTCGCCTGTCTCAGCCTCGTGGCATGCATGATATGTGATCAGAAGATCTTCCCATGCCGGGTCTTTCACATTATACTTTAACGCTTTGCCCAGCACGCCTTTTGCCAGTCCTTCCGCCATCCGCCGCCAGACATTTCTATAATCCACGCCCTTGTGGACTGGCTGGCGGTCGCCGCCAAGACACCAGAGTATATGCTTCTTCTCCCGGTATCTTCTGCCGATCCACTCTCCGTAGCCATAAGCATTCTCCTCCGTCACTGTCTTCGGGAACACACCGCCCGCCCAGTCATCTCCCACCACAAGCTGTCCCCATACAGGCAGAAGAAGCACATAGAATCCATATTCCTCTGCCTTGTCTATGATCCAGTCAAGATATTCGAAATATTTCTCATTGGGCGCGCGCAGGTTGTCATATAAGAGCGCCGCGTCCCCGGCAGGCGATCTCATCTGCACATCCCGCTCCGGATCCAGCGCCACAATCTGCAACACCGTAAAGCCCTGGCTTTTTCTCTTCTGCATCAGGTACTCTACATCGTCCCACTTCATCCTCTGTGGCATGGTCCATACGGTATCCGCCAGCCAGACAAAGGGAGCGCCGTCAGCATTGATAAAGTATCGTCCGTTTTCAGAAATTTTCAATTTATCCATAACCTATACCGCATTCCTTCCCTATATCCATTATTCGTGACATTCCAGCCTCTCGGCTTCTCTGTTACGGAATATGCCCATTCCAAGTCGCCTGCGGCGAGGGGCAGATTCCCCTTGGCAAAATTCACATGTTCTCACAAACTTTGCACCAAATGCAAAGTTTTTTGCAGTAAATGCAAAGTACTGGGCTGAACTGTTACCATTATTTTCTTGCATTACTGTCCCAACCTGGACAAGCCAGAACCAAACTGTTGCCATTTTGCGCAGGAACTTGTCGTTAAGTGCCTAATGTCCTGTTCAGCCAGCTGACAAACAACTCCTTCCACTGTGTCACCGCTGAAAGATCCGGCGGTACCATCCCCGGAATAGGCGGCGCCGGCTGCGGCCTGCACCCGCCGAAGCCATGTCCTCCATACGGGAAAACATGCAGTTCACAAGGCACCTTCTTCTCTCTGCAGGCTCTGGCGAAATCCACCATATGGAAAGCGTTGATCGCATCATCATCCACCGCATTGCACAAGAACATCGGAGCATCCCCTTCTTTCACATGCTCCTTCATCTCATATCGCTTGCTGAATTTCTTCCTCGCTTCAGGATCATTGTAAGTCTCTGCATCCGCCATGACTACCTGAATCTTGTCATCCGCCACTGTCACTGCAGGATAAATAAGTCCGACTGCATTTGGTGCCCCGTTCATCCTGTCGGTCTCATCCGGTTCATAACCATCTGCCTCTACCGGCGCGTCCCTAAAGCATACCGCCTGTACGCCTGCCAGATTCCCACCTGCCGAGAATCCCACCGTTGCGATCTGATCCGGATCAAATCCGTATTCCTCAGCGTGAAATCTCAGGAAACGGATCGCACGCTGCAGGTCAAGGAACATATAAGGCGCTTTATAAGGATAAGCCCTGTACCAGAGTACAAAGCAGCTAATGCCGGCGGCATTCAAAAATTCCGCGATCTGCTCCCCTTCATTATCGATACTCTTCGACAGATAAGCCCCTCCCGGACAGGAGATCACGCACTTCTTACTGCCCGGAACCAGATACGGCACCAGGAAAGGAACATCAGCATAAGTCTCCTTCGCATAGCCGTCCTTGATCTCTTCCCGGTATACCAGCGTATCATCCCAATGCATCCTGTCGTGCTTGCTCTCTCCCGTATTTCCGGGGATCACGTCTCCCCAGATCGGGATAAGTTCTTTTGATTTATCGAATTTCATGATTTATAACCCTCTCTTTCACAAATTTACCCGAATAAACAGTACATGCACGCAATGCACATATGCAGGCAAGCTGCACAGGCTGCATGACGTATGTTTCCTTGTTATACTTTTAATGAAAGAGCCCCGAACGTCTCCATCGGATACGTCACCTTCTCATGGGTTGCCGCCTCACCGACTCCGGCACTGTCAAACCCACCGGCCACAGCCGCATCGATTCCCGCCAGTGCATCCTCCACCACCAGGCAGGCTTCCGGATCCATTCCCAAAAACTGCGCCGCCTTTAAGAATACCTCCGGATCCGGCTTGGAGTGTGTGATATTCGTACCGTCGCTGATGGCATCGAAATAGCCGTCCAGTCCCAGCTGCTTTAAGATCATCTTCGTATTCTTGCTGGAGGAACCGATCGCCAGCTTATATCCTCTCTTGCGCAGTTCGTCCAGCGTGTTCTTTACTTCGTCCGACAGATCCGCCGGTGACATCTGTTCCAAAAGTTTCTTGTAGATTTCGTTCTTCTGCGCCGCCAGCTTCTCTTTTTTCTTTTCCTTATAGGACTTCTCACTGCGCTCCAGTATGATATCCAGGCTCGCCATACGGCTGACGCCCCTGAGCCTGTTGTTGATCACCTCGTCAAAATACACACCGATCCCGTCAGCCATCTCCTTCCACGCCTGATAATGATATTTGTCCGTGAAACAGATCACTCCGTCCAGGTCAAAAATAACTGCTTTGTACCTCATCTCCGTCTCCTCCTTATTTACTCTCAACAATTCTTTAAATGCGCATTAAACGCTTCCATCTGCTCTCCTGTCAGATTCACAAACGGCGTATCGTTCAGCATCTCCACCGTCATATCATGCATACCGCCCGGCACTGCCTGCCATCCCGGTATGAAGCTCTCTACCACCGCTAAGGCGCACGGATTCTCAAGCAGCTCACTGCTTCCACCTCTTGAGGCTCTCTTGCCGTATTGGGCAGGACAATCTTCGCGGACACCCCGAAGGGTACCGTCACTTTCAAATGAAACGCACCGATCGTCTGTACCTGCGCCGACTTTCCCGAATCATAAACAATATCCTCGAAATTCTCATCCAGCGCCGCCACGGTCCGGACAGCCTCCGCTTTCTTCGCTTCCGTATCCGTCACCTGAAAAGAAACCCGCGGTTTAAGAATATCCGTGAAGATTACCAGTTTGTGCGAACTGCGCATATAGGATGTCTCCGATTTATTTCAGGCTATAATATAAGTTTAACGATTCCCGTTCCAATTACCATGTAGATTCTTTTTACCAACCCGACATATTTTCATACGGTTGCGATTCATGGCCTGGAGAACATGATTCAGGTGTGAGAGGCAATTTATGCAAAGCAAACCTCGAAATATCGCCCCGAATGTTACTATGAGCGTCCCCAGACCATGAATATAACCATTTTGGCACTTCCCAACTCGAGGGGCC
This sequence comes from Clostridia bacterium, assembly GCA_910575245.1. Taxonomy (GTDB): domain Bacteria; phylum Bacillota; class Clostridia; order Lachnospirales; family Lachnospiraceae; genus UBA3282. The sequence goes on along the minus strand of CAJTEN010000002.1, from coordinate 73,048 downwards.
TTTAACATTGAATACACTTGAATTATCTCCAAAAGAGTGGGTTATCTTTTAACTTTTAAGCACTTAATTGATACAAGCCCCGACAGCGGACTTGCGTTCCGCCCTCTTACTCCTAAACTTGAAACAAAAATGTATCTAATATGGAAAAAATATCAAGTTTTTACTCCTATTGCTGAACGATTGCTGGAAATGTTGAAAGCCGAGCTTTCGGAGTAGAAGCCAAAGAAATGCTGTAAGAAATTTATTGATATAAGTAAGGAATTTTTCTTTGAAAAAAGCCTTGTCTTTCCACCAAAAATATGTAAGCTGTCACTCACAGAAATAAAACATATCTTTGAGAAGGACGCGACCATGCTGCAAATATCTGAAATCGTAAAGAAAACCGGGGAAATGTTCGGCCTTATTCCAATACTTCACTCAGATACACAGAAAGCAGCTTTTTCTCATACCTCCCTGTTTCGCGGGGATCAAAATAATCCTGAAGAATTCTAAGAAAATATTCTACGGGAATCTTCACATTCCTAAAGACAAAATCCCTTTTACCCAAATAACACAGGTACTCCATTTTCCCATACCCTCTGTATATGCAGGATTCTCCTTTTGAAATATGAACACCCCGCCGGTCATTCGCAATATTCCATGATACCCCTTCATTCAGACAGAACATCATCTGAATATAGTCCTGGCTGTTAATGCCCTGCACATTCATGTCAGAGTAATAATTCATTTCCCAATCCGATAAGACCACACCCTGTTTGGTAACAACCTGTGATATTTTTCCTTTCCCCATATCACCATTTTTTCTCCAATTTATTCATATCAATGTGATTCAGCAGAGCAAAAGGCTTTGCCATTACCTCATTTACCAGAACAAGAAAATTCTCATTCGTGTAATTGCGGCCAACGGCTCCATAAAAAGCACACATGGCATAACACAGCATCATATTTGAGGACATCATATTCCTGCAGCCGCCAAGAGGGAAATTTTATGCCTATTGACAATTAAGTGCTTATTGTTTATGATGTATATGCATCAACATCACACCAAGGAAAGGAGCGATGGATTTCTTGAAGATACTTATCTCAAATACCTCTGACAGCCCCTTGTATCAACAGATAAAAGACCAGATAAAAGACGCTGTATTAAAAGAAGAATTAGTTGAGGGGGACGCGCTTCCTTCTATACGTGCTTTTGCTAATGATTTGAAAGTCAGTGTCTTAACGATCCGGCGGGTTTATGAGGAATTGGAACAAGAAGGATTTGTTACAAGCCAGGTAGGGATAGGAACTTTTATATCTACATGTAATCTTGAACTGCTTCGGGATTCTAAACGGCGGCTTGTAGAACAAAAAATGCTGGACATGATACAGACAGCAAAATCACTGAAAATAAGCAAAGAAGAACTCAATGCTATGATGGACATTCTTTACGAGGAGGATTAGAATGAACGATATTTTGAAAGTAGAGAACTTAAACAAATCGTATGAGGGTTTCTCTTTAGCAGATGTGACTTTTTCTTTGCCGGAGGGCTGCATAACAGGACTTATCGGTATTAACGGTGCGGGCAAAACCACCACATTACGGACACTTTTAGGATTGACAAAAAAGCAATCCGGCAATATTCAGTTTTTTGGTCTTGAAATGGAAAAGAACGAGAAGAAGATCAAAGACCGTATCGGCATTGTTTTAGATGATGGCTGCTTTTATGATGAACTTTCCTTAGCTGGAATGAAAAGCATAATTTCATCAGCATATACAGAATGGTCTGAACAGGATTTCAAGCGGTACATGGATATATTTTCTCTTGACCCGAAACAAAAAATCAATACTCTTTCAAAAGGTATGAAAATGAAATATGCGCTTGCCTTGGCTCTATCCCATAATGCAGAACTTTTGATTATGGACGAACCGACCAGCGGGCTTGACCCTTTAATCAGAAGCCAGCTACTAAAAGTTTTAACCGATTATATGGAAAATGGCGGCAAAGGGGTTTTCTTTTCAACACACATTACCTCTGACCTTGATAAAATTGCCGATCTGCTCATTATGATTCACAATGGGCGCATTGTCTTTCAGGAAGAAAAAGACTTTTTACTTGACACTTACCGGATTGTCAAAGGTGATGCGAAAACATTGACTGGTGATGTGAGAAAGCTCTTTTTGAGCATATCAGAAACCGCATTTGGATTTACAGGGGTTACAAAACAAATAGCAGAGGTTCAGTCCTTTTTCCCGGACGCTATCACTGAACGCCCTACGATAGAGGATATTATGCTTGCCAATATAGGAGGATATAAGAAATGATGTTGTTCCATTTGCTAAAAAAAGATGTTCTCATTGTAAAAAAGTATGTATTAATTATGCTGGCTGCTGCTGTTCTTATCCCACCTTTTATGCTTTGGCGCGCACCACAGTACACAGGCGTTTTAGGATTTATGCTGTCTGTCATTTTTTGCGTGTTTATGCTGCTGCAATACGTATCTTTGAAAGAATATCAATTTCCCAAAGCCGCAACACTGTTATGCGCTACACCATATCCGCGCAAAATGATTGTTTTGTCCAAGTATATTTTCTGCATGGTAACATATGTCGCCTGCTGCCTTATATATGGGATTGAAACTTTAATTATTCCGGAATTAGGCTCATGTAACATAAAGCTATTTGTACTCATGCTTTTTATAACTTGTATTTTCATTGGTGTATATTTGCCGGTACAATACAAGTTAGGGTACGAGAAAACCAAATTTGCCTTTGCAGTTGTCATAATGGCTTCTCCCTTTATTCTTCCTCAGCTTATGAAAATGGAAAACGTTAATTTAGATTTTCTTTCTTTACTTTCTCCACTTCTTGCATACGGGGGAATTACGCTCCTGAGCCTGGGAATTTTAATTGTTTCAATTACCTTGTCAATCAGTTTTTACAGTAGTGTAGACTTGCCATAAAAGAGAGGAAATACAGGATATGAACAACGATACAATTTTTCTTTATATTATTGCCGCAATAGCATTATGTTTCGGGCTTATTAATTGTATTCAATTTCTTTTAAAGCGAAACAGGACAGCACAAACAACAGGGACAATTATTTCAATTAAAATGCCAAATCCCGAAACGGCAAAAGCCCGTAATTCAAAATGGGCGAAAGTTTCATATATGGTAGACGGAAAATCTTACCAATCACAAAACCGCGTGCAAGTGCCTATGGCTTTACAAGAAGGAGCGACTGTCAAAGTACGCTATGACAAGTGCAATCCCGAAAAACTGTATAGCTTTTCCTTGTTACGAATTGCCCTATCAATTTTAATTGCTGCTGTCTGTATTTTGGCGGCTGTATATCTTTAGGTGCGGTCGCAATGAGGGGCAGATTCCCTCTTTGCTATATTTACACATTCTCACGGACTTTGCAGTAAATGCAAAGTCCTGGGCTGAACTGTTACCACAGTTTTCATGTCAGTCGGATAGCATACTTGTTTTGCAATAGATTTGATGATACGATATAACAGTGGTAAAGAGGTTATCTGATGAAAGGAACAGCATACACAGAAAAGGACAGGCTGACAGACCGGAACATAAGAGATGCGAAATCCGGATTTAATGTACATGCAGGGAGAAAAATATGAATATTTTTATTGTTCATTCGGGAGCTGACCGGGATTATGTATATGAGAAGAAGGAAGAAATCAAGAATAGCTGTAGCAAGGCGAATATTTTACTTCTGGAATACAGAAAAATATGGCGGCCGGAAGTGCGCAGACTGATGAAGTCTGCACAGATGATATTGTATATTGTGGGAAAGGAATCTTATAAGAGCAGGAATATAAACTGGGAACTGAAAGAGGCTATAAAGCTGAATAAGAGTGTTGTATATCTGAAAATAGAGGATACTTATAGACTGAATAAGGTTTTACAGGCGAAAGACCCGTTTACAAAGGAGGATATTGAACTTGCAGACCGTGTCTTTAATGTTCAGGAACTGGTAGATATTATCATGAGCTATGAAAACGGTAAGTATATCAATCTGATCAATGATAATACCAGCAATGACAGCCTTTTTGAGCAGTACAGGATGTTTTCGGATACCTCGGAAGCACTGGTAAACAGAAGACAGAATGTCAACAGCTTTTATATCACAGCCAATACAGCACTGATCACAATCGCGGCGACTGCGTTTTCATTGAATGGAGATTTGATATCCAAGCTGGTAATAACGATTGTTCTTACGATTCCTGGTATTCTGCTGAATCACTCATGGGCGAAGATTCTGGAATCATATGGGATCATCAACAGCAGTAAAATGAAGATTCTCGGCATGTTGGAGCGCCAGCTGGCAGCATCGCTCTATGATGCTGAATGGCAGGCTATGAGTAATAAATATAACAAGAAACAGTACATATCATTTACGGATGGGGAGAAGAGCATACCTTCGATTTTTAATGGGGTGTATATTGCTGTTGATCTGATCTGTATTGCATTTCTGCTCTATATTTTAAAGGGTCAAATATAGAATGTTGCTCCGCAGGACTGTCCGTGCTTATAATATCTGCCAACTGATTGGTAACCAGATAGGCATTCATATTAATAATTAGAATTACGATTCCTAATCCTCTTTCTGGTAGCAAAAACATATTTGAAATATAATTCTCAACCTTCTTTACTTTGTTCAAGTGCCGCCGCCGTGTGTTCCATATTTAGCGGCAATATAATTTTTTTACTGGTATGCCATTATGCTATCATTTCTACTCTGGTTTTTTCATCCTTTCAATTTATATTTTGGCAGTTTAAATAAGAGTACAACTGCACCCATCAATAACACACTCATACCAATGATTCCTGATGGATTTGGTCCAAGCAAAACACTCTGTGTAGATAGTGATACAAAAATTGGTGTTTCCCCAATGATATTTACCGCTCCGTGAATTATGGAAGCGTACATACAGTTACTCGTTCTCAATGTTACAAAAGACATATGCACGCCAATAATTCCCGAAGCGATAAATGAAGAAAGCCCATGAGTATAAATCATTATATTTTGAAGAAAATGGCTGGCATCTTCTTTAGATATTTTCAAATAACCCTAAATTTGTCCAGCAATAATTGCATTTTCATCAGCGTTTACCAGAACATCAAACCCACCTGCTTGAAACCCGCTTTATCATCTTTTGAATTTTCTGTGTTTCCGATCACTCCTGCTCCAGCTTACCGGTATAAAGCTGATAATACATCCCCTTCTTCGCCAGCAGGCTCTCATGGTTTCCCCGCTCCACGATCCGCCCATGATCCAGTACCATGATCACGTCCGAATTCTTGATGGTGGAAAGCCTGTGGGCGATCACAAATACCGTCCTGCCTTTCATCAATCGGTCCATGCCGTCCTGCACGATCTTCTCCGTACGGGTGTCAATGCTTGAGGTGGCTTCGTCCAGGATCAGCACCGGCGGATCTGCCACCGCCACCCTGGCGATGGCCAGAAGCTGCCGCTGTCCCTGGGAAAGGCTGCTGCCGCTGCCCTTTAACTGCGTCTGGTATCCATCAGGAAGCCTCATGATAAAGTCATGGGCGTTTGCCAGCTTGGCCGCCCGGATGACCTCATCCTCCGTGGCGTCCAGCTTTCCGTAGCGGATATTGTCCATGACAGTCCCGGTGAACAGATGGGTATCCTGCAGCACCAGCCCCAGGGAATGCCGCAGATCATCCTTTTTGATCTTATTGATGTTGATGCCGTCGTAGCGGATCTTGCCGTCCTGCACATCATAAAAGCGGTTGATCAGGTTGGTGATCGTTGTTTTCCCTGCGCCGGTAGCTCCCACAAAGGCCACCTTCTGCCCCGGCCTGGCAAAGATCTCGATGTCGTGCAGGATCTCCTTATCTTCCGTATAGCCAAAGTCCACATGGTCGAATACCACGTCCCCCTCCATGAGCTGGTAGGTGGTGGTATCGTCCGCCTTATGGTAATGCTTCCATGCCCAGATTCCTGTCCGCTCCGGCACCTCTGTCAGATTCCCCTGGGCATCGTATCTCGCGTTCACAAGCTTCACATATCCGCCGTCCCCTTCCGGCTCTTCATCCAGCAGCCCGAAGATCCTCTCCGCCCCCGCGATCGCCATGATGATGGAATTCAGCTGCTGGGAAAGCTGGGAGATAGGCTGGTTGAAGGAACGGGAAAACTGCAGGAAAGATGCCAGCGTTCCAAGAGTCATCTGCCCGCCGAAGATGGATAGGCAGGCTCCCACCATGGCGATCACTGCGTAACTCATATACCCCAGATTGCCCAGCACCGGCATCAGGATGCTGGCGTACCGGTTGGCGTTGTTGGCACTGTCACGCAGCTTCCCGTTCAGTTCCTTAAAATCTTGTACGCAGGCCTCTTCATGGCAGAATACTTTCACTACCTTCTGGCCTTCCATCATTTCCTCTATATAACCGTTCAGGTTACCCACGTCCGTCTGTTGTTTCACAAAATAATATCCGCTCTTTGAGGAGATGATCCTGGTGGCGAACACCATGCAGATGACCATCACCACGGTGATCATGGTCAGGGTCGGGCTCAAAACCAGCATGGAAACAAATACGCCCACGATCGTGATCACTGCGGACAGCATCTGGGGCATGCTCTGGCTGATCACCTGCCGCAGGGTGTCCGTGTCATTGGTATAGATGCTCATGATATCCCCATGGGACTTTGTGTCAAAATACCGGACCGGCAAACGCTCCATATGGCCAAACAGGTCGTCCCTCACGGTCTTTAACATTCCCTGGGACACATAGATCATGATGAAGTTATAGGCCCAGGTACAGAACACCCCCGTGTAGTAAACCGCCGCCATCACCAGCAATGCCCGTAAAAGAGGGGTCAGATCAGGACGAGCCTGATTCACGAAAGGCAGGATGTAGTCATCGATCAGGTTCCTCATGAACAGGGTTCCGCCGATATTCGCGGCAGTGCTGACCAGGATGCACAACGCCACAAGCAGGCACTGCCATTTATATTGTTTCAGAACATATGCGATCAGGCGCTTTAAAGTCGCTCCCATGTTCTTCTTATTTCCCGCTTTCATCATCTCCGCCCTCCTTTGTCTGTGATTCGTAGATCTCCCTGTAGACCGGGCAGCTTTCCAGCAGTTCCTCATGAGTGCCCGCCGCCGCCATCCTGCCGTTGTCGAATACCAGGATCCTGTCCGCATCCTGGATGGATGATATCCTCTGGGCTATGACGATCTTCGTGGTGTCCGGTATCTCCTCCCGGAACGCCCTGCGGATCAGCGCGTCCGTTTTGGTGTCCACGGCGCTCGTGGAATCATCCAGGATCAATATCTTCGGCTTCTTCAGAAGCGCCCTGGCAATGCAGAGCCTCTGCTTCTGTCCTCCGGATACATTTGCCCCGCCCCGTTCAATACGTGTATCATATCCGGCCGGGAAATCCCGGATGAATTCGTCCGCCTGGGCAAGACGGCAGGCGCGGATAATCTCCTCATCTGTGGCGTCTTCCTTTCCCCACCGCAGGTTCTCCTTGATCGTACCGGAAAACAGCACATTCTTCTGCAAGACCATGGCCACATTGTCCCGCAGACTGGCCATGTCATAATCCTTCACCAGGACGCCGCCCACACGTACCTCGCCCCTTGTGGCATCGTAAAGCCTGGGGATCAGCGCGGCAAAGGAGGATTTGGCGCTCCCGGTGCCGCCCAGGATGCCGATGGTCTCCCCCGGCCTGATATGGATGGTCAGGTCACTGAGCACTTCCTTTCCCGGATTGGAAGGATAGGCGAAACCAACCTGTTCAAAATCGATGGAGCCGTCTGCTACCTCCTTGATCGCATGGGGTACGCTGTACAGATCCGGCTCCTCGGCCAGAACCTCTGAGATCCTCTCCCCCGATGCTCTCGACATAATGAGCATCACAAAGGTCATGGACACCATCATCAGGCTCATCAGGATATTGATGACATAGGTGAACATGCTCATGAGCTGACCTTCCGTCAGGCTCCCTGCGATGATCATCTTGGCCCCCATCCATGAGATCACCAGGATGCAGGAGTACATGGAGAACTGCATCACCGGGGAATTCAGGGCAAGGAGCTTTTCCGCGCTTACGAACAGGCTGCGGATCTTTTCGCTTTCCCTCTCAAATCGTCCGGTCTCATACTTCTCCCGCACAAAGGACTTCACCACACGCATCCCGTTCACATTCTCCTGTACCCTGGCGTTCAGCTCATCGTATTCATGGAACACCCGCCTTAAGGTCGGGTTTGCCCTTGACGAGATCAGGGCCAGCACGGCCGCCAGGCAGACGATCACGACCAGAAATATCAGGGCAAACCGGGGATGGATCAGGAATGTCATCACCATGGCACTGACCAGCATGATGGGTGCCCTGACGCAGATGCGGATGGACATCTGAAATGCCTGCTGCACATTCGACACATCCGTGGTCATTCTGGTCACAAGCCCCGCCGTGGAAAATTTGTCTATGTTGGAGAAAGAGAATGTCTGTATCCTCTCATACATTGCCTGCCGCAGGTTCATGGCAAATCCGGAGCTGGCGCTGGATGCCGTCATGCCGGATTCTACCCCGAACCATAAGGCCAGCATGGCCGCCCCGATCATGGCAAGGCCGATCATCACCACCCTTCCAATGCTCTGATCCGCCAGGCCGTAGTCAATGATGGCGGCCATCATAATGGGGATGATGACCTCCATGATGACTTCCAGGACCACGAATACCGGTGTGAGGATGGCATCTTTTTTATAATCTCCGATCTGTTTCAAAAGTGTCTTAAACATAAATGCCTCCTGTTTCTTCCAATTCATCTTTCAAATATAATCCCTGTTTTCAGGAAGGGGAACCCATCTCTTTACAGGCATCTTCGATCATGGAAACGCATTTCTCAATACCGAACATGCCGCTGTCCAGACATAAATGGTAGTTTAAGGAATCCCCCCATTTCTGGTCTGTGTAGTACCGGTAATGGTCTGCCCGCAGTTTATCCATCCTGCGGATCCTATCATCCGCGTTTTCGTCCGAAAACTGCCCCCTCTCCATACAGCGCTTCTTTTTAAACGCCATATCCGCATGGATGAAGACGTTCAGCACACCTTCCTGTCCCGCAGGACATAATCCGCGCACCTGCCTACTATGACACAGGGGCCTTTCCCCGCAAGTTCCTTAATGACCTTTACCTGCGCAAAGTATAGCTGATCCTGCAACGGCTGATACTCCTCATAGCGCCCTCTTCCCCCATATGACACGTAACGGGCGATATTAAAAAGCAGGCTGCTGTTCATATGCTCCCCTTTTTCCTCAACAAATTCCTTGTGGAATCCGCTTTCCTTTGCCGCCATTTCAATGATCTCCTTGTCATAGAACGGCACATCCAGTCTTTTGGCCAGTTCGCTTCCAATGCTGTGCCCGCCGCTTCCACACTGCCTGCTGATCGTAATAATTCTTCCTTCCATAGATGCCTCCTAAATTTTTTTCCAATATAATTTCAACATGATCAGAGTTGTGATAAACGCCAGCGCATCTGCCAGCGGGCCTGCCCATAACGCCCCTTCCACCCCTAATACCAGCGGCAGCAATAAGGTCGCCGGGAGCAGATAAACAATCTGGCGGGACAGGGACAGGACGGTTGCCTGTGTCGGTTTTCCGATTGCCTGGAAGAAAACGCCTGTTGCCATCTGCAGCCCGTTGATCGGACACGCCAGAAGGAAGATCCGGAAGCATTTCACCGCGAACTCATTGTACAGCTCCGACTCGGAACCAAACAGCCGGACAATGCTCATAGGCGCGAACTGGAATACCAGAAATGCCAGGACCAAAACTATGGTAGATACGGTCAGGATGATGCGGTATGCCTGCTTGACCCTGTCTTTCTGCCCACTTCCGTAGTTGTAGCCAAAGATGGGCTGCGCCCCGGTCGCCAGTCCAAGAAGGACGGCAGAGACGATCTGGTTCACCTTCATGGTGATGCCAATGGTCGTCAGTGGGATCTCCGCGCCATATTTCGACTGCGCGCCATAAGATACCAGTATGTTATTTGTCACCGCCATGACCAGGACGATGGCGATCTGCGTGATAAAGCTGGATACGCCCAGACTGCTGACCTTCGCCATAACCTTTCCGGAAATGCGGAAACATTCCTTATCCAGTTTGATGCTCTTGAATTTCCAGATATAGGCGAGATACAGGAACGCGTTCAGTATCTGTCCGGCGATCGTTGCCCAGGCTGCTCCCTTTACACCCCAATGAAACACGAAGATGAATATCGGGTCAAGAATGATATTGGTGATACATCCCAAGAGAAGTCCCGCCATGCTGTATTTGGGGCTGCCGTCCGCGCGGATCATGCCCGCCATTCCGGAATCAATGGAAGAGAATAGGATCCCATAAGAAATGATCCGTCCGTAATCCATGGCATAAGGCAGGATGTCTTCCGTCGCGCCGAACAGGACGCACAGAGGTTCCAGAAACAGCTGGAACAGAATACAGAGGATCACCCCTGCGATCACCATGACCGATATGGAACAGCCCACGCCCCTGGCCGCTGATTTTTCATCTCCCTCGCCAAGCTTCAGGCTCAGGTATGCCGCGGCACCGTCACCGATCAGCAGGCTTAAAGCGATCGCGATCACAGTCATGGGCATGACCACATTGGTGGCGCCATTGCCAAGATACCCTACTCCCTGTCCGATAAAGATCTGGTCAACAATGTTATACAAGGCGTTGACCACCATAGAAATGATGCTTGGAATCGCAAACGTAAGGACCAGTTTTCCAATCCGTTCCGTACCAAGCGGATTTGCTATTGTTACCGTTGTATCCATCTTCTTACCTCCTTGAATTCATGATGTTGGGGTCAAAGGGCCTTTTGACCCTGTCCTAACCTGTATCTGTATGTTCCTCCCTTCGCAGCTCATTCCGCTTCCTGATACTTTAAAATAACTCTGTCACCTAACGGTCTTAACTTCATTCCTCTTACCTGCCTTTCTTCTTATTGTTAGCACTCTCTTTTTTCGAGTGCTAACCTTTATCCAAAAAAATATGCCAGCCATTACTGACAGACTCTTAGCATATAACCCTGTCGAGCTATATGCTATATTAAATCACATTCCCTCTTGAAAGAGAATTGACAATATGGTATTATCAATGACAAAAACGCAATAATCAGATATTCCGCGGAAATCGAGGTGGCGCCATGAATACTGACCAATTAAAAAGTTTTATCCAGTTTTCGGAAAATTTGAATTTCGCCAGAGCGGCAGAAATTTTGAACATTACCCAGTCCGCGGTATCCAGGCAGATTCATTCTTTGGAGGAGGAGCTTGGAACTAAGCTTCTGCACCGCACCACCCGAACGGTGACCCTTACCCCGGCAGGCATCAGCTTTCTGGAGGACGCGAAAAACGTAATCGGAAGACTGGACGCTGCATCGCGGAAAATTCAGAGACACCAGTCCTCCAGTATCCAGATCCTGACCATCGGCTGCACGGACGAGGCAATCCTGGACCTGCTCTGCAAAGTCCTCAAATCATGCCGGGCGCAGATTCCGGAACTGTATCCGTTTTTAAAAGTGATACCTCACCGTTTCATTCTGGGGTTGTTTTATCAAGGAGAGATTGATTTGTTGTTTGGATTTCAGGATGATATTCCGTTGAAAAGCGACATCATCTATCAGGAGTTGTTCCGAATCCCTCTTTGCTGCATCGTTCCGGATACCCACCCTTACGCCGGCAGGATAGAGCTGACAAAAGAAGAATTATATCTGGAGAATATTGTGGTCTGCAATTCTTATGCCATTCCATTCAAGGCAGCGGAAATGCAGAACCGCATCGCACAGCATATCCCTCCGGAATCCATCTACATCTGCGATAATCTGCAGGCTCTCCTTACTCTGGTAAGAGCCGGTTATGGCTGTTCCATCCTGCCGCAGATGAATTTCATCAGTTCGGACATCCGAATCATTCCGATCACCGGCAACGAGCCTTTGTCTTATGGTATTTTCTATCGAAAAAATGCGGTAAGCCCTCTGTTGAAAAAGTTTATCTCTATCATGGCCACAACTTCTTTCCAATAGAAAAGAAGCGGTGCAGGTATGAAAATTACCCGCATCGCCTCTTTTTATCAGGTGTGCAATTGCTTTAATATTTTATTGCCTGCCTCAGTCAGCCCTCAATCTGGATCTAGTATAATCCACAATAATTATCCGCCCCTTTCACTTGTCTAAATTTCCATCTGCCGCGTCAGCTTCAATCGACGATGCTACCGGCATCGCCTCATTCAGCTTCCTTACACATGAAAATTTATCCTGCGTGTAAGGGATCGGTAATTATCGTGGATTATACTAGTTTGTATGCATTCCTTCCCTTGCTGATCCCATTCTCATTATAAGCATCCGCACGTGCCGACTCTATTTGGACAGTTCCGCAAGCTCTGACATGATCTCCGGAATCCGGATGCTCTGCGGACAGTGCCCCGCACAGGCGCCGCACCCGATGCAGTCAGCCGGTTTCCCCTCACTTTCAATACTGTCCATACGGTTCAACGCCCATGAGCCATCCGTCTTATAGGTGTTGTACACATCCAGGTAAGCCGGGATGTCAATCTTCATCGGACATCCGTCACAGCAATAACGGCAGGCTGTGCAGGGAACGCTGACCTGCTTCCTGAACGCCTCACACGCCTGCATCAGCAGCTTTGTATCCTCATCGGAAAGTTCCGATATTGTCCCTGATCTGCTCCATATTCGACATCCCACTTAAGATCACCTGTACCTGAGGCAGATGTTTTACAAAACGCAATGCCCAGGACGCCATGCTCCAGTCAGGGTGTACTTCTTTCAGCATCCCCTCCGCTTCACTGGAAAGCGTTGCAAGCCTGCCGCCGCGCACCGGTTCCATGACCATGATCGGAATATTCCTTTCCTCCAGCACCTTGTATTCCTCCTGAGTGGTTCCATACTGCCAGTCAAAATAATTAAGCTGGAGCTGTGCAAAATCCCACTGGTGGTGGTCCGCTATCCTGGTCAGCGCCTCCACACCAGCATGGGACGAAAAGCCGAGATACCTGATACGCCCTGCCTTTTTCTGCTCCAGGAAATATTCGATGCATCCGCTGTCCAGATAACTCTGGCAGTTCTCGTCAAAAATCGCATGAAGCAGGTAGAAATCAATATGGTCTGTCTGCAGACGTACAAGCTGCTCCTCAAAGACCGCTTTGTAGTCCGGATTGGCCGACAACAGGAATTTTGTAGCCAAATAATAGCTTTCCCGCGGGTATTTCTTCATGGCTTCTCCGAGGAACTCCGGCCAGTTTAGAAACAAGCAGTATCTTTTTGCGGACTATGCGCAATATAAAATTATCCTTTAATTTCATGTCAATCATAGTCCACATCATACTCGATAATATTCCCGGAAACCGCATCAATCGTATAATCATACTCTGTTGCACCACAGTAGAATTCAACTTCATATTCCACTCTGCCATCATCATTCTCTAACTTTGCTTTTGCAAACCGGACATCCGATTCATTCAGGTTCGCATGATTTAACGCAATCTCCTTTGCGCGGTCAACTCCGATATAATTATTGTTTGAGCTGTTTGCGGCACTGTCTTCCGGTTTCCCCTGAAGCTGGAATGCCTCCGCACTCTTTTCAGCCACCGTTCCGTCAGAAGTATTGATCTTATAATCGTATTCTGTATCGGAAGTATAAAATTCAATATCATACACCTGCATTCCATGGTCATGATCAAGCTCCGTCTTTTTAAACGTGACATCTGATTCAGTCAGACCTGCATCCTTGAGCGCTGCCGCTTTCGCTTCCTCCAGAGACTTTCCCTCTGACGGTACGGTATTATTCCCGGCTGCTGCAGACTGAGCTCTTTCAGCATCCTGCGGCTGCGCGGAACCATCCCCCTCTACGGCTGGCCGCTCTCCTTCAGCTTCCTGAGGCTGCATGGAACCATCCCTCTCTGCCACAGACCGTTCTCCTTCAGCCTGCGGCTGCGCGGAGCCTTCTCTGTCAACGGCAGATTGACCGCCTGCGTCCTGCGGCAGCCCCGGTTCATGCGTATTACCGTTTGTTCCGCCCTCAATGTCTCTTGCTATAATATCTCCATCCTTCGCCTGAATCTGGTATTCATATTCTGTACCATTGTTGTAGAAATCAACCTCATACTGAAAACGTCCATCATCAAAGTCAAGCCTTGCGCGCAAAGCCGATGCCTCCGCTTCATTCAAACCGGCATCCCGCAGGGCAACAGCCTTTGCTTCTTCCCTGGTAATCAGGCTGCTTCTTACTGCCATTACACTCACAGCTGCAATAACAACTACAATGCAGAGTACTGAAATAATTGCCTTCTTAGGCGTACTGAATAATTTTTTCATATTCGTTATCCTCACTTTCCTGTTGTGAGAATAGTATAGTCAAAAAAGATTAAAGAAACATTAGAAGCAAAAAATTATGCAGGAAACTTTACTGTGAATCTGCTCCCTTCTCCCACGGCAGAAGCAACCTTCACAGTTCCACCGTGATATTTTGCAATATCTTTCACCATGGCGAGCCCAAGGCCTGTGCCCTCACTGAACCTGGCGCTGTCCCCCCGGTAGAAACGCCCGAAGATCTTTTCCTGCTGTTCATCAGGAATCCCGGTCCCATTATCCTCAACAGACAACAGAATGCTGCCCTCACACTTTAGCCTGACAGAAATCCTGCCATCCTGCTTTCCGTAACGGTAGCCGTTACTGATAAGATTCGTGACCATTCTTGTGAGCAGCATAGCATTTCCCGGCAGAAAGATATCCGGCTCAATTTCCCGGTCAAGTTCAATATTCTTGTCTCTCAAAAGCGCCATATCCTCACAGATATCCTGAACCAGTGCGCTGAAATCAACCGTCTCCTTAGGATAACTCTCCTGATTCTGTTCCAGACGGGCGAAACAAAGCATATCCTCGATCAGTTTCGACATTTTTCTTCCCTGCCGTTGAATCACCTCCAAAGCTTCCTCATATTCCTTAGGTGTTCTCCTATCCTCCAGGATGTATTCACACTGCGCCATGATCACAGACATCGGCGTTCTGAGTTCATGGGAAGCATCTGAGGTGAACTGCCGCTCTGCTTTAAATGCCTTATCCAGACGGCTTATCATACTGTCCAGCACGTCTGCAAGCTGATGCAGTTCATCCGTTCCACTGCCCAGATGAATACGTTTATTCAAATCCTGTCCCTGACCGATCTGGGCCGCCGCCTGTGTGATTTTGTATACTGGGTTTAATGCTCTGCCGGCAATCCAGTAACCGCCAATGACAGCCAGGACAAAAAGGGACGGAAGCGCAATGAGGGAAAGCCGGACCAGCCACTGAAGCTGTTGAGTTCCCTGCACCTGAGAAACCATCCCTCTCAACCACAGCCCGTCAACACCATAACCGGAAAGCAGACGGTCATATACATAATAGGCATCCCTGTCCCATCTTATTTTCTGGACCCTGCCATCCGAAAAAGGGAGCTCCAAATCTGCCCTGACAGACGGATTTTCCCCATACAGCAGCTTTCCTGTTTCCTGATAAAGGGAGGAATAAATTCCATTTACCTGATCCAGAAAGTCATCATCTATTTCCAGATATCCGTCCAGATATTCAATATACTGGTCGCCATGCAGTTCCGTCTGGTAATTTTTTTCCTCATAGAACTCAATTTCATCCACATTTGACTCCACGATCTCGATCAGGCTATCCTGTATGTTCTTCTGTGTCACCGAGTTGCTCACCCAAAATATAACAGCAAATGTCACGGCAACAATAAACGCCATAATGCCTGAAAACCACGCAGTTATTTTTACCCTGATTGATAAATTCTTCATGGTTTTTCCTTTATCATATACCCTCTTCCCCTTACCGTATGGATGAGTTTGTCCTGACAGTTCCCGTCAATCTTTTTCCGGAGATAGCTGATATAAACGTCCACCACATTCGTTCCGCCCTCGTATTCAAAATTCCAGATATGATCTTCAATCTTTTCCCTTGACAGTACGATCCCTCTGTTCAACATCAGATATTCCAAAAGATTATATTCTTTTGTAGAAAGAGTAATCTCCTTTTCTCCCCTTTTTACCGTATGGGAGACCGTATCCAGCGTCAGATCCCCAACCTGAAGCATATTGGCCGCAATATCAAATCTTTTTCTTGTCATTACCCGGATGCGTGCTGCAAGTTCCTCAAAGGAAAACGGTTTGGTCAGATAATCATCCGCTCCGCTGTCAAGCCCTTTTACTCTGTCAGCAATGGAATCCTTTGCGGTCAGAAACAGCACAGGCGCAGAGTTTCCCGTATTTCTCATATGGTGCAGAACTCCGAACCCGTCAACCTCCGGCATCATAATATCCAGAATCACCACATCATAGTCAGCCGTTTCCAGAAAATCTATGGCCTCGCTGCCGTTGTAGCAGCTGTCAACGCAGTAACCGTCCGAGGTAAGCTTCCGGGTGATAATCTTATTTAAGTCAGCTTCATCTTCAGCTAATAAAATACGCATGCTCATCCGCTCCTTTTTCCCTTATACAGCATGCGCCATTTATTCTTCTTCATCCGGCGCCTGTCCGTCATGCGCAAGCCACATGCACTCTGTGATCTCCATATCCGTAAACACTGCCTGAAAAGAAGAATTTTCCGGACTGCACGCATAGATTCCGAATTGGATGGTATCTTCTACATGAAACATATGGCAAATACGCATCTGCTTATAATTCTGTCCGTCTGCAGAATTCTCAATGCAGAAATCATTTTCCCTGCGGCTGAAACGGAACCATATGGATTTGACCGATGCGTCTACATCCACAGATGACCAGTCAGAATATCCATTGTTTGTCACGACACTGCCTAAGCGTTGTATCTGTTCATTCTCATATTCCACGGATGCCTTAAGCCAGTTATCGCTGTTCAGGTACATTACGATCCCGCTCTGGTCATAGCGCACTTTTGAATCAAATTCTGCCTTTACCACAAAGGAAAAGTACTTTTCGTCTGTACTCATCTGTAACACAGGCGCATTATCATTGCGGAAATGATAGTATGTCCTCTGCCACAGATCCGTAAACGGTTCTGTGACCATCTCCACCCGCTCCTCTGTAACGGCATACTCCTTAGGCGCCCTTGTCCATTTCATTTGTTTTGCGTTAACTTTCATGATGTTTCCTCCATTCATCGATATTTTAAACCCCTGAAAAGGGATATTTAAAGTTCTTTCCTGTCTACTGCAAGCTGATACATGCCTTCATAGTAATATTCATTAAAATCATCCACGACACGAAACTGCGGCATATATTCCAAAGGTATATCGGCTGCACATATTTTCCTGACGCTTTCCAATGTCTCTTCATTGATCAGATCACCCGTCAAAACAATCGTGCCCGGATTCAAAAATACGATAATCGCGCAGAGCGACTTTGCGATAAACGGAATACAGATCCCTGGAGCCAGCATCTTAAGCTGCTCTTCACGGCTGACAGCATAAGGTAAAAATCCTGCCATTCCGGCAATGCCATTTGCGCCCCTGATGATCTTCCCTTTATGGATCGTAACCGTTCCCGGCAGGATATGGCTTGGATAACAGGCAAGCGTAATGACATCGTCTTCCGTATTTGTTTTCCTGCAATACCCATATGCCATACAATGCATGTCATTTTCCACCGAGACCGCCATCCCAAACCTTTTCTCCAGATTTGCTTGCAACATCACATCTTCCAGTTCAGGGATATCGCTGTATTTCACAACTCCGTCTTCCACTATGCTTGGCGTACCGACAATGATCTGGTTGATATTCGGATACTGTTCCCGGATTTCTTCGATGGCCTTTTCCACCTGTCCATAAGGAAGAGAATCATATTCCTTTTCCTTTTGATAAAGGATTCTCCCTAACGTTGAAAATACAATACACTCAACCCTTCTGTTTCCATATTCGATCCAGAAATGAATTGCAAGGTAGCTTTCATGTTCCTCCCTGATCCTGTAAAGGACAGAACTCCTTCCCACTTCCCCCAACTGTCTCTTTTCGCCGGAAACGATCTTATGCATCTGCAGATCATTAAGCAGCGTGTTGCATGTCGCCACACTTAATCCTGTTCCGGCCGCTGCCTGCTGTTTCGTATAATGTTTTCCATCCAACATAAGGCGGTATATTCTTTTTTTATTTTCTTTACGTATATCAGATGAATTTTTCATAATACAGCTCCGCTTTTATTTATTATAACCATTATAATAATTATTGTCAAATTCATATAATACTATCAGAGACAAAGCATCCCTGCTGCTATTCCGCAAGGTTATTATGTTTTACAAAATCCCTCCATTTTTCCGCATAACCTTAAGCACCTCCTGGACAAACTTATCGTATCTTCTTTTTGCAATCACGATCCTTTCTCCGTTTTCCAGCGTCACTTCCCGCCTGTTATACACATCAACATATTTCAGATTGACCAGATAGCTTTTATGGCACCTGAAAAAACCTTTATCACACAGTTTGTTCTCCAGCTCCCCTATCTGTTCATAGTAGGTAAAAATGCCTTCCGGACCATGAACGTCAACCACTCTCCCCTTTATCTCGAAATAGTATATATCATCAAGAAATACCTTCTTTTTCTGCCTTTCACTGCTGACAATGATAAATTCCCGGGAACACCTTTCTGTTTTGAGGACAGCCTTTTGCAGTACCCTTTTCAGTTTTCTGTCATCCACAGGCTTCAAAAGATATTGGAAAGCCTCCACGTCATACGCTTCAAACACATACTCCCTACTGGAAGATACAAAAATTATTATCTTATCAGATGCTTTTTCACGGAAAATCTGTGCTGTTTTCATCCCGTCCAGATCCTGCATAATGATATCAAGAAAAACAATATCAAAGCTTTCCAACGCCTGCAGCAGTTCGCCGCCGCTTTGGAACTGGCGGACGATGCACGGTCTTCCCATCTCTTCCAGAATATCTTTAATTTTTCTTGCCATATTGCAGCATTCTATAATTTCGTCATCACATACTGCTATTGACAGCATTTTCACCACCTCTTTTACGGATATACCGTATATATCGACACAAACAGGGATAAAGTTTCGTTAATGCCATGAACGGACATCCCGCCGTAACAACCGTAACTCTCACCATCCTGCCCCTTCTCTTTTGGCAAAACCTGTCTTATCTGCTCTTCCATCCGGTTTTCTTCCCCCACCGGCACGGTCAGCGCAGTAAATGCGCTGACCTGTTACTCAGGCTTGCCTATGACAGATAATAATTCTGTCCGCCGACACATGATGCGTATCCGTATAACTTCCATAGATAATAAGACTCGCCTGTTTCTTAATATCAGCCACAGACGCCTGCTCCAGCTCTGCAGTCCCGGCCGAAGTATAGATGGTTGCAATCTGCACCACACATCCCTCCTGATATGTAACTGCCACGTTCGTATCCTCACTTTCATATCCGGGCGCGGCACTTACGCAGCTTGCTCCATCATCTTCCGTTACGGCAGCGCTTACGGTACATCCCCCTTCCGAAAAATCGACAACGCCCCCTGTCAGGGCTGCCGACGTATACAGGCTGTCTGCATCTACCTTCCCACCTGTATGATTTGCCGTGTTATTGTCCTGTTTCTCCGCCGAATCATCTGCTCCCTTCTCTGTATTTCCTGTATCCTCGTCCGGCAAAGGTTCTTCGTCCGGCAAGGGCTCTCCTTCGTTACCATGATCATCCGCACCGCCCGTTCCATCCGAAGTATCAGTATTTTCATCCTCACTTAACGGCATATCCTCCTGCTGCTCCGTTACAGTCATGTCCTGTTCCTTCTGTCCTTCCGTCTGTCCCGTGCCGCATCCGCTTAAAGTTAACACACACACTCCGGTTGCCAGCCATTTCAAAATTGTTTGTCTTTTCATAATAAAATTTTCCTTTCTGTTTTGAATTTTCATAAACTGAATGTAACTGCCAGGTCCTAAAAAAATCCTATAAGCAGAATGAAATTATGTGCCTTTTTTTACAGGATTTTTATAGAATCATCTGTTAAACTATAGGAAAGGGTATATAGTTCCTTGCAGAACCGATGGCATAATTAATAATGTCTTGGACTGTAAAAAGGAATATCAACGAAAAAAGGATTTGATATTATGAAAATACTATTGCTTGAAGACGATTCAGGACTTTGTAGTTCCATACAGGAGGAACTGCAAAAAGCCGGGTATGTCGTTGACTGCTGCAATGACGGGGAAACCGCCATGCTTCATGCATTGAACACAGAATTCTGCTACGATCTGGCTGTTATTGACCGGATGCTTCCCATCATCGACGGAATGACAATCATAAAAGCAATGCGCAGGAAACAGATTACAATCCCCATTATCATTATCACAGGAATGTCAGGACTAAATGACCGGATAGAGGGATTGGACAATGGTGCGGATGATTATCTGGTAAAACCTTTTCATATTCCGGAGCTGCTTGCCCGCATCAGGGCGCTGACCAGACGTCCCGCCAGGATAAGGCAGGAAACGCGCCTTAGCTTTTCTGATCTGTCCTTCGATCAAACCGAACGCATTTTGTCATGCGGCAGCAATTCCCTGCTTTTAACCGCAAAAGAATCCGAGGTATTATCCGCCTTTCTTGATCATCCCCGGACTCTTATTTCCCGGGATCAGCTGATATACAAAATATGGGGAACCGATACGGATATCTTGCCCGGAAACGTGGATAATTATATTTCATTTCTTAGAAAAAGATTAAGGGAAATAGGAAGTACTTGTGAAATAAAAACGATTTATGGCTCCGGCTACAAACTGGAGGTTAAACACAGAAATTAACACTGGAGATCAAAATGCTGGACAATTTATATAAAAAACTATATATCCTCTTCGTCAGCTCCATTATGCTTGTCATCGCTGCCATTATCGGGGTATTATGTATCAATTCTGCTGATAATAAGCAGCGAAACGACAGTACTTTTTTCCAGCGTCTCTCCGTGCTGATGATCTATGAATTGGAAAATCCCCACAAAGCTCCCCGGGCGGTTATTCAGCCTTATGAAGACAATCATTCCATTTTCGCCCTGCTGACGGACACACAAGGAAACGTGGTCTATCAAGGTAATTCCCTGTTTCCAACTGACATAAACCTTTTATTGGAGAACTTTTCAGAACAGTTAAATATGGAATTATCGACAAACTTAGATCTGACATCTACCACAACGCAGGGCGGAATCTTTCTCATTTCCGGCGTTTCCCATGATACCTATTGGGGCATACCGGCCATGATCGTTGACAAAAACGGAACCATATTCCATCTGCGTTTGCTGTATCAGAGAGAAACGGCTTTTGATCTGATCAAAAAACAACTGCCCTTTTCTATAACGATATGGTTTGTTTCTCTGCTGAGTGTTGCCGTCATCGGCCGCCTTTTACTGAGATACGCCATGAAGCCAACCGAAAAGATCCTGAAAAGCCAGAAGGATTTTATTGCCTCTGCTTCCCATGAATTAAAGGCGCCGCTTGCCGTCATTCTCGCCAATAACGATAAGATAAACGGATTGAGCAGGGAGCTTCCCGTTATCCGAAAAGCCACAAATGTTATCGATACGGAACTGCTGCATATGACAAAATTAATCAAAGATATGCTTTTTCTGGCTTCCTCAGATGCAGGGACGCGCATGATCAATAAAACAACGGTAAATCCGGACACTTTATTGATCTCTCTTTACGAAGCCTACGAACCGGTGTGCAGCCAGAAAGGGATACTTTTAGAGGCCGACTTCATGGCCAGCCATTTCCCGGCACTATATACGGATCAGGAATGCGTTTTCCAGATCTTAAGCATTTTCATGGACAATGCCGTCTCCCACTCGAAAACCGAAACATCGATCAAAATAAAAGCAGCCCTGTCGCGCAGCAGCCTAACGATATCCATCATTGACTATGGGTGCGGAATTTCCGAAGAGGATAAGCCTTATATTTTTGACCGATTTTATTGTGCAGACAGCTCACATACAGATAAATCACATTTTGGGCTTGGACTCAGCATTGCAAAAGAATCGTCACGGTCACTGTCTGCGGAAATCGGTTTTAGGGATACTGAGAATGGCGGGGCTACCTTCTTTCTCATTTTACCGTTAAAACAGCATTAAAAACTCTTCCTGTCATGTACCCATATAACCTATGATTACCAGTTATCCTCAATGATATCAATGACTCTGCTTCAATATATTTTGCTCTGGGTGCTTTTATAAACACAGTTCAGCCTTTCGGCCTCCCAGCATGAATAAACCACGCAAAAATATTTGCCGGTTTTACTCATTCCTTTTCAATTTCCGTAAAGTACAATGTTGCTATCAAACGAAAAGGAGAATTTCATATGTCTACATTATTAGAAGCAAAAGAGGTAACAAAAACTTATGCCAAAGCGCAGCGCCCAAGTCTCAATAAAGTGTCCTTCAGTGTGTCGGAAAGTGAATTTATTGCCATCATGGGCGCTTCGGGATCCGGAAAAACTACATTGCTGAATGTCCTTTCCACTATTGATACACCCACAAGCGGTAGTATCACAATAGACGGTGTCAATATTAAGACATTGACCGATACAGGCGCGGCGGATTTCCGCAGGGATAAGCTGGGGTTTATTTTTCAGGAATATCTCCTGCTTGACAGCCTTACTATTTTTGAAAATATTGCCGTCCCCCTTACTTTACAGAAGCTTTCGCCGAAAAAGATCGAGAGCATGGTACAGACTCTGGCAGACTCCTTTGGTATCGGCCAGCAGCTTAAGAAATACCCAAACGAGCTTTCCGGCGGGCAGAGGCAGCGGGCATCCGCTTTGAGAGCCATCGTAAAACGGCCAAGCATCTTATTTGCCGATGAACCGACAGGGGCGCTGGACTCCAGTTCTGCAACAGATTTATTAAATACCCTGAAGGCTTCCAATGAAGAACTCCACACCACCATACTGATGGTTACGCATGATGCCTATGCCGCAAGTTTCGCTGACCGTATTTTGATCTTCAAAGACGGACGTATCATACGGGAGCTGTTGAAGCAAAATGATGACAGACGCACGTTCTACGAATCCATTGCGCGGGAAGTCGCAAGATTAGACACGGAAAGATAGGAGGGACATCCATGAAAAACTTATCTATGGCACTGAAAAATCTGAAGAATAATGTTTCGTTTTACGCCCTCTATCTATTGTCCGTTTCCTTCGTGATCACTGTCTTTTTTGCATTTACCTCGTTCTCCATGAATAAGGTCATGCTTGCAAAAATGTCAGATGACGGACGGGTTGAATCGATGTGTAAGACGATCTCCGTATTTCTTATGGCATTTGTTATTTTCTATATGTCATATTCAAACCGCTTCTTCCTGCGCCGCCGCACGAAAGAACTCGGTATCTACGCATTGTTGGGATACAGAAAGTCCACGATCCTCTCTCTCCTGACCGCTGAGAACCTGCTTACCTGTTTCGGCGCTTTTATCGCCGGGATACTTCTTGGCGGCCTTTTCCATAAAGGGATCGTCTTTGGCATTACGGTATTACTGGATCTGGCGGTCGATCCTTCGGAAATACCCTTTTTCAACCTGCATGCCATCCTGAAGACAGCCCGCTTTATTTTCGTGGTTGTCATAGTATTGGCTCTCTCTAATGGCAGATTCCTTGTCAGGGCATCGCTCATGGATCTGGTGCGGTTTGAAAAAAGTGCAGAAAAGACCATGAAATTCCACTGCTTTCCGGCCGTCATCGGCTTTCTGTCCGTCATTGCAGGGTACTGCCTTGCGCTCGATATCGTAAGGGGACAGAAATCTTTGTGGTTTACAGTCAGTTTCTATCCGATGGCGATGCTGACAGCTGCGCTCATACTTTTTGGGACGGTGCTTTTTATTGCGTCCTTTCTGCCCTTTGCAGTCCAGACCGGAAAGAAAAACAAACGCAAATTTTACACACAAACCAGGATCATAACTTCTCCCGGTTTTCTATACCGTATCCGTTCCAATGCACGGACACTGATCATGCTCACACTATTGTCGGCCGCAACCTTGACCGTTTCAAGTGTCATGGCTTTATCTCTATTCTATCCGATCGCCGCGGTATCCCGTATGGCACCGTCGGAGATAGAATGCAGGATCGGGCAGGAAAGTGATATCGCTGCAATCAGGCAGATCATAAGCGAATATGCCCTGGGCGATGACGTCATCCTCCGGCAGACGGATATCTATAAGGTTGCTTCCACTGCGTCGCAGCTCCCTATGGAATATGGCATCGGCACCTCCAAAGGGGATTCGGACAATGAAAAAATCCTGCGGGAAGCAGGGTTTGAATGTATCTCCTATACAGACTATAAAGCTCTTCTGGAAGCCCAGGGAAGACAAAAGATCCTGAAACGGCTTACTCCCTTAAAGGACAATGAATGTATATTGGTAAAATACCAGCCCGATGCTGATAATGACGAAACGGGCAATGTTTATCCGCTGCTCATAAACAAAGAAGAAATACCGGTTACAACATCCGCTGTCACATTGGATAATCCTATTTCATTCGCAAACAGTGTCGGCACTTTGATCATAAGCGACAATTTATATCGCACGATAGCAGAAAATACAGTTCCGGCGGTAAAAATCCTCAGCATAAACGGTAAGTCCGTTGCGGATAACGAAGCCCTGTTTCAGGCTCTGTCAGAATATCTGAACGCAAGCCCTTACCTGCAGGGAAGTTCTCACAGAATACACGAAATATTTTCCCTGAGCAGTTCCACCTTCCTGCTGATCGGCTTCCTCGTGGTGCTGTTCTTCATCGCAACCGGAAGCATCCTTTACTTTAATAATGTTTCGTCCATAGCCGATTCGAAATCTGACTATGATATCCTCCGGAAGATGGGCTATCCGGATAAGGCCATCCGGAAAATCATCAAGCGGCAGGCGGCGGCATTTTTCAGCATCCCCTTTTTATTCGGGCTGACGGACTGCATCTTTGCAACGCTGGTATACAAGACTGCCCTGATGCAGAATCTTCTGGGAAACAACCCTGCGCTCTATTTGCCTACGACAGCCGCCATCATGCTGACATTGGTCATATATCTGGTCTATTACTGCATGACCGTGCACACCTGCTGCAAGGCTGTGCTGGCAAAATAAAGGCTGTACGAAACCGCCACTAAAGATTCCTGTATGTATGCCCGCCAATCGATGGTATAATAGATCTGGTGAAAAAGAGGCGATGCACATATTCATTCATGCGCAAAAACATCGTAGAAACGGAGACCAATATGAAGCATATAACATTAAATCTTCTGCTTCTTGCAAATTCCATTATGCTTATCAGCTATATGGGACTGACCATAAACAGCAATATAGAAGTGAACGCCACAGAAACCGTCCCTTTATTCCTGTCCTCGCTGATGCTCATAGACATTACTTATATCAGCTCCTGCAATGTCAGGGAAAATAAGGTCATCTCCCTGTTTTGCAGCCTGCTGGCGCTTCACAGCTGGTATATACTCCTGTCAGCTTCAGACAATTCCATGGCGCATATGGCTTTCTCCGCATTAAGCCCGGTTATATGGTATGTTTCCATAAAATTCATACTCATGTTTTTGTTCCAGGGCAGCGGATATCGGTTCCAAAAAGCAGTAAGCACCTGCCTGTCCGGCACCTGCATCTGTTCCCTTATCGGCCTGTTGGTATCAGATAAGATATTTGCCCTGTTCTATGGCATACAGTTCCTGACAGGCTGGCTTTGTTTCCTTTTCCTTGCTGTCTTTCATAGAAAGAGGACTGCCTTTGTCTTTAAGGCGGAATGGAAGTGTATCCTTTTCTCTCTTGTAACAGTAAGCATTTTATTCCTGGCATATTGCTTGTCTACCATAGGAGTAAACGGGCGCCTTTCCAATTTCGGGTTATATCTTCCTGTCCTGCTGTTCTCGCTGAGTATCCACGGCATCATACGCAAAGAACACAGCAGCCTCCCGCTGTCAACCGTATTCAGCAGATGGCAGTCAGCCTTGCTCCTGCTCTCCGGAGCTGCCGCCTGCGGTCTGGCCGCACTGGCTTTGGACGCCTGCCTTCCACTGTTTTTCCTCATGCTGGATGTCCTGTTTGTCTTTGTATACGCCTGCAATATTGTATTGGGTTATAACTTAAGGCACGGGAAAAGTGCAGTGGCTAGGGATAGCAAATACCACGCCGCATTAAAGCGACTGCAGCAGGAAGAAGAATTAAACCTCGAATTTGCGAATTTCCTTCATGACAGCATTCTGCAGGACCTGCTTTCCATAAAGAACATGATGAAAAAGGCAGACCGTCCTGACATCCGGAAAATCATCACGGAAACTCTTGATGGCATGAACACTTATATTCGTGAGCGGATGCAGGATTACCGCCCTGCAATGCTCCCCAAGCTTACACTGAAAGAGAACTATCATAACCTGTTTGAATATATTTCGCAGTCCTTCCCGCACCGCAATATCCGTATTGCTTTTGAATGCCCGGACTCCCTGTTTATCGCTGCTCCATATGATATCTTCGTATACCGTCTCCTGAAAGAGCTTGTCACGAATATATACAAGCACTCGTCAGGGGAAAATGCATGGGTAACACTGGCGCAGGATAACGAAACCATACTGCTGTCCATAAGGGATAATGGAACTTCTGATGCAGACGCCCTCCTATCCGCCGATCCGTCAAAGCACAGAGGGCTTGCGCTGATCACTGAGCATGTCAATAACATGGAAGGTACCGTAACGATAACCGATAACTTCCCGCACGGGGTCTGCATACAGATCACCCTGCCTATGAAAGGAGATGTTTCTTATCAATATTTTATTAATCGATGACCACGCCTTATTTTCAAAAAGTCTGGAGATTGCCTTATCGGATTATCCGGAGATCACATCCTTTGAAAGCATCAGTGATATTTCCCTGTTGGACAGCTACATTGATACCAGCAGGCCGGACATCCTGCTTATGGATATCAACTTAAAGAACATAGCGTCCGAAGACGGCCTGGAATTAACCAGGCAACTGTTGTGCCGATATCCGGAGCAAAAGATCGTGATCCTGTCCGGCTACGACTTGCCGGTATACCGCAGGGAAGCAGAAAAAATCGGGGCAAGGGGATTTATCAACAAGAATACAGAGCCTGAAAAACTGGTATCCTTCCTTTCCCAAATATCACAGGGCGCTTTTATTTTCAACCGTAAAATTTCGTTTATAGAGGAATTGACTGACTGCGAAAAGCAAATTCTGCGGTTTATCGCCAATGGCATGAAGCGAAAGGAGATTGCTGCCACACTCTATATCAGCGAGCGTACTTTATCGAATCATTTACAGCATATATTTGAAAAACTTGGTGTTACCTCATCCGTTGAGGCTGTAACAAAGGCTATTCAAATGGGGTATATTCCTCCCATTTGTTAGGCTAAAAGATCCTGCTAAAACAGCGGGCTGCCGCATATGCTGCTGTTCACACGCTGTCTGCGCTGGCAGGCCGACGCCCGCGGAAAAATATGCCGCCTCCGATTCCCAGCAAGATCAGCCCTGCCCCGCACAGGATCATTCCGTCTGAAAACGACAATGTCTCCTGGCACAACATCGGAAGCACCCTTCCTACCTGCTCCGGATAATAGGAT
Source organism: Clostridia bacterium (assembly GCA_910575245.1). Classification (GTDB taxonomy): domain Bacteria; phylum Bacillota; class Clostridia; order Lachnospirales; family Lachnospiraceae; genus UBA3282. Next base: position 45,416 of record CAJTEN010000002.1, on the reverse strand, counting down.
ACCATCACACTGTAAGCATTGTTCAAAAAATGCATCAGCATAGCCGGATAGATACTTCCTGTCCGCCATACCACATAACATAATACCAGTCCGAGCAGCCCCGTTGGGACAAACTTCACCAGACTCATATGATAAAATCCGAACAGAACCGACGTTATGGCGATTGCCGACACCGCACGGTATCTCGCTTTCAAGGAATGCAGAATCATCCCACGGAACAGCATCTCCTCACAGACCGCCGGAGCCAGTGCGATCACAAGTAAAGCCGCACATATATTGTCTCCCATGATCCCTGCAAAAGCCGTCTCCACGTTATCCGTACTTGCCGGGAACAGCTTCATCAGGCCGGAGGCAAGCACAATATTAATAGGAAAGAATCCCGTAATCATAAATACCCCACCGATAAAGGCAGATACTTTCGTCCGCGCAAAACCATATGTCTGCCTGATATCTCTTTTCGTATAAATAACCAGTGCAAGCGGCACCAGAAGCAAAATCAGCTGGGTTCCAAAGACTCCTGCCAACCCGAATTTAACCTGCAGCAGACTGCCCGCATACAGAATCAAAAGAATCGTAAGCGCCGCCACAAACCAGACATCCGCCGCCGTGGGCACACCGCCCTTTTGGAGGTTGCTCCTCTTTTCAAACAGCTGCAGGCTGCCCTTCTGCTCCGAGAACAAAATCGCTTCACTGTCATAGATTTTACTTAGGAACAGGATCGCGATCACCGCATATGCCACATTACTGATCAGTACCACCGCGATTGCCGCATAATCCACCTTAAATGCCAGCATGTTCTTGATCAGAAGGCAGATATTCGCCACCGGCATCATCGCCATGGACTGCGTCAGTTCCAGATTCGGGATAAAACCGATATATCCTATAAACATCACCACCAGCATCAGAGGCGTAATATAATTGTTCGCCTCCTTATAGCTTTTCGCAAAGGAGGTCACACACATAGTCACGGCACTGATGAACAGGGAAAATGCAAAGACGGACAGCATACAGACTAAAACAGCCGGAGCGAATTTCCCCATATCAAAAGTTCCCATATCCGTCTGCATATCCATGATCGCATACATATACAGCGCAATACCGCCCATGGACAGGATATTCAGGAGTGCTGAAATCATACCGATTAAAGCTACCGTAATAAACTTCGATACAATTAACTGTCTGTTCGTAACGGGCAGTGTCAGGATCGTTTCCAGCGTTCCCCGCTCCCGTTCTCCTGCCGTCGTATCGATTGCAGGATACATAGTGCCCATCAGCAGGCTTATGATCAGCATAAACGGCAGGATAGAACCCATAATACTGCCCAGCGACTGCTCGTTACTTGCAGTGTCCTTCTTCTCATACGCGATCGGCTCCAGGATCTCGTGCAGATCCATACCTGCTTCCTGAATCTTCTGTCTCGTCATCTCTTCCTTAAGCTCATCAAATGCCTCCATGACAATATTGGCCGCATAGGCTGAATTGGTGACGGAAGACAGATAATACACATCATACTGCATCTTCCCTTCCCGCAGCTGCCCGGAAACATACACATCAATGCTCTCTTCATTTAAGGCGGTTTCATAATCAGGAACAGCTGCCGCGTCAACAATTGTTATAATCTCCGTTTCCTTCCTGCTTCTTTCCTCACCCGCTGGCTGCTCCGTCAGCTTATGTATAAAAGCGTCCCCGTCTTTTGCATCGACCGCTATCCGGTAATTCTGCGTCTCCATGCTCGATGAGATAAAACTCATAAACTGCATGGCTCCCACAAAAATCAGCGGATACAAAATCACCGGCACCAACACCATCATAATCATCGTCTTCTTGTCCCGGAAGACATCAAGCATCTCCTTTTTCACCAGTGTTCTGATAATCTTAGTATTCATTCCGTCTTCCCTCCTGAATCAGTCCTGAGAAAATATCTCGCAGACTGCCCTGTCCCGTCTGTGCCTTCAGCGCGGCAGGTGTCCCCTCGCTGATAATTTTTCCCTGATGGATCATAACAATACGGTCACACAGATATTCCGCCTCTTCCATGTAATGGGTGGAATAGAGCACCGTCTTTCCCCTCTCCCGCTCCCCTTTCATAAATTCGATGATTGCCGCGCTGCTGATGATATCCAGCCCCAGCGTCGGCTCGTCAAAAATATAGACCTGCGGGTCATGTATAAGGCATCTGGCGATGGATGCCCTCTGCGTCTGCCCTGTGGATAACTTCTCGATCCGGTTATCGATAAAGGATTCCATGGACAAAATATTGCTGATCTGGTCAATCTTCCGCTCCGTATCTTCCTGTGTCATTCCATAGATCGTCCCCAGCATCTGCAACAGTTCCCTGGCAGAAAGCCTGCCGTAAAGTTTCGTATTGTTGGACAGATAACCAATATGTCTCTTGACCTCAATCTCATCCGAAATCTCTGTCTTACCGATCCTGATACTGACCTGCCCGCCGGTCGGCTTCATCAGTTTGGACATCATCCTGAGCATTGTTGTCTTACCGGCGCCGTTAGGCCCCAGAATTCCTACAATTTCTCCCTCCCTCACTGTCAGCGAGATATCATCCACGGCGTTGATCTCGGTCTTTCTGTTCTTTTTCTCATTTCTGGTAAATGTTTTCACCAGATGCTCCGCTGTAATCATTCTATGCTTGCACCTCCATATCTTTCCCGACATAAATTCCCATGAACATAATACCCTTCCTCATTCCTCATCCTCCTCTGCCTCCAGCTTCTCCACTCTCTTCCGATAAAGAGCCGCGATGGCTGAGACCGCCGCAAAACAAATTCCTGCCGTCATCGTCATCATGAATATTCCCGTGGCCGCAGACCCCAGAAACGCATGATACGTAGCATAAGAAGTGGAAAAGAAAATAACCCCGACAACAATTCCCGCAAGAATGCTTGCAAACAGATTCGCCTTCGGTGTAGGAGGCAGTTTTCTGTCCCAGATACCGTTTCTCACGCAGGCAATCCCAATATACCATGCCAGACACATAAAAACGATCCACTCGCCTGCCACCTCTCTTGCCTTCGCTCCCAGACACCACTGTACCACCAGCACAATTCCCAATCCCCAAAAAGCAATCCAGCAGCCGTTATGCTCAATCTTCAACAGTTTCTGCTCCTGCATCTCATCCAACCTGTTTTTTCTTTTCTTCATTATGACATCCTCCATTCCGTCCTCTTACCTGTCTATAATCCCTTATTCTTCCTGTTATCTTACCTGTCCTTTCCGGCAGAGCCTTCTCATTCTTCTTCCCAGAACAAATCATCGAAACTCTTTCCCAGGACGCGGCAGATGGAACGGCATAGTTTGATCGTAGGATTATATTCTCCCTGCTCAATGGCATTCACCGTCTGCCTTGATATTCCGACGGCCTCTGCAAGCTCCTTCTGTGTCATATCTTTCTCAGCCCGCGCCACCTTGATGGCTATGTTCCTTGCCATTTACCTCCCCCTTTCTTTCTGCCTAATAGTATCATATAGCATACTATATGTCAAATATATTTTACTTTTAGTCTTTTTTAAATTGCCAGAGGATTCCTGATCTATGTCACCGGTTTCTCCGACCTGGCTTTTGAGACCTTCCGCTATCATCGCGAAGCGCTGGACTATATCTGCAAGCAGGATTCCGGGCAGATGTACGCCGGACTTTCACGCTGTCTAAAGATCATTGCAGAACGGGTAAGCCGCGGCAGTGGCTCCTTGACAATACTGCCATCCAGGCAATAAAATGACCGTTTGGGGCACTAAACAGCCTCCGTGGACCGTTACATGATATCATGATACAAAATCATATCCCGTTGCTCCCTTCCATTCACCACTTTATCGTATGGCCGACGCAAGTATATGCAAATCTGCCGGACACAATATATTCCGGACAGTTCCATGCCGAAACGAAGCGGTAAAGGGAAGCACCGGATCAAAAACGGAAAAGGAAGTGACATGAAATGACAGAAACAACAAAAACCAGGAAACAGCTTTTAATTTTTCTTCTTATTGCTTACGGGGTGACTTACGTTATGGGAATCCTGACTTGGTACGGAAGCACCATATCGGTGGAAATGAGCGTATTTCCGACTGCCCAGATGTTCTATCCGGCGGCAGGCGTAATGTTAGCCTATCTGCTGACCTGCAGAGAGGACAGCCTGCTGCCGAAATGCTTCTACATAACCTTTATACTGGTAACCATTCTGATGCTCGCTTTTGCCGTCCTGTCCATAGCCATGCCAGAGCAGAACGCCACCCTCAACGGAACATCGATTTCCCTGTGGTCTTTGCTATCCCAGTATACAACCATAGCCGGAAGTATCCTCTGTTGGATTTCGCTGCTGATATCAGGCAGGAAGAAAAGAGCCGCCTACGGGCTGAAATGGCAGAACTGGAAATCTTCTGCTCTATGCATCCTCGTATTTCTTGTTCTTTACTTCGGCCGGGCTACGATTGCCTATGCCACGGATGGGCAGGCAGAAATCATGTTGGAAATTCTGGCCAATCCGGCCGCATGGAGCTATCTTCTTTTTACACCGGTGAACTTCTTTCTCGCTTTTGCGGCATTTTTCGGTGAAGAATATGGATGGCGTTATTATTTGCAGCCTCTGCTTCAGAAACGCTTCGGCCTGCGCAAGGGTGTTCTGATCCTGGGAGTTGCCTGGGGAATCTGGCATGTGTTTCTTGACTTTTTCTTCTATACGACTCCGGACAGAGGCCTGATCATGACATCCTCCCAGATAATTACCTGCGTCACACTCGGCATCTTCTTTGCCTGGGCTTACATGAAAACCGATAATATCTGGGTTCCTGTGATCTTACACTTTCTGAATAACAATCTGTCGGTTGTTGTCGCCAATGAATATTCTCTGGAAGTAATGGAGAACCAGCAGGTAACCTGGTCCATGATTCCTGCATCACTGCTTCTTAACGGCATCTTATTCGGGTTCTTCCTGCTGGCCAAAGAGTTCCGCGAAAAAGCACCGGAAATATAAATAGTGCTTTTCAGGAATCCTTTAACTTGCACGTAACAAGGTTTCCGGAACATTTTTTGGCTCCTTTACACCTTATGTCCCTTTTGATATAATGTATTTATCAGACAAATATCCAGAAGGTGGGTGATTGATATGACCGGCAAAGAAATTGTTAATTTAATCAGGCAGCTCCGATTAAATGGTATGAGTGATTCTAAGATTCTTGATCTGATTGAATACATTGAAACGCATGACCCGCAAGAAAAATCAGAGGACGAATAGCCAACGGCTGTTCCTCACAGAATAAGACATATTTTGACGAAAGAACCTCCCAATATACTACAGTATATCGGGAGGTTTTTTCTCTACCTTTTCTCCAGCTTGACAGTCAGCCGCCAATACGGCCGTCCCGTAACCACCGAATCCGTAACGATCTTCTCATTGCGGTAGATGCTCAGCAACAATCCGATAAACACCGCATAGGTAACCATGGCTCCTGCCCCACAGGACAAGAAAGGAAACTGTACTTCCATGGAAGGAAAAAGTCCGCAGTTGATCAGAACCCCCTCTACGCAGTTGATCAGGAACATCATGAAGCATGCCGCCGAAAGTATATATCCAAGCTGATTTTTCTGCTGTCCCACAATGCGGAACATATGGACAATCAATGCGGCAAAGGCAAGAACCACAAACACACCGACCAGTATTCCGCAGTTACACATAATCTGAAGCAGAATAAAAGGACCTGTAGAAAACATCGGGTCAACCAGATTATCTGCTGTACAGAGAGTGCTCCCGGAGCTCCCGATCATTCTGGCGTGTGACAGTTCTTCCCTCAGCCACAGATACACGTATCCCCTACCTGCCGATTCCTCCTCAGGTCTTAACCACGCATGCAACCTGGCAAACCTGAAGGTTTGGAATCCCGGATTGACAGCCATATAGGCCGCCAGCAGAAGAAGCGGAAGAATCACCGCCCCAAACACAGCCGCAGCCATGGCAGTCTTCTTGTTGACCGCAAACCAGTCCCTGCGGATTGCCAGAAGAAGCATGACCGTCTGAATCAGATAGATCACACTGGCGCCGGACAGTAAATTGGTGAAAGCATTCACAAGCACTACTGTGATAAACTGAAGCACAATACTTTGTATGACCGCGGCATACCCTCTTCCCCGCTGCTGATACAATACGCCTGCATAGGCCGGAACATAGAGATATGTAAGCATGAACATAACCGGAATTCTTCCGTTTACCTCCGTAAATACTATTCTTCCGGCAAAAAACAGTACCGTCATCACCGCATAGATCACAATTCCATAGCGGCCGATAAAGCTATAGTCCAGGAAATACATCCCCACCATCACAGCAAAAGCCAGCAGTAAGACCAGGCACTGCCTTCCGAACAAACCTGCAAATACCGGAGCCGCGTTGATACCAGGCACCCGGGTATATCCTCCGCCGAAATACTGCAGCGCAAGCCCGCCGAGACTGAACACAAATACCATCATAATCATCCTGATATCCATCTGCGGTCTGTGAATCCGGTCCAGTTCCACCCCGATCTGTACCGGGTCACCCATCTCCCGCAGAGCCATCCTGACTGCCTCTTCATGCTCCGTACCCGCCTTCTCATAAGTTTCCGCCTGATCTTTGATATGGTCCGATATTTCTCTTGCCACAGATTCCCTCGCCCTTACACAGCGAATCTGATCCGTAATATTTCTTATGAATTCTTCCATTTAAGCCATCCCCTCCCATAGTACGGAACAGTAACACTTTCCGTGAATCGTTTGTGCCGAAGCCGACATGGGTACAAGTACATTAAGCACTGCCGTCTGGTATTCCTGCCATTCCTCCTTCCGGGATTTCAGGTACTTTCTGCCCATTTTCGTGATGTTGTAATATTTGCGCAGTTTCCCGTTTGCTTCGCTCTCATACGAAGTCAGATAGTTTTTCTCCTCCAGGGAATGCAGCAGCGGATACAGCGTCCCCGCTTTCAGGGTAAAGACATTGTTCGATTTCTTCTCCAACGTCTCGATCATCTCATACCCATACATATCCTTATCCTCCAGCAGCCTGAGGATAAGCATGGCGGTACTCCCGGAAATCAATGACTTATTAACCGACATCTTATCTCTCCTTCCTTCAATAACATAAAAAGTCATACGAAACACTTTGTTACTTCCATATACAGATAAATCCTCCGCCGGAATGTTACAGTTTTCGCATCGGCTCACGTCAATCAGCCGGATGGCCGGCATGGGAGCAGTAAACAGACAGATACGATTTTCTGCATTTTATGTAGATTATCTATATATGTTGTTTCTGATTATATATAGATAATCTATATATGTCAAGCTATTTTTCTCTTCCGGCAGCGTTTGTGCCATAATCAAATCCTAAAGAGTTGGGTTAACAGTGATAAGGAACTAAATTACTTAATCAACTGTCAGCTGACGTTTTTCGGGTGCATACGAAACTCCCGTCTAATTCCGTAACAGGAATTGGACGGGAGTTTTTTACCATATGGCAGCGATAATCGTCTAGCATTCACTGCCCTGATTTTAAAAGGCGGTGTGCTGCGCTTACTGTTTTGGCCCGTAATCAAGCTATTTCATTGGATGTTGTCTAGAATCTTTTGGACAGCATACGGCTTAGCGTACTTGATATAAGCGTCACTTACAAAAATAGTACCGGAAGCATAGGGCTCAACCCACATTGCCGGGTAGACAACAACCTTTTTTGTGTTTCTTCGCCCACTTGCCGTAATTTCACCGTCAACGATAATCTCACAACCAGATTGCTTAAGAATATTCACCAAAGGCATGATCATTTTAATCTGTTTCTCTGGTTTGATTGGCGACGCATTTATCCCATCAACACCCCACTCAAGGAGTTGGAGCGCAGCGAAGCGGTCAAGCATACCGTGTACATATTGGTTCCTGTAATGTTTTAAACATTTAGAACACGCAGATCCACAATCACAAGTACTTAACAGCTCTTTCATATCGGTTAGTAGTTCGTCAATCGCATCAGCTACACTGACAGCATAACCAGCACCACTCGACAAGCTATCGTAAAGATAAATGTCAACATAAGAAGCTTCAGAGCCTGTTCTGAGACGATAACCAGTAACAAGTTCGGTGAATTCAACATCGAGTTTTTTACTTGCTACCAATCGCAATGCTTCCGCTAGGGATTGCGCTGCGCGATTAAGCCATGGATTATCATTCCTTCTGGCGTCAATGATCCTGTCGTCAATTGTGAATTCGAGAACCAACATATCAGTTATAAAGTCATAGCCAAGATTCACATTAAAACAGTTGCTGTGACGGCATTTACTTCGGGCATACTTCGACTTGTATGGCCTGTTAATATCATTTAGAACAGAAATATCATCACCTGGCATTGCGGCTCCACAGTCCTTGCAGACCATAAAGCCTTTGTCATCCGATCCTTTGTTCAGCATGATAATCCGTTGGTTTGTTCGTGAAGCGATCCGTATGTTTTTACAGCCTGGGGCAAGTTTCATTTCTTCGGCTTCGGGCAGAGTTGAATACAGAGGCTGCTGCACAGCAGTGTATTCTTCTGACAGCTGAACATCTGGTATTGATTCAGCATTTCTTGGCGCAAAACCCCAAGGGCGCATCATTTCACGAGTAATCTTCAGATCGCTGTTTCCACAAAACGGGCAACGCTTTGTTTTCTCTTCCATCAGACCAAACCAACCGCACTCTGGACATGAGATAACCTGTTTTACGTAATTCGGGTCTTCTGTGTAAGCGCGTGCCGGAGTTAATGCTTGACCATGACGACGCTCACTTCCAGGATAGTAGAATCCGCCAATCTGATAAGTTTTCTTATCAACGACAATTGCTCTACCAGGAGCATATTCGCCAATAGCTACATCGAGTCCACGGTCAACTTCGTAAAGAATTTTTCCGTACATATCTGGTATGTAGGTACTTACGACATTCTTCGGGAAAGAATATGTTGGGATGATTCCCTCTTCATAGAGAGCGTCAAGAAGAACCTTTGCCTCCCCTTCCTTAGCGCCTTCTTCTACTCCAAAAAGTTCGGGATGCGTCTGGCATTTTTCTTTAAGCGTATCAAAAGATTTTTTCAATTCATCCTCAAACACTGAATAGTGGAATGGTATTCCGACAGGTAAAAGCAGTTTGTCTTTATTAGCATCGTAAGCTGCAAGATAGTTCTTAAAACTGTCAAGAAAATCGTTAAGGAAAACTGCCGCTGAAACTGTGTCAAGGCTTATATGATTTTCTGAAAGGAATTCCTGGAGGATAACCATGGCTAAATGGCGTTGGAGGAGCTTCTCACTTCTTATATCAATCCAAGGCTTGCGAGGGTCACCACGGAACATGGGAATCGGATCATTGAAGTACAATGTATCATGTGGACCATCCTCACAGAAGGTAATGATGGTAGATAAACTAGATCCACGACGGCCAGCACGACCAGCTCGCTGCTGATAATTTTCGCGCATGGGAGGAATATTCCGTAAACCAACCGCAACCAGAGATCCAATATCAATACCAACTTCCATGGTAGTTGTGCTGCTAAGAATATCGACAGGTGTTTCACCATCTTGGATTAAATCTTGGAAGCGCAATTCATACTGTTCGGTTTTACTCCAAAGATCATTACGTTGGTCTTTATGTGAGAGCTGAGCAGTATGTTCTTCGGTGACAATCACATGAATTGGCTCGCCTTGAAGCGCATCAGCTACTGGCTTTCTCCAGAAAATAAGTGCTTTGTATTCGCCAGATTTCATCTCATGGATATGAGAAGATCCGCAGCTCGGACATTTACATTTCAGCGTAAAAGGAGTCCATTCAGAGCATTGTTCACATTTGTACCATACATGAGCAGCATCAAAACGTGGTTTTACTCTAGAGAGGTCAACATATAATTTCCCATTATCAGGCTGTGCCGAGTCAAGAAATTCTTCCTTTAATACTCGTTTCCACGCCATCTCTGTTTCATTTCCGTCATGCCAGCCCATGATCTCACGAATAGTTTTTGAGAATCCCCAATCCTTATCAAGCCCATAGCCACCATAGTTGGGACGGACTTTCAACCGAATTGTATCGCTAATTGTATGACCGATAGCTGTAGACATATCACAAATTGATAGCATCCAAGCATTGAAAAAGTCAATAAACTCTTCATCTGTAATAGTCACATTATTTTCACCAAGAGCATCTACAGCATCAAAAAGAGCCTGATCAGTAGGTTCAATCCAACTCGTAGCCGAGTCATACAAGGTGTTATAGCCACCAGCAAACAACCGAAGAAGGTATTCCTGCATCTGAACAGGAGCGTTTGCAATTGTAAATCTCGGGGTGTACTCTCGTCCTCGTTTTACACAGCGATTGTAGTTATTCAGCGCAGCCGTGCAATCCTCAGCAAATTTTATGCGTTCGGGAGCATGAAAAATCTGCACATGATGCTGACCGGCAGCAAGACAAAAATAGTCATACAACGAATTCATTGACTTCTCGACCGTTTGTTCTTCCATCATTTTGATAGCGATTGCAAACAATTGCCTTGCGGCAGAAATGTCCGAAGCCTCTGACATATCCCTGGCCAGTTTTGCTGCTCGTTGACGACTATCCGAAAATAGCAAAACTTTACGTCCCTCGTTAGGAAACCGATCTGGATCACTATCCTTGCCTGGCACAGCGGGTTGCAGTTGGAACTGCGATTTGATTAAGTTAAAGAAAGACTGATTTCCTCGTGTATTAAACGAAGTGAACTGCGATGTAGAAAGTTGATGCCTACAATGCGGACAAATCGGAAAAGTAATAATTTGCGGTTTGCCTTTTGCGGAGTAGTTACAATAATACAGCTTTCTAATCCATGGTTTTCCAGCGGAAGAGTCATCCGTGAAGTTAATAAATCCGCTTTTAACATCAAGATAGCAGGGTCTTATAGCGTTTTTACCCTGTTTTGTGGGTAGTTCAAAATCGTCATTTGGAATGAACAGATGTATTTCTTTCATCCTGCGATCCATCAACTGACCGGGATAATGCCACAGATATACATTTCCATGAAGCCCCGAGTCGTCTTCAAGAACATAGCCTTTGAAGAACAGTGCGCCACAACGTCTGTCATTATAAAGTTCGTATACCACACTACCACAATGCGGGCAAACCAAATTACCATCAGATAAGTAGATCTCTCCTAAAGTGAGGCCGCCTTCCGAATGAGAACGGCTGCAATCTGCATTGGCACAGGCATATACACCAGAAACACCTTTGAAGAGCATGTGCATACGTGCGGGAAAAAGAACAGATCCTTTTGCGTTTTTTGCAAGCGGTGCAATTGCCAAAAGAACACTAATCGCTTTTAGTGCATTCTCTTGACTGAGATCTGGGAAGATACCAGAAGAAAGCTCCCCCAAAGATACTGCATTTCCACGGCAATACTTAATGAGCTCATGGAACGGACGGTAATGGACAAGATTTTCGTACATCCAGTTGTATACTGATTCCAAGGATGTAATGCTAGAGTCAAATCCTTCTAATTGTCTCCAAAATGACAAAAGTGCAGAAAGCTTTACTTCATCTCTATCTTCAAATTGGCCAGGGTCTGGGTTCAAGAAAAGCTCGGCAGGGATATTGTATTTCAGCTGCCCATCAATTACCTCTCTCTTTCCCGTTAAATAGCAGAACCGAGTTGCTGTGTCGGAAGCCGTAAGTTCATTTGCAAACTTCATTACGGAATCAACGTCTTGCTGGCTTTTGTTGGGCATACTTGCAGTAGTGATCATAAATTGTACACGCTCCCGACTGATACCAAGTTTATGGAAGAGCCTGCGAATCAGTAATGCCACTTCACCGCCGGATGAACCACGGTACATATGTGCTTCATCAATAACAAACATCAATTTATTTTCACTGTTTGAAGCCAGCCATTCGCGTGTGTCATTCCAGATTTTTTGTTCTCTGGGACGCAATAGCATATATTCCAACATAGAATAGTTTGTAATGAGAATATCCGGGCAGAATTGCTGCATTTCAAATCGTGTGATTAGCTCTGCATCATCATCGTTTGGAATATGTTTACTCTCATGCAGCCCTTGAAGGAACTGATTCATATCCGCCTTTGCAGGTATCTTTCCTTCTCTGAGAAGATGATTGAAGAATTCTTTTTCCGAATCGCTTTGTGGGAAAGACATTCTTGCTAAGGTTTTTTCAAGTTTTCTGTCCTGTTCAGTGGAAGGTTGAACTCCAGGGTATGGGGTTCTGCCAGTATACATACCAAACTGAGGACGACGCACCTCATCACCACAGGTTTTCCGGAATATCTTGATAAATTTCTCATCAGGATCTCCGATCATTCTTCTAAGTCGGCTAACTTGGTCTGAAACAAGGGCATTCATTGGGTACATAATAATTGTGCGAACACCTCGTTTTGCCCATGATTCCTTGGAGTTTCTTGCTTCAGTTGCCATCTTTGCAAGAAGCGGCCACATAAAACACTCTGTTTTACCGGAACCAGTACCTGTCGAAACAAACAAGTTTTCGCCTCTGGTTGCAGCTTCAAGCGCCGAGATCTGATGATCAAACGGAGATGGGAATACCCCTATATTGGCCTTTGCTAACTGCAAGAAATAGTCTTTCATCCAAGTCTCAAGAGTTGCTGTTTCAATACCATTTTGTACTGTAACATATGCTGGAGAGGACTCAATAAAAGGTTTTTGGTAAAGTAATCCTTCATCATCAATATGATTGCTTAGTGCCGAAAGTAGAAGAGGAGACTTTCCGAAATATTGCGATTTAATATAGTCTTCCAGTTCCGTTCTCAACTGCTTATGAACTGAATTGGCTCCATTGGGCATCAGATTTTCCCTCCTTTGAATTCATATCCTTCTTCAGATAGAATATTTTTAATAGCGCCAAAAACTTCTACGGAGAACTTTCGCCTAAAATCACACGGAAGAGATGTACATACTTCAGGCCAGCTGTAGTACTTCAAAAATTCAAGTTCACGTGACGGAAGAAAATAATTCATACGTATATGAACCAATGCCCCGTCCTCAAAGTACTCTATCGGCGGTAATGTTCCATAGGTTGCGAGGCAGGCGCATGTCAGTGTTCTGTAGTTATAGTTTTCCACCTGCCACTGAGGAAGTGGACTAACTTCTAGCGCAGCATCCATGTATCGATAAATATAGTATAGCTGTGAACCTTTCATACCGGTTCGAAGAATAGAAACGGTACCAGTCTTATCTGGCTCAGTTATCCAGTACCCACGAGAGAAAGGCGGCTCCAAGCGAAGGTACTCCGTGTTATATTCAAACACTGAATTGGGTTTCCAAGAAGCAGTAGATAGGGTAGTTTGCCACAATGTTTGCAACTTCTCCTGCTCGAGGCCAAACATTGTTTTTATGTTATTGGGGTTTGATCCACACTCCTGCTTTGAATAAAATCCAATACCAGACACACAGGAAATATTATCCAAAGCAATACCTCTTTGAAATAGAACTCCATCAAAGTGTCCTTCGCGTTTTTTTGATGCCACTATTCGGTTCGGGCGGTGATAAACTACTCCTGCACTTAAGAATTGATTTATGATTTCCTTTTCAAGCTCTTCAGAAGTATACGGTAAGGTTCCAGAAAGTTCCGGATACAATGATTTATAGCTGCCAAGCATACTGCGAATTCTTCTTTTTAGGTGCACGATAGAGATGGATTCTTCTGTGTCGTCCCAGAGGCAAGCATACGCCATCATCCCGCAGATGCTATAAACAAGACGAGTTTTCCACTCATCCTCTGTCTCTTGGGTTCCCCTAAGAATGTGATACTGTCGTGATACTTTCGAAAGAAGTCCGTTATACTTGTCCATTAGATTTCCCCTAGCACATACTGAAGGTCGCGTTTAAGATTAACAGAAATTGCAATGCCCTTCTGCGAGTTAGCAATTTCCTCTACAAGTTCATTTACCGCCATTGAAGCATAGACAATGGGAAAAACGCAAAACAGGAAATCGTCGTCTACTGTAGCAGTGGGATAAATACCGTGCATCGTAGCCGCAAGGCTGTTGATTTTGCTCCTGACTAACGAACTCAGCGCAAATTTCGAAAGGACTGATAGTTCTTTGCGTGCGCCTTTTTCTGCCGAATAGGGTTTAAAATCGTCAGAGAAGTATCCCCCATAATATTTACCAGTAGCTTTTTTATCCACCAAGAACTCTGTAAACAGTGGTAGCATGAATCCATACAGGCTTTTAGGTTCAACCTGAATGTCTTCTGCATACGGATGGGTAGCCACATAAAAAATATCTTTTTGGGAAAGTATTTCTGGAAGCCTGTTTATCCAGCCGCTGGCAAGAAAGTTGTTGATTATTACGATGCTTTCACCATCGGCACCTATTTTCTCAATCGCTTGGTGGGCATAGCCACCTTCACAGCAGAGTACTCCATGCTTATGAGCAGTTACGACTGCACTAAATGCTTGGATAATGTCGATTGCATTGGGGCCAACAAGTAAAAGTGGCTGTTTTTTAATGTAAGCTGCGCAAAGAAAAGCAGCGAGACCGCTTCTATATTTTTCTGCAACGCCTGCTTCTGCGAGTTCAAATACAGCTGTATTGATAACATCTGTCCAAGAGTGATGAACTTCAAGGTCATCGAGGTTATCATATTCAGAACATATGTGATATGTATCAATATCGGTTTTCGATGAAACCTCGATTTTGTCAGGAGACTCTGTACATCCAACTTGCATTTGTTGTCCGCTAACAAATGCCATACTAGCGATGAAATCTGCCGCATTTTCACGTGCTTTTTGGATTCTTGCGGCAACCGCTTTTTCGACTTCAGCAGCGAGTCGTTCTTTTTCGGCTATGATACCAGCAAGACGCTCATCTTCTGCTTTTGTTTTATTTAATGCTTCCTGCGCTTTGCTTAAATCCTCAGTAGCAGATTTCAACTCGGCACGAAGTGAATCGAGTTTCCCTCGAACTTCGATCAGCAGGCTTTCGTTCTCTGTTTCCCAATCTTTGCGAATAAGCGCCTTCGCTTTTTCTTGAAGTTCAACATTTGCAGAAATAGCCGAGCGAATTATTTCATCTTCTAAGCTATCTCCATCGACATATTTCCAGACTATGTTCAGAAATTCATCTAGCAGTTCTTTGGCAGCCGGAATGGAACAGCGACATGCAGTTCCAATCTTACACGCTATATCGTCAACCGGAATTGCGCCAATGAAATCTTTAAACGTCCTATATTCGGCACGTGTTATCTCTCTTGTTTTATATGCATTCCAAGAAATTGATGAGAAAACGATATTCTTTACAATGTCAAGCGGGCTTTTCAAATGATAAAGCTTGCTTGGAAGACCCGCAAATGCGTTTCGATAAAAAGAAAGTCCGTTGCCCAGACGAATAATAGCATCACCAGCAAATTCATATACCGGCACAACAATGCAATCTTCAGAAACGGTGGTTTTCCCATTAACAGTATTGAATTCTTTGGCAGTACAAAGGATACCTGTATACTGCCCTTTGGATGCACAAAGTGTGAACATAACTTTTCGGCTATGCGGCTTGTATTCGATTCCATCATTCAAAAGATCAACTAGGTCTTCAAGGGTTGTTGCTTCTGTAATGGTAACAATTTCAATGGCATCTATATCTGTATTATACCGTGATAGAATATAATCCTTGGAAGGATCATTTTCGTTCGGAACTGCGGACCAAGTCCAGATCCCGTAGAAACCGTTGTTAGAAGGGCCATCCTTATAGAAAATTTTGTCTCTATTTGTGAAGTACGGCGGGACATCTTCATTTTTAAGAAAAATATAATAACGTCCATTATTGTTCAAATCAGCATATCGTATAAGCCACTTCTGACCATTATAATCCGAAATAACACCACATAAAGAAATGATTTCATCTGTACTGCCAGAAGGCAGGATAGAAGTATTTGTATCATCAAATTGTGCAAGATAATCTGCATCGTCGTTCGTGAAGGCGCTAGGTGCGGTCTGTAATTCGGCAATTTTTGCTTGTGCTTCAGCCAGCAAGGATTCTAATTCGTTTTTGCTCTGTTCAATTTCTTGAATTCTCTCTTCACACTCAGTTTTTATGGTATCCATGCTACGTCGGACTGCTTCAACTTGATCGGACAGACTGCGATTTTCTTGTTCCACAGCCTTGATTCGGTCAGACATTTCAGCATTTCTTGCACGTTCAGATTTAATATTCTCCATTCTATCGTAAAGGTTAGAGTATGCATCCGTATCCAAAGGATTACCTGTCAACTTAAAATACAACTCGACATTATTGACAAAGAAAGAATCAAGCATAGTTGTCACCAAAGCAGTGCTATGAGATAAACCCTCTCCTTCAAGTTTAGCTATATTTTCTTGGATCTTTTTGAGCCAGTGTTCTACCATTGTGTTGACCCACGTTGCGATAAAAGGCTTATCAATGTTAGATATGGCAATTGACAATGCATATTGTTCTGTCAATGATTTAGCTCTGAAGCCTTTTCGTATTTTCGAAAATTCCTGTTCGTTTCTTTTGAAGAGCTCTTTGAACTCTTTACCTGTAATGATTTCGCAGAGAATTGATTTCTCTTCTTTGGTAAGAAGTCCGATGTAGTTCATAATTTATCTCCCTGTATATTTATACTGCGATAGGCATCCTGCAATCTCCGGTAGGATTGCCCATTGATGGTGCCCTCCTTGATACATTTCCGTATCCACTGACATATTTGTGGATAACGGCTCATGGCGGCTAAAATATTTCGCAAAGAATGAGGGGCAGGAATTGATGCTCCTGAAACGCGACTAATGTGCTTCAGGATTTCAACTTCGTCGTTTGCGATGATAGACTGTTGTTTTTGAAAGTCAATTTTCCAGACAACGTCAAGGCCAATGACAACTTGAACACTTACACCATAAGATAGCCCATCCAGCTCAAGCGGCTTGTCCGCATATATTTTTCGCTTATCTACAACATGGTTCTTGTTGGAGATAATAAGCTCACCATCATATGTTGATTTGAAGAGCAGTGCTTTGCTATGTGGTAGCGTATTATCTTTACCAGGAAGGATCTCAGAACCAGAAAGATCTGTCACTAAGATTTCTGGAGGTAATCCTACCTGGTTAAGAGGCTCTTTCCAAAAATAAGTATATTGCAAGGCTTGAGTACGCCCTGCTGATATCAACTGTTGCCTACTGGAACAGAGGACTTCATATAGTCTTGTTTGAGTAACATTATGAGTTAGCTGACGAACCGCTGCGGAAGGAAAAGTCTTGACTGTTGCCACATTACCTTTGACAAGCATGTACATACTATCTTGACTATGTTTCACTATATAATTTCCCTCTACAAATAATGGCCACACCGGCTGTAATGAAACAGGGTAATCAGTTAGGCGACAATGAAAATCAAGAAAGAATCGGGCAGCTTCTTCACAAAATGCAGATGCAGAAACCACATGAAGTGTCCAAGTTTCCCAACCAAATTGTTTCTGAGCAATCTCTTGAATTCGTATACTGCTATATGGCTTTTTAGAGAAATAGCCACGTTTTAAAAGGTAGTACTCTTTTTCAATCTCAACATCAGCATCGTATGTGAGTTTCTTGCCAGAAATCTCTTCAAATAACGTCCCCTCTGGATTCATTCCGTTAATTTCTGTTGGCCAGAACTCGCGCAGTTTATCGCTTCCGTTTTTAAAACTGAGCGTGTATTTTTCAAATGGCTTTTCACCGATGGGAAGATATGTAATGCTGTCGTAATTTAGCCGTTCTTTCGTGAACACATAAGGTGCATCCAATACTCCCTTCGGCTTGATTTCTATACGGAAATCTTTGTTGAGTGAACTAATTGGAGCACGAATCAAACCAACTTCAAACCTGAACGAAGATGATGACATACCAGTAATACGGATTGGTAATTCGTGTTCTTGCGAACTATAAGGGATTGAATAACCGGCTCCATCTATACGTTCAGGGCAATTTTTGCTTTTTTCACAGGCACTGTGTCTAAAGTGGCGTGTTTGAACCGCACCATCAGTAAGGGAGACATACTGCCCACATAGTTCACACATAAATAAACCACTATGCGCTGAGACAGTTCCACCCGGATGCCGTTTGGCTGCTTGTTCTGCTGTAATCCGCTCCCAGCCATTGTCTGACCACATACAGACATGTGTTAGTGAAGCCATATGCATACCCCCTTACGTATTTTTTCTGTTTCAATTTACTTCCCCCAGACCGTCCGAAAACTATTCCTATGGCTTCGTTTCGGCTTTCATTTTTGCACAAAAATGCCAGGAACGACCCTTTTCTCTACAAAAAAATTCCCTGACCTCGAAAACTGAATAAAATACACTGCCTCTATGCTGCTTTTCTCCCCACTTACTTTCCTCATGCTCCTGAGTAGAAAGTAAGCCGCTCCCATTGCCCTCTTGATCGTTCCGAACGGGTGCTCTGATATGCATTTGCGCTGCTCCATATTCTTCCTGTCCGGACGGAACTTAAACCTCACCACTTTCTTTTTCTCATAGTGGTATCTCTCTTTTTCCCTCCATCCAGTGTGCTGTCTGGTTCCTCCGAGCCGTCCGCTTCCCACCACTTCGCCTTTTTCTCCAGCGTATCCTTATTAAAATCTATCTCTTTCCACTGCCCTTTCCCTGTTATGCATCTGTTCCAGTACGGACACTTCTTACATGCTGCCTTGTTCGCATATCTTGTGTCTCCGTTCTTTTCGATGCTCTTATGCCGCAGCACTGCCCCTCCCGGACAGTATACCTTGTCCCTTTCCGGATCCCTTACATAATATCCCTGGGCTGCCCATTCTTTTACCTCTTCTTCCGTCTTATATGGCTTCGCCATCTCTGTCTGCTCATCTACGGTCTTTTCCCGCATAGCAGCTACTTCCATCCCTTCTATGATCCCCTCATATGCTTCCGGTACGATCCCTGCATGCAGACACTTTCTTATCCCTTCGCCTTCCACTCTCTCTGTCGCATGTTGCTTCCTCATAAGCGATTTCCAGTTCATATACATCCCGTCCATCCGGAAGAACTACATTCGGAATGATCCCTTTCTCCAAGATCCTGTCCCCAGCCTCTGCCTTGATCCCCTCCGCGGTTGGCTCCAGAAGGCCATGGTCGGTCACCCGGTTCGTCATCTGGTAGTCTACCATCAGATGCGTCTCCGAATCTACCGCTAGCTGCACATTATAAGCTGTGTCCATCCCATTTTTTATTCTTCATCAGCTAGCAGTCTGCATCCGTCAGGGACAGCTAGCTTAAATTTTCCCGCTCCATCAGATCCCGGTATCCTTTATACCTCGCCAGCCGCTCCTGTGTCTCCTTCAGCTTCTCCTCCAGTTCTGCCCTCGTAAAGCTTCCCCGTACCGTCTCCTCATTCTCATCCGCAATCTCCATCAGTCTCAGATATTCTTCCGAATGGTCTTCCAGCCACTGGATCCTGTCATCCAGTTTCGTGACCGTAAAGTTCCGGTCCATGGAATTCCATGTCTTGAACTTGCTCCCATCGATCGATACAAATCCCGTTTCCATCTCTATCGTCACCCGTTTTACGAATTCTTTATATACTTTCTTCACGCAGTCGATGTTATCTTTCCTGAAATCCGAGATTGTCCGGAAATCAGTCTTCAGCCCGCCCATCAGCCATATCACTTCAAGGTTCACACTGCATGCTGCCTCCAGTTTCCTTGATGACCGAATGTTCTTACGGTATCTGTAGAGATACAGCTTCACCATACATTCCGCCGGATATCCCGGACGCCCCTCAAAAGACGGTACTGCGTTCTTAAATCCCATCCCGGCAAGGTCTATATTGTTTACAAAGTGGTCAATGATATGCCGTATATTGCCAAACCTATAGACAGAGACCAAGTAATGATAATGACCTTTGACTCCCTTGTGGAGTGTAACAGTATCGCAAAGGTCATCCTCCTGAATCATTATCTGGGATACCTCTATTTTACCAGATATTAAGGAAAAATGTTGCATTTCCCACTTATTTAGTGTACTTTATTCAGTTTTCAAGGTACATTATCTATTTAAATCATCCGCAATAAGAACAGATGGATTTATCATTCAATCAACATAACAGCTCATGAGTTTTCAAACATTCTCCCCCCCCCCCCCTAGCAGGAAATCTGTGGAAACATCAAACACTTTCGCAATACGGAGCAAATGCTCTGTGCTGATCATATCGGTCTTGCCACTGACAAACCGGCTAATGGCGCTTTCGGTGCTGCCGATGCGGGTCGCCAACTGTGCCTGGGTAATTTTATGTTCCTTCATAAGCTCCTGCATCCGCTGCCGGATATTTCCGGGCAGATAGGCTCCCTCCATGTGACGCACCTCTTTCCTATAAATTCTCTTTATCCATTATACCTTATAAAACTAGCGCGGGCAAATGCTTTCCGCTGCCTTCGCCGCTCTGAGGTCTTGCACTTTGCAAGATTTCAGGGCGGCGATTTTTCATTTCTTGCATTTTTAGTGGATTCTCGGTCTATAGGCTTTTTTCCCGTATATTCAGGCAGACGGACAGATATTGTCAATAAATTATGGAGGCATAGCCTATGAATTTGTTTGAAACTGTAAAATCTGCTGTCACCGTGAAGCAGACCGTGGAACGCTACGGCTTCGAGGCCAACCGGGGCAACATGATCTGCTGCCCCTTCCACGATGACCGGCATCCCAGCATGAAGTTGAACAAGGATTAGTTTTACTGCTTCGGCTGTGGGGCCACCGGCAATGTGATCGTCTTTGTAGCAAGACTGTTCGGTCTGAGCAGCTACGAAGCCGCAAAGAAGCCAGCCTATGACTTCGGCGTCGACCCAGACAAGCCCCTGCAGCTGCGGCACTGAAAAAGCCCTATCCGTTGGCGCGGGTCTTTCGTAACGATGAGATGCACTGTCAGCGGGTGCTGTGCGATTATCTGCACCTGCTAGAACGCTGGAAGATTGAGTACACTCTGCAATCGCCAGAGGACGACCCAGACAACCGCTTTGTGGAGGCGTGTCAGATGATGGAGAATGAAAACCACTTGTTGGACGTTCTCATGTTTGCGGAATTGGAGCAACGTGTGAGGACGGTGGATATGTTGCTGAAGGACGGCACCATCGGCAAAATTTCTGAGAACCGCTTTGCCCGTGTTGATCTGGAACACATTCTGTTGTGTGTCGATGATGATATGTGGATGGAGGCGCTGCGCCAAACCAACTACGTCATATCTATTGTCACCGCCTAGGGCAAGATGGATTTGGAGCGCAAGGGCAAGCAGAGCTACCAGTGCTGGATGTGCGCCCGGCAACGGCGATGCAGGCCCTCTTTGACCGCAGCGGCGGCTTCTACCGGTGGCATTTGGCGCTGACCATCAAAGAAAAACCTGCTGACCGTGTGGACAATCCCGACCTGGCCGAAAAGATGAAAGCAGAGATCGAGGGCATCTTCCTATAGGCTTTTGCGGGATTGCAGCGATTGGTGGCGAACAACTTCAAGTTCACCGAGAGCCAGCGCACCAGAGAGAACCGGGATACCGTCAAGCGGGACAAGCAAGACCACTATGTATGCTCCAACTACAAAAGCGGTCGAGGCACCTGCTCTGCTCACTATATCCGGGAAGATGTACTGCGAGAACAGGTGTTGTAGCGCATTCGGGCGGTTAATGCCTATATCCGGCAGGATGTGGAGGGTTTTCAGGAGGAATGGCTGCAATGCCGCCGTTCCGATCAGGAACACAATATCCGTGAAGATCGGATGTTCCGGAATTGATACCTACGATAGCCAATGAGTATATCAAGAAGATTGAGGTGTTTGCGCCGGACAAATCCAGTGACAAGTGGGTACAGAAGTTAAAAATCTATTTTAATTTCGTGGATGACGTAGAGATTCCTGTGATTTCCGAGCCTGTTGTTGCGAAATCTATCCCTAGACGCAGAAAAAGGGGCTGTCGGGAAATAGATAGTCCAAAGCAGGGGCGATGTGATCCATACGAGTCACATCGCCCCTGAAAATTTTTTCCCAAAAAGAGAAAAAGATGGCTAACGACAACCATCTTCTCTCCGTTCCATGTTATAATGGAACTATGCTAAAACAAGATTATTATAATGACTTTTTTGAGTTTGGGCAACAGAAAATTAATTTCAACTTTTATGAACTGGCTTTACCCGACGACGATCCAGTCTATACCCTGAAAAAAGTGATGGAGGATCTGGATTTTTCAGGCCTGCTGGCCTGTTATTCTGACCAGGGAAGAACCGGGTACAACCCGATCATGATGTATGCTGTTGTTACTTACGCAAACATGCGCGGAGTGCGTGCGGTTGACCGTATTGTGGATTTATGTCAGAGAGACCTCGCTTTTATCCTGCTGGCCAGAGGGCAGAAGCCAAAGAGGGATGCTTTCTACGACTTCAAAGGGCAGAAGCTGAAAGGCGAAGTGCTGGACGAACTGAATTACCAGTTTCTGCGCCGGTTAGAGAAAGAGGGACTCATTACGCTTAAACAGCTGTACATTGATGGAACAAAAATAGAAGCGAATGCGAACCGCTATACGTTCGTCTGGCGCGGGACGCTCAATTACCATCTTGCCGGCCTGCTGGATACGACAGATGCCCTTTACCAGAAATACAACACTCTCCTGTCCGAGTATCAGTACGGAGCAAAGTATGATCTGGGAAATGCACAGATGTTTATCATTGAAGGTATGGACAAAGTCCGGAAAGTGATCGAAGAAAACAGGAAACGTAAGCTGACAAAGCATAAAAAAATTTCGAATAATACGCTGATTGAGATCGACAACTGTTCTCCACTTGAGATTCTGAAACTCCAGCAGAACCTGATGCTGATCGCGGCAGGAGAGGGGATTGCATTTGTAAACGGGAAAGGACAGAAAAAGCCGGAGATCCAGCAGCTCTATGAGGAACTGGAAAAATGCGGCAGCCGCCTGATGGAATATAAAAGCTGTTTTGAGATCATGGGGAAAGACAGAAACAGTTATTCGAAGACAGACCTGGAAGCTACATTTATGAGGATGAAAGAAGACCATATGCTGAACGGGCAGTTAAAACCCGCTTATAATGTCCAGGTTGCGGTGGAAAATTATTTTATTATTCACGGATATGTGAGTAACGACCGTACCGATTATAATACACTGATCCCGGTTCTTGAAAAACACCGGAAAGCATTCGGGGATATACTGGAAGAGGTAACTGCTGACAGCGGTTACTGCAGTGAGAAGAATCTTCTGTATCTGAAAGAAAATACGGTTGCCAGCTATATCAAACTTCAGGATCACGAGCAGCGGAAAACCCGCGCTTATAAGGAAGACATCGGGAAGTATTACAACATGAAGTACGAAGTCTTTGAAGACGAGCATTACTATGTATGTCATGACGGACGGGAATTAAGGCATATCCGAACAGAAACAAGGGAACAGGATGGATATACACAGACGTTTGAGGTGTACGGGTGTGCAGACTGCAGTGGATGCCCGCATAAGGAGAAATGTCTATATAAACACCACTTTACAAGTTTTTAACAAAAAGTGCCGTATGAAGCACTTTGGTGTATAATAAGTTTGCTAACAATAAACACGAAAGTGAGTGACCTCATACGGCAACCTTATTATACAACGAAAAATACATAATCGGTAGGCTTTATCGATATTTTTATATTTATTTTTCCATATTGTCAGCGCCTACGGCTGAAACGCTATTCCTGCTCGTGCTATCCATGCTGGCGACGGAATCTGCAGGTTCCATCCGGTCCCTGTACCGGCATTTTCTGGCGGGCATAACATCAAAGTCCCTGAATGCATTCTATTATGCCTGCTCCTATGCCAAAGTTGACCTTTCGGGTTTTATGAATGCTACAGCAAGGCTGGCCCTTGGCCTGGTCCCCGACAGCCTGAACTCCCAACCGGTATTCCTCTGTATAGATGACACCATGGTCTCGAAATCCGGAAAGAAATTCGAGGATATCTCCAAACTGTTCGACCATGCGGCACATAATGGCTCCAATTATCTGAATGGGCATTGTTTTGTCAGTGTCATGCTCTGCATTCCGGTATGGAATAAAAACAGGATATCTTACCTTTCCATCCCTCTTGGATACCGCATGTGGCGCAAAGATAAGGGATCCAAACTGGAGCTTGCTGCTTCCATGGTCCGGCAGGTAATGCCGGAATTCAGGGATAAGAAAAATGTCATCATCCTTTGTGACAGCTGGTATGTAAAACAGAACCTGGT
>CAJTEN010000002.1:0-20785 GCA_910575245.1 Clostridia bacterium | reverse complement strand
CCGATAAAGAGGATAGCACCAGAAGACTGTTTTTCAGTACTATTTTTCCCGCCCAGCTGCAGATCTTCTGTGCCTGGCAGGAAAAATCACCCCTGAACCGTACTGGAAATGACTGGATGCAGTATATCCCCCTGTTCCTTTACTCATTCAGATGGAACATTGAAGTAAGCTATTATGAGCAGAAGACCTTCTGGTCCTTATGCGGATACATGGTACGCAGCCGGAAGGGGATTGAGATGATGGTCAACCTTATCAATATCAGCTATTGTGCGATGAAACTGCTTCCATATAAGGAAGAAACATTTTCACAGTACCGGAATGTCAGTGTTCAGGAATTCCGGTTTGCTCTCAGCGAACAGATACGCCAGCAGATATTTTATGTAAACTTGGCGAAAAACATCGAAACCTACATAAAA
This sequence comes from Clostridia bacterium, assembly GCA_910575245.1. Taxonomy (GTDB): domain Bacteria; phylum Bacillota; class Clostridia; order Lachnospirales; family Lachnospiraceae; genus UBA3282. The sequence continues at coordinate 20,369 of CAJTEN010000002.1, read as the reverse complement.
TCAAATGTTATTGCTGAGGCCTTGAAACATCTATGCTGGAAACAGAGTTCTTACTTATAAAGTTGTAAAGTGGTGTATATAAATATAATGCCGAAAAAGATGCAGGGAAAAACAAGGTCATGAAAGTCAATGAGCGCTGGGAGGAACTGAAGGAAGAATCCCATTCCAACATTCAGAGCGAAAAAGGGATCCTGAACCGCCAGATCCGCTCGATACAGACAGAGGGTCACTTTGGGGATATAAAGGAAAACGAAAAATTCCGGCGGTTTAATTACCGTTCTGCCGAAAAGGTATACAAAGAATTAATGCTGTATGTGATCGGCCGGAATATCAATAAATACCACCGTTTCCTGCATGATAAAATACATAAATTCGAAGGGAAAACGGGCGGGAAAGCTGCATAGGAAAAAGAACGCTTCAAAAATCATCAGCAAGGGGTTTTTTGCGCCCAAAAAACAGGATAAGCAACAAGAAAAAGACATCTCCCGCAGAAGAGTCCATGCCAAAAAGCACGGAATTCTGCGGGAGATGTTTTTTTTGGGGGATCGGATAAAAAAATGTCATTACCCGACAGCCCCTTCTCTGCCCCTTGCAAAGCTAAATAGTACCTTATCACTATTAAGCCTTCCTTTCATTGCATTTTTGTTTATAGATTTCTTTCAAATCATCAATGGCCATTTCAACGTCAAAAGTATGGAAGCCAAGCCAGCACTCACTCATTGTTTCAGCATCGGCTATTTTATATATTTCGTGGCTGTATTCACCCGTGTAGTAATGCCAGTAGCGATAGGTATACCCTATCCAATACATTACTTCCGAAGAATAAGTGGAGCCAGCCTTTTTAAGTCCGCTAACTTCATCATTTAGTTCCTCAAGAATATATTCCTCACCCGCCCACTGTAACCGATCATAGACATCATCAAGGGCAGCAGCGGTTTTACTGTCCATAAAAGATTTTATAAATGATGGACAATCCAATCCAGTTGTCAGAGCAAGCTCAAACAACCGTCCCTGTATATCGCATAGTTGGCGCTTCTCAAGAGTAAGATTTTCCATTTTATTCACCTGCCTTTAATATTTCATCAAAGAACCGGCCGTCACGACGATATTTCCGGCAAATTTCATCTGCCATTGCAATGCCTTTTGAACGGTTAGCTTCACTTTCTTGTTTTAGTTTATCCCGGTCATTTCCTGAGAGTACTTGTTCATCAAGAATTTTTATTTTTTTGCAGGCCTTTTCTGTTAATGCTACGTATTGCTTACCAAATTTCAGTGCCGAAAGGCTGTTAATAAGTGCCGTATCAGTAATTTCCCCATTGAAAAAGCGATCCAGAACGACAAACATTCTATCATTGGCAATATATCCAATAATCATGTCACAATCTTTGCTTAAATTTGCAAAACGATTATAGATGGTTGTATGTTTTACGGATTCCATTTTGCCTCGATTGTATGCGACTAACAATGCCCAGTCTAATCCTACTTCTACATCAAGAATTTTGAGCCCTGACAGATTGACACTTAACGTATAGATTCTGGCATCAGGAAAATTGCAGATTAAAGTAAGAGGTTGCGTTCGTTCAGTTCCCATATAAAACCCCTTTCCAAAATCGCAGCGTTCCCGGCTTATAGGGGCAATGGAACCACGAATTCCTGATTTCGAACCATGATAAAGGGTTACAATTTCATTACTACTAATAATATGGTTTCCTTCAAACTGAGTAAAATCAATTTTGTTATTAGCACGCAAATTCTTAATTGCATTTACTGCGATCTGCGACGGCTCACAACGTCCTTTTTCCCAGCGGTTGACAGTCGCAAAACTTACCCCTAGCGTATCAGCCAATTCACTTTGGCTTAAATTTAGATATGTGCGAATTTCCTTTATAATTTCGGAGCTTTTCATAGTGGCCTCCTCGAGCTGCAATATAACATTTGAACAACCAAATCATACCATATGAGATACCGGAATACAATATCGAGTCTACATGTGTGCATCCGATAGAATCGCCAAAGAAGAACAAAACGACTCTACCGACGGTAGGATGACTTTTTCCACAATTTGTGCCATAATCAAATCAGGAAGGAGGGTTTCCCTTGATCGATGCAAAAAGTACAGGAGCTTTCATAGCTCAATGCCGCAGGGAAAGACACTGGACACAGAAGCAGTTGGGAGAAGAACTTGGCGTATCGGACCGGGCAGTTTCAAAATGGGAGACGGGCAGATCCCTGCCGGACATCAGCCTGATCGAGCCGATTTGTGCCGTGTTTGAAATCAGCGTAAGCGAATTCCTGGCAGGCAGGAAAATCTGTCCCGAAGAGTACAGGGACGAAACGGAACAGCTGCTGATCAGAACAATTAGTGAAAATCAGTTGTTTGGGTTTCAGATTGTAATACATCTTCTGGAACTCGTCACGATAATGATATGTTTGCTTCCCTTTCTTCTAAATAAAGACAGGTTCCTCCCGGAATGCACCACCGGAAATATTATTTGCTGGATTATTGCCGCTGTTCTGGCTGGTATCCTCATATATCTTGATAAAAATCTGCCAGCCAGGAAATACCGCTTTTCCAATCCCTGGATTGAGGGAATCGCAGGCGGATGTCAATTCGTGATCATCCTGTTTGTGAATTTCTCTATTTCCGCCACAGCCAATACTCTGCAGAATACATCCAAGGCAGATCAGGCATTCGTTGCCGCACTTTCTGCCATCGGATTGGCATCCGTGATTGCCGTAAGGGTGCTCGCTTCCCGAACACGGAGGAAAGAATGGGTAAAGAATATTTCAGCTATAGACAAAGAATGTAAATTTAGGGTACGATAGAATATAGATGCGCTTTCAGCCATCTTTGGTTTGAACCGAAGCGCATTCGGCTGCTTCATCATTTATCCATATCATTTTACAAGGAGGCGTACTGACAATGAGTAACGTAATCGAGGCAATCAAAAAAAGAAGTTCCACGAGAGGATACACCGCCGAACCGCTGACAGACGCAGAACTGCAAACGCTGATCCACGCGGGCCTGCAGGCACCCACAGCGGCCAACAAACAGGAAATCCATTTCACTGTATTAAAGGGTGACAATCCGATTCTGGCAGAACTGGAAGAAGAGAAGAACCGCCTGCGTGATATCACGGCGCCGGAACATAATTTCTATTATGAGGCACCCGTCGTAGTCATATTGAGCGCCGACAGTTCCTACAGATGGAGCCCGTTGGATGCCGGTATCGCGGTAGAAAACATGGCGCTTGCGGCAGAAGATTTAGGGCTGGGCAATCTGATCATCGGTTGTATCTTCGATGCGATCAGAGGCGAGAAGAAGGAATATTTTTCGAAGGCATTGAAATTCCCGGAGAATTACGAGTATGAGATCGCCATTGCATTCGGGCACAAGGCTATGAACAAGGAGCCTCATACCTATGATGCGGATGCACAGGTTACCTGCCTGTAATGCTACTGGCTGTGTGGTGCAGTCTTCATGAAAGATACCTGGAATTTGTGTCGGGGAGAAAGACATGGTGGTGCAAGTATACAACCCCTGAATAAAAAAACGGAGTGCATGGCTGTCTGCCTCACTCCGTTTTCTTCCCGGAAAGCATCAATCCTGTAACAGTTCAGACTTCGGCTTCCCTGTCACTGTAACGCGCTTTACTTCAACAGCTCCCCGAACACTTCTCTCTCTACCACAAATTCCTGAGCGCCCATATAACCCGGCGCAACCTCATATTCATCGAAGACAATGACAATATTTCCCTCATCATCAAAATAGAAATTCTGATCTTCCTTTATCCCCTCCCAGTTCCATTCCGGTATATCCGTATTGTCCACCCAGTACATATTCATCTCATCCTCCGCCATAAGCGTGCGCATCTGATTCCGGATATTCTCACTCATAAGCTCATTGTAACCGCTGTTTTCCAAAAACAGATCTCCCAGATGAACCTGCCTGCCGCTCCGCTTGTCGATCGTGTATAATTTGTAGGATTCTGTACCGCTGCCTGCCGCCTGATAAATAGAAAGCTTCAGAGTAAAATACTGCTCGTTGTCCGTCACAATCTCATGATGAATTTCCAGGCCACCGTAACTTTCGCCAAGTTCCGCAGATTCTTTAAACTCTTCTATCAGCTGATTCGTCACCGCGTCAATATCAAAGTTCACCTGTTCAATCGTCTCCTGAAGCTTCTGAGAGCTCTCTTCCGATTCCTGATCCGGTTTCTTCACATCCTCCACCACAATCTGCGGCACCTCTACATCGGCGTTGAACCGATCACTCTCATATTGATAATCCCGAAAAGTAACCGCCTGAAACAGTCTGCCTACCACAGGAATATTACCCATGGCATAAGCCATATCCGCTCCCGTATTCGGAAGGATTATCAGAACCGCCACCGCAGCAGCCACCGCAGCCGGTATGCGGAAACCATGCAGCTTGCCCGTCCTCTCCGCGGCTTTCCTGACCCTTTCTTCCATCCCCTCCGGAACCGGGATTTTCTGATATGCTTCCCGTCCTGCCCGGAGCCTTTCTTCCAGTTCCGTGAAGTCCCTCTTCTCCTTTGTATTCTTATTATTTTCATGAATCATATTCATATTCTGACTACACCTTTCCTTTCTGCCGTTCCTGCAAAATACCGCTTTGCCTGTATTGTCTGATCTGATGCATAATGCTCTGCTCAGCCCAACTCCCTGCGCAGCTTCTCCAATGTCCTGTAAAGCCTGCTCTTGACCGTACTCAGGTTCTCCTGCAGTATCTGAGCGATCTCTGCCAAAGATTTATCTTCATAAAACCGCAGGATAATCAATGTCTTCTCCTGTAGCGGCAGTTTCTCCACCGCCTCCCTTAATTCCACATCCCTGCCGATGTCACCCGATACCGCAATATCTTCTTCCAGTATTCCCCGTTCCCTTTCGTACTTCTTAAGATAATCCTTGGCCGTATTGATCATGATCCTGTATACCCAGGTTGCGGCATAACTCTCATCCCGCAGACTGCCAGCTTTCGCCATAGCCTTATATGCCCCTTCCTGCACAATATCCATAGCGTCCGCCTCCTGATGCACATAACTGAACGCCAGCCTGTAATAACTTTGATAGTTTTCCAGCAATACGCTCCGGATCACTGCTTCCTTCCTGCTCCGCATGCCTTCTCTCCGTCCTTTCTCCTGTTTTGTGCTTATTAGACAGTCTGCATCCCCAAAAAGTTTCATCAGAAAATAAAATTTTAAATCGCCGCTATGGAATGGCCCATCCGCGGCGATCTGTCTCTTTTGCAATCTATAGGAACATCTCTTTCAAGCGGCCTTCAAAGAAGCATCCCATGCTTCTCATACCGAGTCACCCGCTCAATTTTGTTCTTCCCATCGGTAAATACCACATAAGGCTTATGGCCTTCCGCTTCCTCCGGTGTCATATCCGCATAGGCCATAATAATCACATGATCGCCGATCTGTACCTGCCTCGCGGCGGCTCCGTTCAGACAGACCATGCCGCTGCCTGCTTCCCCGGCGATCGTATAAGTCTCAAACCGGTTTCCGTTCTCCACATCCACGATCTGAACCATCTCGTACTCCAGGATACCGGCCTCCTCCAGCAGTTTCGCGTCTACCGTGATACTTCCCACATAATTCAGTTCCGCCTGTGTCACTACGGCGCGGTGGATCTTCCCCTTTAACATCTTAATATTCATAACTATGACATACTCCTTTTCTCATAATCCTGTCCTGACGTTCTCTGGCCGCGGCCAATATTCCAGATGAAGTTATCAATCAGCCTGGTCTTCCCTATCCATACCGCTATGGCACAGAGGACTTCCCCTCTCTTCGCATCATCCAGCTTCTCTACCGGCGTAATGTCCGAAAAATCCACGATCTCCACATAGTCGGCCTTCGCCATCTTTTCCTGCGCAATAAGCGCTTCGATATGCCTCTTTACCTTTGCGGCGTCCCGCTCACCGTCCTCGATCATTTTCTTTCCTGCCGCAAGACTTCTGTTCAAAACCAGCGCCGCCTGCCGTTCTTCCGCGTTCAAATATGTATTTCTGGAACTCTTCGCCAGCCCATCTGTCTCACGGATAATAGGACATCCTATAATCTCAATATCCATACTCAGATCCCGCACCATTTTCTTAATAACCGCCAGCTGCTGGGCATCCTTCTGTCCGAAATAAGCTCTGTCCGCCGGTATGATATGGAAAAGTTTGCTCACTACCGTCTGTACTCCTCTGAAATGAGTCGGCCGGCTCTTCCCGCACAGTTCCTTCGTGAGTCCGTCCATATCTACATACGTGCAGAAATCCTCATCATACATTTCCTCCGCCTCCGGATGGAAGATCAAATCTACTCCCACACTTTCACAAAGCGCCGCATCCTTCCCGAAATCTCTCGGATAACTTGCGAAGTCCTCATTGGGCCCGAACTGGATCGGGTTCACGAAGATACTGACTGCCACCCTGTCATTCTCCCGCTTCGCCGCTTCCATCAGACTCTGATGTCCCTCATGCAGATATCCCATCGTAGGCACCAGGCCTACACTGAGTCCCTGCTTTTTCCACTCTTTGATCTGTTCCCTTGTCTCTTTGCTGTTTCCTGATATAATCATCGATACTGCTGCCTCCGTTCCCAGGAAGATGATCAGAAGTTAATGCCCCTGCAACAGCCTTCCTGTATCCTAAACTCAAAAATGTTGTATGCTCAGCCTGGCCTTGACTGTCTAGTATAATCCACAATAATTATCCGACCCTTTCACTTGTCTAAATTTCCATCTGCCGCGTTGTCGTCAATCGACGTAGCCACCGCTACGCCTCATTCCTCCGCCTTGCATATGAAAATTTATCCTGCGTGTAAGGGAACGGTAATTATCGTGGATTATACTAATACAATTTCTCCAGAATACTCTCATCCATCCGGAAGGTATGCTCCTTCGCCGGAAATGTTCCTTCCGTCACTTCCTTCCTGTACGCGGCGAATCCTTTCTTCATCTCTTCCCCCACATTGGCAAAAACCTTCACGAATTTCGGGGCAAAATCAGCATACATACCCAGCATATCCTGATATACAAGCACCTGCCCGTCACAGCCCGCGCCCGCACCGATCCCGATCGTCGGAATGGAAATCTTATCCGTAATCAGCTTCGCCAACGCTTCCGGTACACACTCCAGCACTACGGCAAACGCGCCTGCCTCCTCGATTGCCTTCGCTTCCTCCAGCAATTTCTTCGCTGCTTCCTCCCCCTTGCCCTGCACCTTAAATCCGCCGAAGGCATGAATAGACTGAGGTGTCAGGCCGATATGGGCACAGACCGGAACGGATGCCTTCACAATCGCCTCGATCTGCGGGCATACCTCCTTACCGCCCTCCAGCTTCACTGCCTGGGCATGCCCTTCCTTGATCAGCCGTCCCGCATTGACCACCGCATCATACACCGAAGTCTGATAAGACATAAAAGGCATATCCGCTATGACCAGTGTATCCTTAGCTCCTCTTGCCACCGCCCTCGTATGATGGATCATATCCTCCATCGTGACTGAAAGCGTATCCTCATAACCTAGACATACCATTCCCAGGGAATCACCCACCAGAATTGAATGGATGCCTGCTTCGTCCACCAGTTTCGCCGTCGAATAATCATAGGCAGTGAGCATGGTAAGCTTCTCCCCCTTCTCTTTCGCCTGCCTGAAAGTTACTGCTGTATTTTTCATGATTCAAATTCTCCCTTTCTTTTCCTGTCCGTTTCATCGAAGCTTTCTGTTTCCAGATCCGTCATCCTTTCTTGATTCTGCAGCTTCAGAATCAGGAATTCCCGTCCTGCTTCTTAAGAAGACTTCGCATTCTTATATAGCTGTCCTGCCGTCTTATGTGCCCCGTCTTCTCTTCTTCCTTCTGCCGCCCCTCTGCCATGTCAAGAAGCCTGCTGCCAAGCAGACGATATATTTCCCGTTCCTCTCCGTCCAGCACCCCTAAGTGCTTCTCCACCGTGGAGGCATCTCCCCGCAGGATCGGCCCGGTCATACTGGACAATGTTCCGTTTGCCAGAACATTCTCCACATTTCCCCGCACCAGCGCAGAGGCAGCATCTACGGCGTTCTCCTTTGCAAACCCGCACTGCTCCAACAGTCCGAATCCCATATCCAGAAGCGCCAGCACGTCATTGCTCAGAATACTTGCCGCACAATGATACTTCGCTTTGTCCCCTGCCCGGATCATACAATAAGGATTGCCGAGCTCTTCCAGCAGTCCCTCTAACCGCTGCAGTGCATCCGGATTCCCCTCCAGTGTAAAGAAGCATTTGTTCAGTTGTCCATAAGATGAAAATCGGTCGCGAAATGCGAGCATAGGATGAATCGAGGCCCCACAGGCTTTCTTTTCATCGATTCCTTTGAACACATCAGATGATAATGAGCCGCTACAATGACATATAACCCGCCCATCTATGGACATTCCTTTCATGCGATCCCACACTGTCCCGATCTGATCATCAGGCGTTGTGATCAAAAGGGTATCGCTCAAAGCCACCAGCTCTTCCATCCTCCGGAAGCTGTCCGTACCGGTAAATTCCGCTGCCGCGGCAGCATTTTCATAAGTCTGGCTGTAATAGCCGGTTACCGCTTTTCCTCTGTCCGTGAGATATTTCCCCATCGAACAGCCTACTCTTCCGGCACCTATTATTCCTGTCTTCATTCCATGCATCCACCTTCTTTCCAAGCGGTGCACACCATCATCCGATGCAGTTTCCGGGGAATACTGCTCGTTAAGAAGATAACACAGTATTCTGCAAATTGCAAGAAAAAGCTTTCTTCTTCTCTCTCTTGAAGCATAAGCCGTCAGCATGTTATAGTAAGAAAAAAAACAAGGACGGTCTGACGATGATCACACAGAATCACCCCGCTAATCTCCACCTGTTCGAACCCCATACCGCAGAATGGTTTACCAGGACTCTGGGAAACCCCACCCCCGTACAGGAAGCTGCCTGGCCTGCCATTGCCGAAGGCAGTCACGTTCTCGTGTCTGCTCCTACCGGAACAGGCAAAACCTTATCTGCTTTCCTGGTATTTCTGGACCGGTTTCGCAGACTTGCAGCAGAAGATAATCTGAAACAGGAACTCTATCTGGTCTATGTGTCTCCTCTGAAATCTCTGGCTGCGGACATTCGTGAGAATCTGGACAGACCATTATCGGGCATCGGCGGAAATGACAGCATCCGGATCGCAATCCGAACCGGAGATACCACCCAGAGGGAACGACAGCAGATGATACGCAAGCCTCCCCATATTCTGATCACAACGCCGGAATCGCTCTATCTGCTTCTCACCTCCAAAACCGGACAGAATATGCTGTGCACGGCCCGCGCCGTGATCATCGATGAACTGCATGCCCTGATCGATACCAAGCGCGGCGCCCACCTGATGTTATCCTTAGCAAGGCTGGACGGGCTGTGCCGCAAGCCGCTGCAGCGGATCGGGCTGTCCGCCACCATCGCACCGCTTCCCCTCGCGGCCCAGTATCTGGCGCCGGAACCAGTGGTTGTGGCCTCACCCTCCATGGATAAGAAGATACAGCTTCAAGTGCTGGGTTCCTATGTGGACACCCGCAAAAGGCGAAAGGATCCTGTCTGGCAGGAACTTTCCGAACTGGTATATCAATACTGCCAGCAGGCCAAAAGCGTGATCGCCTTTGTGGAGGGCAGACGGTATGCAGAAAAGCTGGCGTATTATGTAAATTTAATTGGCGGCGAAGATTTCGCCCGGGTCCACCACGGAAGCCTATCCAAAGAGCAGCGGGCAGAGACAGAACAGGCACTGCGCGAAGGCAGGCTCCGGCTTCTGTGTGCAACCTCCTCCATGGAACTTGGGATTGATGTGGGCGAAATCGATCAGGTACTGCAGGTCGGCTGTCCCCGCACCATCTCTGGAACCATGCAGCGTCTGGGACGGGCCGGGCACAATCCCGGACGGACAAGTGTTATGTATCTTTTTCCCAGAACACCGGCTGAAAGTATTCTCTGCGGCATGACAGCGCAGCTTGCCAGAGAGGGGCTGGTCGAACGGACCAATCCGCCGGAGGGTTGTCTGGATGTGCTCGCCCAGCATCTGGTCTCCATGGCGGCATTCAAGGGCTATGAAGTAGAGGATGTGGTGAAGCTCCTGCCGCAGGCATGGCCTTTCCGCCATGTGACAAGGGAAGATGTGGAATCCGTGCTGCGGATGCTGGCAGGCGATTATGAACATAAGAGAGAGATTCCCGTAAGACCCCGTATTCTGTACGACCGCCTTCACGGACGCGTGGAAGGTGACGGCTACAGCAGAATGCTTGCCGTCTCGGCAGGCGGAACCATTCCTGATAAGGGCATGTATACCGTGCGCACTGAGGATGGTGTGAAGGTTGGTGAGGCAGATGAAGAATTCGTATATGAAACCCAGAGAGGCGACCGCTTTATTCTGGGCGCCTTTGCATGGAAAGTCCTGCACATAAGCAGAGATACCGTGACGGTGACGCAGGCGCCCGTGGAAGGCGCCAGACTGCCCTTCTGGAAGGGAGAATTGAGAGGAAGAAACCGTGAGACCGGTGAAGCCTTCGGCAGAATGCTGCGCCATTTAGAAGAAGCGGCGGAAAGGAACAGACTGACTGCCGCCCTGTCTGATCTGGGGCTGGATGAATCAGCTTCTGTATCGGCCAGCGAATATCTGCAAAGACAGATAGCGGCAACCGGCGGGCTGCCCACGGATCATGCCATTCTCGCAGAACATTTCCGGGACCAGTCCGGCAATACACAGATCATGGTTCATTCTGTTTTCGGCCGGCGCATCAACGCTCCCCTTTCCCTGCTCGCCGCACGTCTTGCCTCAGAAGAGATGGGGACGGAAATAGGAAGTATAGACGAAGAAGATGGTTTCCTGCTCTATTCCTATGGAGATAAGCCGATTCCGGAAGGACTGCTGGCCCGGGTGTATCCGGAGACTTCAGAACAGTTCTTATCTGCCCTGCTCCCTTCCACACCGGTCTTCAACATGGCCTTCCGCTACAACTGCGGCAGGGCTCTGATGATGGGCGCAAAGGGCTCCGGACGGCATCCTTTATGGATGCAGCGTCTGCGTAGCTCGGAAATGCTGGAGCAGGTAGTCCGCGAAAAAGAGCATCCTCTCATTCGGGAAACCACCCGGGAATGCATGGAACAGTTATGGGATGTGAAAGGCCTCAAAAAACTGCTGGAGCAGATTCAGTGTGGCCAGATCCGGGTGCGGGAAATCTATACAGAGACAGCCTCTCCCATGTCGCTTCCCCTGCAGTGGAGCCAGGAAGCGGCAGTCATGTACGATTATGCTCCTACCCCCAGAAGTATCCACGCCGCAGTGGAAGAAGCCCTGCAGCAGGAGAAGGCCCTGCTGCGCCCGGGAACCCGGGAACTGGCACAGCTGCAGACCAGAGATAAACTTCCTGAGAATGCGAAGCAGCTGCACTCTCTTCTGATGACAGAGGGCGACCTGGCCGCCGGAGAACTGGATATTCCCGTAGAATGGCTGGAACAGCTGTATCAGGAAGAACGGGCTGCCTATCTGGAACAAGGCCTTTGGATCGCGGCAGAACATCTGCCCACCTATCAGGCAGCGATGACCGCAGACAGCCCTGAGGAAAGCCTGTCCATCCTCCGCCGTATGCTCCGCTACCGGGGCGGCGCCAATGCCGGACAGGCAGCCAAACGATACGGATGGGACGTACAGTATGCCGAAGAACTGCTTAAGGAACTGTGCCGCCGCGGTGAGGCTGTCTGCCAGGAAGAACCGCTGCATCACGGCAATAGCAGCCTGTGTCCCGATAATAGTCATTTGCAATGCGACAATGACCTCTTGCTGCCTGACCAGAACGCCCGGAGCGCAGCCCTGCAAACGACAGAAGCCGTCTACTATCATGCACAGCTCTATAAACGTGCCCGGACAAAGACTCTGAAGAACCGGCGGGAAGAGATCTCCACCTGTCCTCCTTCCTCCTATGCTGCCCTGCTGCTCTCTAAAAGCCAGCATTCTGCACCGCCCGAAGAAAGCATCCCTGCTGCGATAGCCGGACTTTCCGGCACAGCTTTTCCTGCCGCGGTGTGGGAAGATCTGCTGCTTCCTCAGCGTGTCAGAGGGTATCGTGATACTATGCTGGATACCTTCCTGTCCAAAGGAGAATATTTCTGGCATATGGAAGAAGGCCGGATCCGATTTGACCGTATGGATGAAATTGACTGGGATCAGCCGCCGTCAGTCTCTCCGGAAACGCTTTCCGATAAGGAGAGGCTGGTCGTTGACGCCCTTTTACGCCGAGGCGCCAGCTTTATGCAGGCTCTAAATAATGTTCTCCCCGGAGAATCCCCTTATGACACCCTGCTTGCCCTTATGGAAAAAGGTATCGTGTGCGCGGACAGCTTCCTGCCCGTACGCCAGTGGCTGCTGAAAGAGAAGCTTAAAAAATCCGCTGCCAGACAGCGAATCAATGCACGTGTGAAGGCGCTGCATACCGGGCGCTGGGATCTGGTTCATCCTCTGCGCCCGATGACCGTACAGGAGCAGATGGATCGCTGCTTTGACCGGTATCTGATATTGTGCCGCGAGACTGCTGCCGCCTGTGAACTGCCCTGGCAGGAGGCATTGTCTCTTCTCCGCGTCCAGGAATACACCGGACAGGTGCGAAGAGGCTATTTTGTGAAAGGATTTTCTGGTGCCCAGTTTATCCGTAAAGAAGACTTCAGCGGTATCACCGCAAGACTGCTCCACCCCTCCCGGGAACTGATCTGGATCAATGCGGCGGATCCTCTGCAGCCCTGGGGCAAGCTGCTGCCTCATCAGCCTTCTCTTGCCTTCACCAACATACCTGGCACCGCTGTTGCATTACGTGAAGGCCTGCCTGCTGCTCTCTTTGAAAGACAGGGCAAGCTGCTGCGTGTCTTCGATCCGGCATACATGCAGGAATCCCTGCAGCTGTTTACAGAAAATTACCGCCGTGGACAGATCTACGCAGACCGAAAACGTATCGTAGTGAAAGAATACCCGAAAGAGGCTGCAGAAGTTCTGTCCGCATGCGGATTCGTGAGAGAGTCTCTGGATTATACACTATACCATTGACCATTATGTGAGTCACAGGACAGAACCGGGTTCCTTCGCGCCTTAACTTTATCCTTTATGCTCTGTAAGCACCCGCCTGGCAGCTGCCACAATGTCTTTATCCGTCCTGTAAATACTGTATTCACTCATAGCCGGAAGCCCCATTGGTACGCCTTCCCTGCGGTAACGCATGCCGCTGTCCACAATCTTCTTCGCGGACAAATGATAGGCCGTGATATCCGTCTCCTCCAGAAACCGCCTGATCACGTCCGGCGTCACACCTGAGCCTGCCATAATCCGCGGGCCTTCTATACGCCTGCGTGCTTTTTCTCTCTGTGTCTGCAACCCATTCTTCCGCTCCCGCGGATTGCCTGCCTGCATCTGTAAACCATTTGCCCGATCTTGGAAACTGTCCGCCTGCATCTGCGGCACATCAACCTTCTTCTGCAAATCAGATAACCGCTTCAGCAGCGGCATACCTTTCAGACAGTCACTTTCCTGCCCGGATGTCAGAATGGTGTCTACTCCAAGTTCCCATGCCTGCTCATAAGCTTTTACAGGATCTGCGCAGACATCGAAGGCACGGTGCAGTGTAATCCCTATGCCGTCTGCAGCTTTTGCAAGCTCCTTCATCCGCTCCCTGTTCAGACTTCCGTCCTCTGCCAGACATCCGATCACAACGCCTTCTGCCCCGGCCTCCCGGAACAGTTCGACCTCCCGTCTGATGATCCGAAATTCATAGTCAGTATAAAGGAAATCTCCAAATCGGGGACGCAGAAGCACCCGCACAGGAAGCGCACAGCATTCCTTAACCTGCTTGAACAGAGCCAGGCTCGGTGATATGCCGCCTATGATCAGCGCCGCACACAACTCCAGCCGGTCCGCGCCTCCTTCTGCCGCCGCCATAGCAGATTCCACGCTGTCCACACAGCATTCCAACAGATAATCAGACATGTACTTCTCCCCTTTACAATCCAATGATATCCGTGCTTATTCTATTCCGGGACAACAATATATTTTCCTTCGGCTCTCAACGCAGGATTGCTCAGCACCTCTTCCAATTCCTCAAGTCCAATCGTCCTGCATACCATACTCTGCACATCAAGCCTGCCGGAGTCGATCAACTGTAAGGCTCTCTGCTGAGTGCAGGGATTGATATAAGATGCTCTCAGCGTCAGTTCCTTCTGAAAGATCTGAAATGGCTTCACGGCAATCTCTGCATCCGGCTTCGTCAGTCCGAACATCATGACTGTTCCTTTGTTCCCGGCAAGATCGATGGCCTGCTCCATGGTAGAGGGAAGACCTGCACATTCGATCACCGTACGGATCCATGTCATTCCCGCCTCCGCCAGACGTGCTTTCACATCTTCATGAATAGGATCAATACAGACATCTACACCGAGCCTGCTTCCCATTTCACGTTTCTTCTCCACCGGCTCCAGCAATGCCACCTTCGCCGCGCCCGCCAGCCTTGCCAGCTGAAGCATCAGCATACCGATCATACCGCCGCCGATTACAATCACCTGGTATCCCGGCCTGATATCACACATATCTATTCCATGAAGACAACATGCCACCGGCTCTGTCATGGCTCCCTGCCCGAACGTAGTATTCCTGCCCAGCAGATATACCTGGCTCTCGTTCACCACACAATACTCTGCAAATCCACCGTTTTCAGTCGTTCCATATCCTATCATATGTTCACAGAAATGCACTTCCCCGTTTCTGCAGAAATCACAGGCTCCACAATAACAGTTCGGGTCGATACACACCCTGTCCCCTGCCTGAAATCTTGTCACATCGCATCCTGTTTCCGCAATAATTCCGGCAAACTCATGTCCAAGGATTGTAGGCGGATGAACTTCTGCCGCACCCTTATCTCCTTCGTAAATGTGGACATCCGTGCCGCATATACCGCAGGCCTTCACCTGAATCAAAACATCCCTCGGTCCCGGCTTGGGAACAGCACTCTGCTCGACTCTCAGGTCATGCTTCCCGTAAAAAACTGCACTTTTCATTCTTTTGTTCCTCCTTTTATTATAATTGAATACCCGCTCCTCAGAATACAAATAATAACTCTGTCTTCAGTATAACATCCTGCCGCTGTTTTGAACAGGCTGACCTGTTGCAAAAATACCCTCTGTAAAGTATAGAAAATACTCACAAGGTCACTCTAATGTTGTATGATAAGATAAGAATTATTCTATATAGCTATGAACAAGCGCAGCAAACTTCTTACACATCGCAAAAATCGGAAAGGAAAAACTATGGAGCAGAAGAAAAAGGAAAAGATTGCTGAACATTTACGTACAATAGCAGAGCAGGAAGGCATCACGGAAAGCGAAGTCAGGAATGAGATCGCATACGCCGTCGCTCTTGCCCTGAAAAGCAATAATCCCAAAATACAGAATTTCTGGAAAAATATTCCATGCGAAGGCGAAAGCCCAACTATCGAAGAAATCATTGAATTTATAGCACTCGGAATATCTTCTCAAAAATAGACGCACGGCAGAAACAGGCCTGTCCCCTTTATTGGCCAGTCCCGTTTCTACCATGAAAAAAAAATAATTCTTTTTTCTTTAATTAAACTATATTATTAATACATTTTACTCATTTTTTGACCATACGCGACATATACGCAAACACCCTGTCTATAAAAATATCCTTCTGCTCTTTATTACAATTCGCTATGTAATAATCCACATCAAAATCATTGTTCAGACAGGCTCCTGTGATCAGATAAGTTGGATCAATATCAAACTCATGATACAAGATTAACAGCTTATCTGCTGACAATCCAGTAGCTCCGGATTCATATTTCCGGTAATGCTCCTCCGATACCCCAAGCGACACCGCAATTTCTGCCTGTGTCCGCCCAAGATTATTTCTCGCCTCCCTCAACCGTTTTCCTACCTGTATGTTTGCCTCTTTCCTGTAATCATCCATAATTTTCCACCTCCATATAGAAAATCATAGCAATACATGAGAAAAACTTACAGGATAGAAATTAACCCAACACAATGCATTTTCTACCCGTCGTTTGGTTATTTTGTGATTCTTCGGGTTTAATATGGCTCTCTTACGGTAAACCCGGCCAATAAGTTGAAATACTATTGTATTTTTGAATCCTCATTGCTTCCTTTACTTATCCATTGGCCTCTCTGCGTCCTTTACCATCAGCAATCTAAAGACCCGGCATTTACAAGGAGTCTCAGACATCCATCGTAAATGTCGGGTTTCTGCTGTCATGGAAACATGTACAAGAGGCTACAAACGATATAAAGTATTGCCCGGATAGCTGTGGATATTTTCTCCTTTGCCTGTTTTACGGCTTTGTCGCTCATGTGTGAACAAACCACATACTTTTTCCCTTTGGGACAGACTTTCATCTTAAATCCCAAAAACTCCGAGTACCGCTGTCTTAGATTGATGGCTTTAGATGCGGCAGGGACGTTTGGAGTTCTGATGGAGTTTTAAAATACTGTTACCACCTCTCAGCCCAGCTCTCGACACGGTCAGCCAGTTTATCCGCCCAATCATCTATTTTCTCTTCCTGCTGCCATTCCAGTTCCTCGATCCTTTCCTGTACCTCCTCCGAGTACTCTTCCGCATTGATATTTCCCATAAAGGCATTGATAAACGCATCATCAAGATGCAGCTTCCATGCTCCATCCTCCCGAAATGCTGTGACTGCAACATCCATCGTGCTGATATCCTCCTCGTCACAGGACTCTATGACCGAAAGCAGTCCTTCCTCATCATCCGCAATGTTTGAAAGATCCTTTATTATCTGAACCATCCCGGTTCCGTCACTTGCTATCATGTTCTCCAATAGTTGAATCTCATACTTTCCCATGACATCCACCATATTAAGATTCGATATCTCCATTATAATCTCGGCCCGATTTCCGTCTTCCTGCACATCTTCTATCTTCCAGGCCAGATTTTCCATCATCTTCTCGGATAATTTACGGTTAAACTCATATTTCTTCTTCCATTTCCCAAGTTTTACGCCCGGCTGCAATAATTCATTGAAGACCCGGTACTCACTTTCCACAGGAATACCGATCCAGTTATGATATGTCTCCACATAATTGTCAGTACATTGGTTAAATTGATCCAGATCCAGTGATTTCAGACTCTCCATCGTACACTCCGCTGCCTCCTTCGCACTGAGCGGAATATCGCCCTGTCTTCCTGCCGCATAAGCACTGCATGCACTTATTGCCAGACTGCCGGATAAAATGATTCCCAAGATTCCGATTTTCATTTTTTTCATAAAATGCGTCTCCTTCCTGCTGTAAACCTTATCAGTTCTTAGCCTCTCCTTTCGGATTTGTTCACTATAATTATATTGATATGGAAAATACTACACAACACCCATGGCAGGAACCGACGGTACGGCATCAAAAAAAGACGCCTGAGCGCCTTTTCCCGTTATCGTTTTACTACTGTGTCGCCGGTATCATAGCCGAAAAGGAAAACCATCCGTTTTCACATTGCAATACACTTGTACCGCCATTTTTCCTGATGACGGAATCCACATTCAGCAATCCGATCCCATGCATGGATTTGTCATGCTTGCTCGTAACGATGCTGTTATCCCGGATCCTGACCGGATCTTTTACCGGATTTCGAATCGACAAAATCACCTGCCCCTCCTCGAGAACCATCTTAAACTGAATTACCCGGTTCTGCTCAAGCTTCCCGCACGCTTCGATCGCATTGTCAAGAAGATTCCCCAGAAGTGTGACAAGATCTTCTTCACTGATCATAAGCCCCGACAGATCATTGGCGGCCATTGTCATAGCGATTCCCTTATCATATGCTTCTGCGTATTTCTGGTTCAGCAGCACATTCACCACTACGTGATTTGTGTTCACGCACATCTCACTTAACCGGAGACTGCCGGTAAGTCCAGCTATATAATCAAGCGCTTCCTTAATCTGTCCGCTCCCGATCAATCCCTGAATACAATTTAGCTGATTCCTGAAATCATGCTGATATCTCCGCTGCTGCTCATAGCTCTGCTTCATACCCTGATAGAGATTCATCTGATTCTGTATGCGCTCCTGAACCAGCCGCAGCCTCTGCACCTGGGACTCCTTTTCTATCAGACTGACCATATAATAGAAACCTATGACATAGATCATGGTAAATCCTGCAACTGCCGCCAGCCTCGCATAATACGCCTCCCTCTCTGCATCTGCTGACATGACACCGGCCGTGAGCGTCATACTCACTATAATACCTGCCAATGAAAAAAAGCCAAATTTCCCCCACCTTATGTCCGGCAGTCCCCGTACGCGCTTCTGATATCGAAACCGAAAAAGGAGCATAAGTCCCAGAAATCCGGCATCCACAACAGGCTCCAACAGATCCTCCGCCACCCTGTAATCCACCGCCGGTATCACGTTAACGACAGCAATAAAAAGCGCGGAAATAATCCAGTAAGTTCCGCAGAACATCACCGACAGAATCAGGTTCCTCACAATGCCTATCTGGAAAAAAATCTGCACTACGATAACCAGCACTGCCACAACACGCACCGGCTGCAGGACATAAGGCGGAATCTTCGCCACAGCTATAATCATAAATCCGGCTACGAAAGCCGGAATTATCATATGCTCCATCCACCCGAATCTCAGTTTCCGTCTCGGCGCTGTCGTTTCAAAAAATGCCTGACAGCTGACAGACATCATAAAAGACAATACCATGCTACGGATCACAAGCCCCACCATATCTCCCATCACAATGCTCCCTTATATGCCACAAATCCTTCTTTTACCGCCTGAAATCTCAGACGCGGGACATGCAGTTCTTCCCCCGTATCCAGGCTTACTATATAGTTACTGATCTTCCGGATATGCTTCATATTGACCAGATAACTCTTATGAATCCGCAGGAAGCCATACCCTTCCAGGTTCCTTTCCACAGAATCCAGTTTATCATAAATCTGATAACTCACCATCTCCGACTCCATATAATGGAAGATGGACTTATGTCCTCTGCTCTCCACATACAGAATATTGTCGGTATACAACCTCTTCTCTCCTTCCAGGAAAGAAAACGTTACCCGCGCGACCTGCATCTTCTGCAAGATCGCATTCATACACTCCTCCAGTGCGATTTCAAGAGTATCCTTCATCAGATAGCGGACCGCATTCACCTTGTATCCCTCCAGCGCATAATCTATGAATGCTGTCACGAATACGATATAGGTATCGCTGTGGAAGGAACGGATCCTTTGCGCTGCCTGAATCCCGTCTACTTCCTCCATGCTAATATCCAGAAATACAATATCGAATCTGACATTATTCTCACACTGTTCCAGAAAGTCCTCCCCTGACAGAAACAAATGGAGTGTATATAGCATCCCTTTCGCCTGAAGATATTCCTCCAGAAGATACTTGATCTTCTCACGATAGAATTGTTCATCATCACATATGGCAATCTGCAGCATGTTCTATCCCTCATTCTATTTCTCTAAAATCTATATAAAGCAATACGTCTTACACGAAACAGCACAGCTCCTGGATTTATTTTATAGAACATATTCTTACGGGGTCAAGAGAAGATTTATCTAAAATAAAAAGGGAAATGCTGTACTTATCAACGTTTCCACTAAAAGTTTACTGATTGTCTTTTGCACGCAGCAGGTAATCGGCGTTCCCAAGCTCCTTTATAAATTCTTGGAAAGCAGGGATCTCATTGCTCTTGCCTTCAACATTTTTCTGTGCAAAGGTCATACTCAACTCGGATGTCTGCTCACTTACGATGTGCAGAGGATCTTCATAACTATCCATGTGCCCTGTTGAGCGGACAGAATTCCGAAACGTTCTTTTAAAAAACTGTTTACATTATCACCCACGGCTCACTGATGTATTTGGCTGATGTTTCTCAGACCACAGATGCTTCCAAGTATTACAATTGTTATTTCCATTGTTGATAGACATACTCTTGATCTCCTTTTCTTATTTAGTTGGTAGCAACCCTTAAAGAATCTTCGTGACTATTTCTTAGCTCTATTAGCTTGATCACAGGTATATTGCTTTAAGTTTGTGAATGCCTTTCGGGCTACTCGGCTGCTTGTGTGTTGTGTTGTTTGATGTTGAGATTGTTATAACACGATATTGTGTTATTGACAGTGTAAAAAAATTATGCTATCGTGTTAATGAATCTACAATCTGTGTAGTCTCGGAAAGTCCATGAAGAAGCAGAAAAGAATTATGTTATATAAATGGAAGTGACGGGGAGGAATAAAAAATGCTTATTTTTGAGCGGTTTTCGGACA
>CAJTEN010000001.1 GCA_910575245.1 Clostridia bacterium | reverse complement strand
GGGTAATTTCATTATAGCAAAAACAGAGTGCCTATACCATTTTTATTTGCAGAGCAATTGATTTTTATAATTCTTTAGCATATATCAGTATGCGAAGTATGAGTACATCCATTTTCAATGCCTTGGGCTGTTCAACCTCCAAACCTGACATGAGCCAGCCGAACTGCTTCCAGGTGATCGGCTTTACCTCATCCCGATTGCGTGACCACCGGAAACGGCCCTGTATGCTGCAATCCAGACGTTTGTACAGCAGGCACATGCCGTCCGGTTCTTTGATAAGAATTTTTATGCGGTCACACCGTTTTCCACAGAAAAGATAGACGGACATGGAATCCGGCTCTGTATGGAGCATGTTTTGGACCGTTGCGCACAAACCATCTATTGAGCGGCGCATATCCGTGTAGCCTGAAACCAGATATAAATTTGTTTTAACGGAGATATCACCAATCATAGCCATCCTCCGATCATGAGCAGGGTCTTTTCATACAAGGTTGCGTCAACCGTTCCTGTAAATCGGAATAAAATCCCGTTTGCCTCTATTTCAACCATAGGAACCCCGGCCGTTGGCAGTGAGACAGGATTATCTTTAGCATCAGACGGATCCTGCTGTTCCTCTGGAAGGATCTCAACCTTGACAACCTCATTGACACAAATGCCGTTGTCCGCATGATGTCTGCCGGGATCTGGAATCGTATGGCAGGTTTCTTTTCGGAGACGCCTCACCCAAGCATAAAAGGTGTTGATATTAATTCCGTTTTCCCTGCACCAGTCACAATCAGTCAGGCCGCTCTGACGGCATTCCATGACCAGACGGTATTGTTCTTCGGAAGTTTTTCTGACAGCACGCATAATGGTCATCTCCTTTACACTGAATCATTTGCAAGCATGCAAGTAGTTTGCATGGTAAAATGCTTGCATCTTTGTAACCATTATCGCATAACGACAAGCTGTTTGAAATCCACCCCTAAATTAAGCGCTTACTCTATAAATGTTTCTCGGAGCCATGAAACATTTTAAATTTGATGTTTCCCTAAACTCAAAAATCTCGCACAAACAAATTTCTGATACATGAACCTTTTAAATTGTATCCTTTTTTGGGGATTTTTATTCGAAATATGAACTATCAACTTTATAAATTTTTAAGCTATGATAACTCACTATTCCCACCTCATATTTGACCATTAAGCGCATTAACATTTCTCCATCAATCAGTTTTAAATTCTTCTGCTGCTGATGCTCTACATATTCAACTGCTTCACGTGTAAAACTCGATGTCGTAATAAAAACACCTTTTTGAATATTTTGCATCGCTCCAACAAAAGACTGTATTTCTCTTCTGCCAATTGTATTACCAAACGCATATCTTTTAGCCTGCAGATAAATTAAACTTAATCCTAATTTATCCTCATTGATTATTCCATCAATTCCATTGTCATGGCTTCCACCTACAACAATTCCAGAATTACTGTCATATCCATAGCCCATTTTTAATAACAAATCAACAATAAGCTGTTCAAAAAACTCTGCTGGTTTTCCCATAATATTATCCATAAGCCTTGAATATAAATTTTTCAGATGTTCATCATAAAATTTTTGTATTTTTTCTTCTGGAAGTATTTCCTCATCTGCCGGACTTTCTCTCAGAATAGTAGATGCAACTTCGCTTGTATCTGCAAGCGAATACAATGGTTTCTTTCCTCTATATCCCACTATTTTAAAATATTTAATTGGACTTGCCGTCGGAAAGTCTAAACCATAGCAATGCTTTCTAATCATGCCATTAACAACATGATCTGGTTTTTTTGCCGGAAATTCATATAGATTACGTTTAATGATTTCCTCATATGCTTCCTTATTAGTCAATCCATCTGGATATTCATCCAATACAATTTTTAACGCTTCTACAATAGTCATTTGCATTCACCTTCTACCATTGGTTTTCTATCTCTGACACTAACTAAATCCTTTCTTTTCCACCATATTCGTTTTTCTATACATATCTACCATCCCGTGTTAATTACAACTATGGCTGCTATCTCTCTAATAAATAATAGGTCTCTGCCCCTTATCTCAATAATGAGTCTACCCTATTTTGTATTTGTCCTTTAATAAGCTTATGCCTTTCTCCTAACCATTGTTTTACTTTCATATCATCAGATAAATCGCTAACAGATGGATAATTCATAATATTTAGTGCATGCTTCGCCTGTGGTGTTATTGCATTTTCATATTCCTTAAGACTTTTAGCTGATATCTCTGAATTTGTGGAATCAGTGATAAAAACGAAATTTAAAGGTGAATTAACTATATGCGTTTTATCACTTCTCAATTTTTCCGTTGATTCTCCAATACTTGATACACTCCCTAACGGTATTATGTGATGTTTTTCTAATTTCCCCTCTGCAAAAACACTTACAACTCTTGTATCTGTTATTAAATCAGAATATGGTCTAGATAAATAAAATTGACAAAAGTATTTTCCCAAGTGATCCTTAGGTAACCTTCCCTCGTTCTTCTTTTCCATAAGCAAAAAGTCACAATCCGAAAAATATGGTGTTGAGAGCACATTTTCTTTCATATGTATAATCCAATCATACATTGGCTTTTTTGCCTGTAACGAGCCTAAAAGACTTTTCAAATTATTTTCATATCGATCCGATTGATCTTTATCATATTCTCCAGAGAAAATGGCAGACCAATACCACGCTTCCAGTTTTTTATGTACACCTTCAGATTTATACCATTTATCATTTGTGAATATGTATGCAATTACCCTAACCATTATTTTATAATTAATATCAGTTAAAGACTGTACACCACACCTTACCTGAAGAAAACAAAAAGCTCGGTCTAGTGCAAGACATACCTTTTCACAATTAATATTTATATCGCTTTCAGATAACCTCAAAATTTCTGTACTCTTCGAATAAATAGCCTTAACTTTACTTACTTCATAGTTTCGGTTGTTTATATATAATCCTAACAGTTCAAGAAAAAGATCTGTACATCCCTTGGTGGACTTATTATTTTCAACAGCTTTGATACTTAAACTTGCATTATAATCCATCGGCAAATATGTTTTTACATCATCTGGTATAGCACTATTATTATATTTTTGATTCGATGTTAAATTTTTAATAATCCTATCATATAAAGATTCCTGAGATACCTTTGCCACCCTTGCTGCAACTAAATCAAGCGTACTTAAAGCCAAGCCTCCCATATTCATATTCTCATAAATATCTATAGCCCTTGCGCGTGATCCCTCAGGCATTTCTATTTTATTGAGTTTCAGTTTTTCAACGCAGCCATACAAATAATTTTGAAAATAATCCTGCCAAAGATCTGCTTTTGATTCTACTAATTCCTGAAACTTGCTATCTTTATCTACTGCTGACTCATATTCCATCTGATCAGAAGGATCTATCATAACTGAAAACGCAAAATCCTTTTGTTCTTCTGACACAAGATTACAATGATATGTTGTTATAGCGGATACCATATTGTCTTTCATTCTATCAATGATATCATTCAGTCTCTTCCTTCTCTTTTTATCGTCTCTTGCATTACTTCCTACAAGCAAAAATAATGGTATTAAATAGCTACCTACTTCGGAAAAACAATAGTCATCCAGGCCTACTCCATAATCATTCCCTGGCATATATGGACTTGATCCATATTCTGAACCATTAAATTGTCGGCATATTACATTATCAATAATATCTGCTGTCAAAAAATCTGGCTCCTCACCTTTAGACACATCAAATTTGAAATCTAAGCTTCTTATTCCATAAATATCAGCCGCAGAACTCATATTTGCATCCCATTTATCTATTCTCAGATAAAACCTCGTTGCAAGTAGATTTTTAGGAGCTAAATTACGAACTTTCTTACCGCTCGCTTCATGAATGACATCAGAAAATACATTAGTTAAACATGTCATTCTCTGCTGTCCATCAAGTAAAAAATTTGTTTTATTTGGAATTCTCCCGCTTGTTCCCAGCTCCGATAATAGTCCGATTCTCTTGCTCTTATAGTCACTAGAATCCGCCTTTAAAAGTAAAATGCCTCCTACCGGTAACATTGTTAAAACCGAAGCTACCAAACCACATTGTTTTTCAATAGACCACTCAAATCTCCTTTGAAAATCCGGCAACATGATTTCATTGTTTTGAATATCCTCAATTATGTTTTTTAAATTCTCTTCTTGCGTTATCATTTGTTTCCCCCTTTGCAGGATAGCCTTACCCTTTGCGAATAATTAGGTCTATCAATAATAATTTCATCCATTTCAAGTAGCTCTATTAGAGAAAGTAAATTTGCTAACATCTTTTTCACATCACGCCTATATGGTCTGGGATCCGAAATCAATGTATTGTGTAATTTCTCAGAGATCGCTCCAAAATATAAACACCCATCATTTTCTTTTAATGTAATTAACAACCAAAGATACGCATTGCTCCATCTAAATGCCTCTTTGAACCGTTCTTTATCTCCCGTATAAATTTCATCCATAAATGAAAAATATTCACCATCTGATAATGAGAAATCTTCAGGCAACTCATAAGAAAAAAGCATATCAACATGAGGAGTAAACATAGATGTAATTGACACATCCCACATATGAACTTCTTCTTTTGAATCCACTTTGACTTTTTCTATCTGTTCCTTCAGGCGCCTAAGAAGTTTATCATCCACATGTATTGCATCATCGAAAAGTTTATTTATCTTCTCAATATCATTTGATTCAACATCAACTAATGTAGCCATCTCCATGTTTCCATTTTTGCCAATACTCAGCCCCGAACTAGTTGTATTGGCACTGCCAACCAAGCCTCTCTTATTGTCAACAATATATGTCTTAGCATGCAAATCAAAACGAATATAAACTTGCCATCCAGCTTTCATCCCACATTCCGCCACAGAAAAATCCGTACTTCCTTTCAGAATGTCGTCCATTCTGAATCTGATCAATAAGCACTTTTCTTTAACATCATCATTTATATAGCTATCTAAATATGTAAAAGTAGATTCTTTACAATAAGCTGTGATTATCTGCACTGAAGTCGTTGCATTTTTAAGCTCCTTTTTTATCGAATCTAAAATTTCATTAGAAAAAAGTATAGACATAAATTTAATCCTCTACTGTGTATTTCTTGGATTAAGTTGCTCAGAAATATAATTATTCAAGCGATTATACCAAGCTGTCATCAGTCTATCATTCTCAATCTGCTGATATGTATCCGTCTTTCTTACTGACTGAATTAATGAAGCTAAGAATAATTCAAATGTTGTTTTTACCTCTGCATTTGTATATATCTTACTTAAAAACGAAATATAAAATTTATGACTTGTATTTATAGTAATTATCGTTGTCTTAAGAACCGCCTTATAGTCAAATGCAGGACTTCTTTCTCCCTTATCCGCATAAACAAAGTTAACGGAATTATTGATAAATGCAGTCCCCTGTTCATCTGTTGGATCTTCATATCCTAACCCCTTTAATTCCTCTTTACCCGTCTCCGCAACTTCTTCTGCTGATGGAACTTCTTCACTTTCATCCTCGTCATCTTCAAACTCTGCAGTTGCTGGATCGTTTTCTACTGTATTAATAATATCAGTACTAGGGCTCTTGTCTTCCCCATAAGTTCTTGTATTGCTTCTTGTTTCTTCGTTCTGAGCGTACATTGCTTTTATAGTATGAATAATTATCTCTGACAACTGATCCCAAATGGGTGGGATATCAATCTCGTCAGGATCCAAATCATTCGCATCAACTTTCTTTAATTCTACATATTGTTTATTATTTGCAACACCAAATGCCTCATCTAGTTCCGGATCAAAAACAATCTCACACCCCCACCATCTATGCTGTGGTTCATTAATCACGTTATAAAAATCAAAACGTCTAAAATCAATTTCTCGCCTTGCTCTTATAACAGAAATACCTTCCATTTTTGCGGCATGTTTTCCGAGCGCATAATTACCAGGATTTGATCCTTTTGGAAATGCTGTTTCATCATAAAACTTATTTTTTACAATCGAAAATCTTACTAATACAGAAGAATCTGCTGGATTTCCGTTTTTATCAATATATTTGATTGGAACTATATCTTCTCCCGTTACAGTTCCCTTTGCCGTATATAATTCAAATGGTGCTTCAAGATTTATTTTTTCTCCCGGTTTATATACAAGTTTTGGCTTTTCTGGATCACATAACACACAATTATCATCCATTAAAA
This sequence comes from Clostridia bacterium, assembly GCA_910575245.1. GTDB lineage: Bacteria > Bacillota > Clostridia > Lachnospirales > Lachnospiraceae > UBA3282. The sequence continues at coordinate 553,264 of CAJTEN010000001.1, read as the reverse complement.
ATAACGGATCATTAGGTGCTACATCAACTGCAGCATCTGGATTTTCCTCACATATGATTTTTATTTTACTTATCCCATCATGTATAAAATATCGGAATTTTTGTCCTAAGCTAAACTCCAGCCTTTCTGTTAAAGGTCCGCGTGTTTTGGGACTAATTCGATCGCACTTTTTCCAAACAACCAATGTCCCAGACTGTGAAAAATCATATGTTTCATATATTGTCTGATATCTAATATATGAAGCATATGGTTCAGGCACTGACTCCCGCACGGGATCTTCAATTTCCGTCTGTTCACCGTCTTTTATTCTATTTATATCAAGATACACTTTCTGAGCATTTTCTACACCGCCTTGCCATGAATAAACTTCAATTTCAGGACAGGCATATAATGAAGCCTGTGGCAGCCCTACACCAAATCTTCCCATCCCCTTTCTCGCTTGGCGGGTAGATGCGCCAATTCCTAAACAGCTTCCCAAAACATCGGAATCCATTCCTTCCCCATTGTCAAGGAATCCCACTTCTGTAACTACTTTTCTTCCTGAAACAGCAACTCCTTCTCGTAAAATAACAAAAATATTTTTTGCTTTTGCTTCCACAGAGTTATCAATAATTTCAGCTACAGCACTCTCTATATTCTTATATCCAGTATTTCTAAGCGCATCACCCATATTTTTAATATCTACAATGCTTTTTCCCATGTTTTCCTCCTAAATTCTCCAATAATCATTGAAATGTGAAAATGCAGTTTCATTATTAAATGCCTGCAAATTATCGTCTATATCAATAAGTGTACATTCTTCATTTCCACCCATAAGCGGCCCTCTAAGTCCTCTTCCAAGCATCTGGCTATAAAGAACGATTGATTTTGTTGGTCGGGTTATGAAAACACACTTAATATTTTTTGAATCAAAACCTGTCGTCAGCACTTCATAATTAATGATAATGTCCACTCCGGAATCTTTTTTCTTGAAAGCCTCTATTGCCCTCTTACGATCCATTGAATCCATCTCTCCTAAAACCAAGCTATTAGGGATTTCTTCAAGAGTTAACATTGCCGACAACATTTTAGCATGGTCAACCGAACAGGCAAAAACAATCGTTGGTTTTTTATCAATATGAAGCTGTCGCAATTGCTTCATGATTGCCAAATTACGGTCTTTATTCCTTGCTAAAATCTTTAACTGATCAACAGTATACTCTTTATCGTCATAACCCAAATCCATAAGTGCACCACCTAAAATTTTTAGTTCTTGATCAGAAAAGTCTTGACGATATGTTAACCTCTGAGGAAGCATTTTGGCTAATATGTGTCTTTCTTGAAAATATTTGATAATATTTGCTTCAGCTACAGTATTTAATGCCCTCAGCTTTCCATAATTTATTTGATTCAATATATCTGAATCGATATAAATCAATTTATTACCAAACATATTTGTCAGCAAACTATTATCGTAAGAATCTTTGGTAGTTCTACCTGGAGTAGCTGTTAGTCCCAGCAATGCTCTATTCTCATATCCTTGTGGCATTCGCATAAATTCTTCAATTACTTTTCGTGTCTGCTTTGCAGCCGCCTTATGCGCTTCATCAAAAACAACTAATCTACAGTCTTTCTTTAATCTTTCATATAAATTCGAGTATGAACTTGCAATTGACATTAATTTTGATAACCCACAAAACACAACTCCACTCAATGGAATATCCGTATTGTTTATATTCTTCTTTCCCCATAATTTATAAGCATTTATCTGCCCATCGCCTAAATGACTCCAAACAGACACAAATGTATCATATGCTTGCTGCAAAAGTTCAATTGTATGTGCAATCCAAATTACAACGCCTTTTTTCTCCAACGTAAAATTAATATAGTTTGTTATTATATGCATTGATGTTTTTGTCTTACCTGTTCCTGTTGGCATATGCACTAACATTCGTTCAAGCACATGCCCCGAATTCAGATTATTGAGAACCCTCTGCTTTATATAATATTGATAATCCAATAACTCATAAAATTGTTCTTCTGAAGAGTCAATCACATTATCAATAACGGTATTATCTTCCTCCTTTTCAAACACCGAATCCGGAACATCCCACAATTTTAGTAGATACGCGCTCACCGCGTTTCTATTCCATGGTTTATTTACCACAATATCAATTATAGTTAGTGGATCTGTTTTCGCTTTTTCAGAACCTGACAAACATGCGTCTCTCATTGCGAAAATCTCTGATGTCTTCATACATTGAAGTAAGTCTTTTCTAAATTGCCTTTGTTTCAATATTGACGTCCCATAAAGTGAATCGATCATACTCACCATTCGTTGCTTCGTAAGTAAGGTATCACCATTTGGAAACCACTCAATCAATAAGTCAACCATATCTTGTCCAAGATATCCTCGAAGATCCGATTGACTGAATTTCAGCATATCATTGGTATATTTACTCATATATAATCTCCCTCAATCCTATTACAAGCTTATCTATGTCTTCTTTCGTTGAAAATTGTCCTAACCCCACCCTGACAGTTCCCAACGTTCCGGCATCCTTTAAGTATCTATGAATAAATGGCGCACAATGATATCCTGTCCTTACCGCGATATCAAAATCCTCGTCTAAAATCATTCCTATGTCTTCTGAATTAAATCCCTCAACTACAAAAGAAACAATCCCAACATGCTGCCCTCGATTTCCTGGTAGGTACATTTTAATTTCTTTAATAGAAGATAACCTGTCTATCAAGTAATCCGATAGCTCCTTCTCCTGCTTCATACATAATTTCGGATTAATTTCTTTGAGTGCAGCATTAAGCCCAGCAACTGCAACTATATTACAACTAGCCGCTTCATATCTTGATTCTTTTCCGTTCGGCATTTCAAGATTAAGAGAGTCGCTTCCCGTTCCTCCACTGATAAAAACATCTAATGGAATTCCTGAAACGTTAACAAAACCTCCTATCCCTAATGGGCCATAAAGCGTTTTATGCCCGGCAAATGCTATAATATCTGCCATCATTACATTTGCACGAATTTCTACTAGTCCCATCGATTGAGCAGAATCAAGAATATTAACGCAATCATACTTTTTTGATTCCTTAAATATTTCTTCTACTGGCAAAATGTAACCAGTAACGTTACTCACATGAGTGCAAAAAACTGCTTCAGGTTTGTCTTGCACAAACTCATATTTCATTTTCTCCAAATCAATTTCCAAATCAGAATTGATTGGAATTTCTTTGACTATAAACCTCTTCTTCTTGGATAGTTCATGAACACTCCTTGCAACCGCATTATGCTCGTATGGTGACAGATAAATAACAGCTTTATCTCTTAACCTCAGTCCGTTGATTACCTGATTCATCGCAATTGTTACAGATGGTGCAAAGATCACAGCCGCAGATATATCCACAGATATCAATCTACGAATTAATTCTTTAGTTTCTTCAATTAGTCTACTCGCATCTTGCGCCAGTCTATAAGAGCCTCTTCCTGCATTAAAAGATCCCTCTCTATTCATTTTATCCATAGCGTCATACACGACTTCTGGTTTTGGAAATGTCGTTGCTGCATTATCTAAATAGATCATATCATCAGTCCTTACTTTGTAATTTTCTCGATCATTTCCAATAAGATCGAAACCCTGTCATTTACACTTAGATCATCATACTCTTCCAAAGTGTCCTCAATAATATTTCTAAGTACACTTCCTGTACTTTCACTGGCATGACTATATGTCTTTTCGAATAGTTCTCCATTTCTCCGTGTAAAAGAAAGTGTCATTTCTCCTATTGAAGCTTCATCTTGTATGGATTCAATTTCTTTCTTGATCGAATTCAATTCCTCTACAAATTCTTCCAGTGATCCGGTATTCCAGTTTTCAATATATACATCAGTGACTGCTTTAACTATTTTTTTAGCAATTTCAGAATCACTATATACATCCATCGTTTCAATCGCTGACATAAAATTAGTCATTCGACCATTGTACAATCCTTGTTTAGATCTCTTACTCTGATTTTCATACCATTCCTTCAAACAATGAAATAAATCTTTTTTTCTTTTTCCTCCCCATGCTTCATATATTTTTGATACAGCCTCGGCTTGCACCCAATCAAAATAATCATCATAATATGTTTTACACTCATCTATTACTTTAAATGCCTCTTCTAAAGACTCAGTCTTGAATGCTTCAGGAAACTCTACAAATAAACTCTCAAATGGATTAAATTCCACCCTTTGCATGGCCTTTTTAATCTCTCTCATTGCTCGAATCATGCCCTCTGATTCCACATACCGATCAAGGCTCATCGCATTTCTTGAAACCTGAGGCAATGCTCTAAACCATCTCTGCATGCAAATAAAAATATTTTTTATTCTATTCGCCGACAGATTTCGATTATCCTCCACTTGAAAAAGTATGTTCAATTCGCTTATATATTTTTCTTTTTGCAAGTCCTCTTTCGAAACATAAATTGCATAATCCTCAGATTGTTCGCACATATTGACAATAATATCTGCATTTAACTGAATTTCTTTATCCGCAAAATATACAATAATATCCTCACGCCTGTTTGCAAGAATATATGCCAAATAGAAAGGAACCAAACCAGATCTCATACCATATGGCTCTGATGTCAATTTGGTAAGTAGTACCGCTAACGAGACTTTTGTATCAGAACAGGAATCCACAAATCCATTTATCTCTTGTAACATATCTCTTACGTTATCGGCCGGCGAATTGTCGATAATGTTGGTTACGCAAAAAAGTGATCTGTAAATAGTGGCTTCCTGATTAGAACCTTCGTAAAATTCCTTTGTATCTGTATGAGACAACAATGCTTGAATAATATTATTTCTTGCTTTTCTTGTCTGAGCCGTGCCTATGACAGAACGATTGACCATCTCATTATTGATTACCGGAGTTCTCGTAAATACATTCCCACAACATTCATTTACTGCTGCTTCCTCCTTCCCAGCCTTTACATTCTTTACTTTTTCTCCGTCAAAATATAAAACGCTTGTGCCTGGATCATCCTCATATACTTCACCTATTAACGACTCCAATTCAGCGGTCAAATCTTCTACCAATAAAGGTAACTCTCTCTTCAAGATCTCATTATTCGAAGTAAATGTCTGATTATCCCGTAACTCCTGAATGATTTCGTAATCCTTTAATTGCTTCTGAGCCTTTAATCCCCTCTCAGGGCAAACAACAACCAGTCGCGGCTCTGCAAGAGCAAGAAAATGTTTCTTTACCACTTCTTGCTTTATTTCTGTGAAACTAAACAATGTAATAACTTTACCATCTCCGGCACAATCACCCAGTAAAGCTTTTGCAGAATCAATATTCAAGAAGTCTTCTACATTCATATACTGATTCACAAAAAAACGCGTCATCATATGTACCGTATTATATTTACGTGGAATGACATAATATTTTCCTGTAACATCCAATAATGCTTTCGAAAAATTAACATTATCACCCTTAATCGCTCTTTGACGCTTTACCTCTGATCTTAACTCGGAACCGGCTCTTGTTTTAAATACAAAACTGTCTGTGGCACTTTTTTTATAAATAAGCTGTTTTTCTTCGAGTTCTTTAATTGCTTGAGCACTGTCTACTGCATTTATAGATAATCTAAGATATTTATCCGTTGCAGGTATTTCATCCTCTTTATTCACAATCAAAACAACTGCCAGCGCTTTAATAATTTTTTTCTGATCTTGCGACTCACATTTTTCAATTGCATATTCTGCACTTAACCAAATATTGTGAACATACTCATTCGATACTTCTTTTTTTAACAAAAAGCTAAAATAATCATAGATAAGATCCGCTCCAATACTCCATTCCATTTCTTTAGAATGTTCCGATACAAATCTGGCCATGCTATGAGGTTCGTCATTTGAAATAAATGTAAATAATGTCCTCTCATTTTGCGCAATTTTTTCACTTACATTCAGTAATAAATATGACGCAACTGGATTTAATGGATAGCATCCTTGTAATATAATACTATCAAATTCATTTTCAACAAAATTACTTTTAAATGCCGGTAATTGATAGTATTCCTGACGCGCAGATGATCCAAGAATTATTTCATAATGAGGAATATCACTAAGTGCATCTTCTTTCTTTATAATCGCATTTTTGATCAGCTCATAATTGTTTTTAAACGAAGTAATAAAGTATTTTTCAATAATTCTACCTTCAATACCCGTAAAAGAATTAATAATTTCTTGCGAAAGATACTTTCCATATTCTTTTATACTCTTGTGTGCAACCATCGTAAAATACACTTGAGCATTCTGTGAATCTGTCGCCAACTCGCAAATATCCTGCAGCAATTTCATGTTTGTACCGACAGCCATTCCATTTTGACTTTCAATGAACTTGCTGAACTCATCAAATACAATATAAATCCCACTGTACTCATATTCCTCTACAAGTTTTTCACTTGTACTCTTGTATAAAGGCAGCACGTCTGATACCACCAACGGATTAAACTCACTTCCTGCTGTAACTTTTGGATAAATAGATTTGAAAAGCTCCAAGGCTTCTTTTGAATACAATTTCAAATCAGCCTTAAGTCCAGACATGGTTACTCCATATTGCAATAGCTCTCGTTCAAATACTTCATAAGTATCAAAATAATTTTTCTCCCAATCATCAATTCTCTCTAATGCAATTGAATAATATGTATCCGGGATCAAATCTAATAATCCCTCTCGCTTTAGCGCATCATTCAATCCATACAGAAATGCCTGATGCAAATCACCTGTGGTATCCGTAATCAATACTGGAAGAAATTTCTTTCTATTCCACACTTTCTTTATTTGATTAGCAACATTTTCTCCTACTTCATCCACTTTCCCTATCTTGCTAATAAGCTCACCAATTATTTCCTCATTCTCCGATGTCCTACCAAGAGATAGCACGGCAAGAAAAACTAAGAGCAAATGGGACTTGCCTTTACCATAAGGGCCAATTAATAACGTCGCCTGCTCTTTGTTTTCTAAGACAGCCTCAGCATATTCACTCATAAAGCTAACAGATGATTTCGTCGGTATATATCCCAATACTTTATCAGGCTTATTTAGACTCAAATATAGGTTTATTGCTGTCTTGAAATTACTGTTAAACTTTATTATCTCCTTTAACGAATCAATCTTTCCCATTCGATCACCTACTAGCATTTTTTATAATAATATTCCAATACATCTGTTGCTTCCATTTTATTAACAAGATAAATCATATCAAGGCCGGCCGTCCTATCAACATGTATATATCCTGCAGCATCTAATCTGTCGAAATAATCATTCGCCATTACACTTGTCAAATTATAAATATTGGCCAATCCATTTTCTCCATGGACTGCCTTCTCAATAGAAATACCTTCTGAATCTTTTGACATAAGAACCAGTTCATATAACACTATCATTTCTGAAAAAGTTTTCTTGTTTGGACGATTTTTAATATATTTTCCGCCCATATTTTTTATTAAAGCCAACTGAGAAAACGGACAAATACTTCTATCTTCCGGATCTGCTTTTTCTTTATTCTTACTATACATATTAAGCAGCACATCCACATCATTACTTAATGACTTTTCAGAAAAATTTTGGCCGGAAACATATTTCTTCACTTCTCTTAACAGAATCGTTTCTATCTCACTCTTTTTCAGATCATCTGCATCACAATGATTAAAATACATAAACCAAGTTGTTGCCTCTTCTTTGTTTTTCGAAATGCAAGAATGCATAATCCATAAAGTAAAAGGATTTTCCAAATATGGATCGTATTTGACAATAAGCTTTCCTATATCTGTCAATTCAGCTCCTGACGAACCTTTTTCAATTGTCAAACCAAAAGCTCTCATCCAATATCTGAGAGACTTAACCATATTACTACCGATTCCGAACATATCTGTAGCATCTTTTCTTAAAAAGGCATCTGGTGTATCGAGAATTATCATGAGCGCCTTGTTAATCCATCCTTCCCTCAAAGGAAACTTTTCATGACCCTGCAATTTAAATTTAACTTTTTTCATTGTCATACTATGACCTCTTTATACGTAATACTTTTTTCATATAACATCCCGCATCGAAATGTCCTACACATTCTGTACATCTCTTACACTTGCCATTATCTATCGAATAAAAAATTTTACCAGTTCCATCATCCTTAACATTAATAGCATCAAATCTACATACACTTTCACATGCTTTACATCCCAAACACATTTGATATTTCGTAAGCTGGCATTGAACTTTTCCCTCTGCAATCGACAATGTTTTTGCTTTTGCTATATGAATATCTTTTATGATTACCTTTAGCCTTGTACTGCCAATTCGACCTTGAAGAATCAAAACCACTTTACCGGCCTTATTCATCACATATATTTCACCAAGTCGCTTATTTCCCAGTTCTTTATTAATATAGCCAAACGGTTTGAACAGCTCATATAATTCCTCTGTTATTGGCCGCTGTAAATCATAATTAAAAGCCCTCTCATCTGTTGCACATGGCTCAAATGAAACGATTGATGTCTGAGCTGCCGCAAGTCCATTTCCCCCTTGTCTCGCTTTCCATCCTCCTTCATCTACATATGCTTCTGGATCTGGCTTCCCTATTTGTTTTGCGAAATTTACAAGCAACGCATGCCAATGTGAATACTGATCATACATATGAACTTTAGCAAGGAATTCTGACCAGCCACCATTATTCGGACAGCACCAGCAGCCAATTCGTGTCCATCCGAGTCTATATGCAAAATTAAAATCAATCTTTGTTGTTAATATATATAACCATACATCAAAATCAAACCAATCGATAATCGGAGAAACTACCGTCTGCTTTGAAATTTTGGGACTTTCGCTCTCTCTTTCATACTTGCTTCTACTTAATGATTCGTTATGCCGGATTCCCTGGAAGCTCAAGATATTATTCTTATCTTTAAATGCAGATGAAATCGTTTTTTGAATTGCTCCGGTTTTAAATACCGTGCAGCACCATCTCATAACTCTACTCGGGGGTCCGACTATCTCGCATAGTTCTTCAAAATTCTTCTCTCTATTCTTAGCGGTAAGAACTCTAACCCCTTGCGATTCCTCATTTTTACTAAAACGCTTCTTATACTCAAGCGTATATGGAAATTCCAGTGTCGTATCCCCAAATACATGCAGAACTTTATTGGTTCCCAAAGCTTTATTGACAATATGAGAAGTAACTGTAGAATCCTTTCCTCCACTAAATGAAACCATCATATCTTCAACTGTGTATTTATTCTTGTACTGTTGAACAAAGTGAACGGCTTCTTCTGTTATGTAGTTATATCTGTCTGTATTTGCTTGTATAAACCTTTCTACAGACTCGTTAAAAAATGTATAATCCCTTTTTCCTGTAAACAAATCATATTTTTCCTTGATTCGCTTTATCTCTTCAATTGATAATTTATTTATTTTAGTAACAGAAATCTTTACTTTTTTCCCATCTACTATATATGCTCCACTGCCATACCAAACTGATGACTCCTGATATTTAGCAGGATCGTCCGCTAAAATAATAGAAATCAACGCGTTTTCTTCCGGAAAAACAGGACGTATATCTGTTGAAATATATTTTCCCTTCGTTCCACAGGTGGAACAAACATTCTCAAAAATAGGTATGTTACACTCGTCACACCAGTAAATTGTGGAAGACATTTTGGTAGCACAACCACAATTAGATTTTATACACTTTTCACCATTCATCGGAACCCTGCACTTAGGGCATATTCTTTCTATCATATACTCTCTAATATCCAGCCAGCCTTCATCCATCACAAATATCTTCCATATTACAATTAAAATATTTACAAATCCTCAAAACAACCAACATAGATATCTCTTGTCCTTTATTTAATTTTTTGTCATCAACCCTGACATAATTTAATATTTTTAGAATCTTAACTTACTCGTTTTGATTCTGTAAATATAGTCCATAGCGTTTGACAGCTTATTTTTATTTCAGTTCCTCATAGATAAAGTCCAAATTAAGTAACAATAATCTATTAGTCATTGTACCACAAGGTCATTGTATAAGCACCCTAAAAATATATCTTGTATACATGCTCCTGCAATTTTTATTCAACTAGATGAATTAGCTCCAGGCATCTCAATTGTAAATTTGCTACTCCCTGTTTCTTCCATACCTAATATTATATTTATAACCTGTCCCATAATACGGACACACTAATTTCAAATCTAAAAATCTATCTACTTCGTCATCAGGCATCAATAAACAGGCTGCAAAGTAATTTGCCTCCTGCTCTTTTTCGTCTGTGCTTCCGCCCGAAACAGTCAAATTATTGTCAATAAATGATAAAGCATTCTCCAAATGAAGAATCACATGGCCGATCTCATGCGCCAGAGTAAATATCTCTCTCGATAAGCGGCTGCAAGTATTTGTAAAAATTACTATGTCATTATCTTTCATCAATGTAAATCCAAGATCGGCCGCTTCTCCAAGAGGATAACGCAACAACTTGAATCCAATTCTTCCACAATCCTTGAATAAGTCAACAATACCGTAACCACTGACTTTACAGTTTTCTCTGAACGCATCCGCCTGTATTCGAATTTCTCTTCTTCTGCTATCCTGCATATGTCCTCCTCTATGCCATATCGTCATGCTGAAGCTTTGTATACAGATGTTTGTTTGCATAGAAGAAATCGAGCATTTCAAATATCTTGCCCGAGGAATTTCCTTTCTCTCCCACCCTATGTTCAACAACCGGAGTCTCATCAAGTATTCTTGTAATATCCCCCACTGTTACATCCAGCACTTCCGCAATCTTAGACAGAATATCCAATGTAATGCTATTAGTCCCACTCTCGATACGCGCATACTTTTGTCTGCTTACACCAATTTGATCGGCAATCTGCTCCTGCGTAAAGTTTTTCGCATTTCTTAACGCCTTAATACGCTCTCCTAACACTTCATTCATGATCATCCCTCCATTCTGCATACTTTGATTCTATCATAAAAAATACCATGCCAACTTGAAATGTTATATTTTTAAAACATTATTTTTTATCATGTTACAAGTTCATTCCAATCCATATCAAATATAGCGCCAAAGCACGTGCCCTCCCTTGTTTCCAGCCAATCATCCCTCCTCCATAAATCCATCATATTCACTTGACTTTCAGAATCGTATCGTTTAGGCTGAAATGGAATCAGGCATAAAAAAATCTGTCTGTCCAAAAAAAGCTTCTGAAGGAGTCTCTCAATGGGTATATACGTTAATCCAGGAAACAGCGGATTCGAGAAGATCTGCCGTGGAGATTATATTGACAAAACCGGCCTGATTGGGCTGATGAATCATAGAATAGGCAGTTCTGACAGTCTGGTATGTATCAGCAGGCCACGCCGTTTCGGCAAATCTTTTGCCGCTAAAATGCTCAGTGCCTATTACGATTGCTCCTGCAATTCTCACAGTCTGTTCGATGATAAGGAAATCGCCGAAATGCAGGATTATGGCAGACACCTGAATCAGTATAATGTAATTTGCTTAGACATAACGGGCTTCATCTCTGACATGAAGCGAAAGAAAAAGCCTCTGGATCTTGTCCCGGATATGATCGTGGAAGCCATTCACGATGAACTGAAATCCATGGATCCCGAACTCGCCGCTGAGAGGAGCCTGAACGATTGTATCATTCGATACGTAGAGCGGCATGGCGGCAGGCAATTTATATTCATTATTGATGAATGGGATGCCATGATCCGCGAGGCTAAGGAGGACGAAGCTGCTCAGCAGGCTTATCTTAATCTGCTTAGAGGCTGGTTCAAGAACACAAACTTTACTCCCAGAGCGGTTGCTGCCGCTTACATGACCGGTATCCTGCCGATTAAGAAGGATGGATCCCAATCGGCCATTTCAGATTTTGAAGAGTTTTCTATGATCAAACCTCGCCAGTTCGGGCCGTATGTTGGCTTTACAGAATCGGAAGTCAGGGAACTATGTGCAGAAAAAGATATCAGCTTCCAGTCAATGAAACGTTGGTATGACGGATATCATTTTAAGAGTGTCGGATCGGTCTATAATCCCAATTCAGTCATGAAAGCCATTCGGAATGAGGATTTTGATTCTTATTGGACAGAGACATCGGCTGCCGAAAGTCTAATGGATTATATCAGCCAGGACTACAACGGTCTGTCGAAAACAATTGCCGAATTAATCGGCGGTGTGGATGTGAAAATCAATACAACTGGTTTCGCAAATGATCTGAAAACTTTCAGGGGAAAAGACGATATTCTGACTCTCCTCGTCCATTTTGGATATCTGGCCTATGACTCAGAAACGAAGACTGTTCAGATTCCAAATGAAGAGATTAAACTAGAATTTCAAAGATCCATACGCGAAGTGAAGCATGAAGAAACGCTAAAGCGGCTTAAACAGAGTGAGCAGCTTTTTCTGGACACGCTTCAAAAGAAAGAAGATGCAGTGGCGGCGCAGATCGAGAGAGTACATGCTGAGGAAACGGCGCCCTTGCACTATAACAGGGAGGACAGTCTGCGCAGTGTGGTTAAGCTTGCTTATTACACTTACAGGGATCACTATCTTCAATGGGAAGAACTGCCTGCCGGAGACGGCTATGCTGATGTTGTATATATCCCTCGTCACGACTCCGACTGGCCGGCTTTGGTGATTGAGTTGAAGTGGAACAAATCCGCCGAGGGAGCAATTGCCCAGATTCTACAAAAAAGATATCCGGACGCTTTGAAAAACCTTGGATGCCCTGTTTTGCTGGTGGGAATCACCTATGAAAAAGATGCCCTCTCCGGCAGCAGAAAACATAACTGCAAGATTATTGAATACAGGACATAATGAAAGCAGCCCTTCGGATTTTCCATTAACCGAAGAGGCTGCTCCAACATTTACTCTATTTATTCTTCTCCATCGCCTCAGCCACAGCAGCCTCACAGCTCCTCATCGCCAGAATCGTCTTATCAAACAACTCGTCCAGCTCCCATCCAAGCCTTTCCGCTCCCTGCGAAATAATCTCTCTGGAACACCCCGCCGCAAACTTCTTGTCTTTGAACTTCTTCTTCAGGCTCTTCACTTCCATATCCATCGTACTCTTGGACGGGCGCATCAGCGCACAGGACCAGATCAGGCCGGTCAGCTCATCGGCCGCAAAGAGCACTTTCTCCATCTCAAGCCTCGGTTCCAGTTCACTGCAGATTCCGTAACCGTGAGAGCAGACCGCGTAGATCATGTCTTCGCTTACCCCTGCCGCACGCAGCAGTTCCGGCGCTTTCTGGCAGTGTTCCTCCGGATAAAGTTCGAAGTCGATATCATGAAGCAGTCCGGTAATGCCCCAGAACTCTTCTTCCTCCGCATACCCCAGTTCCTTCGCATACCAGCGCATTACGCCTTCCACCGTCAGCGCATGTTGAAGATGGAATGGCTCTTTATTGTATTGCTTCAACAGTTCCCAAGCCTTTTCTCTCGTGATACTGCTCTGCTTCACTGCCTGGTACTGTCTCTGGCCGTCTGCATTCTGCGCATTCTCCCCGCTCTTCTCAGTCTGCCCTTGCTTAACGTTATTCTCACTCTTTTCATCCTGCCCGGCCTTACCATTACTCCCACTCTTTTCAGTCTGCCCGGCCTTGCCATTATTTCCACTCTTTTCAGTCTGCCCAGCCTTGCCATTATTCTCGCTCTTTTCCTGATCAGAGGTCTTATTCTCCTGCTCTTTTCCGCCAAGCGTTTTCATCGTCGGAAAAAGTAAAACATCCCTGATTGCTGGCGAATTCGTAAGGAGCATCACCAGTCTGTCGATACCGTATCCGATTCCGCCTGTCGGGGGCATGCCGATCTCCAGCGCGTTCATGAAATCTTCATCCGTGCTGTTGGCTTCCTCATCCCCTGCTGCCAGCGCCTCTTCCTGCGCCTTGAACCGTTCTCTCTGGTCGATCGGGTCGTTTAACTCGGAGTAAGCATTACACATCTCACGTCCCGTGATGAAAAGTTCGAAACGCTCCACATAATCCGGCTTATCCGGTTTCTTCTTCGTAAGCGGAGAGATCTCGATGGGGTGATCCATGATAAAGGTGGGCTGCACCAGATGTTCCTCCACGAACTCCTCGAAGAACAGGTTCAGGATATCGCCTTTCTTATGCCTCTCTTCATAATGGATCTCTCTCTCATCCGCCAGCTTCTTCGCCTCGGCGGTGTCTTTCACGGTATCGAAATCCACGCCTGCATATTTCTTAACAGCCTCCACCATGGTCATACGCCCGAAAGGCTTCCCTAAGTCGATCATCGCATCGCCGTAGGGAATGGTGGTCGTACCGCATACCTCCTGTGCCACATGGCGGAACATATTCTCTGTCAGCTCCATCATGCCATAATAATCTGTATAGGCCTGATACAACTCCATCAGGGTGAACTCTGGATTGTGTCTCGCGTCCAGCCCTTCATTCCGGAACACACGGCCGATCTCATAGACTCTTTCCATCCCGCCTACGATCAGTCTTTTCAGATATAATTCCAGAGAAATGCGCAGCTTCACATCCTCGTCCAGCGCATTATAATGTGTCTCGAAAGGTCTTGCTGCCGCGCCGCCCGCATTGGACACCAGCATAGGCGTCTCCACCTCCAGGAAGCCCTGGCCGTCCAGATAGCGTCTGATAGAACTGATGATCTTAGAGCGTGCCACGAAGGTTTTCTTCACATCCTCGTTCATGATCAGGTCCGTATATCTCTGGCGGTAGCGGACGTCTGTATTTACCAGTCCGTGGTATTTCTCCGGCAGAATCTGAAGACTTTTTGACAGAAGTGTCACTTTAGCGGCATGGACTGACATCTCACCTGTTTTGGTCCTGAATACTTCACCCTCGATACCTGCGATATCGCCCACATCGTATTTCTTGAAATCAGCATAAGCCTCCTCGCCGATACTGTCCCTGGCCACATAGACCTGAATATTGCCCTGCAGGTCCTGCAAGTTGCAGAAAGAAGCCTTTCCCATGATACGTTTGGACATGATACGCCCTGCTATAGACACTTTACTCCCTTCCAGGGCATCAAAGTTATCTTTGATCTCCTGGCTGTGATGTGTCACGTCATATTTGGTGATCTGAAAAGGATCCTTGCCGTTCTCCTGCAGCGCAGCCAGCTTATCTCTTCTTACCTGCAAGAGTTGGTTCATGTCCTGTGCCTTAAGCCCGTTTCCCTGATTCTGTGCTTCTGCCATGTTATTACCTAAACCTTTCTCAACCGGTAACAGTTCAAATATGAAAGGGCATCGATATTTGCACCATACTTTTTATAGAAAAATCTGTTTGTACTGTTACTCTCTGTCGTTTTAATTATATCGGTTAATTCGACCTCTGTATTTCCAATACCTTATACTGAACAATCCCTACCTGCGTCTCAACCTCTACCAGGTCGCCCACCTTACATCCAATCAATGCTTTGCCCACAGGGGATTCGTTGGAGATCTTACCTTTCAGGCTGTTGGCCTCCGTGGAACCTACGATCTTATACTCCAGCTCCTCGTTATACTCCATATCCAGGATCCTTACCAGGCATCCGATATTGATCTTATCCAAATCCACTTCGTCTTCAACGACTACTTCCGCATTCTTTAATATCTTCTCTAATTCCTCGATTCTGGCTTCAATATCACGCTGTTCGTCTTTCGCCGCATCATATTCGGCATTTTCGGATAAGTCGCCCTGCTCTCTCGCTTCTTTGATCTTCTGCGCTACTTCCTGACGTTTGACCACCTTCAGATTGTGCAGCTCATCCTCATATTTTTTCAGACCCTCATAAGTTAAGATATTTTTTTTCTCCTGCATGGTAATAATACTCCCTTTCTACATATTGTTACTCACTTTATTCTCTTTCTTTTACGGAGAATCCGCACCAACTTCCCTTTGTCTGCCTGGCAAACACTTAAATTCGTGTGAAAATATCTGTCTTTCGATCATTCTCCTGCATAAGAATGATCTGTCAGAGACAAATCCGGAACTTTCTGGCATAACACCCTGTGACATGGACTTTAGAAGTAATTGTGATAAAAACTTCTGTCCGCAGCCCTAGAGAATTCCCGCCCCCTTTATAACTAATCCATCATAACTATTTTTTACCATAGTGTCAAGATATTTCAGCGGCGACAAATAGGGAATCGACAGACCTTTGCGCCTAAGCTGCCGCTCCTTTTCCATGACGGATACGGTATCGATATATATCCCTCCCTCCGGCAGTATCCTGGGATAACGGAACTGTCCACCGTAATCCAGAATCATACCGCCGCACTTTTCTTTGCCGCATGTAAGCCGCGCCGTCCTTGCCCCTCCGGCCTGTTGTGCCAAAGCCGCTTCTTCTCCCGCCGCGCGGGATTGTACATAGGGTTCCAGCTGCGGCACCAATCCGTATTCATAATAATAATCTTCCAGATACTCCTTCAGTTCCTCTTCTTCCTGTTCCTCTGCGTCATGCTTCCTGCTTCCCCCGCTTCCTTCTCCGGACAGGTGATAGCGCTTTCTCCTCTTTATGTTTCTTTCCCCTTCCTGCAGATATCCTGTGTCAGCCGTTTCTGCTTCCTGATCCGGCAGCACATACTGTCCTTCCTCCTCCCGTGCCCGGCCCCGTTTTTCATAATAGATCAGCATCCGGTTGATTCTGGGCAAAAAAGGCTGCAGCAGCTCCCATGTCATCTCCATCTGCCTATCCCTGTCTTCCGGCTGTCCCAGAAGCACAGTCACCCTGCCCCACCGGGCAAGCGCCTTCCCGGCATGCTCCTCCAGTAACTGCCGAACCAGCAGCCGGACCGTGCTCTCGCGGGGCATCCATTTCAGGCGGTATTCTTCTGTCAGCAAGGCTCCCGTCTCAGGATGCAGGCAGGTATCTGTCATGCCGGGTGCGTCGCCAAGCACTGTCTCCATCGCCTCAGAAAGAGCCTGTGCCTTCCAGGGTCTGCGCCGATAGTAAAAGGGCGGAACCGCGCACCCCAGAACATTGAACTGTGCCTGTCCGGCAATCGGCACTGTCCTCAGGGACGCATCCTGAAACCAGTGCTTTTTGGCAGCATATCTGTTTTCTTCTCTTGCTGTCTCTTCCGTCATCGGGTAATAATATATAATCGTCTCCTTTTCCATATCACAGTATATGCATGCTTCGGACTGTCCATGCGGCATAATTCCTCCGCCGCCCATAATCCAGGATTTTTCACACCCTCCGCAGCGCCGTGTTTAGACCCGGGGAAGACACAGATTTTCACATCTCCCGCACCAGCCTCTCCAGTTCCTCAAAGTTCTCCGCCATATTGATCTGCTGCCGCAGTCTGGCAGAGTCAGGCATCCCGGCAGTATACCAGGAGACATGCTTGCGCATCTCCCGGATTCCGGTATATTCCCCTTTGCATTCCAGCTGCAGTTTCGCATGCCGCATAACAGTCGCTTTTATCTCCTCTTTCTCCGGCTTCGGCAATACCGTCCCATCCTGCAGCCAGGCTGCAATCTGCCTGAAAATCCAAGGATTTCCCCGCGCCGCGCGTCCGATCATCACACCGTCGCAGCCAGTCTGCTTCATAATATCCTCTGCCCTTCTTCCGTCTGTAATATCCCCGTTTCCGATCACCGGGACCGACAGTTTCTCTTTTACCCTGGCTATGATGTCCCAGTCTGCTTCTCCTGCATAATACTGTTCCCTGGTCCTGCCATGCACCATTACAGCCGCAGCGCCGGCATCTTCCGCGATCCGGGCAATCTCCACCGCATTGACATGGGCCTCGTCAAAGCCTTTCCGTATCTTGACGGTCACCGGCTTATCCACAGCCTTCACAACAGCCTTAACGATCTCTCCTGCCAACTTCGGCTGTTTCATCAGCGCCGATCCTTCCCCGTTATTGACCACCTTCGGCACCGGACATCCCATATTGATATCCAGAATCGCGAAGGGCCTGTCCTCAATTTGTTTCGCCATCTCACTGATGATCTTCGGGTCAGAGCCAAACAGCTGCAGGGAGGCTGTCCCTTCCTGGGGATGAATCTGAAGCAGACTTTCTGTATTTTTATTCCGGTACAGAATCGCCTTCGCACTGACCATCTCCATACAGCATAAGCCGGCCCCCTGTTCCCCGCACAATAAACGAAAAGGCAGGTCTGTCACGCCTGCCATCGGTGCCAATATGATATTGTTATCTAAAGTGACGTTCCCTATCGTCAGCTTGTGTAATAAATCACTCATTCTTATGTCCAATCGTTCCAATCGTAATTTTCTTACTCTTCTTCCAACACCGACCTGTCATGCAGGATAAAGACCCTGTAATACAACTGCAGCGACTCCAGCAGTTCCTGCCGGTTCCGCCGCACTTCCCCCACCAGCAGGCCGCTCCCGATCTCGTCATACAAAAGATCATCCTCTTTTGCATTGGTTTCCAGTACAATACTGCCGTCCTCCTCGAAGACAACCGTAAAGATACCGCCCACTTCCTCCGTAAAAAGAACACAGATCACCTGTAGTTCTTCTTTGACCGACTCCGGAATCTGCGCAAATTTTTCATTGAAATAATACTTCTGCTCATAGGCATTCGCTCCGCAGAGCACGATTCTCTTATCTTCTTCCATCACACATACCCATACAGTCCGCGCACAGAAACCTCACCTGCGTAGACCGGTATTTTCTCTCCGTTTTCCTTCACTACGATCAGTTCTCCCCGATTATCGATCCCTTCCGATATTCCGGTATATTCCCCACCAGGATCCAGTACTCTGACCTGCGCCCCCATGTTGACCAGATGTTTCTGATACTGCTCCTTCAGTCTGGACAGATCCAGTGTTTCCAGAAAAATCCCATAGTTCTCTTCAAACCGCATCAGTATCCTGTTTAGCAGCTTCGCCCTGCCAACCAGCTGTCCGGTTTCTATCCGCAGGGAAGTGGCTGTCGGGCGCACCTCCTCCTGGAACTCTTCTATGCCTGCATTGTTGACATTGATGCCCGCACCTACCACCACATACTGTATCTCATCCATTTCCGGCGTCATCGTCATCTCTGTCAGCATACCGCAGATTTTCTTCTTATTCACCACGATATCATTAGGCCACTTGATTCCTGCCGCCGCCGGGACAGTCTCTTCCACCGCTTCCGCCACGCTCAGCGCCATAACCAGGGTGATCATGGACGCCTTATCCGGCGCGAAATCCGGCCGCAGGAGAAGCGTAAAGGAAAGCGCCGTGCCGGCCAGAGACTGCCAGCTCCGGCCCCTTCGGCCTTTGCCGGCGGTCTGGACATCCGCCACCACGACAGTGCCGTGGGGCTCCCCCGTCTCTCCCAGCCGTTTCGCATCGTTATTAGTCGATCCGGTAGTGTCCAGATAGTACAGGTTCCTTCCGGCCCATCCGGTAGTCAGTCTGCTGGCAATCTCACTTGCCGACAGCACATCTGCGGGACTTTCCGTCAGACGGTATCCCTTGCCGGTCACCGACTCTATCTGATAGCCTTCTTCTTTTAACTGATTGATGACTTTCCAGACAGCAGTTCTGGTAACACCGAAGCGGTCACACAGCTGCTGCCCTGACACATAGTCTTCACTGTTTCTTAACAATGTCAATATATCTGATTTATCTGTTTTCATTATAATAACTTGTATTCTCCTAACGTTACTGCCATCACTGCTTTGATGGTATGCATACGGTTCTCCGCCTCATCGAAGACGATGGACTGCTTCGACTCGAATACTTCATCCGTCACTTCCATCTCACTGATGCCGTATTTCTCATGGATCTCTCTGCCGATTCCCGTATTCAGATCATGGAACGCCGGCAGACAGTGCATAAAGACGGCTTTCTCTCCCGCATAATCCATCACCTTACGGTTTACCTGATATGGCATCAGCTCACGAAGACGGCTCTCCCATACCTCAGCCGGTTCTCCCATGGAAACCCACACATCCGTGTAAATCACATCCGCGCCGCCCGCACCCTGGGCCACATCCTCAGTCAGCGTAACGCTTCCGCCGGTCTGCGCAGCGATCTCTTCACAGGTACGCACCAGCTCTGCCTCCGGAAAATAAGCTTTCGTGGTACATGCGGTAAAGTGCATACCCATTCTGGCACATGCGACCATCAGAGAATTGCCCATATTGTAACGGGCATCGCCCATATAAGTCAGCCTGATGCCTTTCAGATGCCCGAAGTGCTCCCGAATGGTCAGCAAGTCTGCCAGCATCTGTGTGGGATGGAATTCGTTGGTCAGTCCGTTCCATACCGGCACACCGGCATGGGACGCCAGCTGTTCCACAATCTCCTGCCCGAAGCCGCGGTATTCGATTCCTTCATACATACGCCCCAAAACACGGGCCGTATCCGCAATACTCTCCTTCTTGCCGATCTGGGAACCGGAGGGATCCAGATAAGTGGTACCCATACCCAGATCATGAGCTGCCACCTCGAAGGAACAGCGTGTCCTCGTGCTCGTCTTCTCGAAGATCAGGGCCACGTTCTTGCCTCGATGGATATCCGTCGGTATCCCCATCTTCTTCTTATCCTTCAGATCCGCTGCCACATCCAGCATGTAGGTAATCTCTTCCGGTGTAAAATCCAGAAGTTTTAAAAAATGCCGTCCTGTTAAATTCATAATAGCCTCCCGTTCTTATGTATACTTTCTGTCCGTATACGAAACGCAGGACGGTTCCTCCGAACCGCCCCGCTCTGATCAACTGCTTCTGTCTCTGTAACCGTTCAAGAATCTCAGCCGTTATTTCCATACCTCTTTAATCGCCGATGAAAGTCCTGCCAGCCCCTGAATCTCAGAAGGAATGATAATCTTGGTTGCCTGCCCGTCAGCCGCTTTCTCGAATGCCTCCAGGCTCTTAATCTTGAGTACCGACTCGTCTGCACCGGCTTCACGGATCATCCGGATACCGTCTGCAGTTGCCTGCTGTACCTTCAGGATCGCCTCGGCCTCACCTTCCGCCTCGCGGATCATCTTCTCTTTCTCTGCCTCTGCACGCAGAATCGCAGACTGCTTCTCCGCCTCGGCCTCCAGAATTGCGGATTCTTTCTTACCTTCCGCAACCAGGACGGTTGACTTCTTCTCACCTTCTGCACGCAGGATCGCTTCCCGGCGTTCACGCTCTGCCTTCATCTGCTTCTCCATGGCATCCTGAATTGCCGCCGGAGGAATGATATTCTTAAGTTCCACACGGTTTACCTTAATACCCCACGGGTCTGTAGCGATATCCAGGGATGCCCGCATCTTCGTATTGATTACCTCTCTGGATGTCAGCGTCTGATCCAGCTCCATCTCACCGATGATATTACGGAGCGTCGTAGCTGTCAGGTTCTCGATCGCCATGATCGGGTTCTCCACACCATAAGCAAAGAGCTTCGGATCCGTGATCTGGAAGAATACGACCGTATCGATCCGCATGGTTACATTATCCTTCGTGATTACCGGCTGCGGCGCGAAATCCACAACCTGCTCTTTCAGGATAACTCTCTTGGCCACCCTGTCGATAAAAGGCACCTTGATATGAAGCCCTACTGACCAGGTCTGCTGATAAGCGCCCAGCCGCTCCACAACAAACGCATTTGCCTGCGGTACGATCTTGATACAGGATAATAAGATCATCACCGCCAGGATCAGAACTACTACCAACGCAATCAATCCACCCATTCTTATACCTCTTTTCTCTCTTCGACGATCAACTTGACACCATTGATCCCCAGTATTGTGGTCACTGTCCCAACCGGCAGCCTGACACCGTCAATCCGTGTTCTGGCAGACCATTCCATACCGCCCACGTTGACCTGGCCGATGCCCTGCAGATTATCGATCTCACTGATCACGATCGCCTGATGTCCCACCAGACTCTCCGCATTGGTCCTGACCCTGTCCTTGTTAAAATACTTGACCGCCAGGGGTCTTGTAAAAATAAGCAGGACGGCAGACACCGCAAGAAACAGAATCACCTGCAGGAAAAAGGGTGTATGAAAGACCGCCGCAATGGTTGCGATCAATGCACCGCCTGCAAACCAGACAGTAGTAAGTCCCATCGTCAGCAATTCTATAACGACCAGCGCTACGAGAACGATCAGCCAGAACATCGTCAAATTCATATCCGTAAAGACAGCCATAACCCCCGCTCCTTTCCTCTGTTGTCTGTCATCCTCCATACCCTATTCTACTATATTATATCCTAACCTGCAACTATCATTCGCTTTTAATCTTTACCAGAATACTTGATTATCAATCAGGATGCCATCGTGGTTTCCGGCTCTTCTGAAGTGCGTCGCACCTCCCACATTGGTTTCCCCGTTGATCGCTGCCCTCGCCGCTTCATAACAGCTGTCCGAGATACTGCCGTTTGTATATACTCTGGCTACCTTGCCGTTTAATGCCGGTGTAAACTGTCCGGATGCAAAAATAACACCCGAAACCGTATTCGGATAAGCCCCGCTTCTGACACGGTTCATCACCACCGCTCCAACAGCCAGCTTGCCGTTGTAGGTCTCACTGCCCGCCTCGCATTGTATCAGAGCTGCAAGAAGCTTGGTATCATCTCCGCCTACCACAACCGCACCCTGGTTGGCCTTCAGTTTCGCCAGGCGCTCCGCCTCTTCTCTCTCCCGAATGGCAGCCAGTGTCTCTCCCGCATCGATATGGAAATCCACATCCACATACTCTGCAGAAACATATCCCGTCTCTCCCTCGTAGTCAACGCTGATCCAGTCGTTATCCACATATTCGATCATCTCTAATTCGTCATCACCGGTCAGAACTCCGAATACCTCCGCTTCCGTATCAGGTTCTCTCCGGATGCGCAGCGTATCCGTCTCAATCTGAACGATCAGGTTCCCCACATCGTCAGCCATTTCTCTGGCCTCATCCCCGAACAGGAGATACTCATCACTTGCCCAGCCGATCAGGTCTCCGCTCTTCAGTCTCGTCCAGCCGTCCTTGCGCTCCAGTATCCTGCCGCCGCAGTCCTTGTACAGCACACCGACTTTATCGGATTCCTCGGCAGCTTCCGCCCTGACGTTCATAGCCACCTGCACATTGACCATCACCAAGTCGGATTCTTCCTCTTCCTGAGAGGCATTCGCCTCAGATATCTGCGTCAGCTCCTCAATCGCTTTCTGATCCACCGCCTCTACCGTCGGGTCAACAATCTGTGATATCCCCACGCTCAGAGAATCAAAGTATTCCTTCTTGGTAGATGCTTCCGCATCCAGCCGGACCATAACTGCTAAACCCAGACAAAGAATGAGGCCGGCCAACAGAACAGATACTCTTCTGCTTCTCAGCATAAATATTATCCTCCATCTTTCTTCAAAATAAATTTTTGATGTTTGCCAAATAGT
This sequence comes from Clostridia bacterium, assembly GCA_910575245.1. GTDB lineage: Bacteria > Bacillota > Clostridia > Lachnospirales > Lachnospiraceae > UBA3282. Next base: position 529,907 of record CAJTEN010000001.1, on the reverse strand, counting down.
ATCCTGATTTATATTTGCTTCCCGTGCGGCCACCGGCAGCACGAGCGCAATTCATAACAACAAGGAGTGTCATGTTGTTACTATAATACTAAAATATTACAAAATTGTTAACTCCTGAAATATGGATAATTTTAGCAAAACACCTGGTCTTTGTCAAGTTTATGCAGCTTGTCTTATTTTTATTCCATTTTAACTAATGACTGAATTATGAAAAAAATGTTAATTGTTAACTTTCTTGTCATAATTTCCGGGACTGTTCCACGGCTGCTCCGAGCGCATCCATGACAGCCCCGCGCATGCCCCGCTCCTCTAAGACACGCACGCCCTGTATCGTCGTGCCGCCCGGCGAGCACACCATGTCCTTTAATTCTCCCGGATGTTTTCCGCTCTCCAGCATCAGCTTCGCCGCACCAAAGACCGCCTGCGCCGCGAATTCGCAGGCCTGTGGCCTGGGCATTCCCGCCGCCACTGCCGCATCCGCCATGGCTTCGATAAACATAAATACATAAGCCGGAGAACTGCCGCTGACAGCGCCCACCGCATCCATCAGAGACTCCGGTACAAGGCTGGCCTTACCGAAGCTCTCCATCAGACGCAGGCTAAGCTCCGTCTCCTCCTGCGATACACGTGCATTGGCACAGACTCCGGTACATCCCGCACCCACCAGCGCAGGCGTGTTGGGCATGCAGCGCACCAGCTTTATTTCCTTATTAAAGATATGCCCGATCCAATCCATCGTTTTACCTGCAGCAATGCTGATCACCAGCGTCTCCGCCGAGACCTCATCTCTGATCTCCTCTATGACCGTCTGGAAAAACTGCGGTTTTACGGCAAGGATCAATACATCAGCCTCTCCGGCCACTTCTCTGTTGCCGGCTTTCGTCTCTATTCCATAGTTTTGGCGGACTGTCTCCAAAGTCTCCTTCGACCTGGCAGAACCCAGGATATCACACTTGCGCACAATCCCTTTCTGCAGCATGCCGCCGATCATTGCCTTGGCCATATTTCCCAGGCCTATAAATCCTATCTTCATATTTCCCTCCCTATCCAATGCATCACAAATCCCAAATCCCTTCTGTCTCTGCTGCCAGCATTAATTACCGTATTTTCCGGGCTTGGCTTTTGTTGAAAAACACGCGTTTTTAATATAAAATACCAGGTACGTCTCATCTGTTATATAAGAAAACATCTCGACCGTTATTTAAAAAGCATCTCAGATGCTGCTGAAGAAATATCTCAAACATATTGGGTATCCGGCTTAAACAAATGACACCATCGTCGTTTAAATCTAAATTTAATGAACTAATCTCGTTTTAATCCATATCTGCACTGTCAGAAGATTACACACTGTGTCACTTGCAAAACCCACGATTTTATCAATAAAATATCGTTCGTATTTTATTTGCGCCGGCTTTGTATACAACAGGATGTTCTACTTTTATCAAATCAAGATTTAGCATTTTGCTTTTTCTCACATTTTCCCTTCTTTTGCCACGGCAGATCATCTGTGGCAGACGATACTCTCAGCTGCGTCTTCTCTGCCTGTACGCCTCATAAAATAACACTGTCGATGCTGTGGCTGCATTCAGAGATTCCACGTTGCCTTCCATGGGAATACTGATACGTGCATCGGCACACGCGGCCGTCTCCTCCCGCAGGCCGTTTCCTTCATTGCCGACCAGAAACGCCGTGCCGCCACGATAATCATATTCATCATAAAACTTCTCACCGTTAAGCTCCGCTGCGTACACATGAATCTCATTATTCTGCAGAACCCGGATCGTATCACAGATATCTTCTGTATAGAAAAAGGGCACTCTGTAAATCGATCCCATAGTAGAACGAATCGTCTTCGGATTATAGATATCCACTGTATGGCTGCTCATAATAATACCGTCCGCCCCTACAGCCTCTGCGGTCCGAAAGATGGTTCCCAGATTTCCAGGATCCTGTATGTCTTCCAGAAGAATATAGAGTTTCCCCGCAAGCAGCTCCTGCAGCCTGTACTGGTATTGCCTGACAAGGGTGAGAACTCCCTGCGGCGTCTTCGTATCGGACATTCTGTCAAAGACCTCATCCGCAACAACCTCACAGGATACCCTGTCCAGTTTCTTTCCATACACTTCCCGCAGTCCTCTATCCGCTCTCTGCGCAATATATACCCTGACAATCCTCTCTTCCGGCGCCTCCTGAAACATCTTGACGCCTTCCACCACAAACATCCCCGCCTTATTGCGGGCCCTGGCCTTCTGATTAAGCTGTACGATCTCTCTGACGGATTTGTTACTGAAACTTGTGATCATTGTCTTTCTCTTTCCCTTTGTCTTCTCATGATAATTCCCCGCAAACTTGCCATCTGCGGGGAATGCTATGCCTTCTGTAATCTGTCACGCTGCGGCCTGCTCCTGATTTTCCAATCCTCCATTGCCGCTTCCCACTGAAACCTCTCACTGTCTCAAGCCTCATGGTCTGTGGGAAATGCCGTTCCATTCATGACAGATGTTATTCAATTGTCAGTACAGCATTGCCTAAATAACAGCGAAAAGCAGTACCTGATATTTGTATCAGAATACGGCAGAGGATGGCGGCAACGCGGTACTAGATAGCTAAGATCCTTGCAACCTCATACTGGTAGTCTGAGATTTCCTTATGCATGTTCAGCGCCTCCTCGATATCAAAATCAAGGAATTCACCATGCTGGTAACCTACTACTCTGTTGCTCTTGCCTTCGCATAAGATATCCGTCGCATAGGCACCCATAATGGATGCGTAATAACGGTCCTTGCAGGTAGGTGCACCGCCTCGCTGCATGTATCCTAAAATTGTGGCTCTGGTCTCCATGCCCGTAGCCGCCTCTATACGTCTGGCCATGGAAGTGGAATGGCCGATTCCCTCTGCATTGATGATGATATGATGGGTCTTGCCGCGCTTCCTGCTTGCAATAATATTGTTGATGATCTGCTGCTCGTTATAATCATACTTCTCAGGAAGCAGAATATCCTCGGCGCCGTTCGCAATACCACACCACAGGGCGATATAACCGGCATTTCTCCCCATAACCTCTATAATACTGCAGCGTTCATGGGAGGATGAGGTATCTCTGATCTTATCGATGGCCTCCATGGCTGTATTGATCGCCGTATCAAAGCCGATCGTATACTCCGTACAGGCGATGTCCAGATCGATCGTACCCGGAATTCCTATTGTGTTGATCCCATGTCTGGCCAGTGCCTGGGCACCGCGGTAAGATCCGTCACCGCCGATAACGATCAAACCGTCTATTCCATGTTTCCGGCAGATCTCCACACCCTTCAGCTGTCCCTCTTCCGTACGGAACTCTGAACAGCGTGCCGTACCCAATATCGTACCGCCCTTCTGAATCGTGTCAGATACTGACCATCTCTCCAAATCTATGATTTCTTCATTCAGAAGGCCTCTGTAGCCTTTCTTGATTCCCTTCACCTTAACGCCGTTAGACAGTGCCTTTCTGACGACTGCACGGATAGCCGCATTCATGCCCGGCGCATCACCGCCGCTTGTCAGGACACCTATTGTCTTAATCTCTTTCGCCATACTCACACCATGCCTTTCTATGCTGAATCCTAACTGTATTTTACTCTAAACAAGCATCTATTTCAATATTTTTCTAATTTTGCTCACACCACTTTCACATTCTCTTTCCCGTACATCTCTTCCAACTGCCCCACAAGTTCCTCTCCCGCATTCACATTCCAGTTGCGGGGCAGTGCATTCATCGCCTTGGGATCGGCCACATAGATCACCACGCTGTCTTTCCCCTCCGACTGGCGAAGGGCGTCGAACAGCTCATCCTTGTGCGCTTCGTAATCCTGCTTTGTGGAGAACTTGATCCACAGCTTCCTGGCAATACTCTCGAAGGGCGTAATCTGTTCACAGATCAGCTTACCGTCCTTCTCTTCTTCCACAGAAACCCGTCCCCTGATAAAGACTTTATTATCCTCCACGATATTCCTGCCGAATCTCTCATACTGCCCTGGAAATACGATCACCTCCACGGAGCCCAGCAGATCTTCCACCTGCAGGAAGGCCATCACCTTTTCATTCTTCGTATACTTGATCTTTTTGTCAGTGATCATGCCTCCTATGGTGACGATACGGCCGTCCTGCACTGCTATTTCACCGGTCTCCTCGTCCAGCATAAAGTCCGCCGTAGTATTGGTGGTGTTCTTACGCCACATTTCCTGGTACTCCTCCAGAGGATGCCCGCTGATATAGATGCCCAGCACTTCTTTCTCGAAGGCCAGCTTCATCTCCTTGGAATACTCCCCCACGTCAGGCATTTTCACCTCAAATTCCTCTTTATGATCCTCCGATACCACATCGAACAGCGAAAGCTGTCCTGCCATATTATTCTTCTTATCATGCTGGATATTATCCATGATCTGGATATATATGCTCATAAACTGCTTGCGTGTACCGCCCAGGCTGTCCATGGCGCCTGCCTTGATGAAGTGTTCTATGGCGCGCTTATTCACTTCCTTGTCCGCCATACGGGTAATAAAATCCTTCAGATTGGTATAGGGCCCCCGTGCCCTGCGCTCGGTGACCACGGTATCGATAACCGGCCTTCCCACACTCTTGATGGCAGTCAGCGCATACCGGATCTGCTTCCCCGATACCGAAAAACCGATCTCCCCTTCGTTGATATCCGGCGGCAGGATCTGGATCCCCATATTGCGGCAGGTCATGATATATTCTGACACTTTATTCGGATTATCGATCACGGAAGTCATAAGCGCCGCCATAAACTCCACCGGATAATAGTATTTCAGATAAGCCGTCTGGTATGCCACCACCGCATAGCAGGCCGCGTGTGACTTATTAAAAGCATATTTCGCGAAATCCATCATCGTATCATATATATGGTTCGCCACATCCGGGCTGATGCCGTTCGCCACGCAGCCCGGCACCCCCTCCTCCGGATTGCCGTAGGTGAAATTCTTGCGTTCCTGCTCCATCACATACTGCTTCTTCTTGCTCATGGCACGGCGCACCAGATCGCTGCGCCCCATCGTATAGCCGCCCAGATCCTGCACGATCTGCATGACCTGCTCCTGATAGACGATACAGCCGTAGGTGGGAGCCAGAATAGGCTCCAGCTGCGGGCAATCGTAGGTGACGGACTCCGGGTTATTCTTCCCCTTGATATATTTCGGAATAAAATCCATGGGTCCGGGACGATACAGGGAAATCCCGGCGATCACATCCTCCAGGCTCTTGGGCTTCAACTCCTTCATGAATCCCTTCATTCCGCCGCTCTCCAGCTGGAACACACCGTCCGTCTTACCGGTGCCCAGGGATGCCAGCACTGCCTGGTCATCGTAATCGATGGCATCGATATCAATAAACACACCTGTGCTTTTCCCCACCATCTGCACCGCACTCTGAATCACGGTGAGTGTCCGCAGTCCCAGGAAATCCATCTTGAGAAGCCCCAGTTCCTCTATGGTTGTCATGGTAAACTGGGTGGTGATGGAACCGTCCGATCCCCGGGAAAGGGGCACGAACTTGTCCGCCGCATCGGGACAGATCACTACGCCCGCCGCATGCATGGAAGTATGTCTGGGCAACCCCTCTAAACGCTTGCTCATCTCGATCAGTGTGTGCACCTGTTCGTCTTCGTTATATAATTTACGAAGCTCCGGATTCATCTCCAGCGCTCTCTTGATCGGTACCCCCTGATTCTGCTCATTGGGGATCATCTTGGCGATAGAATCCACAAAGGAGTAAGGCAGATCCATCACCCGTCCCACATCGCGGATCACCCCCTTCGCCGCCATCGTACCGAAGGTCACGATCTGCACTACCCGGTCCTTGCCATACTTCCGGTTGACATGGTCAATCACCTCCTGCCGTCTCTCGAAGCAGAAATCCACATCAATATCCGGCATAGAAATACGCTCCGGGTTCAGGAAGCGTTCGAACAGCAGACTATACTTGATGGGGTCGATATTCGTAATCCGCAGACAGTAGGAGACGATACTGCCCGCCGCGGATCCACGCCCGGGCCCCACTGCAATATCATTCTCCCTGCAGTAATTAATATAATCCCATACTATAAGGAAATAATCCACAAACCCCATATCCCTGATAATGCCCAGCTCATATTCCAGCCTCTTCTGCAGCGTCCCGTCATCATCGGGATACCGCTTGGCCATGCCGTCCTGACACAGCTTGTTCAGATACGTCCAGGAATCATAGCCCTCCGGCACCTCATAGTGAGGCACCTTATACTTGCCGAACTCAATCTCCACATGGCATCTGTCTGCGATGCGCTGGGTATTCTCCACCGCCTCCCAGGCATAGGGGAAAAGGCCCTTCATTTCCTCTTCACTCTTCACATAATACTGACCGCCCTCATAGCGCATGCGGTCCTCATCCGCCAGCTTCTTGCCGGTCTGCAGACACAACAAGATGTCGTGAGGCTGGGCATCCTCCGCATAGGTGTAGTGTACATCGTTGGTGGCCACCAGCGGGATGTCCAGCTCTTGACTCATCCTCAGCAGTGTGGAATTCACCATCTGCTGTGTGGGAATCCCGTGGTCCTGCAGCTCCAGGAAAAAGTTACCCTTGCCAAAACAGGCCTCATACCGCTTCGCTACCTTACCGGCTTCATCCACCAGCCCTTTCTGGATATAGCGCTGCACCTCACCAGCCAGGCAGGCCGACAGCGCAATGATTCCTTCATGATATTCCTGCAGGACTTCCATATCCACACGAGGCCTGTAGTAATACCCCTCCGTAAACCCACAGCTGACAATCTTCATCAGATTGGCATAGCCCGTATTATTCTCTGCCAACAGCACCAGATGATAATATCTGTCATCGCCGCCGGTTAACTCCCTGTCGAAACGGGATCCGGGAGCCACATAGACCTCACAGCCGATGATCGGATTGATCCCCGCCGCAACAGCTTCCTTATAAAAGTCAATGACGCCGTACATAACGCCATGATCCGTGATCGCCGCGCTGTCCATACCCAGCTCCTTGACACGCTTGACATACTCTTTTATCTTGTTGGAACCGTCCAGAAGACTGTATTCGGTGTGGACGTGTAAATGTACGAATGCCATATGGGGAACCTCTCTTTACCTTTCACTATAGGAATATTCTAACACAAAGATTATGATGAGCAAAGAGGCGTTTTCGTGAGCGGCCAGACCGTGAACAGTTACGCGTTTGCCGTAACTTTAGCATTTTTGTTCTTGACATCTTTCCACAAGGCATTACAATATGAGTTAGTCTACTGACAAGACAGTTGACTTTACACTAAATTCCCAGAAAGGAAAATTCCCAAGATGAAAGAATTTTTGAAACGCAAAAACATCATTTTCTCCTTTAAAAGGTACGGCGTAGACTGTCTGGGCGCCATGGCACAGGGTCTGTTCTGCTCTCTCCTGATCGGTACGATCATCAAGACGCTGGGCCAACAGACCGGTCTGGAATATCTGGTGACCATCGGTACCTACGCCGCCGCGGTGGCCGGTCCGGCCATGGCCATTTCCATCGGTTTTGCCCTGCAGGCTCCGCCGCTTGTGCTCTTCTCCCTGGCGGCCGTGGGCGGCGCAGCCAATGAGCTGGGCGGTGCGGGAGGACCCCTGGCTGTTCTGATTATCGCTATTCTGGCGGCCGAATGCGGTAAAATTGTATCCAAAGAAACCAAAATTGACATTCTTGTCACTCCCTTTGTAACAATCTTCGCAGGTGTGGCACTGTCTACGCTTCTGGCGCCGGGCATCGGCGCTGCCGCAAGCTCTGTCGGCCGGCTGATCATGTGGGCTACCGACCTGCAGCCCTTCTTAATGGGTATCATCGTTTCCGTGCTGGTGGGAATCGCGCTGACCCTTCCCATCTCCTCCGCAGCCATCTGTGCCGCCCTCTCCCTGACAGGGCTTGCAGGCGGCGCCGCCGTGGCGGGCTGCTGTGCCAATATGGTGGGCTTTGCGGTAATGAGTTTCAGGGAAAACAGGTGGGGCGGCCTGGTTTCCCAGGGGCTGGGCACCTCCATGCTCCAGATGGGAAACATCCTGAAAAATCCTAAAATCTGGATCCCGCCCATCGCAGCTTCCGCAGTCACCGGCCCCATCGCCACATGTCTCTTCAAACTTCAGATGAACGGCACTCCCGTCTCTTCCGGCATGGGCACCTGCGGCCTGGTGGGGCAGATCGGCATCTATACCGGCTGGGTCAATGATATAGCTGCCGGCAGCAAAACCGCGGTCACCGCGTTTGACTGGACCGGGTTGATTCTGGTCAGTTTCATCCTGCCTGCCCTGATCTCTTTGATCCTGTGCAATCTGCTCCGTAAGATCGGGTGGATCAAGGAGAATGATCTGAAACTGGAATGACGGGTTTTACATATAAAAATGTTGTGAACATCTGTAAAAATGTTATGAAAGAACATGGAATTTTAGATTATCCTCTTTATAAATCAATAGAAATGCCGAGATAATATATAGAAGTGTATTAATCAAACGACAAGGAAGTCAAATTCATAACACGACATGGAGGGTGATTACTATGGGAATTGGTTTAAATGGTTTAAGTTCTGGTCTCAACGATACTTATTCCGCTCTGCTGGGCAGTGGATCCGGTTCCGGCGAAATTGGCGGAGCAACTTTATTATCCGATTATGCTTCTATTAAGAACGGCAGCTATGGTAAGATGATGAAATCTTATTATGCTAAAGTGAAAGAGGAAGATGAGACAGATTCTTCGAAAAAAAGCTCGAAGACAAAGGAAACAGACGCAGCATCTGCCAGCGCGGCAAGGAAATTCTATGAGACCGCTACAGGCATGAACGCGCTTGATTACAGCGCAGACAACATCGACGAATTATATGACAAGGTATCAGCCTTCGTCAAGGATTACAATTCCATGATGACCAACGCATCCAAGAGCAAGAACAGCGCCGTGCAGGCTCAGGCGGATGCATTGAACGATTATACTTATCAGAATTACAAATTATTTGCCAAGATCGGCATCACGATGAATGCGGACCGCACCTTATCAATTGACGAGGACACATTCAAGAAAGTAAACGAGAAAACCGGCGCTACCAATGTTCCTACGATATCTACTCTGTTCAAGGGCATTGGATCCTTCGCGGATAAGGCAGCCGACAGGGCAAGCAAGATCTACCGGAAGGCAGGCGAGGGCGAATCCGTTACCTCTTCCAAGGCAAAATATGCCGGCAGCATGGGCAGTGCTTCCACGAGCAACAAGACGGATGACAAGACTGTCTCCGACACGGATATCGCTACGACGGCGAGCGCACTTTACAAGTCTGTTGAGAAGCTGGGCGCCATGGCCTTCGACAACGGCAACAAGGATTCCATCTATAATATTTTCTCTACTCTGATTAAGGATTACAATACACTGGTAAATGACGCTGCTAAGAGCAAGAACTCTAACGTGGTAAAGCAGGTTGATTACTTGAAAACGCTTATCAGCGGCAACAAGAGTGCCTTTTCCAAAATGGGCATCACGGTCAATTCCGACAAGACGATGTCTATTGACGAGGAGAAATTCAAAGCTTCCGATATGAGTAATGTAGGCGATCTGTTCAGCGGTGCCTACTCTTTCGGAGAAAAGATGACCGACAGAATCAATCAGATCTACCGCTACGCCGCACAGGGCAATACGCTGGCAGGAAAGACTTATACAAACCAGGGCGGTTACAATGCTTTTAATGCCGGCTCAACATTGGATACCATAATGTAATTCTGGATACTATATAATCCACAATAAGGACTGCCGGAAAATAAATAATCCATAACAGGGTGGCCGATGACTCATATGAGTCACCGGCCACCCTGATTTACTTGAAAACTATTTATGCGAAAGGATTCTCCGTCGGATACGGCAGACTCTTCGGCTGATTGTAACCGATCTCGCTTACATCCACTCCGATATATTTAAATACCTCGAACAAAGCCTTGCCGAAATGACCGAAAGCAACCGCACCGTGATGAGGATAATTCTTCTCAATCAGCACATGACGATAGAATCTTCCCATCTCCGGAATAGCGAATACTCCGATACCACCGAAAGACTTGCTAGCTACGGGAAGGATCTCGCCCTCTGCCACATATGCCCGCAGGATATTATCCGCTGTACTCTGCAGACGGTAGAATGTGATATTGCCGGGTGCGATATCGCCTTCCAGAGTACCCTGTGTCACTTCTTCCGGAAGTGTTCTTGCCATGATCATCTGGTACTCCATGCTGCACTTGGACAGCTTCTTGGAGCAGGTATTGCCGCAGTGGAATCCCATAAAGGTATCCGTAAACTTATAATCGAATTTTCCTTCGATGGACTCTTTATACATATCCTTCGGAACGGAATTGTTGATGTCTAACAGGGTTACGATATCATCACTGACTGCCGTACCGATAAACTCGCTCAAGCATCCGTAAATATCTACTTCACAGGATACCGGAATCCCTCTTCCTGTCAGGCGGCTGTTTACATAGCAGGGAACAAATCCGAACTGCGTCTGGAAAGCAGGCCAGCATTTGCCAGCGATTGCCACATACTCACGATATCCCTTGTGCTCTTCGATCCAGTCAAGCAGTGTCAGCTCATACTGTGCCAGCTTCGGCAGGATCGTCGGCTTGTTATTGCCGTCGCCCAGTTCTTCTTCCATATCCTTTACGACATCCGGAATACGAGGGTCATCCGCATGCTTGTTGAATGCTTCGAACAGATCAAGCTCAGAGTTCTCCTCAATCTCAACACCCAGGTTATACAGCTGTTTGATGGGTGCATTACAAGCCAGGAAATTAAGCGGTCTGGGACCGAAGGAAATAATCTTTAAGCTGGATAATCCAACGATTGCCCGAGCGATCGGAATAAACTCATGGATCATGTCTGCGCAGTCCTCCGCATCCCCTACAGGATACTCCGGAATATATGCCTTCACATTGCGCAGCTTCAGATTATAGCTTGCATTCAGCATACCACAGTAGGCATCGCCGCGTCCCTGGATCAGGTCATTCTGGGATTCCTCAGCGGCAGCCACGAACATCTTCGGGCCTTCGAAATGTTTCGCAAGCAGCGTCTCGGAAATCTCCGGACCGAAGTTGCCCAGATATACACAGAGCGCATTACAGCCGTTCTCCCTGATATCCTTCAGGGCATTCACCATGTCAATCTCGCTCTCAATGATGCAGACAGGACACTCGTAGATATCCGCCCCATCATACTTCGCCTGATAAGCTTTCACCAGGGCTTCTCTTCTGTTCACTGCAAGCGATGCCGGAAAACAGTCACGGCTTACAGCCACAATACCAATTTTTACTTTCGGTAAATTGTTCATAGTATTTATCCTCCTTTTACCGGTTCTACCGGTTTATTAGCATAAAAGATGATTATCTCCTTTTATTCTCTGATATCCAGATTCTTTCCGGCCAGGCCGATATGCGCACCCGCATCCAGTCCGCCCTCCGCATGGCCGATCAGCCATTTATTCTTAGCGGTGATCAATGCGTCCTCCCAATCCTCATGCGCCTCTTCCAGCGGATAATTCGTGCCTGCTGGCAGTACGATTCCCACCTTAAACTGTCCGTCTCCGGCGCTGCAGGGTGCGTAATGCAGTGTGGTTGCATAAATCTCCACCGCTGTTCCCTCCGGTACCAGAAAAGCTTCCATCTTAGACGTATCATATGTGAAATCATCCCTGATATCCTGCTGCATTCCAAGAATCAGGACCGCATCCGTGCCTGCCACGTTGATTTCGGAACTTCTGTGATACTCAACCGCATTCAGCTTATAGTTAACGCCGTTGCAATACCCCACCTGAACCGGCAGTTCACCGAAGGTCTTCTTCCGGAGCTGTACCGCCGTATCCGTCGCTTCCAGTTCCGGTACTGACGGCTCATAAGCTACCCCGTCATAATCCGGCGTCTTCTTCAATGCTTCCACAAGAGAAGCAAAATCATACCCCTGTACCACTCTTCCGTATTTGCGGAAGGCTTCATCTGTAATCTTTTTAATCTCCATTGATATCCCTTCTTTCTTCTGTCACTTTTGTCTTTTTACCTATCATTTCCCCGTCAGCTACCATTGCTCTTGCTTCACTGCCTGAAAGGAGAAAGCCAAATCTAAAGGATCTTATCAAACAACTCCTTGCACGCCGGATAAATCTGCTTAAACTGCTGATACCGCGCCTCATACTTCTCCACCAGCGCATCTTCCGGCTCCACCGTATCCACTACCTTGACGATCCTGGCCGCCGCTTCCTCCACACTCCCATACTCGCCGCAGGCAACTGCCGCCAGCATGGCGCCGCCCATTCCGGGACCCTCTTCACTCTCGATCACGTCCACTTTCAGGTTCATAATGTTGGCGATCATCTTCTTCCACAACGGACTCTTGGCGCCGCCGCCGCAGATCTTCGTTCTCTCAATCTTAATGCCCAGGGATTTCGCCACTTCCAGAGAGTCACGCAGGGCAAAAGCCACTCCCTCCAAAACAGCCTGTGTCATATCCGCTCTGGTGGTATCCATCGTCATACCGATGAAAGTACCTCTGGCATTGGGATTGTTATGCGGGGACCGCTCTCCCATCAGATAAGGCAGGAAATAGACATGATTCTCTCCCAGCTTATCATCGGTTATCTCCTTCTGCTGCGCAGCGTAATCCGTAGTGCCTACGATATCGTCCATCCACCACTTATTACAGGAAGCCGCACTCAGCATACATCCCATCAAATGATAATGACCGTCCGCGTGGGCAAATGCATGCAGTGCATTATACTTATCTACCCCGAACTTGTCAGAGGAAATAAAGATTGTCCCGCTGGTTCCTAAGGAGATATTACACATGCCGTCTCCCACCGTACCGGTTCCGACCGCTGCCGCCGCATTGTCGCCGCCGCCTGCCGCCACCTTAACGGATGCAGGAATTCCCAGTTCCTTTGCAATCTCAGGCAGTACGGTTCCGACTACCTCATAGCTCTCGTAAATCTTAGCAAGCTGCTCTTCCTTCACGCCGCAGATCTCGCACATTTCCTTAGACCAACAGCGGTTCTTGACATCAAACAGCAGCATGCCGGAGGCGTCCGATACATCGGTGCAGTGAACGCCGGTGAGTTTGTACGCGATGTAGTCCTTCGGAAGCATGATCTTCCTGATCCTTGCAAAGTTCTCCGGCTCCTTATTCTTCACCCACAATACCTTCGGTGCGGTGAATCCGGTGAAGGAGATATTCGCCGTGCAGGCAGACAGCTTATCTTTACCGATCACGTTATTCAGATAATCACATTCTTCCGCGGTTCTTCCGTCATTCCAGAGAATCGCCGGCCTGATCACCTGGTCCTTCTCGTCCAGAATCACAAGGCCGTGCATCTGCCCTCCGAAGCTGATACCGGCGATCTGGCTCTTGTCCACATCGGCGGTCAGTTCTTTGATTCCCTCCATACTCTGTTCATACCAGTCCTCCGGTCTCTGCTCCGACCATCCCGGATGAGGAAAGAATAAAGGATATTCTTTCGATACGATATTCACAATCTTACCGCTTCCTTCCATCAACAGAAGCTTCACGGCGCTGGTTCCTAAATCTACACCAATATACAGCATGGTAACCCTCCATTTCTACCGTCTACATGATTTGCCTGCGCACAGCGCGTTCTATCTATGACTCATCCACCGTGCACGTGCACGTTCCTGTTGCTTTCATGATAATCTTTGTCAGTAAGAAAAGCAAGCCCCTAATATAAATTCGGGAATATCCACAAAAACTCTTCCCTTTCATTGTCTATTTCGTCTTTCGTAATAGAATTGACTTGCCTGTCCCGTTATGCTACGCTTTATCCGTATTATCGCATCCGGAAAGGAGTCCCGTCATGGCAACCCTCAAAGAAATCGCTGATCTCGCGGGTGTATCCCGCGGCACGGTAGACCGCGTGCTGAACCACCGCGGTTCCGTCAGCCCACAGACAGAACAGAAAATACTCGAAATTGTGCAGGCCCTCGATTATAAACCCAACAAAGCCGGCATCGTTCTGGCCGCCCAGAAGAAAAATCTGAAGCTGGGTGTTGTTTTACTGGGGAAAGGAACTGTCTTCTACGATGATATTCTGGCAGGTGTCCACGACAAAGCTGCCGAGCTGAACGGCTATAATTGTTCCGTCCTGATCAGGCAGACCGAATACGATCTCAGAAAGCAGCTGCATGCCATCGACGGGCTTCTTGCCGAAGGCATCAACGGGCTGGCCATCTCTCCGTACAATGACAAGGCCGTCCGGGAGAAGATAGACGAGCTTCACTCACTGGGCATCCCGGTAGTGACCTTAAATACCGATATTGAGAACTCCAGGCGAATGGCCTATGTAGGCAGCCACTTCTACCGCTCCGGCGAGACCGCAGGCGGGCTGATGCATCTGATGACCAGCGGAGAGGTACTTGTGGGCATCATATCCGGCTCCCAAAACGTATTATGCCATACCGAGCGGATTGCCGGTTTCCGCCATGTGATCAAGTCCTATGGCGGCATACAGATCGTGGAGACTATCAATAACAGCGATGATGAAACGCAGAGCTATGGGTTAACTGCCGCTATGCTTCACAGACATCCCGAAATCAACGCGCTGTATTTCACCGCAGGCGGCGTCTACGGCGGCTGCCGTGCCGTCATGGATTCCGGACGCCATCAGGATATCACCGTCATTACTTATGATATGGTCAGTACCACCCGTGAATTTATCGAGAACGGCCTGATCTCTGCCACGATCTGCCAGCAGCCTTTTCTGCAGGGATCCAAGCCTCTCTCGCTCCTCTTTACTTATCTCACCACCGGAGAGAGGCCGGCCCTGGAGAACGATTATGTAGACATAGATATCCGTATCAGAGAAAATCTGTAGTGTAGCAGGGAATCCGCAGGCTTCCCTGTTACACTGCAGTACATGATTTGCATTTACATTCTATACAAATCATGGGCTTTTTGATATACTGAAGAATATTGATGTTACATTCTCAGGCCGCGATATGGACAGCTCTATGGATGTATGGAAACGGAGGATATTATGACCAGGAAGAAAGCAGTAGTCTCACTCGGACACGAGTCTCTCGGATATACAACAACAGAACAATGGGATGCCGTAAAGATCACCGCCAGGGCTCTGGCC
The DNA here is from genome assembly GCA_910575245.1 of Clostridia bacterium. GTDB lineage: Bacteria > Bacillota > Clostridia > Lachnospirales > Lachnospiraceae > UBA3282. Next base: position 514,741 of record CAJTEN010000001.1, on the reverse strand, counting down.
GATCTGGTGGAAGCCGGTTATCAGCTCACCATCACACACAGCAACGGCCCCCAGGTCAGCATGATCCACAAGGCTATGACAGAGCTGCGCCGTGTCTATACGGATTACACCCCCGCACCCATGTGTGTCTGTTCTGCCATGAGCCAGGGATATGTGGGATATGACATTCAGAATGCCCTGCGCGCGGAACTGCTCGGACGCGGCATCTCCAAGCCTGTCAGCACGGTCTTGACACAGGTGACCGTGGATCCCTACGACGAAGCATTCTATGAACCGACCAAAGCCATCGGGCGCTATATGTCCGCAGAGGATGCCGACATTGAAGTCAAGAAGGGCAATTATGTGAAAGAGAAGCCCGGCAAAGGTTTCCGACGCGTGGTGGCTGCTCCCAAACCTATTGATATTGTGGAGATCGATGCCATCCGCACACTCTCGGATGCCGGACAGGTGGTGATCGCCTGCGGAGGAGGCGGTATTCCTGTCATCGAACAGAGTCATGCCTTAAAGGGCGCCTCTGCCGTTATTGAGAAGGATGCCATCGCCGGCAAACTGGCATGTGACCTGCAGGCAGATGAACTGATCATCCTCACCAGTGTTCCTTGTGTCTACAGGAATTTCGGTACCCCGGAAGAAGAGCCGCTGCACACCATGACCGTTTCTATGGCCGGGGAATTAACAGCGCAGGGACAGTTTGAGGAAGGCACCATGCTCCCGAAGATTGAAGCGTCTGTCTCCTATCTGGAAAGAAACCCTTCCGGCCGTGTCCTGATCACTTCCATCGGCACTGTCTCAGATGCCCTGAAAGGTAAGAACGGCACCGTTATTACAGCATAAGCCGATCCAGGAAACATACGCTCTACCCGGCGCTTCCCAGCACCATCAGAAGCGCGCCGACAGCAATACAGAAATCAGAAATGTTGAATACAATATTTCTGATTTTTTTGTTTTTCACCGGAAAGCTTACATAATCCACTACATACTTCCGCATCAGACGGTCATAGGTATTACTGTAGGCGCCGCCCAGCAAAAACGCCAGCCCTGCCTTCAGCAGACGGCTGCCCTTACAGGTAAAGGTCAGAAGGAACAGGACCGTCACGCACAGCGTAAGCGCCACCGACAGCACCGCCACAAGGCCGCGCCTGCGCTCCCCCGCATTGAGAAAGGCTCCCTTATTATGGTAACGCCTGATCAGCAAACGGCCGCCCAGGACAGCTTCCTCCTCCCCCTCTGTCCTCGTATTCTCGATATGGTTTTTGATAAACAGATCCAGTATGAAGATCGCCACCGCAAGAAGCGTATATCCTATAGCCGCCATACATTTCTCCTTAATTACATGATAGTATCCCCTTATGCTTCCGGATGCCTTTTCTTACCGATGGCATTTCCCCAATCCATCCTCAAGAGAACCGCCAGGAACAACAGCGTGCTGAGTGTCCAGGTCAGCGGATAGGCCCAGGAGATCGTCTTAAATACCGGAAATTCCTTCACTGCGAGCGTTACATAGAGAATACGGACGCCGCACCAGAACAGCAGCATTGTCATCATGGGCACAAAGGCCTTTCCGCAGCCCCGCATGACGCCGGCAGCGCAATGGGAGAAGGCCAGCACGAAAAAGAAAGGCGCCACAGTCCGGGCATGGATAACCCCATATTTCACTGCCTCTTCCGAATTCACGAAAAAGCGAAGCGCATAAGGCGCCCACAGATAGATCACCGCACCTACCAGTTCTGCCAGTACCATACCTGACAGAATCCCGAAGGCTGCTCCTTTCTTCGCCCGTTCCTGCCTGCCCGCACCCAGATTCTGGCTGATGAAAGTAGGCAGGACCATGGATACGCTCATGATCGGCAGGAAAACAAATCCCTCTATCTTCGCATAGGCCCCATGTCCCGAGATCGCATAAGCGCCGAAGGCGTTGACATTACTCTGTATTACGATATTACCGATACTGATGACCGAATTCTGAATACCGGTCGGCAGCCCCTGTCCGATGGACTGAAGCATAATATCTTTATAAAAATGCAGTTTCCTGAAGTCCAGCCGCACCATTTCGTCCGGTTCCCGGCACATTCGCACCAGGCATAACAGGACACTGAGCCCCTGGGCAATCACCGTGGCAACGGCCGCACCGCCCGCTCCCTGATGAAATCCTGCCACGAAGATCAGGTCCAACACGATATTGACCAGCGATGAGAAGATCAGATAGTACAACGGATGCAGACTGTCCCCCTGAGCCTGCATGATCGACATACAGATATTATAAAGGATCACCGTTGATACGCCCGCAAAATAAATCCGGAAATAGACCAGTGAATGAGGCAGTACCTCAGCAGGCGTCTTCATCCACGCAAGAAGGCCAGGAACCAGAAGCAGCCCTGCTGCCGTGGCCAGCACAGATGACATAATGCCGAACAGAAAATTGGTGTGGATCGCCTTCTGCACGCTCTCCTTGTCCCTGGCTCCGAAATACCGCGAAATAATGACACCGCCTCCAATGGCGATGCCGTTAAAAAATCCGATGATCAGAAAGGTCAGGCTGCCGCCGGAGCTGACCGCCGCGAAATTATTATTGTCCGAGAAGTTGCCCACCACCCATGCGTCCACCATATTATAAAACTGCTGCAGCAGCTGCCCGAGAAACATGGGGATTGCAAACTGAATGATGCACTTGATGATGGATCCCTGTGTCAGATCCACGTTCTGTGGGTGATTTCTGTGATGATGATGGGTGTGAAAATATTTGTGAATGCCTTTACCGCTCATTTGTATCCTATTCCTTCTTAAAATTCCTGTCAGCCATAGCCTTATGAAACGCTCTTTCAGCAACGGCATTTGCATATTTCCAAATTTCTGTTTCCGGCTCTTGCAGAAGCCATATACGGCAGCTTCTGCAAGGCGGAAAATGAAATTTCTAATGTCAACACCCCGCGGAATATCAGCCACGTTTCATGCCAGTCTCGCCAGCGTCTCAAAGGTCCCGCTGATGTCCAGCTTACCGAATCCCCACCGGTTATCCGGATACACAATATCCTCCGACCGGTCAGCCCCTCTTATGAGAAAGCTCTTGATCCCTCTGCTCTCCACCGTCGGTGTATTGCCGTCCACCACCGCCCATTCCATGAACTGTGCCACGCAGCCCGCAGTCAGGGCTGCCGCCATACTTGAGCCCGTTGCCGGTTCTAAGACTGTCGGCACCTGAACACCGGGCGCCGCCAGATCCGGCTTGATCACGCCGCTCTTGGTATATCCGCGCCCGGATTCCATAAACCAGCTTCCGGTCAGGCCGTTATAAGCCGATACGGTAATGACACGTTCCGCATTGGAAGGCTCTGTCAGCGTTACATCCGGGCTTGGCGCCAGAAACGTTACGTTTTGTTCCATAAACTCCGTGACAGGCAGCCAGATATGAAAAGTTCCCGTTCCTTTCTGTCCCTCCGACGGATAGACCTGCAGATTCCAGATGCCCGGCGTGGGATCTTCAAATCTGAAAAAGATAAGCTGCTCTCCCGCGTCCCTCTCTCCGATCAGATTACTCACCGTAACGACGGCGCTCTCGAAAATAAAATCGATCACCCGGTCTTCCCTGCTCCTGAAATCAATCTCCGGAGACCTCTCACCGCCCGGTGAACGCAGCCTGACCGTATAGATATCCGGAAGCGTTCCCCACAGCTCCATACAGAATCCTTTCATGTTATCCGGCACACGGATCTCCACCGTATCCGGTACGGTGTGTTCATAGTGATGTTCTTTATCTCCTTCATTGCCGCCGCATACGACCACTGCCCGGCTTCTGCGTCTTGCCACGCTGTTCAGATAGGAAGCCAGCGGTGAGGTACCGTTGTGGCTTCCCAGATTGGTACCGATGCCCAATACGATCACCACCGGCCTGTGCAAGGCGATCGCCATACGCTCCAAGTAGCTGACCGCTTCCATGATGTCATTTTCCTGATAAGCCGCGGCATCGTCAGCCACCAGGTAATAATCCCGCAGATACTGTTTAGCCGGTTTTAACTTGACTACTGCAATGTCCGCCTGGGGCGCGGCTCCGCGGTAAGTAAGTCCCTGATTCACAATGCTGCCGGCTGCCACGGAAGCCATCTGCGTGCCGTGTCCGTTGGTATCGGTCGAAGGAACGAGCGCCGCCGGTTCTTCCATCTGCAGCGCCTGATCGATCTGGGCTCTGGTATACTCCGTACCGTACAGAAACCCTTCCGGCGGTTCCCCGTCCTGAATCGTCTGGTCCCAGAGCGCCATGATGCGGCTGCTTCCGTCTTCTCTGCGGAACACATCAAGCTCGTAGCGGATCCCTGTGTCAACAAACCCCAGCACCACACCGGCCCCCTGCAAAGACAGGGGCGGATTCTGTAACCGGATGCTTCCTGTCTGGGCCAGATTCTCCGGATCAAAAATAATGTCCTGGGTCTGCATCAGCCCGTACAGCACAGGAATCGCCGAATAACCGTAATAGCCGATGGATGTCGGCGGAAACATACCGCGGTTGACATTCGCCACCCCATAGCCATCGTCAATTCCGTGGAAACAGAAGTCTATCGGAGATGTACCCGACAATTCCTCCGCCACAACATAATCAGTGATCAGGTCGGCATAATCGTTGGATAAGATCTTTTCTTTACAAGTCATCTTCTAAAACAACAGCTGCCGTAAACGGCGGGCCGTTCTCTCTTATCTCTTTCCTATTATGTTATGTCTGCTGCATTTGTCCTGTTATCATGCATCCGAAACTCCTAGTATAATCCACGATAATTACCGTGCCCTTACACGCAGGATAAATTTTCATATGCAAGGCGGAGGAATGAGGCGTAGCGGTGGCTACGTCGATTGACAACAACGCGGCAGATGGAAATTTAGACAAGTGAAAGGGGCGGATAATTATTGTGGATTATACTAGTTTCCCTCTATCACATTCAATCGGTCCGGATGCTCCAGGGAATTGCTGCGTATATCAATGACAGGGCCTCCTGTTCCCTCTATATATTCCCTGGTGATGGTCACCCTGCCGATATTGTCATCCTTGGGCACCTCATACATAATGTCCAGCATAAACTCCTCAATAATCGCGCGCAGCGCCCTTGCGCCGGTCTCCTTCTCCATGGCCTTGTCTGCGATTGCCTCCAATGCCCCCGGTTCAAACTCCAGCTTCACCTCATCCAGTTCAAGCAGCTTCTGGTACTGCTTTAAGATCGCATTCCTGGGTTCGTTCAGGATCTTGACCAACATCTCCTTACCCAGTCCCTCCAGGGTAAAGATCACCGGCAGACGGCCGATAAACTCGGGAATCATCCCGAATTTCTTGATATCCTCCACCGTAACTCTGTTCAGGATATTCTTCTCCTTGTCATATTTATCCCGTAATTCCGCACCGTAGCCGATCGACGTCTTCTTATTCAAGCGCTGCTTAATAATCTCTTCCAGATCCGGGAAAGCCCCGCCGCAGATAAACAAGATGTTCCTCGTGTTGACGGTTGCAAGCGGAACCATGGCGTTCTTGGAATTCGCCCCCACAGGCACTTCCACTTCCGCCCCCTCCAAAAGCTTCAGCATGCCCTGCTGTACAGACTCTCCGCTGACATCCCTGGAATTGGTATTCTTCTTCTTCGCAATCTTATCGATCTCGTCGATAAATATGATCCCCTGTTCCGCCCGCTCCACATCATTCTCGGCTGCAGCCAGAAGCTTGGATACAACGCTCTCGATATCGTCGCCGATATATCCGGCTTCGGTCAGTGACGTGGCGTCCGTAATAGCAAGCGGCACATCCAGAAGCCTGGCCAGCGTCTTGACAAGATAGGTCTTGCCACACCCCGTGGGCCCGATCATCAGCATATTTGACTTCTCGATCTCAATTTCGTCCATTGTACCGGTAGCTACTCTTTTGTAATGGTTGTAGACTGCCACAGACATAACCTTCTTGGCATGCTCCTGCCCTACCACATACTCATCCAGCTTCGCCTTAATCTTATGGGGCGGCATAATATTCCTGATATCGATTTCCGGTACTGCCTCTTTCTTCTTTTTCTTCAGTTTCTGCTTATTGGGGATCCCGCCGTCTCCCTGCAGGTCTGCCAGGTTGACGAAGCTGATCTTCGGGAACCCCCTCCCGTTATTGAAGTCTGTCATATTGGGATCGTTCAGCATCCCCTGATAGTCGAACTGACTCACCGTGTCCATCGTCTTATGCATACAGTCATCGCAGACACAGATATGGTTCGGCAGCCTGAACATCTTGCCCGCCTTGCTCTCCGGCCTGCGGCAGATGAAACAGACATCCTCGTAATCGTTATCTGAATAATTATCCTCTTCCGTAACCTCTGTCTTCTCCTCTGTTTCGCTTACGATCAGATCTTCCCTGTCATTTCTGTCCTTATCCTGGCTCATAGCTTCCCCTCTGTCATTCTTTTCATACGGCGTAGTCTTTCCGTTATCACTCCCGGCAATTTCCTCTTCCTGTTCCCGCGGCCCGTTTAGGCTCTGCAGGCGCTCATTCCGCTCTCTCCGCAGACGTTCTCTCTCTCCCTCACCGTCTTCCAGTTCTCGAAAATCCCAGGATCTGCGTTCCTTTTCTATAGATTGGTCTGTCCCGTCAAATCTGTCCTCTCTCATGACTGCTCCTATCTTCCTGCTTTGCTGTAACCGCTGCCTGTTCCTGCCGCAGTTCCGCCCTGGATACCTGCCTTTATGTCTTCCCGGACACAAATGTTATTATCTGTCTCTTCTATCATAGTATAAAAAGAACCCGCTCACAAGTAAACAATTTCTAAACATCCAAAAAGAAAGACAGTCATTTGGCTGTCCTTCCTTTTATGCAATCCTGTAAATCTATTAACCATGTTCTAATCCCGGTCTATGATCTGTTTCCCAGTGTGAGCTGCACCGTTCTGCTCTCATAGCCGCCGGCTCCCGGCGTCATTACGGTAACATCCACCGTATCTCCCTGTGCATAGAATTCCAGTTCACGCTGCAGGGCATCCATGGAAGAGATCTTATCCCCGTCAAACTCTACGATAATATCGCCTTTGCGCAGCCCTGCAGCCGCCGCTGCCGTATTCTCATACACCTGTGAGATGTAGACACCTTCCGGCATACCGTATGCCTCCGATACCTCCTGGGTGACACTGATACCGGAGATGCCCAGATAGCCTCTTTCCTCTTCGGCCACCTTGTTCTTCGTCTCTTTTAACATCAGTTCCGCTATGATCGGGCTCGCTGCCGAGATAGGAATTGCATATCCCATACCTTCCACGGCGCTTCCGCCGATCTTGTTGGAGTTAATGCCGACTACTTCCCCTTTCATGTTTAAGAGTGCGCCGCCGGAATTGCCCGGATTGATGGCCGCATCTGTCTGGATAAAGGTACCATCCGTACCGTCTGAAAGCTGGATATTTCTGTTCAGGGCACTGATCACCCCGGTCGTAACCGACTGTCCATATCCCAAAGAATTTCCGATTGCAATGGCAGGCTCCCCTACCGTCAGGGAATCGGAATCACCCAGTGTGGCCACTGCGATCTCCTGCAGGGCCGCGTTGTCCACGTCGCTGACTGGAACGGCTATTACTGCCAGGTCCATATCAGGATCCGTTCCTTTGATGGATGCCTTCGCCTCACTGCCTTCCGTAAACTGTACCGTAAGTTCATCCGCATTCTCAATTACATGGTAGTTGGACACAATCAGCAATTCCGTATCATTCTGTCCTACAATGATACCGGAACCGCTGGCATCCGCTTCGCTTGTCATGGTCTGTCCGAAGTATGACATTTTCTCGGTATAATGGTTATTGATCGACACAATGGCCGGCATAACTTCTTTTACAACCTCTGATACGTCCGCAACGATTGTGGTGATGCTGTCCGTCGTGCGTATACCGCTGTCCGCCTCTGTCCCGCCTGCCGTCGCTGCAGCTCCTCCCTGCGCGTCACTGCCTGCCGTAGCCTGAACTGTTTCTTCCGTACTCTCAACAGTTGTCACTGCGGATCCGATCACCCCGGTGGCCGCCTGCACAATATACAGTCCCGCTCCCGCAAAAAGCCCGAACAGAAGTCCCAACGAGACACATACAAGAGCTTTCTTCAGAAAGCCTCCGCTGTGCGGCTTCTTTTCTTTCTTTTTCTTATGCTTGCCCGTGTCCATCTGTGTATAATTCGGATACGTATTGCCGTACTGGTAGCTTTCCCTGCCATATGCCGTGCCGGATCCATTGGCTCCTCCGGGCCTGTTCATGGTGTTCGAAGTACCCGCTGCCGTATTGCCGTGCACACTGCCTATGCCGTTTGTACTGTCTGCACTTGTGTAATAACCACTCTGTTGATTCCCATAAGGACCGTGTGCCGTATTCTGTCCATAATTACTGCCGCTATAGGTATTCCTGTAATATTGGTTGTCGCCATATCCGCTGTACCTGTTCTGGTACTGTGGTGTGGTCTGCTGGTTCTGGGCCGATCCTCCCTGTGATGTTTGGTCCTGCACTGCCGCACTCTGTTCCTGCACCGAACTGTTATCCTGTGATGCGGCGTCTTTGTTTGGATAATTGTTATCGTACATAATTCCTTCCCCTTTCCCGTTCTTATATTAACTCCGGCCGGTGTATTTTATTCTCTCTGGCACCTGTGCCGTTCTCTTCTTTGATCCTGAGGTCAGTATATCCCTTAATTGTGTTCAAACTGTGACAAAATTTTAGAAAATTTGTGTTTATGAAAATCATTTCCCTATATCACAAAAAGCGGGACATGCCCGCTTCCTATGATTTGCTCTTATACCCCTATTCGACAGTTACTGACTTCGCCAGATTCCTGGGTTTGTCCACATCACATCCCTTTCCCACAGCCACATAATACCCGAACAGCTGTAATGGTATGATCGCCAGCGAATTCGCGAAGAAGGGATTGGTCTCCGGGATATAAATCACATAGTCCGCCGCCTTCTCAATCTCCTTATTCTCTTCACAGGTAACCGCCAGCACGAAGGCTCCTCTCGCCTTCACCTCTACCATATTGCTGATTGTCTTCGCATACAATTCCGGCTGGGTAGACACTGCCGCCACCAGCGTTCCCTCCTCGATCAACGAGATTGTGCCATGCTTCAGCTCGCCTGCCGCATATGCCTCGGAATGAATATAAGAAATCTCCTTCAGCTTCAGGGAGCCCTCCAGAGAGATCGCATAATCGATCCCCCGGCCGATAAAAAATACATCCTTGGCGCCTATGTAACGGTTCGCGAATTTCTGTATTCTTAATTTATTATTCAGCAGAAGCTCGATCTGATCCGGCAGGCATCTCAGATCCCCGATCATGGACGCAAAATCTTTATTCCCGATCTGTCCTTTCACCCTGCCCAGTTTCATTGCCAGCAGATAGAGTGCCGTAAGCTGGGCGCTGTAAGCCTTGGTGGTGGCCACGGCAATCTCCGGCCCGGCCCAGGTGTACATCACATTGTCTGCCTCCCTGGCGATAGAGCTTCCCACCACATTCACAATACCCAGCACTTTAAATCCCCGCGCCTTGGCCTCTCTGAGCGCTGCCAGGGTATCCGCCGTCTCACCGGACTGGCTGATCACAATTACCATACTCCCCTCTTCCAGAATCGGATTCCGATATCTGAACTCGGATGCCAGATCTACCTCTACAGGGATCCGTGCCAGTCCCTCGATCACATACTTCCCCGTCATCCCGGCATGGTATGCCGAGCCGCAGGCTACGATATGGATCTTCCTGATTGCCTCAAGTTCTTCGTCCGTTATATTCAGTTCTTCGATCACGATATCGTTGTCCTGAATCCTTGGCATAAGCGTATCCATCACGGTCTTAGGCTGCTCATACATCTCTTTCAGCATAAAATGCTCGTACCCGGCTTTCTCCGCTGCGTTGGCATCCCACTCGATGGTGACAGGTTCCTTATGGATTTCCTCCTCATCCACCGTATAGAAATGCATGTGGTCTGTCCGCAGCCGTACGATCTCCTGATTGTCCACATAATATATTTTTCTCGTATATCTTAAGATGGCGGGAACATCCGAGGCGATGAAACATCCGTCCTTATTCTGCCCCACCACCAGCGGGGAATCCTTCCTGGCCGCAAAAATCTGGTCCGGGCAGTCCGCAAACAGAATACCCAGGGCATAAGAACCCTCCACACGATGAAGCACCTTCGTGACCGCCTCCATCGGATTTCCCTTATAATAATAGTCCAGCAGATGTGCCAGCACCTCTGTGTCTGTCTCGGACACGAACTGATAGCCTTTATCTGTCAGCATCTGCCGAAGCTGGATATAGTTCTCGATAATGCCGTTATGGACCACCGTGATCGTCCCGTCCGTATTAAAATGGGGATGTGCATTGATATTGTTGGGCACGCCATGGGTCGCCCATCTCGTATGGCCGATGCCGCAGACACCGGCCATCGTCTCCCCTCCATGGGTCAGATTCTCCAGGATCTTCAGCCTTCCTACGGATTTGGTAATATTGATCTTCTCACCGTCATAGATTGCCATACCCGCCGAGTCATACCCGCGGTACTCTAACTTAGCCAGTCCGTCCAAAATAATGGGCGCCGCCTGTTTCGTCCCGATATATCCCACGATTCCGCACATAACCTAATCCTCCTGCTTGTTCTTGGTCTGCTCTGCACTTACTGTCCTGCCCCTTCCGTGCAGAACGCTTTAACTCCAGTATTCCTTGCTGTCAGACAACCGGACTACCAGCCTGCCCGGCAGGCTCCGGTAATGCTTTCCCAGCAGATATCCTATGTACTTAAACCCGCTCTGCACCACCACACGGGGAATCTGCCGCCGGTGCCCGGACTGCCGCAGATGGCTTATCAGCTGCCTGACGTATCTGACGCCTTCCGATTCTGACGGATAGGCCGCAAACACCTCCGGATGCTCTGCCTGGGAGACTCCCAGGTCAAAATTCCTGTGAAGCTGCTCCACGTTGGAATAATTATGGGAATGATATACCCGGGCCCCGGCAGCGTATGCAATACCATACCCCGCCTCCACAGCCTTCGCCGCATAAAGCATATCTTCATTAAATATTGTATGTTTAACAAAACCGCCTAATTCGTTGAAAATCTTCCTGTTATAGGCGGCACAGACATTGGAGCAGAAGAACGTCTTAATGCCCAGTCTGTCCAGATCCGACCTGGTCTTGACCATAGTCTGGTCCGGGTAATTATAATTCCTTGTGTACTTTTCTATTTCACCGCTGTTCTCAGATGCCATCTGCCTTGCATAGGCCACAGCCACCTTCTCCCGCTTAAGCTGCAGCAGCAATTCCTCCACCAGATTGTCATCCGCCGGAACGGCATCCTGTGTCATCATAATAAAATACTCTGTATCAGAGCATTGTACACCGTTGTTCCTGGTCCGCCCATGGTCAAATTCCCTCTTGGACAGATGTTTGACGGTTATATTCCGATGATCTTTCTGGAAGGAAGTTCCGTAGATCAACCGATCAAAATATTTCTGTTCCGTGTTCATGACAATGATACGGTTCACCGGAACACTCTGCTGCTCCAGTTTCTCAATCAAGGCCAGAAACTTGTCATCAGGCTTGTAGACCGGAATAATAACGTCCACCTTCTCCACACTCTTCTCCTCCATTGCCTTCCCTGCTGCGGCTCCTTTTCAGCACCAAAGGGAGCCGCTTCTGTATAAGACCGGCCCCCTTGCTCTGCTTATTTCTTTATATATCCGTTCGTATCGGAATAAATTTTGTCACTGCACTCCTTAACCCTGGCTGAAGGCTCATAATCATAATCATCAAACAGAAACTGATGCAGCCATCTTACGTTATCCTCCAGATTAACCGGAATGACACAAGAGCCTTTCGATCCGATCGTACCGGTAGCGCGGTTGTTCTCCTGCGGGAATCCGGCTGTGTCTGAGATATAGTAGTTCGTCACATTCCCCAGCATTTCTACGATCTCCGTCAGGTCCAGGGAAGTATACACCTCGTCAAATACGGCATTCGCCGTCTCTGTCAGCTGCGGCAGAGAAGCTTTCTTAGCCTGGTCAGCCACCGCAGACAGCACCTCACGCTGTCTCTCGGCACGTTTGAAATCGTCTCCGGCAGTATAACGGATACGGCAGTACCCGGTAGCCTGCAGACCGTCCAGTAACTGATATCCTGTAGACTCTACCGGCCTATAGGAACGCTTCAGATCCTCGGCGATACAGAGCTGATAGTTGTTCAAATGGCCGATCTCCGCATTATCCACATCAATATACACACCGCCCAGTGCATCGATCGTATCCGTCAGTCCCGCGAAACCTACCGTCACGAAATCCGTAATATTCAGATCCAGGTTCATATTCAGCATATTGATCGCCATCTCCGGACCGCCCTTGGCATATGCGGCATTACACTTGTTATAAGAATCATTGCTCAGGTTCAGGTACGTATCGCGGAATACTGACACAAGCTTACATTCTCCTGTATCCTGATTGATGGACGCAATCATGATCGTGTCACTTCGCGTATTCTTCGTCAAGGCGCCGGTGGTGGAATCCACACCGAACAAAGCTATATTCCGATAGCCCCTCATCGTGGTCTCCTCCGCGTCCCTGACCTGTTCATTGATAATGATCTTATCTTCATCCAAATCCAGCTTTCCGCTCTTGGTTCCGGACAACACACTGTATAAAACGAACACTGCGATTACCAGTATGATAATCTCTATAATAAAAATAATGATTCTCCTGCGCTGTTTCCTTGCCTGTGCTTTCTTACTGCTCTTCTTGCCGGAAGATTTCTTTCCTGATCCTTTATGACCGGAAGAGTGGCTGGAAGAATGACCGGAAGATTTCCGGCTGCCGCTGCTTTTACTGCCGCTTTTGCTTCCGGATGACTTCTTCTTTCTCGGCGTCTCCCATTCCTCCTCTTCATATGCCTCATCCCTGTATTTAGCCATATAATGTACTCCTTAATACTAACGATTTTTCTGTTGCATGAAAAACTTACGACGAATATTTTCTCACAATCTACGACAAAAGTCAACAACCTCGCGGCAGCCGCCAAATATCTGCAGGCAGCCACCCAGCCCGTTGCCCGCGAGAACCAAGCCATATCGTAAGCATGTTTATTATACGGCATCCTGATATAATTGCAACATAATACTTTGATTTTTCAAAATCTTAATAATTGCATTGGTGTGTGCCATAACAATTATCATTCCCCGGATAGTATCCCACTAATAGGCATTTTTATTAATAAACCCTTTAAAAATAGTCAGAAACATGATTTTAATATCAAATGACATGGTCCAGTTCTCAATGTAGAAAATGTCGTACTCGATCCGTCGCTTGATGGAAGTATCCCCCCGATAGCCGTTGATCTGCGCCCACCCGGTAAGTCCTGGCCTGACCTGATGCTTTACCATATAGCGGGGAATCTCCTCCTTAAACTTCTCCACGAACTGCGGCCGTTCCGGCCTGGGGCCCACCACACTCATATCCCCCTTCAGGATATTAAACAGCTGGGGCATCTCGTCAATGCTTGTCCGCCTCAGGAATCTGCCGACTCTGGTCACCCGGGGGTCATCTTTCTTCGTCCACCCCTGTGCCTCCCTGGACGGCTTCTGCACCTCCATAGTCCGGAATTTGTACATTTTGAAGGGCTTGTTATGCAGTCCGATACGCTCCTGCTTGAAAATGACCGGCCCTCTCGAAGTACATCCCACCGCCAGAGCCGCCATAAGCATGATGGGCGAAAATACCACCAGTCCCACCAGCGACGCGATCACATCCACACCGCGCTTTGCAACCCAGTTAAGGGTATTGGTCAAAGGCACATAGCGTATGTTGATCACCGGAAGCCCCATCAGATCTTCCGTATACGGCCTGCTCGGAAACAGGCTGTTGTAATCGGGAATGAACTTCGTGTGGACTCCTGATTTCTCACACATATCCACGATCCGTTCCAGATGGTCATAATCCTTCAGCGACAGCGTAATGGCGATCTCATCCAGCTTATTCTGCGGCAGAATATAGAGAAGATTTTCTATTCTTCCCAATACTTTGACCCCTTTATAGAGGGTGCCGCTGGGCACGCTGTCATCCAGAATTCCTCTCACCACATATCCCCACTGCGGATTGGCGTTAATACGGTTGATATATTCTTCTCCCGCCCGGGAATATCCCACCAGCAGAATGTATTTGAGATTGTAGCCCTTTTCACGGAAATATTGGAGCAGAAAGCGGATCAGAGAGCGTCCGAGAGTGGTCAGCGTGATGTTAAGGAGGTAGAAATATCCCATCATAAGACGGGAGAAATGAATCTGGGCAACCATATACCAGCCAGCCATCAGAATCACCAGACCTACCGTATTGGCCTGAAAAATATTGAGAATCTCATACTTGTGGACTGTAGCACGCTTCGGTGTATAGAGATTAAAGATATAATAGAGCATCAGACACCCGGGCACAATTAAAATCAGCATCTCAAAATAAGTGCCCATGGAAAGAGCACCGATATTGGGGTCACTGCTTGAAAGAGGACTGGCAAATTTTAAGTACCAGGCCAGCATATAAGATACCGCTACAACGACTGCATCCAAAAGTACATGCAGTCTGTTGAAATATTTCTGATTATCCTTGATCATGTTCTTACCTGTCCCGAAGCTCTGAGGACATCCTCTGCATTATTCTGCCGGAAGCATTGGCCGCAAAGCCGTCACTGCTCAAATTTTTTATAATATATTACAATATTTCATTTCAAAACACAACCCGTTGGTCACTTCCAAACTCTATAACATATGTTACGCCACAATTCCAGCTGTATTCTCACATAGCTGTGCAGATGCTTCCTCCGGAAGCGCACTTTATGTTTCCGTCCTTCTTCGGAAACACAAAGCCTGCATCCTCTGCCCAGCCCTTTCAGATAATCCGCCCCCATGCCTTTACGCAGGAAGAAAAGCGTTTTGACCGCAAACCCCGCAAACAACAGGGGAAAATTCAGTATAATCTGGATAACAGGCATATTTTTATAGATCAGATAAATACTGTTTCTGGATGTTAAATCTACTTTAAATTTATTGTATCTGGAGCCCGAAGCGCCGCTTCCCGCGTGATAGACCACCGCTTCCGGAATATAGATATTATAATACCCCTGAATCCTTGCACGATACCCCAGATCAATATCTTCCAGATAGGCAAAATGATTCTCATCCAGATAACCGGTCTGCCGCAGAATGCTCCGCCGCAGGACCGCCGCTCCCCCGCAGGAGGCAAAGATCTCCCGTTCCTTCTGGTAGTTGTCCTTCGGCTTGTCCTTTCCGAGCGCAAAGGCCCAGCCCAGCGCACAATAGTAGTCTCCCGCATCATCGATCCTCTCCCGGTCATACAGGTTCCTCATCTGAGCCGCTCCAGAAAAGGCACCCGGATGCCTGTCCATCGAAGACTCCAGCGCCCTGACGAAGCCGGCTTCCACTTCCGTGTCATTGTTTAATAATATAACATATGTTGTCCTGCTTCGCTCCATCCCCACATTGACTGCCCGGCAGAACCCGTAGTTCCGGTCAAGGCATTCCAGCTCCACCGCCGGAAATTTCTCACGCACCAGTTCCCTGCTGCCATCCTCGGAGCCGTTATCCACCACGATAATATGCGCCGGTTCCTCTGCAAGAGAACGGAGACATTTTTCAATATACTTGATTCCGTTATAGTTAGGTATAATAACAGTCGATCTTATCCCAGCATCCATTTCCTTCGCAAGCTCCATCCTATTTTCCCCACGATTCTTGTAAGGCTTCAGCCTCCGGCCTCCCTCTTACCCTATCCGGTCATCCTGAATTGCTCCTCAACGGGCCAATCCACGGGGACGCTGCTTCTTTGCCACAGTCATATCCGGATCCCAAAGCACCAGATAACCCTGACTGGCTGCCGCTCTGCCAAGCTCCATGCTCAGCTTGCGGTATCCTGCCTCATCACAGTGAATTCCCGAAATATCTGCAATGTATCTTTCTTCTCTTACGCCATTCACTTTACATCCCAGAACCTTCTCCCTGTACGGCAGGCCCGTGATCTCTTCGAAAGCCTTCTGCATTCTCCGGCATACCCGCATGCACCGGATATCCACCGCGTAAACATCCTGCTTCAGCACTGCCCGGTGTGTACTGCCGCCGCTGTATTCTTTATGGAGCCCCTGGTACAGGCAGGTACCGTCCTCCCGGTAAGCGCCCCCGCAAATGCGGTTATGCCCATCCAGGATCCTGCCGCCCACGATACCTGTCTCTTTCCTCACTGTCAGGATATCCGGAAGATAGCTGATCCCGTAGAAACCCAGATGCAGACTGTGGCTGATCTTTACATTCCATCCCTGTTTCCCGCAGAAATTCTGCAGCGCCTGTCTGCCTGCCTCGTAAGCATAGGATTTACTTGCCGTGTTCTCCGCGGTTGATCCCGCATGACACCGCCAGTGATAGAGAATCTTCGGAATATGCACGATATACTGCTTCATATCCCCCGCGGGAACCGTGCCATACAATCGGTCCACCACCCGGAGCACCAGGTCATAATCCTGCGCACCGTCGTATCTTCCCCGTAATTGCAGGCTTTTCATAAGTTCTGCTTCCACGGCCATAAAGTGGCATATATAGTTATTGGATAAAATTAAATCCAAATTAAACCCGCTTTTTCTATGTGGCAATGTATAATAACCACTGTTACTTTCATATTTATCTTCATCGGTATACAGCATTACCGGTTTCATGTCCTGCCGCTTAGCACGGTACAAAGCCATAGCCATATAATACAAGGCATCCGGCGCGATAAGGTCATCGTGGTCCAGCAAAGCGATATAGGCTCCCCTCGCCATCTCAATTCCTGCATTGGTGTTGCCCGAGATGCCTCTGTTCTCCCTCAAATGCCTGTATCTGATACGGCTATCCTGTGTCTCTTCCGCCAGTTTCTTCACGGCTCTTTCCACCGAATCGCCGGGACTGGCATCGATCAGAATCAATTCCCATCTTCCATAGCTCTGTCTGCGGACAGAGTCTATCATCTCCCGCAGGAATTCCGGGGGCGTCTCATAAGCAGGCACAACAATGCTGAACAGCCAGGGCAGCTCCGCCGTATCCCTGCTCTGTGCTTCCAGCAGATCTGCTGAGGGCTGCACATAGTGATAATCGTCCTTCTTTTCCTCTTCCATTCTCTCTCTGACCGCATAGTACGCATGACGGATTCCGTTTTTCTTTAAATAACGTATGGTTTTATTTATATTGCTCTTCCTGATTATCTTATTTCCCATTGCCATGCTCCTGTATCTCTCTTAAGCAGCAGCCGTTTGGCCTGCTGCTTTCCTGTTACTGCCTAAAACAACCATCGCCCTGCATGGATGCAGGGCGATATGATTATTCTATTCCAAACTCCTGTCTGGCCATCGGATAGGAGCCGCTTATCAGAGATATGCCTTCAGATCCTCTGTCAGTTTATCAAGTCTCTCCTGTGCATCCTCCAGACTGGTTCCCTTCACACCCATGTAGAACTTAATCTTAGGTTCCGTACCGGAGGGACGTGCACAGCACCAGGAATCGTTCGTCAGGTCGAAATACAGGACGTTCGACTGCGGAAGTCCAGTCTCACCTGCTTCACCGGTCTCCAGATTCAGAGTCTTACCGGTATTGTAATCTCTGAATTCCTTCACCTTCAGTTCACCGAAGTTCTTTGGCGGGTCGTTCCTGAGTTTGTCCATGATCTCCGCGATCTGCTTCGCGCCGTCGATTCCCTTCATGGTAATCGCATACTGGCTCTCCTTGAAGTATCCGTACTTCTCATACAGTGTAATCATCTGATCCCACACTGTCCTGCCGTTCTTCTTGCACCATGCAGCCATCTCACACAGGCACATAACGGCAACTATCGCATCCTTATCCCTGGCATGGGTACCTGCAAGGCAGCCGTAGCTTTCTTCCAGGCCGAATACATAGTTGTTGGAGCCGCTCTGCTCGAAAAGCTTGATCTGCTCGCCGATGAATTTAAATCCTGTCAGAACTTCAATGAATTTCACCTTATAACCGTCAGCGATGGCACGCGCCATGTTGGTGGTAACAATGGTCGTAACCAATGCCGGATTCTCGGGCATCTTGCCTGTGGCTGTCCGCTCTCTTAAGATATATTCCGCGATCAGCATACCGGACATATTGCCTGTAAACGGCACATACTCGCCGGACTTCGTGTCAAGTGCATAGATTCCCAGTCTGTCCGCATCGGGGTCTGTTGCAAGCACGATATCCGCGTTCTTCTCCTTCGCCAGCTTGAGTGCCAGTGTAAACGCCTTGGGGTCTTCCGGATTCGGATAGGCAAGGGTGGTAAAATCAGGATCCGGCATTTCCTGTTCAGGCACAACATACACATTCTTAAAGCCAAGCTCCGCAAGGATCCTTCTGACCGGTACATTACCCGTTCCGTTGAAAGGAGAATATACAATCTTCATATCTTCAGCCATATCCTGGATAACTTCCGGATGAATGATCTGTTTCTTCAGCTCCGCCATGTATTTGTCATCAATCTCTTTACCGATCACAACATAGAGGCCCGCTTTCTTCGCTTCCTCCTTATCCATGGTCTTTACGGTATGATAATCTGTCACATTCTTGACTTCCGTAATAATCTCTTTGTCCTTGGGCGCTGTAACCTGTGCGCCGTCTTCCCAGTAACATTTATATCCGTTATACTCCGGCGGATTGTGGCTTGCCGTAATCACGATACCGGAAATGCAGCCCAGCTCACGCAGAGCGAAGGACAGTTCCGGCGTCGGCCTCAAAGCGTCGAACACATAAGCCTTGATCCCGTTTGCATTAAGACATAACGCCGCCTCATCCGCAAACTCCGGAGACATTCTTCTGGAATCGTAAGCAATCGCCACGCCCTTCTCCTCACCGCCCTGTTTCTTTATATAATTAGCAAGACCCTGAGTTGCCTTACGCACCGTATAGATGTTCATACGGTTCGTGCCCGCACCGATCACGCCGCGCAAACCGCCGGTACCGAACTCAAGCTCCTTGTAAAAACGGTCTTCAATCTCTTTCTCATCATTTCGGATCGCCAGAAGTTCCTGTTTGGTCGCATCATCAAAATAAGAATCTTCCACCCAAAAATTAAATTGTTCCTGATATCCCATCTTTTCCTCCATTTCCGAAGCGCCTCCATTCCAAATTACTACGCCCCTACACAATAAATCAACATACTCACACCTCCATGTCTTCCCGGACACAAACGTCCATGAAAAGTACGGTGCAAGTCTTATTTTAACACAAGGTAGTTCCACCCGTAAACCTATTCTTGGAAATTCCTGGGCTGAACGTAACAGTTCAGCCTTCAATGTCATTAAGTTAAGCCGGACGCGCCTGACATGATAGGAATCTCCTAAGGACGCGCTTTCGCTCAGTTCCAAACGCAGCGGTACTAAATTCGTGAAAAACCTCATTAAGTACCGGCGTTTTCCAATGGCCCTCAGGAGAATCCTATCATATCAGACGCTGTGTATAGACTTAACTTAACGACATTGGTTCAGCCTTTCGGCTTCCCTGTTACGGAATCTGCCCATTCCAAGTCACCTGCGGCGAGGGGCAGATCCCTTGGCTGTATTTACACATTCTCACAGACTTTGCAGTAAATGCAAAGTCTTGGGCTGAACTGTTACGGCTGAACAATTTGTTTTACAGCCTCAACGCAAAATCACTCCGGTCAAGCGAAAAGTTCGGATTATAATAAGGATCCCCTTTCTCCAGAACATCCTTCCATTTCTCCCGGAACGCTTCCGATTCCCTGTCATACCGCTTCGCCTTCTCTCCGGCATCATCCAGCCCGCGCGAAACCGACTCGAAATGATATAATTCCGCAAAAGGCGTAAATACATTGACACAGCCGGCCTTCCATGCCCGCACACACAAATCCACATCATTGAGAGAGACGGCAAAGCTCTCATCCAGCCCGCCCAGTTCGTCAAACAGCGCCTTCTTCATCATCAGGCAGGCTCCCGTCACCGCCATCACATTCTGGGCGTAGCAAAGCCTTCCCATGTAACCTAAGTTGTTGCTGCTGACACGATAATGGCTGTGCCCCGCCGTCCTGTGCTGTCCCAGTCCCAGCACCACACCGGCGTGCTGTATCGTCCTGTCCTCATAATAAAGCTTGGCTCCCACAGCGCCCACGTCCTTCCTCTGGGCATACATGAGCAGTTCCTCGATCCAGTTTAAGGTAATGACCTTCGTATCATTGTTTAGCAGCAAAAGATATTCCCCTTTTGCATTTGACGCGCCCAGATTATTGATCTTTGAATAGTTGAAGTCTCCCTCATAAGTGATGACCCTGATATTGGAATTTTCCTGTATCTTCTTATAATATTCATAAATCTCGTCAGCCGTACTGTTATTCTCCACCACGATGATCTCGTAGTTATCATAGGTGCTCTTATCCAGAATCGACGTGATACAGCGCTGCAGATCCTCTATATGGTCCTTGTTGGGAATGATAATACTCACCAGGGGGTTCCCCTGTATCTCATACTTGATCCGGAAGATCGTCTCAAAGGCTTTGGTGGAGGTGATCTCGAAATTCTCAAACCCCTGCTGCCTTAAGTGTGCCGCCACGGCGCCTTTCGCCGCTTCGATGGCATAACTCTTGGCATTAATATCTGATGCCACGCTGCCTGCATGGGACCGCCAGTAATAGAGCAGCTTCGGTACATGTACCACACATTTGGCCCTGGCGGTCAGCCGAAGAATCATGTCGTGGTCCTGGCTGCCGTCAAATTCCGAACGAAACAGCGGCATACATTCCAGCAGTTTTCTGTCAAAAGCACTGAAATGACAGATATAATTGTTGGCCCGCAGATTATCCGGCGCAAAATCCGGTTTAAAATGCAGGGTGATCATATCGTCAATGGTCTTGTTCCCCTGAAAAGTGCCCTCATCGCAATAGATATAATCGGCGCCCTTCTCGCAGATGGCCTTCATATACTCGTAAAGCACACTGGGATGCAGCACGTCATCATGGTCAAACAACGCAATATAGTCTCCCGTGGCCATATCCAGACAGGCATTGGTATTCCCCGATATGCCTTCGTTCTTAACCAGTTTACGGTAGCGGATGCGGTGGTCCTTAGCCGCATATTCCCTGCAGATCCGGCCCACATCGGTATGCTGTGAGTCAGATCCGTCCGCCAGGCAAAGCTCCCAGCCAGAATATGTCTGTGCCGTCACCGACTCGATAGCCTGCCGCAGGAATTTCTCCGGTGTATTGTAAAGGGGCACCAGGATGCTGAATTTAACAGCCCTGCCAAAGTTAGTTTCTCTCTGGCGTCTGGCCTCCTCCGCCCCGGGGAAGCTGGCCGTCCCGTGCTGGATGCGCGCCTTTCTCTCAACCGCCTTGGCATTCAGCTTACGCAGGATTCCTTTCAGATCCCCGTAACGGCTGACCCGCTCTTTCGTCCGGTGCACCCAGTGCACCAGGCTTCTCAGGGGTTTGGACAGCCGCCAGAGAAAACTCCCTTTGATCTGGGCAAGCTGCTTGCCCAGTTCGGTATAGTGATACTCTTCTTCCTCCAGCCGGCCGGTCAGAAAGCATCCCTTTTTCTTCTCCCGCTCATAGGCTTCCCTGTAATACCGCAGTGACTCCTGCTCCGTCATCCTGCTTAACTCTTTTTGTTCCATATTAAATGCTTCCTTTCCAAACATCCGGATACATGCCGACCAGACTTTCGGCTTTCCGTAACAGGCAGCAAACAGCTCTCCGTTTGCCATAGCCCTTCGTAAGATACACACGGATCCCGTTACGGAATCGTAATCTCCTTGTCACTCCACGCAAAGGCCTGGCCGCCGCTCACCTGGTCCGTGCACAGCATTCCCACCCGATAAGTGCCGGCTTCCAGATCCTTCTTCCGAAGGCGGAGCACAAACCCCGCCAGCTCGATATGGATTTCTCCCCACAGGGTAGCCTCCACATCCTTACGATACCAGTCTGCCGGTACCGCAGTACAGCCGGATCCGTCCGCCCGCTGCAGCAGGATCCTTTTATCATAAAGGGCATTGTCCTCTTCCGGCACATAGCACCAGCCCATAATCCAGACAATATCAGGCTCCTTTGCATGAATTTTATGCTGCATTTCCGCCCTGTCCACGATCAGCTTCAGCCCTTCCTCCTTATCCCGCAGATTTACGTCTCCCTGCAGCGGCATAACTTCCATTGTATGCAGGGCATCCTCATAGGCAAATTTATAATTACACCGGTAATCGGAGGCATTATCAATGAGCGATTCGTGGTAAAAGGGGTCTTTGCCGTCCATCTGCGGATGCCCGGCATAGAGCTTCTCCTTTTCCAGAAGCAGCCTTTCCCACTTCCCCGCATCCTGTTCATCCAGGCCGCGGCTTAAGGATTCATGGTGATACAGCACCACATCATTCCGCAGTACGTTATAATAACCGGCCTCTGTCAGCTTAAAACAGAACTCCACATCGTTGTAGGAAACTGCCATGGACTCGTTCAGGCCGCCTGCCTTCTCATACTTTGCCTTGGATACCATCAGACATGCCGCCGTCACCCCCGCCATATCATAAGTCACCCGGTTGCGGCCGTAATAATAGTCCTTGTCATCCTGAAAGGTGACCAGCTTATGGGAGGGTCCGATCCGCAGATTCGTGATGCCTGTATGCTGGATCTGTCTGGTATCCGCATACCAGAGCTTGGCTCCCACAGCGCCCACATGGGGCAAAAGGGCCTGCCCCACCATACGTTCCAGCCAGCTGTTCTCTATAATCTCTATATCATCGTTCAGAAGCAGGATCAAATCCCCCCGGGCACGGGCCACACCCATATTGCACATTCTGGAGAAGTTAAAAGGCATCTCTTCATATAAATAAAGGAAGCCATATTCCTTCTGCAGCTTCATCAGTCTGCCGCGGTTTTCCTCATTGCTGCCGTTATCCACCACAATCCATTCATAACAGTCGTAACTGGTCTTCTTCCGGAAAGATTCAAGGCACTGCTCCAGCACATCCGGATGATCCTTCGAAGGAATCACGACAGAAACCAGCGGATGGGGATAAATATGCCTGTCCGCCCGCTGTGCCCGGGCGCAGCGCTCCCTGCCTGATATGGAAGTATCATAGACCACGTGATAAATATCCGGTTCCGGGCCGCACAGCAGCCGTCCTCTGCAGCCGCGTCTGTGCAGCGCCGCTTCTCTCACCGCCACATATTCCGCCCCGGCCCCTGTCAGATGAAGCCCTTCCTCCAATTCCTGCTGCAGGCACTGCTCCGCCTTAATAAACTGCTCCTCCCTGGTCCCGCAGGCTATGATCTTTTCCCGCGCCTTATCCCCTGGTACATAAAGCCGGTGAAAAAAAACACCCGGTATATGACTGATCCGTCGGGAAACAGCCCCTCCCTGCAACAACCCCTGTCTATGCACCGCTTCTTCCAGACGCAGGCACAAATCATAGAACCGCACCGAAGGTTCCTCATTTTCCATATTCCGGTTCCGGATCCCGTCTTCCTTCAGCGCCTCGTTCAGCACCTCCTCTTTCACTGCCACCAGATGTCCCCAGTAATTAAAAGATAACAGGGTGTCCGGTGAATAGCAGGGCTTAAACCAGGGATGCATACGCTGTGTCAGATCCTCCCAGTAGAAATCCTCATCCGTATAGGCTGTCATGCATGTTTCATTCTCATTAAAATACGATTTAATTTTTTCAAATGCGTCTGCATCCAGCATTCCGCCGCCATATGTCAATAATACAATGTCAGATTCCGGTATCCTCATGGTCTGCCAGTCACTGACAGGCATGTCATCTCTATGCTGCTCCGCAGAGTATCCGGCGTTACCGTTACACTCGTTATCATTTTCTTTCAACCATTCCTGATAGGGCTGTTTCTGACGCCGCACCTCTTTCGCATAACGCAGAAGACAGGCGTTCTTCTCAGAACACCTGTCCTTATCTCTATGTTGCTGCAGACGCTCCTTCATATTACAGTGCATTCGGCGAAAAGGCACTGTAATCTTCCAGAAAGGCGTTGCGCAGATACGGTTCAGATTATCGCTCAAGTCCGCCTGCCTGCGCTCCGCATCCGCAATCTGCTCCGCCAGCACAATATTCTTTTTGCGTTCCTTCTCATAGGCTGCCGCATAATAAGCTGCCCAATTGTATCGTTTTGCCCCTCTGTCCATACACTAAAACAATCCTCTTTTCTGCATATGCTTCGCCGTTTCTTCCGGCAGTCTCGTCACCGCCATCCTCATCTGCAGCAGATTGCGCTTCTCGTTGCGCATTCCCGCCAGAGAGAGTGTAATATTCGGATCCTTCGTCGGAAAGACATAGGTATTCTCCCCCGCCTTAAATCCATTAAGTTGAATCTGTCGGCGCTTTAAGGCAATCTCTGTGCCGTTCCATCGGATCCCCTGTATCCAGACCAGACAGAAATCACTGCAGGGATCAATCCGAAGTGCGCTGCGCCCTCCGGCGACCACCACTTCTAAGTGTGTGATCCCCTCCTCGTCTGTCCACACCTGTTCTTCTGCATCCTCCTCCAAGAAAAACGACTGTTCTTCCTGGAATCCCCTGCCGGTATCCTCGTAAATCTGTATCCGGCCGCTTCCATCCGGCTGCTTCTGTGCCAAGCAAAGATCTTCCACCGTATATACCGGATATCCGATCGCCTCGCGGATCTGTGCCATAGACATATGCTTGCCGGTCACATACTGCTGGAACGTCATCTCCTGCCTGCGGTATTGCTCCGCGGCAGACTGCGTAATATCCAGTTTTTCCATAATTAAATCAAGATTTAATTTATTTCTCTGTTCATTTTCCAACAGATAACAGTAAACCGCGCGGAAAGCGATTTCCTTCGTCTCTATACTTCGCTCAAAACTCCACTCATAGTCAATAACATTCCATTCGTTATTTATCTCTCCCGGAATGATGATATTGGCAAAGATCAGATCGTAATCTGTGATTCTTTCCTCCGCTCCGTGGGAAATCCTGTTCAGGTACTCATCAAACAGCCGCTGGAAACCATCTACATCGTTTCTCTCCAGACAGTCATCCAAAAGTTCTTCCAGTCTGACACCCTTAAGATATTCCAACCGCAAGTAAGGCGCCCCTTCTGCCGTCCGGTCCAGACTGCAGCGGTTGATGGACAGGCCGCTGCCTTCATACCGCTTCGCCAGCTTGCGGGCCGCTTCGGCTGTCCTCTCAATGTGCGCCCAGGCCATTTCTGATAACGGGTGCTTTTCTATGATTTTTCCTCCTGTACTTGTTTTCTGAACCGTTCTGATGCAAAATTCCTGTTTTCTGTCATTGGAATATTTGACATACTCTTCCTCCAGGGACGGCCCCAGCAGAAGCATATAAGAATTGGAAAAAAGCGGAAACTGCTTCTCCTGTATGATCGTATCAAAAACCTTCTTTTCGTCAAACAACAGTAATCTTTCCCTGTCAAAATTGCGCAGATTTAAGGACAACTCCCCCACCTGCGGCAGTCTACGGTCAGAGTACAGACTCGTCATAAATTTATAATCGGGATAGGGATAATACATCTGCATCTGCGTAAATCCGCATTTCTCTGCCGTTTGAAACAGGCCGTCCCTGGTGAAAGTCCTCACCACACCGCCATCGGGATAGTTCTCAAGCCCTGAGAAATAAGTCCCAAGATGATCCTCCTGACAGCCTGCCCAGTATTTCAGGCCGAACTTATTCTCTATGGCAATGGCGATATGTCCTTCCGGTTTCCTATGCTTCTTAATAATATTCAGGAAACTCTCGTAAGGCTTACCGGACTGAATATATGCCTGTGCGTATTCAAACACCCCAATCAGACAAATGTAATCGTAATCACATGGAAGATCTGGTTCAATCTCCTGAAAATTACCCACATGGATGGTCACATTGTCAGCATCCATATGCCGGTATGCATTAATCCGGCTTCTCTTGCCGGACAATTCGACGCAGGTCACCTGACCCGCCTTACGCGCCAGCGTCCCGGTGATTGCGCCGCATCCCGATCCGACTTCCAGCACTTTCATGTCCTTCGTGATCGGCAGCCACTCCACAATATTGCCCCGCAAAGGCGATAAATGGTACAGAACCGGCCAGCTTTCCCGCTCTTCAATGATCCGCCGGTACTCTACCGCAGAATAATTACGGGTGATTTCAAGAATCTCATCCTCCACTTCTCCGTCGCAATAGAAATCCTCCCCCGGATAATGTGTCAGGTCCAGTTTCACTTTTCCGATTACTTCTGTCTTATTCTCCGGCATCCCTATTCCTCTCTAAACAGCCATCCCGGACTTTCTGCGGCTTCTTCCATGCCTAAGGCACGCATAAAGCTTCGCCGGATACAGACTGTAAGTTTACAGTAACAGTTCGGCCTTTCGGCTTCCCTGTTACGGAATCTGAGTTTATAATTCTTTCTACTCCGTCTTCTGAACCTTAATTTCAGAATTCATATCATAGAATCCTACCGTATTCTTATCCGAGATCACCGTCAGGTTCAGTACGTCATAAAGCCTGTGATATACCGTAAAATCATCTTCCTCATAACCGGTCACTCCCAGTGAAAGAAGATAATCCCCTCCCTGCAGATTCATCTCTTGGGTAAAATCCACCGCATACACTTCTCCTGCCTTTACCGGCTCCAGAAAAGCCTTCTCGAACATGGTGTTGGTACCTGTAATCTCCGTTCCCCGTACATTCTTGATGGTAAACGCAAAAATCGGGGCATGGATCTCCTCCATCATCTGCACTCTCATATGGATTGTAAACTTGCTTCCTTTCAGGATTGCCGAGGTTACGGTTCCCTTGTTGTCCCGGATCTCATATTCCGTGATCACAGCCTTCTTCGAACCGTATTCCAGAAGTTCCGGATTCTCCGCAATTCTGCCGGCAGACGGACCAGCGGATCCCCTCTCAGCGGCTTCCCCATAAGTGTCCTCCGATGCCTTATCCTCTCCGTCCTTTTTCTTACCTGCCGCCGCACTGCGCAGTTGTTCGTCATCCACCAGTCTTTCCTGGTCCGGCTCCGGCGGTGTATACTGCCCCACCAGCACCTGCTTGTAGGTGTCGATCATTTCCTTGGCAGAGCCCTCTCCCAGCTTGGTTCCCTGGTTTAACAATACGACTCTGTCACAGTACTTACTGACACTGCTTAAATCATGGCTGACAAAGACGATGGTCTTACCCATCTCCTTAAATTCTTCGAATTTATGATAGCATTTCGCCTGAAAGAAAACATCCCCTACAGACAACGCTTCGTCCACGATCAGGATCTCCGGATCGATATTGATCGCCACCGCAAAGGCAAGACGCACAAACATACCGCTGGAATAGGTCTTCACAGGCTGGTAGACATATTCGCCGATATCCGCAAATTCCAGAATAGAATCCAGCTTCTCATCGATTTCTTTCTCCGTAAATCCGATCATGGTTCCGTTCAGATAGATATTTTCAATCCCATTATACTCATTATTAAAGCCTGCTCCCAGTTCCAGCAGCGCCGAAATACGTCCATTGACGGTCACGCTGCCTCTGCTGGGGTTCAGAACGCCTGTAATGATTTTCAGGATTGTTGATTTGCCGGAACCGTTGGTCCCGATAATCCCCACACATTCGCCCTGTCTGATCGTCAGATTAATCCCTTTCAGAGCCCGATGCACCGTATGGTGCTTCCCTCTGCCGATTCCAAACGCCTCCTTCAACCGATCTGAAGGCTTATCATATAACTTATAAACTTTTTCGACATCTGTCACCTGAATCGCAATATTATCCATAGACTTATCCATTCTTTTGTAACAGTTCAGTCTTCGGCCTCCCTGTTACCGTATCCGGCCATCCTAAATTGCTTCGCAGCGGGCCGGATACTTTAAGGCACGGCAAAAGCGCCGGCCTGGCTTTACTGTCATGTACGCGCCTATCACAGAACATCCGCAAAATGTACCCGCATTCTCCTGAAAATAAGCGTACCGATACAAAACAGACTGATCGTAAAGATCCAGAAATAGGTGGAGGAATAGAAGTGCTCCCAGAACCACTCTTCCTCATAGATCGCACTTCTGTACCCGTTGACGATATAGACAAGCGGGTTCAGCTTAAAAAGCATCTTCATATTATCCGTCTTAAGCATCGTAATATTCCATAAAATCGGGGTCGCCCACATACCGATCTGCAGGGCAATCGAAATGATCTGCTGAAGATCCCTGATGAACACCACCAGCGCACATGTCAGATAGCTCATACCCAGCACCAGCAGGAACATGCACAGGCTGTAATAAATCAGCTGCAGGGTATACATATTGGGGTAATACCCGTATCCTATGGATACGATCAGCAATACCACAACAAAGAAAGCATGAATGAAGGTCGCCGAGATCACTTTAATGATGGGCAGAATACTGATATTGAACACCACTTTCTTAACCAGATAGTTGTATTCAAGTAACGCCATGGTTCCCTGCGTGATCGCCTCCGAGAAATAGAACCAGGGTACCAGCCCGGCTGTCAGGTACAGAACATAGGGTACCTCCAGCCCGCTTGCCACCATCTGGCTTCTGGTGTCAAACACCTTGTCAAATACAATCCAGTACATCACCACTGTGACAATCGGCTGCGCCGTTGCCCAGATAATACCCAGATAGGAACCGGCATAACGGTTCTTGAAATCGTTCTTGGCCAGCTTCCAGATCAGCTTTCTGCTTTGGAAAAGTTCCGCCGGAATGGTCAGGATCCTTTCATAATAAATGGTGAAAATAATGCAGGTAAAGGTGATCAGCACACAGCCGCTGACTTTCTTCATCTGCTCTGTCACCTGATCGGCCAGCGGATTGTGATGCCGGACAAGCACAAAGGCCAGAATCAAGCCAAGCCCCCAGAATATGGCAACTCCTGCGGGCTTTTGGGGTGTCTTTATTTTCTTATCGGATCGATTGATGTATTCTGTCTTTTCCACGGTCATTATTTCCCTGCATTTAAATATTTCTCCGTATACGCCGCAAGCCCGTCCCATTTCAGGTCCTTGTCAGACATAACAAGCTTATCGCCTTCCTGAACCGGCCAGTTGATACCGATATCCGGATCATTCCAGATAATACCGCCCTCGTCATTGGGGTGATAGAAATCCGTACACTTATAGGCAAACTCTGCCTGGTCGGACAGTACCAAAAATCCATGGGCAAAATTTTTGGGTATGAAGAACTGTTTCTTATTCTCAGCCGAGAGCACCACGCCGAACCATTTACCGTAAGTCGCAGAACCCGGCCTTAAGTCTACAGCCACGTCAAAGACCTCCCCGCTCACAACGCGGACCAGCTTATCCTGCGGGTACCGGATCTGAAAATGCAGACCCCGGAGCACATTCTTTACGGAAGCCGACTGGTTGTCCTGCACAAAGACCTGGTCAATCCCGGCCTCCTTGAAATCATTATAATTATAGGTCTCCATGAAATAACCTCTGGAATCACCGAAGACAGCCGGTGTGATCACCTTAAGTCCCTCTATTTCACATGTCTCTACCGTTATTTTACCCATGTTCTTTCTTGTCCTTTCTCATTTCTGTCTGTAACCGCTGCCCTGTGTCCACAGCCGGCCAGTCCTGCCCGGAGCCGGTCTTCCCTTACGGCCGTCATATCGCCGCTGCCGTCCATGTTATTCGTCGTTTCCCACCGGCACATTGCCGCTGTCGCCGCTGACCACGCCGGAATATCCGGCAGCTCCTTTGGCATGGTTAATGGAAGTGTCAATATTCATATAGCACAGATTCAGATCCACGCGGGTTTCGATACCGTCCACGCTTCCCTTGGAAGTATACTGCCACATATGATAGTATCCGTCATATGCCGGGATCTCTGCATACTCGGCAAGCCATGTCCTATAATCGGACAGCTCCTCCATATCGACCTGCTCATTCAGCCAATTCCTGGAACCGTAGATGCCCGTCTCGTATCCCGATGCTTTAACCGTATCCAGAAATGCCTTATGGATCCTCGTCCGCTCCTCTGCCTCCAATCCGTCCGCACGGCCCCGGCCGCCGGCACTCTCGCTGTCCAGAAACACCGGATAATCCACATCATAATCCTCAATCAGCCGGATCACCATACTGGCCTCTTCCACGGCTTCCACCTCGTCCACCGCCTGTGTGAAGAAGTATACGCCCACCGGTATATCGGCCTCAATGGCTCCCCTGATATTCTGCTCGTACATGGGATCAAGGACCAATGCTCCGGTGGATGCGCCCCGGTATCCGCACCTGATGATCGCGAATTCCACACCGGCCTCCTTCACTTTCTCCCAATCTATCGTCTTATTCCACTTGGAAACGTCAATCCCCACCCTGGCATTGCCGGAGGCCGCAAGAAACTCTGTATTCTCACTGCCGTCCGCCGCCTCTTCAGCGCCTTTTACCTCTTTATCTTCTTTCTCCGCATCAATGTCATCTTCCGTCATGATCAAATACTCAATGTCATCCAGTACCCGGTACTCTATCTCCTGCTTGATCTGTATGGAAGTAATTGTATTCGGAACCTTATACCCTTCCGCCTCCAGCAGGGACACACTGTATTCCCCCGCACGCAGCCCGTCAATATAGATGATTCCGTCCTCATCGTTGTCCGTATATTCTCCCACGCCCCGCACTTCAACCACAAAAGGGTTTCCGGTCACCAGTCTGCCTACACTGTCCACAATCATAATGCGGAGATCTTTGGCTACGGAACTCATCATAAGATATACATTTCTGCCGGAATACGTCTCAATACTCTTAAATTTGACCTCGGGATCGAAGAAAGTCTCATCCCGGAGGAAAGCGGACAGATCATTTCCTCTCTGCCCTCCTTCTGCTCCGGCTTCTTCCATCGCGGCTGTCTCCTTTGCCTGTTCATAGGAGGATATCCCCAGCTTCTTTTTTACCGTATCCAGATTGACAGCTATGATCACCCCTGCCACCGCTGCGAAAAGAACGATAACGGCAGCCAGCATTCGTCTGATTCTCCTAGAGCCCATTTGCAACCTCTATCATATACTGGCCGTAATTCGTCTTCAATAACGGTTCCGCCAGTTTCAACAGTTGTTCTTTCGTGATAAAACCTCTCTTATAGGCAATCTCTTCGATGCAGGAAATATACAAGCCCTGTCTCTTCTGAAAGGCCGCCACAAAGTCCGCGGCATCCAGCAGAGAATCGTGATTCCCTGTATCCAGCCAGGCAAAGCCGCGTCCCAGTGTCTCCACACGCAGATCTCCCCGGCGCAGATACTCATTGTTGATACTCGTGATCTCGATCTCTCCTCTGGCGGAGGGCTTCACACCGGCCGCAATCTTCACCACATCATTATCATAGAAATACAATCCCGGAACGGCATAATTGCTCTTGGGATGCTCCGGCTTCTCCTCGATGGAAAGAGCCCTTCCGTTCTCATCAAACTCCACGACGCCGTATTCTCTGGGATCTCTGACATAGTACCCGAATATGGTTGCTCCCCTCTCCCGGGCCGCCACATCTCTCAGCACCCGGGAAAAGCTCTGTCCGTAGAAAATATTGTCCCCCAGCACCAGCGCCACTCTGTCGCTGCCGATAAAATCGGCGCCGATAATAAAAGCATCCGCCAGTCCTCTGGGCTGTTCCTGCACCGCATACTCCATCCGAAGCCCCAGCTGCTCTCCGGTACCAAATAATTCACGGAAAGACGGAAGATCCCTCGGTGTGGATATAATCATGATCTCCCTGATCCCCGCCAGCATAAGAATAGACAGCGGATAATAGATCATCGGTTTGTCATAAATAGGCATGATCTGCTTGGAGACCGCCTTCGTCAGCGGATACAGCCGGGTACCCGAACCGCCCGCCAGAATGATTCCCTTCATCGAAATTACCTGACCCTTCTATTTTCTGTTAATCTTTATACATTTCTTCATAATATTTCTGGTAATCGCCGCTGGTAACATTCTTCATCCACTCTTCGTGCTCAAAGAACCACTGAATCGTGCGGCGGATGCCCTCTTCAAACATCGTCTCCGGTTCCCAGCCGATCTCGGCTCTGATCTTGTCCGGTGCGATGGCATATCTTCTGTCATGTCCCTTGCGGTCCTCCACATAAGTGATCAGATCCTCACTGACAAGTGCCCTGCGCGGATCGCTGTCAGGCAGCATCTCCTGCAGTGTCCTGATGATAATCTTAATGATTTCGATATTCTGCTTCTCATTATGGCCGCCCACATTGTAAGTCTCAAACAATCTGCCCTGCTCCTGCACCATGTCGATTGCCTTGGCGTGATCCTCCACATACAGCCAGTCGCGCACATTCTTGCCGTCCCCGTATACGGGCAGCTTCTTCCCCTGCAGCGCATTGTTGATAATAAGAGGGATCAGCTTCTCCGGAAACTGATAAGGCCCGTAATTGTTGGAGCAGTTGGTAATATTCGCCGGAAAATGGTACGTATCCATGTACGCCTTCACCAGCATGTCCGAGCCGGCCTTGCTGGCGGAATAGGGGCTGCGCGGTGCATAGGGCGTGGTTTCATAGAAATAGCCGCCGTCCTCTTCCAGAGAACCGTACACCTCATCGGTAGAAACATGCAGGAACTTCTTATCCACCTTGAAACTGCCGTCCTCAAGTTCCCATGCCGCCTTGGCACAATTAAGCATCACCGCCGTGCCTAACACATTCGTCTGCACAAAAATCTCCGGATCCCTGATACTTCTGTCTACATGGCTCTCCGCTGCAAAGTGCACGACTCTGTCAATGTCATTCTCTGCGAAAATACCGGCAATTGTCTCCTTATCGCAGATGTCTGCTTTAATGAACGTATAATTCTCCTCATTCTCGAATTCTTTCAGGTTCTCCAGATTCCCTGCATAGGTTAATGCATCCACATTGATAATCCGGATCTTGTTTCCGTATTTACGGAACATATAATGAATATAATTGGATCCGATAAAACCGGCTCCGCCTGTTACAAGATAAGTCCTCATTCTTACAACCCTGTTCCTTTCCCAGTCTGTCCCAAACACCCACGCCATATATCCGCACCGCTGCAGACAGAAGTGGGCGTTCCGATAAAAATGCATACGCACTCCCGATTAAGAGCTGCACCTACAGTTATGATACTGCCACTTAGCCTTAAATTGCAAGCCTTAATAATGCAGGTAGCTAATATTCATATCCACGTTGCCGCTTATGCCGCTGACCCGGCCCTTGGCAGAGTACTGCCACATGTCGTATCTGGTAGCCGTGTAGCTTGGCGCACTGGCATATTGTGCCAGCCAGATCTTATAGTTCGTCAGGCTTCCTGTATTAATCTTCTCATTCAGCCATGTCTTATTCGCATAAATGCCGGCAGAATATCCCGAATTCTGTACCGTCGCACAGAACGCCCTGCAGACCGCCGTCCTGGTCTCTCTGCTGATGCCGTCTCCCCGGCCGCCGCTGGCTTCCACATCCAAAAAGACCGGATAGCTAAGTCCGTAACCGCTGACCAGATTAATCACCATGGAAGCTTCTTCCACCGCCTCCACTTCGTTTACTGCCTGACTGAAGAAATAGACGCCCACCTTCAGGCCTGCTGCCTTCGCTCCTTTGATGTTGCTCCTGAATTTCGGATCTTCTACCAGTACTCCGGTAGCGGAACCTCTGTAGCCGCATCGGATGATAACATAAGATACGCCGGAGTTCTTCACCGCATTCCAGTCGATGCTGCCGTTCCATTTCGACACGTCGATACCCATGGTGCCGGAATTGGAAGCCATTTTGCCGTCACTTCCAAAGGTATATCTGGCTCCCTGGATGATCTGCTCTCCCGTAACATAATTCCCGTTCTTATCATAGAAATATACATATCCGTCAATGGTCTGCCAGCCGGTATATCTGTAAGACGTCGCCTCGGATGACTTTTT
Organism: Clostridia bacterium; assembly: GCA_910575245.1. Classification (GTDB taxonomy): domain Bacteria; phylum Bacillota; class Clostridia; order Lachnospirales; family Lachnospiraceae; genus UBA3282. The sequence goes on along the minus strand of CAJTEN010000001.1, from coordinate 480,859 downwards.
GTAGAATTTATCGTATTTCTTATAGTCATCATAGACCGCTTCTTTATACTTCCCGTCTGCATCCAGCCAGTACATCTGATTGCCGTCTTTATCTTTCAGCTTCGCTGTGCCGTCCACTGCCGCGTCGCCTTTGACCGTTATCTTATGGACAGCGGAAATGTTCTCCCCGTCGCTGCATACTGCCTTAATCTCGGCGGTTCCCGCCGCCACACCTGTGACAACGCCCTTATCATCCACTTTAGCCGTCTTCTCGTCACTGCTGCTCCATGTGACTTTGCGGCCCTCCGGCTCCGTCTTCGCAGTAAGTGTGACAGTCTTGCCCACTGCCACTTCTGTATCTCCGCTTATCGTAATCTTGCTGTCGGTATCCTGTACCGTCACTTTACAGATAAGTTCCTGCTCTCCGTCAGCTGCTTTAACCCTGGCCGTGATGTTCGCGCTTCCTGTACCCACCGCCGTGACGTTCCCTTTATAAACCGTCGCCACTTCAGGTTTGCTTGTTGCCCATTCTACCGACTGGGCTTCCCCCGATGTAATCTGCACCGTGAGTGTGGCGGATGCCCCCTTCTTAAGGCTCAGGCTCGTACTGCTGAGCGTGGCCTTTGTCTTAACGGGTTTCTCCGGGTCTGCCGGCTTCTCCGGGTTCTCCGGCTTATCCGGATTCTCAGGTTTATCCGGATTCCCGGGTTTCTCCGGATCCGCGGGTTTCTCCGGATCCGCGGGCTTCTCCGGGTCCGCGGGTTTCTCCGGATCCGCACCTGCACCTGTGACCTTCACGCTGCAGGACGCTTCCTCTATCATATATCCTATGGTAACTTCCACGGTAACCGTCGCATCACCGGCACTGACAGCCTTGACATTACCACTGCCGTCTACCGTGGCCACGTCAGGCGTACTGCTCTTCCATGTAACAGACGGCGTTGCGCTGCTGCCGCTGACAGACACCTTAAGCGCTGCCGACTCTCCCGGCTTCAGCGACAGGCTGCTGCGGTCCAGCGCAATAGAGAAATCTATGGCAGCCTGATCGTCTCCCGTCTCCACCAGCTTTCTGTAAGCACTGCTGACGGTCCACGGATCGGGTATATTCTTCTTGTCTACTTCCGTGTACGATTCCTGCCCTTCCCCGATCGGCGTCTTAGTGGATTCCACCCATTCCACCGTATCTGTCAGCACGGATTCCACGGCCGTATTCTGCTTGGCAGTATCCTCCGCCGTCGCATTTACCTCCGACTCACTCTTAACCTCATCCGCCACATCCACCTTCTTATAGGCGATCTTATCCGTAACCGTAATATTGCTGGCAGCAGAGGGCAGTATATATTCCGCATATTTATCATCCGTCAGCGGTTTGATCTTTACGCTGTAGTCGCCGGAGGCTATGCCGGTCTGATAGATGATGCCGTCCTTGTCATCATCCTGAAAGGCCAGCGTCTTCCCGCCGCCTGATGCCTCTACCTCGAAGGGTACACTGCCGATCAGTTTTCCTGTGGCCTTATTGACGAATTTAATCTTTAAATCGGATTGAATACTGGTCAGATTCAGAGAGACTTCGATGCTGCCTTTCTTATTATCTTCCGGCTTCTCCTCCGTCTCTTCCTCCACTTCCTCTTCCATATCGATCATGCCCGATAACCGGGCGGACTCTGACACCGCAATCAGACCACTTTCACCGATTACGGATATGCCTTCCATCTCCTCACCGACCGAAGCGAATGCATCTACCTGCCTCTCGACAGATTTGGCATTGGCATATAGCCCGCCTGCAAGAAAAACGCCGGCAAGGACCACAATGCCCAGCATGGCCACCGCCACGTCAAGTCCATTCATATGAGCCAGGAAATCTCTCAAACGTACGATGATACCCTCCTCTCCATATTGGCCGTACTCATATTCATCATCATACTCATATTCATCATCATACTCATCGTCTTCATATTCATCAAACTCGTATTCGCCGAACTCATACAGTTCTTCATCTTCACCGTACGCGTCCTCGTCATACAGCTCCTCATCCTCACCGTATACGTCCTCGTCATACAGTTCTTCGCCCTCATCGTATGCATCCTCGTCATACAACTCTTCATCTTCACCGTACGCGTCCTCGTCATACAGTTCTTCTTCCTCACCGTATGCGTCCTCGTCATACAGCTCTTCGCCCTCATCATATTCATCCTCGTCATACAGCTCCTCATCGTCCCCGTATGCGCCCTCGCCATACAACTCCTCGTCATAGGAATTATCTTCCTGCTTCCGTTGACGCGGCTTAATCCTGTCATCATCAAGGCTCAGAAACTCCAGCGTATCTTCCTCCTCAAAATCGTCCTCATCTCTAATAAAAAGGTCGTCTATCGGCTTACCCTTATGACGTTCTCTATGGATCCGGCCTCTGCTCTTGTTCTTTCTATTCTGCATGTCAGTCTCCCATTTCTGCTCAGCCTGCGAATTCGGATGCAGACACAAGCTTTCCTGTTCTGGTTTATCGTCATACCATCGAATACAGACTCGCTTTCCTGTTCATCGTGCAATGTCAGAGCCTGCGTTTTATGTAAACTCTCGTCTTAACAAATCTGTAACATTATAGCATACACCAGCATTACATTCAAGATTTTTCGGCATTATGCAATTTTTACGGATTTTTTGCTAAAATTTACTGTTTACTCATGCATTCCGCGATACCTTACACCGCCAAATCCGCCATTTTACGGTATATTCGCTTGACTTTATCAACCATAACTGACACAATACAAGAGTAAACTTACAATTTCAACATTCACTGTTCAACGTTAATATGAGGAAGGGAAGTTTTATCATGATGTATATGCATTACTGTAAGAGTTGCCAACGAGTTTACATGCTTAACGGGCACAAACAGAGATGTCCGAAATGTCACAAGGGAATCCAAGAACTGAAGATTTCCTACATGGACTATGTTACCATGAATCAGGAAGCACGACAGCAGTTCTGCAGTTCCTGCGCAGATGATGAACAATTACAAATGCTAAGTACTACATATCGTATGTATAAATATAGTAAATGGTACAAAGAATTACAGTCACAGATGACACAAACCACATTTTTTACCTACCCACGGCCTGACAAAACCCCACAGGACAAGAAAATAACGCTGGTATGACATCATTCATGCCGCGGACTCAGGCGACCGGATAAAGAGCGTTCCAAAAAGCACCGCTTTTGGCAGCGCTCTTTTTCTCTGTAAAATATAAGATTTTATTAAAAAAAAGGGAAAACATGGATTTTTGCATCAATTCATAGTAAACTAAATGTATATGATTGCTGCCGTACGCCGGTCTGGCCGCTGTCAGTCAGCATACAGGATTTAAGAAAGAGGTATAAAATTATGAATCAGGACCATAAAAAAGACAGCCGGAACAAGGTTTCGAACCCCCGGCATAATGTATCGCATAATGCATCGCATAATGCATCGAAGAAAAAACAGCAGCACTTTCATATAAACATACACATTATCCTGCTGGCTGTCATTCTGCTGATCGCAGGCTTCTCTGCCTACAGACTCTATAAATGGAACAAGGGAATTCCTTCCGACTACGATCCGGACTTCCAGACCACCGATTTCGATACGGAAGCGATGGACAATATCATCCCGCTGGCCCCGGACAAGCTGGAAGGGCATGAGGATGACGGCGTGACCACGATCCTGTGCCTGGGCGATGACCCTTTCTCCCTTAAGCTGGATGCGGATGAAACAATAAAACTGTCTGAGCAGATTGCCTCCAGGACAGGCGCGACGGTCTATGACGGATCTTTTACCGGCACCACCATAGCGGCGCAGCTGGATGAATATAACGACGGATACATTCTCGACGCTTTTTCCTTTTCCTATGTAGCCAACAGTCTGGCCTCCGGCGATTTTGATATAATGAAAACCGCCGCCACTTACAGCTATGACGAGTCCTTCGCCGAGAATACTGCCATGCTGGAAGCTCTGGACATGAATACGGTAGACTTACTCTGTATCATGTATGACGCCAGCGACTATATCAACCGAAGGCCCTGCGAGGATCCCAACGATCTGTATTCGGTTGTGACCTACACAGGCGCCCTGCGGACTGGTGTGGAAGCGATCCAGAAAGCCTACCCGCATATCCGTATCGTAATTATGTCGCATACCTTCTGCTACACCATCAATGAAGAGGGCAATTTCGAGAACGGCGACCGGGTTGACCTTGGCAACGGCACACTGAGCCACTATTTGCAGAAGGAATTGGATACTGCCAGCGACTGCGGCGTTTCCTTCATCGATAATTTCTACGGTTCCATCAACGAAGACAACTGCCAGGAGTACATGAAGGATTATATCCATTTCAATGATGCCGGACGGCGGCTGCTGGCCGACAGGTTTGTACAGTGTATCTTTCCGGAGCTGAGCGGACAAGAATAGCATTTATTTAAGGGCATGTTATACTGCATGGAAATACCTTGCAGATGTAACATGCCCTTTCTGAAAACAAGTTCCTTTTCTTCCGGCCACGGCCACGCAGCCCACCGCGTCCGCACACAACCGCCTTCCTGGACCTTTACCGGTCAATACTCCACAGAAAACAAAGCATCGAAGTCAAATCTTTCGATCACATCACGCATCTTCTCAAGCTCCCCGGCCATCTGTACACTGTCCGCCACCTCGCATTCCCCCCTGGCGAAGCACTCTGTCATGTAGTAATTGATATCACTGTGGTAATGGCTGATATCCGCATAGTTATTCAAGTCAGTCACGATCCATTCCTGATTCGGGAAGAAGAAAACTCTCACATTATCATAGGCAAGAAGCGTATCCGCGATGCACTGGTATTCCGCCATCGTGGCCTCCAGATGATTCTCCTGCATCACATCATTCCAGAACAGAATGCTGTAGGGCGGAAAGAAAACATAGAACATCGTGTCCGGGTTCTGCTCAATATAAGGGCAGAGATTGACTTCCAGGTTCTGCTTTGTACTCTCCAGATAGGCATCCGCGGGCGTCTCCTGTGCCACCGCCCCCGGCTGCTCATAATTGTGCATAACCCACTGGATGTTGTAATACTCGTCTGTCCACCAGCTCTGATAGACGGTAGCCAGATCTGTCTTATCCGGATCTGCCATCGGCCTTAAGATATAATTCAGCAGTACATCCTTGTTAAAAAGATATTGGATATCATTTATCAAATTATCGTCATACAGATAATACGGCACAGGATATTTGGTCTCCTCCACGCCTCCGGTATAAGTTGTCACATCCAGCCCCAGAAATACCTTATCCACCTGATGGCCGCTGTCGAAAATAATCTTCATGATATTCGACTGGTCCTTCGGATAAGCACCGCTGTAATTGAGCTTGACCGCATTTAAATCCATCAGTTCCCCAAACCAGTCCGTATTGAAATTCACCGTCATGGAAGAACCCAGGATCACGCTGTCATATTCCAGGTGCTTCGCCATTCCCGGATTCTGGCTGAGTTGATTGTCCACCAGATAAGGGAACTTTTCAAGCGGTTTATGGTACTGGAAGAAGGGATCCACCCAGATCACCAGCGCCGCCACCGAAGCGAAAAACAGGAGCATCATACATATTATGGATAAGATCCACTTTTTATATCTGTTCATCTTCCACCATACAGCCTTTCCTATCAGAAATTATAATACAGGAAGGTACTTACCTGCGAGAAGCTCAGTACACACCACACAGCCAACAAGGCAAAAACCACCGCAGATCCAGCCCGAAGCTTCGCTTCCTCCATCCGCCGTGCAGCATCTTTTCCTATCATTGTCAGATAAATACCCGCTGCCAGCATCAGCCACATCAGAAGATACCTGCTGTATTCCATACGGTCCAGGCGCAGTACTTTCAGCACATACCAGAACTCGTCCAACCGGAAGCATTCTGCCAGATCCACCGATATCTTCTGCAAAGGCCCTTTCACCGCGGTGAGAAGCAGCCGGTTCGCCTGCGCCACGCTTTCTGCCCGGAAATACACCTCAGATGCCGCCACATAGAAGATCAGCAGCACACGTGACACCAATGTCATAATTCTATGCTTCAGCCCTGTCTTACCGGATCTGCCAGCCTCCGTCTGTGTTTCCCCTCTGAGGGCACTGCGTTTGCTCCTGTGATTTTGCCAGATTTTCGTAAGTACATACAGTACTCCCTGGGTAGCGCCCCACACCAGGTAATGCCATCCTGCCCCATGCCACAGTCCGCTGAGCAGGAAGACGAGCATCAGATTCATATAAGTCCTGGCCTGCCCTCTCCGGCTGCCTCCCAAAGGAATATAGACATACTTCGTGAAGAAACGGCTCAGCGTAATATGCCATCTTTTCCAGAAATCGACGATGTTCACTGCCTGATACGGTGCATTGAAATTGGCCGGAATCTCTATGCCCATCATCCTGCCGATTCCTCTTGCCATGTCGCAGTACCCGCTGAAGTCAAAGTACAGCTGCAGAATATAGAAGAACGCCACCAGGACGGCATCCAGCCGTCCCAGCACGGCCAGATTGGCATAGCCATAATCCACCGCCCTGCCGAAGGTATCCGCAAGCAGCACCTTCTTCGCAAGTCCAAGGATGAATAAGCCGCATCCCCTGGCAATACTTTCCCACTGTACAGACTGTTTCCCAATCCGTGCAAACTGCGGGAGCATTTCATTGTGATTGACGATCGGCCCTGCAATCAGCTGCGGGAAGAAAGCGACGAACAACGCATAATCGATAAAGGGACATTCCTTCACCTCACCCCTGTAGGTATCCGCCACAAAGGAAATCTGCTGAAAGGTAAAGAAACTGATCCCCAGCGGCAGAATAATACCCCGCAGGGCAGCCGAACTGCCGAACACCGTATTCATCGTAGAAAGGAAAAAATCGAAGTACTTAAAGTAAAACAGTACACCCAGATTGGCCGCCACAGCCGCCGCCATAAGCGCCCTGCTGCTCCTTCGCGACAGGATCCGGTGGAACAGATAATTGCCCGCAATGCTGCAGATCATGATGAGCAGATAGGACAGGTTAAAATATCCATAGAACCAGAAGGACATAAGGACGAGAAAAATCCGGGCCGGCCGTTCCCTGTGCAGATACAGCAAGCCATAATATCCGAACAGGCAAATAGGAAAAAACAGAAATATAAAAATATAGGAATTAAATAACATCTCTCACTCCGTGCCGCCGGTGCGGCGGCTCTTTATCATCATACTGCTACCTGTGGCTGCCCGTCTCCGTATCCTTGTAGACCACAAACTCTCCCACCTGGCCAAACCGTTCATATCCGTACTCCGTGAGCGGCTCTGCCAGCTTACGGTCCTCTTTCAGCACAATATAAGCACAAGGATACTCTCTGGCCAGTTCCACGAAAGTCTCCGTCTCGATCACTTCCGCCTTCTCCATAGCCTCATACATGGCATTATAATAGTCCCATCTGGCAATCAGCATCTCCCTGCCGTAGGGCAGTTCGATATTGGTGCTGTACTGACGTATATAATAAATCAGGTCTGCCGGCACAAGCACCGTGATGCGCCCTTCCTCCGGCTCTATCAGATCCACGATATCGATCGTCTCCTGAGGCAGATGATAAGCATTCTCCGCCCTGGAAATATGCTCACTGTCATAGACATAATTGCCGCCCGCCACAATAAGCGCACACATCAGTGCAAGCCCTGTCCTGCGATGCCTGGCACAAAGCTTGATCATACCGTAGGCGCTGACCAGGCTCATCTGCAGCAGCCACAAAAGTCTGTAATAGGTCTCCGAATCATCCAGCAGCCTCACGAACAGCTTGCGGAATAACGGGCAGAAAAACAGTGCAAGAAGCAGCGTCGGCACATAGACAAAGATAGCCCGCCTGCGCCTGTCCTTCTCTGCAAACCACAGGTACAGCAGGATACCGAGATAGAGAAAAGCCAGCCAGTTTTTCTCATGAAAACCCATATAATTCTTAAATATCACAACACTCTCTAAAAAAATGCCCCACATAGATGTACTCTCTATACTTTCTTCCCAAATATACACACACCTGCTGCAAGCCGCATGGTGCGTTCACGGACAGCACAGCCCCGGTTATCGGCAGCTTCTACGGTAATAAGAAAGCTATCGCAGCAGATAGCCGTATGCTACGAGCAGATATGTCAGCACGTAAACAGCATTGGGGATACACACAGCCCCCATCCTGATTACCACCTTGTAATCCCGCTCCACAATTGCCAGGCAGAACGCGGCTGCTGCCATCAGGACAGACACCAGAAATACCGCTATGGAACTGCAGATACCCGCCGTCATGTTAACACAGACCAGCAGAAACCACAGGCCAGCCCTGGGAAACCTGACACCGCCCCCGTCCCTCTTCTTTGCCCTGTGGCGCCTTCTGTCCGGCTTATCCTGTCTGTCCGGCCTCTGATTAAGCAGCAGGAACAGCCAGAGCAGTGCAGGTATCACCAAACTGCCTGCCACGGCCTTCCCCTGCCATGTCCTGGTCAGGAAGAAGGTTTCATTCGTATAGATCGATACGTTTCCGAAGATCTGGAACATTGCCATGAGAATCATAAAGGCCGGCAGATTCTCTCTGCAAAATACCTGTTCGCCGTCCGCCGGTCTTTCCTTAAAAAGCACTCTGCCGATCTCATAATACACAAGATAGCCAAGCGGGACCAGAACCAGCGGCAGGACCGTATGCGACAGGATTGTGGCATGGATATGGCTCTTATCCGCCACGAAGGCAATCCACATGGGAAATACCGCCAACGCATGCCGGATATCCAGTCCCGTGTGCCTTCCTGTATACGGCAGGATACTGTACATGGTATCCGCCTGCTGCGCAATCAGCGATTCCACCACATAGTATGCATCATCCCCGTCAAAGGATGCGTACACTGCTGCCTTATACAGCTGAAAGCCCAGCAAGATAAGAAATAACATCCACTCTAGTCTCTCTGCCCACGGCATCTGACGCATATAATCCGCAAAAGCAGTCCTTCCGTGGTCTGTCACGGAATTCTTCCTGCGGCGGTACATAAGTCCCACGCCCCCCGCCGCGCAGAGGATACTTAAGACCATAAAACAGTCGGATGCTATAATAAAATTGTCGTATTTCACAAATAATACCACCGGGATCGTTACCGTCCCGTATAATGCCCACATCGTAAAATACCCGGCAAGCATAAGAAAGCCGGGATCCCTTCTCTCTTCCGCCAGAAGAGCCGCCGGGACCATGCCGATGCAATAGGGTATCACAACAAGCCAGAAAAGTAAGCCTGGGATCTGAAACATTGTCAACCTCTCATTCTGATCTATAAACTGTTAAACCAATGTCATTAAGTTAAGCCGGACGCGCCTGACATGATAGGAATCTCCTGAGGACGCGCTTTCGCTCGGTTCCAAACGCAGCGGTACTAAATTCGTGGAAAACCTCATTAAGTACCGGCGTTTTCCTACGGTCCTAAGGAGAATCCTATCATATCAGACGCTGTGTATAGACTTAACTAAATGATATTGACTGTTAAACTGTTACAACAGTATATCATTTCACCGGAAGCAGGGCAAGATGTCACTGTACAATCAGCCTTAAATATGGTAAAATGGTGCTACTATTTACGGGTCAGGAATGCGCATTCCTTGAGAACATGGCGCTTCCTAACTCAGCCTGCCCCAGGCGGATTAAGTTTTCCATACAGTGTGAGGTATTTCATGAAAAAAGTATACATTATCGGCGCAGGCCCTGCCGGGCTCACCGCCGCATATGAATTGCTGAAGCAATCAAGCGAATATGAAGTCGTGGTCCTGGAAGAGAGCAACGCCATGGGCGGCATCTCCAGGACTGTCAATTATAAAGGCAACCGTATGGATATGGGCGGGCACCGCTTCTTCTCCAAGGTTCCCGAAGTAAACGAATGGTGGAATAATATGCTGCCGCTGCAGGGCTCGCCGACTTATGACGATATCGTACTGCACCGGGAGATGACGCTTACTCCCGGCGGCCCCGATCCCGAGAAGGAAGACAGGGTCATGCTGCGCCGCAACAGAGTATCCCGTATCTATTTTAAGCGAAAATTCTTTGATTATCCGATCTCACTGAAACCGGAAACTTTTGTCAATATGGGATTGCTCACCACTCTTGAGGTAGGCTTCAGCTATCTCTTCAGCCTGATCCACAAACGGAAGGAAAATTCACTGGAAGATTTCTATATCAACCGTTTTGGGAAGAAGCTGTACTCCATGTTCTTTGAAAACTACACCGAAAACCTGTGGGGCCGCTCCCCTGCCGAAATTGCACCCGACTGGGGCGCCCAGCGGGTGAAGGGACTTTCCATTACCGCCATTATCAAAGACATGTTCTCCAAAATGCTGCCGGGTAATAAAAACCGTGAAGTGGAGACCTCCCTGATCGAAGAATTCAGTTACCCTAAGCTCGGCCCCGGCCAGTTGTGGGAGGTGACGGCCGAAGAGATCAGGAAAATGGGCGGCAGGGTTCTGGCCGGCTGTCTCGTGACCCGGCTGCATAAGGATGAGCACAACCATATTACCTCCCTGACCTACGTCAAGGATGGCAGTGAGATTACCGTGGAGGGCGATATCTTCATCTCCTCCATGCCGGTAAAGGATCTGGTTGCGGGCATGAACGACGTACCGAAAGAACCTGCCAGAATTGCCGCCGGCCTGCCCTACCGTGACTATATGACAGTTGGGCTCCTGCTTCCGAAGCTGAACCTGAAGAACAAGACCAGATTAAAGACCATCGGCAACATCGTTCCCGACTGCTGGGTTTACGTACATGACCGGGATGTGCAGCTGGGACGCTTCCAGATCTACAATAACTGGTCCCCTTATATGATCCGGGATCTGGAGCACACCGTATGGATCGGTCTGGAATACTTCTGTTTCGAGGGGGATAAGTACTGGAGCATGTCCGACGAAGCATTTACAAATTTCGCGGTTGACGAGATCCTCCGCATGGGACTGATCGACTCTCCCGCAGACGTGATGGACTCCCATGTGGAGCGTGTCAAGAAAGCCTATCCCGCCTATTTCGACACCTATAAGGATATTGATACGTTGGTAGACTACTTGAAGACCATCGACAATCTCTACTGCGTGGGACGCAACGGCCAGCACCGCTACAACAACATCGACCACTCCATGGTGACTTCCTTCGAGACGGTCAAAAACATTGTAAACGGCGTCACGTCCAAGGATAATATCTGGAATGTCAACACCGAAAAGGTATATCACGAGACGAAGTCATAGAAAAGTCATGGAAATAAGCATAACAGGGAAGCCGAAGTCCGGACTGCCGCAGAGGCGGCGCGGCAAGCCTGACACTGACAAAACAGCCTTCTGTATGGAAATCATTCAGGCATCTTCCATACAGAGGGCTGTTTCATATCACAGTCCGCCTGCCAGTCTGCACCCGCCTGTTTCTCCGGACATAGAAGTGATTGGCCGCCACCACCCCCAGGCTGACCAACAGCACGAAATAGAAGTTGATTCCTCTCGTCACATACAGCGACGGCATCAGATACTGCCCCTTGAAAATACTGCCGAAAACGCTTCTGTACATCATTTCCGTGATCCCCTGCGCTCCCGGCACCGGCAGCATATCCACGGCAATATAAACCGTCGCCTGGAGCAGCATGATTGACAGCCCGTCCGTTCCTTCCAGGGAGAATCCCAGATAGATAATCCATGTCAGCACGAAGACGCTGGCCCGCTGTACCAGCGTAAAAAGACATACCGCCAGAACCTTTCCCTTGTGTTCCAGCAGAAAATTCACCGCGCCCCGATAACCGTCCACAAATTGTTCTATCTTCTCCTGCCGCTTCCCGGATGCCTTCAGGATCCGGGCTCTCACAAGCAGCTTCTCAATCCCGGATATAATCCTCTTCATACTCCGGGGAGCAAGCATAACCGCCAGCAAAAGCAGCACAAGCGCCGTATTCAGTGCAAGTCCCAGAAGAAACAACGGAAAATACTCCCTCAGGAAGCTTCGCAGCGGCCCATGCCAGAATACCAGCGTCGCGATGCCTATCAGTACCAGCACCAGCTTATAGAGCAGCGCCACCGTCATCAGGACCACTGATGATTCCGACATACTGTTACGGTCCTTCGTCATATAATACAGCTGCATCGGCTGCCCGCCCGTGGCCGAAGGCGTGATCCCCGAATAGAAAAAGCCGATAAAGGAATAAACGATACACCTTCTTAAGCTGCTGTGCCCGTTCAGAGAGCGCAGCAGATAGTGAATCATGATCCCTTCCGCGCTGACAAAGAACAGGGCCGTGCACATTGCCGCAAACAGGGCAGCCGGCGAAAGCCTGCTCATTGCCTGTCTGATCTGCCCCATATCCTGCCCGTGAAAAACGGTATAGAAAGACAGCGCCATGACAAGCAGGAAAAAAGCCCCTTCCAGGACTCTTTTCCGATTGCCTGCAATCCCTTTTTCCCCTGCTTCCTTCGTCCGGTCATGACTAGCTTCCATAGGCCACCGCCCTTTCTGACGCTCCGGCGCCGTACAATCCGCGCAGTAACTGCCCCATATCCTTATCCTGCGCCTCTCCTGCCATCACCTGCAGCTTTTCCTCTGCTCTCACGAACTCCTGCAGGCTTCCCTCAAAAATCACCCTTTTATCCGGATACAGATAAAAGTCCTTCGGCGTGACCAGCGAAAAATGCTTCCTTGCAATACGGATCTGGTTTTCCTGCAGAAGCCTTGCGATATAGGAAGAACAAGTATACTGGTCCTTCAGATAAAAGGGACGCCCTGCCGCAAGGAAAGGCAGTCCCGGCACGGCATAGTGAGTCCGGAATCTTCTCCGGTAATCCTGTCTCAGCCGCTTCCTGATTTCTTCCTTCTGCTCTCTGCTGCAGTCCAGCTCACAGACCATATAATCCGCTGTCGGAAAAGCCCGCAGGATCTTCCGCTTATCTTCCCTCTCAAATCCCGCAAACAGCGGCACTCTGGGATGACGCCTTCCGAAGCTGTACGCCTCCCGAAGCCCCGCATCCATACCGATCACCACATGAATATATTTCTGTCTCAAGTACCCACGTATCACCGCCGCAAACAGCCCCGGCGTATCCACCATGGCAATATAAATATGTTCCATATACCTCAAACCTCATCTATCCACAACAGCCAGACCGCCCATTCTGTCTGTCCTGCCTTTTCGCCTTTTCTCCATACACCCCGGCTGCACGGCCTCCTCAGAGCCATACTATTGGAACTGATAAATCTTCTTCGCCGCCCTGTACCCGCTCATCGTCACCATTCCACCCAGCCTTCCCGGCAGATAGGTAAGCCCGCTTAAGGTCGTATACTTCAGCCGGTAATAGAGCCTGGTGTTTTCCTCCTTGATCCCTTTCCAGAGCTGCTTCCTCTTACTGTATGCCTCCTGTGAATTGATCAACAGAAGGTGAATCGAGGAAATCGCCATCATAATGGAAATATTACGGCACATATACTCAGCCAGCTTCGGATAGATCTCCTTCACTTCCTTTAAGTCCACGCATTTGGAAACGATCTCCGTCACCAGAATCTGCTGGTCAATCCGGCTCATCAGCACCTTCTCATTGACTGACTGGTCTTCCCTGCCAATGTAATAATGATAAAGATCCACATTCATATAATAAATGTGATTTACATAGGGCAGCGGCTGATAAGCGAAAATATTATCCACATAGAAGGTATGCTCCGGCAGCACCACCCCCGTCCTGCGCAGTACCTCGGTCCGGAAGATCAAGGCATGCATGATCAGATACTGGGAAGCATGGAATCTTCCGATGTCGTTCCAGTCACACATCTCTTCTATCGGGAAAATATTCCTGTAACGCATAACACGGCTTGTTCCTTCGTCCAAATGATCGTATACATAATTGCAGACAAGCATATCAGGAATCTCTCCGATCAGGCGGGTTTCCTTCTTCACGCAGAATCCCCGGATCCTGCCAAGCAGCTTCTCATATGCCGCTTCATCCAGCCAGTCATCCGAATCCACCACTTTAAAGTATACGCCCGCAGCCAGCTGCAGGCCCGTATTGACTCCTGACCCGTGTCCGCCGTTCTCTTTATGCACCGCCTTCACGATACCCGGATACTGTTTCTCATAGTAATCTGCTATCTCTCCGGTGGCATCCGTGGAACCGTCATCCACAATAATAATCTCCACATCATCTCCGCCCGGAAGGAGCGAATCGATGCAGCGCTTCATATAATCCTGCGAATTGTAACAGGGTATTGTAAATGTTATGTATTTCATAGCTTTACCTCCGATACTGCTTATTTTCTTTATCTATCATAACGATAAAAGCTTCCGGTTTTCTTCAATTTTTTATTAAGATATTCTTAAAAAGCCTTTCCGTTTCCTTAAAGGAACATTTTGCCGGCACACTTCCTTATGAAACAAAAAACTCCGGCCTGCTTCAAAAAGATCTCTTTCTGTCAAAAAATCTCTTTGAAACAGGCCGGAATAAGTAACCGCTCAGCGCTTCGGCTTCCCTGTTACGTAATCTGCCCGTTCTCCCTATTTGGTTATACAGTCAAGTACGGCATCGGCCACGCACCGCATCCCCGCAGGTGTAAGATGCACCCCGTCGGTGGACATTTCCGGCATATTATCTATGGTTATACCGCAGTGGTACAGATCTATCACCGGCAATCCTCTGTTCCGCGCTATGGCGCTGATCCGGTCGGAATACACTTCCGAGGTCATTCCCTGCCCGTTTACGAAGGTGACGAAAGGCTGGTCCGTTCCCCAGTTGCCCAGCGGCGGCAGTGTGCAGCAGTAGATCTGTGCCGACGGATACTGTGCCTTAAGCTTGTCAAGCGTCAGTGTGTAGGCATCGCTGAAATTATCCACCGGGCCTTCCTCCACCGGCTTAAGCCCGTCATTATCACCGATCTGCGCACTCTCTATCATATCATTGGTTCCCATATATACGATAATGATGTCGGGAGCCTCCCCGTCCGCGCCGGAAAGCTGCGATATCCTGAGATCGCTGCACCCGGCTTTCACATCCGCTGCCCGGGAATCTCCGATACAGGTGCTGCCGGAACTGGAACCGTTCGTGCATAACACAAATCCGGCCTCATCCAGCACGATCTTCCACCAGGTCTGGGAGACATCCTGCACCGCTCCGTTGTGAGGATAGAAAACACTGTTCCCTTCCGGGATCCATCCCTCATAGGTGGAAATACTGTCCCCCAGAATGGAAAGTTTCATTTCCTCGACCGTCCTCTCCTCCTCCGGACCGGCGCCATCTTCAGCAGCCGCCTCAGACCCGGTGCCCTCCTTGACAGCCGTCTCATCCTCAAGCCCGCTGCCCTCCTTGGCAGCCGTCTCATCCTCAAGCCCGCTGCCCTCCTTGGCAGCCGTCTCATCCTCAAGCCCGCTGCCCTCCTTGGCAGCCGTCTCATCCCCAGGCCCGGTGCCCTCCTTAACTACGCTCCCATCCTCTGGCCCGGCACTCTCCGTAGCAGCCCTCTCGTTCTCGGGTGTTTCACTCTCTTTCGCCTGTTCCGCGGCTCCACATGCCGACAGCACCAGCAGGGCTGCCCCTGCCAGCACTCCTATCCATCTTTTTCCTTTCATTCTGTCTCTGCCCATCTTTACTACTCTTTCTTCTATTTCCGGAACATTGATTGTCTTGCCCCATGCATCTTGTCATGATGCTTCAGCACATCGTTCACCGCGTCCATACGCAGTCCCGCATCGATAAAATCACAGTGCTTACAGAAGGGATAATTCTGCCTGCCGTCTTTCACCGCATCCCGCAGTTCCTTATATTTACCGCTGACCCACCCTTCCTTCAGGGGAACCTGATGCAGGTCTGCCAGGTCTGTCACCTCAAAATTATCGCAACAGCAGATGCCCAGCTTGCCGTTAGGCATAATCCACATATCGGTATAGGGCATCAGGCAGGTCTCTTTGATCACCTTACCCTTGGACTGCTTATTCGGGGCGCTGCCTGCGCGGTTCGTCAGCACTTCTTTCAAGTACCGTATCTGAATCAGGATATCCACATCCCTGAATTCCTGCGGATGCGCCTTCGCATACTCATAGATCACCTGCACGTTATCATGCATCTTCATATTCAGGCAGTAATTATTGATAATCAGCTGATTCACATACGGAACAATCGCCTTCACCTTGTCCACGTCCAGAAGCAGCCCATTGGTGGATACAAAGATAAAAGCCTCCGGCAGCTGCTCCCTGGCATATTTGTGAAACTCTACAATACGGTTATCCAGCCATGGTTCATTGTTGCCGTACAGAGTCAAATGTCCTTTGTATCCCCAGTCCCGCAGCTGGTCGATGATAGAATAGTACAGTTCCTCCTCCATCTTCTTGTAAGGACGTTTCTCTGCATGGATATTGGCGGTGCAGAACTCGCACGTGCTGTTGCACCGGTTTACCGTCTCCAGATTGACCACCACCGGATGGGGTGTCTCCTTCTGGCTGTAAAAATATTCGATATATTTGCGCTGCTGCCTTCTTCTTGCCACAAACTGCAGCTTCAGATAGCTTTCACTTGATAATCTGGGCAGATACTTTCTGGCATTCCAGCCAAGTACGCCCGCAAAATTGTGTACTCTGACCGACATATTGTTCTCCGTTTCCGCGCAGCCTTTCCATGCGCTTTTTCCCGCTCTTTGTTATGATATGCAGATCCGCAGGCCTATCCGCGAATTACTGTCCACAGCTTCCGGCTGATCCTGGTAACGGCATTTGCGCATTCCGCATGCGAATAATCAGCCTTGTACGCCGCTGTCCGCAACTTTGTATACATAGACCGTGCAGCTGCCATCCTGCGCCGTATAGCTTCCTACCATCGCAAGCCCTGTTTCTTCCCCGTTCGTAAGTTCCAGCCGTGAGAAGATATACTCTCCTCCCAGCGCCCGAAACGCGTCTGTATCAATATAAATATCATAATCCGTAGCATACACTGTTTTCGTCGCGTTGACAATACTTAAGTCCGTCCCCGAATACAGATAGGCTCTGGCTCCCCAGTCATCATAATAGATTCTCGTCTGCTCCACTCTCTGAAGCGCAGGCGCAATGACTTTCCGGAAATCCTCCTTATACTGCTGGGAATAAAATCCCAGATAGCCATCCAGCGTCGCAATCCCGTTGTATTCCAGGACAGCAGGATGCAGGCCATAGGCCGCCGACCACTCCCCCTGATAGCCGATATCCGCTTTAATCTCCTCGAACAGCTCCTGTGCGTAGAACTGTCCATAAGTAAACTCGTCCACCTCTGTCCCGTGGAAATACTCATAGGCTCTGTTATAGCAGGTAAAATACAAATCATTGTATCTGTTGGGTGTCAGGATCACCGCCAGCACCGCAGCACATATCACCGCATTGGCAAGCCACATCATTCCGACACCTCTGTCATATAGCCGGATCAGCACCAGAAACAGCGCGGCATACCATAGAAACGGATTGAAGAAAATCGTCCTGTTAAACTGCCAGCCTTCCAGCGGCGGTATAAGTGTCTCCACCAGCCTTCTAAGCGGCCCGAAGTCATACAGCCCGTAAATTACGCTGTTGAACACCAGAAAAGCCATGACGAAATTGAAAGGATCCCGAAAGATTCTCTTCCACTGCCGCCTGTACAGATACCCGGCATTGAGGAAAATAAAATACAGCACACAGACCGGCAGTACCACTTTAGCCTGCACGCCATCCGCATGGAAAATACCGTCTTTCCAGACTACGGCTATTTCCTGCAGGATTTCCTGCAGAGAAAGATCCGCATTTACGATGGAAGAGCGGATCGTCACTTCCTTACTAAGAAGCATCTGGCCAAACAGCCGGTACTCGCATCCCACATAGCCCAGGGCCAGCACCAAAAGCGCCGCCACAAGCCGCCACGCCGGCTTCCTGTCCCGGACCGAAAGCCACAGAACCGCGATCACCAGATAGCCTAAAATAAAGATTCCGTGATAGGAGAAATAAGATACCAGCGGATAGACAAGCAGCGCCAGATACCACCCTTTCCCGGCACGTCTGTATATCTTGACAAGCAGATACACGCACAGCGGGATCGAGGCAAAGGCGAATCCAAATGCCGGAAAGAACCAGATAATGCCGTAGGCAAATCCTGTCATGTAAATAACCGGTCTATAGATGACACACTTGTCAGGAAATAATTCTCCCGCCAGCAGCCGGAAAGAAAACATCCCCAGCAGTATTTTCCCCAGAATACCCAGCACATATGCCTTATAGGTTGGGAAAAGCATATACAGCATGCTGTACGCAGAAAACTCAGACGGCAGATTATCCCTGCTGATCCCGCCCAGAAAGGGAACCTCCACGCCATGCCCAAAAAAGCTGTCTGTATTCTTCAACATCTGAAACTGTGCCAAAAACAGATCCATGTTGTCATGAACCGCAATATAGCTGCGCTCCCCGTACCCAAAGAACACCCCTGCTGCCAGGAGAAGAAAACCCGCAATTGGGAACAGAAACCAGTATTTCGTTATCCACAGAAACCATTTCTGCCGGGCCAGCTTATCCATAAAGCTGCCGGTCTCCCCGCTCCTGCCTCCAATACCAAATCCACCCGTCTTACTCATCGAACCATTCGATCCTCCCCGCTGCCGCTGCATTTTATCCCGCTGCATTTTCTGCCGTTCTTAATAAAGACCGGCTTTCTTAATAAGACCTGGCTTCTTAATGGACCCTGGCGTGTATCTTCTTAAACACAAACAGCTTCTGTCCGAAGAAGTTCATGACGATAAAAATGCCCATGCCAAGAACCATGGCCACATTATCCACAATAACCTTCGGCTGTGCCGCGAGAACATGTTCCACAAGCGGCTGAGCCACACCGAATGCCACCAGATAACACACTATGATATTGACCGCAAACCGCCACGGCAGTCCCTTATCCTTGTTCTCCACCTTAAACGTGAGTTTACTGTTTGCATGATAGGAGAAAACACTCCCGATAAAATAAGAGATCCCGCTGGACAGCCAGTAGTTCATATGGATCAGGTTATAGAGCACTGCCATGATGCTCCACCCCATCAAGGTATTGATCACACCCACCATGCCGAAATGGATCACTTCCATGATAAAGTCTTTGTATTTTATAAATAATGCTTTCATATTACCTCCGCAAGACATAAAAGCTACAGGCCACCGGCAGCCATAAATCAGCTGTTACCATGTATAATCATGTTCTCAAATTACATCTTGCTTACTATTTATAGTTTCCGATATAATGATATAATAATGTAACAGTAAACATCGGCCTCACCTAAAGTAAGGAGACTCACATGCCAGCATTAAGCATACACCATATCGGATATTTGGTCAAAAAAATAGAAAAGGCCAGGCAGGCCTTCCTGTCCCTCGGCTATGAGGCCGAACAGGATATCGTCTACGACCACATCCGCAAAGTAAACATCTGCTTCTTAGTCAAGGACGGATACCGGATCGAACTTGTCGCTCCTGTTTCGGAGGATTCCGTTGTCTCCGGATTACTGAAGAAATATAAGAACAGCCCTTACCATATCTGCTATGAGACCGCCGATTTTGAGGCGGCATACGCAGAGCTGGCCGCAGGCGGCTTTATCGCCATCGACACGCCGACTCCCGCCCCTGCACTAGGCGGCCGTGATGTTGTCTTCCTGAGCAGCGCCTCCATCGGCATGATCGAACTGATCCGTTGAAGCTGCCTGAAGGTCTTTTTGTGGCACCAGTTTGGAAATTTCGCCTGTTCACCCTTTCCGGACCTGAACAGGCGAACTTCTATTATCCGATCTGACTGATGATAATATCTGCCATCTCGCCTACGTTTTTCATGGAAACTACCTGTCCCATATTGAATTTCATCCCAAACTCCTGCTCCACAGCCGCCAGAAGATTGATATGCTCAAGGGAATCCCACTCTTCAATATCGTCTGCCGTCGTTGCATCCGTCACCGTAATCTCCTCATCATCAAACACATCCCTGAATACTTCGTTTAACTTCTCGAACACTTCTTCTCTGCTCATGCTCTCATCTCCGTTTCTTGCTTTATTCTGTCTTTCTGCCATTTCCTATAGTACTATAATATTATTTCCGGAATTTGGCAACCTCTGTCTGTCAGCCACGAAATAAATCAGCCATTCGGCTTGTCTAAATGCCCATCTGCTGCATCACGGCGATCACCGTATTTTTCTTCTCATAGGATACCGGAATCTCAAACCGCCAGGTACTGCTGCCATCTTCTCCCTCGCCAATCTTCTCAAATCCTATCTGTGCGTAAAACTCTTTCACCATGGCATTCTTGGCCGTAGGATAATAATATCCCATAATAGTATGGATATCCCTGTCCTGACATGCCTCCACTATACTGTCCATCATGGCAAACTCCATATCCCGCTTCAGCACGCGGCAGCTCATCAGCCACAATTCAATATGCAGTACATGCTTCTCTGACTCTGTACTCAGGCTTTCTGTCCTTTCATCTTCCCTTCTTCCCCTCCGGCCAATCACAACAGAAACGACACCATTGTCACCAAACTTGTCCTCCAGCTTGCCGTACCGTGTTATATAGGCATCATCTGACGCAAACCGTTCAATATCACTCTGGGTGTAACGCCTGGTTGTCAGGTTAAACTGGTTGCTCTTATTGGTCAGCTGCGCGATTCTCGCCATATATACAGGCTCAAACGGCTTAATCGTCCCCTTCATTTCCAGGGAGAGCAGATATTCCCTGTAATCGCCGAAATTCTGCTGCTGCCTCTGTCTGTCCAGATTTGCCTTATACATCTCATTGCGCCTTCTGTCATCTTCTGACAAATCTGTCACTTCGAAGAACCCGGCATGATCCAGCACACGGATATACTGCTCCGGTGTTCCGATCACCGGCACGGCCACTCCAGGCACCTGTGCCCTAACAATATCCCGCTCCGCAGGATTGTCATCTACGAATACAAGGCTGTCCGGCAGAATATTCATCTCTTCTGCGATCTCTGTCATATTCCTGCTTTTCGGCTCCCAGTTCGCCTTGATCAGAATAAAATCCTCCGGCTTAAGAATCCCCTCCGGATGCTCCAGCCCGGCAATGGCATTACTGTATTCATTCTTGGAATTAATGTTCAGCATCACGCCGATGTCCTTCTGCGCCTTAACATACTGCTGGAATTCCGCATAAACCTGTCCCATCGAAGTTTCCTGCCCGATCTCCAGATTCTCCACGCCGTCATCTCCCACAATGCCTCCCCAGAGCGTATTATCCAGGTCGAGCACCAGCGCTTTCCTGTTCTTACCGAAAACCGCCTTAATGATATTGGACAGATTATAGGCAAACTCCGGAATCGCCTGCATACACATGGCATATTTGTACATGTGCCAGTAGAAGGGATCCGCCCACTTGTCGAGACCGTATGCCGCCGCCATATAATTGATATCATGAATGTAGAACCCTTTGTGTTCCTTCGCATACTGATAGAATTTCTCATTCAGCCTGTTCAGAAAGCTGATGCGCCCCTGTGTATACACAGCCTCCTGATTGCCCAGCACCCGATAGAAAGGATACTCAAAGTTATTCTGGATTACAGGACAGTGATACTTATCCTCGATCTTCTCCCACATAACACGGTAATGCTCATACTGCTGTGCCAGCATGGCTTCCACCTGCGCTTCCGAATCCGAAAGCGCAGGCCAGCCCATAATGTTCCTGCCTGACGTGTGGATGTAGATCAGATCCGGTGCAAACTCCATAAGTTCCGGATTGTCAAACATCACATCCTGCCAGTACTGTGCATACTCAGACTCATAGAACTGCGGCCGTATCCCCTGATTGAGGAGAAACACCTCCAATACCCTGATAATATCATGGGTCGTACTGCCGCCCAGCACAGCAATCTTCTTCGAAAGCAGCTCCTTCCCACTCTCCAGAAGCTGCCGCCTGATCTTTTTGGATTTCTTCAGAATATATTCACTGTCGAACGGATACTCCAATTCCTTCATAAAAACCTCCACATTGTCTCACAGCCCGGGAAGAATACACGCTTTTCGCATTCTTCCAGACATGACTTAACTATACTCAGATACCGTCTCTCTCAGCCCGGGAAGAATGCATGCTTTTCGCATTCTTCCAGACATGACTTAGTTATACTTAGGTGTCGTCCTTTGACACCTTAGTATAACTTCATGTCTTAGTATAGCATACCCCGCCCTTCATCCGCAACGATACAGATAAACAGACACCCCAAAGAAAAAAAGACGTTACTATGAGCGGCTGGGCCGTGAATCAATGTCATTAAGTTAAGTCTATACACAGCGTCTGATATGATAGGATTCTCCTTAGGACCACCCCCTAACGCCGGTACTTAATGAGGTTTTCCACGAATTTAGTACCGCTGCGTTTGGAACTGATCGAAAGCGCGTCCTCAGGAGATTCCTATCATGTCAGGCGCGTCCGGCTTAACTTAACGACATTGGCCGTGAATAGAAACAAAAAGACCTACCCCGCAGGATAGATCTTTATTTCCTCACTCAGGACTCTATTCTTATTCCTCCGGGAAGAAAGCCTGCATGATCATCCGGATCGGCTTCTCCGCATACTTGATCCGGCCTTCCTCAGTCAGATGCACTCCGTCTTCCAGGCACTTGTCAGCATTATAGGCATCGATTCCGCTGTCATCCATAGCGTAATAAAACATAACGCCTTCCTCTTCATGCTGTCCGGCCACATAACCCGCGCCCCTTGCAAACTCAACCATCGTCCCGCATCCGTAATCCAGGCTGTAGGAATCCCCGATGTACTTATCCCCTTCGAAGATCTGACAGTAATGAGGGGAGATCAGCAGGATTCCCGCGTCAGGAAATCTGCTCTTTAACAAATTAACCGCCGTATCCAGCGCTCCTGTGTAAGTATATACCCCCTCCTCATTCAGTACCTCACCGCCCTCCAGATACTTGCTCTGGGCTACTTTGCGGCTCAGGAAATCATTAATCCCGTACTCGATCACGAAGAAATCCGTTTTATCAAAATCACATTCTTTTAGTATTTCTCCGGCCTTATACCCTTCGAAAATCTCCGGCCCTATATTGCCCAGGATCGCATTCACTACACCAAGCAGCCCACGGGAACTCCATGAGTTAAAGTCATACCGTTCATTAGGCATCAGTGCAGCCGTAGTGCCTCCCATCGCCATATTGTATACCCTCGCATTGCAGCCGTCCGATATCAGTGAGGCAACCCCATGATCTTCCCGGTCACTGTCCAGTATGCTGTCTCCCAGGAAAACAATCTGCATGTCATATTTTCTTTCTTCCGTGTCATTCTGGGATACCGTCTGCTGTTCACCGGCGTTGTCCGTATTCGTATCTGGCAGCCCGGAAGATGTCTGCCCCTCTGTGTTGGTCAGGGTTTTATTCGGCTCACTGCCGTTACTTTGCTCCTCTCCTGCGGTTACAGAAGACTCTGTTTCCACATTCGGCTCGCCTTTCAGCTGATCCCATTCTTCCTTCAGTTCCTGCACTACCTGTTGGTTCTCCTGTTCCAGAGCCAGTCTCTCTTTCTGCATCCTGATTTGTATCTGCCCGTAAATGATCTCGATGACAGCCAGAATACAGAAACCGGCCATTACCATTAGCAGTAGTGTATTACCGCTATATCTTCCCCTTTTCCGGTTTTCTCTATCATTCATCCTCTTATACCCTGTCCTTTCCTGAAACCCATATGTAGATCATCCCTTAAGGCCAATCTGCATGGCCGGCACAATCTTCCATGCCGGCAACCGTTCATTGTACAGCAAGCCTGTAGACCGGATACCTGTCCTGCTGCCTTATATACCATATCACTTTTCTCATTTTTTGAGTAGCATTCTTTTTATTTATTAAAAATTCCTTCCATAAATCTTAAGAATTGCCCTTTAACATTTGTAACTGTCCCCTATTATAGTATATAATAAAAAATTGAAAATATTCACTTTACCGGAAAGCCGCATAACCCTTCCGCTGATTCCTGATTATAATTCACATCCGCGCCAACACTGATGTGGCTGACAATACATTCAGAAGAAAGGAGACACTATGCCATTTGAAAACCACAGTTACCATACCATCGGCTGGTCCCTGTCCCGAAGGAAACGAGACATAAACTCTTCCCATATATCAATCCGTCTGTCCTGGCGGCTTTTTTTCGTCGCTTTCCTGATCCTTTTCTACGGAATCGAAGTCCTGTGGATTGGGCCGGTGGACGGCATCAATGATGACTGGGGCATGTACAGCACCTTATCCGGCGCCTACCTGGGTTATCCCGATGCCCATGTACTCTTCTTCCTGTATCCGCTGTCTTTTGTTCTGTCCCGGTTATATACCCTGTGCAGCTTCCTGCCATGGTACGGCCTGTTTCTGCACGGTGTGCAGATCCTATGCCTTTATATGATCTATGACAAGAGCATGCAGCTGTGGCATCGCCACGGAAGTACGGATGCATTCTGGAAGCCCGCCCTGACAATATGCTGCATTCTGTTCTTTATCGTGGATCTGAATGTGCTGTCCGAAGCACAATATACCACCACCGCCGGTCTTGCCGCGGCGGCCGCCCTTTTCTGTTTTGCAACCACCCGAAGTACGCTTACGGCGGCTGCTTTCCTGTGTAACAGTATTCCTGTTTTTCTTTTTGCCTGGACCGCCTTTTGCATGAGGCAGAATATCCTCTATCTGATGCTGCCCATGGCCGGTATGCTCTGGCTTGCCAAATGGATCCATGCCTACAGGAACGGCGCCGGATATACTGCCTGCAAGTTTCTGGGTTTCGCCGGCATTCTGGTTGCCGGGATGGGCATCCTGTATGCACTCAATGCTGTCGCTTACTCCGGTCAGGAATGGTCCGATTTCCGGCGGATCAACCACTACAGAGAACGGGTGGGGGATTTCTATACCTGGCCGGAATATGGGGAATGCGCACAGGAACTGGCCAGCCTGGGAATCAGTGAAGAGGAATACGGGTACCGCCGCAGTGCCGCCCCTCACATCGGCTACGGCATGTCCGCAGAGGATTGGGAGACCATGCATGACATTGCAAAGGAATGCTATCTTGCCCGGACCAGTATCAAAGACCGTCTGAAACAGATCCTCACGGGCTCCATCGCCGTATTTCTCTACGAGGACGGCATGCAGCCCGCCAATCTGCTGGCAGCTCTGCTGTTGGCGGTAACTTTTGTCCTGATTCTCATACGGCGCAACTACAGCGCCCTGTGGGTCTATCTGTTCTATCTGGCCGGGCGATGCGTCAGCTGGGGGTATGTTCTGTATGAGGGCCGATTCCCGAAGCGGATCATACAGCCCCTGATCACTGTGGATTATGCCGTTTTGTTCGCAGTCCTGCTGGCTTTCAATCTGCTCAGGCTGGAAAAGTCCAGACCCTATATCCTGATTCTTCCTGTCGTGGCCGCTCTCAGTACCGTATCCCTGTTCCTGACGAAGAGCAATGTGGACACAAATTACCACGCTCACCAGGAAACCTGGGAGCAGCTGAAGGACTACTGCCACTCCCATCCTGACAATCTCTACATATGGACGTATGCTTCGGGTACTCTGGAACATTACTGCGAATCGCCTTTTGACCTGACATTAGATACTTACAATAATTTTGTGTATACAAACTGGGGTGTCATTCTCAATCCCAACACAAAAACGAAACTTGCGCAATACGGTATTGAGAATTTCGGCCAGAGCCTTGTTGACAATGACCATGTCTTTTTTATCCTGCAGGATGCCCCTCACAATGAAGAACATCCTGTCATCATGTATTACCGCCATACCTACGATGTGGAATGTGAAACCGTTGATACGTTCACTGCAGGCGGCAATGAGTATATCGTTTACAGGCTGAGATAAGAAACGTTGCCTTACAAAGAATCTATATCATTCTTCATGTTGCCTGACTCTCCGCGTAACAAGGGACAGCCTGTACTCGAAGTCCCTGCGGTTCTTAAGCGCCATATTGGACAATATCAGCCCGGCGAACAGGGACTGGAGCGCCGCGAGCCCGATGAAACCGCAGACAAACAACGTCGGAAACCGGAGCACGAGCCCTGTCTCAAGATAGGCTGACAGAATCGGAATAAACATGATCACTGCAATCAGTGTAAGCACTGTTGCACACGCACCGAAAAATCCCAAAGGCTTATAGTCCTTATAAAGCTTCAATATCGTCCGAATCACCTTGAATCCATCAGAAAAAGTATTCAGCTTGGACTCACTGCCCTCCGGCCTGTCACGGTAGTCCACAATCACATTCTCAATCTGCAGATTATTATAAACCGCATGGATGGTCATCTCCGTCTCTATCTCAAAACCGGTGGACAACACCGGAAATGTCTTCACAAATCCATAACTGAAAGCCCGGTATCCGGTCATGATATCCTTGATCTCACAGTTGAACAACCGGTTAATGCTGCTGCGCACGACTGAATTGCCGAAGTTATGGAAGGGGCGCTTATTCTCCGTGAAATACGTGGACGAAAGCCTGTCCCCCACTACCATATCCGCGTTGCGGTTAAGCACCTTATCCACCATCTCCCTGGCATATTCCATAGGATAAGTATCATCCCCGTCCACCATGATATAACATTCCGCCTCGATCTCCCGGAACATACGGCGGATCACATTACCCTTACCCTGCATATATTCATAGCGGATCACTGCTCCCGCCTCCCTGGCCAGTTCAACCGTCCGGTCACTGGAATTGTTGTCATATACATACACTACCGCCTCCGGCAAAGCCTCTCTGGCATCTCTTACTACCTTGGCGATTGTTTTCTCTTCATTATAGCATGGAATTAAAACCGCTATTTTATCCATCTTCCTATATCTCAGCCTTTCCTTGTATATTATATTGCAATTGTATCATATTCTTCTGCACTTTACTATACAAAAAACTCTTCGGCCTCTTCACCCGCCGAAGGCACCTGCGGACCAATGTCATTAAGTTAAGCCGGACGCGCCTGACATGATAGGAATCTCCTAAGGACGCGCTTTCGCTCGGTTCCAAACGCAGCGGTACTAAATTCGTGAAAAACCTCATTAAGTACCGGCGTTTTCCTACGGTCCTAAGGAGAATCCTATCATATCAGACGCTGTGTATAGACTTAACTAAATGACATTGACCTGCGAACAGTAACCTGCATATCAAAATCCCTGATAAATAAATTCTCCGGCACTATATCCCGGCCCGTAACATCCCAGCAAAATCACACCAAAGAGCAGGGCATACCATAGGATCCACCGAACCGGCAATGCCATGCCGCCGATCCTGTCTCTGACCGATCCTGTCTGCTGCAGCAGTGATACCGCACACAGAAGCATAAGCGCCATAAGCACAATAGCCAGTTCCACCCATTCCAATCCCAGGCCAGACAACGCTCCGTTCCAGAGGATTGCGGGATTCCACACGGATACCGCCCTTCCAAGCATGGCAAAGGCATCTCCCACTGATGCGGCACGAAAGAACAGATCCCCCATACATACGAGAAAGAAGGTTCTAAGAACGCGCAGTGCATTTACCGTTCTTCCCTGCGGATCAATCCTGAACTTTGCCATAAAACGCGCACAGGCCGGGGCAAGCAGTTCTTCCGTCACAATATAGAACCAGTGCAGAAGGCCGGAGCCGATCACAAACTTCCAGTCACCGCCATGCCAGATGCCCACCGTCAGCCAGAGGACAAACATAGCCGCAAACGTGGCGTACTGTTTTCCCTTCTTCTTGCCGAATCTCTCCCTCCACGATTTATTCAGGCCGGTAAAGAATGGACTGCGCAGCACCGGATAAAACACATACTCCTTCATCCACACGCCAAGCGTGATATGCCACCTGCGCCAATACTCCGCCACGCTTCTTGCGAAGAAAGGCGTCTGGAAATTCTCCGGCAGCAGGATGCCCAGGCTCTCCGACATTCCCAGCACAATATCCATACAACCGGAAAAATCCGTGTAAAGTTGAAATGCATAGCACACCGTCGCAAACCAGATATACGCCCCGGGATACTCCATGTAGCCGCCGTACACAGTATCCACCAGCGTGCCCAGCCGCTCCGCGATCACCAGCTTCTTAAAAAATCCCCACAGCATACGCTGCAGTCCGCGCGTCACCTGCCGGTAATCAAACCTGTGCGGCACAAAGAACTGCTCCCCGTGCTCCCTGTACTTAAGAATCGGCCCGGATATGATCACCGGAAAATACATTCCATAGAGCATCAGTTTCAGGTAATTCCCCTGAGGAGCCGCAATCCCGTAATACACATCGATCACATAGCCCAACAGGGAAAACGTATAAAAGGATACCCCCAGAGGCACAAGAAAATTCACACTCTGTATCAGTGTCTCTGAACTGCCAAACAGTTTCGCAATACCGTCGATGGTGTAAATACCGAAATTCACGTATTTCAGGACAATCAGTATTCCGATATTGGCCAGAATCGTCAGAACCAGAACCGCTTTGCGTCTTTTTGCATCCTCAGCAGGCACAGCCGTGAGCAGACGGATCCCTGTATAACAGGCTGTCACGGAGGCGACCGGATAGAGGATCAGCATGCCGTTGCCACTCAGCAGATAATATCCCAGACTGCACGCAAGCAGCAGGCACCACTGCAGCTTAGGCGAAATAATATAGTACAAGAGTAAAATAACCGTAAAAAAACATAAAAAATAAAATGATGTGATACCCATCTGTTCGATATCTCCAATAAAACTTATGCGTTGTTTTCACAATATTATAATCGTATCATAAACCCTTCCATTTTTCTACTTTTTAATTTCCCCGCTGGCAACAGCCAGTAACAGTCCAGCCCAGGACTTTGCATTTACTGCAAAGTCCTTGAGAACGTGTAAATATAGCCAAGAGAGAATCTGCCCCTCGCCGCAGGCGACTTGGAATGGGCAGATTCTTAAGATTCACCGCGTCCGCAAATACCGGATTGCATAATACAGGAAATTGCAGTAGAATAAAGCCGTTAGAAAAATTATTTCCTGTAAAATAAGGAAATCTTCACGATACCCCGTAAGGAGGCCTTACCGATGCTGTTTAACTCCGTAACATTCGCCATTTTTTTACCGGCTGTGTTTATTGTATATTATCTGATTCCACACAAATACCGGTGGGTATTCCTGCTGGCTGCCAGCTACGCCTTCTATATGAATCTGCATGCAGGTTATGGGCTTCTGCTATTGTTTACTACCGTACTCACTTACACACTGGCACGGATGCTTGAAGCCTCGCCCTCCGAAGGCCGCAGAAAGCTGTGCCTCCTGGGCGGTGTACTGCCACTGGTGCTGATCCTTCTCGTATATAAGACAGCAGGTCCCCTGATCGGACGGCTCAACGGACTGATCGCTGCCGGAAAGCTGCAGATGCAGCCGCTTACCCTGACTCTTCTGCTTCCTGCGGGAGTTTCTTTCTACTTCTTTCAGTCCATGGGGTATCTGATCGATGTATACCGGGGCAAGATCCGGGCAGAGCGGCACTTCGGCTACTACGCCCTGTTTGTATCCTTCTTCCCTCAGCTGCTGGCCGGTCCCATCGGCAGGGCAGACAGCCTGCTGCCGCAATATAAGAAAGAGCGTCCCTTCGTCTATAAGAATGTGACCTATGGTTTAAAGCTGATGGCCTGGGGATATTTTAAGAAGCTTGTGATTGCGGATGTCTTTGCTTCCACAGTAAATAATATTTACGATAATGCACAGGCCTATGTAGGACTGGCTTTCATCGTGGCCACTATCATGTTCGCCATCGAAATATACTGTGATTTCTCAGGGTATTCCGACATCGCCATCGGATGTGCCAGGCTCTTCGGCATTGATCTGATGACAAACTTTAAAAGCCCTTATCTCTCCTTTTCCATCAGAGAGTTCTGGAGCCGCTGGCATATTTCCCTCTCCACATGGTTCCGGGATTATGTCTATATTCCGCTGGGCGGCAACAGAGTGGCGAAATGGCATCACTGCCTGAATCTGCTCATCACTTTCTTAGTCAGCGGCTTCTGGCACGGAAGCAGCCTAACCTACATCCTCTGGGGCGGCATTCACGGAGTGCTGCAGATCATCGAGACTCTGCTATTCCCGAAGAAACGGAATGGTACGGAAGGCAAGTGCCGCAGGCACTGGTGGCTGCTTCCAATCACTTTCATCCTCCTGTGCTTCACCTGGATCTTCTTCAGGGCAAACACCATAGAGGATGCCGTGTGGATCATTTCCAGACTTTTCTGGGACATAGAAAGGCCGCTTAATTATCTGCAGACCGGAATCATATGCCTGGGCCTGTCGCCGCTTACCGCCATAGGCATGGTGCTGTCCGTATTGGTACTCGCCCTCTACGATTGTTATTCTCTGCGCTGTGACGTGATTGAGACATTTTCAAAACAGAAGTTCTTTATCCGGTGGCCAGTGTACGTACTGATGCTGGTTACGATTGCCCTGTTTGCACCGAAGGGCGTAGCAACTGAATTTATATACTTTCAATTTTAACTTTGATAAGTGTACCATAAGAAACAATACTGTCACAGCTGCTGCAGCTGAGCCGTAAATATGAGCAGAAAGGATGGAATCTATTATGATAACCAAGAAAAAAGATATTGTCCGGTTCCTTTTAAAATGCATTCTGATTCCTGCCGCGGCAGTCCTGGTCATCTACGCTTTAAATAAACCGTATAAAAAGATTGATGCCGAGAAATACCAGGATATACTCAAATTTGAAATGGTGGGGCGGGAATACTGCGAAATCCACATTGGCAACCTGGGAAGTTCTCACGGCGCATACGACTTCTCTTACGGCCAAATCATGGAACAGAGAGGTCTTATCTGCTTTAACTTCGCCAACACAAGCCAAACCTATAACTATGACTATGCGATCCTGAAAGAATTCGGAGAAAATATGGAGACAGACAGCGTACTTTTTGTTCCTGTTTCCTATTTTTCCTTCAATAATGAAGTGGTCAATGCCAAAGAAGCAGAGGCCATGAGTATCCGCTATTATCATTTCCTGTCACCGGATAATATTCCCGGCTATGATCCCTATGTGGACATTATCACCAACAGACTGCCCATCCTCTCCGCAGGGGAAGACATACTGAAACTGTTTCCGAACCTGAATCCGGTCCTCACAGCCCATGCGGCGGATACCGGTGATGACGTGGAAGAATTTGCCAGAAGGGCCAGGGAACGTTACAGCAGGCACTTTGATAACAAGGAAGAATATTTTATGCCGGAACGTATCGAAGAATTGTATGACATCATCCAATACTGTCAGGATCATCGGATCACGCCTGTGCTGATTACCACACCTTTCTCCCGGTATTACAGAGAACTGATATCTCAGGATTTTCTGCAGGAATTTCAGGACACTGTCATGAAGATAGCAGCTGACACGGGCGTCAATTATTATGATTATTCCCATGACGGCCGTTTCTACGACAATCTGGACTACTTCTCCGATTCCGACCATCTCAATGAAGACGGTGCGCGCTATTTTACGGATATCCTGTGGAATGAAGTCGGGGAGCTGCAGCGTTACCAAAAGTAAAAGCAGCCCCGGCGCTGTGCCCTTATCCGATCAGTGTCTTCATCCGGCCAATCGCATCCATCTCCACATGGCGGTCCTTGCGCAGATAGAAATCCCGTGCGGCCTCTGCCCCGATTTCTTCAGACACCTCCTCCGGCAGCGTTAAGCCGGGATGGAAAAGAATCTCCAGCACGCGGCCGTCCCGTCCGGCCCTGGCCGCTGTCTTCGGATACAATTTAACGATTCTGTCATAATCCATATATCCGCTCATGACCAGTCCCCACAGATACATCTGTTTTAGTTGATGGGCTCTCGCATAACGGTCAACCCTGTGAGAATACAAAGCTAACAGCCTGTTCTTGACAAAATTGACAGGCCGGTAGGTTTTCCAAAGCGGCAGCTCCGAGAGAAATACACCCAGCATTTCCCTGGAATTGCGGATATATTCCACCTCATAGCGCTCCTCCTCGATCACCTCGGCCAAGGCTTCCCAAACTACCGGAATCATATGTGCATGCTGGTGGGAATCAATGCGGATATGCTTCTGCCCACAGACAACTCCCTGTCCTTCCGCCAGTTCCATGACATGGATAACCGCCGCCTGTACTCTCTCGATCTGCGCCCTGATCTCCTGCTTCAACTGCCGTTTCGCTTCCCGGCGTTTCCACGGAAAATAGGACAGCATAAACAATCCGCCCCATCCCAGCCCCATCAAGTCGCTTCCCTCTTTAACAAGAAGCGGTACCCGGTCTGCTCCTGCAAGGCAATGTCCCTCCACAAAGTCCAAGTGTACTGACATCTTCGGAAGAAAAGGCAGCTTAGGAACAGCTTTGCAGAGTAATTCCATGCTCTCCTGAAAACAGGACATATTGGGTACGATGCTGATACTGTCCAGCTGCCCCTTTAACATACAGGCCAGCATATCCCTGGATGTATTAACTGTCAACGCGTAATCATCTGCGTGTATATCTATCTCCTGCAGCATACTTGCACCTCCATGTCTTTTCCGGCACAAACTCCCATGAAAAGTACTCTTACAAGAAGCAGTGCCAGACAGCGATGATTTGATCAATCCTCTTCCTCTGTCTTCGCCGGGTCATCTTCTTTCCATACAAATGTATCAATGATATATCTGGGCCTGTGTTTCGTCTCCATATAAATCTTACCGATATACTCCCCGATAATTCCCAGAGAGAGAAGCGTGATCCCTCCTATCAGCAGAGACACTGTCATCGTTGTCGTATAACCGGGCACATTGTTTCCTTTTGCCCAGTCCACCAGATTAATGACAAGCATGATACAGCTAAACAGGCAGACAAGCATTCCCAGAATGCTGATCATCCGAAGCGGCCTGGTGCTCATGGAAGTAATACCGTCCATCGCCAGAGTCATCATTTTACTCAGTGTATATTTGGAATGCCCTGCTTCCCTGGCCTTGACATCGAAGTAAACCACATCGGAAGGGAAGCCCATGGTCGGAATAAGGCCTCTTAAGAAAAGATTCGTCTCCTGGTACTCAGATAAAGCATCCAATGCTTTCCTGGACATCAGCCGGTAATCCGCATGGTTAGTGATAACCCTGCTTCCCAGAAGGTGCATCAGATTATAATACAGTGTCGCACTGCCTTTCTTGAAGATGCCGTCCGAATGTCTGTCGTTGCGCACGCCGTATACCACTTCACTGCCCGCCGTATAACTGTCTATAAACTTATCCAGCGCCTCGATATCCTGCTGCAGATCCGCATCAATGGTCACCACCACGTCCGCATACTGTCTCGCAGTCATCATCCCCGCAAGAATTGCGCTCTGATGCCCGTAGTTGCCTGCCAGGCTGATCACAGAAAACATCGTATCCCGTGCTGCAGCCGCATGCAGCAGCCGCAGAGTGCTGTCCTTGCTTCCGTCGTTGACAAACATGATCTTGCTTCCGGCTGCAATGCGCCCCACATGCTGCAGACGCCGCA
Organism: Clostridia bacterium; assembly: GCA_910575245.1. Classification (GTDB taxonomy): domain Bacteria; phylum Bacillota; class Clostridia; order Lachnospirales; family Lachnospiraceae; genus UBA3282. The sequence goes on along the minus strand of CAJTEN010000001.1, from coordinate 447,394 downwards.
TCTTATCGCCAAGCACCCTGGCCGATTTCTCAATCACTTCTTCTTCATTATAACAGGGAACTACCAGATATAAGACCGGCGTCTTTCTCTTCTCTGTTCTACTGTCCATTGTACCTTGTACGCTTTCTGTTTCCTTTACAGTCATATCCTACCGTGCCTCTCCGCCTGTCTATTGTCCGTCACTCTTTTCACACCTTATAATATTCCCGGTACCACTTTACAAACCTGTCAAGTCCTTCCTCGATCGAAGTATCCGGCTTAAAGTCATAATCCTGCATCAGGTCTGTGACATCCGCATAGGTCTGATACACATCTCCGGGCTGCATCGGGAGGTATTCTTTCACCGCCTTTTTCCCGAGACATTTCTCCAGAGTCTCTATATAATCCATCAGTCTTTCCGGTTTATTATTACCGATATTGTACAGCTTACATCTTACACCCTTGTCATTTAGTACGGGCGGATTACAGAGAATGTTTTCTATCCCCCGGACAATATCATCAATATAGGTAAAGTCTCTGTACATGTCGCCGTTATTATAGATCTGAATCGGCTGTCCCGCCAGAATCTTCTGCGTAAACTTATAATATGCCATATCCGGTCTGCCGAAAGGTCCGTATACCGTGAAGAAACGAAGCCCTGTCGCCGGAATATGGTACAGCTTACTGTAAGCGTGCGCAAGCAGCTCATTGGACTTCTTGGTTGCCGCATACAGGCTCACGGGCTCGTCCACCTTGTCCTCCGTGGAAAAAGGTACTTTCTCATTTCCGCCATAGACCGAGCTGGAAGAAGCATAGACCAGATGTTCCACCGGAAAGTACCGGCATCCCTCCAGAACATGGAAAAATCCCATCATATTAGACCGCATATAGGCATCCGGATTATCAATGCTGTAACGCACTCCTGCCTGCGCTCCCAGATTGACCACCACCTGCGGCGCGTATTCCTGAAACAGACGGAATACATCGCTTTTATCGCCCAGGTCTCCTTTGATAAACGTGTAATTCTCATTTGCCCGCAGGATCTTCAGTCGGTCTTCTTTCAGTTTCACATCATAGTAATCATTCAGGTTGTCAAAACCGATGACTCTGGCGCCTTTCTCCAGGAGACTTCTGGACAGATGAAAGCCGATAAAACCTGCGCCACCTGTCACTAAATATATTTTGTTCACATCCAATAGATTCATACTTGCACCTCCATGCCTTCCCCAACACAAATTCTCATGAAAAGTACGGCAATTACCAAATATCTGCCGAAGTCACCTGATTTATTGCCAAAGATAAAGTTCTAGCGCCCGATACTGTAATACTCCACACCGGCTTCCTTCATTGCCTGCAGAGCATACAGGTTACGTCCGTCATAGACAAGCGGAATCCGCATTTTTTCTTTATATACTGCGGGCGCGACCGCTTTGATCTGTGTCCATTCCGTAAAAATAAAACAGAGATTTGCGTCCTGAAGCGCCTCCTCCGGCGTTGTTACATACTGTATGGTGCCTCTTTCATTCTTTCCTTCCGGATATCTCTTCCGGAAATTATCCGCCGCAACAGGATCATATGCATAGATATCAGCACCACTTTCCAGAAGCAGCTGTACATTGTCTATGGAAGGGGCTTCCCGCAGATCATCGGTTCCTGCCTTGAAGGCAAGGCCCAGCACCGCAACCTTCAGGTTCTGGAATGTAATCATCCGATTGCTTGCCTTGCGAAACAGCTTGGTCTTCTGCTCTTCATTCACATCCACTGCCGCCTCTACGGTGCGCAGTTTGTATCCGTTCTGTCTGGCAAGATATTTCAGCGCCTTCGTATCCTTCGGAAAGCAGCTTCCTCCGTACCCCACACCGGCGTTCAGGAATCTGGAACCGATTCTGGAATCATAACTCATCCCTTCTGCCACCGCATCAATATCCGCTCCTACCAATTCGCACAGATTGGCGATATCATTCATATAGGATATCTTAAGCGCCAGGAAATCATTGCATGCATACTTGATCATCTCCGCCGACCGTCTGCCCACCGACACAATCGGCAGGCCGAAGGGTTCATAGATTTTCTTTAAGGCTGCTTCTGCCTCCCTGCTTTCCGTACCGATGATGATCCGCGCCGCATGCAGCGTATCATGTACCGCAGAACCTTGCGCAAGGAACTCCGGATTGGAGGCCACCTCCACCTTCACATCCCTGATCAGAAAGTCTCTGATAAACTGCTCCACCTTATCATTGGTTCCCACCGGCACAGTGGATTTGACAACAACCAGGCAGTCTCTCTCCACAGATTCCGCTATCTGCCTGGATACCGTCGCAATATAACTCAGATTCGCTGAGCCGTCCGGCCGCTCCGGCGTACCCACGCCTATGAAAATGGCATCTACATCCTTGTAAGCGCTCCGGTAGTCAGTCGTATAATGCAGTCTGCCGGTGGCATTATTCTTCTGCATCAGTTCCTCCAGCCCTTCCTCATAGATCGGCGATACCCCCGATTCCATCATCCTGACTTTCTTCTCATCCACATCCACACATGTAACATCATGACCCTTTTCCGCAAAGCATACTCCCGCAACGAGTCCCACATATCCTGTTCCCGCAACTGCTATTTTCATTTACCTGATCCCCTGTCTTTTCTTTCTGTTTTCTTTTTGCACTTCTTTGCAGCCATATCCGGCCGGGCCGCTGCATCTTCCCACCGGCTACAATTTTTCCTTACTGACTATCTTCCTAAGCTTGCGTATTCCTCTTTCAAGCAGTGTCGGCCCGTGATACTTTCTGGCTTTCTCTTCATCAAACATACCTTGTAAGCCGGGCTGGCTATTCACATAATCCCACCACAGATATCCAAGGTTCGTATCATAACGTTTCCATGGCTTGTCCCCGGCATAGTGAATGATCACCGGCCGGTTTGACGCCTCCTCACATTCCTGCCCTGTAAAAATCCCCTCGCTGACATAAGCGTCATAATCATCCTCTTCTATATAAGCGAAGCGGTTATATTTCAACGGAAGATACAAAATGGCGCCTTTACAGGTGAGATTTAGAATATCCTGATCCTGATAATACAGTCTCTCCTTTGCCCACTTACTCCATTCCTCCTCCAGATTTCTCCTGCGCACCTCTGCCAGATTCAACAATAATACGCCCGAATTAATATATTTGCCTTTCATGTCCTCCAGCCAATGCCAATACGGCCTGTCACTGTTCCATTCCCATTTATCGGAACAATTTACCGTACCTTTCACGGCAGCAAGCACATAGTCTGTCAAATCCGTCTGCCAGATTTCTGTCAGATCATCCCTAAACAGCACATCAACATCCGTATAAAGTATTTTATCAAGCTCTGGCAAAAGTCTGTGAAGCATAAGACGGAGATAAGCGCCTGAAGAAATTCCTCTGACCTCATATGCGTCCTGATAGAGATTCTCCACCACTTTCACGGTAACCGAAGACTCCCTGTCCCGTGCCTTGACAAGCCGGCGGAGTCTGTCCCCGGCCTGAGATGCCTCTTTCGTGCAAATACAATAAATATGGTAATGCACCTGATCCGTTCCGGTATGATCAAGCAAAGAGGCTGCCGCCACCTGTACCTGCCGGATTAAATTGTGGTCAAAGCAAAATGCTATATTTATATACATACAGGCTGTCGATACTCCTTATAGAATCTGACCGTAAAATCACCGGCTATTGTATTATACCAAATTATTTTTACTGTGGCGATATAAATTACACAGATATTCCTAACAGTCCGTTACTGCTGTTACTATTCACAAGAACCCGGACGCTCAGCGGAAAGTCAATATCTTCGTCGCCATGCTTTCGCTCCGTTCCAAGCGTAACGGACACTAAGCTCGTAAAATACCTCGCTAAGTGCCGGCGCTTTCCAAGGGGCTCCTCCAGATATTAACTTCCCTCTGAGCTGGCACGGACATCCATAAATCTCTCTGCACAGAAAGTATTTGACAGCTTTCTGCGGTAACGCAGACAATTCTGCCGGTAAAGTCCGTTGTCTTCCACAATCTTTATCAGCGCCTCCTCCGTCCAGTCATCTTCCGCAATCCCCAGCTGCTCTCTTCTGATATAAGCTGCATTATAGGGAACCGAGGTGGTGACCACCGGAGTGCCTACGGCAATGCTCTCCACTATAGATACCATATTGTTATCCTTGCTTGTATAGACCAGCAGCGCTTCGGATCCGGCCACAACAGGCAGCAGCTGTGCGTGCGTCATCTGTCCGCAGAAAACGATCCGGTCCTGCAGCTGCTTCTCCTGCACCAGCATGCGCAGCTGCTCCTCTTTTTCCCCGCTGCCGATAATATATAATTTATACTCTTCATATCCTTTTTGGACAAATTCCGCAAAAACTTCAATGATCCGGTCAATCCGCTTTCTCCCGATCAATTGGGATACCACCGCAAACTGCTTCTTTTTCTCGGGCAGCACCGTCTTTACTCCTGTTTCCTGTGTACCCTCCCGTCCGAAAATGGTATCCAGTTTTTCAAGATTGACGCCGTGATCTATGACCGTATCCGACACCCTTCGCATAAACTGTCTGACAAACGCTGCTGCTGCCTCCGACCGCGGCACCACCCTCACCTTCCTCATCAGGCAGCGGGCCACCGTATTGTACCATATGACCGACGGTATCCGGTGCAGCATATTGTTATGAGCCGCCAATTCATGCCAGACTATGGTTTTATCAGGGCATACTCTGGCCGCCGTATAAGACCACGGTGCGAAGATCTCGCTTGCAATGACCATGTCGTATTCTCTGTGCCGCCTAAGATAGCTTCTCAGTCCGGGCATATAGGGAAAGCATCGGGGCATAAAGATTCTGTGCCAGACCGTCCTCATGAAAATAACCTCAAAAGGATAACTCTCCTCTCGGACCGGGGCATAATCCTGTGCCGCTATCAGAGTCACATTATGGCCGTTACGGACAAATCCCATGCAGAGAGCATATATCATCGTATCCTTGATGGAATCCGTCCTGGGAATTTTATTCGTTTCCGACGTATATAAGATCGGGTTAATAATCAGAACACTGCTCATTTCATTTCTTTCCTCTACAAGGCCTCCAGAAAAAGATCCGCTATCTTCGCAACGCTTAACTGCTCTTTTAACTTCTGAGCCTCCATGCCAAGCCGCACCCCCAATTGAGGATTCCCGGCCAGTCTCTTCATGGCATCCGACATCGCCTGCACATCTCCAACCGGGACAAGCAATCCGTTGATTCCCTCCTGAATATATGTTCTGGAGCCTCCGCACGGACAATCCGTAGCGATCACAGGAACTCCCAGCGCCAGCGCTTCCAGCATGGAATTGGAGATTCCCTCGTAATCGGAGGAAAGAACATACATGGACGCCTTGCGGATATCCTCTCTTACCTGTCCTGAAAACCCTCTGAATATAACCTGGCCGCCTGTTCCCAATTCTCCTGCCAGCGTCTGCAATTCTCTCTCCTGCGTCCCTTTTCCGTATATCTCCAGCACATAGTCCGGATATTGTCCGACAAACTGCGCAAAAGCCCGCAAAAGCATCTTATGGTTCTTCTGCGGTTCCAGCCTCCCAACAGCGACGATCCGTCTCTCCCGCTCCCCGGACCAGCACCTGGTCTCCCCGATCTCCACCGGATTGGGGATCACCATCGCTTTTTTTCTGATCCTTTCCGGAAATGCATCGGCGGCGTCCTGTGTCTGACACACGATACGGTCTGCCGTACGATAAAAAAAATTACGGATCCGGGGATGTTCATATCGGTCCGGGTCATTCCTCTCCGAGATCAGGAATCGGTATTCTTTCCTGTGGCCGAACACGGCAACCGCAGAAAACACTGCTCCCATGACACTGAATGCCCATATGCGGCAGCCTCTGTTCCTCCTGTAGTATGCCCTCATCCGGCAGATCCTGGATATCCTCTTCGCAATGCTTCCTCCGGAGGGTTCTCCCAACGATACCACTTCCACTTTGTCACCAAGCGGATAAGCCGTCTGATGTCCCGCAAAAAGCAGGACCGACGTCTCAATCCCTCTGGCTGCATATTCGTTTGCCAATAGAGCCACTACTCTTTCCGTACCGCCTCCCGGCATATCCGGAATTACAAATATGATCTTATCACTCATGCTCCTGCTCCTGGTAACAGTCCAGCCTTTCGGCTTCCCTGTTACTGCTCCTGCCGTAAAAATCTTCAATCAGCTTGCCAACATCGTTTATGCACGCTACAATAAAACAAATATAAGAAAAGAGGAACCGACATGTCCGCACAGCCTTTTTTAAGTATTATCATACCAGTTTATAATGCAGAAGAATATCTTCCTGCCTGTCTCGACAGTGTTCTGGCACAGACATTTACAGACTATGAAGTCATTGTGGTAGATGACGGCTCCACTGACCGTTCGGCGGCCATCTGTGACGAATATGCCGCATCCCATGACCGGATCCGCTGTCTTCACCAGCCAAACGGCGGCCATACCGCAGCCAGACAAAACGGCCTGCGCGTAAGCCAAGGACAATATATCGCCTTCGTGGACAGTGACGACTGGGTTGCTCCCGAAATGTATGAACGTATGTGCGCTGCGGCTATGGAATCTTCCGCAGACATTGTCCACTGCAATTTCACGGCAGTCATGCCTCACAAAGAAAAAGTATGCGGCATCCCCTTCCCTGCCGGTTTCTATGACAAGACACAGCTCACCAAGACTGTGTATCCTAATATGATCTATTTCGGAACCTTTTTTGTCTTTGGCGTCGCCCCGAATCTTTGGAATAAGCTTTTCCGCCGTGATATTCTGGAAAAATATCTGTTCCGCCTCCCCCATGACATCATCGTCGGGGAAGACGGGCCTGTCACCTATGCGTGCATGCTGGAAGCCTCCGGCATATACTTCTGTGACGAAGCTTACTATTATTACCGCAGCAACGCCGGTTCCCTCAGCCATAAGATGAATACGCAGCGCCTGTCGGAAAATCACACGATGTTCGAAACCTACGGGCAGTTCATCGACCAGGCCGCCTGTCCGCTGCTCCGGAAGCAACTCCACTACTTCTTCGTATATCAGAGCCTGCTGACCTTCGTTCCTGTATTTGGAACAATACGCCGGGAGTCATCCGATAATTTCAGACAACTTTTTCTGGCTGAATGCGATAACGCATATATCCGGGAAGCTTTCAGGTCAGTTCCCGTTAAGGATATCACCGGATTCCATAACAGGCTCTATGCCGTCTGCGTACGCTTCAGACTCCCATGGCTTTTCCGGCTGTTGTTACGGAAATGATGCCTACCACGCACAGACCCATGCAATATAGTCCTTATAACAGACCGGCTCCCCATCCTCATCTATAAACCGCATTGTCTTCACACCATTGACCGGATTGTCAAATCGGAAAATATATTTCTTATTCCTGCCGGCGCCAAGCCGGCCTGCCTCGGCTATCACATTATCCTCTGCATCCAGCATCTGTACCCGGCAGGCGGGCCGGTCGATCCGCACCGGCCTATCGATCATCACTTCTATCACATTCTGCGGCTCAGGCGCCGTGTCTTTCATCTCATATACACTGTGATATCCGGGAACCGTCTCTTCCAGATTGACACCGGAGACCTCCTCGAAATAAACCTCCGTTCCCACCTGATATATGGTGGCATTGCGGCTGTACCCCCAGTTATCCGCACGCACCGGTATAAAGAAGGCGTGTTCCGATATGAGTTCTTTGCACTCCTGCCATCCTCCATTGATATCTCCGGCATATACCCGCCTGTCCGAAATTTCGGCATCCGCCCAGCCGGTCAGCTTCATGACAGGATTTGTCAGGCAGAAAAGGAAGAACAGCGCCAGAACACCGCATTGGCCGCAGAACTGCCCGGCAGCTTTTCTTTTTATGCTTCCGTTTTCTGTCTTCAGCAAGGCTGTCCCTGCAAGCAGCAGCACATAAAACCCTGCATTGGAAAAAATCTCATATTTATGTCCCATCTGCCGCATCACTACCTTCCCGATCCCGCTCCAGGAATTCGGAACCGGCCTGACCGTAACAAGATAAAATGCCGAAACGATCAGCTGGAACATCACAACCGTATAGAAAACGGCTCTCGCCTTTGCGATTCTTTCTTTTCCCGCCAGAGGAAGCAGAACCGTCCTTATAAAATCCGCTGCCAGAAAAATGAATATCACCGCCGCAAACAGCAGGACAAATCCGGGTATGCGCTGTACATACTTCCCCAGCGGCGTCAGCAGACAGGCGGCAAATTCCGTAAATACCCTTCCGATCAGCCGGAACCAGTATCCGACCTGTCCCATGGAGGCTGTGTCGATCCAGCTTCCTCCGTCCCCCTGTCCGCTGAAAGAATACAGAAGCTGCAGCGCAGAAGCTCCCCCTGCCGCCAAGGCAAACACTCTGTCTCTTCTTCCGATACTCTTCCGAAACAGAAACAGATAGACAATCATCAGCGGCAGCATAACCACATAAGTCCCCTTGGACAGGCAGATAAGCACACCGCAAACCACCAGTCCGGCATAAATCCACTTGGGAAAATACTCCAGATCCGCGGCAAGCAGAAGAAGCAGCAGATAAATTCCCCAATACGCATGATTGGTAAAAAACAGCGTCTCCTCGCAAAAGCACGTCAGCATGACAAGGATACACCAGAGAATCCTGTTGTGCAGCCGCATAACCCTTTCAAAAGGATGCAGTACAAAAAAGGACCATACCATACTGCACAGCAGGCACGCCGTGGCCTGCATAAAATAGAGGACATATGCAGACGGAAGACGGAGTACTTTCACATAGAACAGCGTGATCAGGCGCGGCAGCAGCGGAAGATACCCCGCATCCGTGATCAATAGATTCGCCGCGGCCTTCTCCTCCCTTGCATGCTGCAGAAAATTCGTCACTGCCTCCGCATATGTGGGCTCGAGATAAATGGAACTATCCAGTATATAAACAACAGCCATAAACATTACCGTCATGACACCGAATACCGCCAGACACCCGGCACGGCCCCCGGCGTGTCTGCCAAGCGAAAGCAACACCAGCGCCGCAGCACACAGTGCCACAATCCCATAGCACAGCAGACGCACCCTGTACTCCATTCCCGTAATATGATAATGATAGGACTGCGCCAGTGTGATTTCCTGCTGCACACCGTTGTATTCCATCATACCGAATCCATAATAATCGGGCCCGGCGGCAACGGCTAATTCACCATCCCGTACGCCCGACGTGACAAGGCTGAGCACTGCCTCTTTGCATGCCAGTTCCCCGAAATCAAGACCATCCAGTCTGATCCACTCTCCGGCCTGTATCTCACCCAGCGGGATCACTGCCGTCTCCTGTATTCCTTCCTGTTCCACCGTACAGATTACTTGTCCGCTGCTGTCCGGGTCACACTCTGCAAAGCGCAGCGCATAATATCCCTGCCTCCAGTTCATGTCTTCTGTGAGGGTCAATGGCTGTCTGATCTTTATACCGTCGGATAAGCCGATAGAAACCGGTGTCTCTGCCTCATCGCTCCTGACATCTACGGGTTCCCCATTCACGATATATCTTGATAATACCAGCAGCATGAGCAAAAGACCCGCAGTCAAAACAATATATTCACTTTTCCACTTGCTCACTGCAGCAGCACCCATCTTTGTTCCTCACTTTTATTCAATTCTTCCACTGTCAGTTCCCCGTCACGATAAGTAAGCGCCATATCATTAATGGTAATATAATATCCTTCTTCATCTGCCCGCCGGAACTTCCACCGGTAAGAAATATCCTTCCCGGATTCATAGAACAGATTCATCCCGTCATCCATATACACTGTCAGACACGCAGACAGCTCCCCGGTCTCAATCCCCAGTACTTGCCCGTTGCTGCGGAACCGCATACTGATGCCCGCCGCTTCCGATCCGGAGGCTTTCTCCATATTTAACAGTATCTTATGCTCGATATCCCTCACGGCAGATACCGGCAGTACCGCCTGTTCCGCTTCCCCGGATATTCCTTCCGGAGCTGACGGCCCCTCCACAATCGACACAACTGTCACTTTTCCTTCTTTCTCTGCTACGGCTTTACTCTGATCCGTATAAGGCGATAAATAATAATATCCGTCCCGGATCCCTGCCATACGCGCTCTTGTCTTTATACTCTCTATATATCCCGTCGTCCCGCCGTCCTCATCCTCATGGTAAAACTGCGCACGCGCCTCCTCGCCGTCATTCAGGGCGATCGTACTGGCGAACAGGTTCGTCCTGGCAAACAACACAAGAAGCAGCATAAAAATAATACCGCAGCCGGCCGGAAGCCTGTTGCTGCGCACAATACCTCTGATTCCCGGCCATCCGCCCTGATACGCCCTCACAGCAGCCGGCAGCCCGGACAGATATCTGATCCAATCCGCCAGGCCCTTGGCCGCATATGGAATCATGATCACAAAATACGGGATCGTATAGGACGCGCTGGACTCCCACACGAAATGGAACAGATACCCGCCCAGAAATACCACTGCCCCCATCAGTTCATACAAATTCCTGCTGTGCCAGCCAAACAACAGACAGAGCAGCATGCCGGCAAGCAGCAGTGTCTGCATATAATTCAGCGCCACCGAAAGCGCCACGCCTCCCTTGCCCTCAATAAGACTTACGGCAAAATCCGGCACATCTGCCGCTGGAGTCCTTCCTTTGGTGCGGTCCAGACTGATAAAGGTCGGGTCATTCCACTGGAAAGCGTTTTTCCGTGCAAAGAAGGAAATTCCGTCATCCAGTATATTTTTTGACATTCTCTTCATTATTTTCTTAATATCCGCTATCGATGCTTCCGTGATCTTATCCGTATCATACTCATACCTCAGAAAAACATCAGAAATATAACCGCTGTATCCGCCCGGTCCCAGCGGCGTCTCCTGCAATCCCATAACGACCCACGAAATCATCGCTTCCCCGTCGCCCGCTTCATACCCCGACAATTGTTCCACGTACTGCTCCGATGCCTTATTGCAGCCCGCTACGCTCAATCCCATAAGTACGATCGTCAAAAGCGATACGGTCACCCGTTTCCCTGATCCCTGACGGATAAACAGGGCAGCATCCAGCGCATCATAGAGCAAAAAACAGGCTATGGCTATCAGATAGATCAAACAATTCATCTTAATCACTGTCGCCAGTCCCATGCAGACGCAGGCAGGCAGGATGTAACGGTATTTTCCCGTATCAAGATATCTGGCCGCACAATAGACCGCCCCCAGGGACAGGGCCATCCCCGGGAGAATGCCATACAGATAAGTGATATAGAAGGCGAGCGGCACCCACAAGATCAGGGCAGCATACACGATCACCGGCAGCTTCCTGTCTCTCTTCCAGAACAAGCCGGCCAGCTTCGCCAGCAATACATAGACTGCCACCAGCGCCGCCAGATTGACAAACTGCAGGCCGATATAATTGCCCATACCGAATATAAAAGACAAAAAATAGTAGAACAGGATAATCCCCGACTGAAAAGGGTATCGAAACAGATAACCGCCTTCCGCATAGGACGAAAAATTACCCTGCCGCCACTGCATGGCGATACTGTATACCTTCGCCGGATCGGAACCCGGCGCAAGCTGCGTAGCCAGAATCCATACCGTTCCCATCAGCAGCACGATGCCGCTGCAGACCCGCAGGGCACGGTTACCGGCCGCCTTGCTGTGCACATACCGCTCCAGCATACCGTACCCGCGGTAAAGTAAAAGCCCCAATGCCGTAAACAGCAGGAACACAAGCAGATGCTTCCAGGGATAGTCTGCGATATTCAGCGTCCTCTCCTGTAAGCTTCCGTCCTCCTTTACGATCCGTCCGACAAAACTGGTACTGAACAAACTCTGCAGGCAAAGTCCGCCTGTAATCAGCAGCAAAAAAATACGGATGGCCGTATTCACCACCGGATATACAGCTTTTTTTATTTTATCTGATTTAACCATTTCTGTAACCACGCCTTTCCATAAGCCTGCTGATCCGGAAGCCTCAAACAATTGCCCGGACAGACTCCCTGCCCGCTAATGGCCAAACTGCTTAAGCACCCGGACCGTCCTCTTCACAGTGATCAGCAGCGGATACCTCACCCCGTTTCGTCTCAGTCCCAGATACCCCTCCCATAAGGAGACCATATAGTTGCGCAGCCCCGCATTGCTGGTCCCTCCGTAGAACATGGACACCAGCACCTCCGGCACATATGCGAGACGGTTTCTCTCATCCTTCAGGAAACGTATCATAAATTCATAATCGGCGGCACATTTATATGACGTATCATATAATCCGTACTTCTCATAGATTTCCCTCTTCAGAAACATGGTCGGATGGCCCGGAAGCCAACCGTCTGCCAGCTTTCCCTCTCCCATATGCCATTTCCTGACTATATGTTCTCCTTCCACATAGACCAGGTCCGCATGGGCTCCTACACAACCTTCTCCGCCCTGTTCTGCCGCCCGCACCAGCTTCGTAACCGCATCCGGAGTGCAGAGTCTGTCATTGCATACTGCGATGATATCCCCGCTGCTCATCCGGAATGCCTTATTCATGGCATCATAAAGCCCCTGATCCGGTTCCGAGACCCAGCGCACCGAGCAGGACGGTTCCTGACCGGCATGCCGTGCCGCAAATTCCCTGATCAGCTCCGGCGTACCGTCCACAGACAGCCCATCCACTATAACCACCTCGATAGAAGGATAGTCCTGCTGCTCGATACTTCCAAGCGTTATCTTTAAATTATCTTTCACATTGTATGTTGTAACCAACAAGGATACTTTCCACATATCTCTGCCGCTTTCTGTCCCTGATTGTTCTTTATTCTCCCCGGCCTCTTCCGCTGTACAGCTTCTCCTGTGCGCCATCGCCATCTTCCGCCCGAAAATTTACTGTGCATCCGAAGCTTGTGCCGGTGCTTTCTGTGCATACAGATCCAAATCCGAGTATACCCCCTGCGATGCATCATAAGTCTGCCCTTCCGCAGTCCGCCAGGAATCCTGTGCCAGGCATCCTGCCACATAGCCCAGCAGCGTATCCGGAATGGTGTCTCCCTCTCTGATATAAGTCACCGCCACGGCCGTATCACCGTTCCGAAAGAAAATCCTGTAATATTGTTCCCCGGAAAGCCATACATCATCAAAAAATTCCATTCTCCGCCGCATGTAATCCTTCAGGCAGGCTACCGCCTCCTGCCAGTCTCTCTCCGGCGATCTTCTGGTATAGCCCTCGCTGTGTGCCCATCGTATATCGTCCATCTGAACGGAAAGACGTATCTGTCCGCACACCGATTCTATATACTCATCCAGATAGTTCTCCAGTACAGGCCTCATGCACTCCTCATATTTCTCCGTGATACTGCGGTAAAAAGTTTCATTATCATACAGGGTACCGTACCACCCGTTCCTGAAAAAGCTGCAGCGTACATCTCTGCCGAGAAAATCATTGCCCCATGCGATATCATAATCCCATACAGGGCCTGCATACATCTTCGTACCCTTATCCTTATAGTAAAACACGCTGTAGCGGTTAGCGTCTGTGTCATTCGTCAGTTCATTGATCAGAAAAAGAAGGCTCCAGGAATCCAGATCGATGTATTCCAGATACGCGTCCGACTGCGCCGCATTTTCCAGGCTCTCAGCCATATCCCCGGCATATTCGCTGATATACCGATACTCTTCACAGGTCAATCCTTCAGGGATCTTGACCTCCACCTGCTGTTCCCCCGAATAAAAATATCCGGCCTCGTCATCTCCGATCCTGTCATTAAATTCAAGCAGATATCCGTTCCGTCTTTCATAATCCTCCTCATACTCCCACCATGCCCCCTCATTATCCCTTGTGTATCTTCCATCATCCTTCTGCGGAAAGTCACCGGTGGAAATATCAACCCGTTCTTCACCTGCTTCTATCTTCTCACATACAAGATAATTGCCTGCATATTCGCCATTCAGCCACAAGTCCGCATAAGCAGAATCTATGGCGTACTGCAGGCCCAGGTCGCGGGCCAGGTCATAGGTCACCTTGTTGCGCATGCGTGTTGCGTCCAGCGCATTCGCCTGCAGAACCCATTTTGCCGCAGGCGGCATCCCTGCCAGCCCTGCTTCCTCGTCCAGCGTTATCGTGTATGATCTCTTATCTTCTGCCCAGCTGGAATTTCCTCTTCCGGCAATCTTCTTCATAGCCCCCGCATATTCCGGCACACCGTTCCCGTCTACACACAGAAGTTCTCCGGATTCACGGTTTCCCTTCTCTGCATGGATCCAGTCCATGGTACCGGACTGCGTACTGATAAAGACTGCCGGAAGAGATGCGGACTGTACCAGATGCAGTCCATATATCTCTTCGCTCTCCTCACGAATATCCCTGATCCGGATCTTTTCTTCTCCGTCCTCTCCGGAACAAATCGTAAGCTCATCTCCGTCTCCCGCCTTACGTCCGTCACCCATGACTTCAACTTCATACAGCTCCTCGTCATAGTTCCACCACATAGACGCCGTATCCGCCGCCCCCGGCACGAAGATATACAACTGCTCTTCATCCCGATATAACCGAATCTCCTGCTGCTGTGTCCCTATCCGGACCACAATACCAATATCCAGAAATGCACTCCTGGGCTCCTGTTTTGGTGCAGGCTCCTGTACATGTTGTATGTCCTCCTCCAGGCCGCCCCTGTTATCCGCCTCCTCGTGCCGTTCATAACGGCGGAAAGTAAACAGGCATACGCCAAGGGCACATATCAGCAGCAGAAGCATGACCATGATCCATCGGGCTCTGCCCTTTTCCAAATCCATTCGTTGTCTCCATTTTTATTGTATATAATTATCCAGAAACTCCAATCTCTGTCCGATAAATTTCCTCACCGCAAAACATGCTGCCTCATACTCTTCCCGGTTCCCATTCCTGGCAATATAACCACTCTCAATCAATTCTCTCTCGCACGCCCTCACATATTGCTGCATCGTTTCTGTATTCAAAGCGCCCGTCCGCAGCCTGCTCCATCTGTCTGCAAGCACTTCCTCAAACGCACTGCCCAGGGTCTTTGCCAGTTTCTCATATGTTTCATCTTCGGTCACCGTCTCCACAGCCGTCATGGATTCCCATCCTCTCTCCGCAGGATATATCCCGAACACAAATTTACTCCGCTCCGGCATCCTGAAGAATTCATAGTTCCCGTTGTTCTCACCGGCGATGATACAATAATCCTCCTTGCTTCCCTGCACGGCGCATACAGTCTGCAGCCAGATATGGTAGTCTCTCCAATTTTCGGTATTGATCTGTCCAAACTCCTGATGCCTCCCATTCCAGAGAGCCGTATATTGCTCAAGTGCTTCCCGGTTGCTTTCGGTGTCCTCATCTCCCACAACGGAATACTTCTCTGAAGAAGTCTCCCGGCGGCTCCCGGCATCCTCTTCTTCCACAGACAGATTTCTCTCCGCTTCTTCACCGCCCTCGGCTTTGTACAATCTGTCATCCTCATTCAGCTTCAGATATGCCTTTCCCAGCTTAGGGGCCAGATAATACAATCCGCTGTAAGCTCCGTCCAGAACCACCTCCGCATATGCCATATCCCTGTGAAGCTGCTCATTTACACAGACGCAGTTCCAGACATAGGAAGACAGCATCTCCGTACATGCACTGCCGTCCCTGTCATGAACCTGATACAGCTTCCATGAGGTACGCTTGCCGAGTCCCAGCAGATTCAGGTTCCTCTCCTCCTGATAATCCTTCTTGCTAAGCTTAAAGGAAATGGTTCCTGAATGGTAATTAGTCTTCACCTGTATGGCAGAATCCTTGACACTCATGGCAATAACATCCTCATCATCCGGATTCTGTACGACGATCTCTCCCCTGCCGTATTCTTCTGTCAGTCCGTCATCATCAGACCGAATGCTGATCATCGGCAGTCCTGTAAAGATCAGGCCAGCGCTCCTGTAGCCTTCCTGTGTTACAAACCACAACCGGAAAATATGCCCCTCGCGTATCGCCGTCCGCTTGTCCCGCAACGCCTCGTCCTCCTGTATATAGACATCGCATGACTCTTCTGTAATCCGAAAGGTTCCGGCATACTCATCGTCCCCCACAGACTGACTTACATAAAAAGTATTTTGAAACCGGTCATAGGGAATCCTCCCGCCATCCAACTCTATCAGATCATCCACACTTTGAAAGCCGCTTACATCAGACAGGTTTTCCGTCATCTGCCTCAGCTGTTCTCCGGATTTCACTGGCAGTCCCTGAAACTGCATGGAATCCGTTCTGTGAAACAAAACAACAGAACATATCATGGCAAACAGCAGACAGCCCAGCCAAATAGGTCTCTTCTTCATTATCCGATACGCTCTCCCATTTCCAGCAGCCAGTTTACACCATTGACATGCCCACAGTCTTTCAGCGCCGAGATTGCTTCCTCATTCATCTCCTGTCTGGCAGAGACTTCGCAAATGATCTCGCAGCGCTCTCCCGCATAATTGGATGCGCGTACACGCATCTTAGGATAGTACGGTTCGACCGCCGCCTTGATCTGTCCAAGCTCTATCTCCTTGCCGCCGCGTATAATGATCAGATATTTCTTCTGTGTATTGGAATAGTAACTGGAGACCAGTAATACGATCGCAATGAATATCGTGGAAATCACTGCCAGCTTATAAATCTGGGCCCCTACACACAATCCTTCCACAATTGCCCAGAAAATATAGACCGTGTCCGAAGGATCCTTGATCGCTGTCCGGAACCGAACAATGGATAAGGCACCTACCATACCCAGAGAAATCGCCATATTGCTGCTGATCATCAGCATGATCACCGATGTGATCAGTACGATCACCACATTGCCTGCATTAAACCGGCTGTTATAGCTGACACCTGTATAGGCCAGACGATACGTTATAAAAATCACGACTCCAACTAACAGCGAAATACACAGCACAAACAAGACCTTGTCCACACTGAGGGATTCGCTGTTGACCGTAAACCAATCCAGAATTTCTTTCTTTGACATGTTGTTCCTCTCTTACAGTATACTTCCACTCTTTATCCATACTGCCGAATAAATAATGTACCACACAATCGCTCACACCAAATACTGCTCCATGATCGGCCGGCCACTTCCATATTTGCTCACCGATACGTTGACCAGATGATATTTGGCCAGAATCTGCTTAATCGGCTCGATCAGCTTTTCGTTGAATTTCACTTCCAGGATCACTGCATCCTCCACAGTATTCATCCATGGCAGATCCTTTTCAAACAGATCCAATGACAGCTCCGAGCTGCGCACATGCCTGTCTATCGTAATACGGGTGTTATATTCGCCGTACATGTACGCGCAGCGCTCATATTCTATAATGACCACCGGGCGGTAGCATCCCAGCGTCATATCACAATACAGACGCCATGCCGTCTCCTCCGGATACTCCAACAGGCTTCCGTAATCGCCCTCCATGTACCGAAGGGCATCCTGTCTGCTGACCAGAAGGCTTTCCTTATGCTGCAGCGCTCCGGATTTCTGCTTACATTCCAGCTTCACGGTATCCGTATTCTCATCATAGATGCGCATACGGATCTTCCTGCGCCGCTCCACTCCCTCCAGCTTCTCGATATAATCTTTCTGTCCGATGGAATCGAAATACAGACTCTTCACACGGTAAAATCCATCCTGTGAATAACCATCCGGCATAAGGAGACGGCCCAGTTCTGCCTGCAGAAGAAGGCTGTCGCTGTAGCTGACCCAGTATTTAAGTTCGCTTCTAAGTACAGAAAGCATCTTCTCTCCTTCCGGCGGGCAGCAGCTGGGCGCAGCAGCTGCCATGGATTTCCTTAATGATACATATCAGATTGTACCTTATTTTCCTGAATTATGCAATCTTCTTGCCATTCCGGTTTTCATCGGCAGGAAGCGGCCTCAATCCCCGGAGGAATTCTCCGTATAATAAAGCCAGAGCCAGACCTTTCCAGGCCTGACTCTGGCTTTTCTCTCCCGTCATAAAGACAGGCATAATTCTTACTTGTTGATTTTAACATTCATTGTAATTGCCGTACCCGGAGTATTCGTGCCCTGTCCCTCGAATCTCACATACATCGTAAGTTTGTTCGTGGTATCACATCCGTAGAGCACGGTATCCCTCAGTTTCAGCTTAACCAGAAGCGAACCGTCATCCAGCTGTTCGGATTCGATGACTGTAGGTTTGCCTTTCTCATCCTCTGTTGTCACAAAGGATTCCTGCGCCTTCGTATCTTTCTCACCGAAGGTAATGGACTCTACGTTACCGATCGCCTTCGCGTCACTCTTATTCACAACAAAAGTCGCTACATAGTTCTTATTGGATAGATACAGGTTCACGGCGCTTCTGTCAGTTGTAACTTTAGGCAGTGTCTGGGCCGTCTTGATAATCTGCAAATTACAGAATGTGCCGCCGCCTTCAGAACCCGGGAATTTATAATTCTCCAGTTCCGCCCAGATCCATACCTTATATGCTTTGTTACTCTCAAGTGAAGCCCCTTCCCTGGGCCTTACGTAAATCTTTCCGTCCTTCTCTGCTACCCACGCCTCAAACAACTCGCTTTCAGGCCCATCATAATCCGCAAACGAATTTTCATCATAGTCAAATACCCTTACTTCCGCCACCTTATCCTTCACATTCTTGATTGACGGTGTATAAACAATGCTGTTGGATGACGTATGCTCTCCAAACCGGTCAAGCAAGTTTATCTTACCTTTCGCTGACAGAGAGACCGAAATAGTTCCTGAATGGACTTTCACATTGAAATTAACCGCCTTCTTTGCCTTCAGCGTTCCTCCCGGACCGCTGTATGCCGGAAGAATGCTGAATTTATAAGTACCATTCGCGCAGTACTCATTCAGGGATGCTGCCAGCCTGCCTTCCGTGACCTTCCCGTCCTCATCCACCTGACGGTCTATCAGTTCCCAGTCAAAACGGCTTTCATACCCTCCCTTGTTTTTTGTTTTGCATTTAATCTCCGTTTCTCCTATGTCAAACTCATAGTCTTCCGGAAGATTCTTGCTGACAAGAGTAAGCTCACTTCTCTCTGCAAAGCTACCATCATCCGTTAAGGCCTGATTGTTGAAAGTCAGGCTTCCTTTTACCGAAACAGTAGGATATCCCTTCTTTACCTTGACCTTCAGAGTAACTTTATTTGCAGGATATTCTTCATCTTGCAGTATATATCGCGCTTTCTCACATACATACGTATAAGTCCCGTCTTTGATCATCTCAGGATCATTAACTGTAACCGAACCCACGCCGTTTGCATATTCCACTTCCAGGTATTGATAATAACCTGCCAGACTCTTCGTAGGTTTTGCTGTGAAAGTCTGATCCTCTGCAACCAGTACACCTTTCTGGTTGGATTTTAACCCAAATTCCGCAGTTTGTTCCGGATAATTGGGAGTCATATTGACCGTAGAGGACTTCAACGCGACTGTGGATTCCGGTCCGTCGGTCAAGCTGATCTTAGGCGTCGCATTCGTCATTTTCACAGAGTAAGTAAAATCGAATTTCTCATTCTTAGCCCAGGAAGACGGATTCGTAAGCCTTAACTTAACCTTACCGGCACGCGCACGCTCTTTCAAGGTCAACGTAAATATTCCGGTATCGTCAAGATCGATTGGCCCGCTGCCTTCTACCGGTATAGAATTATTACCGCTTTCATCGTTTACAAAGGACAGCACATACCCGCCGTCAGACAGATCGACCGGCTTATTCTTCTTATCTACAATCTGCAGTTCGATCTCCTGTGACCCGCATCCGTTCCTGAATGTATCCGAAGTTCTGTTCAGCTTATAGGAAGGCGCCGTTCTCTGCGCAGGAATCGTAATCTTACAGTCGGTGAAAGCATCCTCCGAATATCCTTCATAATACAGCCGCAGATATCCGGTCAGTACCGGCTTCCCCTTTCCGTTATTGGCACATTCCAGATTGTCAACCTGCTGCCGGATAATACAGGTATCCTTATCTACATACTCTACCCCGAAGTTCTCGGTAAACTTCTTATCATCCTCCTTGTCAGAAAGGGGACGCAGCTCATAATCGGACACCTCATCTTTGCCGAGATTGGAAACATTGACCTTAACCTCTGTCTCATCATCGGCATAGAATAGGTTGATCTTCGGCTGCTTCTTCTCGAATGCTATTTTCGGATTCGGCTTGGATCTCTTAACCGTGATCTTGAGCGGAAGTTCATATGCTCCTCCGTTAATATTCACACGGACATTATGGACACTGTTCTCCATCTCCGGATCCGCCGCTGTGATCCGGAAGGAGGATACGGTGCTGTCGCTTTCCTCCTTAAGATATGTAAAATCAAAATCCCGGCAGTTCAGCTGAATTTCTCCGTCGTATTTAACAAGCTTTACGCTGTTATTGTCCACTGCCTTCCCATATGCGCTTACAATCTGCAGAACCGCCCCGTCCGTCCGGTTGGGATTCACGGTAAGATTCGCCGACACCAGCCTTGGCGTCACTTCAATCACTCTGATAATGAATTTCTGTGTGACAGTCTTCTTGTCGGCATTCGTCGCCGTCACCCGGATGGTAGCCTCGCCGTTCGTTCCTCCGGGAATTGTCACCGTATTGCTGGGGTCATCCACCGTAGAAGATGACTTGGACAGCTTGGCAACCTTGGAGTCGCTGCTGGACCATTTCAAAGTCATGGCGATACTGTCTTCCTCTGAATCATATACGGTTGCCCTTAATTGGAACTTCACTCCTTCATCCGGCAGTCTATTCTTATCGATGACTGCAGTTTGGACGGCATCCGTTGGACTCGACTCAAAATGGATGACCCGGGTATCATATCCACTTGCCTTGATATTGATCTGTGCCGCACCGGCAGATTCCACATTCACTCTGACAGTCCTGGTAATCGGCTTATCATCACTTCCCAACACCCTGGCGGTAATATCTGCCTGCCCCTTCTTTATCGCATGGATCGTTCCGTCATTTGATACAGTAGCTATTGTCTTCTTCGTAGACTGGAAGGTAATCTTGGAACTGGGAATGGCCTTATTGTCCGCCTTGACATCTGTCAGGAACATTCTGGAATACTGACCGGCCTTCAGATTTACCCTGATCACTTCACCGTCTGCGGCCGTAACCACTTCACCGTTGGATATCTCCACTTTAACATCCGCATCCAGGCCGTCTATCCTGTTGCTTGACGCAATATTCTCAAATTCAGCGGTAAAAACCGCTCCGCCGATAGGCATCTCGAAGTATAGTTTAGAAGGTTCTCCCTCGGCTCCTTTTTCCTCCTTCAGCGATTCTCCGTTACATTTTATGCTGCCTGCGACAAGGCGGCTTCCTTCCCCTGTCTTGACATACACATACAGCTTCGTTCCTCTGGTAACGCCCTTCTTATTGTTCAGAAGATTCGGATCGTTCCCGCCAGCATCCTTGATCTGCAGTTCGCCGCTGCCCGTTCCGGAATACGTCACTGCATATTTATAGAAATTATTCCCAACATCCTCATCATACGCCACGAACTTAATCTTCGTTCCGTAAGTATACTCTTCCGTCGTGGATCCCTTAGGCCCCCGCAGAGTCAGTGTATCCATATTTGGGAAGACGCTGTCTCCATACGCCACATCGTAATTCACTACTTCCACGGCCACAAGTCTGCTGCAATCCGCAAACGCATAATTTTCGATCGCTCTGACCGTTCCGGGAATCTGCAAGGAACTCAGCTTAACACATCCCTTAAAAGCAGACTCGCCAATCGTATTATTACCGTTCTTAAACTGCACTCTGAGCAGTCCGTTACATCCCGCAAACGCATTCTTCGATATAACAGACACCTTGCTGGACAGAACCACCTCTTTCAGTGAAATACACTCCTGAAACGCGCTCTCGCCAATCGTCTGGACGCTTTCATTGAAATCCACTCCCTTGACCGCCCTGCACCCATAGAAAGCGAAGGCGCCGATTGATTCCAGTTTACCCGGTATGATAAATCCTCTGTCGGAACAGAAATGCTCCAGTGCCCGGCACTGAAAGAATGCCTGATCTCCGATCGATACAAGATTACTGTAATCGGCATCCTGCATGTAGACCATGAACAGTTTTTCATCCTCGTAAAAAGCCGCATTTCCTATAGAAGCCACCTGCTTCGGGACAGCAATCTTCAGAAGTCCCGTACAGCGGTAGAAGGCTTTATTTCCGATTGTCTGTAATTCCTTCGGCAGATAAATTCCCTGCAGCCGGTGACAGTTATTAAAAGCATCGTCCTGAATCGAAACAACGCCCTTGGGCAGCTTAACATATGTGATGCTTTCGTTGCCTTTAAATGCTGAGCCGATTGCCGTGATTCCTTTGCCTTCCGGAACGGCCACCACGCCTGTTACCGAAGAACCGTTCGAATTTGTGATTCCTTCCAATACACCATCCATGATGGTAAGTTTGTACTCTGTATTGGCATCATAGGTAACTTTCATCCCCGTGTCATCGGTAAACGTCATCATTCTGACTTCCGGCTTTGCCGTCTCAGGAAGTTCCTCTTCTTCCAGCGTATTGTCAGACACGCTTTCCTCCGTACCATCCTCTTTTGGCTCACCTTCTTCGGGATTTCCTGTATCCTCGGAAGCGTCATCGCCCGGATTCTCCTCCCGGCCTGAATTCTCTCCCTCTGATCCTGTCTTGTCTTCTTCTGACGGCTGGTCAGTCTGATCTCCCTCGTCCGGCCCGCCGTCCTGTATCTGACCGTCAGGATTCCGCTGATCCTCCGAACCGTCTCCGACACTTGTGTCACCTTCAACACCGACTGTCGGTCCGGGAATCTCCTCATCTCCGGCCGTGCCTTCACTGTCCTGACCGGCCGATTGCTCTCCTTCCCCGGAAGTCTCCGGCTGCTGCATGTGCTCCGGCTGCTCCCCTTCTTCCGCCGCAGCACTGTCTTCTCCGGCTGCAGAAGAAACCGCCGCAGCATCAGGAGCCGTGGCAAGAACGGTCATGCCGTTCATACCTACCGCCAGGCTGAGTGCCAGCAATAATGCAAGTACTCTTCTTTTCTTCATTCTTTTCACCTTCTCTTAACTCGTATCTTATAGTAAACGAAATTTCTAATGTCGTTAACTATAATAGGATCCTCTGATGTGCTTATTTACATCAATTACATAATATCTTAGTCAGTATAACATTTCTAATTGTATGACACAAGTGTCCGTTCTACAGAGTATAGTGTTTTAAGGAAAAATTAAGAATGGTTCGTGTCATTTCAAAAGAAATGGTTATACAAAAAAGTGTAAAGTCCTTGGTCAAACAACAGACTTTACACTTTTTATTTGTGATGGTATGCTTCGGTGCCAGCTACATTATTCCTTTATTTTGTCAAGCTCTGTTAGATTGAATAGCGAATTGCCTACAAGGTGTACTGTTCCGCTTCTTCCTTTACAAAGCTGCACCTGTGAAACACCCGGGAAGTCCCGGATTATCCTTTCAGAAAAGATTCTTCCACCACACCAGAAGTTTGGCCCCTATCGTGAATGTGACCTTCTTCTCACCTCCGTAATTGCCCAGCCCCCGTATCGTGACAGCCGCCTTGCCCTTGTTCTGGTTCTTTGCATAGGTACTTTCGTCAATTGTATAATCCACACCGTATTGCAGGGGTTCCGTGCTGCCGCTCATGGTAATCTCCAGGTCTTCTTCCGTCAATGTTACCGGATGTCCGTTCCGGTATTCCTTTGCCTGCACCCTGGCCTTAGCCTTCGAAATATCCGCTTTCACAATTCTGTATACCGCAGAGATCTCCGCCGCCCCGTCTCCCGCGTAGAATCCTGTACCGTGTGCCGTGACACGGATAGCGGTTCCGGCTGTGGGAATATCATTTGCTTCCACCGTGGATCCGGCTTTTCTCAATATGACACTATCGTCATATTCTTTGCTTTCCGTATTTCCAACATTTCCGTCAGATCCGTCACTTTCCGCATAGACGTATGCATCTTCCGCGTAAGTATATGCAAGATTTCTGTCATAATCCTTGCCTGCCGAAAGCTTCGCGCCGTTGCAGTCGGTCAGCGTTACCGTGCCCTTATACGCATTGGTTTTGTTCTTATATACTACGTCTTTGGCTGTCATGGCCAGCTTGCCGTTGTCCTGCGCCATCTGTCCGTCGGTGATTTCAAAGAACCCTGTTATCGTCCCCTGGAAATTCCCTTTGCCTGTCACTGTAATCTTCGGAAGTTTACTTCCGGACTGCGCTTCGGAACCCGAAGGAGCCGCTACCATATTATGATTCGAATATTTAACCGTATAATCCTGACCCTGTATCAATTCTCTCCCCTGAAAAGTCAGCACTATCACAGGCTTGCTGCCGCCTTTCACATAAGGTGTAGTGATCTGTGACAGATCCGTTATCGGCCGGCGCTGCCCCGGCGCATCCTGCGTATAATATTGCAGCCCGAAGGCGGGGTTGATCCCGTTCTCCTCCGAAGCAAGCCGGCACTTCGTTATCTTGTATGTCTTTGTAACTTTTCCGGTGTACTCATTGATCCCCTGGAACAGGATCTTTGCTGTCCCTGCCCTGGAAATGCCTGAATAAGACACCACGTAATCTCCTGTCACGCCGCCGTCTGTGCTTTCCGTCAGTTCCCGGTCATCTAGCACCAGCCTGTAAGAACCGGATGCCTGCTTTACGTCCTCCTCCCGGCCAGTATATTCTTTCTCCTCCAGTCCCTCCACTTTTGCTTTGGCAATAGACGTTCCCACAATCTTATAGGTAATGCTCTTACTGCCGGCATAACCGCTTCCCTCCACCGCAGTGACCGTGGCCGTAGCTGTTCCGACCGCGGTATTGTTCCCGTAGGAAACGACATAGTCGCCTGTGGCACCGCCGTCTGTGCTCTCGTCAAGCGCCTGCCCCTTGTAAGTCACCTTCAGGCCTTCCGCCGGCATGATGCCGATTCCGTTCTCCTGGTCAACCAGGTCGTTGCGGTAGGCCTGATTCGGAATTTTCGCTATGGTGACTTTACTCATCAATATCTTCTGCGTGATCGTCTCATAGACCGTGACCGTTCCGGTATAGCCGCCCTTGCCTGTTATCTTAACCGGATAAGTACCCGCAGTCTGATAGGCGCCTGTTCCCGTCTGGGGATAGGTTACCGTGTAGTCCGTATTCTTCTTAAGCTTCTTTCCGTCACGATATACCACCGGGGCGCTCTTGACCGTCCTGCCGCTGTACGCCACCGTAATGTTATCGGCAGTGATATCCGTATCCGTCAGCGCCTTCGGCACAATACGGAAATACACCGATTCCGTTCCGGTATAGTTCCCCTTGCCCTTAACAGTGATCTGCGGCACCGGCTTACCCTCTGTGTTGACATTCTTATTATTCTTGTAGGATACGGTATAATCCTTGTTCAATACCAGTTCAGTCAGTTCCATGCTTCCGTCCTGGCCAGTCACACTATCATATACATGCACAACAGGCTTGATCGCACTGCCGGTATAGGTCTGGTCTCCCACAGGAAGCACATAGAAGCCTTTGCCCTGCTCCTCATAATAGGGGTACAGGACCGTCTCCTGCTGATATACCGCCATCGTCTCATCGAACTGTCTTCCGGTACCGTTCCGACCGGTATACCATCCGATGAAAAGGCTGTCGGGTACCGTCTCCTCATCCGGGAAGTCCCGGGCAGTCAATCTGTCTCCATAGAATACCTTCTGTTCCTTCAAAACACTGCTGCCGTCTGCCTTCATAAAAATGACTTTGCATTCTCCCACCACAACGGTATGTTGTGCCGTATATCCCTGTTCACATCCGGCCACTCTGGCCGTAATCACTGCCGTCCCTCTGGCCAGAGCTTCCACCCTTCCGTCCGTGACCCTGGCAACCGTCTCATCGGAACTGCTCCATGACACCTGGGTATCTGACGTCGTATCCTTCGGCCAGTACTCTGCCGCCAGATTGACGCTCTGTCCGGCAAGGAGCAGCGTCCGCTCCGGTGCATCCGTCTCCTCCACATTGGGATTCGTAAGAGCAATCTGATAGATCGGCGCTTTCACCGTGACCGTACAGGCAGCCGTCTTAACCGGACTGCCTGCTTTGGAGGCTTTGGCAGTAATCACCGCCTCGCCCTTACCCACCGCGGTCACCACGGCTTTCGGCGCCTCTGCCGTAGAGGAAGGATCCACTGTCACCTTCGCAACTTTCGTATTGGAAGAAGTCCAGGTAACCGTCTTATCGGATGTGGTATCTTCCGGGTCAAAAGTAAGCTGCAATAATGCCGTATCTGTGTTCTCCGCTTTTTCATCCTCACTTAAACCCGTTTCATCCTGTACCACTGTATCCCCACGTCGGAGTACGATTTCTGTCCTGTCGAGTTCGATTTTCTGAAGAGAAATCACCACCTTAACCTTGCAGGATATCTCCACCTCCTGGTAGGAAGCTGTGATGACAGCCTCTCCGGTTTCCCTTGGCTCCCCGTTCTTTGCCCCTGCCAGTCTTACCAGCCCGTCCTGCACCGTTACCAGGGAGGTATCGCTGCTCTTCCAGGCCGCTCCGGCAGGATCCACTTCAACATCGTCCACATACAGCTTTAACTGCTGTCCATTCCTGCAGTCGCTCTCACTGCTCCAGTCCAGCGTCATGCTCGTCTTATTCAGACGCAGTGTAGGATAATAAACCTCATCCGGCATATTGTTGTAGACCGGAATTTTGAACACGAAAGCAGAATCCAGAGAACCGGCATTGGCATACATCCGCCTTGTACTGGAGGATTCGCTGGCAGGAGCCTGAATATTCTGCATGTACTGATGATTGTAGACGCCGTAAGGGCTGTTCTTGTCCACATTGAATTTCTCCAGATATATGGTATCCTGATATTTCAGGATATAGTTATTCCCGATTGTGGCCGCACCGCCTTCCAGAGATTTATAGCGTGTGTTCCAGCCTTGCGCTTTCGCATAGGTCAAACCCTTTACGATCTTCTCTGCCGTGGAAGAGCCATTGACGCCTACATTGAAAAAATTATAATATCCCTCATACCCCGGATAGGTGCCGGAGATCAGGCCGGAGTTTCCCTGCCCCTGTTCCTGATAGACGCGTGACGCCAGATGGATCGGGCTCAGTTTCCTGTTCTTCCCAATCTCATAGAATGCCTGCGCATAAGTGCGTCCGGCCGAATCATCCGGCAGAACCCCTTTCATAAAGGTTCCGTTCAGGAACGTCTGCACCGCCGACTGTGTGTGATAGGAGGCATTAAAGGTCAACTGCTCAAATTGGAAGATATAAGTCTCCGTCAGGAAATTCCTGGGATCCATATGATAAGATACTGCGGGTTTCGTGGCATAATACCATCCGCTCTCAGTGGGACACGGATCACCCACCCACCCCTTTGACGCATTACTTGCCAAATTCTGGATCAGACTCTTGTCCCCCATCTCACTTGACACTGCCGTATTGAAATCCAGGCCTGTCTTCATAGGCACGAAAGTCCAGTTCGGGTGCGCGTTCTTCAAGCTCCGAATTTCGCTCTGATACGATCCCGGAAAGGCGGCGATGTCAGATGTGTCGATGGCATAAGGCATCCTGGAGTAAGATGACATGCCGTACGCGGAGAATCTGTAAGCTTCCCCCGATTCCAGAATGGGAACCAGATACTCCTTCTCCCAGGCAAGCCAGTCCTCGTCGGCATATGCCAGATAGTAACTCTGCACGTAACCTGTGCCTTCCGCACCGTTCACAAAGAACTGCGTCTCATACCATACATCTTCTTCCGTGATTCTGATACCGCATATATAAAGAGTCTGCCCTGTCTCAAGCATTGCCGTACTCTCGCTGCTCTCTCTGGGTTCACGGCGGGCGCTGTAGGTATCTGTGTGATAGAGTAAGGCCATCAGGTCCTTCCCGCCAAGAAGACGCCCGAAGGCTTCTTCGGCGGCATCAATCCGGGCCTGCAGATCCTCATCCAGAGTATTTTCGGAGACAGACTGAAGATCGTTGCCGGAGACAGCGGCCAGATCGTTCTCTGAAACAGACTCTGTGCCGTTATCGGATCCGTCAGGAGACTCTGCATCGGAATCATCCGACGGAGGAACCACATCTTCCGGGGCGTCTCCGGCATCCGTATCTTCATCTTCTGTATCTTCCGTATCTTCTGTGCTGTCTGCGGCATTTCCATCATCGTCGGTATCATTGCCGGAGACGGCCTCTGTATCCGTGTTATCGTTTATAGTATCCTTTTCAGGAGACGAATTATCATAATCGGTATGAGGCTCATAGTCACCGCCGGCCATAACATCGCTGCTGCCCGGCCCGGCTTCTGTGACGGTTATGTCCATTCCCGCTGCATACGCCTGCATGGGGCTGCTTCCCATGCACAATGCAAGACATAAGAGGAATGCCAGCCACCGATATGTTACAGAATAACCCTTTTGCTTCATCAACACTAACTCCTTTCGCGTGCATACAAAATCAATACAGTAAATGTCTGCAGAAATATCCTCAGTAATATCTTATGAAAAAATTTATGACGCATAGTAACAGGAAAGCCAACGGCTTACTTGTTACGATATTTACCATAATAACACGATTTTGGATTATTGCCAGTAGAAAGTTATGTCATTTTCTGTAACAGTTCAGCCCAGGACTTTGCATTTACTGCAAAGCCAGTTTTCCCTTCTCAGCCCTTTACCGCTCCTGCCGCAATTCCCTTGATAATATGCTTCTGCATTACAATATAGAAAATCACAGCCTGGAGAATTTATGGTCCACTGTATCAGTATAGAATCCTTCCTTGAAAAGAACCGATTCATTTCCAATCTGCACATATACGAAAAAGGCGCCTGAATCGGCGCCTTTTTACTTTTCCTTATCTCTATGAAATTTCCGCTGTCAAATGCCTAAAGCCTGTAATGAATGTTCGCTTATAAAAGCCATCAGCATATCCAATGACAGATACCCTCTAAATAATTTTCTGAGTTCATCTGTTGTCTTACCCTCTATTAAGGCAATGCATTTCTCATTGTGCGCATTCATTCTGACTTGGAAAAAATCCGAATAATCATGAAGAAAAGCGTTTGTCCTTTCCTTCGATATGATCAATACAGCTTCTTCATTCTTCGCATTTAACGTATCAATCACAACTGCACCATATTCATCCAACTGCTTATATGTTACTTCCCGGTTGTTTTCATCATTATCCACCATCTCTATCAGTGCATTTGCAACTAAGTCTTCTATCCCGATTCTAATACCCATATGCCACCTCATATTATCACAACAATTATATAAATATATTATATCCAAGTCACAACATATGTACATAGCAAAATCTGCTAAATTTCAGATGTACTTTTTATTTGCCAGACTTGTAAACCCACCGACCAAAGCTTTTACATCTAAAATATTCTTCTTATCTCCATTCCCCTTTCTTCTGTAAAAAACATAGAAAAATTCACCTTTTTCAGTTCTTTCTGCATTCATGGTGTTTACAATTTCACCGAACATATTGATGCGACCCCGGTCTGGAAACAAAATAGGTAATTGAGAAAACTTTTTCTTCATAAACCCACTATTAATCACTCTGCGTTCCCTTCTGCCTCTCCAATCACAACATGTGTTCCATACACAATCCGGCACGCTATTTTATCATATCTTCCCTGGCTGTTAATGGCATTCAGATCATAAAACCGTGAATCCAGTCCTTCCGGATAAGCCGGCATCAAGACTTCTTCCATTCCAACCTTCCGCGCAAGATACAGATTGCCGCGCCACTCATTCGCAACTTGATGGACCGCTGACATATCTGCATAATTGCATACAGCCATAAACACAACCACTGCCGCACTGAGTCCGGCCGCTGCCATATGTACTCTCTCAAGCATTCGGTCTCCTTCCATCATCCTGCCCGCCGCATGTATCCACAATTCGCGAAGTATCCTGGTAACACCGATGACCAGTATCACGTTTGCCGCCAGCATACCATAATTAACCACCCGCGCGACTAATCCCCAGGTTATCGCAGACATTGCAAATCCTGCAAACCACTCCAGATTGTTCAGGAATGCCATAAGGATATCTTTTACAGTCAGGATTTTCTTCCTAATCAGCACTGCCAGAAGGATAATAAGGAGCGGGAGGACTATGGCCGGAAGGATCCAGACCTTATAAGCTACAAATGCATGGATATAGATACTATTGAACAGCCGCTCAGTCAATGGCACCGTATACAATGTAGACTCATGGCTCTGCTGCGCACGGTTAAAATTCCCCGGTGCAAAGAAGCAAATGCAGAACCCGACGAAATAACCGGCATACATAAACAAATAACGAATAGATATCTTTCGATGGCTTACAAGCCAAAACCTGGCCAGTTGTGTCAGCAGCACCATTCCGAATATCACTCCGTAAGCCTCGTGTGATAGTCCTGCCAACAGACCCAGCAAGTTGATTCCGACAAGTCTCTTACCCGTAAGCGCTGTCTCTGTACCTGACGCCTCCGCTGTCTGCAAGCCATATCTTCCGCTGTCTGTCCTGCCCTCCGCCCGCAAATCAGCACGGTTCACATACACCCGCCTGATTACTACATAAAATGCCAGATACAGTATCACCGATACCACATAGATATTGGTAAAAGTATACATGATAAGCCTTGTCATATAGGCATAAGAATAACTCGGAAGATAAAAGATTAGGATTGCCGTCAACAAAACCACTGCCGGATTCCTTATTCCTTCTTTAAAGCTTCCGCAGATAATACAAACTGCCATCAGATGCAGAAAAAGCAAAAATACCGTAGTGTAAAGGCTAAACAGTACCCAATTCATTCCGTCAGGCAATGAAAAAATGACGCGGACTAACGGTGTCACTAATTTAGTTACTACTCTGCCGTTCCACATAAGATATGCATAAGTCAATTTCTCCCAGCTGTTACTTACAGAAAAGTCCAAATCTAATGTGCACTCGCCCTCCACAATACGATCATCTATATAAGTACTGTCAGGATTATTGGCCACTAATCCGCCCAAATCATCGCCATATAATGGAACATCATAACGCAATAAAAATAAAAACAATGCCAATATCGCAATTATAAACCCACTGCATAGATTACGATACAAATAACTTTTCTTCGCCGCCTGCCTATTCCCAGACCTCATTGCATCAACTTGCATTGATATATTTCCCTTCTGTAATTCATTCTCCCATCATAATCTAAATTACATACCCATTGTGTAAATTAAATTACCTCTCTAAAATACTCTATCGTTTTTTTAAGTCCTTCATCCAATGCAACCGTCGGATTCCAATCCAGTTTTTCTTTTGCCAGATCAATCACTGGCCGCCTTTGCGCCGGATCATCACTTGGCAAAGGCTCATAAACCAATTCAGATTTCGATCCGGTCATATCTATAATCTTCTGCGCCAATTCTAACATAGTAAATTCGCCCGGGTTACCGATATTGACAGGACCGATAAAATCCTCGCAATTCATCATCCGTATCATCCCGTCAATCAAATCATCCACATAGCAAAAGCTTCTGGTCTGTTTTCCGTCGCCATATATTGTAATGTCGTTACCCCTAAGTGCCTGAACGATAAAATTCGAAACCACCCGCCCATCATTCTGATTCATCCGAGGACCATATGTATTAAAAATACGGATAACACGAATGTCAACCTTGTGCTGTCGATAATAGTCAAAAAAGAGCGTTTCCGCCATTCGTTTTCCCTCATCATAGCAGGAACGGAGCCCTATCGGATTCACGCATCCACGATATGTCTCTGGCTGCGGATGAATCTCTGGGTCTCCGTAAACCTCTGATGTGCTCGCCTGAAGAATCCGTGCCCTGACACGCTTCGCCAGACCCAGCATATTCAAAGCGCCATGTATACTTGTCTTAGCCGTTTTGATAGGATTATATTGATAATGCACCGGACTTGCAGGGCACGCCAGATTATAAATCTGGTCAACCTCAACATAAAGAGGTTCCGTTATATCATGACGAATAAATTCAAAATAAGGATTTGACAAGAGATGTCTGATATTATCCTTGCTTCCCGTAAAAAGATTATCCACGCAAATAACATCATTTCCTTCTTTAATCAGCCTGTCACATAAATGGGATCCGAGAAATCCGGCTCCGCCTGTTACCAATACTCTTTTCATCCTATACCTCTCCTCCTACGCCTGCCTCTCTTTTCCTGCCATCAAAATACTAAAACTCTTCTTAATCAACGGTATCTCCAGATAACATAAAGAGCACGCACCCCATCCTTAATCCCAATCTTTTTTCCGTCTTCGTTTGTTCTCGGGCAATAAGAGATGGGGACTTCATGTATTCTTATGCGTTTTTTTGAAATTTTTGCTGTAATTTCAGGCTCAAACCCAAAACGATTTTCATGGATATCAATAGACTGGATAATGTCCCTTTTAAATGCTTTATAGCAGGTCTCCATATCCGTAAGTTTTTGGTGTGTGAAAAAATTGGAAAACTTTGTAAGAACAAAATTTGCCAGCCTGTTTGCCAAATATCCTTTGCGCTTCTGGTTAAGGAACCGTGAGCCATAAACAACTCTTGCTTTCCCTTCAAAAATAGGATTGACTACTTTCGGATATTCCATCGGGTCATACTCGAGATCCGCATCCTGAATAATGACTACATCACCCGTTGCTGCCTTAAAGCCCGTCCGAAGGGCCGCCCCCTTCCCGCCATTTTTTTCATGATAGATTATCTTGCTTACGAGAGGTTTTATCTTATCCTCAAGCACGGTCCGGGTATTGTCTGTTGAGCAATCGTCAACAACGATAATCTCCTTATCTTTTATCGGTGACTGAAGGACTTTTTCAACAAGCGCCGTGATATGGTTTTCCTCATTGTAGCAAGGAATTACTATTGAAAGTTTTTTTGATTTTGCTTCTGCTTTCATCTGAGAGCGTCTCCTTCACTTTTTATATAACCTTAAATTCCATTTGTATCTTATAGCTTTAGCTGCAGGCTTTGACTTTTCATTTATATAGTGGTTTAGCAGATACCGCGCCACATGAATTCGCTGAGTCATATAGCGATATATTCTAGCATAAATACTTTCGGTTTACAACTTTGAGAAAGCACAAAGCTCAGTTCTTGCCAGGCTGTTACCCATCATAATTACCTGGTTGCCTTGTTCTTCACAATACCATACCTACTATATCTCTGACCGTATTCCAGTTTGCCCCGTCCGATGGGAGCACACGATACCAATAAGCTGCCATACAGATCAGATTCCACACAATGCAGACGCTGCAAAAAACAAGTACAGCGCCATAAGCCGCTTTATACCCGCCTCGTCGGCCGCTCTGCGTATGCCACTTTTCCAGTCTGTCAAATAAATATGCAATAAAAACCGCAAACAAACACATAAAATCAACCACAACCCGCTGTCCAAATGAACCGCCATAAAACCACATCCACCATGCACTGGATACATACACAATCAATATAAAGAACGCCATCAATCCGGTGTAAAGCTTTCCTTTCACCTTAAGTGCAACGACCATTCCAACCAAAGCAAGCAAAAGAACAGGACTCCAAAAAAACAATCCTTTTCTCACACTGAACAGGAATTTCCCAAGCTGAGGCGCCAGCCAGTAAAAAGACTCCTCGCCATAGGAATATAAAAACCAATGCCCTGTTGCCGTATGCCAGTAAAGGAGCTGAGGAAAAATCGTCACACATCCAGTCAGAATAATCGGAACAGATCTAACCGGTTTCCATATTTTAACAATTCTCGCCCGCAACGTTTTCCAATTGACAACATTATAAAATACATAAGTCAATACAAATAAAATGTTTGTATTGCGGCACATAAAAATCAACCCTGCCAGTAAACCAAATATACAGGTCTGCCACAGTCTGGTCCTGCCCTCTTCATCCCGCTCTTCATACCAGCACAGATAATATAGGAACACATTGAACAGAAAATAAGAGTACACATGTGAAAAGCAGGCATCATAAGATGCATAATGGAACAGGTTCGTCCCATAAGTAATTACAATGCATGTAAGCAGGGACACTTTCTTTGAAAATCCAAGATATTTCGTCAGCAGTTTGTACAGCACTGCTGTTCCGGCTGTCCAGTAGCAGACTCCCCCGAAAAGTACCATATACTGATAAAGATTGCTATATCCGGTTGCCGTCATACTCCCTGTCACTGCATCTCTTAAAAGAGAAATCAAATGGGCCGCAAAAAAAAACGGACTTTCCATGACAGCTACTCCCACCGGATATTTATTGACATACCCTCCGGCTGCTTCGATCAGCTTTAACGGGTGTTCCCACCCTTCCACAAACCCGAAATCGAAATCTCCGTAAATCAATGCCGGCAAATATACAAAGTATCCAAATCCGTCGGAATATACCTTAGGCCCATTCAGGACCCTGATATGATATACCCAGATAATACTGCACACCATCAAAAAGGCAGTTGTCACCAAAAAAAGTAAAAATGTTATATCATTACTCTTCCCCCAAATGCCAACCCACTTTCTGTATCTTTTTCTCATCTTTATACCCTTCCCAGGATTCCTTTTTAATCGACACCTTCTATAGTTAACGACATTAAAAATTTCCTTTTCGGCCCTGCAAAAGCTTCCGCATATGGCTTTGGCAGGAGACGGAAGCAGAAATTTGTTATGTCGTTTACTATAAGTAAAACATATCCGCCCATGGATAACCTTATAAACCAGCAAAAGCAGATCCTTCCCGATCAACAAAAGCAAAACCAGACCATATCGCCTCACATCAAATTATTTATCATCCAAAAATGTGCGAATCTGCCTTTCCATAATATCCGCCATATTCTCACCACGCCCGTACGCAGCTGTCCACTCCACAATCATCTCCATCGCCTGCTCCACATTCCATACCGGTTTCCATCCGAATGTCCCTTTCAGTTTAGAACAGTCCAGTTTCAGGAAATTAGCTTCATGGGGGCCGCCGTCATATTCATTCTTCCATGTGGCCTGTGCGCCGGCCGCCTGGTTCCATTTCTCACAAAACAGCGTTACAAGTTCTCCCGTTGCATAGCAGTCCGTTTCGTCCGGTCCCACATTATAGCATCCGGCATAATCAGGATTCTCATACTGCTTTGCCGCCAGCATCAGGTACACTGCGACCGGTTCCAGCACATGCTGATACGGCCTTGTGGAATAAGGATTTCTGACAATAATCTGCCTGTTCTCTAATACGGCGCGCACACAGTCCGGAATGATCCTGTCTGCCGCGAAATCACCGCCGCCGATTACATTACCCGCACGTGCCGTAGAAATCGCCGCCGGACGCTCCGCCATATCTTTGGCATGCTCCTCCGGCTGGAAATAAGAATTCCGGTAACTGCTTGTCACCAGTTCCGAGCAAGATTTAGAATTGGAATACGGATCATAGCCGTTTAATTCCTCATTCTCCCGATATCCCCACTCCCACTCTTTATTCAGGTATACTTTATCCGTGGTAACGTTCACAAAAGAGCGCACACAAGGATGCCTGCGGACGCACTCCAGCACATTGACTGTCCCCATCACATTTACTTCATAAGTATAGACAGGATTGCGGTATGATTCACGGACAATCGGCTGTGCCGCCATATGAATGACCACTTCCGGCTGTGCTTCGTCAAACACCTTCTGTAAATAAGCCAGATCCCGCACATCGCCTGTAACAGAATTGATCTTCCCTTCTATGCCGCTCAGTTTAAAAACGCCAGGATCCGTCGGCGGCTCCAATGCGTATCCCGTCACTTTCGCTCCCGCCTGTACCAGCAGCATGCACATCCAGGTTCCTTTAAATCCTGTATGCCCCGTGACCAATACCTTTCTATCTTTATAGAAATCCATAGCAAAATCAAACTGTGCCATAGCCCTGCTCCTTTCACATTAATTTTCCATCCTATTCCCCTCTGTATGCAAGACAGCAGACACATCGCCATTCCTGCATACAGAGGGCATACGGCCGCCGGCTGACATAGCGGCAAGAGAGTGTACTATGCAATGGCACCAATCAAGGTCTTCGCCATATAATCAATCATCTCATCCGTCATGCCCGGATAGACTCCAATCCAGAAGGTGTCTTCCATGATACGGTCTGTATTGGCCAACTTCCCCACGATCCGGTAACCTTCTCCTGTAGCTCTCATTTCGTCAAAGCATGGATGCTTCGTTAAGTTACCTGCAAAAAGCATTCTCGTTTGAATACCATGTGACTCCATATACGGCACCACCTTATTACGGTCAACACCTTCCCGGCAGGTAACCATAAAACCAAACCAGCTTGGATTAGAATGCTCACAGGCCTCCGGCAGGATCAAACGATCCATAATATGCTCATCTGCCGCCAAAAGAACACTCTTTAATCTGTCAAAATTATAACGTCTTCGCTCCACGAAAGAAGGAAATTTCTCCAACTGGGCACAGCCGATTGCTGCCTGCATATCCGTTGCTTTCAGATTATACCCAAAATGGGAGTATACATACTTGTGGTCATATCCCGTCGGAAGTTCTCCGTACTGTCTGTCAAAACGATGTCCACACAGGTTGTCCCGTCCTGACGGACAGACACAATCCCGCCCCCAATCCCGGAACGAGCGTATACTCTTATGAAGCAGCGGGTTATCTGTATAGACTGCTCCGCCCTCACCCATTGTCATATGATGTGGCGGATAAAAGCTGGAAGTGCCGATATCGCCGATTGTGCCGGTCAGTTTCGTCTCACCGTCTATTGTATATTCAGAACCGAGAGCATCACAGTTGTCCTCAATCAGCCACAAATCATGTTTCCGGCAGAATTCACTGACAGCCTTCAGATCAAAAGGGTTCCCCAAAGTATGCGCAATCATGACTGCTTTCGTCTTCGGGGATAAAGCTTCCTCCAGCATAGTAACATCTATGTTATACTGTGGAATCGTCACATCAACGAAAACCGGCACCGCACCATACTGTATCATAGGTGACACAGTTGTCGGAAATCCTGCCGCTACCGTGATCACTTCATCGCCGCGCCTTACTGCCCTGTCACCCAGAAGCGGTGATGTCAGCGCCATAAAAGCGATAAGATTGGCAGAAGAACCCGAATTGACAAGAGAACAGAATTTAACACCCAGATACTCCGCCATTTTCTTCTCAAACTCATCCGTATAACGTCCCGCTGTCAACCAGAATTCCAGGGCACTGTCTACTAAGTTGACCATCTCCGCGCTGTCATATACTCTGGACGCATAGGGGATGCGTTGTCCTTCTTCAAAAGGTTTAGTGACATTGTGATATGTGTCACAATATTCCTTCACAAGATTTAATATTTCTTCTTTGGCCTGTTGTTCTGTTTTCTGATTCATTTTTTCTCCTATCTATTTTCGGTAAGATTTCTGTTGCACTGACTTTGTTCACCCAAAATATGTCGATTCATATGAGTCTGTTACCGACTGCCCTATTTGTTGATAATGTAAGCAAGTCATCTATCAATCCTGCTATCGACAATGTCTCCTCTGTTGTCTTTCTGTTATAATAAGTTAATTGAATCAATGTATTATGTAATCTTACCCGTTCACCCTTATACAAATAAAACTGTTCACCGGTATGCGAAAACGGGGCATGTCCAACATCGTGAAGCAAACATGCCAACTCGAAAACTTCAATATACTGGCTAATATTTTCGGGAACCTGCAAGGATTTTGCGCGAATCGATTCATGAAATGCTTCCGCCGCCATTTTACCTAAATAATAAACTCCTATTGAATGGGCGAAACGATTATGCACTGCTGACGAATAGAGCGGAGAATAGCTGGTCTGTATAACATCGCGCAACCGTTGGAACTCTGCGGTATCCACTACCTGCATGATCAAAGATGCATCTATCTCTATATAACCATAAATTGGATCCTTAAATCTTTTATTTGCCACTATATTATACTCCCAAAGCTTCTTTCGGACTTGCTGACCGGAATGCATCAATAACTTTCATGGAAAGAGAAGTACAGAAGCGCATCCATAACTGCATTGTAAGAATTCCGTCTTTTAATCGTATTCCCTTCGCGCCTTCCTTTTCAAACGGCTCAAACATATCTGTGTAATCTTCCAACATAGCTATCTGGCTTTCTCTGGAAACTACCAAAACAGCCTTTGTTTCCCCGTCACTGCTCAGAATATCCACCACACGGGCGCCATATTCATCCAATTCTTTGAACAGCACTTCCCTTCTGCCCTTCTTCTCCACCAATTCAATTAAGGCATTTGCTACCAATTCCTCAATTTCAA
Source organism: Clostridia bacterium (assembly GCA_910575245.1). GTDB lineage: Bacteria > Bacillota > Clostridia > Lachnospirales > Lachnospiraceae > UBA3282. Next base: position 409,190 of record CAJTEN010000001.1, on the reverse strand, counting down.
TATAAATATACATAGGCTCCTCCGTATTTTCCTCTATCATACTCCTACTATATGCAGCTTTACCAAAATTATATATTACAAATTCTAACAGCGAGGATTTCTTTTGTCAATCAGATTATATATTATATTCCGTCTATTTGCAACCGTACCAATAACCATATACATATTTACCAGATCTTCCAAGGAGCCTTCCCGCTTCCCCATAATCCTTCCAGATACGCCCTGTCATGCACTGTATCCATAGGCGACCAGAAGCCCGGATGCTTATATGCCGCCATCTGATGATCATTCGCCAGTCTTTCAAAAGGCGAGGCTTCAAGCATTTCCGACCCGTCTCCCAGATAATCAAACACCTCTCTGTTTAACACCATAAACCCCGCATTTACCCAGGACTGGTCTTTGCGCGCCTTTTCTTTAAAACTTTCAATCAATTCGTTCTCGTCTATTTTGATCGCGCCGAAACGTCCTTCCGGCTGCGTAGCCGTAATGGTCGCGATCCTGCCATGAGATTTGTGGAATGCAAGCAATGCCGGAATATCGATATCCGCCACACCGTCACCATACGTCAGCATGAAACTCTCATCATCTCCGATATAATCGCGGATCTGTAAAATACGTCCGGCAGTCAGCGTATCCAGTCCTGTATTTGCCAATGTCACCCGCCATGGCTCTGCTGCGGAATTATGATACTCACTCGACTTATCCAGCAGGCTGAAGGTTGCATCCGACTGATACATGTAATAATGGATAAAATATTTTTTAATCATATGTCCCTTATAGCCACAACAAATAATAAAATCGTCATAGCCAAAGGCTGAATATATTTTCATGATATGCCACAGGATAGGCTTATCTCCAACCTCTATCATCGGTTTCGGTTTTAAGACGGATTCTTCGCTGATCCGGCTTCCCTTGCCTCCTGCCAGAATGATTACCTTCATTCAATATGCTCTCCACTTATATACGGTCCGTAAATTTCAGGTTATCTGAATACTGCTCTGCAATTCCGGCATCAATTGCCGTCATCTTATCTCCTTGATCCATGGTGCAACTCCCGCGTTCCACAGATTCTCCATGTTAACTCTGTCCCGGTACGTCTCGACCGGTGTCCAGAAGCCATTGTGCTTGTATGTGATAAGCTGTCCGTCCTCTGCCAGATTATCAGTCAGAAGACTCTCCAGACTATAATTTCCGTTCAGGCTGCCGAAAACCTTTTTCTCCAAGACATACAGACATGCATTTGTCCACGCCTGGCTTTCACGGGTATTGTTGGCATCTCTGACGATCCGTCCATCCTCCGCTATCTGCAAAGCTTCATTCCTTCCCGTCGGCCTTGCCACTGCCATCGTTGCCTTTTTGCCTTGTATCTCATGATAAGCGATCATGTCAGTAATGTTAATGTCAGAGAGACAGTCCCCATTCGTTACAATGAAAGTCTTCTCTGTGATATAATTCTGTATCTGCGCCACACGATGCCCTGTTGCACTATATAAACCTGTATCTACCACCGTTACTTTCCAATCCTCTGTGCGGTTCTTATGAACCTGTATCGTATTGGCCTGCAAATCCACAGTTATATCTGACTGATATATATAGAAATCCATAAAGTATTCTTTGATCAAATCGACCTTATATCCGCCGCATATAACAAATTCGTTGAATCCATGGGCAGAATAACTTTTCATAATATGCCATAGCAGAGGCTTCCCGCCAATTTCTACCATTGGTTTCGGAATTCCCTGCTGCTCATTGCTGATCGTACTTCTTGTGCCGCCGGCTAAAATAACTACTTTCATTTCTTACTTCCTTTTATTTTTACTAATAGAATACTTCCATAGAGCAGACATAAAAGCATCATTAAAGCTAAATAACAGCAAGCTGCTCCAATAGTCCCACATTCCGGTACAATAAAATTTAAGCTAATTGCCGCGATGATAGAAACAACACAGTGAGGCCATAACAATGCTTTTTGGCAACGCATAATCGTCAGCACAACGCTTTGGTACCCTGATGCTGCAAGAAATACACTTGCCAGAAGAAGTATCATAAGCTCTGATTTGTAACCGGACAAATCCGTATTATAAAGAACCGATAATACCGGAATTCCAAGCAAATATGCTCCTGCTATGCATATTACAGAAATTATTCCAATGAAAGAAAACTGCTTGGCAATTCTTCTTTTAAACTTCTGCATCTGCTTATGCTCCCACTCAACTGCCATAGGAACAAGTGTCGGCTGATATACAAAATTGTTCAACAGGCCAATGACAAAAACAGGCATAGCCACAAATCCATAACATGCCTGTACCTCATCTGTCAAACATGCGTCAATAGCATATTTGGGTGCATTATTTTCAAAAAAAGATAAAAATGAAATACCAAAAAGCGGAAATACTACTTTTAGAAGTCTTCCGATTTTCCGAGAGTCATCTCTTCTAAAAAGCGCCATTACCGATCTGTCTTCTTCACTGCAAAACCGTGGATATGATATCTTTAGCAGAATCAGAAATGTTACTATCGAAGCTGCTAAACATAACAACAACGTAAATCTCAAATTTCTGCTGATATATAACACAATAGGAAAAACCAACAAAATAGTAAGCCATCTGAAGCAAAACATCGAAGCTCCAACATATAATTTATTTCTATGCTGATAATATCCCCATATAACATCTTCCATGGCTTCTATAGCATATATCATACACACCGCAAAAATTATGCCAATTTTATCATGACCATATCCCAGCTTTCTTATTGCATAAAATAAATAACAGCATACGGCTATGACCATTAGCAGTACCGTTACAAAACGAGTTCTCAAATAAATAGGAAAAGAAAACTTCTCTTCCATATCTGTCACCTGATAATTGCGTATACCAAACTTTCCAATAGGCATCATGAGATTGCCTATTGCGAAAGCAATTGTGAGCATTCCTGCATCTGCCAGTCCTGTCATTCTTGTGACAATCATGGACATAACCACAGCTTCTGCAGCATTGATCAGTCCTGCGGCTGTATTCCAGATATAATCCAACTTAGATTGTCTTTCTGCATTTTCCATTTTTGTACCAATTTCTTATCATCCCTGTATTAATGATCCACCGGACTATTTTTGTCCTTATCGAAATTAATTTTCTCACTCAGTATTACATCTGGTTGTTTAGATACCTTTCTCAATATAACTCCGACATATTCACCCAACACTCCCATAAAGAGTAATTGAACCGATCCTAAGAACAACATTCCGATCAAAATAGGCGCTATTCCGGCAGGAAACCTATACCATATAGTAAGCTTCATAATCGTATATACAACTCCTAATATAAAACTGACAATCGACATTAGAAAGCCAGCAACAGTCATAAGCCGTAACGGACCTGTAGAAGTATTAACCAGGCTATTTAAAGCAAATGTCAAATAGCGCCACACATTATAACTGGACTTTCCACTTCTTCTCTTTTCCTGGACATACTTTACCAGTTTGACTTCATACCCCATATCAGCCACAGCATTTCTCAACATAATATCCTCATCCATTTTCAAGATTTCATTAATAACCTCTCGGTCGTACAATGCAATTCCTGACATATGTTCATACTGTGGTATATCGGAAAAGGCATCAATTATTTTATAATATAGATGCCTTAGGAAATACTTTATTTTTCCTTCTTTGGAGCCCGTCTTCTGCCCACCAACTACCTTGTATCCTTGCTCCCAATATTTTATAAACTCCGGTATTAAATCTGGCGGTTCTTGAAAATCGCACGCAATCACAATCATTGCATCACCGCTACAATGTCCAAATGCCAAATGTCTTCCACGGCCACTTGTTCCATAATTTCTATTATTCATAAGAACTTTAATACGGAAATCTTCCGCTGCCAGTTCGCGTAAATACTGTCTTGTTGCATCTGTAGAACAATTATCCCGAAAAACAATCTCATACTCATAATCCAACGGCTGCATTACTCTACTTATAGCTTCTGCCATTAACTTTACATTTTTTTCTTCGTTATAACATGGCACAAATATACTGATTTTTTTTCTCATGCTGTTTCCCTTCAGAATTCTTTAATATGCATCAACCTATACTCTGTAAAAAACCCCCATCTCCCTCAGTTTCTGCGTGCCAAATGTATCTCCAATTTTTTCGTAAGCATTAAAAGAAGAATGGTCAAATATCCACTGCTTTTCTCTTTCAGGTTCATCTCCTGATTCCCACAACAAAATACCCTTCGTCAATTTATCAATCTTTTCCATGAGTTTTAATCCAAGATCCGTATCAAAATGCCAATACAAAACCGTAAGCAATATAGTCACATCATAAAACTCATTTTCATCCATCTCCTGAATACCAATATTCAAAGTTTTAATGCCATTACAATCAACCAACGAACTAATTGCACACAACAATTCATAATTATCCGTGTCAAATTCTACGGCTGTTACAGCAGCACCCATTCTATACATATGCTGAGCAAAATACCCCACATATGCACCCGCGTCCAGTACTTTTTTTCCATCTAACGAAATTTCTTTTTCGACGAAATAACGGCATATTCTCATAAGTCTTGAATGTCCATAAGACTCCCTGCGACACTGAAACCAATAAAATGCCGGATATAATACAGGCGTATAGACACAACTGATCCTCTGCCGCATTATAGTCTGCCAGACTTCATTAATTAGTTCAGGCTTGTCCCATTTAATATAATCTGATTGCGTAAGCTTACAGTATATTCTATGATATCCTTTTGCAACATAAAAAATAATTCGTTCCAAATGCGATTTAATAAGAAATCTTCCACGATCTATTCTCTCAACAAACGGCAAATCGCTCTGATTATTCTCTCCATTTTCCCATTCCTGCGAAAGCTGGAAATAGTTGACCGCTTTTGTCTCCATCCAGCGATTTATATCTATTCCATTATCCTGCAAATGACCTCTCAATACTAAAAATTCTTTTTCTCCACGTCCTTCTATAAAATTATAAAAAGGTAATAATCCATCCTCTGCATAAATAGATTTCTCTTTTCCATCGCTGTCAGTATAAAAAAGCAGTTCCATTGGAATTTGTGCCATACATGTTTTTTCGTCTACTACGTCCATCATATCGGTAAGGTGTTTTTCCATCAGCCGCATATCATCATAATATACTGCTTCTTTTCCAATCGGGGAAACTCCCTGTGCAATCAAATTATAAATTTCATTATTTTCTTCTATCCCCTGCCTCTTCCATCCATTTGACGGTAAACTGCATAATATTTTTCTGTATCCCATTGTATACAGCATATCTGCTATAATTGGATGCTCATAAGGATTGGTAACCGCTATAATAACTATGTTCTCTGCCTTAACATCTCCCATGGAATCCGGATGAAAAACAGGTATTTCATTTAATACAGACGGAAGATTTCGATCCCCCTGAAATTCAGGGGCTGATGTATAAATCGGCGATGCAGTCTTTACTCTCCGATCTAAGAACGCCTCTACTTTTATATTATTCTTTAATAAATTATCACAGATTTGCTGTCCCTGGAATCCTGCTCCGTAAACAATAAATCCTTCATTTCCTGAAATACTATAAAAATCCATGTTAGTCTCCATTCTGCTACCCCTTTCGGCAACATAGTTAGTATTTTATTCCCTTACTTCCTTTACCAGTTGATCATAAAAGCTCTTCTTGTATAACATCCATATGATTTTGATAATATTCCGACAAATCACAAATAGTTGTGTGCATACCCGAAAAAGTAAAATTACCAAGTTCATTAAGCAGTCTGTTGTTATCTCCTGTGTATTCTGGCTTTAGCCCTTCATTTCCTACAATAATATCACAGTCTGTATTCAATACTTCTTTTACGATACATGCAAGACTGTATAAATCAATAGACTTCCCACGGCATACATTATATTGTTTATAAACCGGAATATGTTCTATAAACCATGTCACGATTTTCGACAAATCATCTATCCAAAGGTAATCGAAAAATACATTTTGCTGTATGGTAATGCTACGACCCGTCAACGCCCTGCAAATAGCATTAGAGATAAATCTTCTTTCCCATTCCTCATATTTTCCATATACACCGAATAACCTTAAATCATATACATTAGAACTTTTTTCACTTACAGTCGACATTATATATTTAGAAAAACCGTAAGGATCCTCTGGTATGTACGTATTAAAATATTCTTCCTTCATAAATGGAACATAATGCCGTCTGTCATACTCCGCTCCGGAACCAAAATAATACATTCTTTCATAATACGCATTGCATCTCTCCAAATTGAAAAACATCCTGAGATTACCATCTAATGCCTCAAAATCAGTTGTCTTTTTATTTCTCGTATTATTGGTATTTGCCGCATGAATGACTATATCAAAATTATTGCTTTTCAAATAGTTTTCTACAGACTCTTGGTCAAGCAGATTAAGTTCCCTCCGATTTGGGCTTAAAACTTCATAAGTTTTTTGTAATGTTTCTGCTAAATTTTTTCCGATAAATCCCGTGGCCCCTGTAATTAATATTTTTTTCACAACATTTTCACCCCGACAATCATTGATACTAACTACATCTACCGCTCTTCTATCAACTCGATCCTTTTGGCCGCTTCGTCAGCATATTTTCCATTATTCCAACATATTACATAATTTTTTATTCCCAAACGCTGAAATGTCTGAATAGCCATCAAGTTAGCCGCTGCGGTAGCAACAAATACTGTTACATCGTCATCCAGATTTTCTAGCAATTCCAAATTCCCTGTAGGAATGCCATGAAAATCCGTAGCTTTGTATACATCAATAACACCAATCAATTCTGCATTCCTATATTCCTCAGTTATATATTTATATAAATTATCCGCTGTTTGAACAACACACCATATAATGTATTTATACCGTCCCTCTTTCATAGTCCAGTTGCATCTCATATACTCAATGGGTTCTTTTAAGCCGTCGAGAACAACATCTTTGATGGAGCTATCTTCATATATCTCACTGATTCTGTACTGTGAATAGTACTTATCCCACGTATCTCTTAACCTTCTGGCCGCATTTTCTTTTATCAGTTTTTTAAGTTCCTCTATGTCTATGGGTTGCGGATTCCAATCGATCTTATCAAAACTTTTTTCATCATATATAGGCATTAATCTATGGAGCCACATCATCCTATGCGAAATACTCTTCATAGCCAAAATAACAGGAATCCCCCATGCAAGGCAAGGGACTGCACAATGTAATCTGGATGTAATCACTAACCTTGCCTCTCGTTGATATTCCGCATAGGCCGCCAGTGATTCCTCTTCCGTCACTATGCGCCCCCAGACCTGCTGTGTCTTATATATCGCCGATTCCTTTAGTTCTTTCGGAATCTTGTCCAGCAGCTCATCACATACATCTATAATGTATACTTTATCAGCTTTTCCCCTGTTCACCAGCTTAGGTAGTGTTATCGTCATACAGCCATTTAAATACGCCTGAACTCCACATTCCCGCGCCACTTCTAACGTATGCTGATCTCTGCATCCAATAGGTTCATACTCTTTCCATTTCAGGCTATCAGCCACTGAACTGTTCAGTACACTTATTCCAAGATAAACTGGTATGATCTTAGGAGAAATGGCAGGATATCTTCCCAAAAAAGGTAAGTTAATCGGAACAATCAAGTATTCTTCTCCATCATATGTAAAAAGTTCATTTATAGTAATTCTGACAACATCACTATAATTGATTCCCATATACTCATATAGCAGCTTTATTGCATGAACCTGCATATCATCCCCATAATTCTTAACTTTGTCACCCTTTGTAATTAAATTGGCAAATTTCATTGTCCACTCTCCTTACTGAAGCAGAATTTCAATCAGCTCTCTTGGACTACCGGATATACCTGTATATGGCCATTTTGCAAGGTCTCTTTCCTCAGAAAAACCAAATCCATAAGTCACTCCCACGAAGTCAATTCCAGATGCATATGCTGCTTCTGCATCATAGTCGCTATCCCCCACCATAACAGCATCGTCCAGACAACACTCAGGGAATTGCTTCAAACACTTATTTATTAAATCTGCTTTACTTAACATTCCTGCCATATCGGTTCCAAAAATCCCTTCCATATAAGAAGAAAATTTATACTTTTTCATCAATTCATCTGTAAAATCCTGTCTCTTATTTGTGGCTACTGTAATATGAATTCCCTGCTTTTTTAGCACAGATAATACGTCATAAATACCATCATAAGGACGCGCATGAAGCACTTCCTTTTCCTTATAATAATTTCTAAAAATACTTACAGCTTCCTGTAATTTTTCTCCCTGAAGCCCAAAGACTCTCTGCACAGAATCTTGAATCCTTGGTCCGACAAATGATAAAAGTTCTTGCTCCTCCGGCATTGCAAACCCCAGTTGATCAATCATGTAAATCGTTGATGATAACAGTCCTTCGGAAGTATCAAGCAGCGTTCCATCAACATCAAAAATAACCAATTTATATTTTTTCTTATCCGTTCCCATTAATTTTTTTAAACATTTCCTTTGTAAAATGTATTGTTGTCTTTCTTGGATCCGCAAAGTCTTTTTCCTGTTCATAGTACGAATCATTCAGATAATGTGTTGTAGAAATTTCTTCGAAAATACATCCCGTTTCCGAAGAAAAACTGTGTTTAACATTCCTTTCTACCACCATGATATCGCCTTTGTGCAAAATCTTTTCCTCTCCATTCAACGTAATCGTAAGATCACCATGTAGTATTACAAAAGTTTCCTCTTTTTTGACATGATAATGAACAGGATGTGACTGCCCCGGTAAAACAACCAAAATTTTCTTACAATACTCTCTATTGACACAGTCAATCATGGCAACACCGGTTCTCTCGAATTTGTCTATGCCATAATGATGCGATATTTCACAGATGCTCCCCAGCGGGACAACAACGTTGCTCTCCTGTAATAAATCAACGATTTTTTTCACGAATGCATATATGCTTTGAGAATTATTTCGTATTATGACATCATCCACCATAACCGGCTGATTCTTTAACAATGACTGACTCTTCATCTGTATCTGGCTGTACTTAGATAAGTCACTTGCCACTAACTGACCCGGCTTACACGGAAATGCTAAGTATATATCATCCCTACATATAATCTGGTCCCTGGCTAAATCTTTTTTTGCAAAAACCCCTCTTTTTAATGCTGCCAGGTCTGTTCTCTCTTTCTCAGTAGATTGATACCTTTCTCCAACAACTCCGCAAATTTCATACGCTTCCATGGCTGCCAGAAGCCAATTACGCACCTGTTCTGGATTTGCCGAATATCCATTCAGAACAATTTCCTCCGTCGGAACGCCTACATGCTTTTCAAATATAACTGCACCTTTCGCCACAGCAATCTTAACAGGAAGTAAATTGTCAGGATATTCATGTGTGGAAAATCCAATTTTCAAATCAGGAAATCTGCTATGATAGAAATCTATCTGGTTCATTTGCAGATTCGCGTTTAAAGTAGGATATTCCGCAACGCAGTGCATTAACGAAAACTCAATATTCCTGTTTGCGAAAAAATGCACAACCTGGTCTATGTCATCAATACTGCTTCCGGCTCCAGATGCAATAACCGGTAGATTACTTTCTGCAATTTTTTCAAGAAGCGGCCAATCATTAAAGGAGCAACTTGCTATTTTAATATAATCGTATTTTTGTTCTACAATATGCTCCACAGAAATCTCATCAAACGGAGTACATATTGCCAAAAAGCCATTGCTCCTCACTTCTCTTAACAACTCGTCAAATTGATCCATAGACAGCCGGGTATCTTGAAACCGCTTTACATTTTTGATATCTGTTCTGTGTTTAAACTCTGGATGGATAAACGAATCCAAGTCACGATACTGAAATTTAAATGCAAAATCAAACTGTTTGAATTCACAGCATACATTGCGCATCTCTCTGATAATACGTTTTCCGTGTTCCACACTTCCCTGATGATTGTTTGCCATTTCAAAGATGAATAAAGGCTTTTTAGTCTGCATAATTTTCTCCTATAATTCTGCGTATATTTCCTGCATTTCCTGCTCCGATAAGAAAGGAAATGGATTTTCGAGCAACGCCGACACTCTGTTTCCCGATTCGTCTAAACTGGAAATACATTTTGGAATTTCATCAAAAGTTATTGATCCGATAAATTCACAGATCACTGCTCCATCCATGTTCATGACCTGAGCAAGAACTGTATCAATCTCTTCATTAGAGTTAATACAATAATAAGCAATTCCATACGCATCGGCAACTTTTTTTAGGTCGGGCAATGTAACTCCACTTTCCATATCACATCCAATATGAAATCCGTTAAAATTACGATCCTGCATCGTTGCAATCGCTGCATATCCCGCATTATGAAAAATCAACATCTTGGCATTTATATTATGATGGACAATCGTCTGCAATTCCTGAATATTCAACTGCAGGCTTCCATCACCTTCTATCATTACAATTCTCTGTCTGTCATTTGCAAACCAGCCACCAATAACCGAAGGCAGCGCAAATCCCATAGATCCAAATCCCATTGAAGAAATTACCTTCTGCCCTCTTTTATGTTTAAATGCCATATGCCCGGCAGTATTACACCGACTGGTAGATGATACTACAATCGTATCATCTGCTTCGCAATACTCTGACACTTTCATTGATACTCGATATAAGTCTACATAATCAGTTAATACTTCCTGTTTTTCCTTCAAAAGTGGAAATCTGTTTTTCATCTCACTGCAAAAGTTCAACCACTCTTTGCAGCCCGGCAATCCCGCGTCAGGCAAACCAGCACATAACCGATCAAGAAAATATTTTACACTGCAAACTGCAGGAATAACATTCTTCATATTCAGTTTATATATTTCATTTTCATCAATATCTACAATAATTTTTTGTTGTGCACGAAATGCAAAGTGTTCCTCACTGAAAGCTGTTATCATATTATCTAACCGGCTTCCCAAGACAATTAATAAATCGGCCCCCTGCACAATCAGGTTAGAATACCTGGTAGCCTGCAATCCAGGACTTCCAAAAAAGAATGGATCTCCATAATCCATAAGATCCAGCGCTCTCCATGTAGTTACCACAGGAACTTTGATCTTCTTTTGAATCCTATAAAATATATCCTGTCCTTCGGAGGCTGTCAGACCATGACCTGCCAGAAAAAGCGGTCTTTTAGCTTCTCTTAATAAATTGAGTGTTCTTGTGATAACATCTTCTATTTCCTCTTTATCAGGATTGGTTTCTGCCAATATATCTTTATCTCTAATTTCGACAGGATCAAACGATTGGAGCAGTTCCGGAACGATATCTGCATTTTGTACATCCAGAGGAATATCCAGCCAGACTGGTCCGCGCCTGCCATGCAATGCCAGATATACAGCCTTCTCCATATGATACTTAATTGTCTCCGGATCAAAAACAGTAACCGCATATTTCGTCACAGGACTCGCCATCGAAACAATATTATTCTCTTGGGCGCCAAACTGTCGTACATTTCTCAAAGAAGCAAAATCTGCCGTTTTAACTTGTCCGGTAATAAACAGCACAGGTGTAGAATCCATATATGCTGCGCCCGCCGCTGTTAATGCATTTGTACCTCCCGGACCAGTTGTAATCATACAAACACCAAGACTGTTTTTCTCCATTGCATACGCCTGCGCGGCAATACCTGCTGCCTGTTCATGATGACAGCAAACATAATCCATTGAACTACGTCCCAGTGCATCCACTAAATACATAATTCCACCGCCACTCAACATAAAAACATGATTTACGTTGAGTTTTTCTAAAAACTGCATAACATAATCCGCTAATCTCATACGTAAAACACTCCTATCTCACATAATCTTCCTTCCACACATTTACCCTCTATATGCTTATAATTACAAAATTTCGAATTATTTATTATATAATTTTTCTCTGCCTCTGCATCAGATTTTGACTGCCAAAATATCTTATCACTAATAATATCATTTAAATGCTTTAATACATCTTTAAGGTCATTTACTTCATACATATTGCAAACAATTCCCAGTTCATAAACTTTTTTCTTTTTTATGCATTCATCCAGCGATTCCATAATCACAATTGAATTCTCCGGTATATATTGTAACTGATTCAATGTATGAACAAATTGCTTGTCTTCTTTCTCAGTAACAATGACACCTATTTCGTTAGATTTATTCATTCTGTATATATTACGGCTATAATACCCCTGGTAGTTACTCAATTCCAATGCCGAATGAAATGTCTGCTTCTCATCATACAACCATTCCTGCATAACATCAAGAACAGTCTTCTCAAACTCCATGGAACGACACCTGTACTCCTGCAGCATTGGATGGTTAATTCTTGTATACGGTATTACTCTGCCTTCCACCAAAATTCTTTTCAGTTTTTCAAAATACTCTTCATTTACCCATATATTATAATCTTCTCTGGTCATCCTGACTGGCATATTTTGCAGTCCTTTCAGGCAATAAAAAGCACATCTGTGATGACCATCAATAACATTGAAATATCCTCTAGGATTCCATTTTACATCAATCGGTGCATATTGGAAAGCATCAAATCCTTTCTCATATTCTTTTTCTAATAATTGATAAATTAAATACTGGCTCCGTAAAAATTCTTCCTCTGCCATATCAAAACTATTATTTAACTGCCTCATATTTCTAATATACAGTTCACAACTTCCCTCCCCATACATAAAAAAACGAAACAAGTCAATGTAAGGTTTATGGACTATAATAGGAACATCTAAATACGAAATAATTTCTGCAGACATTTTTCCTTTTTGATGCTCATCTACTTTATCGTAGGAATACAGCATTTCTCTACTGCAATATGCTGTTACATAAAGTTCATTTTTCCGAATTACATTTTCACTAAAAATGTCTCTTTTCATTTCAGAATAACATGGGATTCCCTCTAAGCAATCATATTGCTTCTCTAAAAATAAATTGTACATCTTTTTCATAAGAAATGCTTCTTCTTTTTTATAAACATCAGAAAGCGCCAAAAACAATATTTGATTAAAACCATGTTGATATAAGTTCTCCGCGATTTCATAATGCCAATTTCCATCATGAACACAAACTATTACAGCACAATCCTTATATTCCGAAAGATGTTCGGGATCCCGTACGGAAATATCCATTTCTTTCCCTGTATCTGTTCTTCTATCAATAAAACATTGTACATGATAGACATCCTTGACCTTATTGTAAATATCTTTTCCAAGAATTCCTGCACCATAGATAAGAATTGATCTTCCTTTATCCAGACTAAATCTTTTCATTATTTACTCCAATCCACCTCTTTACTAATACTTATGCCCATACCTACTTCGGCACAAATACTTTGCATATCCGAAGGATCCCTCTCTATATTCTTGTTAATATTGACGCTTACATGCCCGTATTTCGGGACAACGTCAATCTAGTCTCTCGGATGGGGATCTCCCAGAAACAATGACAGCGCCAACAAAAACTCTTTGGACACATAAAGACAGACATTGCCATTACAGGTAAAATGCTCATATCCATCCAACTAACCATAATCTTACCATAAAATGAAATCATTGTATATCATGTACCAGGTTAAACTTATAAAGTACAAAAGTGTTATATTACTCTTCTGTATGCAATTTTCAGGATAAAAAAATCTGGAATTGCTTTGCACATAAAATAATTTTATCATAAAGCAGATATATTATATAGTTTATATAGTTTCATCTGATTTCCAACATACATTTCTTCTCCATAATCCTCCGATATAACACTCTCTTCTTCTTTCCAATAATCTACCAATATATACCGCACGCCCATATCGTATAATCTTTGATATTCCTTTGCACTTCCCTCTAACAATTCATTGACTGCTGCCTCATCATTCATTATATATTTTCCACTGAAACTTCCAATCAATTTTCTCCGATAGGCCCGGCGTCCTTCCCTTTTCTCCGGCAGAATATGAAGAATGACCGCACCTGGTTCTTCATCCTGCCCTAAAATCTGCATTGCCTCATATTCATCCTGCTCCAAAATAAAACCATTATCTATATATTCTTCATTAAAATGTGCCTCTTTTCCCGTAAATCTACTCCCAATCATCCCGAGTCCATCTTCTATACTGTATATCACATTAAATCGGTTTCCATTGTAAGTATAACCCGACAGAAACCCAATTCCGCCAAGTGCAAATACAAGCACAGCAATCCCTTTTCTGTATACCTTCACTTGCATCCAAGTTAATAAGTCGATATTTTGTCCTGCTGTAAATACAAAACACCAAGCTGGTACCAACGCCGCCAATGCAAAATAAGTCTGTTGGTTAGAGGGCATCGTGATAATGGCATTAACAGCAAGACCCGCCGCCGTCATACACAGACAGCCAAACTCAAAGACAGTAATGCGTCTTCTGCGGCATAATAACACAATCAATATAGCAATAAGCGGCAAAATCACAACCGGTTTCATTAACAGAATATTCATAATTTCCCTGCCTGCTTTCCGCAGGCAGGCCTCAATCATAGACATATTCGGATCAGTTCTGATAACCAGATTCAAGAGCTTGCGTGAACTGCCGGATGAATATCCTTTTGTGTTGCAGACAAAATAATAGGTTGCCCCAAATGCTGCCAGAGAAATTCCGCCAAACACAAACGCTCTCAAAACCTTTCTCTGTATCAACCAGATTAGACATGCACCACCAAATCCACATACCGCAATCGCTGCATAAGGTCCCTTCGTTCCTGTTAATACCGCCAAAAGTATAATACAAATTGCGCCACGCACTTTCGAAGCTTCCTGACAATACCGATAAAAGGCAATCATCAGAAAAAGCAGAATTCCCAATCCATAATCCGTTCCGAAAGAAGTAAGTACATAGTGACACACCTGCTCAATCTTAGTAATATTCTCCGCCCCTGATGTGATAAGCAGGGCGCACATGGCAAAGACAATTAACTTCCCATCCCTTAACACATTCTTCGCAAAAAGGTATGTCCCGAAAACAATCATCACTACAGTTGCATAAAAGTACAACCCTATGCAGGTTACTGCCGCACCCACACCGGTAAACAATGACTGCACTGCCAGCTGCAGAGAGGAAAAATAATGATAGTTAAAGATTCCGCTTGTATATTCCCTGGGATTGATCGGAGGGTACTGTTTTATAAGAGAGTTTAAGTTGCCTATCCAATAAAGCACATCTCTATGATAGGTATGATAGTCAGTGCCGCCTGTCAGATCCGGCATAAGACCGTTACCGTTATAGGCAACAAACATGAAAAGCGCATAGCACAGCACACCTATACTGCAGATTTTCAATCCCCCTTTGTCTTCCTCACACAAAAGCTGGTTTCTCTTCTTGTATATGATATACATGCTTAGAATTGCCGCCACTGTTCCTATCACTTTTATATATTGCTGCAATCCGAACGGCACAGTAATATAATAGAACAGAATATTGCAACAGTACCCTGCTGCAAAGCTGTATCCTATCCACTCCACATCTGTCTGCACCTTAATTCCAAGCAGAAGGATTGCCGCCATCCCTGGAATAGCATATATAAAAATCTGATAAAACAGCACATATACAGCTTCCGTCACTGACAATCCATTAAGAAGCGCACTAATAAAAACAAATAAAATGCTGTACCCGATTATCCATGCAAATGTTTTACCATACTTGTACTTTGCATATACTTTACTCATTTATATCTCCACGTTTTATACTGAATCATCTATGTTCGCTGCAATAATTTTCTTTCTGTCATCTATTTCTA
The DNA here is from genome assembly GCA_910575245.1 of Clostridia bacterium. Classification (GTDB taxonomy): domain Bacteria; phylum Bacillota; class Clostridia; order Lachnospirales; family Lachnospiraceae; genus UBA3282. Next base: position 393,368 of record CAJTEN010000001.1, on the reverse strand, counting down.
TAAGCCTGGCAAACACAAAACATCACGGCTCAAACAGCTCTTCCTTCACTCTTTCCACAGCCTGTCCATCCGCAATCTCATAAACCACATCGCAGTTCCTGATCGTTGTAAGCCTGTGCGCCACAATAATCAGCGTCTTATTCCCCTGCAGGGAATCAATCGCTTCCATGACCGCCGTCTCCGTCTCGTTGTCAAGCGCCGATGTCGCCTCGTCCAGTATCAGGATCTCCGGGTTATAATACAATGCCCTGGCAATAGCTACCCTCTGCCGCTGCCCGCCCGAAAACCTGACACCTCTGTCACCCACTATTGTATCCAGCCTTCCCGGAAGTCCTGCCACGAACTCCTTGAGCTGCGCCTGCTCCAATGCCTGCCATACCAGTTCATCATCCGGCTCATCCACGCCGAAGGCAACATTGTTGCGTATCGTATCATCCGTCAGATAAACCGACTGGGGAATATAACCCACACTACCGCTCCACTGTCCGGATATCGTCCGGATATCTGTTCCTTTAAATCTGATACAGCCCTGCTGCGGCCTGTAAAGGCCCAGAATAATGTCCGCCAGCGTTGTCTTACCGGCTCCTGAATGCCCGATCAGGGCCACAGAAGTTCCCTTGCGGATATGCAGCGTGATACCACTTAGGACTTCCTTTTCTGCCGAAGGATATTGCCAGTGAACATTATCCACCGTAAGATATCGTTCTTCCGCATTCACGGCTGCTTCTAAACTGTCTTCCCTGTCTGCCGGTACACTTGTTTGTGCCTCCGCTTTCCCCTCGCCCTTCTGCGTCAAAAACCGGATTTCTTCCTGCATCTCCTGTTCGGCCATCCGTACTTCCTTAAGATGTTCATAAGTCTTATTCAGAGACGGAACAAAGTAAACGATCTGGTTGACACTGCTGCTGATCCTGCCCAGGGATGGAAGGATGCGAAACGCACCAACCGCAAAGGCTGCCAGCTGTGGTATGAAGGCCGTTGTATCCGTCCCACTGTAGACACGGAAACTGACCGCCAGAATCAGGCCTGCCACGCATACAGCCTCGATAATATATGCCGGGCTCTCAGATGCAACCGTCTGCCCAATCAGCGCCTTCTGCTGTCTCTGGAACGCTTTCTCATAACGGCTGACAAAAAACTGCTGCCTGTGCATTACAATGACTTCCTTGATCCCCTGAAAAGCCTGCAGGGAATGCTTCTGTGCCTCCCCGTTGCTTTGCCGGTACTGCACCCCCAGCCGCTGCATCGGTTTGCGAAAGCCAAGAACAACACCGGCAAAGCAGACACCGGCCAGAATAATGACACTCACAGCCATCATAACATCTGTTTTAATGATAAAGACAATGATCGCAATCGATGTGAATAATTCAGCAACTACACGGAATATATGATACATCATCTGGTATACCGCACTCACATCTCCCATGATCCCCCGGAGCAGGTCACTTGTATTAACCTGGACAAAGAAGAGATAGCCTCTCTTCATATAAGATTTCATCATCAGTACGCTCAGCTCTCTCTGCACCCGTGTTGAATATCTGATCCTATAATATGACAAGAGCGTCAGATATGAATTTTTTAGAATATAGACAATCGCAATTCCGATTCCCAGTATCATGATCATCTGAGTGGAGTCTTCAATGTGAAGGGTTTCCACCGCCGGCTTGATATACGGATTCTGCATTAACAGTTCCGGTTCCATCATCGCCTGGACAAAAGGTATGATGATCGACACACCCAGTGTCTCAACAATGGCGCCGATCAGAGTCATGAACAGAATGACCATAGCCAGACGCTTCTGCTTTCCCGTCAATATAAATTGAAACTTAGTCCAAATATCTTTTACTTTGCTTAATCCCTGCATTACATTCTTCCCCGGCACCTGCCACTTCAGTTTCTTATTCTTCCTGCCCTTCATAAGTACACAGGTTCCTGCTTCTATTATGGAGAATATCCTTTTTCATCAACCCGTACGCCTTATCCAGATCGAGAAGCCTGAAATCCACTCCGTTGATCTCATATACTCTCACCGCGCCCGCCTCTGCAAACTGTTTCTCCATAGGGTTAATAGTGACATGCACATTCTTATCCAGATCCCGCACAAACATGGAATAAGTCCTTACTTCTTCTCTGCCCTGTTCATCAATATATCCTGCCGTGAAATCCTTCACATACCGATAAGGCACGTTCCCCTCCCACTCTTCCGCATAGTGGGCAAAGGTAAAGCTGTCCTGATAACTTACATCGATAAAAAGATTCTTCGCCCCGGCTTCCTTCAGGTAGGCAAAGGGCGAGTCCTTTCCGAAAGAATCTTTATTCTCCATTTCATAGAGTCTTCCGGCATTCTTCCCCCACACGGCAAAAGAGTAGATCGGATGCTTTGTTCTGACAAAATCTTTCCGCTTTAATGCCGCCTTGCCCAGACTGCCCGTTCTGCAGGGTGTGCGGCGGTAATCAAAAGTGATCCCTTTACAAAAATCCCAGTTAAATGTCGGCAGAAGAAGGGTTCCTTCGCTTCCCACCGCATCCATAAGACTTTCCAGAAATACATTCGGGTCCGCAGCATCTCCATGCTCCAGACATTGAAACAGCAGTCCTTTCAGATCAGAGGAAACCAGAAGTGTATCACCCTTGTTAAGACCCAGCTTCTCCGGTATCTTCTTTAGCTTTACATATGCTTTATTCTCATCATTACACATCAGAATGCACTCTCCCCGTCACATTTCTTTCACCAGCCTGACGATCAGTTCCGGAAATACCCTCCCTCTTTCCTCAATATGATAGGACAAATTATGCGCCGCCATGGTATACAGCTTCAAATCCTTCAAGGTTGCAGTCTTCTTATGCTCCTGAATATCCTGGATCGCCTGCCCGCATTCCTTCACCGTCCGCACATGATAGGCAAGCGGCGAGGCATTCTTATATGAATAGCCGAACAAAATAGCCGGTATGTCATAAAACTGTGACTCCCAACATGCCGTTCCCGTCAGGGATGCCACCGCAAAAGCATTCTTAATCAATTCATAGGTGGAGCACTCCATCTTCATCAGCCTGACCTGCGGCAATCTCAGCATATCCTGATAATAGGCTATACCGCCGAAGAAAGCAAGCTGTGCTGGATGCGCTTTCACATATACGCGTACATCCTTCGGAACACTGCGGCATAATATCTGAAGCGGAAAAATCTGATCCGTATAGGCTCCGCCGCCCAAAGGATTAGAAGTTGCCTCCGGTTGATAGTGCAGCGCAAAGTAGATGTACTTTTCTCCGGGGCGGGGCATCTCGGATACCTTCTCATAGAAAGCGTTTACTTCCTTTGTCTCTTTCCAGTATGGCCTTGCATAGGTCCATCTTTTATAGGTGGAGGGAATGGCACCCAGCAATTTCGGTATCCTCGCAAAAGAAGCACCCAGAAATCCGATTCCCATTCCATATTTCTCATATTCTTTCCCCAGAATCCCCCTCCATACCCGGATCAGATTTGTCTCTCCGTATCTGGCGCGGAATGTCTTACGCAGTTTGTTGCCTTTCATATAAGCCGGTTTCATCAGGGCAGGATCGAGAGATGTCCACTTGTCGAACTCTTCTTTTGTATTGCCTTCGAGTTCAATCTCCTCCGCTGTCTTATCCCGGTACAATTCTTTCAGTCTCTCATACTCCTCACCGATCTCCCTGTCGGATGACATATAATCCGTCAGCGCATAATCCCTGTTGGGAATCAGAGAAGCGAACGCCATCATCACGGGAATATTCTTCATCTTACACAAATGATAGATGACAGCCCCATATCCTTCATGCGGAATCCTTGTAAAAAAGACATGCGTAATCTGCTTCCTTTCCAGCATACTGTTCCAGAAGAGCAGATTACGCATAAAAATACGATAATGGCTTTCCCATGCGCTGCTGACCTGAAAATCATAGCGCTGCTCAAATCTTCTCTGCTGGTTAATAATCTCGATAACGTAGGGATTCATATACTCGAAAACTTCATCCTCCAGCGGAATGAATTCCTCCGGTTCCAGCTGCTCGTCCGTAAAAATCCCTCTGGCAACATCTTCTCTCAGATAACAGGTTCCCAGCTCATCATAGTAATGCAGTTCAGCCTTATCATTCACGATCATATAAAGGTTATCCACCTTGATCCGGGACAACGCCTTATCGATCATCGCTCTGCTGAGCGATTTTTCCATTACCCCCGGCAGCAGAAGATTGATCATTGGTATTCCTCCTTAAACCATTTCCCAGGTAAGCACCGTGTCTCCCGGCGCGTCACACAACATCGTTCTTCCAATCACAATTTCAACGTCCTTGGGAGAAATACCCGTCCCCGGTCTCTTCGCCATCACATCTTTCTCCGTGACTGTCTCTCCTTTCTTCATATCCCTTGTCAGGACGAGGGACCGTCTTGCTTCCCTTCTGGGAACCAGTTCACAGGACAGAACTTCTTTTTTCTCCTGCCCGCTGATCTGCGTAATCAGTTCAAAATTTCGGATCGCTTTAGCGAAATCTTCCGGGTCTCCCGCATGGTAATGGTCATTTCCCTGCAGGGTTTTATCCAGTGTAAAATGCTTCTCAATAACCTCTGCGCCATACAGATAGGCCGTTGTGAGAATTGTCATCGTATCATCCGGCAGTGTATGGTCACTGTAACCTATCTTATACTCCGGAAATATTCTTTTCAGTGTTTTAATAATATTCAGGTTCGCATCCTCATTCTTACAAGGATATGAAAGAACACAGTGCATCAGACATAAATCCTTACACCCCGCTTTCTCCAGTACACGGACAGCTTCCTCGACCTCTGAGAGATAGGAAGCACCCACCGACAGCAGGACCGGTTTGCCTTTGGCTGCAATATAGCGCAGAAAAGGATGATTGGTAAGATCGGAAGAAGAAATCTTAAAGATATCTACCATATCTGCGAGATAATCCACAGATGCATAGTCGAAGGGCGTAGACATAAAGTCAATTCCGGTCTCTTTACTGTACCTGCACAGTTCCCCGTACTCCTCCGCATTGAAATGATCAAATTTCAGGAACAATTCATGCTGGGTTTTGGTGGGTTCCTTTGTGGTATCCCAGTATGCGGGAGAATTTCTGGATACGATGGTATCGGCTTTGTAAGACTGGAATTTCACCGCATCGATTCCCGCCTGCTTTGCCTCACGGATATATTTCTTTGCCGCCTCTAACGGTGTTATGCCTGATTCTCTTGCCGTATCGTAGTAATTAACGCCGATTTCGGCAATCACATAAGGTTTCTTCATATGAATATACCTTTCCTTTCTTACTTTGCAAACTCGTCCAACAGCCCTTGCTTCATCAGCGTCTGCACCATATCAATCAACATGGCAGCCGGATATTCAATAAGATTGCTGATATCGATCAGATCGTTCCTGCCGTCGGCATACAGGATGAAATCCTGCAGCTTACGCACCTCGTCGTACACCCCTTTTTTGCTCACCGCAGGGTACAGTCCGCGTCTGCCCAGCTGTGGTTCGCACAGGCAATTGATACGGTAACAGCCGTTGCACTCCAGTATCCTGATACACTCCGCCATCACATCAAAAGCACCCTGCAGCCCCTCCGGAGAGATCAGGCTCAGATTGTCTCCTGACGTATGGTACGCCGGATAATCATAGAATTTCGTTCTCGAAAAGGTGCACAGCGGGATGTCCACCCCCGGGAAGCAGTACTGACGCTCATCCGATCCTCTTTCCAGATAGGAACACTCTTTATACCCTCTGTTCCTGTACTTTAACACGTTGGTCAATACCCTGTCCGCCAGTGTATCCGCATACCGCGAATGCACGATCGTATACTGCATATCATCTCCCACACAGGTCAGATTGAACCCCGCGATGATACGCTCCTTCATCTGCGGCAGATTCCTGCTCAGATAAGTGATCGATCCGATAGTCTCCGGCACAAGGATCAGCCTGTAGCTGTACCGTCTGTCCGGCATACTTCGGATATAGTCCGCCAGCGCGACCAGCACACTCGGCCCGGAACACTCATTATTCGCCATGGAAGGATGGCAGACATAGGACGAAAAAAATATCTCCTTCTCCGGCTCCACAGTTCCCGGAATCAATATCTCTCCATAAGTCAGGCTTCCCTGCGGATCCATTGTGCTCTTTATCACGGCATGATATCTGCCTTCCGGCAGCGTATCAAACATCTCCTGAGACATGCAGAAGCCCGACCGCGGCGAATAGTAAGAGGTAACATAAGGAATCAGTTCCGGCTGCCCGGGCAGAGTATGAATATATTTCTTCAGTTCCTCCAATTCCATCCACTCATCCATGGGCAGGGAGTATCCGACCACATGCAGGTTGTTCCGCGCAAAATCGATGATCCGTTCCCCGGCCTCATTCTCAATATATCCTTCCGTGATATTCCACTCATCCGGAATCGTCCAGTCAAAAACCTGCGTGCCGCAGGGCACCTCATATATTTTCAGTTCACTGCAGTATTCCTGCAGGATCTTCAATGTCTCCCTGACTCCGTTGCCGGTTATGCTCCGGCAGATCGGAAATATCCGGGCGGCAATGTTCATCATGTCCTGACCGTCCATGCTTTCCTCTTTTCTTCGCTCTTCTCTTTGCCTGCTCTTTCCCATAACATCTGCTATAACTATGCATCTTCCCTAACAGCATCCGCAACGCTTCATCCAGGCCTGCACATTCACTGCCCAATCTCTATTTATTGCTTTCCAGTATGATCCGCTTCACTCTCCTGATGCCGCCCGACAGATTCAGTTTCGCCATGCTTTCTTTCATCTGCTTCCTGATCTGCGGCGTATGGATCAGCCAGAGCAGTGTCTCCCGCAGGGTATCCTCCTCAACCTCTCCGCCGTTTCCAAGGTTGATAAACCCATTCTTCATATAACCGAACTCATGGGTTGTCTCCCTGTCATTCTGCGCCAGGATAATGGTCGGAACCTTCATTGTCGCAAGTTCATACATGGTTCTCCCCTGTGACGAGATCGCAATATCCGACTCGGCCATATAGGTAGATATGACTTTCACATCCTTGATCACCCGGATATCCTGTTCACACTGCGCCACTGCATTCATGAACTCTTCATCGCGGTTAAAGCCCAGCCCCAGAACAAACTGATAGACAACAGGCAGTTCGGCCGGCATAGACCGGATGACACTCAGGACCTTCTCCGTATATTTCCCCGGATCGGTTCCTCCGAAAACTATCAGGACCTGCTTTACCTCCTCGGAGAACGCCTTCGGCCCGGTGATCAGGAACTCGTCCCGCAGACAGTAATATCTGTGTCCCCAGAAATACTGCTCATCCGAACTGTTTTTCTCATAGAGTGCATTGATCACCGCATTCGCAAGATGACTGCCCTCCCCCATATCCTCAATATTGACGATCCGCTCCGCCCACGGCTTTACGGCAGACATATAATCTTCTGTCGTATCCAGAATATCATTTATCAGCACATCCGGGCGCTCCTTTTTCAGCAGTTCCACGAATGCGGCATCGTCCTTCACGACTTGATATCTGATAAAACGCCTGTCCAGCTTCTCCATGCCCAGACCGGACTTGCCCGAAACAACGATCAACACCTCATGCTCCGTCAGATTGTCAAAAAGCAGGATGCTGCGGTAGATATGCCCCAGGCCAATCTCCGGATAACCGTCTGTCCTGATCACGATCCTTTTACGGTTCAGCCGCATTTCACAGATCGTCCAGTCCGCGTAATCATCGATATCCACCGATTCTTCATCCGGCACCTCGTACAAATTGATATTCTTACCTAATCTGGACTGTCCGGTGACAAACTCACGCTTCGTGATAACGAAGGCACCTGTCTCCATCAGGTGCTTCGGCAGATACTGCCGGTTCAGCCGCTTCTCATAGAGGGGAAAATAGGTCCCGTCCTTCTCTCCCCAGGACAGATGCGGTTTGTTGACAGCGCTGATCATCGTGTCTACCTTCATCTCAAAAAAAGACCGCAGCGCCTGGTCGAATGTCTCTGCCCGCAGCAGCGGCGACGTCGGCTGCATCGTGATCACCACATCCACACTGCCGTTTTGCTTTTCGTAGCATTCCACGGCATGGTGAATAACCGGATCAAGGGTCACATCATCCCCTGCCAGGTGCGCCGGCCTTGGAATCACCTTTGCACCATACATGGCAGATATATTTGCAATCTCATCATCGTCTGTACTGACGAGCACGTCCGTTATCATTTCCGTCCGCAGCGCTGTCCCAATCGCATAGGCGATCAGCGGCCTGTTATTCATCAGCCGCACATTCTTGCGCGGTATTCCTTTCGATCCTCCTCTTGCGGGGATAACTGCAATTATCTTCATGCTCTTCTCCGTTCCGAAACTCTCTGTCTGTAACTATTTTATAAATTATAGCAATCTACTTTATACCGGTCCATATGCTCCTTAATCCATGTGATCGTCTCGGCAATGCCCTGTTCAAAGGTATACTGCATCTTCCAGTCTGTTAACTCCTGAATCTTCGCATTGCTGCCGAGAAGCCTGTTTACTTCACTCTTCTCCGGGCGCAGTCTCTCCTCGTCACATACGATCTTCGCCTTCGGATTGATCTGTGAAATGATCTCCTGTGCCAGGTCACCGATGGAAATCTCCCGCTGTGTGGCAATGTTAATCTCTTCTCCGACAGTCTTATCTGACTCGGCAATGGCAATAAAGCCGCCTGCCGTATCTTTCACATAATTGAAATCTCTGGTGGGTGTCAGCGAACCAAGCTTAATCTCTTCCTTCCCTGCCAGCAGCTGCGTGATGATCGTCGGAATGACGGCACGCGCCGACTGTCTCGGCCCATAGGTATTAAAGGGCCTCACAATAGAAACCGGCAGGTCAAAACTCCTGTAGAAGCTTTCCGCCAGACGGTCCGCCCCAATCTTGGTGGCCGAGTAAGGCGACTGCCCCTGATAAGGATGCTTCTCATCAATAGGCACATAAAGCGCCGTTCCGTACACTTCCGAAGTGGAAGTGATCAGCACCCTGGACATAGCAAGATCTCTGGCCGCCTGCAAAACATTCAGCGTGCCTTTGATATTGGTATCCACATAAGAATCCGGTGAGTGGTAACTGAACGGTATAGCGATCAGCGCCGCCAGATGAAACACCTCTTCCGTTCCCTTCATGGCAGTCCTGACACCGTTGGGATCTCTGATATCACCACAGAATACCTCCACATGCTTCATAATGTCTTCCGGCAGCGTATCCAGCCATCCCCATGTATTGAAGGAATTATAATATGCAAAGGCTTTGACTTCGCAGCCTCTCCTGACCAGTTCTTCTGTCAGATGGCTACCGATAAATCCGTCCGCCCCTGTTACCAAAACTCTTTTACCCATGATTATTTCCACGCCCTTCCAATATCCATTGTTTTATGCCGCATAAAACTTCAGATTGAATGTCTCTGTGACTAACCTCACAAATTATTCAATCTTTGTTTCATTTTTTCCAATTCATCAAACTGCCCCATGTCCATCCATGCATCATCTTGAATCAGATAACCTCCTACTCTGTCTCCACTCGCAATACATTGTCCGATGACATCCGTAATATGGATAAATGTATTTTGCGGTATTCGAGCTACAAAAGAAGGTTCTACAACATAAAATCCTGTATTTACATAATATCCAAACTTCGGTTTCTCCTCCATTTGCACAATTTGCCGGTTCCGGTCCAACGTGACAGTTCCATAAGGTATCTCAAAATTTTTCTGCACACAAACCATAGTGATCATATTGCCACTTCTTTTATGATAATCCAGAATCTCTGCGTAATCAGCATCTATCAAAATATCACAGTTTGACATAAAAAAAGTATCCTCTACCTTATCCGCCAAAAGGCACAGGCCACCCCCGGTTCCCAGATATTCATCCTCTTCTATAAACGTAATATCTCTGTGGATTTCACTGTCTGCATAATATGCCTTGATAAAATCTTTCTTATAGTTAACAATCATCATGACCTGTCCGCAGCCATATGCCGCAAAGCGGTCCATAATATGTTCTGTAATAGTCTTATCTCCCACCGGAATCAATGGTTTAGGCAAAATATCTGTATAAGGGCGAAGTCTCGTCCCTTTACCGCCTGCCATGATCACAAGCGGTATATGCAGACTCCTCCTCTGTTTCGAGTGGCTGCTCTGCACACTGTCCCGAAACTCGTCCCGCCAAAACTTAATATCAATGATTTCTTTGTTTTCATTGACAATGGGCACGGCAGTGATACTGCATTTTCTCATCACTTCTCCCGCCTGCCCCGCCTGCTCCGCTGATAAATATACCGGGTTGCCATGTGCAATTTCACACACCGGCTGTTCCAGATCGCCGTTCTTCAAGATATATCTTCGGATATCTCCATCTGTCACTACTGCGCATAGCTTCATTCCCTGACAAACAAAAGCAATTCCCCTTGCACCGGAGTTAATCTGCTTCATGGTATCTATAACACTTGTATTCTCTTCTACAATATAGTCGTTAATATGCATCTGCCCTCTTCCATCCTCGCATTGCCGAACAATTACAACCAGTATAACAAACCAGTTGTGAAAAGACAAGAACAGCCTTCGGCCTTCGTTTTCCCTGTCATGCGTGAGGATCTGAACAATCACCGGCAGATCAATCTGCCGGATTTAAGCCCGTCTTCCCGGAATCCATATTTTCTGTAACTCTTGTAAGCTGCCGTATTATCGGCAGCCACCCATAAACAACAGGTGTTAACGTTCTCTTCCGACATTTTGCATAGCGCGTGATTTATTATTATCATGCCAAATCCATGTCTTCTGAACACAGATTTTACGGCAAGATGCTTTAGCACACACCGGTCTGCCGTCACATCCATATACACTGTCCCGGCAATTTCCCCCGCCCTCTTCAGACAATAAACATGTCGTGACTTTATCATCTGGCGAACCTCTTCCACATCCGGAATGGATACGCTGAACCGGTCCAGACTCTCCTGCCACAATTCGCCAATCTCTTCTGCATCTTCATAACAGGCACACACCAACTCACAAATACCGCTCTGCAGTGCATCTTCCTTCGAGGGCTTCCTTGTCTTAAGGTCACACTGCATCCTCACATACTCCTTATAGAATTCAAATCCGGATGCACGCCATCGCTCTATCTCCGTCTCCCTGGCCTTTTCATATCCGCTTCCCCGCACCACGAAATCAAGAAGCATCGTCCTTCCTGCGGCTGTGACAACCGAACCTGTCCCCTCTTCAAGAAAATAGTACACACACGTATACTCTCTCTCATCCGTGTAAAAAAAAAGTGCATTTTCACTAAGCTGATAAAAAACCCTGCCTTGCGCAATGATCTCTTTCAGTTCATAAGGCAGAAAATAAAAATTAGTTACTGTCTTATTACAGCTTTTTTTAAATTCCTTTATCATATCAACACACTGCTCATAGGATTCGATTCTGTCCATGGATACCTGCTTTCTGTCCCGGAGTCTCTTACGTCTGCATCAAGATTATTTATGCTGTATTCCTGTGATCAACGCATAAAGCGCTTCCACAGAATTAAAATTATCCGGCATCAAATCATCCACGCCAATCTCAATTCCATATTGACTGTCAATCATACCAACGATCGATATAATATCAAAGGAATCGATGACCCCATCATCAACCAGCCTGTTTTCTTTGCCGAAATCAATATCAGGTCTTACCTCTTCCATAATTTTCAGCAATTGTTCCTTCTTCATAATCCATGCTCCTTCCGCAGATGCTCTCTGTCAATCTTTCCGTTTTTATTTAAAGGAAGCCTGTCATAACAGATATATTGGCCGGGCCACATATACTTGGGAATCCGCTTCCCCAGTTCGTTCACCAGTTCCTTCACATTATCATTTGCGGACTGATAGAAACAGATGATCTTCTCTGCCTTTTCATCATACAGGCAACAAGCTGCCTCCACGAACGGAACCAAAGCAAGTGCCGCCTCGATCTCCCCCAGCTCAATCCTATGTCCCATATGCTTGATCTGATAATCCTTTCTGGAAACAAACACAAAATCATCATTTTCGTCATAATACGCCAAGTCCCCGGTTGCATATACCTTGCTCCCATATTCCGAAACAGAAGGATTCTGAATAAATACCCTGTCCGTATCCTCCTGACGATTCCAGTATCCTGTCGCAAGCCCGGTTCCTCCAACGCAGATTTCCCCACGCTTATGGCATTCATCGATAATCTTCCCTTCATCATCCCTGAGAAAAACCCTGTAATTCGCAAATGCTTTCCCTATCGGCAGAGACTTGTCTTCGGGCCAGTATCCGTTAATCTCAAAATATGTGCAGTTAAATGTAACTTCCGTCGGCGCATATAGATTGACATACCTCGCATCCGGCACATGAGCTATCCAGTAGTTCAGCGCCCTGACCGGCATTGCTTCTCCGGAAAACATGACATAACGCAATGCCGGCATCCTGGCACGGTCCAACGCCTTAAAATCCGCTATGATACGCAGGGCTGACACCGCCCAGACCAGTGTGTCAATCTGTCTCTCATACAAATATCCAATTAACAATTTAGGAAACAAAAACAACTTTTTGGGCAGAATCTCCAACCGTGCACCGTTCCTCAGCGCATTATAAATATCTTTCGCCGAAACATCGAAATCAAACGGGGACTGATTGCCGAATACCTGATTATGGTCAAACGCAAAAGTATTGGCAAAAACCTCCGCCATTGCAATGACTGCCCTGTGCGATTTCAGCACGCCCTTCGGCTCTCCTGTAGAACCGGACGTAAAGATCACATTCAACGGATCCGTATCGACGATTCTTTCTCTGACTGCCAGAAGCGCTTCCCTGTCCGGCTCATTTCCACACATAATATCCGCTGTTCTGACTGATTCCTTATACACCCCATTGTGATTTCCCGCATCCAGCACAGCTACAGGCGCAAGCCTGTCCAAAATCAACCGGATCCTTTCCCCCGGCATGGAAGGCTCTATGGGAACATAGAAATTTCCACTGTACAAAATTCCCATAAAAGCGATAACCGTATCAACATTTCTGTCAATCAGTACCGCAATCGGCTGATTGATCCTGCCGCCTGTTACATTCGCAAGCAGATAGGCGCCGACATTCTGCGCCCTTTTCATATATTCTGCATAAGTTAATTTACAGGTCTCATCGGCCAGCGCGGTCTTGTCCGGAAACCGCTCCGCATCCTCCTCCAGATATTGTAAAATGTTTATTTTCATGCGGCCATTCTCCCCAGATTTCTATCGCCTTCATCCGTTCGGTCTGTCCTGATCCCCATCTGCCTTGCAAAACAAAGTCCCGTCTGCCGGATAATGCACCCATATGTCAACATTCCTCTGTTCAAAAGGATGGAAATAGTTCGGGATGATATTCTCGTCATCATCCCGTCTTAATGCAAACCCTGCCTCGTAAATGTACCGCTCATCGAATCCGAGACAATAGAAATCAATGTATTCATACTGTTCTTCTATCGAATCAAGAAAGCTTCCCAGACAGCCAAAGTATCCCTGGTCTCCTGTATAATCCACGATCCTCAGCGCCTTACGCTCTCCCACAGTCTCCTCCCGGAATACAACCAATGCTCTCTCTTTTCCCTCTGATGATATTCCATAAACCAGATATTGGTATATGGGATGCTCGAAAAATCTCTTCTTATAATAATCCTTGTCTTTATATGGCACACTTTTCTTATTAAACACAGAAGAGTATGTCTTATCGGATTCCCAATTGTTTATCATATGGACATCAACGGAAATTTTGTTTTCGCATCCGCCTGCGGCAGAAGTCTCCGGAAAATATGCAATATCGGCAATTTGAAAGTCTTCCTTCCGGCACAATCTGTAGAAATGCTTCATCTTAGATACTTTCCGGCCGGGAAAGAGCTTCATGAACGGTATGGAAGTCTTTGGATTAGAACCGATTCCCAGCCGATATCGAAAAGGAATCAATTCCTCCATGCGAAGGGCCAGTTCCAAACCCAGCAGCGGAGTATTTCCTTCTTTTACCTTCCATATGCTTCCCCATATATCCATACATTCCGCATCATGAGAAGCCTTCAGATATCCAAGAATCCCCTCCACCGATCCCTTTTCCCTGTCAATCGCCAGAAGAAAATTGACACTGCCGTCTGCCTCCAGAAATTCATACTCAAAAAAGGAACGGTTAACGGCCAGAATATGACCCTTCTTCCAAAATGTGCCAATGAATGTCATGATCTGTCCGATATCTTTTGCCGCTGCCGGACGAATCTCATATCGCTCATCAAATTTACTGTTCATCCCTGTATTACCTCGTAGAGCCTCATCAAAGCGCCTGCAGAACCTCAATAATCTTCTCCTGGTCCTCCTTCGTCAGATATGCCGAAAAAGGCACGGAAAACGTTCTGTCCGCATAATTGACAGTATTTTCAAAATTCTCATCACCCGTAAAGCAGCCCGCAAACACCTTCATTCTGTGCATGGGATTGGGATAATAAACAATGGCCGGAATGCCTTCTTCCTGTAATTTTGTCCGCGCCTCATCCCGGTGCATCCGGTCTTCGGCCAGAAGCGCATACTGCGCATAAGACGAGATTGTATTCTCACCGATATAAGGAATCACAAATCTGTCCTTCAACGCCTCATCATATCTTGCGGCGATTTCCTGTCTTCTTGCTATCTCTTCGTCCAGAACCGCCAGCTTGGGAAGCATGACTGCCGCCTGCAGGGTATCCAGCCTGGCATTCATTCCGATTCTGATATTGTCATACTTGCTGCTTCCCTTTCCGTGAACGCGCAAGGACTTAAGCAGATCCCTCATATCTTCGCTGTCAGTAAAGACTGCGCCACCGTCTCCGTAGCACCCCAGAGGCTTGGACGGGAAGAAGGACGTCGCCCCGATATCTCCCAATGAGCCGCATTTCCTGCCCTTATAGGAAGCCCCCGTTCCCTGTGCCGCATCCTCGATCAGCAAAATCCCGTACTTTTCTGTGATCTCACGCAGTTTATCATAATCCGCCGGATTTCCGATAAAATCCACCGCCACGACAGCCTTCGGTTTCAACACGCCTTTAGCCATAACAGCCTTAATCTGTCTTTCCAGGCTATCCGGGCTAATATTATAGGTATCTTTATCAATATCACAGAAAACAGGTTCCGCACCCAGCATAAATGCCGGTTCCACCGATGCAACAAAGGTCATATCAGGACAAAAAACCGCGTCTCCCGCGCCGATTCCATGTGCCATATAGATCAGCTGCAGCGCATCCGTTCCGCTGGAGCATCCTACCGCATATTTGACTCCCACATACGCCGCAAGCTTCTCCTCGAATTCCTCAACCTGCCTTCCCATGATAAAACCGGTATCTTCCAGCACCCGGCTGATATTCTGGTCTATCTCATTCTTTAATGCACGGTACTGTGCCTTTAAATCTATAAACTCCATGTTGTTCCTCTCCTGCATACATCTTTGCTGCAGCACGCATTACTATTTCCGATGCATGCCAGCACTGCTTCATCAATACCGTCAGCTGTCCTCCTGTACTGTCTGCCGCACTCCGGACAGTGCCATAAATCCTCTTTTTCCTGCAGCCGCACGCCGCACCTGCAGACATATCCTATGGTCCTTCCGGGATTTCCCGCCACCAGATGATATTCCCCCACATCATGCGTCACTACCGTTCCGGCCCCCACCATGGCATACCGTCCTATCGTATTTCCGCACAGGATCGTCGCATTTGCACCTATCGTGGCGCCTTCTTGAACGATTGTCTTCTTAAATTCATGCTTCCTCTCAATAAAACTCCGGGGATTGATCACATTGGTGAATACACAATTAGGCCCAAGGAAGACATCATCCTCACATATCACTCCCTGATACAAGGCGACATTATTCTTTACCTTCACATTATTGCCTAAATGCACGCCGCTCTCGATAAATACATTCTGCCCGATATTGCAATTCTCTCCAATAACAGAACCGCCCATGATATTGCAAAACTGCCAGATCCTTGTCCCCCTGCCGATCTTTGCATCATCACTGATCAGACTGGTGGGGTCTGCCTGATATTCTTTATCCATTCTTTCTCTGTCCCTGTTTCGTTCTTCAAAGTGTCATCACAGCAATGCCTGTCACTTGTCGGAGGAAGACCCAAACCTGCCGGCAAAATCCATCGTACTGCACTCCTGCATCGGGAATTTAACAGACTGCCCGGTACAGGCTGCCTGATAGATCGCCAGCACCAGCTCAAGCGCCCTGCGTCCCGCCTCGGCGTCCACATAGGGAGGCCTGTCCTGTTCAATCGCCCCAACCACATCCGCATACAGCTTGGAATGGCCAAATCCGTATACATTGGGCGGATTCTCATGGCATTCCTTCTTGACCTCCTCCGGCTCATCCAGATAATCCGAGAATCTCCACTCTTCTATGATATTGACAGCCTCTCCGCCTGCTTTGACCGTACCTTTCTCACCGAAAATGTATAAGGTCTCCTCCAGGTTTCTGGGATATACATTCGTGGTGCCTTCCACAATGCCATAGCTTCCGTTCCGGAATCTGACCAGCGCAATTCCAAGATCCTCCGCCTCAATATAATCATGCTTCAGACGGTCCGTGAAGCCTATGACCTCCTCCACCTCATCTCCCATCATCCACCGCAGCAGATCAATGTCATGGATACACTGGTTCATCAGCGCACCACCGTCCTGCTCCCAGGTACCGCGCCATTTGGCACGGGCATAATACTCGTAATCCCTGGCCCACCTGATGTGTGCCGTTCCGTAATACAACCTGCCGAACCGCTGCATCTCGATCGCTTCTCTGATCTTCTGAACAGATTTGTTGAACCTGTTCTGGTGGCAGGCACAGACCTTCACATTCTTTTCCCGTGCCCTCTTGATGATCTCATCCGCATCCTTCAGTGAAAGCGCTATGGGTTTCTCGATGATGAGATTGCATCCCGCATCGATACAGTCCAGCGCGATCTGCGCATGTTTGCCGCTCTCCGTCGCGATAGCGACGAGTTCCGGCTTTACTTCCTCCAGCAGCTTATGATAATCCGTATACTGCGCCACCTCTGCCGGCAGCTTATGTTTCAGCATCTTATCTTTCATGTTATCCGGCACGATATCGCACAATGCCGCTATTTCCAGATGATTATTCAAAGCTGCCACAACGTGGTTGGGTGATATCCGCCCACAGCCGATCAATGCATATTTCATTTCGTTCCCTCTTATGGTCTCGTTTCCTGTTTACAATTGTCTTACCGTTTCTTTTCTCTTTTCGTACCCTTCGTTACCTTGTCGATAAACCGGTTATACCGCTCCATATAATGTCTGATATTGCTCCTGAATTTCCTGTCCCTCTGCCTGTCATGCGAACACTCCTGAATGACCGTGGCAAGAGTCTCCTCACTTTCCGGTTCATAGAAATGAATCTTCTCCCGCAGTTCATCACCCGACTGCATCTTTCCTATGTCTGCCGCATGTCCGGGAATGATGGCCCCTGCACCGGCAAAAAGCCCTTCATAGATCGTCCGTCCGATACAAAACTGCGGTTCCCCGCGTATAATATAATCGCTGATACGATAAATACTTCCCGTGTCCTTCATTTCCCCACAGAAAATGACACGTCCGTCATTCTCTGCCATCTTCTCACATTCCCTGCCATAGGCGTGATTATGATTGCCCACGATCAGAAGCCTGCTGTCCGGATTGGCATGTCTCATAAAGGACCTGATGACAAACTTCGATCCTTTGTTATCCCCCACCTGTCCAAGCATCGCAAATATCGTATTTGTCTGGGTCACACCGTATTTTCTCAGGCTGTCCTCATAGCCCACATCCGCAACCCATGTCATATCAAAGGGATTATTTAAAACAATTGCACGCCTGTTCCTCATGACAGCTTCCACAGGAATTCTTGTCGCCTCATCAATGTAGATGATTCCTGCCGCTCTTTCCAGAGCCTTGGCAAACTGCCTGATCCTGCTGTAGAGCGGATTGATAATCTCCCTGGCATGAACGATATACCTGGCATTCCCATCTATAACAGGAAACAAAACAAGCGAATTCAAATGTACATAATCATACCCGCCCTGTCTGATCACCCTCGTCCTTTTTCCCCTGCAAAAAAAAGCCATGACATTATTGACAATATGGGAGCACTCACTGAGCAGGCTCACCTTGTCATAATACTGGCATCGGTATCTGGGCATCCAGACCGTATAAATATTCTGCAGGCGGCTTCCCAGTAATCTTCTCAATTCTTCCTCGTCAGGCCTGCGGGTAAAGCTTTTACAGATCAACAGATCGTAATCATACTCTAAGTTCTGCAGGACACCCGCTATGCTGCGATTCGCACCGTATATGAAAATGCCTTCGTGTAATACGAACAATGCTTTCATCTGTCTTATAAACCTTTATACCAGCCCGGATTTCTTCCCTGCTGCATAAATGCACTTGTCCGAACCGGCATCACCTTTTCCCTATGGATTTTACCATATCCTGGCTGTCTTGAACAGCCTGAATTGTTACTCAGCCTTTACAACCGCCCATAATCGCGTCAATCTCCCTTTTCATGTTCTCCAGGGCGTTTTCTTTCCAGAAATTATTCTTCTCATCTGCCTCCGAAGAAGCTGACTGAATCAACTGATACAGATCCTGCGCGGAATCAAAAAACTGCGCTATGCCCTTCTCGCATAAAGCAGACACCGCAGGATAAGCGCCTTCCCGCATAATATAAGTCTTCAAGTCAAATTCCAAACCTTCAAAGGTCGCCGTGGATCCGTACCCACCAATCTGGCAGGTGGAAGCAGCAAAAAGTTCATACAGATCGACCCTGTTGTTATCGATTACCTCTATTCCGGAGTCTGCCAGCTTCCCATACCTCTCCCTCCATCTTTCATACTCACCGGGATGCAGCTTGTAAACAATCCTGTATTGCGTCTTATCCATCAATTTGTTCAACTCCACCGCAACCTCCGACATCATTTCCCCGATCTTTGGCTGGGAGATAAAAATTATCTGGTAAGGGAAGCTTCTGGCCGTTTTCTTCCTGGCTCTCCCCGCTCTTTCGCACAAATGAGGAAAGCCGATTGCCTTAAGCCGGTCCGGTGCAAGAGGATAACGGGCCATACCTAACCAATATTCTGAAAAGGCAAAAAAATATTGCGGAAACTGTCTGACCTGCGTTCCAGGATAATAATTATAGGCAGCATGGGATTTTCCTGTCGCTCCATGCTGCAATTCCACTGTCGGAATATGCCGCTCTGCTGCCAGTTCGTTAATGATCATACAGTCAATATTATACCCAACCACTTCGAGAATAATTTTGGGATTGACGCGGTCCAGTATTCTGCCGAATTCTTTTCGCTTCGTCTGATACACATAATATCCACACACCATCTGGTCAAGAATATGCTCAATATCGTACTCGATATGATAAACGTTTCTGATCTCTTCTACAGGGCCGCTTATCTTGTCGCGCAAGGTTTTCCTGATTCCGGCAACCTGCTTCTTATACAGAAGCCGGCGGCTGTACCAATGTATCATTGTCTTTATTTCAATCAGATCCGTATAAACAAGATTCCTGGTTTTTACAGGCCTGAAATGCTTTTGGAAATAAGGCCGCTCCAAAACAATACTGTCAGGATATTCTGCTGCGATCCTGTCCGTATAAATACATTCATAGCAATTTTCTGACCACACCCTGCGCTCTGCATTCAAAATCAGTACATCATGTTTTCTCCCCGGAAGTCTTCCAAACAGCAGGGCATACTTTACCGTCCCCAGTCTTGCCTTCGCCTGCTGCCATTTAGAGCGCACCGGATACACATACAACGCTCCTCCGGAATCCAGTTTTTTCTTAATGGCCCCTTCCAGTTCATGCCGGAAATAAGTCCAGTATGCAAAACCATCAATCTGATCCTGAATCAGTCCGTATTTGTGCTCTATTTCCAAAAGAGGTTCCAATTCCATGCAAATACTCTCTCCAAATCTTTCCTTCTATTGTAACAGTATAAATGCCTTCACCGTCACCTTTTATTTACCGTTGTAATAAAGTTCGCGCTGTCTCTCTGACTTCTCCGTATGCCGGATATCGTTGATAAAAATATTCCGCCAGCACTTCCATCAGTTCAAAATCTTCCTCACTGTCAATATCCAGTATCCCCGTATCCTTCATTTTCCACACTACTTCTCTGCGGGGCAGGATCCGGTCTTCCAGCGTATATGCCCGGCGATAGCCGTAGATCGACGCATTCATATCGAAACACGCAGGACACTGCTGCCTCGTTGTATATTTCGTTTCCATGATGGTATGATAATATCCGTCTTCCTTCTTCGCAACCATATTGAAATATGGCGACCTGCGGGAAGGCGTCACACTATAAGAAATATCTGCCCCTGCATCCTGTTCAAGCGCATCCAGAGTCCCTTTAATATCCTCTGCCATCCGCAGCGGAGACGTCAGATCCAGATCCAATACCACATCAAAAACCATGCCGGTCCTCTCTTCACACTTGATCAAAGTATCTCTGATCACATCCTTCTTGGCAACCGTATCACCCGACAGTTCCTGTGCCCTTGGAATAGAAAGGTACGCAATCCCCATACGGTCCATCTGCTCTGTCAATAAAAGGCTGTCCGTGTTGACCGCAAGCAGCATATCCTCAAACGCCGCTCCAAACCGCTGTCTGAACAGCCAGAAAGCCGCCACAGTATACGCCGCCAGGGGCATACCGCAAAATTCCCTTGTATTCTTCCCCTTTACCCCCTTAGAACCCGCTCTTGCACAGATCGTAAATAATACCTTCATATCTTCGAACCTCCACCTTTCTCTAACAGCCTGATATCCCTTTTGCGATCTTCAATGTATGCATCGCCCCGTTAATATCGTTGTCATTCTCGCACACCCCGCGGATAATGTCAAAGAAATGTGCTATCTCCCTCATCTGGTATTCGTCCCGCTCCTCATGCATGGAGATTTCCTTTCCCCCGCTGAAACGAAGCTTTCCCCCTCTCAGATCTGCCGTCACCGTCTCTGTGGGAAAATACATTTCAAGAATCCTCTTTTCTTCTCTGCCGAAATAGTCCAGATGCACTTCATAGATCCGCTTATCCGTACAGCCCACGTACACCGCGATATCCTCGCTGTCAATCTCCAGCTCCGAAACCTTACGGCCGATACCGGTCACGTTATCCGGCATTCCGAAGAGCCATATCAGATAATCCCATTCATGGATCAGATCTACAGATACACCGCCGCCCATTCTTCTATGGGCACTGTAGGATTTCCTGTAATCTTCGCCCGGATGCCAGTCAGGAAGATAGGTGGAACAGATTGACCGCACCGAATATGCCCGGCTGCAGTCAATATGTCCTTTCACATACTGGAGCAGCCTGGTATAACGAAGCGGACATGCCACATAACAGATCAATCCTTCCGGCATTTCAGGAAACTGCCATCTTATATCGTCCACCAGCGGCTTCTCAATAAACATGCTTCTCGTATTATGGCTGTAACGCTTAATACATTCCCCATGCACAGAGCTTGGATTCGTGATAAAAATAATATCATAATCCGCCGGAATTTCATCTTCATATGAATACTCACAGGAGATATAACATGCAAGCTCCTCCGGCAGTGCCGTGCCCGCCCCGCTTCGGACCGCATCAATCCGAAAATCATAATGCCGTTCCTGCAAATACCGTACTGTATTGCGCAAATGCCTTTTTCCGATGGAGCCAAGTCCACAGAATGCAATCCTGTATCCGTCCATATTCTACCCTTCAATCTCATCTATCAATGACAGTATCCGTTTGTCCTTCTCAAAATCATATACGGGAACCGTCTGTTCTTTGACCTGAGCAAAAAAAGCTTCTACCTCATGAAAATAGCTGTTCTCTATAATGAAACTGCCATAGCCCTCTCTTCTCTCTACCGTCTCATAGAGATTCACCGAAACTTCTTCTTTTCTTTCATAATCATAATACCGCAGACTTTCCGGTGTCCCGCCCCACGCCAGATATAAATCTTCCGAAAAGACCTCAAGATTCCTCACTGCCTTCCGTGACACCACATCCACCGTCAGAACACCGCGGACGCCCTTTTCATGCTCCAATATCACAAAATAGCTGTCAGGATAATCAATGGCAAGCCCTGTATTTTTCCCTTTGACAGTATGAACCGCCCTCACATCTCCAAAAGTATGAAGAATCCATGGAAGTTCAATGGCAAAAATTTCCCTGCATCCGTTTGTGCGCCGGTCCCCCACAAAATAATCCCTGTAGTTCTCCCATGGATGCCAGTCCGGCAGGTACTGACCGATATGGTACACATAGTTGGCCGGACACATGCTTTTGCGCACAGCGCTGTCAATATAACGGATCTCCTCCCGGTACAGGAATGTTGACGATAGAAACAGGACCTTTCCCTTCTCCGCCGCCAATTTCATATTCCTGTCATATCCGTCTCCAACCAGATTAATCTCCGTAAACACATGCATATTCTTCCGGAGGCATAAAGAAATCAAGCTGCTGTGAGACAACGGCGAAGTAGACACAAAGGCACAATCATAGCCATTCTCCGGCACTTGTTCCAAACTTTCCAGGGTTTCTATAGTATACTCCTGCCCTGCCTGCTGCCTGCGCTCCTTTGAAGTGTCAATTCCGCATATTTCGATTGTCTCATCATACTGCTGGATCAGGCGAATCCTTCTCTTCCCCATCGAACCAAGACCGATTACGATCACTTTCATACCGCGCCTCCCTATATTAATATCTTATCCTGTTGTAAACTCCACATCATAAAATTTCTTTTTCAAATCTATCCCTGCTTCTCCTTTACCGGACATGCACTCTTTAATCCGGCTGACAATAGAGCCTGATGTGTCACCGTCCCCAAAGGGCAGAATCTGCTTTCGGACAGTTTCTCTGAATTCATTTGTTTCTGCACGTCGCATTGCTTCTTTGATTGATCCACAGTCAGGTTGGCAGTTTATAATACTGTCTGCCTGTATTCTTCCCCTCTGCCGGTCTCCGATATTGATAGTAGGCACTCCCATCGCCGGAGCCTCCAGGATTCCACTGGAAGAATTCCCTATTACCATGGAACAATACTTCATGGCCGACAGATATCGGATCATCCCCAGAGACTCCGTCAGGTAAATTCTCTCTTTCCTCTCTGAGGCGAACTCCTCCAAACACTCGTTGATTAATCTGCCGCCGGCATCCGCATTGGATTTTGTGATCAAGTAATGATATTCCGTCATCTCATCCATCGCCTGGAAAAGCTCCCTGATCTGTTCCATAGCACTGTCTTTCTCCAGTGTCACCGGATGAAATGTAACCAGACAATACCTGGCTCCTAATGTGAACTGTATTGCTTTTTCCAAGTCTGCTTTTTCCAGCAGCTTCTGGCTGAGAATATTCTCAACTCCAAGTGCCCCGACGAAGAATACCCTGCCGGGATCCTCTCCCAGCTGAATGACTCTCCGGCGATAGACTTCCGTACTTGTAAAATGAAGGAAACTCATCTTTGTAATGCTATGCCTGATGGCATCGTCAATTGCCCCCTCCGTCACTTCCCCGCCATGAATATGGGCAATCGGAATCTGTGCATTCATGGCCGCAATACAGACTGCCATCGTCTCATAGCGGTCGCCCAGAACAACAAGCAAATCCTGCCTGTTTTCAGCAAAAAAAAGCCCGAACCTCACAAGAGCCTCCGCCATCGTTTCGGACATTCCGACTGAACCGTCTTTTTTTGATAAAATTGGTATTCTGGCTGTAATCTGTATTCCGTCTTCCTCAATCTCCCGATAAGTTTCGCCAAAATCCCGGTCCAAATGCATCCCGGTAGCAATGACATTCACATGAAATTCCGGCTCCCTGCGTAATTTTAATATCACGTTTTTTAACAGGCCGTATTCGGCTCTCGTTGCTGTCAACACACATATATTTTTCATTTCTGTTTATTATTTCCTCTGTAATTCTCACTCTTAGGCGGAAAATCATTGCAGTCAAGTCTTGGAAGCAGGTAACGCGCATCCTCTTTCAGATCAGCCGCTCTCACCTCCGTTGTCAGTCCCATGACACATCCACGCTGTCTGATGTATTCCACCACATCTTTATTATGGCTTCCATAGGGATAATTCATCACCCATCTTTCAGAATCAATAAATTCCTCCATAACCATCAACGCCTGGGAAATATCTTGCTCCATAGCCTCCCTCGACAGATTTCCGAGCCAATAGTGATCATATCCGTGTATGCCAATATACATACCATGCCGTTTCATGGTACGGATCTGCTCCCGTGACATATACAGCTCATACGCCAGCACTTCTTCCGATACTCCCACATAGCGTTCGAACAGGTCGCTGGAAATCCGGTTCCTGACCCTCTCCGGCAATACCGTCTGGAGCATACGTTTGACAAAGATTGTCTCCTTCCTGTCGAATCGGTTCGCTTTAGCAAACGTTTCGAAAAGTTCTTCGCTGGAAGGATAATCATACTCCAGGCCTCGATAATGATTCATCCTTTCCAGCACGTCAGGCAGCAGTCTGCCGATATCCGCACTGGCAAGAATGTAGTGAATCTTATTGACATCCAGAAGAGTATGGGTATCAAAGGTTTTTCCCGGTATAAAGAAAGACCCCTGCACCTTCTCTTCTTCAAGAATCGGCATGGCATATGTGTAATTGTCAATGTATCCGTCATCAAAAGTAAGCAGCACAGCATTTTCCGGAAGACTGATCTGTCCGTCAAGAGCCGCCAGTACCTGTTCCATCTGTACCACAGAAAAATTCGCTTTCAGGAAACCAATCTGTTGGCGGAACAATTCTATGTCCATTCCCTTAATATCCGGATATCTGCTGTGTTTTAAATCCCGCACGTAATGATACATGACGATATAAAGCATGTTGTGTCCTCCTAATTTTATCCAAAAATCCTCTCCCTGTCAAAATATTGCCTCAATCATCTCATCCTGCGCATAATCCCTGTCCGCCGTCAACCCGATCACATCCTTCCACCGCATAGGAGAAACACCGCTTCCAGGCCTCTTGGCAGTCAGATTCTCCTCCGTAAACACCTCTCCTTTACGGATCTTACTCTTCGCCACAATGCTCTTACGCGCCACATCCCGGTTCTTCATCTCTGAAGGGGACGGCCTTTTCATCCCATCTCCCAATGCTTTCTCAATGTTGCGGACAGCACGCACCATCTCCTTCAATTCTTCCGGTTCCAGGCTGGCCTTATGGTCCGGCCCTTCCATACACCGGTCCAGTGTAAAGTGCTTCTCTATGACAACCGCGCCCAGCGCAGCGGCCGCGACCGGCACCTCAATCCCCAGGGTGTGATCGGAATACCCTGCCGGAAGGTGCAGCTCCTCCCGCAAAGTGCACATGGCCTGCAGATTGACATCCTCCATGGGAGTAGGGTATTCCGTATTGCAGTGTAACAGGGTTATCTCACCACTTCCGCTCTCCTGCAGAATATGCACCGCCTCCCTCACCTCTTCCAGACAGCACATCCCCGTAGACAGGATGACCGGCCTGCCGGTCCTGCCGATTTCCCTCAGATACGGATAATTCGTAATCTCACCGGAGGGAACCTTCAGGATATCCATTCCATAATCAACCAACATCCTGATACTGTCGATGTCAAAAGGTGTGGACAAAAACAGTATTCCCTTATCCCTGCAGTAATCCATAAGTTCCTGGTGCATCGCCTCTGTCAGCTCCAGCTTCTTAAGCATCTCATACTGGGATTCCTGTTTGTCCGCCCCATTCTCCTGCTGATATGCCGCCTTTCGTGCATCTTTTCTTACCAGACTGTCTGCCCGGAATGTCTGGAACTTGACTGCATCCGCTCCCGCATCTGCTGCCGCATCTATCATTCTCTTCGCAGTTTCCATACTTCCGTTGTGATTTACGCCTGCCTCCGCTATTATAAATATCTTATTCATTCCAGACTCCTTGTCCTTCTTGTATTCATCTCATACGCCATTTCATGATTCCTGACCGCTTTCCTGAGGGTTGTCCCTGCCGCAATCACACAGCCATCCCCCACAGTGATTCCCTGGATCAGGGTAGATCCTGCACCTACAAAGGTCTCGCTGCCAACCGTTACGCCTCCGCACAGAACCGTCCCTACGGAAATATGGCTGAAGTCTCCTACCCGGCACTCATGTTCTATCATTGCGCCGCTGTTGATAATGCACATATTGCCTATCTGCACATCCGAATTGAGCATCGCAAGCTTCCCTACAAAATTCCCCTCCCCCAGCGCCGCATCATCCGCCACAACAGCGGACGGGTCTATAATATTGGGAAGTGTAAATCCTGCTTCCTTCAGCCGGGCATACAGACGGTTCCTGACTTTGGACCCGCCCAGGAATCCTACCGTCACGAAGGCATTCGTAATGCCCTGACGGCAGAAACCCTCCAGATCATCGTCTCTCCCTATGACTTCATATCCTCTGTAACATATATTTCCGCGTTCTTCTTTATCCAGAAACCCGGCAATCCTGTATTTCCCCTGCCGTTCCAAACAATCGATCACGCTTTTGGCATGTCCGCCAAATCCCAACAAGATAATATCTTCCACTTCAACCTCCCGGCATTAAACACCTTCCGGTTCCCTTCGCCCGGCACTGTCTGTCAATATTCAATCCCGATCCAGCTGTTTCCTTCCGCCGCACCCCTCAGCCTGGCTTCCACGTACATTTCCCCGTGTTCCTGTACGGGAAATGTTACATACGCGTCGATGCCCTCACGGACCACAGCCACCTCCTCACGTTCCCCGGTCACGGTATCCTTCACCACGCTGACACCGATATCCATTATGTCTTCCGGCGCATTCGTTACAAAGCGAAGCCTGTAAATCACATAATCCTGCCATTCCTCTTCCGGAAGCTGCGGCATACAGCGTTCATATTCTTTGGAACGGACAATTTCCAGGCCGTATATTTCCTGCTGCAGATTATAAACCTTCTCCCCGTAACTGCTGTAGAAGCAATCCCGATATTCATTCCCTCCTGCTTCCTGCGCTAACAGGAAATTACCCAAAAACTGAGAAAATGCCTCCGCTCCATAGGCGTTCATATGCCCCATATCAAACCAGTACTGTTCCTGCGACACATCCAGGTATTCTCTCTTGCAGAGATTAAAGTCATAATAGGACACCTGGTGCTGTTTCGCCAATTCTGAGACCTGACGGATATAATTATCATATCCCCCGTTGCGCACCAGCTGAAAATCAGATATCGGACAGCCGATCCATATCAGCAAAATATCACGTTCCTCGCAGAATTCCACAATCTTCTGCAGATACTCCAGCGATTCCTGTGTTATGGGATCTTCTGTAATGGCCGCTTCCTCACCTTTTGCACAAAACCCGCCGTATTCAAGTTCTCCATAATATATTCTGAAACCTTTCCCGCCCCGTTTTATGATATCTTCACCGTTCGGGCCGGTATACGAATATGCATAATTCTTCCACTCATCTGACTGCTTTCCTTCCACGATTTCCGCAACATAATCCAGATTGAAAAGCTGCTCTCTATAACGCATAAACGGAAGAAAAGTCATATAATAGTATTTGGGGCTGCTCAGGTCAAGCATATAGGAAAGTTTATTGGCGGACGGTCTCATCTGATTCAAAACAGTCCAGCTGGGCGGCAGTGACTGGTAATCATGAAAGTTGCCCGGCCCGGCATTTGTACATAGATAATACAGATCCAGATATACCCTCTCGATATGGTTCTTTTTATATGCTTCCTTCAGCAGATAATAAGAAGTGTTCAGCTGCTGCGTATTCGATGCAAGATTAAAATTATTTTCGCCGTTAATTTCATCCAGTATCGCAGGATCTATGTCGCAGAAAACATGAGAAGATCCCAGATACAGCCGGTCTATATTCTCTTTCCCTTCATAAAATTCACGCATCATGCACCTGGCAAATTCTCTGGTATCATCCACATACAGATAGTTCATCGCTTCCGTTACCGCAATAATCACGGACGCAAAAAGAACCGTCTTCTTAAAATGCAAAATAAATAAACGTATCCACATCACAATCTTCCCCGTACACTCCGAAAATATCAACTGCCGCCATCCGATGATCAGTATTCCAGCTCCGCCCAGTTGGCCACCTCCGCCGAATCCCTCAATTTCGCCTCCACACGCATCACACCGTGTTCATGCGCCGAAAGTATGACATATGCATCATTTCCCTCCCGGATGACCGGCAGCTTTGTACTGCCTTCCCCGCCGGCATCTTCCATTACCTTGACGGTAATCTCCACATTTCCTTCCGCTGCATTAGTCACAGGACGGATCTTATAGACCGTATACCCGTCCCGCTCTTCCTCCGGTATATCCGGCATAAACTGTCCATACTCCTGTGACCGGACAATTTCAAGTCCGAAGATCTCTTCCTGCATCTCCCGCAGCTTTTCTTCATAGCTGCCGTAAAAACAATCGTCATAGGTATTCTCTCCTGTCTCCTGTGCCAGCAGGAACTTGCCAAGAAACGGTGAAAAAACCCCGGCGCCGTCTGTATTCAAGTGCCCTATATCAGACCAATACTCATTCCGTGACACATCCAGATATTCTCTCTTGCAAAGACTGAAATCGTAATAAGGCACTTCGTACTTCTCTGCCAATTCTCTGATCTGTTCTGAGAAACAGTCATAATTTCCGTTCGTTATCAGCAGAAAATCAGATATCGGGCAGCCAATCCATGTAAGCGCAATATCGTGTTTTTTACAGTATTCCACAATCTTCAGAAGATACTCCAGCGATTCCGGTTCCAGAATCATAGGATTATCTCCGGCAGCCACCTCTTCATTCTTCGTGCAGAAGCCACCGGGATCAGGCACCCCATGATATACCCGGAATCCCTTTTCCCCATTGGTCATGGCATATTTATCACCCGGGGTGACATGCAGGTACTCATAGTTTTTCCAGGTGTCCGACTGTTTTCCCTCCACGATACGGGCCACATAGTCCGGATTAAAAAGCTCCTCTCTGTAACGCATAAATGCAAGAAATGTCATATAGTAATACTCTGGAGCGCTCAGGCCCAGCATATAAGAAAGTTTATTTAAGGAAGGTTTCATCTGGTATATGACCTTCCAGCTGTTCGGAATCGTACGGTAATCATGTACCTTCCCTATCTCGCCTGTCATGCAGTAATAATACAGATCCAGATATACCCTGTCAATATGATGCTTCTTGTCTGCCTCTCTCAGCAGATAATAGGAAGTATTCAACTGCTGGGAACTGGTTGCCAGGTCGAAATTATTGTCACCGTTGATACCGTCCAGTATGACAGGATTAATGTCGCAGAATACATGGGAGGACCCTAAATACAGACGGTCGATGTTTTCTGTCTCTTCATAAAATTCGTGC
Organism: Clostridia bacterium; assembly: GCA_910575245.1. Taxonomy (GTDB): domain Bacteria; phylum Bacillota; class Clostridia; order Lachnospirales; family Lachnospiraceae; genus UBA3282. The sequence goes on along the minus strand of CAJTEN010000001.1, from coordinate 363,962 downwards.
AGTACGTATCTGCTGAATGCATCCGTATCATCCACATACAGATAGTTCATAACCCCTGTCACGGCTATTATCACAGCCGCAAAGAGAAGTATCTTCTTAAAATGCAAAATAAATGAACGTACCCACATCATAATTCACCCCATACACTCCAAAAATAATGACTGCCATCAGCATACATGCGCACATACAGGTTCTGACGGTCCAGTGCCATTCTTTCATCATATCCAGCACATATCTTCTGCGGTAATGAAGCAGGTCCACTGCCGCAAGCGCCAGAATCATCAGGAGCATAAATCCGAACTCCGTCCGGCCAAGCCCGAAACCATACAGAGAACCGTCCCACAGCACAGACATGTCAAACTCCGTTATCATACCTTTAATCATCCTGAGCGCTCTTCCCGTGCTGTCCGCCCGGAAAAAGAGCCATGCAAAATCCACCAGGACAAAAGTAACAACCACTTGCAGGATTCTGTGTATCCCGCTTATTCTTTCCAGCCTGCATATGTTGGCTGCCTTCTTTCTTACCGGCATAAGTACCTCACCTGCCACCTGATAGAATCCGTTCAGTCCGCCCCAGATCAGATATTTCCATCCGTTTCCGTGCCAGATACCGCTGACCAGAAATACGGCCATGATATTCATATATTTCCTGATCCTGCCCTTGCGGTTCCCGCCCAGCGGAATATAGAGATAATCTCTGAACCATCCGGCCAGGGATCTGTGCCATCTGCGCCAGAATTCGCTGACTGTTGCCGCCAGATAGGGCGCATCAAAATTCTCTGTCAATGCAAATCCCATCACTCTGCCCGCTCCCATGGCGATGGCAGAATACCCTGCAAAGTCGCAGTAGATCTGTATCCCGTAGAGCAGTGTAGCCACGATCGCATATACGCCGCCCAGATTCTGGTCATATACCGCATTGACAAATATGGCAATCCGCTCTGCAATGACCAGTTTCAGGAAATATCCCCACAGCATCATGCACAATCCCTGTTTTACATTTTCCTCTCGGAAAGATACCTGTTTCTCATGACGAAGCTGTCTCAGCAGGGTCGTGGATCTCTCGATAGGCCCGGAAACAACTGTCGGGAAAAAGGACAAAAACAGCGCATACCGCAGAAAATTCCTCTCCGGCTCCGTTTTCCCGCGATACACGTCCATGATATATCCGAAGGATTGAAAGGTATAAAAAGAAATCCCTACCACAAAGACAAAATATTTACAGCAAAACAGCGCTCCGAATACCACTGCGGCAATACACGCAGCACATCCCTTTTTAATCCGGGTCCTAATCCTGTCTTCCGTAAAATGTCCGTCAATCCATGTCATCCCCATGGCCCCGAAGTAGGTGACCGCAGTGACTCCCAGAAGCGCCAGCCCATATTTCACATTCCAGCTCATATAGAAATAATAGCTGGCCACCAGAAGCCATATCTGCCGGAAACGTCCCGGGATTATATAATAAGCCAAAACTACAATCGGAAAAAATATCAAAAAAGCAAAAGAAGTGATTACCATCCTGCCCCTCCTTTTTCTACGTACTCTGTTGCAAAGCTCTAATCCCAGTATTGTGCCCTGCCGAATTTCTTCCTCCGACAGTCCAGAATTCCCCTGCCGGTTGCCCTCACAAGCTCTCTTTTCCCCCGCACAAGCCATATGATGCAGCATACCGCTCTGTTGACGGCATAGTAACACAAGAACAGCGGGTATCTCATTCCCAGATACATGGAATTGCATAGCAGCCAGTTCCGGGCTATATAGTAAGCGCACAGCGGACTGCCCGCCCCTTTGGAGCTTGCTCCCACTTTATGGTACAGCCGGGCCTCCGGGCAATACCAGACCGGGATTCCCCTCTTATGCAATCTGAAGCTGTATTCCGTATCCTCATAATACAGGAAGAAACGTTCGTCGAGAAATCCCGCTTCGTCTGTCACGGATTTCGGAATCAGAAGACAGCAGCCGGTAGCAAATCCGATCCTCTGTTCCTTATCAAACTGTCCTTTATCCTCCTGGTCCAGGCCGATATGGCGCACCTTTCTGATGACAGGTGATACCGCACCGCCTGCCGACCAGAGAACATTTCTGCGGTCGCTGTAATAGATCTTAGGCGCTATCACGCTGTCCGGATGCCTTCCCGCACAGGCCATAAGCTGTGCCAGCATGTCTTCCTCCGCCTCCGTATCATTGTTGAGAAGCAGCACATAATCCGCTCCCCATTCTCCGGCCCTGCGGATTCCCACATTATTCGCATAGGAGAATCCGTAGTTGCCATCAAGAAAAATCGTCTCTATCCGTCCGTCCCCGCCATAGCGCTCCTGTATGATCTGCATGGAACCATCCCGCGACGCATTGTCTACAACATAAATCTTCATTGTGTAAACATCTTTTCCGAAGCGCTTCTGTGACAGAAGAGTCTCGATACACGCCTCATTGTACTGCTTTCCGTTATAATTCACAAGAATCACTGCAATCCTCATATATTACCTCTTACCCGCTGCGTTACCGTGAGCGGCCCGGCTTCTCCCTAAAGCCTCATTCAGGCACTTCCCAGTATATCCGATAACAGCCGATAATACTGCCCTGTCAGTCTCTCCTGGTCATATACCGCGAAATCCACCTCTCCTATCCTGTTCCTGGGATGGAGCATGACCCGGATCCACTCCTCCACATCATACGGATCCTCCACATAATTTGCCTTCCCCTGTGTCACCTCGGGTATACATGTCCTGTTCGTGGTGATCACGGTTGTCCCGAAGAGCATAGCCTCGATCGTCGGCATTCCGAATCCCTCGAATACGCTCGGAAAAAGAAAGGCTCTGCTGTACTTATACAGCGCATTCCGCTGGGCATTCCCGACAAACCCCGTCAGTGTCACCTCCCGTTCCAGCCCTTTGTCCCGAATCTGCCTCTCAAGCGCCGTGCGGCTTTCTCCGTTCACTCCCGATATCAGCAGTCTGCATGGCAGGCCGATCTTCTGCTCCTTGATCTGTCTCATCACCTCAATGACGGTATCCAGATTTTTATGGGGTATCAGCTGGGAAACCGTATAATAGTACTCTCCCTCCGAGACTCCGTATTTTTCGGAAAGTTCCGACATCGGTACCACCTCATTGGCATCCACCGTAATCGGATTATAGATGGTGGTGATCTTCTCCTGCTTCACATGATACCGCTTCACGATATCCTCTCTCACCCAGTCGGATATCGCCACGATATGTCTGGAGAAGTGCACGTCCAGCCACCAGCAGAGTCTGGAGTAGGCAATCTCGTGGAAAGGATGATACTCAGGGTAATGAGCCGCCTGCAGATCATGAATGGTATTCACATAAGTGATCCCCCCGTTCAAGAGAGGCCTGCAGTAAACCGGAATGAAACATCTGCGGATGCCGTTTCTGCGCAGCAGTCTGTTCTGACAGAAAAACTGCCACAGAATACGTCCTGCTATATTCGCAGACTTTACGTTACCCTCCAACAGAGAAATTCTCTCATCCTTCGCATAATGTGCAAAGGACTCCCTGTTATCTTTTGACACAAGCAAGGTAAAATGGTAGTCTTCCTGAAGCTGCAGAAACCCATCCAAAAGGTTTCTGATATAAAATTCGGTTCCACCCACCTGTCTTGGCCTAAGCCATAACAGATCGACTGCTATTTCCATTCTGTCAGACATCTCTTTATCCTGCCTTTTCTATCTTCCGCCTGTTTCTTTGGGCGCCGCACCGGATGCCCCGTCCATGTCGCTGACTTTTTCCTGCCCGGAAGCCTTCCTGTCCGCACTGCCGCCCTGCCCGTCCTCCAGTTCCCGGATCCGTTTATCCAGAATGCCTATCTCCTGCACCAGCGCCCTGATCTTCATATTCTGTCTGGATGCAATGGAAGTCAATGCCATCAGGATCATAAGCATAAAGCCGATAATGATAAGAAAGAGCCCGTTCATATTGCTCTGAATACCGAATACACGTATAATGCGCATCAGCATCTCCGGAAAAACAACCAGTACCCCCATCACCACGCCTGCCAGAAGCCAGAGAAGCGTATACTTTAAGTTAAGCGCCCTGTTTTTCAGAAGATACAGTATGATAACAAAATAACATACCACTGCAGCAATCAACCAAAACCGTAATGTAGAAGGAATCATCTCTTCACCCTCCTGAACCCATAACTCAGCCGGCAGACCAAAATCGCCAGCGTTACCTTAATCATATAATAGACCGATTTCCGCAGTGTGATAGAGCTTGTACCGCCTTCTCTCGCCTTCATCTTAACCGGAACCTCCAGCACCCTGCCTCGGTGCATGAATGCCGTAACGATGGCCTCAGGTTCCGGATAGTCCGTAGGGTAATCCTTTGCATAGATGTCGATAAACTTCCTGTTAACCGCGCGATAGCCGCTGGTCACATCCATGACCCGATGGCCTGTAGTCAGCCTGATCAGCAGACTCAGAATACCGATGCCGATCCGTCTGGACTGCGAAGACTGGAACCCCTCCTTCTTCAGGAACCGGGAGCCTATGACAACATCCGCCTTCCCGGAAAGAATCGGCTGCAGCATATCGCTTAAATATGCGATATCGTGCTGGCCGTCCCCGTCCATCTGCACGGCAATGTCATAATCGTTCTTGTGCGCATAGACATAACCGGCCTGCACTGCACCGCCGATCCCCAGATTGATAGGCAGATCCAGATAACGGAAATGCTCTCTCTCGCAAATGCGCAGAGTATCGTCTGTCGAACCGTCATTGATGATCAGATAGTCATACTGCGGCGCGCAGTTTTTCAAATGTCTGGCCACCTTCTCAATATTTGCCGACTCATTGTATGCCGGGATGATAATCAGTACTTTTGCTTCTGTTTCACCCTTCATGATATTCTCCACTTTCAAAACGCCTGGACACTGCTTCCCATACCGTATCCTTACGCCCGATTCTTTTCACGTTTCCCCGGCCGCTCCCAAAGCCTTGCTGCCAGATTGCGCCCATATAGCTTCCACAGCTGCATAAGCAGCAGGAAATAGGATATATAGAAAATTCCGAAATTGTATACCAGATATCTCTGCTGCCCGAAGAATACCAGGGATATCACGCCGATCAGGATCAGATTCGTACCCAGCACGGAGCACATGAATTCCCCATACGTATTCTCCACCTTTTTATCCTTATATGACCATATCATCAACGCTGCCGCTGAGACATACAGCAACAGGGTCACAATATGACAGAGCAGATAGATACTTTTTATCTGGAAAAAGACGGTACAGATAAATGCCTGCGGCAAAAGCATCAGCGTATGGTACAGAAATCTTCCGAAATGTTCCTTAAGCAGCGTAAGGCCGATCTTAAGCTGATTTCCGTTACGGACCGCCGAATAACTGCTGCTGTAAACAAGCTCCGGGTAATTCTCATTATAAAAATTATTCTGTATGTGAAAACATTTGCTGCCGACTGAGCCGATTCCGCCTACGATATCCCGCCACATCCAAAGACCCGGAGTTGCATAGACATATCTGCATTGTGTTTTGTCACTTCTCTCATACAATACCAGATACAGGTCTCTCAGCTGGCCTTCCTCAAAGAGAAGGTAATCTTCATAGTCTGCCTCATACATCCCTCTGGAAAAGATCAGTGATACATACTGACTGGTCGTAAAAACCGGCTTTACAGTGTTCTCCGGCGTCTCCTCATCCTCCTTCGGCGCCTGCACCTGCGTCTGCTGTGCAGACTGCTGTTGTTCCCTGCGCTTCTCCGCCTTACTGTTCTGATAAGCGGCGCTTACTTTGCCAACGCTCCATACACCTGCCATCCCGATCACCGCACATACCAGTACACCGCACATCAAGCGCAAAAACAGGGTCTTCCCCGCCCTGCCACGTCCGCGCCGGCACACCATAATATAGACAGCCGCCGCACCGCACACGCCGAACAAAATCTGCATCTGCGAGCGGGTTATCGCCAAAAGCATCGTAATCATACATAAGATCCCCAGCCATTTCCAGCTCTTGTCCCAAACCGCATGCAGCAGCGCCGCCATAAACAGATAGAAAACGGCATAGGCAATTCCTTCCGTCAGAATCTCATGAGTCGTCATTGCCTCCGGCATATCCGTAGTAAACGGAAGCAATGCCAGCGCATAGCATACATAAGCTTCCCAGTATTTCAACGCAAACCGGTTCTTCACAAATCCGATAAAAACAGTAACGCACAATGCTGCCAGGACAGCCTGCTCTGCCACAACGGCATATAAATATGCGTCTTCTCCGAAAAGCATCTTATTACCATGCAGAAAAAGGGGGTATAACGGCATTACCCCTTCCATGTTATTATTGATATTCATGTATGTTTTGCTGTCATCAAACAACACATATCCAGGTTCACCCACAAGCAAAAAGACAGCCATTGATATCATGGTCAATGAAACATAGAACATCCACTCCGACTGTTTCCTGTTCAGCTTTAACATTTTCTCATTCTCCAAACACCTCATCCTTACTCTTCGGGCTTACTCTGCCCCCTTCCACTTCATAGATCAGGTCTGCATTGCGGATGGTTGTCAGCCTGTGGGCAATGATAATCATCGTCTTCATCCCCCGAAGATTCTCGACAGCCTCCATGACCGCCGCCTCCGTATCGTTATCCAGCGCGGATGTAGCCTCATCCAGCACTAATATCTCCGGGTCATGATACAGAGCTCTTGCAATGCCGATACGCTGTCTCTGGCCGCCGGATAATCTGACACCTCTGTCACCTACGATCGTATCAAGTCCATGCACCAGACTGTCAACGAACTCCGTCAGCTGTGCCTTCTCCATGGACCGGCGCACCGCCTGTTCGTCAATATCGGATTCCTTGACACCGAAGGCTATATTATTGCGGATCGTATCGTCCGACAGATAAATCACCTGCGGAATATATCCAACCTGCGCATGAAAGGTTCTGGGCTTCTCATGCACATTGATATCATCTGCCAAAACGACACCTTTCTGCGGTGTCAGAAGCCCCAGAATAATATCCACCATGGTTGTCTTGCCCGCACCCGAAGCCCCGATAAACGCTGCCGTCCTGCCTTTCTGTATGGACAGGCTGGCATCCTCGATCACGGGCTCGTCCGTGTCAGGATAACAGTAGGTCACATTCTTTACTTCGATGCCTCTGCACAAATTCCAGTCTTCCTTCACTTCACTGTCCTGCTTCTCGATATAATCCTCGATTTCCACCAGATCGTGGTAGACCAGATCTACAGACGGCAGGGCATACAATGTATTGGTGGCGTGTTCGTTAATACGTCCGACGCTGGGCATCAGCCGGAACGCCGCAACGGCAAATACAGTCAGCTGCGGGATATAATATGCCATATCCGCTTCTCCCAGCAGCAGCTTCACAATAATTCCAATCAGAAGCCCGGATATCGCCACAGCCTCCACTGCATACTTGGGCAGAATAGAAATAGTCCTCGCTATTCTGAGCCCTTTGGCAAATTTAATATAGTATTTGCGGTATTCCTCCGTAAAAAACTCTTCTCTCCCCAATATCTTGATCTCTTTGATCCCGCCTAACGCCTGATTCATCCACTGGTATATTTTACCCTGATATCCTTGATTGTCCTGTCCCAGCTTACGGCTGTATTTTCTTGTAAGAAGCAGGAAGGCTCCCACACATACTACCAGTAATCCCAGAACAATAACAGTAATGGATTTGCTGACAAACAAAAGATAAACCACCAGTACAAAGCATACCGCCAGCTCCGCCACCAGTTCCAGCGAATACAGGATCACCTGCATAAACTTCGCCGTATCCTCCTGCAGGCTTCTCTGCAGTGTGGCGATATTCTTGTTCAGGTGAAAGGTATACGGCTCTTTCATATAAGTATTCAGCAGCCGCGTAGACAATTTCATCTGTGTGTTATAAGAAAATCTGTATATATAACTTTTCTCGATGATCAGATATACATTCTTGACCACATACACTACGATAATGGCCGCTGACAGCGCCGCCAGAAAACTCTTGGCGGACTGAAAATGAAACAGCTCATAGAACATCCTCAGATACCATTTTCTCTGAATCTCTCCCGGCTCCTGAATGATATTGATAAAAGGCATGAAGATCGTCACGCCCAAAAGCTCCAGAAAGCTTCCGATAACCACAGCTGCAAGCAATAATGCAATTTTCCATTTATCCCTTTTATCAAAAATATATCCCAGCTTCGTGAGCAGTCCCGCCCGCGTATTTTCTTTTGATCCGCTCATTTCCATACATGCTCCTTGATAATCCGGTGTAGAAGTTACCCCTTCATTTATGAAAAAAGTGCACTGCACAAACTGCCGTGCGAATTATTGTCGCTGATCTTCCTGGCCGGCACACCGCCCCACGTGGTTCCCGCTTCGGTGATATCCTTCGTCACCACCGCACCGGCGCCCACCGCCACATCATCCGCTATCGTGACAGCCCCGAGTATTTTCGCACCGCTTCCGAAATAACAGTTATCCCCGATCACCGCGGCATCATGACTGCCGTTGACGGCCCCGATCGTCACGCCCTCCTGCAGTCTGCAGTTTCTGCCCGCTCTGGTATTTCCATGCACGACAATCGTCCCGTAATGGGGAATGGCAAGTCCCTCCCGGAACACATTCGGCGGAATCGTAAAGCCGAGTTTGACGCTCAGGCGGTGAAACCGGAATTTATGATATTTGCCGACAAGAAGGGCAGGTAAGCCTCTGCGGCAGTTGATATCGTACTCCACTTTGCGGAGCAAAATCTCAAACTTCCATATCTCATCACCAAACACTTTCGGACGCTTATCCTGCTGCCTGTTCAGCGCCAGCCGGTCCTGCTCCAGATAACGCCGAAGAGCTTCTTTATTGTCAATCATATTCACATACCTCTAAATTCTACAGTAACAGTTCAGCCTTCAATGTCATTTAGTTAAGTCCATACACAGCGTCTGATATGATAGGATTCTCCTTAGGACCGCCCCCTAACGCCGGTACTTAATGAGGTTTTCCACGAATTTAGTACCGCTGCGTTTGGAACCGAGCGAAAGCGCGTCCTTAGGAGATTCCTATCATGTCAGGCGCGTCCGGCTTAACTTAATGACATTGGTTCAGCCTTTCGGCTTCCCTGTTACATTCTACAGCCAGCATTTCACCTGTTCCAGATATTTACCATATGCGCTGTTATGCACTGCCGCCTCACGATTGGCCGCTTCCCCGGCAACATCATGCTTTGCCAGAGAAAGCTTGTCCGGCGCTTTCCTCACATACCACTCATACTCCATGTCCATGTTGCCGATATCCAGCACCCGGTATCCCCTCCGGAACAGTTCCAGCGCAAGGAACTTGGCCGTAACTCCTACCGACAGAAGAAACAGCCTGTCCTTGTCATAACCAAGGCATGCATCCAGAATAGCCGGCAGTGCCCCGTATGCGTCGCTGGGCGGGCAGATAATCCTCTCAATACTTCCTGCACTGTCAAACAGGTCGTTGCCGACACCGTTATGTGTCTTCGTCCCCTCCACAATGACAATGTCTTTATTTTCCCATATTTTTCTTATTTTTGCAAACCAGCCTTCACATTTACTCCGGTCACTGCCGTAATAGTAGCAGCGCGACACAAATGTGGAGTAATATATTCTGTCCGGATTGCAGTATTTCTCATATGTTTTCCGGCAGAAAAGAAGATGGTCCTTCCAGAATTGCCTGCTCGCCTTATGATGGTCCGAAAGGGTATCAAAGATCCCCGGAATAGTCACTATGAGGCCGTCATAGGAGTAGGCCAGTATTTCGGCCAGGCCCTCGCCAATCTCCGGCGCGGCCTTCTGCAGCATCAGGTCGCCCCCCTTGATCATCACGATCTCTCCGTCGCCGAAACGTACCATGCTTTTTTCGGTGGACAGAAGTTCGTCGATCGTCTCATCAATCGAATGTACCCGTATTCTATTGTGCAGAATGCCTTTTTCATACAGATAATAGGCCGTAACTGCCAGGATATTTTTTATTACACGTTTCATATTTATCTCTTCTCTTTTATGATTATTTCAAGAAACCGTCCATATATTTTCTTCTCGAAAGGCATGAGCACTTTGTAAATAAAACATACCATAATGCCTGCATATAAAATTGCCGAAAGGGCACTGGTAATCACGATCTGAAACCCTGCAATGTCTGCCAGTGCATTAAATATCTTTTTGACGATAAATTCATTTCCGCACAGCCACAGCGTCTGTGCGCCCACTTCATGCAGTTTCCCCATACCCACGAAGAACCTGGCCAGCACAACCTGAAACATAATCAGCAAAAGCGCACGGATCACCGGATAGACAAGCCCTGTTCCGGGAATGATCTGGCCTAAGGCGCTTGCCACAACATCCTTGCGCACATACACAAGCAGCGCATATCCCAGCAGAAAGGCCACGCCTGTCAGCTGCAGGACTTTTCGCGCAGCTGAAAGTTCCTTTTGCTCTTCTGTCAGTTTATCATGAAACACATATCCGACCGTGTAGTAGATCAAATAATACATTGCCGAATCAATATTGAATATCCATGAAGGAGTCACGTCCGGTCTGTCCGGCAGAACCAGAATCGAAACAAAATAGATACCTGCCGAAACGGTCAGCAGAAGAATCCTCTTTTTGAAAATTCTTCTCAGTATATCAAACAGAATACTCATACTGAATAAGCACGAAAAAAACCACAAAGAAGAGGCATACATCTGATTTCTGATGCCAAAAACAAACTGTTTGCCATAACCCAGGTATGTATATATATTTTCATTTGTCGTTAAAATAATCACAATCATACTGATCATAACGAAAAACAGATACGGGACAATAATCTGGCTGCATTTCTTCCGTATGGCTTCCCGGATACTTAGATTCTCCAGGCGGCCGGCAAAAATACCGGATGCAAAAAAGAACAGCGGAACGTGATAAAGGAATACAAAATTATACAATCCGCCAGTTTCCTTTCCCATATGTCCGCAAAAAATCGCCATGATTCCAAGCAACTTGAAAATATCAATCCATTCTATTCTGTGTTTTTCCATTTTACCTGCTTTTTTCCTTTGTGTTTTCTATCCTGTCCAGAATTTCCATAACCGTATCATAGTAATGGCCAAAATTGTATTTCTCCGCCAGCGCCCGGTACCCCGCCGCACCCATGGCTTTCATCCGCTCTCTGTCAGACAGCATCTTATCCAGTTTTTCCGCCAGGTCTTCCTCGTCGCAGTCTCTGAACAGATAGCCTGTCACACTGTCCTCTACATAACAGGCTGTTCCGTTTAAGTCACTGCATATGACAGGCAGGGAGTAACTCATAGCCTCTAATTGGGACACCGATGCCATCTCCCTGGTGCTCGGAATCACATAAATATCTGATGCCAGATACTCTGCTTCCATCTCACTGCGGGGCACATTAGTCTTCACCGTGACCAAGTCCTGCATGTGATGCCCTGCCACGAACTGTCTGACCTGCTCACAGTATTCCTTCTGAAAATGATTCGTCGCCTCGCCTATCAGAGTCAAGTGCAGTCTGTAATGTAATAATCCCTCCACCGCCTGAAGCAGCATCAGGTGATGCTTCCTGATTTCATATTTCCCGATACACAGAATATGTATCGTGTCATCCGCAAAGTAAGTTCTCTCCTCCGGCGCTTTTCGGGGTTCCACCACAAAAGGTACGAAATAATCGTTTTCCTTAATGGATGTCCCCGCCTTTTTCCTCCCCATGACAGGCGTCATCCGCAGCTTCGGCGTCAGATTGTTCACGATCCGATGAGCAAAATCCGTCTTATCAGGTTCCGACCACAACGGGTTCTGATTATAGAGAATGCACGGGTACCCCCTCCTTTGACAGATCAGATACGCCGCCATGGAATAAACGGAACGTTCCCGCAGGATCACCACATCAGGAGCAAAATCCGTAATCAGCTTCTTCAGCTTACGTATCGGCGGAAATCCGTGCTGTATCTTGTATACAACAGCCTCGGGATCCTTTCTGCGGATCACATTGGCATACAGATAGTCTATCATGTTATACAGTCCGGAGTATCCCAATATAACGGGAGTCACATAAGAATAATCCTCTATGATAGCGCTATAATGGCTGATAAAACAGACTTCATGCCCATGTTCTATCAGCCCCTTCATGATATCTGTCTGGTTGGTATGGTAACGCGGGGCTACATACAGGAATCTCATATAAATTTATTCTCCTTTAAACTGTACTTGCCGCCTTTCAGGAACTTATGCCTGATCACCCACCATCCGGGTACCCAGATATATTTATGCATTGCCGGTGACGCGGAACCTATCATCCAGCAGTTTCTTTCACACTTCTTCGTGCATTCTCTGACATGCTGCGCCTGTTTGGAATTCCACAGCTCGTCCCAGCTTGCGTCCTTCAGATTGCCCATGACCGCCTTCTTCTCCATGCCGTTGCAGGGAATCACATCGCAGAACGGATCTATGAAAAAGGCATTCCTGGACATATCGCAGGGCAGAAGCCTCTTGTTGCCGTAGATATAATTGATCAGGCCATGGTTAAAATAGGCACGGAACCATTTCTTCGGCGATTTACTCTTAAGCAGCTCATTAATCAGCTTCTCGAAATTCTGCGCCACCTTATGTTTATCGTCAATCTTATTGTCGGTCTTCCTGAAATAAAAAGAGTTATGCAGGGTGGCCGTGGCAAACTCCATGCCCATATCATTGGCGATATTATAAAGAGGCACCAGGTCTTCGCAGTTCATATCCTGTACCGTCATGCCGAATCCCACATCCGGATGCTTCATCTCCACCAATGTTTTCAATGTCTTATATCCTCTGTTGAAACCGTCCGGAATGCCTCTGATCGCGTCATTGGTCTCCTGCAGTCCTTCGATGCTGATCCGGATGCCGACTTTTGGAAACTCCTTACACAGAGCGATGATCCTGTCGGTAAAATAACCGTTGGTGGATATGACAATCCTGTCAGATTTCTTATATAATTCCCGGACGATATCAGGTATATCCTGTCTGATAAAAGGTTCTCCCCCGGTGATATTGGTAAACGCCATCTCGGGAAGCTTCTTAATCTCCTCCAGCGTAATCTCTTCCTCCGGTCTGGTAGGGTCCTTGAAACAATCACACATATTACAGCGGGCATTACATCTGTATGTCACGATGACGGTGCCGTATAAGGTTCTTTTTGCCATGTTTACCGCTCCTCACTTAAATCCTGCAAGCACGTTTATCTATATACATTCTTTACTATTTTAGCACAATATTCCTCTACTGTATCGAAATTTATATTTTTACAGTTCCGGCTGTATTCCTGGCATAATCCGGGATCCTCCCAGAGTTCCCTGATGTGCTCTGTCAGATCCTGTGCATCGCCGCCCCGGAACAAGTCGCCTGTCCGGCCGGGCTGTACCAGTTCCGGCGCGCCGCCCAGGTCAGAGGCGAGCACGGGCGTACCGTATGCCTGAGACTCCATAACGGAAAAGGGGCAGTTTTCATACCACTCGGACGGATACACACTGAATCTTGCTCCGGCAATCAGTCTGTGCAGTGCTTCTCCCGTCACAAACCCCTTGTTTACAACATTAGGCACCCGGTTCACTTTCTCTTCCAGCGGTCCTGTTCCCGCAAACACGAAGGGAACCTCCGGCAGCGCCCTGCAGGCTTCCAGCAGGGTTTCCGTACCCTTTTCCTCCGAATAGCGGCCAAAATACAGTACATAATCGCTTCCTCTATGAGTACCTCTTCTCCCCTTCTTTATTTCGCGGGGAACATCCGCCTCCACAAAGTTATGCATCATAACAGTCTTATCCGCCAGCAGCGGATCCGTATCCAGCTGTTTCTTCATAAACTCACTGGGACACACGATCACATCCACCATCCTGTAGGTCTTCCGCAATGCATAATAGCGGGCCTCTATCGTACCCAGAATACTTTTCACTCTGGAATCATGGATACAGCGGTTCTTACTGCACTGCCCAAAATCGCCGCCGCGGCAGGCGAAGCAGATCTCTCCTGTGGCCGGAATCCGCATCATATGATTCGGGCAAACCCACTGATAGTCATGCGCCGTGTATACGAGCCTGACATGCTTTCTATGCCTTTTTTCATATGCGCGCACAGCATAAATAACAGAGGGCGTCAACTGGAAATTAATATTATTCAGATGCACCACATCCGGATGAAAGTCTTCCAGCACGCGCCGCATCTTTCTCTTCGCTTCTCCGGAATAAATAATGCGGAAGGGATAGAGCACTTTACCAAATCCGCCGGCATGAAAATTCATATCGGATGTGTAGCATTCCAGGCGGTTGCCTACTATCCGCCCTGCATGCTCCATGCCAAAATACTGCACCTCATTCCCCTTCTTCTGTAATTGTTCCCCCAATTTAAAGATATAAGTCTCAGATCCGCCATTCGGATAGAGAAACTTATTCACCATCAATATTTTCATAGTTGCCCTCCATGCCTTCCCCGGCACAAACGCTGCCCCCTTCTTCACGAATGCCGCAGCCCGGCAGAAATGAAATACTCGGTCACCTGCGGCCGCAGCACGCCCGGTACAGCTCAGCCGTCTCGCCCACTACCTCATCCCAGTTAAACTTTCCACAGATAAAATCCGCACTCCTGCTGCCATATTCCTGCACCACATCCGGATGCTCCAGCATATATTCCAGTTTCTTACCAAGATCCTTCACATCGCCCTTATGGAATACCAGCGCCTGATCTTCAACAACTTCCGTATTCTCACAGATATCGCTGACAAGGCAGCAGGCTTTGTAGCTCATCGCCTCCAGCAGTGTGAGCGCCATCCCTTCCACGTCACTTGGCAGTACAAACGCATAGGCATTGGAATACAGCTCTTCCAGCACCTGCCCCTGCACGAAGTCCGTCATAATGATCCGCCCATCCTGTGCTGCCATGCGATGAATCCGTTCCATGTATTCTACAGCCTGGCTGCTGCCTCCGGCGATCACCAGCTTCTTATCCGTATCCAGCTTCGAAAACGCCTCGATCAGATAGTGCACACCCTTTTCCGGCACAATCCTTCCAAGCGACAGGAAGTAGCCGTTCTTTTCAAGTCCGTATTTCTCCCGGATCAGCTCTGCCTCCCTTACCTTGGGCCTGCTGATGCCATTAGGGATATAGTGAGTCTGTCTGCCGTATGTATCCGCAAAATACTGCTGCACATTACGGGACAGGACAATCACCTCATCGGCATATTTCGCCGCCATCTTCTCTCCGAATTTGATAACATAGGACGCGAAATTCCCCCACTTGGCCCGCTGCCAGTCCAGGCCATGGACAGTCACTACTATCTTCTTATGAAAAAGCCTGGGAATCCACAGTACGGCACAAGGGCCTTCCGCATGGTAATGTATCACATCATAGCTTCCGAACAATGCCCTGAGCGTCGCCAGAAAGCTGTATACAATCGCATTCAGGCTGCTTCTCTGAAAGGTAGGCACAATATAGACTCTGACTCCCTTATAGAATTTTCTGCCTTTCCAGCCGTACTCCTCATCGTATTTCTTGCCGGACACATGATGCCCGTACCGGTTATATGCATCCACATAATGCCCCAATGCCGCCAACCGCACTGACAATTCCTCCACCACAATTTCAACGCCACCCTCCCTGGAAGGTATCCTCTTGTGGCCAATCATAGCAATCCTCAGTCTGTCTTTTGGGTGTTTCTCCCGGCTTCCGGACGCATCACGGCAGTTTCGGTTCTCTAAACGGCCATCTGCCAGGGCGCCATTCCTGTCATGCGCACGCAGCCGCCTTGATTCTTTACATACATGATATAAAAAAGAAAAATTGGTATTCAGATAACGCGGCAGCATACGCCCGGGATCCTGCATGATACGGAAAACCCATTCCATACAGAGCCGCTGCATCCACATGGGGGCGCGTTTGGACGTTCCCGCAATAAAGTCAAAAGCCGCTCCCACACCGATCATCAGGCCGTTTACTCTGCCCCGGTGCCCAAACATCCAATTTTCCTGCTTGGGCGCTCCCAGTGCAACCCAGACAAAGTCGGCGCCGCTGTCATTGATCCGGCGTATGTCCTCTTCATCTTCTGCCTGCGTCAGCTTACTAAACGGCGGCGCATACATTCCTGCGATCTTAAGCTTCGGATATTTCGTAAGCAATACCTTTCTTAACCTGGCCAGTGTCTGTTCCGTACTGCCGTAAAAGTAGTGAGTATATCCCTTCTCCTGTGACAGGGCAAGAATCGCCGGCATCAGGTCCGGTCCCGGCACCCTCTGTGCCTGCGCATAGCCTCTCCTGCGGCTGACGATCGACAGCGGCTGCCCGTCAGGCAGCGCCATGGCAGCACTGTTCTGCACCCTGCGGTATTCCGCATCCCGAAAAGCCATCACGGTCGTATGCACATTGGAAACACAGATATAATTGCCCTTCAGCTCTTCCAGATTGCGTGTGATATAGGAGATTGTCTGATCCATATCCGTCACGTTGATATTCGTCTTTAAGATTGTACAGTACTGTAATTCCTCTTTGCCCATTCTATGCCCATACTCCTTTATTCTGTAACTTTCCTCTCTTATAAAACAGGAAAACGCCGGCCATCCCGCCGCAAAACCCTCCGATCAATATACTGCCCGCATAATACCTGGCACTCTCCAACATCACCGCCTTGCCCTGCACAAGCTGCATCGGCGTGCTGTCATCCACGTAATTCATTACTTTCCACCCCTCATAATCCGGATCCTCCGGACTGCTCAGATATACGGAAGTCTCTTCCAGGCCGTCCGTATAGAAGCGCTGTACCACATACCCTTCCGGCGCAGAATACAAAATACCACACAAGATTCCGCCTGCTATCCCGCCTGCCGCGCCCATGCATAAGAGCTTCTTCCCGGCGCGCTTCCAGACTTCGCCCGCCGCTTCCGCCAGCCGGTCCGGCAGTCTCACAAGCGGAACCCGTACCTTCCGCTGAAGCTGCGGAAACAGACAGTACTCCTTCTCACCTTCCTTCTGAAGGAAGAGCAGACTGCCCAGAAAGAGCAGCGTCACATTCTTAAAGGAAGTGTTAAACAGAAGCGGTTCCGTCCATCCCGCACCCAGGAAACAGACGAGAATCACCAGTTCCCTTGTCCGCTGCCTGTGAGTGTCATAAAACAGGAGGGCAAAATATCCCAGCATAAGGATAGAGAAGAAGATCAGCCCATAGTTGATATAACCCCACACATAGGAATTATCCATGGTCATGGACGATTTTACCACCTGCGAGACATCGGCTCCCAGCAGACTGCGGTACTCTGACCGCAGAAACTGTTCCGCCAGCCAGATCCTTGTATTCAGCATAAAATTAAGCTTCTGCACGAAACCTGCCAGCTTATTGTCATACAGGTAAAAGGGCAGCACAAACGACAGGATAAGGCAGGCCGGAAGCACCAGGTTCGCCAGCAGCTTCTCAACCACACAGAACCTTGGCCTGGCCTGCACATACAATCCTCCTGCCAGCAGGACTGCCACGATCCCGAATCCGGTATAGCTGACCGAATAGAAGAACACCAGCAGGTTGCCCGCCATTAACAGACCAAAATGCCTGAACCTGTAACGTTCCCCCATTTCATAAAGAAGAAAGGCACAGAGCGCCAGATAAGTAATATGCAGAATATTAGGATGGCTGAACCCCAGGCTCCACCGGAAAATATGTCCCATTCCCAGCTTGGCATGCACACGGTACACCGTATGTTCCAGGCGGAAGAAAGAAAAGATACTTAAGAAAACCGCGCAGGCCGACCAGACCCAGAGACCTGTATGGAACACCTTCTTCACGGAAATATTTTTCATGCCCAGCACCATAAAGGCCAGAAAAAGAATCCCTCTCTCATGGGAATTGTAAAACACAACTCCTGTAAGAAGCAAAAGAAGCACCTGCATAGCCCACTGCCTTTTCGTATAAGGCGTGATAATCAGTTTCATAAGCGCAAAGAGAAACGCAGGCAAAACCAGAAGTTCAAACAGCTTCTGCCCTTCGTACAGCCCCAGCCCCTTGGTAACGGACAGCAGGATAAAAAAGCCGAAATAGCATACTTCTTCCCATGTCATCTCCATGCTGTTTTCAGATATGGTTTCCTTGATCCTATTCATTCTTTACTGCCTTTCCCTGTCAAAAAATTATCGCTAACAGCATCGGAAATGAATGCGAGGGCCGGTCCGTACTGCTGCCTTACAGCATAAGTGCCGTCCCCAGCGCCCACGGATAGGCGCCGTAGCGCTGTGGATACTGCCCCAGGCCCTCACATTCTCCCGAACATTGGTAAACCCTGCCATTCCTGACGGCCTTCTCTACCGCACTCCTGCCGGCCTGCAGTGCCTGCTCATATTTCTCTCCCTGCAGGATGCCAAGCGCAAGCCCCTGTCTTAACGACGCACAAATCATACCGGTAGCGGAAGTGTCTGCCGGGCCCTCCAGCGCCTGCAGCTGCCAGGAAAAATACCCGTCCTTCCGCTGGAATCCCAGCGCCGCGTCCGCTGCCTTTATGTAGGAATCTTCCAACCGCTCCCGGCCGTATTCCGTACCCATACATCCGGTCATGCCCCGTAACAGCCAACCCACGGCCCGCCCCCATCCTATAATACCGTATTTGCAATCCTCCGCAACAGAATACCCGTGATAGGGAAGGCCTGTGGAAACATCCATACCATACGCCAGATAATTGACAATCTGTTTAACAGCCAGCTCCATCGTATCCTGTCTGTCAAACAACTCTCCATACCGATACAGGAACGGACATGCCAGCCCGATAGAATCCACAAAAACCAGTCCGTTATCCTGATTTGCCCGGTAGGGGAAGCTCCCCGTCTCATCCGTAGGATATTCCAATCCGAACCGTGCCAGCTTCTCGGCCGCCTGCCGGTACTCTTCCACAGTCTGGGCTCTTACAATGCCGTTGTTGCCGCCTCTTTTGCAATACTCCTCATAGGCATCCAGAATCGTCTCTCCGGCCAGAAGATCATCCAGCCACAGAATCGGGCATCCCTTATCGATCCACCTTTCATAATAGACCTCTATTACCCAGTCTGTCAGGCCGATATCTGCCCTCACCACATCCGTAATCTCTCCTTCCGCCATTTCCTGTCTGCACCGCCACAGTCCGGCAGCCAGCAATCCTGTAGGCCAGAACACCGGATCCTCCGGCGCCGTCTTCCGTCTCAGCAGATATTTCCTGATCAGATACTTCATTCTGTCCTTCCAGTCCCACACGCCATACGTCAGTAGTTCCTGACAGGCTGTCTCCCTCAATACATCCTTCTCCATTTCCCGCCCTCATTTCCTTAAATCTTTGTTTGCTATCTTCCCCTGCAGGAGTCTCCACAGATATCCGAACTCCTCCGTCCTCCGGAAAAACAAGAAAAACACCCCATTATAAACAACCGTGACAACCATCACCATTACGGCAAAAGTAATCAGATTAACCTGTGACAGAAGAACATTCCTGGCCGGAAGCATAATCAGCGCGACCCCTCCAATCACACCGATATACTTCCCTGCGTCCCTGAAATATGTCCCGGCGCTGTGCCCGAAGTAATCCCTGTACACAATCACAGGCTGAATCAGGTTCGCCATCACCCCGGACACCACGGTTCCCACATAGACACCTGTAAGGCCGATATACCGGATCCCGATGACCGACAGCACAAGATTCACCGCGCCCTGCACCAGGGAAAGATACTTGTCCTGCTCGAAAATCCCTGCCGCTATCTTGAAATTCACCAGCACAACCCTGCCCCCTTTAAAATACAGATCAATCAGGATCAGCGTAAGCGCCGTCTGCCCCAGCCTCCAGCTCTCATCCAGCCAGATGCCCGTGACTAACGGTGTCAGGAGCAGCCAGAACCCGACTGCTGCGAACCCGTACAGCCAGCAGGCAAAGAACCTGTACACCTTAAACATCTGGTACTGCTTCTCTTTCGGCTCCGTAGCCACCAGATTGCCAAACCCGGAAATCACCGAATTAAAGATAACACTGATAAAATTCGCAGCGTAAGTGATGATCATCGTATAATTCCCTACGATTCCCACCCAGTCCACATTCATAAAATAAGTGATGATAATACTGTCTGTAGACAAACGGGCTACGTCTCCTATCTTATGGAACATCAGCGCCTTTGTCTTGGTGACAACAATATCTGTCTCTTCTTTGTCCAGCTTCTTCACATCCCTGTCCCGCAGATAGGGATAGAGCCTGTTAAAATATATACTGACAAAGATCTTCTGCAACAGTTCCACTGCCGCCTGTGTGAGCAGATACAGCAGGAAATTCTTCGTCAGAAACAGAATGATAATCTGTGCAAAAACCGTGGCTATCTTCGTGACCGTCGCAATATTCGTCTGAATATAAGCTCGCTGCTGGGCGTTGGACAGACTGTATTTATACGCAACGAAATACGTACTGACCGTGTTAAAAAGAAAGATCAGATAGTAGACCGTCAGATCCCTGACCGATATTCCCCCGCTCTCTTTGATCAGATAAGGCAGAAAGGGCGTCAGCGCAAGACCAACCACCGCTATCACCCCTGCGATTGCCAGATAGGCCTTCCTGTAAATCCTCATATAGGATTTGATCTTCTCCTGATCCCCCCTGGCGACCGGCTTATACAGGCTGTAGTTTAAAGCGCTCCCGATACCCAGCTCCGCCAGGGAGAGCATACTCAGAATATCCGTATACAGACTGTTGACGCCGAGAAGCGTTCTGTCCAGAACCATGATAAATGCAGTTCTCTGCACAAACCCAATAATCATGATTATGAAATTGCTGATATAGCCGAAGAATATATTCTTACCGGCCTGCCTGACTCTGCCCATTTATATGCCTTTCCTTAAGCCTGCACCTCCAGTTTCAGTGACATTCCTTCCAGATCCTCCGGATCTCATCCCCCGCCGCCTTCGCTTCGGCACAGTATTCCGGCATCATTCCTTCCAGCCTGCCACGGATCTCCTGCTCCCTTTCCATCATCCGGTCATAGGCCTGTATCAGTTCCTCGGGATTCTCCAATGCCTGCACCGGCAGGACATACCCTTCCTCCGTTCCGAACAGATCCCTGGCAATTCCTCGTGCTTTGACGGAATACCCTACCACCAGCGTGGGAACACAGCTGGAATATGCCGCGATGGTTGCATGTGTCCTGGCGCCTATGAAGGCTCTGCACCGGGAAATAATGAACTTCAGCTTCCGGCAGGACATATCCGGGAAGATCATGACCCTCTCATGTGCCTCGTATCCCCGGTAAAGCTCCTGCAGTGTCAGTCTGTCATCATTATTGTTCCACATGACATGCGGTATCAATGCCACACAGTTATCTGTTGTCTGCAGGATATGGTCAATCAACCTGCGGTAATTGGCAATCGTAATTCCCTTCACCTTCTCATGACGGACAATCATCGGGCTTATATTGATCCCGATCGTCCTTCCTGCCGCAAATCTTTCCGGAAGCGCTATATTCTCCGGCTCCAGCGCGAATGCCGGATCGGGAAACTGCTTCACATTCCCGGCCACTCCCGCCTGCCTCAGCGCATCCGCCGTAATGGACTCCCGGGGTGTGATCAGCGTATACCGCTTCATATCCTCCACAACCTCCGGATCCTGCAGAAGCTCCG
Source organism: Clostridia bacterium (assembly GCA_910575245.1). Lineage (GTDB taxonomy): Bacteria > Bacillota > Clostridia > Lachnospirales > Lachnospiraceae > UBA3282. The sequence goes on along the minus strand of CAJTEN010000001.1, from coordinate 342,344 downwards.
GCTCCAGAGAACAGCCCCACAGAATCGTCTTCGCTCCTGCCCTGACGAAAGTGCTGTTCGCCACGATCGCTTCTTTCCTGGACAGTCCATAGCAGTACATGTCACCGCCCACCGAAAGATACAGGGGCGCCCGGTTCCTGCCGAGAACCTGGCGGAACCGGTACCGCATAAAAGCTTCCGGATCATGAAACACCGCACGCCACAGATAATACCAGACATGCGCAAAGAAATGCTCCGCGATCTTCCTCTCCTGCAAAATATCGCACAACGGCTCCAAAGAATAGAACCGGTCCTCCTTCTCACTGTTGGTTACCAGCAGCTTGGGAAGCTCCTCTGTCATACGGCAGGTGCTGTTCACGATTGCCTCACAGCCGTGATTTCCACTGCCGCCATGTAAATACATCACAAGCCGATCATTCATGTTTACCTGCCATACCCTTTCCTATTTGCTTTCTTCCCACAATGTTATTCGCTTCCGTCATATAATCTTAATACGCTTCCCGTCATTCTCTTCGTAGCGTAACCCCTTCTCAGCGCTTCTTTTTCCTCGATAAGCTGTCATACCACTTCATGATCATGTGCAAAATACGGAGGAGCAGCTTATTCGGATACTGCATACCCAGATACAACAGCGCATTCGACCTGCCCGTGACAGAAAGAGGCGTATGCATGATCTTCCCTCTCACTTCCGGTTCCGTGAAGATTTGCTGTATTCTCTGCACATAGTCCTTTCCTGGATTCCGCAGTTCGTTCTTTATGACATACAGCAGCATATAGCAGTATTCCCTGTCAAGCTTAGCCGCTCCGTCCGGCACCTTCCGGTCGCTGACAATCTTTGCAACCGCGCTATGCCATCTCCTGATACTTTCTGCCATGCCCGGATCGTAGCCATGGACGATGGAATCCTCCACGAAGCGATAATGATAGAACAGCGCATCCTTCATAATGACAATCCGGCTTGCGGCCAGCAGAGCCGGATAGATCAGATTAAAATCGTCTCCCATGCGGATCTTCGTGTCATAGTATTTCTCATTTCCCTCAAACACCGACTTCTCACACAGCTTCATACAACGGGACATGGAGATGATCCGATTCTCCCGGCCCAGCAGCCGGTCCTTAATCTCCTTCTCCAGTCTGACGCCTTCATAGACTCCCGGCGTAAGCGGCAGAATAACAGGAACCGTCTCTTTCTGCTTCTCAAGTACGTGATTGCAGCAGATGATCTCACCCTTGCGTCCGCTCAGACATTCCGCCATCTTCTGCAGCATATCCTTGCTGACATAATCGTCGCTGTCGATAAAGGTATAATAATCCCCTGCCGCCTCCCGCAATCCCGTCATGACCGCCGCCGTGGGACCGCCGTTCTTCTGATGGAATACCCTGACACGCCTGTCCTTCTGCCCATACCGGTCACAGATTGCCCCGCTTGCGTCTGTGGATTCATCATCCACAAGAAGAACCTCCAGTTCCTGATAGGTCTGGCCCAAGATACTGTCGATGCACTGCTCCAGATATTTCTCTTTATTATAGACAGGGACGATCACGCTGATCTTATACTTCGCTTTCTGCATCTTTTTGCTTATGCTCCCTCTGCATCTGAATCCTCGTTACGGTTCACAGCCCAATGTCATTTAGTTAAGTCTATACACAGCGTCTGATATGATAGGATTCTCCTTAGGACCGTTGGAAAACGCCGGTACTTAATGAGGTTTTCCACGAATTTAGTACCGCTGCGTTTGGAACCGAGCGAAAGCGCGTCCTTAGGAGATTCCTATCATGTCAGGCGCGTCCGGCTTAACTTAATGACATTAGTTCACAGCCTGCGGCTGCTCATAGTAACGGCATTTACGCATTCTGGCCGCCTGGTAACTCTCCTTGCGGCGTCACCAGCACCCAGCCCTTCCACAGCTCCTTCATTTGCCCCGGCACACATACCTGAGTGTTCTTGTGGATGGAGGGCCGTATCATCACCTTACCTCTGTGGGCATTCAGCCTGGCGCCCCAGAAGCTGAAAGTGCTGTTGGCACAGATATTGTGTTTACAGCGGCTCATGAGCATCATATCATAGAGGCTGTCTCTGCCCTGGTTCCAGTCCACGATCTGATACGCCGTCTCCTGATACTGTTCCCTCACATAGGGGATATCATCCGAAAAGAAGAAAAACTTTGCATCGGGCAGTTTCTCCCGCATATATGCAATCGCCTTCTGATAATAGGCATCCGTGCAGATCCCGCCGAAAAGCGACTTGTTGACATCATCCAGGTAATCTCCCCGCCGGATATGCACACTGACGGACTGTGTCTCTTCCATCTTCCGGATCACTTCATCATTTCTTCTCTGTAAGCCAGTGTCAGCAGCTGGCGGAAATGAGATGTCCTCCCGCAGGATATCCATAATATCCGCATAGTATTTCTCACAGGCCCAGTATCCCACCAGGTATTTGTTCTCCATGGAAAAAACCTGTTCATGGTACATATCACTTTCTTCGAAGGCGGGTGCCGCCTGGGGATGAAGCTTTCTACGCAGCTTGTCCCCGATGCCCTCCTTCTCCTCCCACAGCCTGCCGAGGACTGTCCGGATCTCTTCCTTTGACGCTGCCTTGTAAGGGCGCAGCTTCAGGCAGTCCAGCTCCAGCTCTCTTCCTGCCGCCACTCCCGCGTGGAAAGACGCATTGCGAAACCATGAAATATCCAGTCTCACGTCTCTGCCCATATGCTCCAGTTTCCGGTATAAGGCGTACTGCTGCAACTGATTCCCCAGTCCGCCCATCGCTCTGACAATCACCATAGGTGCCTACTCCTTATGCAAATGATACAAAGCCAGGTACAGCTTCGGCCACAGCAGGAAAAGCCCCGCCTTCACCCGATACCCGGCTGATAGTCTGCCGTATACTCCCTCAGTCCGCAGCACCTCCCGCAGACGCTCATGGCACACACTGATATACGCCTGATATTCACGTCTTACTGCTCCGGGAAGCATAGCCAGTTTCCCTGCTGTAAGCATAACAGCCATCACGTAATGGACGCACACTAATGCATCCAGGCCCGGATCCATACCCAGAACTTCCTCTCTGGCAAGCTGCCAGCAGGTTATTTGATCCATATAGGAGGGGGTAAATGCCCGCTTGATCGCACCTTCCGGATTCTGGAAGTATCCGTAACCAGGATAATCCGTCTCTGTGATCCTGTGTACCAGAGGAAGCAGCCGAAGCAGGAACAGCATGTCCTCCCCGATGGAAAGTTTCTCCTGAAAACGCACCTGTTCTACAATCTTCCTCCGATACAGCTTGCTCCAGCACCGGCTGTTGCCGCAAAGCAGGGCTTCCCGCAGATAGTCATCCGCATCATAGGTCCGAAGCTGTCCGCCGGTCTCCGCCGCCATAAGCTTCTGCTCCCACTCCGCCTCACTTCCCCAAAGAAAAAACCGGCATCCGGCCACATCACTTCCGGTACTGTCCATACAGTCATACAGCTTCTGCAGCATTTCCGGATGCAGTCTGTCATCCGCATCCACGAAGGTGATAAGTTCTCCCTTCGACGCCTCTATGCCGGTATTGCGCGCCACCGATACTCCCTCATCCCCCAGTGTGAGAATCCGCACATTATCATAAGCTTCCCGCAGTCTTTCACATACCTGGCCGGTTGCATCCGTGGAACCGTCGTTGACGATAATAAGTTCCAGATTGCCGTACGTCTGGTTTTGAATGCTCTTAATACAATTTTCCAGATAATCCTGTCCGTTGTAGACAGGGATGATCACGCTGATCAGCGGGGCATTTTTGTTCATAATCGTCTTCCCTGTTACGGAATCTGCCCATTGAGCAAAGCTCAATTTTTCCAAGCCGCCTGCGGCGAAGGGCAGATTCATATCATTTTATTATAGCTTTTTTCAATTCCACTTTCAATAATAACAGGATAATGTGTAACAGTTCAGCCTTTCGGCTTCCCTGTTACGGAATCTGCCCGTTGAGCAAAGCTCAATTTTTCCAAGTTGCCTGCGCGGCGAGGGGCAGATTCTCTCTTGGCTAAATTTACATGTTCTTACGGACTTTGCAGTAAATGCAAAGCCCTGGGCTGAACTGTTACGATAACGTCTCATATATGGCCAGAAGCTGCTCTATATTGCTTTCTATGGAAAACTCCGCTTCTGCCTTCCGCCGCGCATTCTCTCCCAGCCTGTGGCATAGCTCAGGATCTGCCAACAGCCGGTCCAGTTTCTCCTCAAGATCCTTTTCATCTTTCGCCGCCGACAAAAGTCCTGTTTCCCCGTCAATAATCATATCCGGGATGTCCCCCACCGCAGATGCCACGACTCCGCAGGCACCTGCCATAGCCTCCAGCACGGACACCGGCTGTCCTTCAAAATAAGACGGCAGCACGAAAATGTCACATTCCTCCAGATACTTCTGTTTCTGCCCGCCGCCGATCCAGCCCGTCTCCGTCACACAATCTCCCAACTCCTTCACCCCTTGTCTCAGCACGTCATCCTCATCCTCCCAGACTCCCGCCAGACAAAGATGGAGGCCGGGATATTTTTCCCGCAGTTTCCCGGCCGCTCCGATCAGTTCCCCGATTCCCTTTTCCTTACACAGCCTTCCCAGAAACAGTATGTTATGAGAACCATAATGTTTTTCTTTTTTCTCCGGAATCCGGACCGCGTTCGGAAGTACCGTGATAAGTTCCTCTCCGATGATCTTGCCGAAGAACTTCTTCCACTGCGTTCCCAGCACGAGAAAAGCATCTCCCATAGCGAGCACTTCCTTCGCCCGCTTTCTGCCCCGCCCGCTCAGCTGATTGTGGTAAAATTCCTGGAAGCTGCCGCCATGCTGATGGATTACGATTTTCTTATGACAGGCCTTCGCCGTCCGGACGAAAACGGCTTTCCGGTAATAGCTGGAATCCGATGCCATATTCACATGCACGATGTGGTACTTCGGAAGCTTCCCCAGGAAACAAAGATATGCCTTTATGGCCTGCAGCAGTTTCCTGTATCTGGATCCATCCACCATCGTACCGATATAACACAGCTCCACCCTCCGGTCAAGCCCGGCTTCAAAGTAATTATTTACCATACCGGATACACCGCCACGCACACTTCTGTCCGGGCCGACCATCAACACCTTATGTCTGTTTCTATCCATCCTCCTACCTCTCTCCCCGGAATCCGGTCTCCCCTGGCAGTTCCGGGACCGTCTCAAAAAAGTAATACCCCATCATCAAGAGCAGCACATTTCTTCCAAGATACACGGAGATTACATGCGCCTCCATCACCGTATAAACCGCCAATATCATAAACACCGCCAGCCCTCCGGCATCTTTATGCCGATACAGCCGGTAAAGAAGCGCTATAAGCGCCAACAGATAGATGCCTCCCGGGATAACACCGTAACGGTAAAAAAGCTTCACCCATCCCATATCAAAATAGTAATCCATGTTCCCCGGCTCCGAGAAGGCCGACCAGGTCTGGATCATCCCCTCTTTGTCCGTGGTACCTGCCAGTGATACGATCCTGCCGCTGATCTGCCTGTCAAGCTTCGACAATGCCACGATATGCTTATTATCCCGTGGATCATGATAATAATACTCGTTCCACTGGGCGTCTTTCACCCGCTGGGCGTTTGCCGCCGCATCCACGGAAAATCCGACGCATACTATCAGCACAAGAAGCCCGCACAGATAGGCGAACCCGTTTTTTCTAAAAAATTTACAATAAGTCAGGATGCAGCACCCTGCCAGAAAAGCTGTGGTGATCAGCATACTTGTCTTGGAGCCCGTGAGCATATAGACGCCCACGTTCAACAACATCAGAAACAGGTAAATATACCACTTCATCTTCTCAAAATAAACATAAACACCCATCAGCGTCAGCATCAGGAACATACAGGAAAGCGCGTTGGGATGCCCCATTCCGAGGGTATATCTGGTCTCCTCCACAGGGTCTGCTCCCACATAAAGCGTACTTTCCAGACTGCCTCTCCCGTAGGCCTGTGTCAGGCTGACCTCTCCATAGATGCCTGTCAGGGCCAATACTATGATCACGGCACAGCCCGCAAGTGTCACCTGGAAAGCGTATTTTAACATCTGTCTGAGAGGAATGTCCTTGCAGGCGGCCACGAAAGTAACCAGCCGGATCAGATCGTTTGCCCCCGTCACCCTGTAGGATATCACCGCAATCAGCTCCAGACACAGGATCACGCCCCATTCCTTCGCTGCATACTCTGTCAGAAGTATTTTCAGCGCAAAAAGCAGAAACGTGAGCCGGAACAATTTCCCTTCGGCCGGATTGATATAATTGCTTTTATCTATAATGACGATCAATAGCTCTATCGTCAGTCCTGCATAAAACAGATACCAGGGCAGTCTGCCTTCTCTGATCTTACGGTAGTATTCCATTCCGGACACTCCTTTCCAGCCTCCTTGTCCGCCTCTTTTATCTTCTACAAAAACGCGCCGCCGCGCCATGAATCCTGCGCAGCCACTGCCGGCAGGCCAGCTTCAGCTTCCTGCATGCTGCCCCTGCCCTGCTGATCTTCGGTGCAATCAGGAATGCATACTCCTCTTGATGCTCCCGCAGATATTTCGGATAGGTCTCATCAATAGGCACCTGCACGAATCTGGCATTCCGCCCGAAAATATCCTCGCCGCACAACAGTCTGTCCACCGCCTCGTTCAGGTATCTGGATTTATTGTACTCCTGATGGGCCGCCGCCTGTACCTTGACGCCGATACGCTTCGCCACGTCTCTCTCCCCGCCCATATAGCCGAAATGCCAGCCGCCGTCAGCCACCCGCACACTTCTGGGATCTTCGGGAGACACCTCCCGCAGATACACAATGCCTTCCCTGGGCAGATTCCCGAAACTGCATATTTTGGTTCCCAGCCACTGCCGCCTTGTCACCTGCGGGAATTCCCCGGTAATGGACAGCAGATTCCCTGAGACCTCCTCCATGTTCAGGAAGCAGTAGAACATACGCTGTGCCAGATGATATATTTTCGACGGATCGAAATCCTTAAGAATCTCCTGCAGGGTTTCCGGATTCGGAATCTCGTCCACATCGCTGAAAATAACAATGTCATCCGGTTTACACCCAGCCATGCCCCGGATCAACTGATTCTTCTGGAACTTGTCCCGCTCATGGGTAGTCACTCCGCTCATCGGTGAATTCTCCACCGCAATATAGATAATCTTATCCTCGAACTCCCGAAACATCTCCCGGTTCTTCGAAAAGAGCATCTCCTTCTTCTCCCCGGAGAAGGTAACCGAAGCCTCCTCCAGCACAAATCTGTCCACATAGGGAGCCAGAATCTGCATCCTGAGTTTTAAGATATCCAGCTCATTGAAAAAGGGAATACAATCATAGATCATTCTTTTCTTTTCCTTTTCTTTGTTAATGTGTTCTTAGCCTGCGCCAGAACAACAAGGGCCTGATAAGATCCTTCACCTTCTGCCATCTCACCTTCCAGGGATTGACAAACTTCGGATACTGCTCATTCCGGCCCCGCCATTTGTGGAAGACAAAAGGCGCCTCCACGTCCATGATCTCCGGAACCATATGCTCATGCCCGAAATATTTCGCCACCTCAATGGGTGCAAACTTCATGCCTGCGTCCTCGATCACATCCCGGTATTTACAGCACAGGAAGGTATCCTCATTATAGTCCCCCTCCGAGGTTTTCTCCCATTTCAGGTTCGCCTGTTTCGGGAAGTCCAGCAGACGCCGGCTTCGTATGGAGACACTGTTGCCCACACGGCAGATCCGCCCCTTCGCATCCCGGTAGGAATGGTCATTTGCCGGCAGCGGCCAGGGAGAACCGATATAGTCATAGGCGAGAAACTCTTCCCGCCAGCTCTCCGGATGCACCACAAACCCGTCCGCCTGGATTAACAGCACATAATCCGTATGAATATGTTCTCTCAGCTCGTATATCGCCTTATAGTTAAACTTATCGATATGATCCAGTTTTGACGTATGGGAATAGCGTATATTCCTGGGTAATGTCAGGGGCTTCCTGTGGGTTATGAGCACCACATCGCCAAAATCGATCTGCCTCATACTGTATTCCATCGCCCTGATCGTCTCATACAGATCCACGCTGGTCATTGCGGCCAGTGTGACATCTGGCAGCTGTAATCTGTCACTCATTCTTTCCTCCGTTGCAAAACAGTTCTCTGCCATAGTTACTCTGCTTCCTCCACAAGCTTCACGTAAGTCTTGTGAAAGTACTCCGTCACCGCCAGATTCAGCCAGTTCCCCGTCTCTTTTGTCAAATCATCGAAGTCAAAGAGCGCCGGTCTTGCGGAATATGGCCTGATCTCCACCTCCATAATACTCTCGTCCACGTACAATTCATGCCGTTCCATGGCTTCCTCATAGAAGGTTCTGCCCTCCCCGTTAACCAGCGACCGCAGCGCGGAGACGCTTGTGTAAGTATTCTTGTCCGCCGTACAGACCCACATCGTAAGCATAAGCAGCAGACATACTGCCGTCAGCCTGCCGCCGGTCTTCTCCAGGAACAGTCCGAAGGTTTCTCCGGCAGGCAGCCGGTCTTTCTCTGCCCGCAAAACCTCTCCGTCTCTTTGGTCTGCACTGTCTGCGGCATATTCGCTTCTGTGGGCAAAATAGCCGAACCAATAAGCGGTCACCATAATCAGGCACAGATAATACACCATCTGGATGATATCATCCACCCTGGATAATCCCACCGTGCCTAAAGCATACAGCGTAGGCGTGAACATGGCGGAAAGCAGGCAGAAAGCACCCGCTGTCACCAGAACAGGATGACGGAAGGCCCTGGCGGAACGCTTCATCAGCTTCCACAGAACCGGCATAAGCAGCAGCCAGACCAGAATGACGAAGGGCGAAGTCCAGCGGATGATAAATACCACCCCATTGTAAAAGGATAACAGGATTGACACTACAGCGGAATAACCCTCATCCGCATCCACACTTCCTCTCAGCGCATTTCCCGGCGCTAAGGTGTTAACCAGAAACCCGATACTGCCTGTCAGGAAGGGCAGCAGCGCCACGGCAATCTTCCTGCGGTTGGCCACAGCCGCATAGAGAACCAGAAGTGCCATGAGAATCTCCGCCTGCAGAGCCGTCACCAGATTGCCGCCTCCCACAATAACAGACAGAACCGTCGCTACTATGCACAGAAGTATCCCCTGTGATTTCTTCTGTGCCCATAGTCCTGCCAAGATGGCCGTCAGAGTAAAGAACCAGACCGATTCCATCAGCACATAATGGGTGGCTCCGTTATACCAGTAGATACCTTCAAAAGGCGCTTCCAACACCTGATAAAACATAAAAAGCAGCATGAACATGACAAAGGCTGAACCTGCCTTATCCGCTCCCAGCCATTTATACAGGATATGCCTTCCCAGAACGAAGGTGGACGTGGCAAACATTCCGATCATAAGAAAGGGCACGGTCCACGCCGCGTCATAACGGAAGTTCATAGGGCACAGAGCCATCAGGAAACAGGAAATATAAGTACCCTGCCAGTTCTGGTAATTCTCCATATTCTTCTGCCATGCCGCCCGGACTGCCTGTCCCACAGACCCTGTCGCCAGCCATGCGTCGTGCACCTTCACACCATAGTTATAATCGTCAATACACATTACATTATATCTGCCCAGCCATAGAATCGGGACCAGAGACACTGCCAGCAGAATCCCTGCATATGCCGCAGCCCTTTTTGAGGGTATTCTGCCGATACGGGCACTCAGCCGGCCGCTGTACTGCTGTAATTTCCGTACTGTTTTTTCCATAGATTAATACGCCTGTTTCCCTTTCTCATGCTACTGCCCACAGCCTCCGGCTGTTCATCATGACGGCATTTGTGCCGTCCTGTAAACACGCTGTCCTGCCGGCCTGTGGCCTTACCTGCCGCAGATCCGCCGCTTCACGCCCCTGGCGATTTTACCGATATAAGCTTTCTTGTAGATATACTGTCCCCGCAGCTTCATCCCCAGTAACCGCAGCCCGGAGGGCTTCACATTGACCGAAGCATATCTGGCCGAAGTCCTCTTATATTCTGCCAGCTCTTGTCTGCACTCCTTCGCCGTGAAAACCCGGCCCTTACGGTCCATGTAATGCCAGCCTTCATAGATATTCTGCTCCGATGCCCAGTAGCCGTCCGATACATTATGTCTGGCCCAGTACTTCGGCGCCAGAATATACGCCACGGTATCACTGGTAAATGCCGGAAAGTAGGCGAAGGATGAATTGGCAAGCAGCAGGTATTTCGCATTCTTTAAAACGCTGTAGTCCTTCGCCAGATCGAAATTGTAAGCAGGAATGCCCGGAAGCAGTTTGCCTGCCTCCTTCACGTCATTGGTAATGATCATAAACTCCATATCAGGATTGATCTTCCGCATCTGCTTCATACCCATGGTCCAGTACTTCTTCCGCAGGAAAAGTTCCGGAGACCCCATGTAATCACTGCAGCGAAGATGCAGAATACAGAGATTGTCCCTGCTGTACTCCTTACAGTCATAGGACGGCTTCACTGCCAGCCACTTCCTGATCTCTTCTTTATGGGCAATAAAATAGTCTTCCGCCTGCAGATTACCATACAGAAGCGTATTGTCTTCGACTTCAAACAACGCCTGGTCCGTATCCGTGACATAGACTCCGTGGGTCAGATCATGTCTGGAATTGCCTGCATAGAGTCTCGTCTCTTTCTCTTGGAAAACCCGCCTGTAATCTTCCTTCTTCGAGGGGGTTCCCATGTCCAGGTCCATGAAATACAAGCCGCAGTCGCTGTGCATATTATTGGCAAAATGCTCCGGATCCAACACACTGAAGCCGTATCCTTTGTCTGACGCCAGGCATCTTGTTGTAACATAAAAAAACAATTGATTTCCCAGGCCGAAGCCTTCCTGTACCTCTATTCCTAACATGCTAGTGTTGTCTCCGTAATTTTCTCACCCTCTACTTTATAGATCACGTCACACTTGGCAATGGTATTGAGCCTGTGGGCTATGATCACCATCGTCTTCCTGCCGTGGAAGCTGTTGATCGCATCCATCACCGCCTGCTCCGTATCACCGTCAAGAGCCGAGGTCGCCTCGTCGAACACCAGGATCTCCGGATTATGATAGAGCGCCCTGGCGATTCCAAGCCGCTGTCTCTGTCCGCCTGATATTCTGACACCTCTGTCACCTATGGTAGTTTCCAGTCCTTCCGGAAGTTCCTCCACGAATTCCTTCAGCTGCGCCTCTTCCAGTACCTCCCAGATCCGCTGGTCATCTATCTTGTCCGCATCAATGCCGAAGGCGATATTGTCACGGATGGACTCATCGATCAGATAGATGGACTGCGGGATATAGCCGATCTTACCAAGCCAGTCCGCGTAATTGTCAAAGATACTGACGCCGTCACAGGTGACCGTTCCTTCCTGTACCCGCAGAAGGCCCAGCAGTATATCCACGATCGTTGATTTTCCTGCCCCGGAAGGCCCCATGATTCCTACCGACTGTCCCTTCTTCACTTCCATATGGGCATCCGTAAAGATGTTTTTGTCTGTATTGGGGTAGGCATAGGTGATATGGTCCAGCACGATCTTATCCTGTAATTCTGTTTTCCTGCCGCCGCTTTCCAACACACCTGTCAGTCCTGTCACACTGCCGTTCACATCCATCTTCATGTTTGCTGTCAGATTCTCATACAGATAATCCAGACAAGGCTGGGAATAGGCGATCTCGGACAGATAGGTGTTGATCCGGTTCGTTCCCGGCATCACACGGACCGCCGCCACCGCAAAGGCAGACAGCTGCGGAATCAGCACGCTGATATTGCCGCCGCGCAGCATGTACAGCATGATAAAGAGCAGCATTGAGGCCATGAAGATCGTCTCGATCAGCAGACGCGGCAGATTATTGAATACCGCATAGTTTCTGGCCACATCCGCACCGAGAGCGCCGCTCTCATAGTAGTTGCGCACAAAGAATTCTTCTCTGTGCAGGACTTTCACATCCTTAAGGCCATAGATAGACTGGATCCTCCACTTGGCAATCCGGGACTGGATCATCTGGTTCTTATGGCCTATGGCATTCAGCCTGGGTTTCAGCACCTTTGTGATGATCAGCGTCATGCCCAGGAAAATACACAGAATAAAGAGAGACATGGCAGGGCTGACCACCACCAATACAATACACAGGGAACCGGCCACCACGATCTCCGTCACCATCTGGATAAGCACCAGAATCAGCTGGAAGGCATTGGGAATGTCACTGTCCGTCAGACGGAATACGGTGGGAATGTCCGCCCCCAGATATTCCTCGTAAGGCCGGTTCAGAAACTCCCGCATGACGCGGCTGATCATACGGTTTCGGTTGCGCGTCACGAAAGTGTTCTGCACATAAGTCTGAAAGAGCAGATACACGTTCTTGACCACAAATACCACGATCAGCGATCCCAACATGACGATGATCAGCTGGCGGCTGGTCTCTATGTGCAGGGCAGCGACAACTTTGCCCACCACTTCCTGCTCCATGATTGCCTCCGGATCCATGATCGCCTGTACAACAGGAAGCAGCATTGATACGCCCATGGTCTCCAGCAGGCCGCCGATCAGGATCAGCACCGCCAGCCCGGCGATCTGTTTCTTCTGTTTCTTATCAAAAAGGTAGCTCACTTTGTGAAGCATGCTGACGTTCTTTTCGCTCTTTGTCTCTTCTGCTGTCTGTCCGCTCATGAAACTTTGTTTCCTCTCATTCCTGTCTTTTCTGCCCTGCAGCCGCTGCTGCCCTGATCTTCCTCATATCCTCCCGGTACAGATCCTCACAGTTCCATCCGTTCAGCCACTTCTCCGGCGCCAGTACCGTCTTATTAGGATTCCGGTTCAGATAGGAGGCCCACCAGCTGAAGCTGCTGTTGGCCATGATATTATGCCTGCATCTGCTCATCAGAATAAATTCCGCATAATCCCGGTCCATGCCGGACCAGGCTTTCTCTTCCAGATTGACGATCTGTATCTGCCCGTTTCCTCCAATCCCGAAGGCTTCTTCTCCGTCTCCGGCATTTTCGTAACACTTGCTATTTATTTCTTTCTCAGCCCAATCCTTGTCATTGGTAAACAAGTAGAAGACACATCCTGGGTGTTCCCTGCGCATCTGCTCCATGGCTGCGGCATAGTACGCCTCCGTACAGATATTGCCGAACAGCTCCTGATTTTGCGGCAGCAGATAGTCTCCCCTTCGGATGTGCACACTGACCGACTCTGTCTGTGTAATCCTGTCCAGCCATTCCCGCAAAGTACTCTGCTCCGGATTTTTGTTCTTTTTTTCTTCTGTTTCTTCTGCGTCTGTTTCTTCTATATAAGAAAGGAGTCTGTCTGTATCGTAGGCTTTCCTGACCTGGCCCGATACGGCCCGGAAGTATTTCTCCGTCTGCCAGTACCCTTCCAAATAGATATCATCCCATTCCATAATTTCAGGTCTGTAGCGTTTATCTTCTTCAAAGTAGGACTTCTTCTTCCTGCCGCGCAGCTTCCTCCGGATCTTAGCATGCAAAAAGGGGGAGGAATCCAGCATCCTGCGCAGTTCTTTCTTAGTCGCCCGCTCATAATCCACCCCGAAGGGCTTAAGAGCCGGATCCCGCCGTCTGTCCTCCACGAATCCCGACACATCGTCAATTTTCACGTCTTTGCCCAGACTTTTCAGTTGTAGATACAAGGCATACTGGAACATCTGATTGCCCAGTCCGCCTGCAAGCTGTATGATAACCATGCTTCTCCCAGTCAGTCATTCTGCTGATCCTATATTCTGCAAAGCATTCCCTCACAGTCGTAAAAGATGCTTGATTTTTGCTTTCAGCGGAATGATCATCCGCTCTTCCAGTCTGATCCTGCGGCTGTAACGCGCCGGAGACTTTAAGAACAGTCTCATCTTCTTATTATCCCGGGGATCCGCCACCGGGCACCCGAAGGCCGCCGCATAATGCTCCTTATTATCCTGTATGATCTTCGTAAGCCGTGCCAGACAGTTCTCCTTATCTGCCAGGCCCGACTCTTCTATCTGATGATAAAGCAGCAGCAGTCTTCTGAAAAAGTGATAATTATGAATGACGGCCAGCTCCGGCTTCCCTGCCTCTTCCAGGAAGGATGTCTTCTCATAATAAGCCGGAATCAGATCCGTAAAAATGCGCGGACCGGCCTGCGTATTCATGATGCTGCCCTCTCTGTCTATTATATAGTTATAGCAGGCTGTGTCAAGGTAAATACAGCATTCCGCACGGTTCAGGGCCTTCGTCGTAAACAGGATATCCTCATACCATTTCCCTGCCGGAAACAACAGACCGGCCAGAATCTCCCGCTTATACAATTTGTTCCAGGCCGCATTCTGAATCGCATATTCCTTCGTTTCCTGCACGTAATACCGCAAAGCTTCCTGCCCTTCAAACAGAACCGCTCTGTCCCGGGACTCATCCACCGTGTGATCTCTGTGGACCTGACGGTATCTGCAGATTCCCACGTCTGCCCCCTGTTCCTTCATGGCACCCAGCATTTTCTCGTACATATCCGGATCAATCCAGTCATCCCCGTCTACGAAGCCGATATAACTGCCTCCTGCCGCCGCCAGGCCGGCATTCCTCGCATCCGCCAGGCCGCCGTTCTTCTTATGGATCACCCGCACCCGTCCGTCCTCAGCAGCGATCCGGTCACATAAAGCACCCGATCCGTCCGTCGAACCGTCATCCACCACGATAATCTCCAGATGCCGATAGGTCTGGGCCCGCACGGAATCAATGCCCTTCCTGGCATAATCTGCTATATTATAAACCGCCACAATCACGGAGATTAAGTCTGTCTGTTCTTCTGCCCTGATCCGTGGGTGGTAATGTTCTAATAGTTTCATCCTCTGCCTCTGTCCTTTATTTACTGCAATTCCAATACTTCACCGCTGCCCTTTTATCGTCCGGCATGCCGCATCCACTCCTGGAACATCAAGATATACCATATCTGTACCCGCCAGATACCTCTTTCCATATAGTCTGTCCAGATTCTCCAAACCACATCCGTATCCAGAATCCCCTGGGCATCCAACACACTCCTGTCGATGAGGCTTTCTGCCCATTCCCGCAGTCCCGGCTCTCTCAGCCACTTATGCAGGGGGATGCTGAAGCCCTTCTTCGGGCGCTCCATCCATTCGCGGGGCACATATCGATATAAAACGTCCCGCAGAATCTTCTTCGTCACCCCGTCCTTCCTGCGGCAGGAAAGCGGCAGCGTCCACGCAAACTCCACCACATCCCGGTCCAGCATGGGCACTCTGGTTTCCAGCGAGACCGCCATGGCGGTCCTGTCCACCTTATTCAGTATATCATCAGGATGATACATCAGCAGATCCATCAGCATCAAATTGTGTTGAGGTTCCGCAAGCATTCCCGCGGGATACCTGTCCATGACCGTCAGACAGCCGGTTCCGGGCGCCTCCGTCAGCCTGGCTGCCCTGCCGTTTTCATCCTGCTTGCTGCTCTTTCGGTCCTTTCTGACAATGCAGAGCCTTTCTCCGATCTCGGAGCGCAGATACACATCCTCTATACTGCCTGCTCCCAGAAGTCTGGCCTTTACCGCCAAGGCGCCCTTCCTGCCTTCGGCTGCCGCACCCAGAAGTACACTGGCAGGCTTCCTGATTCCATAGGGAATCTGTCTGATCTTATTCCAGACACGGTCCACAGATCCGTAAGAATTGTACCCACAGAAAAGCTCGTCTCCTCCGTCGCCGCTTAAAGATACCGTCACATGCTCTCTTGTCATCCTGCTCACCAGATAGGTAGGGATCTGGGAAGAATCCGCGAAGGGTTCCCCGAACATCTGTGCCAGTTTGGGAATTACACCCCGGGCGTCCTCCTCCGTAATATACAGCTCCGTATGCTCTGTCCCCAGATGCTCAGCGATCTGCTTCGCCGCTTCGGCTTCATTGAATTTCTCATCCCACATGCCTATGGTGAAGCTCTTCACTTTTTTCTCACTCAGGGACTGCATCAGGGCTACCACGGTACTGCTGTCGATTCCTGCCGAGAGGAAGGCTCCCACCGGTACGTCTGCCGCCATCTGTCCCCGGATGGCATTCTTCAACAGCCGTTCCAGCTCCTCCGACGCTTCTGTCTCTGTTCCCTGAAAAGGATGCTCCTGCCCGCGGACGGCGGTCTCAGCCATGGACCAGTAGGTCTTTATCCTATATTTATTAAATGGAAATTTAATTTCCAGTATTTTTCCTGGCTCCAGCTTGCGAATATTTTCGTATATAGAGTAGGGTGCCGGAATATATCCATACCGGAAATATTGCTCTAAAACCCGTATATTTACTGGGTTATCGAATCCCTCCAATGCCGCTATGGAGTTCAGGTCCGAGGCAAATACAAACCGCTCTCCCCTGACGAAGCCATAATACAGCGGTTTCTCTCCCACACGGTCACGTGCCAGCCGTAACACCCGTTCTTCCCTGTCATATACCGCCATGGCAAACATCCCCTTCGCCATAACAAGTGTTTTCTCCAAACCATATGCAGCCACTGCCTCCAGCAGCACCTCCGTATCGGATGTTCCCCGGAAAGCTGCTACTTTACGCTCTTCCAGCAGTTTCTCCTGAATAGAGCCGTAATTGTAGATTTCTCCGTTATAAGCTATTATATAACGTCCGTCATGTGATTCCATAGGCTGTGTCCCCGACGGAGTCAGATCCACGATCGCGAGCCGTCTGTGTCCCAGGACTACCCTGTCATCCTCTGATGCCCGGATTCCGGAGGCATCCGGCCCCCTATGGTACATCTTTTCATTCATCCGCTCTATATTACGCTGCCATCCTTCGCCCCAGTTACAGAAACCGGCAATTCCGCACATAGTTTTCTCCTCTTTTTAACCAACAGACCGGAGCCTTTCAGAAGACTCCATGCTTTCCTCATTACAAACGCTCTCCGGACAGCAGACGAAACACAAGCTTTCACTCTTCCGCCATCTCTTCCGCATACTCTCCGCGGGCAATCCTGCCGCATATCGTCTCCCGTGCCGTCTCCATCTCATTCTTCCACAATTCGTAAGACGCATCCCAGGACCGGTAAGCCTCATTCCCCCGCTTATCCGGGAAGGTATAGTGTTGCTGCAGATATTCCCGCAGGAAATCCGTACACTTCTCCGCCCCGACGGCATTGGTGTGGCTGCCGTAATCCGCAAAATCCTCCTCAAAGACGATCCCGATCTCCTCATAATAATCATTCATATTCAGGAATCCGTATCCAAAGGACGTGACGATTCCTTCCATATAATTGAACATCTGCTGGTCCTCTAAGGACTCCCCGTAGGGAGACACAATAAACAGCGCATCCTTCCCTGACTTCTGCAAAAATGCTAACAGGTCTCTCAGGCAGGCTTCCTGCTCTGCCGGAATCGCACACTCTCCCGCTGCCTTGCCGCAATCCGGCATGGGCTGAGGCCCCACCTCGTCCTTAAACTCAAATCCTTTGAGCGGACTGGCTTTATGATATGCTATATTGGCCCACTCCGACGGCAGCGCCAGCATTTTCCAATTCGTATGATATTTCATGATATCCAGGTAATAGCTAAGCCGCCCTTCTTCATCCTCCTCGGGCACCAGCGCCCGGATCGTCCTGATCCGCTGCCAGGAATACTTCATATTGTCGGTCACGCCGCGGGTGTATGCCATATTATCGGACAGCCCCGCATCCTCCATGGTAAACATGCGCATCTCGAAGATATACAGCGCCGGTGACTGTGTCTTCTCAGCCTCCTCCACCAGATACTTCATGGCCGCAGGCCGCTGCACATTCGAAGAGAGCGGATACATCGCAATCCCTGTCTCGCCCCACAGCTTCGGCGCCGCATAGTAAGGAAACACAGGGCTAGAACCGATCATCACAATGTCCAGTGTATGATTCTTCTCCGCATAGAATCCCGAGAACCGGTCTTTCACGGCGCCGTTTGTCCTTACCATATAGGACACAGCCACCAGCAGCAGCAGGAAAATACCAAGAAAGGCAACGGCCTGTATAACCGTCTTTGCTTTTCCCAGCTCCCTGATCCTGTGCCCCGGCCGCGCAGCAATCTCATGGCTGTCCGGCTGCGTGTCAATATCTTGAACATCCACCCCTGCAATCTGGCTCTGAGGTGATGATTGCCTGTCTTTCATCTTGCTCTCCCTTTCCATACACCGCCTTAAGGTTTCTCCATAGCAGCTTGGATATTTTCCCTGTTAACCGTATCCCATAATCTTCTCGAAATACGACTGCCACAGACTGTTCACCCGTTCCGGCGCAAGCCTTTCCTGAATCTTCGCCGCTTCTCTTCCCATCCTCTCCCCATAAGCAGGATCTCCCAGGATTCTGTCCATGGCGGATATTAGCGCCTTTTCATCCCCCGGCGGAATGATCAGCCCGTTCACGCCGTCTGTCATAAGCTCCACCGTACCGCCGCTGGGTACATCCGTGCAGATCACCGGAAGGCCTGTGGCCATTGCCTCGATCAATGCATTGGATACCCCCTCTGAATAGGATGTCAGAAGGAAAAGCGACGCTTTCTCGATCTGTCTCGCCACATCCGGGATCACACCGGGCAGAAATACTCTCTCAGCTATGCCAAGCTGCTTTGCCAGTCCTTCCAGATAACCCCGCAGTTCACCGTCCCCGTATATGGTAAGGGTGTAGCCGGGATATCTGTCGGCCAGCGCCGCAAATGCACGGATCATCATTTCATGGTTTTTGTTGGCATCCATACGGCCCACTGCCACGATCCTCTTCTCCCGTGTTCCTTCATATCTTGTTCTTATGAAATCAGGATTGAGAGAGTTAGGCAGGATCACCGCCCGTCTCTGTATCTTCTTATTAAAGAAGAAACGTGACCTCTCTGTCTGCAGAATAATACCATCTGCGAACGGAAACAAAAGATTGGCCAGCATATGCATCAGTCTGTTCGGATATTCTTCCTTCGCTTCACCCACCACCGAGACTACCGCTCTTGTATCGGTAAACATCGTCGTAACGACCGTCATGAAATTATTTTTCCCAATGCATGATAACACCAGGTTGGGTTTCTCATCCTTCCATATCCGGCGGAGCTTACACAGACGTCTGCGGAAATTAATCATACGGCTGTTACTCAATTCTTCCTCTGTCAGATCGGAGAGAATTCTTCGCACGCCCTGCGGCAGTGCATACTCCTCATCCCGCTGAAATTGATACTGCGTGACCATAGTCACCCGATATCCTTTTTTTTGGAAATACTCTGCCAGATTTACAAACACCCGCTCAGCCCCTCCCTTATGCAGGGAGCCGATATAAAAGCACAGGTACTTTGTCTTTTCAACTTTTTTCATAGCTTTTGCATAAAATCCTTCATTTCATATTTTTCAAAGACATTTTGTGAGTTATTTATTCATTTTTCCTGCAAAAACACTTAAAAATTAGAATTTTGTTAAATTTTGTTTTAATTTGTCTTTTAAAATTGTATACGCAATTGTTTGTTTTGTCCGACTTTATTCCAGGTAAATACCCATCTTTACGTCATTATTGTTTGCCGATTATAGCATCTCAGCAGTTACACAATATTACATTTCCAAACAATGTAAAATACACTTTTCTGTCACATAATTATTACCGTTCTGAGCGCATCTTCTATCATATCCCATGTTATGCGGTTCGGTATCCGAAAGTATTTCACCCATGATACCGTTCTAATTTACAACGGATTGCCGACCGTATACACCCGGTACCATTGTTGAAATACAAAGAATGACCATGCTAATTTTGAGTAATTTGCCCCCGTCGCCGGCCCTGCATCCCCGGTCTTAATATACTGTCCAATCATGCCGGATACATATTCTGCGTCGAAGATATTCTGTCTTTTCAGGTAATCGTAACTGCTGTAATCTAACAGCTGTTCTTTTAACGGGCCACGCAGCCACATATCCAACGGAACACCAAATCCCACCTTGGGACGCTCCAGCAGTTCCTTCGGAATATAGTCATAAGCAAGCTCTTTCAGAATGTATTTCTTACTGCCGGCAGCATATTTATATTTGTGCGGTATCCGGAAGGAACACTCCATCACTTCTTTGTCAAGAATCGGGCATCTTGATTCCAGAGAATATTTCATGGATGCCCGGTCTACCTTACAGAGAATATCCCCCGGCAGATAAGTGTCCATATCAAGCAGCATCCTCCGAATCTGCCAATCCTTCACACCGTATTCGCTCTCTGCCAGATAATGAACGGGCAGCGCCTCTTCTCCCGGCGGCATGGCTTTCACCATCGCCTTTGCCCTGATCGGATAATTACCCGCACCAAACTGGGTCTTACTCTCTTTCTCCCGGTTTCCGGCGATTACCCGCACCCTGAAGGGCAGTCTGCTCTCCACATGCATCTGCTTTAAGCCGGGCAGTGCACACAATCCATGAACCATACCTCCCAGCATGTCCAGACGCTGGGCTCGCTTCACGTTATCATAAACATTATAACCGCAGAAAAACTCGTCCCCGCCGTCCCCTGACAAGGCCACCGTAACATACTCCCTGGCCAGCCTGGAAACCATCATCGTAGCAATCTCGGAGCTGTCCGCAAAGGGTTCATCATAATAATGCGGAATGCTCTCCACAAGATCGAACATCTCCTTTTCCCCAATATAAAGTTCCGTATGGTCCGTCCCCAGATGATCCGCTACAGCCCGGGCATATTTCGCCTCGTTGTATTTCTCCTCATTAAATCCTATAGAAAAGGTCTTCACGGGGCTCTCCGAGCATTCCTGCGCAATCGCCGTCACCAGGGAGGAATCATAACCGCCGCTTAAGAAGGAACCTAGCGGGACATCGGCGATCATACGCATCCTTACCGACTCAGTCAGCCGCGCCTTAAGCTGTCTCTTGGCTTCCTCATAATCCTCGATCAGATCTGCCTGCGCTCTGTGATAAACCTCCTTCAGGTCCCAGTACTTCCGGATATGGATCTTACCCTGATGAAATCTTAAAACCGCACCCGGCTCCACCTTATACACGCGTTTATAGATACTGTCCGGTGCATTGATGTATTGCTGGAACAGGTAGCGGGACAATACCCGCCCGTCAATCTCTCCGTTAAAACCGGGATATTTCATGATCGGCTTTAATTCCGACGCAAACACCAGATTTTCATCCTCATACCAGTAATACAGCGGCTTCTTGCCGATCCGGTCCCGTACCAGATAGATTTCCCCGGTCTGTGCATCATAAAGAGCAATTGCAAACATGCCGTTAAATCTCTCTATACACTGAATTCCCCATTTTAAATAGGCGGCTATAATCACCTCCGTATCACAATCAGACCGGAAAGAATAGTCCGCCATTTCTTCTCTAAGCTCATGAAAGTTGTAAATCTCTCCGTTGTAGACAACACGGATCCGGTCATCAGGCGAGTGCATCGGCTGGTGGCCCAGCACGGAAAGATCCATAATAGACAGTCTTCTCTGGGCAAATCCTATCTGCCATCCGCCTCTCATCTCATAAATCTCTTCCCCGCTGTCATCCGGCCCTCTGTGATACATGGTATCATTCATCGCCTTCAGCTGTTCCAATGTAATGTTCTTCCTGCTGATATATCCGCATATTCCGCACATGGCTGTTCCTCTCCTGTCCTGAAACTACCTTGCCCACTTCCTGCCCTTCGTAACAGTTCAGCCTTCGGCTTCTCTGTTACTGTTTTGCAGCTACTTAACCTCTTTCTCAAGGAAATACTCCTTGTATTCCCCGAAATCCTTGCATTCATTATCCACGGACTCCACCAATTCCTCATACTTCTCCTGCAGCAGCGCTCTGTAGTTCTCGAAGTTGTTACACCCCTTTCTGCTCCATGCAAAAGGATGTGTCAGGATCTGCACCTTATCATAACCAGTGATATTTTCCGCGTCCGGATATCCATAACGCCAAATATGATTTGCGTCAGACATGTATTTAACCTTCAATTCAGTACTATCCGTTATTTTATCAGCAAATGTAAAAAAATCATCCTGATAGGCATTCAAAATACCATCCAGCTTAATATTCTCCCGAAGAATATCCTTAGAGGGCCTGTGTACAGAAAATTCCGTGATCTCAAATCCAAACATCTCGCTCAGAATATCGATCTCCATCTTAATCCGCTTACGCACCTGCTGCATATCCGTCATGCCATTCAGGGCAAAATGCAGTCCAATATGCTGCCCCCTTTCATGCATATCCTTGATCATATCCATATTGCGCCTCGACAGAATATTATAGGAATTGTTCGTCCACTGAAAAAAATATGTGGACACAAAGTCCATGCCCTGCTCTACCTTGGACATCTGATAAGCCCTGTCCACACTGTATTCCACATCATGACGCATAATAATAAATCTTTCCTTGCCCAGAGCCTCTGCGTAACCGCAATGCCTGTCCTCAGCCTGTATGATCCTGATGATCTCTCTGTAGTCATCGTATGAAAACATAGTATTCTCCTTTGTCCTGTTTACAATTCTTTATCATTATATACGCTGCCACATGCCGCCGCAAGTACTGAATATATTGTTACTATGAGCGGCTCCCAGGCCGTAAATAGTAACAACCTGTAAAACCATAACACAGCTTCTACTCTGCCTTCCTTCTGACAGAATTCTTATGATAATACGCAGCAATACCCACATTCACCCATCCGTTTTCATCCTCGTCGAAATAGAAGCATTCGAAATTCTCAATATATTCCGGCATCTTTATCACTACATCTTCCTCCGGACAATTCTCCAGATACTCATATATGGCCTTGCACTCTTCATAATATCTCCTGTAAGAACCATTATGGTTAGATTCCGCAACCGCTATCAGAGAGGAGTCCCCAATTCCCTCCGGGCCAAGCAGAAAGGCCGTAAAAACCACGATCATCAAAACAGCCCAGACACGCCGGTCTGCGCACAGATCCGCCCACCAGTCCAGACAGCATCCTGCAAAGAATGCGAAATTCAGCAAAGAAAGCACCAGCACTACATCCAGTACGAAACAACATCTGTTCGGAAAGGCAGGGCCGCTGTATCCGAAAGCCACCGGAAAGGCCGTCACATATCCCCACCCTAATGCCAGAATACTTATGATCCCATAGGTTTTCAGCACAGCCTGAATCCTTCCGGACAGATAGATGCCAAGCAGAAGCATCACTAAGAGCATAACACCGAACATTGTCTCTCTGGTAAGTCTTCCGGTCTCCGCCCAAACATTTTTGACCGCCCACTTAACAGACTGTATCAGGCGCCAGGAATTACTACCGCCGCTGCTGTATGTATGACGGGCAAAATTCCCCGGCGCCGCCACATTGATCAAAGAACCTGCGATTCCCGCTGCCAGGACGGCCATATTCCTGACACAAACCTTTCTGTCAGCCAGCCAGAATCCCAGTACCAGAAGCAGAATAACATAACATCCCGTTCCGCTGACCGCAAGAGACCCTCCCGCTGCCAGAAAGATGAGAACAGCCGAGAAAGCCGACAGAAAGTTTCGCCTTCTATTTGTGTAACGCGCGTTATTAGACATCAGAAAGCACATGGCCGAAAGAAGCATAAAAGAAAGCGGGATACTGTAGGCCACCGCGCCCGAATACCAAAAGAATATTTCTGTAAAGACATCCGCATCCAATACAGAAAACAGAATAATCGTGTAGATTGTCAGCCGCACATGCCACTTCTTACTGTCTTTCCACAGGAAATCAAGCATTGCCCAAATCATGCCGAACAACGAAAGAAAAAATAACAGCGCATTTCCCATCATCACAAGCTTAAGCTGGGGCAGGCCAAAATTATTGATCGGAGATAAAAAGGCCTGCAGGAACATCGAAAAATACGTTCCCTGCCAATCCAGGTAGATTTCCTTCATGTAACGCAAGGATGCCGCAACATAGGAAAAAAGAGGCACATGAAATGCCCCTACCCTGACACCGTGGGTAAAATCATCCCCCAAAAGCACCGTATAGCCTGCACTGGAAGTTATCATGTATACCATAAAAAAGATGGCAGACAGATTGCATAGTACAATGATCGCTTTCATATGTTTTGTGTTCATATTTTTCCCCACTTTCCCGTCATCTGTTTTCATCGCAGCTGCTACTGTTTGTGTCAAGTTAATGACACGAATTTTTACAATCAGCAGTAACATTTCCGCCTACTTCAGTTTCCTCGTTACTGTATCCAACCATCCCAAATCGATACGCGTACGGCCAGATACTATAAACACAAAGTTAATTTCTTTGAAATTACTTTTACATTTTGGCACAGTCAGCGCAGCAAATGCAAAGTATAAATTTATTTTCTGTTTACAATTTTTCCGTTTTCCTGTATACTTACGCTTATAGCAATATAAAATAATAATGTGCTGTTAAGCTCGGTATTTATTTATAAATGCTGTAGTCTAAAGGTACAAATTGATTGGTTTCAAAAGGGTTTTCTGTACGGTGTCTGTTTACAGGCGCTTTAGTCAGAAAATTCTTTTATTTTCCCCATTTTAAATAATCATAAATCCGAATCAGCCTACGTATATCTGAACGCTCATTAGCGCCAACATTTTGAAGAACGTTTACATCTCCTTCAAATATTTCTTTCAATATATCCTCCAATTCACGTACATCCATCTGCTTTTCTTCGAGATAAGCAATTAGTCTTAATGCCTTACTGGTTGAGGCCTTCTCTTGTTCCCAAATCTGTTTTACAGATTGATATCCTCCCAAATACTTTCTGTTACTTTTTATCGTTTTTGATATAATTGAATCGAAATCCTGCTTTTGCGCTGTTTCTCTACATTTTGGAAAATCTTTAGTAGCTTCTGCCAAGTATTTATTCAATGGCAGCTTACCCGAATTTTGCCTGATCAATTTAGGAAAAGCATACTCTAATAATTCATCAGCCGTAAACTCCAAATCATCTAAAATAATATTTCTATACCATTCGTTTGCATCAAGTCCGCTAAGACCTTTAAGACCAAACGCAGAAGCTTTTCCAATTGCCAGAACCAAATCGTCATCCCTAATACGTTCATCATCAATGGACGCTACTCGAAGGCTTGCTGTCGGCGTATTTGTTATGGTATATTCATACAATTCCTTTTTAAATCTCCGTAAAATCACCACCGGAAGTTTGGCTTTTTTATTTTCCAACGCATTATAAAGTAAAATGAAGTTACCTAATGTCACTTTCTTCATTGCCAAAGGCTTACTATCAATCATAATGGTATACGGTGTTACCTCTGCTCCCACCATTCCTGATTTATACTCGACAAAAACAAACCTGTCCTCCAGCAGATTAACCTGATTTGCATCCAGACAATTCACAATAGACTTAATAATGCTCTGAATATTACTATCACTAATAGAATATCCCATAAAAATGATAGGATACTCCATAAATATCGTCATTAATTTCGCTGCAAGATAAGTACTTTTTCTCTCAAACACTATATAATCTTCCTCATTAATTACAATACTTTCAGGTGCTTCAACAGAACCATGAATTTTGTATATTTCAGCAATTCCCTGTATAGCTGAAAAAATAAGTTGCGATTGTCCTACATACTTGGTAAATCCTTTAAAACAATTTTCCAAAAACAAATCATAATTAGTTGTAATGACACCTGCAATGTTTTTTCCCGATATTTCTGACAGTTTATCTATTTCATCTTGATAATCCATATTAACAATTGACTGTCTTTTTATATATTCAGCTAATTCTGCCTTAAATGGAGATAATCCTTTATGAATTTCTTCTATCAAGTCTTTATCGATTGTTCGTATTTGTTGGTCTAAAAACCATTTTTTATCAAAATCCTGTTGTATAAGTTCTGCCACTTTGGGCATCATACCTAATTTGCACTCCATTGTTTTTGCTTTGTTTTCGTAGGAATCATATGCAAATTCATCATTAGAAATACTTTCAGCAAAATGCTTTAACAACTCTTTCCAATCTGGTAAATTTAAATACCTTCTGGACATTCCAGAGCCAATAAACAAAAAGGGCGTCGTATTAAACTTATTAATAACATCTTCTATCGTCATTATACCTCCCAAGCGAGCCAAGGATTCCATAAGTCTCTCAAAGAAATCTCTTTAGAAAATAGCCCTCTCTTTTTCATCCAGGCTTCCACGAACACGATATGAAATAACCACACTGCATATTAATACTCTCCCATTCATCCCCGCCTTTTCCATACACCAGACTTTTCCCCATTGCAAAGCTGCTCAATATAATCCCGCCACTGCTCATAAATCGCCTGGTCATTCGCCCGATCCGCAATCTTCCTTGCTTCTCTGCCAAGACGTTCCGCCAGTTCCCGATCCTCGATCAGACGGTTGATACCCTCTTCCATTGCCTTCTGGTCCTTGATCGGCACCAGAAGACCATTCACCTCATGGGTCATAATCGTGCGGGGACCGCCGCAGGGACAATCCGTCGCCACCACAGGAAGTCCCAGCGCCATAGCCTCCATCAGTGCATTTGGCAGCCCCTCCCAGTCAGAGGAAAAGGCGAACAGGGCCGCATCCTTTATCTCCTCTTCCAGACTGTCACTGGCTCCCATCAGGTGCACATATTCCCGCGCCTGATTCTCATCAATGATCTGCTCCAGAATCTCCTTCGTCCCGTCGAAGGAATCTCCGCCGTATATTTTCAGATCATAGTCCGGATGTTTCTTATGCACCTCGACAAATGCACGAATCAGCATAGGCTGATTCTTAAAGTCCACCAGCCTGCCGGACTGCACCACTGTCTTCTGTCTTACCGCTGGTTCCGGTACGCCGATATATTTCGGATTGATAGGATTTAAAATGATCCGGGAGTTCTTCTGCAGTCTCGGTGCAAAGAATTTCCGGGCTCCCTGCGTCTGGAACACACAGCCGTCCGCCCGTGGAAACAGCAGCGGTATCTGAATCTTATCAGAACGCTCCTCATAGTGGCCTGCCGGATCGGTCCTGACAGAAATCAGCACCGGTATTTTGACAAAATATGCTGCCATAAGTCCCCTATAGAGAGCTTTTCTGGCAAAAGGAATCAGAATATCCGGTTTTTCTTCCTTCAAAAACCTTCTCAAATATCTAACCCGAAGCAGGAATTGTATCAGACGATGCTTCTTCTCGTCTCCTTCACGCAGCCCCACATGGACACGGCGTACCTGCGGGTCAATCCGGAATTCGTTTTCTCCATACCACTCCGTGGCGATAATAACCTGGTACCCTTCCCTGGCAAACCGGTTCGCCAGATTCGTCACCACGCGTTCCGCTCCCCCCTGCTCCAGGCAATTCAGATGAAATGCGATTTTCCTTGCCATAATATCCTGTTTCCTCCGGTAATTCTGACATATCTCCATAAAATAATACGCGCGTTATATATTCCACCTGTTATTAATATCAGAAACTCTGGTACATAAACACCGCCGTATCATAGCTTCCGCCATAAATTCCCGTAATCAGCACCATCAGCACGATCCCGTAATAGCAGGCCCACCTGATAACCGCCGGTCTTCCTGCAAGCACAGTCCTCACATCCAGTCCGCGCTCTTCCGCCGCGGAAACGGCAAGCCAGATAAGCAGAACCGGAATCAGCAGAAGGAAATCATATCTGCCAAGGCCATAGGAAGTTATTTCACTTGAAAGCAGGCTTCCGATGTGCAGTCGTGTCACGAAAGAAGTATAGATCGCCCCCGCCTGTGCCAGGCTCCCGCTTCTGATCAGCACATCCGCCAGGAATACGATCAGCCATGTCCTTGCCATGCGGATAAACGTCCATATTCTCTCTCCATGCTTCCCCTTAACAGGAAGCCGCTCTTTCCAGCTTTCATAAAAGGGCTCCAGTACAAGAGAAACGCTCATGATCAGGCCGTAGTAAATACCCCAGAGCATATAACTTACCGTTCTGCCGTGCCATATTCCCGTAAAGAACCAGACCAGCATAGTACCCATAATCGGCACTGCCTGCCTGCCATATCCGTTCCATTTATTCTTGCACGCCTTTCCAAGCCTGCGTCCTGTACCCGACATCACAAAGGAAAACATCACGTAATCCTTAAACCAGGCTCCCAGCGTAATATGCCATCTGCGCCAGAATTCCGCCACCGACTTTGCAAAGTAAGGCCGCCTGAAATTATCAGGCAGTATGATACCAAAGGTCTCACTGACACCCGATGCCATATCGATATAGCCGGAAAAATCCGCATACAGCTGCAGCATATACAGAACCGTGGCACAGGCATAAATACTGCCGGAAACGGAAGCTGCTTCAACTCCGTATACTCTGTCTACAAAGATGCCCAGCCTGTCCGCGATCACCAGCTTCTTAAAGGCGCCCCAGACAAACCGCTGTATCCCGCGGAGCATTCTGTCATAGGAAAACCCATGTTCCCCCGCAAACTGTTCCTTCATCTGGCTGAAACGATTGAAAGGGCCCTGGGTAACAGAGGGAAAATATGCCAGAAACAGCAGAACCTTCAGGAAATCCGTCTCGGCTTCACAGTTCTCTCTTCCGGCATCCACCACATAACTGATTGCTGTCAGAGTATAAAAAGATATTCCCAAAGGCATAATCACTTTCTCCAGAAAGCCTGCATGCCTCCCCATCAGCGTCTCAATCACAGGCACTGCAATCACAGCATACTTATAGAATACCAGCAGCCCCAAATTAAACGCCATATAGAGAATCTGCACACGCTTTCGCCTTTTCTGGAATGCCGCCTTAACTGTTTTCTTCTGCTCTCTGTCAACACATTGCTTCCGCGCTTCCTTCTCCTGCTCCAATGCCTTCTTTATATAAATACCGCAGCCATAAGTCGTGACGCCGGTCAGGAGCAGATTCAAAGGAAATCCTCCCAGGCCGACGCCATAGAAGATAAGGCTTGCGGCAAGCAGAACATACCACTGCATCCTCTTAGGGAGAAGGTAATACAGCGCAAACGTGATCATCCAGAGAATGACAAAGGAATACGATATAAATTGCATTTATTCCTCCAATAATTTCTGCACCAGCGCGATGATCGCCTCTTTGTTCCTGAAATTCTCTGCTATTACATATTTTGCGTCAATTTCGATATCAAATTCATCTTCCAGGTCACTAACTACGTTGATGACGGTGAAGGAATCGATGATACCGTCTTCCATCATGCTGTCACCGTTGTAGGTGAGGGCTTCTTCACAGTATTCGGATAAAATTTCCAGGATTCTTTCTTGCATTTTTAAGGTGCTCCTTTCGAATAGCGTTTTAATTGAGTTGTGTAAAACGGATGCCCGGGCGGGTTAATAAACAGATCCGCTATATAAAATGATATTTTATTTTTAATAAATTACCGCCGTCAAGCGGCAGATATAAAAGTTCTTCTCCGTCCTTGCGCTTATCTATGGGGATTTTGCGGTATCTGAGGATTTCTGCCGCTTGTCCGTCTACCGTTGTCTTCACAGGTGGAAAAATATTGTTCTTGCCGTAGTCTACGCTTCTTAAAAGCCGGTAGATCTCTTCGGGTCTGTCCGTCATCGCAAAGGTACCGTCTGAGGGCACTTCGAAGGACCGGTACATCCGCCGTCCGGGATCAAATCCCTGTTCTCTCGCTTTTACGCTCTCTGCCATAATCTGGGCAAAGCTTTCCCGGAAGGCTTCTGCGGCAAGATCCATAAGCCGTTCTGTCAGTTCGTAGGCTTTCATATCCGGGGTGATCCCACATTCTTTCTGTATGATGATGCTGCCTTCGTCCACTCCTGCGGTCACGTAATGCCATGTGATGCCGGTCCTCTTTTCTCCCATATAGATCACCCATGTGGGGGCGTTTCTCCCGGGATAGGCAGGCAGGAGGGCATTGTGGAAATTGATAATGGTGATATGGGGCTTCTCCACCAGGGAGGCCGGGAACAGGAAATTATTACTGGCGCTGATGAGCAATGTCTTTTCTTCTATCTGGCCAAGGTATGCTGCCAGCTCTCTTTTATCCGTGATTCTCCGGTAAGGAATCTTGTGCGTGGCACAAATCTGTTCCGTAACGCTGAAAGGATGGATCTCATGCTCGATAAACTCTATCCGATAACCGTATTCTTCTCTCCGGCCGCAGACGTACTGCAGTACCTCCCCTGTCACCTTGCCGTAGCCGAGGATAAGGATCCTCTGAAATGCCGTATTCATATCCATTTCGATTATGATACCTTTCTTATCCGCATGTTATGATAGCAGTTTCCATGTCCGCCTCATAACAGTTCCTTCAGCTTCACCCTGTCAATCTTTCCGTTGGCATTGATGGGCATTTTCTCGAGGGAGACCACTTTGCCCGGCAGCATGTACTCCGGCACCAGCCCGGAAATCTTATCATTGATATAGGCCTTTTCCAGGTCTTCTTCTATGAAAAGGACGATCTTCTGCCGTTTTTCATCGTACAGACAGCAGTTGAGTGAAATCTCTTCCAGGGAAGAGACCGCGGTCTCGATCTCACCCAGCTCGATCCTGTGTCCCATATGCTTGATCTGAAAGTCTTTGCGGGACAGATATACGATCTCTCCGTACTCATTATATTTCACCAGATCTCCGGTGCGGTATATCGTCTCAGGGACACAGGGATTCAAAGGATTCTGCACGAAGGCCTCTCTCGTCTTCCCGGGATTATTATAATACCCCATGGAAAGTGAAGTTCCCCTGACACAGAGTTCTCCGATCTCATCTCCCTCCACAGGTTCATCCTTATCGTTTAAAACCAGAATATCCGTATTGGCCATGGGAATGCCGATCGGAAGCGGTTCCTCATCCGCAAATTCACGGTCTACAATATAATAAGTACAGGCATCCGTAATCTCGGTAGGCCCGTAAAGATTCGCATACAGAACATCCGGCAGGAACTTACGCCATATATTAAGCTGTTTG
The DNA here is from genome assembly GCA_910575245.1 of Clostridia bacterium. GTDB lineage: Bacteria > Bacillota > Clostridia > Lachnospirales > Lachnospiraceae > UBA3282. The sequence goes on along the minus strand of CAJTEN010000001.1, from coordinate 311,484 downwards.
TTGGGCATCACCTCGCCGCAAAACAGCACTCTTAGCAAAGTATCCGACAGATCCACATTCCGGAATGCTTTCAGTTTCGCCACCACGATCAGCGCTGAGGGTACCCAGAAGATCGTGTTGATCCTCTTTGCTTTCAGATATTCCAATAAAGGAACAGGCTGTGCAAACAGATTCTTCGGAATAATATAGGTAGTGGCACCGCTCTTGACCGTGCTGTAAATATCAAGAATGGAATTATCAAAATAGAAAGGCGCCTGGTTGCCGAAGCTGTCCTCCTCCGTAATGCCAAAGGTTTCCGTCACCCAGTCAATATAGTCGATCACCGACCTGTGGTTGATTGTCACACCCTTCGGCACACCCGTAGAACCGGAGGTAAACAGTACGTACAGAAGATCCGTGTCGATGCCCCGCTCTCTCGCCCTGTCAATCATCTCTTCATCCGCAGATGTGCCAGCCGCTTCCTCAAAGAGGAGATACTCTCCCTCATACGCATAGCTCTCGAAAGTCCTGCGCAGTTGAGCCGTCGTAATGACAAGTGCCGGCCCGAGCACCTCCAGAATCTTATTGACACGGCTGGCCGGCATATCAATGTCTATCGGCGAATAAAAATTGCAGCTGTATGCCGCGCCCATAAAAGAAACCAGTACATCAACACCCTTTTCCAGATATATGACTACCGGTTTCTTAAACAATCCCTTCTCCAGCATCCGCGTCGCCAATGCCATAGCCTGCTGCTTAAGCTGCCCGAATGTAATCTCCTTGTGCTCATCTGCAAAAGCGATCTTGTCCGGCAGTCTCTCTGCACTTTGATCCAACCAGTAAGTAACATTTGCTTTCATATAGATCAACCGTACCTTTCCCTGTCCAATGTCATTTAGTTAAGTCTATACACAGCGTCTGATATGATAGGATTCTCCTTAGGACCGTTGGAAAACGCCGGTACTTAATGAGGTTTTCCACGAATTTAGTACCGCTGCGTTTGGAACCGAGCGAAAGCGCGTCCTTAGGAGATTCCTATCATGTCAGGCGCGTCCGGCTTAACTTAATGACATTGTTTCCCTGTCTCTATGTTTTCGTAACAATCCGGCCTTTCATTTCACTGCAGCATGTATCCGTCCATCCCAAATCGATACGCCCACGGCCGAGTCTCTTCAACCACTATATCCGGGCACGGTCAACGCCATAAATACCCAGGCCTGTCTGAACCGTCACCGTATCTCTTCCACACAATCAGGCCCTCATGCTGCTCTGCACACTACGGCGTAATCACCGGATAGAAGGTATCCATCATCTTCTCTGTCTTCACATGGTAAATATCATACAGATCCGTCATCTCAAGCCTACAGCCCGCAGGATCATAGGAACCATACAGCGCTATGTGCCGGCCCGCCGCCAGCTGTCTGATCCTTTCTTCTATCTGAAAGGTAATCTGATACTGCTCCGCAGATTCTATGTAATTATACATCATGGGCGAATAGGGTGGCAAGTATAACATCACCTCCACGCCCCGCTCCTGCAGATAATCAACCAAAGCGGCAAAAAGCGCCATGCTCTCCTCATCGATCTTATGAAAGTCAGTCATCCGGTACACCACCTGCTCCTCAATGGACTGTCTCGTCAACGCCTCCACATCTTTCACATCCACCTCCCGCAGGCTTCTCTGATAAGAGATGCTGCCGTCATAATGTTTCAGATACCGCTCCGTCTCCCAGTCCTGCGTATAGGTTACGGCGAAGCGCTTGTGCTCCGGCAGGAGCGTGACATTATAGCGGAAGTAATCCAGGGACAGCCATTTGCTGTGATCCCTTCCGGTATTGGCCTGCGGCACCAAGTCCGCACTTCCCCGGCCGTTTCCCGCTTCCCCGGTTACGGCCTGTGCCTGTCCGGACCCATCTGTTGTCTCTGCATGAAGACGTGCTTCCAGCCTGCCCTCCATGTAATTCACATAGTCCTCCAGGTCCATCCACCGGTCATTGTTATGGCTTGCATTAAACAGAAAAGCATCCACCCCTATCATCAGCTTCTCCGGCATCTGTCCGTTCAATTCCAGAATCCCGGCCACCGCCAGCAAATCCTTGAATGTTGACTCGGACAGTCCCGTATTGTAGAAGGAATCCGTGCCGAACATATAGTGATCAAAATTCATCACCCGGCTGGAACCCGCGACAATCATTTCCCTGGGTCCTTCCTGCTGTTTCAGGCAGGCCAGCAGGAGCTTTCTGTCGTTGAAATCCGACTCCTCCAGCCCTTCCACATTCCTTCCATGAACCGCCATCTGCCCGCCGATCCGGTCGTATGTAACCCTCAGATACCCATAGGAATCCACATACCAGTTGACTGCCGCCACCATACACAGGAGCGGAATGATAAACAAAACTGCCTTACACCACTTTTTCATCTGCTCTTCCCATCTCCTCTTTCTTACCATTGCCATTTGCCGGCCTGACACGCCCCGAAGCCCGCAGTCACCCTTCCGAGAAGCTGTAAGCAAACAGAATCGGGAAGGCCGCAAACAGCCCGTACGCATAACGGAATTCATTGTATACCGGTGTCGCCAGAAGAAGTGTGATAAGCAGCATAAGAAAGGGCACATAAATCATCACGCTTCTTCTGTGATATACCAGATAGGCAATCCCAAAAACCATAAGCCATGTATTTAACCCCAAACTCCATACTTTATTGTACAGATCCTGGAATCCCATCAGGAAATCATGCATTGCCAGTTCATTCTCATATGTAAAAAGTTTCCTCTGCGCGGTGATCCCAAGGGGATTATCCACCATGTAATACTCTCCGTACACTCGCTCATAATCCTTCACATCATACGCCCAGTATCCGGCAGTCTGGCGCACTTCCGCCACCATATACTGGAAAGGATTGCGCAGGCCGACTCCAAGCCACAGCTTAAAGTACGCCCATTTGTTGTCCTCAATCACCTGCTGGTTTCCTTCCTCCCTGATGAAATTCTTCACGATATCGAACAGCCACGGATTATAATAATCACCCACCTGGTCTGCCGGCGCCACCTGGTCAATCATCCCAATCTCTTCCTCCGTAAGCTCGCCGCCCTTCAGATAGGCACACAGGATGTGCTGCACCGGCATGGTCAGCCCTTCGATCGTATCCGGCGGCTCCACATCCAGCGCATGCAGCACAGGACCCTGCCAGATCATATAGCACAGCAGCACCGCAGCACCGCACACACAGGTCCTGGCCGGAAATATCCCGCTCTTCACTTTCTTAGAGACAATAAGGATAAAAACCGTCCCAAAAAAGATAAAAATACCATTGCTTCGCAGAAGACAGACGAGAAGTCCTGTGGCAAAATATGCCATCCCTCTCAATATAGTGCGTCTATTCAGCTTCTTCCGCCCTCTACTCTCATGCGCATACTCTGCCCGCTTACCCCTGCCCGCCTCAGTGAGTGCGTCCAGATCAAATTCCACCGTCATCCATGCAAAGAACAGCAGCGCCGCCGTAAAGAACTCATCCTTCCCCATGCAGATCGTCAGCAGACCATTGACCGGCAGAACCGCATAGAACGCAAACGCCAGGATCAGCCACAGAATCCTGGTCCCCCGCTTATACAGCCAGTACAGGAAAAAGCCAAACACCATCGCCATAATCAATACCTGAGAAAACGTATAGAAAGCGGCGCCGCCCGTGTAAGTGCCTGACAGCCGGTATCCCGCCATAAAGAAGCATTTCATGATCAGTGTATGAAAATAGGGATGATGGTTCGAACCCGGCGCCCATCCCAGAATCTGCTCGATCTGCCATACCGCGTCATTGTTCAGCCATCCGGGGAAGTACATAAGAAAATAGGGCAGATAGCAGAGCAGACATCCCGCCGTAAAGAGAACATAAACATACCACTTCCCCTCCCTTCTTCTCCGCCGGGGCGTCACGGTCCCTTTTCTCTGTGAGAGAATCACGCACAAGAGAAGAAGTACCCCATAGCTGCCGGCAAACCACAGCAGGATTCTTCCCAGATTCCGTAAAATCCCCAGGGTTCTCGCCTTCTCCAGCTGTCCCAGGATCGCCGCCCCACAGTAGAACAGGGCAAAGGGAATCAGCTGCAGGAGCTGCCGTCTCCCGGGCATATGCAGTTTATTGTCTGTATGCATTTCTATCATCTCTTTCTCCTGCTGTATCATAAACGGCAAATGGCCGCACCCCAGCCCACTGGCAGATCTTCTGAATATAAGACTCCGCCGTGTAATCCCCGGCACGCTTAAGCGACATTTCACGGTAATGCGCCATCTTCTCCTGATCCTCCAGAAGCGCTGTGATCCGATCCGCAAGCTTTCTCTCTTCCTCCGTGATATGCTCCGGATTAAAATCCTCCGCCGGGCTCATATTCGGGACCAAGATACCATACTGCTCCTCCAGAATCTCCCGGGGGCCCGTCATACAGTCCGTAGCGATCACCGGAAGCCCCATGGACATTGCCTCCACCATTGCATTGGGAAAACCCTCGTAGTAGGAAGTCAGCATATATAAACTGCCCCTTTTCAGGTAAGGGTAGGGATTCTTCTTCAAACCGGTGAAACAGACCGCATCATCGATTCCCAGCTTACCCGCCAATTCCCGATAGGACGAAAATTCCCCCTTGCCGATGATCATCAGTTTCGTATCCGGCAGCTTCCCATGCACCAGAGCGAAACTCTTGAGCAGATGCCAGAAACCTTTGACCACGTCTTCCCGTCCCATGGATATCAGAATGCGCCCTGTCTCCCAGGGAAGTTCCGCCTCCTCCAGTTCGGACAGGGCTTTCACTTCCTTCATGTCAAAAGGATTCTGAAGAGTCACTGCCTTCTCACACCGGTATTTCTCCCATACCTCACGGCATATGGTCTCGGAACAGCAGATTACTCTGTCCGCACACTTACAGAACAGCCGGATCTGTCTGGGATTCCCCATATCCATATAGCTTCTGATACCCAGCCACTTTTCGCTCCTGCCGCCGGATGCCAGATTGGCCAGATTGGCCGTAGGGCCGAAGCTGTAAGCAATGTCGGTCTGTTCGCTCTTCTTCAGTCTGCGCAGTTTGATTCCCCGCCTGATCACATTGATCACCTTGGCAATCTTACCGGGACGGCTGGGAAGACTCAGATCGCTTACTGGAATTCCCTTGATATCATAAGCTATGTTGCGGGAATCGAAAATCGCGATCCTCACATCGAAATAAGGCTGCATCAGCCTGGCTGTCGCCGCGCATACCTTTTCCAGGCCGCCCTGGTGTAAGGACGGCACGATCAATAGCAGTTTCTTCATAATCCTGAACAATCTCCCTTCTGATAGAACAGCCGGTAACCCGCCGCCTGTGCTGCCACGTCAAAGCCGCTGTCCCTCATCCGCTGACAGGTGTTCTCTCTCTCATAGGCAGCCTCATCCTGGATGATTCCGGCCCAGCGGTCCGCCGGCTGTCTGATACTCAGATAAGTAACCAAATCCGTAGCTTCGGCCTCTCTTGTGACTGTATCCGACACGAAACATTTCAGCCCTGCCGCCTGAGCCTCCACCAGTACCCCCGGCAGTCCCTCGAAGAAGGAGGGCAGAAGGAAAATATCCATAGCCTGATAGTAATCCTCCGGCCTTTTCTGATTTCCCAGAAACCAGACCTTGTCTTCAATCCCCAGCATACGGCATTTTGCCCTGATCCCTTCCAGATCCGATCCTTCCCCCAGCAGGAGCAGCGCCGCATCCTGTCTGCGCTTACAAACCGCGGCGAAAATATCAATCAGATAAGGGTGGTTTTTCTGATAGTTAAAGCGTCCCACATGACCAAGCACCAGTTCTTCCCGCAGGCCAAGCTTCTTTCTGACCTCCGCACGCTTACCGGGATCGTAGGTAAATCTGCCCGCGTCAATGGCATTATGAATGATCTTCACCCTACCCTGATCCATGGCCTTTTTCCCGAACACATCTTCTCCGGCAAGTTCAGAACAGGCGAAACAATAATCCGCCTTCTTTGCCAGATTCCGCCGGAAAAATCTCGTGGCAATCCCTTTTGGCCCCTTCACCACACCCGCATTTCTGGAATGCGCCACCGTGACGGGCACGCCGCTCTTTCTGGCAATCGGCAGATAAATACCGGCCGTGCTGGTCATATGTCCCTGTACCACCCGGAATTCATGATGCTTCTGAAAGAAGTTTTTCACCGCTCTTCTGTAAGAGAAATAATTATATACTTTAAATTTGGGAAGTACATAAATACGTCCTCCCAGCTGATGTATCTCATCATCATAGAACTCCGGCTTCCTGCCGCCCCTTACGTTGTCCGGCTGTGCAGCTGAACCTTCTTTGCTTCCGTTCTCCGCGAAGGCGTTATGCCTGTGATTCATGGCAGAACTGTGCACCAGAAAGTCAAACTGAATCTCCTCCCGGTCCATCTGTCTGTATAAATCCATGATACGGCTCTCCGCGCCGCCGAGTCCCACCCCGCCAAGCACATGAAGTACACGAATTGTCTCCGACATAGCAAAGCCCTTCTACCTTCCCGTCATGCCGCCTGGCGGCACAAACCTTGTTGCCCTTATTCCCCGTCCTTCTCAATCTCCGCACAGACATTTCATAAGAATCAGACGCAGAACCTTTCATGTCTCTATTCCAGCACATCCCCCACAGCAATCCGTCTGGCACATTCATAGCGGTCGATCAGCAAAGACCCGTCCACAGTCCGCACCACCGGCTTTTGGTCAAATACGTCGATCACCTCGCCCGGTGCATAGGCGGAGAAATCGATCATCTCATCGAAGGGATGGGCTTCCCATACCGTCACCTTCTCTTCCCCGATCATGGCATACGCCCCGGGAAAGGGAGCCGCAACACCGCGGATCAGGTTGTAAATCTCTCTCGTTCTTGCATGGAAGTCAATCTTACCGTCCGCCGCCGTCCGTTTCTGATACCAGGAATCATAATCCTTAGATTCCGTCCGGATCACAATATGGTCTTCCTTATAAGCCCTGAGCAGCTTCTTAATCAGATTTTTGGAACAGATCATGTTCTTATACTGTGCCGTACGGATATCATCATGAGGAGTGATGGAAAACATCTCCGTGGCAAACACATTGGGGCTGTCCGCCTTCTCATCATAACGGAACATATTCAGGTTGAATCTGGTATCCCCCAGAATGATCGACCAGTTAAGCGGCGAACGCCCTCTGCCGAAAGGCAGATACCCACAGTTGCCATGGAATCCGTATATACCGTACTTGAAAGCATCCAGGACAGAAGGCGGTATCAGTCTCTGCCATCCCATGGAGATGCCGATATCGAACTCGTTCTCCCGGATAAACTTCTGGGTCTTCTCATCCGTCAGGAAGTAACTGTCCGCTTCGTGTACCGGGATTCCATACCGCTTAGTCAGAACCGACAGTCCCTTATATCCCGACACCTGATTCTTCTTCGTCACCTCAGGGCTGATCGTGATCACCAGATCCACCGGGCAGATCTGCTCCTGAATAAAGCTGACAATATTCTCCGAGGTGTCCTTCACCCCGAATACGACTACTCTGTATTTCATTTTATTCCTCCATCCTCTATACCCCTGTCATTTATAAATTATCTGTCAGGCCAGACTGTCATTCCATTTCTTATCCCAACGGAGTGCCCCCAAGATAGTGCTCATAAAGATAATCCTGCATATTCACATACTCCTGCACTCTGTTATAATTATCCAGCACCGCAGGCAGCCTGGCCTCATAAGTCTCCCGCGTGCATTCCCTGATTTTGCGCTTTGCCTCCTCTAAGTCCGGCGACTGAAGCGCAATCACCCCGTCCCCGTTAAAAAACTCCGTGATCCTGCGCGCCCCCAGATAGACCGGAATGGTCTGTGCCGCAAAGCAGCTTGTGAGCCGTTCCGAGAAATAATAGTCCGACACGTCATTCTCTATGATCAGTGAGAAACGGTAAGGATCCAGCGTCTCGTCCACATTCTCCACATACGCGCCGCCGTCGAATCTGCCGTAAGTGTCTGCCAGCTTTTCTCTCTTACACATTCTGGCAAGCTCCAGCCGGAATTTATGAAGCTCACACATCGTCTTGTCGGAAGACAGAATGGAAAGATCACAATCCTTCTTCCGGTACAGGCCTTCCTGCATTTTACGGTTCCAGATGCCCGCTGCAACCGGATAGAATCTGGCATTCTCTGTCTCGTTCAGGATTCTTTCATCATACGTAAAAATATACCGGAATTCCTTCTCCAGCCCTCTGTACTTGTGAAATACCTCATAGTCTTTAGGTACGATGGTCCGCGACTCCGTCAGCATCCCGTATTTCACACGGGGCTTCCCCAGAGGGTGAGGCATGGCCTCCGGCCCATAGAAATGGGTGTCCAGGCCGTAATTATACCGGTCCCAGAAAAAGTACTTCCCTTCATGCCCGAAAGGGGCATGCTGCGAGTGCCTGTTTTTGATAAAATAGGTCTCAAGCAGATGCCCCTCTGCATTGTAAATCTTCGGCCTTGTGCCGTCAATATCATATTCTCTGGCTATCTGAATGTGATATCTACCCAGTTTGAATTCCATGTCCGCTCTGTTTCCTTCATAACAGTTCAGATTCCATCCCTGTTACTTTCCTTCTTTTATTTAGCACGTTCCCGTGCAACGAAATCCGCTGCACCTACGCCAGATACTCCTTATACCAGTCAATGGCAAGCGCGATTCCCTTCTCGAAATCATACTCCGGGTCATATCCCAGCAGTTCCCTTGCTTTGCTGATATCCGCATTGGAATCCCGCACGTCTCCTTTCCGGTTAGGACCGTAGTTCGGCTCCACGTCTTTCCCCAGCGCCTCGCAGAGATGCTTGTAAATGTCGGTCAGGAACAGTCTGCCGCCTGCCCCGATGTTATACGCCTGCCCTGCCGCTTCAGCGGAAGCCTTGCATGCCCTCAGATTTGCCTCGATCACATTGTCGATATAGGTAAAATCTCTGGACTGCATGCCGTCGCCATTGATCGTAGGCACCTCACCGTGCAGAAGCTGCCTGATAAACTTCGGGATCACAGCCGCATACATACCGTTGGGATCCTGCCTGCGGCCAAACACATTGAAGTAACGCAGCCCGTAGGTATCCAGTCCGTACAGTTCTTTATACAGACGTCCATACTCCTCGTCCACCTTCTTGGTCAGTGCGTAAGGCGACAGCACATGGCCTTCCCGGCCTTCCTTCTTCGGCAGCTCCGTAGAATCTCCGTACACTGAAGAACTGGACGCATAGACGAACTTCTTCACACCGCACTCTCTGGCAGCTTCCATCATGTTCAAGGTGCCCCGTATATTGATCTCCTCATACAGAAGGGGCATCTCAATGCTGCGCGGCACACTGCCCCACGCCGCCTGGTTGAGTACATAATCCACACCTTCCGCCGCGCTCTTACAGGTTTCCAGTTCTCTGATATCCCCTTTGATAAAGGTAAATCTCTCATTTGGAATAAGCGCCTCGATATTCTCATATTTCCCGGTGGACAGATCGTCAAGACACCGCACCCTATAGCCCATATCGATCAACGCCTCGCAAATATTCGAGCCGATAAATCCTGCACCGCCTCCTACCAGAAACACACTGTTTTCGTCAAATTTAATGTCACGATATCCCATTTTTTTGTCCTCTTTTTCTCTATTTATACAGCAGCCGTCCGGCTGAATCAATTCAATTAAGTAATGCCGCTGCGTTAAATTATTCCCGTACACAGCGCCTGATATTGTGTGGTTGTCCTGAGGGCCGTTGGAAAACGTCGGCACTTAGCGAGGTTTTTCACGAGCTTAGTACCGTTACGTTTGGAGCCGAGCGAAAGCGTGTCCTCAGGACAACCACACAATGTTGGGCACATCCGGCTCAGCCAAATAACGCTGCCACCCAATCCATTCCTTATTTCGCTCCCTGCACCCACTCCCTGACCAGCAAAAACCCCGCCGTATAGAAGAAGGAAAATCCATAAATCATATAGCGCGACAGGCACATAATCGTCAGGGAAGTGGCGCATACATTCGCCGCGATAAACAAAAGTGCCACGCCCATAACCCACGCTCCGTCGCTCTTCTTCCGCCTCCATACCTGCCACAGGGCAAGTCCCGCCGCTCCGGGATAGACCCCCAGGGCTGCCCAGTTGATCAGCGGATGTACCACCGCCACGCTCCGGATAAACCCGTAAGTGCACAGCAGGATATAGTCATAAAGCCACTGCCCGAAACAGGCCGGCAGAAGCTTTCCAAGCATCCTCCCTGCCATCTCATCGGACATGCTGCTCTGCTGATAGTAATCTATCTTTCCCAGACTGAAATAATAGGCCGACAAGTCAGCCTCCAACACCTGGAATTTCAGAACATCATGATGAGACTCCAGGTGCCTCGCCCGCTCTGCAAAAGTATCGCCGCCGTATTTATAGTTGGCGCCCAGCGCATCCGCCTCCTCATAGAAACGTTCGAAGAATGCGCGCTCTAAGCTGCCTTCCTCAAATACTTCTCCGTCTTCCCTGTCACAGGCATATATCACATTGGTCAGCGTATTGACCTGACCATAGGTATTTCCCATAAAATACCCCGTTACAGCATAATTATACACATGAACCGCAAGGCTTCGCAGGCCGAACACCATAACTGCCGCTATGACCGGAACGGCAAAAGCCGCAATTCCCTGCCCTGCGCCCGCCTGTCTATGCCGCAGGCCGCCGTCCCGTCCCTTGCCGGACACAAGCTCCGGCCTGTCACTGACAGGCAGTCTTCTCTCCGATACTGCCTTCAGAAGAACCTGCATGAGCCGCAGCGCCATCCATACCAGAATCGTGGCCATCATCTGGCCTCTTGTCATGGACAGCAGGAAGGCAAACCCCAGGCTTAACACCCCATCCTTTCTCCTGTTTTCAAACAGCATACGGAGAAGGAAATACAGGAAAAACTGAAACAGCGGAATGCAAAGTGCCTCACTCATCACGGAATTTTCCAGAAAGATATGAAGCGCCGACACATATCTGGTCATCAGGTGGGGGATGATCTGCAGCAGGACCACTGCCACCTCTTCCCACAGCCGAAGCCTGAAATGCCCGGCAAGATACTCCGCCAGCACCCAGATGCCCGCCGCCGTGAGGATATTCTGCGCCACAGCCACTGCCGTCAGATACCCTTCCCCGCATAACATGCGGAAAAAGGCAAGAAACAGCGGATACAGCGGCTCCCTGTGTATATGCATCGATATATACTGCTCGGAATCATTATAGATCCCTATTCCACAGGCCGCAAGCATCCCCAAAAAGAAGACCAGCAGCCCTCCCAGAATAAACCATGGCCCGATCCGTCTCTGTCTCAAATTTGTGTCCATATCTGCCTCGGCGCAAATACTTTGTGAGAAGTGGACATAGGTTTTCTTTTCATATTACAACCTCCAATACAGATAATCTTCTGTCTGATAGTCTTTTCTGTTAAGCAGTCCCTTGATATCCAGCAGGACCCTGCGCCGATGCGCCGGATTGTAGAATCCGTCCACAGCTTTCCTGTCAAATTTCAGGAATTCTTCATGGGCCACCGCAATGATCACGGCATCCATGTCATGGACAGCCTCCATGGACTGGAAGGTAATACCATACAGCCGCTCTGCCTCCTCGGCATCTGCCGCTGGATCCACCACCACGGGAACGATCCCGTATTCTCCCAGCTCCTTGTAGATATCAATCACCTTGGTGTTTCTGGTATCCGGACAGTTCTCCTTAAAAGTAAAGCCCAGAATCGCCACCCGGGCATGTTTGACGGGAATACTCACCTTAATCAGGCTCTTGACCAGGCTCTCCGCCACATACTTGCCCATATCGTCATTGATCCGGCGGCCTGACAGGATAATCTGTGAGTGATAGCCCAGCTCCTCCGCCTTATAGGTCAGATAATAGGGATCTACACCGATACAGTGCCCGCCCACAAGGCCGGGCATGAATTTCAGGAAATTCCATTTGGTTCCGGCCGCCTCCAGCACCGCTTTCGTGTCGATTCCCATCTTATGGAAGATCATGGACAGCTCATTCATGAATGCAATATTGATATCTCTCTGGCTGTTCTCGATCACCTTGGCAGCTTCCGCCACCTTAATGGATTCCGCGCGGTACACACCGGCCTCCACCACCAGTTCGTAAATCCTGGCAACCGTATTAAGCGTCTCCTCATCCATACCGGATACGATCTTCGTGATAGTCTCTAACCGGTGTACTTTATCACCGGGATTGATTCGCTCCGGAGAATAACCTATTTTAAAATCAACGCCGCAGGTAAGTCCGGACTCCTTCTCCAGGATCGGAACGCAGATCTCCTCCGTGACCCCCGGATACACCGTAGACTCAAACACGACCACAGAACCTTCCGTCAGATTCTGTCCCAGAATACGGCTGGCTCCCTCCACCGGCGTTAAGTCCGGCGTATGGTCATCATTCACAGGCGTAGGCACAGCCACGATATGGAATTTCGCCTCCCGCAGCTTCCCGGGATCTGCCGTGAACTCCACCGCAGTATGCCGGATTACTTCATCGCCCACCTCTTTGGTGGGATCGATTCCGTCTCTGTACATCTGAATCTTCTTCTCATTCAGGTCAAATCCGACCACCTTGATCTTCCTGGCAAAAGCGACTGCGATGGGCATACCCACATAGCCCAGTCCCACAAGGGACAATTTCTCCTCGCCGCCCACTATCTTCTCATATAAGTCCATTCTCTTTCTGCTCCTTCCTTATCCTTCCGTACCTGCACTCCTGTCAGAAAGCTTTCCTCCAACTCTCTTCTTCCGATGTCGTAACGGCCCCGTCTTCGGCTTCCCTGTTACATTTTGGCACGGTCAGTGCAGTAAATGCGCAGGCCTGGCTCAACTGTTATCCAGAATCTGCCGCACCTCGTCCATATATTCCCCGGTGACCAGTCTCCTGTCAAACTCCTTCTCCATCTTCTCCCTGCCTCTGCGCCCCATCATGGCACGTTCCTCAACAGACAGGGCAAGGAATTTCTCCATAGCCTGTATCAGCTCCTGCCCGCTGCCCGGCGTAAATCCGAATCCCGTACGCCCTTCCTCGAAGGCTTCCAGGCAGCCGCTGATATTGGACGCTATCACAGGCCTTCCCGTAGCCGCCCCCTCGATCAGCGCATTGGACATTCCCTCATGGAAGGAAGCCACCACAACCGCGCTGGCCGCCGCCAGATAGGGATGCACCTCTGTATGAAATCCGATCTGGCGTATGATCCCCTTCTTCTCCAGTCCGTTCAGCAAATCCTGATAATCTTCATCACAGTAACCCATGATATCGAAGAAGACACGGTCACTATGCAGCGCCTTCGCCGCCTCAATATATTCCAGGATTCCCCGCTCCTTCATCACCCTGCCCACAAAGAGAAACCGGGTCTCTTCCCCCGCAGGATACTCCTCATAATGATGCCGTTCCAGGTTCACCCCAGATCCCATAACCATACGGGTCTTCTTCGCGGTAATGCCCATCTTCTGAAAGATTCTCCTGTTTTCCTCATTCTGGAAGAAAACACAGGCCGCTTTCTTAAGCCCCATCCGGTACAATGTGATGACCAGTTTCAAAAACAGCCCTGTCCTGTCAAAAGCGCCTCCAAGCCCGGTGATTGTGGCAATATAGGGAATCTTCCTTCTTCCCGCGGCAAATCCGCCGTACACATTCGGCTTGATCGTGTAGGTGATGACCAGATCCGGCTTAAGCTCCCCCATCATCCGGCTGTAGGCGCGGCACAGCTTCAGATCTTCCAGTGGATTGATCCCCCTGCGGTTGATCGGTGTCTTAATAATCTGACATCCCTCCGCTTTCAGCTCCTTCTCCTTGACATCATCCGGCATGCTGACATAAACCTGATGCCTGGCCGTCAGCGCCTGCACGAATTCATTGCGGAAATCGTACAGGCCGCCGGAAGAGTTTATCAGAAAAAGTATTTTACCCATTTGCATCCTCCATGGCAGAGTAATCTGCCTCTTTCACAACAGTCCGGCCTTGTCATCCGTCACGGGACAATCTCCTCTCCGCTCATATCCCGGACCGCAATCTCATTGTACTTCATCATACAGACATGCTCCGCATAATCGCCTATCGCAGGTTCGTTCTCCTGCCCTTCCAGATTGCGAAGAATCGCCGCAGGCATATTCACGCCGCAGGCATAGGCGTGGGGATACCCTCCGCCGAAGCGGGGATTCACCTCCGAAATATAATAAGTACCCTCTATCTCAAAAATATCGATATCGATCATTCCCCGGAAACCACAGGCTTCCACAAAATCCCGGATAAGACCGAATAATTTCTCATCCTTATAAGATACCGACTTGTCCGTCTCTCCGGCACGCATTTTTATCTTTTTTTTGACGAACAGGGAGACACATTTCCCGGAGATCATATCTATATAGACATCCGCACCATACTCCTGTCCGTCCATATATTCCTGGATCATCAGATCATCGTGTAAGTCATATAAGACCTCAATCTCCTTAGGGCTCTCCACCTTATTAATATGCAGGCTGGCGCTGCCCTTCACGGGCTTGACGAACACCGGATAGGATATTTCTCCCTGTTCCACCGCCCGGTAGAATGTTTCCTTGTCCGGATAGCACCTCCCGGTGGGAATCTGCATTTTCCTCAGCAGCTGATACATCCTGTACTTATCGAAGCAGGTCTCCACCAGATCATAATCCGATATAATCGGCGTAGTGCCCACCGCCAGGAATCTCTCCCTCTCCTTCGCAAGCAGACTCAGTTCCGGATCGATCAGGGAAAAAACACCGTCAATATGCTCTTTCTTACAAATGTCAAGGATCACATCCAGATATTCCGGCGCTGTGATCCGCGGCACCAGATAGAACTTGTCCGCGTCATAAACCGCTGGCGCCAGGTTACTGCAGTCGGTAGCTACTACCTTCCCCTTCGCCCCCACTTCTTTCTTAAAATACTGCACTACTTTATCCCTTGTCCCCGCACTTAAGATCAAAATATTCATGTGCGCCACCCGCCTTTCTTTTTGCCCGGCCGCAAATCCCGTCAAAAACTCCAACCATGCCGTTAAGATCACTGTTTTGTCAGTTTGTCGAAAAAGAGAGGGCATCCTCCCGTGTGGATAAAAAGAATCCTTTGATCCCGGATCCTGTTTTCCCGCACAAAGCCAAGCATGCCGTGGAAAGCTTTCCCCACATACGTCGTATCCATCGGAATCCCTTCTCTGTGCATCACACGGCTGATCGTTTCCTCCACCTCCGCCGTGTAGCTGCCGTATCCCCCGCACCTGAAAGCGTCTGTGAAGATAAGGGCGTCCTCTGTATAGAGTTTTTCAAAGCGGCTGCCTAAATATTCCCTGATACTGTCCTTAACTACATTCCTGCCTCTTTCTTCCTCCCTGGCAATGCTGATCCCTACGATCCGCCTGTTCCTGTCGCCGGCAAGCAGACTGCCGCATACCAGTCCTGCCTGGGTTGCACCGGTGCCGGAAGCATGAAAAATATAATCAAAGTAAATGTCATTCTCCTGTTCATAGGCTGCGGTCTCCTGATAAGCCTTGACATAGCCTTCCGTTCCCGGATTGCCGTGTCCGCCGCCTGCGATAAAATAAGGGTGCCTCCCCTGCTGTGTATAGATTTCCTTCCTGCGTTCTATCGTCTCCGCTACGCAGGTCACCGGACAGGTCTCAATGACTGCCCCGAAGGCCTGCACCAGTCTGGTATTGTTCAGCATCGTCCTGTTTTCTTCCGGTGAAATAATATGACAGTCCAGGCCCATAGCCGCCGCCATATTGGCAATGATACGGCAGTGATTGGAACTGTTGCTGCCATAGGTCATAATGACATCGGTGTCCGTCTGCCGGATCTCCCGGTAGAATTCCGCTGCCTTTCTCGCTTTATTGCCTCCGAAACTGAAAGGAATGCTGTCATCTCTTTTCATGAAGAAACGATTATCCCCCCAGCTGTCCGACAATTCCTGTATGCAGGTTCTATCCAGTTCTTTCTCAAACAAGGGAATCTTTCGCATGTATACCCTCCTGCTGTTTCTTACGGTAGACATCAAAATCCTCCACCGTCTGCTCCGCGCCGGATAAAGTTCCGGAGCGCTTTAAGACCTTGCCCACTGTCATTATAATAATCTTCAGATCCATCCCGAAACTGCAATGCTTCACATATTCCAGATCGAAGGCAAACCTGTCCTCCCATCCCAGCGCATTCCGTCCATTCACCTGCGCCAGTCCGGTCAGTCCCGGCCTTACATCATGCCTGTGCCGCTCTTCCTCTTTGTACCAGGGCAGATACCGCACCAGCAGGGGCCTGGGACCGATAATGCTCATATCACCCTTCAGGATATTAAAAAGCTCCGGAAGTTCGTCAAGGCTGGTAGACCGAAGCAGCTTCCCGAATTTCGTAAGCCGCACTTCATCGGGCAGAAGGTTCCCGTTCTCATCTCTCTTGTCCGTCATGGTTCGGAATTTGCAGAGTGTGAAGATTTTCTCATTCCTGCCCGGACGCTCCTGCCGGAACAAAACCGGACTTCCCAGCTTCACCCGCACCAGAATGCAAAGCGTAAGAAGCACCGGGCTCAGTACAATGATTCCGCACAACGACAACAGAAAATCCAGACATCTTTTGACACCGTTCTTATACATTCCCGTTTCCCCTTTATCTCACATCCTGGTACAGCGCATAGTAATCTGTCTCCATGTTATCCGCGTACCGGTCATAGAACTTCTTCGCATCGTCCAAAGCCTTGTTATAAATCCTTTTTCCCAATGTCTCCTGGAAGAAGTCAAGTATATTCCCCGTCCCGATCAGCCCTAGTTCCAGGTCATACTCTTCCCGGAAAAAATGCGCTATCTCATCGCAGATCTGTCTCTTTTCTTTGTCGTCGAAAGAATCCATAGATTTCTCCTTCTATTTCTTAAAGCACTCCCGCACCGTGCGGATAATAAGCTCCATATCCTCATCCGTATTCTTAATATCGCTGGGCAGGCACAAGCCTCTGTTGAAAATATCCTCTCCCACACTGCTTCCGTCTTCGTTATGGGCGATAAAGTCATAAGCCGCAAAAAACGGCTGCAGATGCATCGGCTTCCAGATCGGCCTCGACTCCGCGTTGATCCCTTCCAGGGCATCCATCACCTCATCCGGCGTTACCGCACAGCCTTCCCCAATCGTCATGCAGGACAGCCAGCAGTTCGCATCTGACTCGGGATTCAGCGGATTCATGGTAATCTCCGGCATATCCGCAAAGGCTTCCTGGTACTGTCTGTAAATCTCCTTCTTCCCGGCCTTATGCTCTTCCAAATGCAGAAGCTGTCCCCTGCCGATTCCCGCCGTCACATTACTCATCCGATAATTATAACCGATCCTGGAATGCTGGTAATGCCTGGCCGGATCTCTGGACTGCGTCGCATAGAAAGTAACCTTCTTTGCCGCTTCCTCCTCTGCCGATACGAACATGCCGCCGCCGGAAGTGGTGATAATCTTATTGCCGTTAAAAGAATAAATGCCGTATTTCCCGAAGGTGCCTGTATGTTTACCCTGATAAGTACTGCCCAGAGACTCTGCCGCGTCTTCGATGAGCGGCACGCCGTGCTCCCCGCAGATTTCCATGATCTCCTTCAGTTTAGCCGGTGTACCGTAGAGATGGACACAGATCACCGCCTTCGGCGACGGATATTTCTCAAATGCCTTCTTAAGAGCCTCCGGCGACATATTCCAGGTGTCCGGCTCCGCATCGATAAACACCGGGGACGCATTCTCATATATGATGGGATTACAGGACGCCGAGAAAGTCAGGTCAGACACAAAGACCACGTCTCCCTGCTTTATGTCCAGCAGCTTCAAAGCCAGATGAATCGCCGCCGTACCGGAACTTAAAGCCGCGGCATGGCCACAGTCCGTATACGCTGCTATTTCCTTTTCGAAAGCATTCACATTGGGTCCTAAGGGCGCGACCCAGTTAGTGTCAAATGCCTCCTTTACATATTCCTGCTCCTCGCCGTGCATGGTCGGGGAAGATAAATAGATTCTTTTTCTGTCCATGGCAGTTCCTGCTCCTTTCCTGTTCACGATCGTCTATCCGTTCACCGCATCATTCACCTCATCCGGGTTGTGGTAGGTCGGCACGATCTTCTTAATCAGAGGCCGGATATCCGAATTCTCTATCTGGCACTCATCCTTCAGTTCTTTCAACTGTGTAAAGAATTCGTGTTCATCCAGCTCTATCGGCTTACCGATATGGATCATCCTGTTCGCCGTGTCTTTCATGCCCTCTTCTTCCATCAGCAGCTCTTCATACAGCTTCTCACCCGGCCGAAGCCCGGTAAACTCTATCTTGATATCCTCACCCACGCGGAATCCGGAAAGCTTGATCAGATTCTCCGCTAACGTCAGTATCTTAACGGGCTCTCCCATATCCAGCACGAAGATCTCTCCGCCTCTGGCATAGGCGCCGGCCTGCATCACCAGCGACACCGCTTCCGGAATCGTCATGAAATACCGGATGATGTCCGGATGTGTCACGGTAACCGGCCCGCCTGCTTCAATCTGCCTGCGGAACAGCGGGATCACGCTGCCGTTGCTTCCCAGCACATTTCCGAAGCGCACCGCCACAAATTCTGTCTCATAATGCTTGTCAAAGGTCTGAATAATCATCTCACAGATCCGTTTGCTGGCTCCCATAATATTCGTGGGGTTTACCGCCTTGTCCGTGGAGATCATGACGAAACGCCGCACGCCGCTCATCGCCGCTGCCTGTGCCGTCTTGAAGGTTCCGAATACATTATTCTTGATCGCCTCGGTAGGGCTGTCCTCCATCAGCGGCACATGCTTATGCGCGGCCGCATGGTATACGATATCCGGATGATAGTGTGAAAAGATATAATTCATACGGTTAGTGTTGCGCACCGAAGCGATCAGCACCACCAGATCAAGTTCCGGGTATTTCTCCTTCAGCTCCTGCTGAATATCATAGACCGAATTCTCGTAAATATCCACGATCACAAGCTGCGCGGCCCTGTGGGCCGCGATCTGCCTGCACAATTCGCTTCCGATAGACCCGCCGCCGCCCGTGACAAGCACCACCTTGCCCTGCACATAGCCGAGAATCGAGTCCATATCCACCGTAATGGGATCTCTGCCAAGCAGATCCTCCACCTCCACATCACGAAGCTTGCTCACGCTGACTTCTCCGTTCACCAGCTGATACATACCTGGCAGAGAGCGCAGTTTGCAGTTGGTGTCCTTGCAGATCTCCAGAAGCTCACGGATCTCCGTTCTGGCAGCCGAAGGCATGGCCACAATAATCTCGTCCACCTCGAAGACATCCGCGCATTCCACGATCTTGTCCCGGCCGCCTACCACCTTGATGCCCTGAATGTATCTTCCCCATTTTCCCTTGTCGTCATCGATGATACATTTGATGACCATCGTAGAGAAATTGCTGTTTACAATCTCTTTGATAATCAGATTGGCCGCCTCCCCGGCGCCGATCACCATTACAGAAATCATATTGTTCTTATTCTGTTTCTTATGTTTCAATCCCCGGAAGAACCGGTAGGAAAAACGGCTGGCAAAAATACACACCACCAGTATAGCCAGATAAGCGGGATAATAGCTTCTCGGCACCGCCTGGGCCGTTATCTTGAAAAACTGCAGGCCGATACTGTCTGCCAGTGTTGACAGGGTGCAGGCCACCACGATATTCTGAAGCTCCGTTTCTCCGGCAAAAGCCCACAGACTGCTGTACAGATGCATAATATAGAAAATGACCAGCGTTATGAGAATATTGAAGGGCAGAATACGCTCCACCGGACGCATGAAATGATCCGGAATGGAATCCAGATGAAAATCATAACGCCACAGGATCGCCATATAACTGGCAATCACAACGCTGATAATATCATAGATAATCAGGCAGGTTCTTCTATAAAACAGTTTTGCGTTAAAAGGTTTTCTCTTCTTCTCCATATCTTCTTCCTACACTGCCCTCCGTCCGTCCACCAAAAGGGGCGAAAGCACCAACAACAAACAGCATGCGACCGGACAGCAGGGATGGAAGATCCACTCTGTCAGCCCCGCCACGGCAAAAAGTATCAGAAGCGCCATGGGCAGAGCCGCACATACCCTGTCTTCCCTGTGCCTGTGCAAATAAAATGCCGCCTGGATCAATGTACCCACACCCAGCAGAATAAACACAACGCCCACATAAATACCGTGGTCATATGCAGCCTGAAGGTAAATATTATGTGCGTGAACGATATAGTTCCCGTCAGGTTCCATAATACCCATCTCTTCATGTCCGAATTTATTGAGATTCCGATAATATACTCTGAAAATATCCAGCCGCCCGTTCGTGTAAGATTCCTCTTCATCGAATTCCTCGCCAGCCGCCCTACCGTCTTCTGCCGCGGCTCCCGCCGCCGTATCTTCTGCCGAAGCCAGTAAAATAACATCCGTATCAATAAGAAAGGGATTGTCCGGCATTTCCGCTTCCCCATCCACAACCATATAGATTGCCCGCAGGCTCTTCTCCTCCGGAATGCCCAGTATCTTCATCTGAAATACCTGGATAAACCGCTGTATCGTTATATAATAATAGGAATCCGTATTTCTTCCGTGTACAATCTCCGCAGGCAGTTCCTCGATCTCATGCAGTATGGGCCTGGCAATAACAGCAGGTATCATTCTCTGGGCCGTGAAAATCACCGGAAAACAGAGCAGGACCGCCAGCAGCATGACTCCTGCGCTCCGAAGCATACTGAGCCATCTGTGCTTCATGGAAAAACACATCACGGGAATCATCACTGCCGCCATGGCCACAACCGCCAGATATCCTGTTCTTGACAGCGTAAAAAGCAGATAGACGGCTGAAACCCCGAATACGGCCAGCTCCTTATATACCGCCGACAGCCTTCTGTTTCTCCGGTAGGCGTCCAGAAACTTCACCAGTGCCGCACAGACCACCAGCGCCAGATAAACCGCCGACATGGTTACGGTATGGAAAATAAACGGATACCTGTAATATTGGAAAAACATATAAGGCCTGTGCAGCAGGCAGTACACTACCATAGCCCCGAAGTGAAACAGAATGCCGTTACAGATATTGCGTAAGAGCACTGCTTTCTTCTCCCAGGCCGCCATATTCAGATAGAAGAGCGTAAAGGTACATACCAGATAGACAGGCCATCCTCTCGTATTGCGGTACAAAATGATCAATACAAAGAAACCGGCCACAAGAATACCATACCAGACAGATAGTCCCCGGACCCTTCCCTGCACCAGAAAGCGGATCGTACCGATCAGAACAAATCCCGCCAGGATTCCCACCCAGACGGTAAGCTTTACCACCGAAAGCTCCAGCGCCTCAGGATCCTGAAGGGCTGCCAGCGCCTCCCGGCCATACAGATACCCTGCAATACCTGCCGCTGCACAGTACACCAGATTAACCAGGTTGAAAATATCCTTTGCTTTATATGTCACCAGCGCGGCAACTGCCAGGAAGATCAGCATCTGCCTGTACGCCACCGTATGATGTATTTCATACAGACCATTCATATAATTACAGCAGGCCCAGATCGCCCCCGCAAAAAGCGCCGACTGCAAATAATCCTGCCAGTTGTCCCGCAGCACGGCGGTGAAGGATGCGTCCGATGCCAGCCCTGTCCTGTCGTGGTTGACCGCGTAGAGCAGCAGAAGCACAGCAAGCAGAATGCTGGCCTCATAAAACAGGATAGATACTGTATTCCCTGTAAACAGCCGAGCCGGCCAGACAGCTGCCGCCGCCCCTGCCCCTGCAAGAACAATCAACGGATTAAACACGGTTTTCACAGTCTTCTCCACCGTGACCAGCGTGTTTCTCTCCGGATATTTGCCATAATACTTTCCTGTCAGGTAAGTGGCCAGAATTCCGGACAGCACAAACAGAGCATCACATAATAATGTCCTGCCCTTGCGAAGCGGCATCTCATACTCATAGGAAGCGATCATACAATGCTCCTCGTCTTCCACATTGCCGTAGTAGAGTGTGCCGTTATACTTGTTGCCGGATGCCGCTGTGTCCTCAATGCCCACACGGAACGGGGAATCCATTCCCTGCAGCAGATAATAGTAAGCTCTTCCGACTTCCGTATCAATATTGATCTGTACCCTGCAGTCCCCCGGTATCGACTCCATGTCCTGCGTGCTGACCACCTGCTGCATGATCATATTCATGGAAGCGTCGTACAGCACGAAGTTGAACTCCCCGCCGACCGTTCCTTCCGTAAAGTAAAGATTGATATTTTTTAATCTGTCATACTGTGCGACGAACATTTGCTGCAGGGCATGTCCGTCCACGATCTCATCGGATTCCATGACAATCTGCCGGCTGCTGCCGGAGACTACCGTCTCCTTCACCAACCGCAGCGGCCACAGCGATAGCACCACGCACAGCACAATAATCCAGACTGTCCCACAGACAGCTTGTCTTTTATTGAGTATCCTGTTCATTGTTTATTCCTGATCCATAACTGCATATAGGCCGCAGTTATCCCGATTCTCTATTCTGTCCCGGCCTGTAAGGACCGGCCAGCCTTGTCTTTGTGGTAACTTTCCGCTCCTTTTGACGCAAAATACACTGTATCGCGGAAATATTACTGCTTAGTATATCACGATTGTTATTTTTTTACAACTGATGGAGAATTTTCGTCGCATTGACAATTTGTCCAAACCGTCCAGTCTACATTGTGAAAACCTGTGAACCAATGTCATTAAGTTAAGTCTATACACAGCGTCTGATATGATAGGATTCTCCTGAGAGCCATTGGAAAACGCCGGTACTTAATGAGGTTTTTCACGAATTTAGTACCGCTGCGTTTGGAACTGAGCGAAAGCGCGTCCGGCTTAACTTAATGACATTGACCTGTGAACAGTAATGCCACGCATTATTATAGCTCCTCCAACAGCATTGCCGCAAACAACGGTATTCCAAACCAGAAAATCAGCACATATCTGGGCAGATAGGTGGGACCCAGGATCACGGTCAGCCACACGATCAGTACCATCAGGTAAGGTACCACGATATGATACTTCTTCCGGTACAGCATGTACGCGAACACAAAGGCGATCCCCCAAAAGATGCCGCCCGGCGAATACAGCATGGAGTAGATCGGCACCTTCTCCTGCGAGATTTCCAATGACAGCTTTCTGTAGGCCTTGTCCAGCCAGGGGATCTTGCTGTCACGATAGCCTGGTTCCTCCACCTCATAGCCGAAGTAAGAGCTTTCATCATAGGTGAATGTGAACACCGTGTTGCCGGAATATACGTCAATAACCGTATCCGGATACCAGAAACCATAGGAATTCATAAGCCACGCATTGATGTAGGACAGGGGTTTGCGCAAACCGATCTTCAGCCAAAGCTTCGCATACCGTGTCTTATTCGCAGCATAGACATTATTCCGGAAATGTACCTTGACCGGGTCCGACAGCTTGGGATTGTACAGCACAAGCGCTTCCTCCGGAAGAACCGCATGCAATGCGGCCACATCCTCCGGGTCAAAAGCCTCCGGATTGAACTTATAAGTCCTGGCCAGCTGTTGAATAGGAACCGTCAGGATCTCCTGATTCTCCTCGTTCTTCGCATGCAGCGCCAAAATCAGCACGCTGTTTATCATAAAATAAGAGGCAAAAATAATTGCAAGAAGCAGCGCCATCTTTCTCAGATAGGGTCTTTGGGCTTTTTCATGCGAATCACGAATAGTCTTCCCGCTGTAGAACTTTTTATTGACATAAAGCAGCAGAATCAATGCCATTACCGCAAACGCGTAAACACCGTTTTTACGAAACAGCATCATAGCGAGCGCACTCAATACAAAAAGCGCCATCTGATTCCGGGAAGCAAAAAACCGCCCGCTGTCACTGCCCAGGTCGATCAGGGCAAGGAGCAGCATCAGAAGCGCCGCCGTGAAGATCGTATCCTTCGCGGAGCAGAGGGTGAACATCACGATAACAGGAAAGAACGCAAAATAAACCAGCGAAGCAATCCGCACACCTTTCGCAACCTTCCTTCTTCGCATAAAAACCAGCAGATACGTGAAGCATCCCGACACGATCAGCATCTGGACGGTCATGTAACAGGCAATTCCCAGATTATAGGAATCCGTCACTTTGTGCACGGCGCAGACTATACCGCCCAGCAGCAGAACATGCACCAGCGGATGGTGTGTGGTGAAATTCCGGGAAGCCACCTGCAGCCATTCCTCCTGCGCATCATAGACAAAGAAGCCCGGATACACCGCCAAAAGTACCGGCAGCCAGCAAAGAAGCATGAAGCCGAAGGTCAGTACGTCCACGTACTTCACCGCCTTCGCCGGCGTGACCGGCAGCCTGATATGCTCTGCCAGCCTGTGCTTGCGCTCCTCGATCCCGCCCAGAAAGTTCCAGAATTTCCGTACCAGGATCGTAAACAGGCAAGCCAGTACAGGCAGTGAGACCCACAGACGCCAGTCCTTAAAGTCCACATTCCCCACCGCGTCCAGACGGACGCCGAACAGCATTGCCGTAGTGAATAAGAAGGACAGGATACCGGCGATCCGCCATCCTCTCCTGTCCTGCCAATCAATGGTTTGCAGGGACCATCTGACCGCATAGATGCACAGCAGCCAGACAAAGACAGAAAAAATGCTGTTGGTGAAGCCCAGCGTATTTTCCTTCAGATTAAGAATCTGCGGAAAACATAAGGTTCCCGCTGTGGCAATCACAAAGGCGATGGTATTCAGTTTCAGCTTAATCTTAAACTCTTTCTCGTCCATGTTACTCTCTCTTCGTTCTACCAATCCTGCTGCTGTTCCTTACTGCAGTCGTTGATACACTCCTTAATGACATACTGAGGAGAATTATTGAGGGAAATATAAATCCTTCCGATGTATTCTCCGATCAGCCCCAGCATCAGCATGATCATCCCGCCGATAAAGACCAGCGCCGCCATCATGGCGCTGAATCCGACAGGCACATTCGGATTGACAAATTTCTTGACCACCGTATAAATACCGTACAGAAAACCGCCGCATGCGGTGATGCATCCCATAGCCGTGGCAACCCGCAGCGGTTTGATGCTGAAAGCCGTAAACCCGTTGAACCATAACCCCAGCAGCTTACCCAGCGTATATCCCGACACACCCTCTTCACGCTCTCTGTGCGTGACATCTACATTGGCAATATTCTTCGTGGTGCGAAGCACCAGCCCGATCACATAAGGATAGGGATTCGTATAACGCAGCATTTCATCCACCACAAACCGCTTCGCCGCAAAGTAACTGGACAGATACAGTTCCTTCGGCTTACCCAGCATAACTCTGGTCATGCGTTCGTTGATTTTGCTGCCGAAATTCCGAAAGCCGGAATGCTGCTTATGGATATATCTGGCATACACTACATCATATCCGTCCTCTATCCCGGCCAACAGCTTGCCCACTTCCTCCGCCGGTGTCTGTCCGTCATCGTCCAGGCAGACCACCACCTCTCCGTGGGTATACCGAAATCCCGCCATCAATGCGGCATGCTGCCCGAAATTCCTGGCCAGATTAATACCGCAGATATCCTTCCGTTTCTCACAGAGTGTCCGGATCGTCCCGAAGGTATCATCCGGAGAACAGTCGTTGACCAGCACGATCTCATACGTATACTCCGGCAGTCTTCCCATTGCCGCATCCAGTTCCTCCACTACCTTGCCGATCGTCTGTGACGAACGATAGCACGGAATCACAAAACTTACAAGTTTACTCATTCTTTTTCCTCTCTCACCGCTTGCCTATATTTACACGTTCACTGAACTGAACCAATGTCATTAAGTTAAGTCTATACACAGCGTCTGATATGATAGGATTCTCCTTAGGACCATTGGAAAACGCCGGTACTTAATGAGGTTTTCCACGAATTTAGTACCGCTGCGTTTGGAACTGAGCGAAAGCGCGTCCTCAGGAGATTCCTATCATGTCAGGCGCGTCCGGCTTAACTTAATGACATTGTGAACTGAACTGTTACCTTTCACCAACAGTTATTCAGACTGTTCTCTGCCTGCAAGCCAGGCGCAGCGGTCGATTTCCATAAAGCGCACCTCCCGTTCCCCTTGCTTAGTCATCACATGCCCGCGCTTTTTCGTAAGGCGGAACCCGACATGCCCATAACTCTTCAAGGCACCGATATTATCTGCCAGAAAGCGCAGAAATACCCTCTGCAGTTTTAATTCCGTAAAAGCACAGGCAAGCGCCTGCCTGGCAGCCTCCGTGCCATATCCGCAGCCCAGCGCATCCTCCTCGCCGATGAAGATGCCATACTCGGCAGTTCCTTTCTCCCTGTCGATGTCCCGGAAATAGACGCTGCCAATCTGCCTGCCGTCGGACAGACAGATGATAAACTGTACCACATGCCCGGTCTCCACCTGATTCCTGATCCAGGATAAATGCCCTTCTTTCGTAAAAGGCTCCTGATAGATAAAATTTTTCCTCACAAAATCCTTGTTGCGCCACGCAACGATCCGTTCCGTATCCTCAACCGTCATCGGGCGCAGCCAGACCTTCTGTCCTGCCGCCATCTTATCTGTTATCTCCTTGTTTTTGCCTTACCACCCGATAGACCCCATAACCTTCTCCCACGCTGTCTGTCTTCTCCACCGTGACCGGAATATCCTGCGCGCCGTAGTAGTTCTCTATCCACCCGAACCCCTGCCCGGCTGCCTCCTGGTCTGACACAATCAGGTATACGTTATCCCGTTCCAGTAATGCCTCCGATGCCGATTCGATGCCATAGCGCCCCATTTTCTCATAGGAGAGCGGGCTGCCCCACATCCATCCGCCCAGGATATCATAGTTCGCGTAACCAGAATCCGATCCGCCGAAAATCCGCCGTGAGAAAGCTACCGTGGAATACACATCTTCAAAATAGAAATTCTCATCATGCTCCTTACAGTAGGCATCGATCGCGTACCAGTTTCTGTTGACCATCTCACGCCCTTCCTGTTCTTCCAGAAGGACAGATACTCCGCTTGTCACACCGCTGCCTGTGATCAGGCCAAACGCCACCACCAGCACATACAGGATCCACCCTGCCTGCCTCGTCTGTTTCCCGTCCTGACTCCTGCTGTCTCCAAGGATCCGCAAGAACATCGCCGCAAGCAGTGCGAATTCCACCAGATACAACGAGTGCGTAATGCGTTCCGGATCACGGCCCCGCATCAGAATAAACATCCATATGGCGCTGCGCACCGCCGCAAGCAGCACTGTCTGCCACAAGAAGCCCCACCGCTTTCTTGCCGTCCGGCTGCTGAATCCCGCAGCCAGCACTGCCGCATACATCCAGAGCAGCAGCCTGCTGTAGGCTCCGTCTCCGCCCCGTAACGTCCGGTAATAATAGCGGTATGCCTGCCTGCGGAAAATCCCGCCCCAATCCCTGGCGGCACCCAATGTATGTGTGGCATACTCTGCCATTTCCGTCAGCAGTTCTGTGTCTATCTCATCATCCAGCCCGTAATCATAATTGCGAAGCAGCGTCTGCTGATGTGCTTTTACCCCAAGTCCTGTCAACGCTTCCTGATAAGCATCCTCCGTTACCAGTTCCTGATAGAAATCATAGACCGTGGTCCGGGCCTGGAAAAACTGCCGGAAATCCTTCCACCCCTCACTGCCGTAAGCCACTGAATCGACTCCCTGGGACACAAGCATTCCCGCCACCATGATTCCCAAAACGCTGCCGTATTTGAACAGATTCCCTTTGACAAAAATCTTCTCCTCCTCCGTCAGCCGGTACAGTCCCGCCAGGCAGATGAAGGGAAAGGTCAGAAGAAGCATTTCGGAACGGAGCTGATACGCCAGGATCACCAACGCCATGGAAGGAATATTTCTGCTCACATACTGCCTGTAATTATCCGTATCGGGTGTGGTCAGAAACAGGAAAATGGCGGTTGCCGATAAAATCGCACAGGTAACGGTATACTGTATATTTACCAGATGGGCCAGGCACAGCCCCCACATAAAAAGAGAGAGTAAGGCTCCGGATTTCCATACCCGCTTCGTAAACCCGCACAGCCGAACGCCGATCAGGCATAAGCAGCCGGACTGGCACAGACACAGAAACAGCCCGTACCAGGGAATCCCTCCGCACAGCCTGTAACAAAGGGCGATCGCAGCCCCTAATGGATAAAGAGTCTGCATATTGTGGCCGTCCGGCACGCCGCTATAGGCTCCGGACATAATGTCTGACATCATGGTATCGTCATTCAGATCATAGTAGAAGTCGAAACAGATTCCCATAATGAGTACATTGACGGCTGTCACGGCCAATGCCAGTATACAGTTCTTACTCCCCTCAAACTCTTTTCGTCTCCATCCCATGAACCACACACTCCGCTGTCCTTCTGCTATGCTTCCGCTGCGCCCCGGCCCCCTGAACCTCTGATGCCGGAAGACTGCCTCACCTGGAAGCTCCGTAGAAATCCTTCACCTGTTCCGTAATATATTCTACCTCATCCGCCGTCAGTTTATAATACATCGGCAGGCGCAGCAGCCTGTCGCTCTCTTTGGTCGTATATTTGTCTTCTCCGTGGAATCTTCCGAATTTCTTCCCTGCCGGCGCAGAATGCAGCGGCACATAGTGGGATACCGCCATGATCCCTTTATCTTTCAGGAAACCGATCAGCCTGCTTCTCTCCTCCAGATCCTTTGTTTTGATATAGAACATGTGTGCATTATGGCTGCAGTGCTCCGGTATAAAGGGAAGTTCGGCCTTTCCTTCCTCAGCCAGCGGCGCAAGCAGCTCCTTATACTGCTTCCACCTGTCCATTCTCGCCTGCGTGATTTCCTCCGCCAACTCCAGCTGTGCATACAGATATGCCGCATTCAGGTCACCAGGCAGATAGGATGAGCCATAATCCTGCCAGCGGTATTTGTCAACCTGGCCCCTGTAGTATTTGCTTCGGTCGGTACCCTTCTCCCGGAAGATCTCGGCGGTCTCAATATATTTCTCATCCCGTATCAGAAGCGCTCCTCCCTCTCCCATACTGAAATTCTTCGTCTCATGAAAGCTGAAGCAGCCGAATTCACCGAAAGTCCCCAGCGCCTTCCCCCTGTAAGACGCCATGATACCCTGCGCCGCATCTTCCACCACCATCAGATTATGCCTTCGGGCAATATCCATAATGACATCCATCTCGCAGCCCACTCCGGCATAATGTACCGGTGCGATCACCCTGGTGCGTTCCGTGACGGCGTCCTCGATCAGAGTCTCATCGATATTCATGGTGTCCGGCCTGATATCCACAAAGACTGCCCTGGCGCCGCGCAGCACAAATGCATTCGCCGTAGACACAAAGGTATAAGAGGGCAGGATCACCTCATCCCCTTCCCTGATGTCCGCCAGCAGCGCCGCCATTTCCGTGGCATGGGTGCAGGACGTGGTAAGCAGGCACTTGGCCGTACCGCATTGTTTCTCAATCCACTCATTGCATTTCTTCGTAAAAGGCCCGTCTCCGCAGATCTTCTGATTCCCGATTGCCTCCTTCATATACTCCACTTCTTTCCCCGTATAGGGCGGCACATTAAAATTGATCATAACCGTTCTCCTCATCTCCCGCAACTCTGTTCCGGTCACGGCAACATTTTTTCCAAAAGCTTCCAGAAAATTGATTCTTAAATTTATATTTTATCACATTCTTACTCTTCTGTCACATACACCACATACTGCCCGTTGCCGAAGGTCTCCTGATACGAATGCTCTTCCAGATACAGCCCCAAAAGCTTCAGCTTCTCATCCCCGTCCAGAGTCTCCTGCTCCACACCGAACCAGTTCATCCCCTCCGCATCCTCATTCAGATAAGCCGCAACCGGCGACGCCACTATAATGACAGGAGCCTCTTCCATCTGCGCCATATCTCTTTCGAATTCCACCATACGGTAGGAAGCAAGATCAGGCCAGAAGGTAGACAGCGCCGAAGGCATGTCTAACAGATATCCCAGCCCCGGAATATCCCCATAAAGCAGAACCCTCTCGCCCGTGAGCTCTGCCTGCTCTATATACTCTGCCAGCTCTGCCAGCCACGCTGCATTATCCTGTCTCGTATAGACCCCTGCCGCCTTCGCCGGAGTCTCCACCACCGTATCACGCTTTTCGCCCCCAATACCGTCCCGGAAAGAAAAGCAGCTATGGAATCCCACGCTCTGCACCAGCAGGAAGACAACCAGGATCACAAGAGGGATAGACCATACTGCGGTCTCTCCGGGCTCTTTAGTCTTCCTCCCTGTCATCTGCCGCCACCCGGTTCCCAGCACAAAAGGAACTGCCAGGAACAGATTATTGATAATCGGGAACAGATAATTATTGCTGCCAAGAGGCGTCACCAGAATCTGTACCAGCACCAGCGCCGCTGCTGCTTTGCTTTCCATTCCAATGTGCTTCCTGCACAGGCACAGCACTGCTGTCAAAACCGTCACGGCCAGAAAGAGCACCGCCGGATAATACACGCTTCCATCCTGATAATACCGGAAATTGAACACTCCCCTGCCCCAATAAAACCGCAGCAGGACGCCGAGCACTGCCGTATAGAGGGCCGCACATAAAGCAAAAGCTCCCCGGCTCTCCCCGGCCAGCCTGCGCTGTCCCGTAAAAAGCAACCAGCCTCCCGCCATACAGACCGCGGCAAAAGCAAGCCAGAATGCCCCTCTGAAGTAATCCCCGAACATGCCGGCCAGCATGGAGGAAGGCTTATAGTCTGTGGCCTTTTCCGTCATGGCAAACATTGTCTGCACCATGGAAGGATAGGCGGCAATACCATATCTGACACTGATCACGGCAAGGGGCACTCCGAACCCGGCCGCATAGCCCAGTATACACCACAAAGTGTCCCGCAGTGCACGCCGCCACTTATCACCGCCGCCGCCGCAAAATACGCCATACCATACCGCCAGGATAAAGGCCGTCTGTACCACGTTGGGCATACGCACCGCCACATTCGCTCCCAGGCAGACGCCCGCCGCCACATAATACTTACAGCCGGAATGTTTCTTCAAGCCACCCTCATGCAGTACCCCGTCACCAAAGCCGCTGCCGTTTTCCTGCATAATTCCTTCATACAACAGCAATATGCCCGCAGTCATCAGAAGATATGTCAGATAATTGTACAGAACCGTAGAAGGACACCAGCACACCCCCAGAGCGATTATCTCACCAATCCACACAAGCGGGGCAGGCATCCGCCCCTTTAGCCCTCTGTATACAAGCACTGCGGTCACCGACTGGACCAATGCCGTATAGCAGTACATCCCCACCAACGTATTTCCAAAAGGCAGGTGCATCATCAGCCAGCCCGCCGCATTGGCCAGAAAAGTAGCCACGGTCCACGTCCCGTCCATGGAGGCAAAATACTGAAAGTTTGACAGGCTGTAGGAGGTGTCCGAGACATCCAGGCCCTGCCGGATTCCGGTCAGCGGATACAGCGCCAGCAACACCGGAAAAATGATATTTTCCAGGACAATTCTGTTTTTATCGTAAATATGATATATCCTTTTAAGCTGTTTCATCTTCCTAACCATTTCTTTCTTTTATTGCGTTCCCGGCCAGCTGCCGTTTGCACGAAACCTCTTTCTGACACCGTCAAAAAGCTTCTGCCGCACATAATCCACCGCTGTCCCCGTCGCATAGATAAGCAGCACACACCCGGTCATATGCGGCACGAACAGCCAGCTTCCCCTCACATAATCCACCCCAAGCCACTGCATCCATGCATACCTGACCAGCAGATGCTCATGGACAAGATAGACTCCGAAAGTATACGGTGCAAGCCCTCTGATCACCGCCGCCGCTCTGCCCTCCGGCAGCCTGGTATCCTTACATATCATAAAAAGCCCTATTGCGCCGGCAAAACACAGAATATGATTATACGTCGTGGGCATATCCATATAATATTCCAGAGCCGTCACCTTTCCTGCCGCCACAGCGGCCGCCGCCGTCAACAGAAAAATTCCAAGGCTCATGCCCACATACAGCAACACCGCATTCCTTCTCCGTTCCAGCTTAGGAAGGCCGTACAGCCTGATATACGCCGCAATCAGAAACAGACACAGAAACCAGCCGAAATCATATCCATAGCGGTCTGTGGCAAGCCGCACCGGCAGAACCGATTTCCACACGGAGAAATATAGCACCAAAATACCGATCACAATCTGCAGCGTTCTCTTTTCCACCCGCCTGACCCCCTCCGCCAAAAAAGGTGCAAACGCATACATAACCAAATAGGCCGTGGCGAACCAGTAATGCTCCGTCTCCACAGGCAGTACAAAGCCCAGCCAGTCATACACCGACAGCTCCTGTGCAGAAACCACACCGGCACAGATTAAAACTACCGGAATCAGCACAGAATAAAAAAGAATCTGCGCCGCCAGAGACACTACGCGCCCCGGTTTCCAGACAGACTCCACCAGAAAATATCCGCCAAGCAGCACATAACAGTTAACCGCCACAATGCAGAAGGCCTCTGTCAGATGCGCGGCATAATTAACTGCAGAACGGTCTGTCGTATATGCCGCCAGCAGATCCCCTTTATTCAGATAATGCAGGACAATGATCATCATCATCGCCACAATACGCAGCAGTTCAAAATTTGCCTGGCGCTTTGCTTTCATAAAGCGGTTCTCCTTACTTTTTCTCCTTAAAGATCCAAAGCTTGCTCAGAAAATAATTTGCCACGATCACGATGACCTGACAGGCAAATTTGGAGAGGTATTCGTTCAAATCCACACAGTCAACCATCAGAAACATAAGCGCCAGCTCCAGCACTTCCGTCGCCACCCTGGCCCCGATAAAAGACAGAAACTCTTTGCCCAGAGACTGCGCATCCTTATTCTTACTCTTAAATACAAATGTCCGGTTGGTCCAGTAAGCGAACACCACCGTCAGCACCCAGGAAAGCGCCGTCGCCGCCATATAATGCATCTGCATCGCAGATGAAAACAGAAAATACAGCACATAGTTCAGCACAAAAGCCAGAAATCCAAAAATCAGATAATTGATCCCTTCCTCATACTTCCTGTACATGCCCCAGGCAAAATCCCATAATTTCTTCATGCCCACACCTCCCTGTCTCTCCGGACACAAATGCCCATGCAAAAAACATATATTCTTTCCATATTTAACATTTAACCTCTCACTTCTCAGGAACTATTTTACCGTCCACAACTCTGTACACCATATCACATTTCTCGATCGTCTGCAGCCTGTGCGCGATAATGATCAGTGTCTTACGCCCGTGCAGTCTGTTGATGGACTCCATAATCGCCGCCTCCGTCTCATTGTCCAGCGCAGAAGTGGCCTCATCCAGCACCAGTACCTCCGGGTCTTCGAAAAGAGCCCTGGCAATACCGATACGCTGTCTCTGGCCGCCGGATATGCGGATCCCCCGCTCACCGATACTCGTGTCAAGTCCTTCCGGCAGTCCCCTGACGAACTCATCGAGCTGCGCCTCCCGCAGGGCTTCCCAGACCTTGTCATCATCGATATCCTCGTCCGGATATCCGAATGCCACATTCTTACGGATGGTGGAATCTATCATGAAAATTGTCTGCGGAATATAGCCGATATTCTTCAGCCATGAAGCATAATGCTCTCTTACTTCCACGCCGTCTGCCAGAATACTGCCTGCCGTAAGCTGCAGAAGCCCCAGCAGAATATCCACGATCGTGGTCTTGCCTGCTCCGGAGGTTCCCACGATTCCCACTGCGTTTCCCACCGGAATCGCCATATCAGCATGGTCGAAAATCAGCACCTCCGAATTCGGGTATCGATACGTAATATCCTTAAGCGTAATCTCTTTCCTGACATCCAGCTTCTCTACGTCAATTTTCTTCTGATAAGCTTCCGCACTGTAATCCACATTTTCATCCCGTATCTCATCCTGCAGATTATCGCTCACACCCATAAAGAACGGCTCGAAGTAGGAAATCGATGTCAGATGATTGTTGATCCTGTTCGCGCAGGGAATCAGCCGCATGGCCGCAACTGCCAGTACACCCAGCTGAGGCACAATGTCCGCCGCCGCGGTTCCGTGCAGAAGCTGTACCAGCAGATACAGGATCATACCTGCGATCGCCAGTGTCTCAATCAGCAGCCTGGGTGTCGCGTTGTACAGATTATACCGCTGGACGGCACTGACATATCCCGCTCCGCATTTCGAATATTCATTGATAAAGTAATTCTCTTTCCGGGCAATCTTGATCTCCTTGATTCCCATGACCGACTGATCGATCCATTTATATAACCCGCTGTAAAATTCCTGATTCTCCTCCCCGGCTTTGCGCATAATGGGCTTCAGGATACACTTGATCACCAGAAGCGCAACGACTAACAGTGCCGTGACCGTAAGGCTCATCCACACATCTGTCACCAGGCTGGCCACCGCAAGGCAGACGAAAACGATTCCCTCACTGATCAGCTGTAACAGCGACAGGATCAGGCCATACATATTGTTTACGTCCGATGTGATGCTTCTCTGGATCACCGCCGTGTCCGCATTGAGATAGTACTCGTAGGGCCGTTGCATAAAATTAATCATCATCCTTCTGGATGTGGCGAACTGATTCGTATAGACAAACCTAAGCTGCACCTTCTGCTGGAAAAACAGGAAAACATTCTTGACCACAAACACAAGAACCAGGCCAATCATGACAAGTATGGTCAGATCATTGCTGTTATCCACATGGAAGATCCTGCAGATCACCTGCAGATACTCATGTTTGGCTATAGCATCCTCCTCCAGGACCACATTCATGACCGGCAGGACCATGGAAACCCCCAGCGTCTCCAGCACACCGCCGATCAGCATCAGAAAGACGAGCAGTATCATCTTCTGTTTCTGCTGACGGTCCAGCAGGACTATTAACTTCTCATATATCTTAATCACACTTGCACCTCCATGTCTGCCTCTATCCAGACGTTCCATGCAAAACATTCTCTATTCTACCACAATATACCAGCCTATTGCAAATACTCGTCCGCTGCCCTAAATCTGCTCATTCTGCCTGTGCAGCTCCGGCGCCTCATACTTGTCCATAAAGTCTTCTCCGAGGAACACCACATCCTCCGCAAACGCGATCGCGCTGGGAACGGTAAATACCGAGACTACCCGCCGAAACCGAAGGCCCGGTATGAAATTCAGAATTTCCATGGGGAACATACCGTCAAGCACAATATGCTCCGGAAATTCTTTTCTGTAATCCAGCACGTCTCTCGGATGCGGTTTAATCAGTATCTGCCCTCTTCTGCCGCCTGTCACCCCGTATTCCCTGATAATATCCGTAAAAATCTGCTTCCTGACCGTCAGGTCACAGAGTGGTTCCGACAGAACCAGTATCTTATCCTCCGCACCGTCCTTAAGCTGTCTGCACAGTTCTTCCGGATTCTCGATAAAAAGACGGATCAGAACCTCCTTATCCTCCTCCGTCAGCCGCTCTGTCAGCTTCGCCCGCGGCTCTTCGATATATTTTCTGCACGGATAGCGCAGAACGCTCTTATCATTGACCTCCATATCGAGACAATATTTACTGTAGCCGTTCTGGATAAAAATCAGATTATGTGCCGCCATCCATGCCTTCAGGCCGAAATGCCCCCGGTTATCATAGCGGGCGGTATCATAATACTGAATGCAGTTCAGCCCGTCCTCCACCGCATGATAATGTATTCTGGCATAATTCAGATAATATCCGATCGGATCGGAATCGCAGAACACATAGATATCCCGATACTGCCCAAAGTCCACCGGTATATATTCTTTTTCCAGCCTGCCGAACATCTTTGTATATTTCATGCGCGCAAGCATATTCAGCAGCAGATTGCCCCTGTCTGTGTGGTATTTCTGCAGCTTGGGGAAAAAGGTATCTTCTTTTTCATCGAACATCACCACTTCTTCAAAAAGAGAACAGGCTTGTGCACGCTTCCGCAGATTTCCGAAGTCATTTGACATCGTGCTGAGTACCAGCGTCGCCCTGCCCCGCTGCCCTGCCGGAAGCGCAAGCTCCTTTAAACATGTTACATATACATGATAATAAGTATGGCATACGTAAATTCTATCTTTCATGGTCTGACCGCTTCTTTCTTATGGCTCTCCTGCTGCATGATTACAGCGTTTTCAAAACAGTTCCTTCAGCATCTTCCACCCCAGTTCAAACTGAATTGAGAATTTATCTATGATTCCGCTGATGATAAATTCATTGTCCAGCTTTTCCTGATCTGCCCGTTCCAGCACGCGCAGATGGGTAATATAGTTATCAAATTTTTTCATATAGAACGATCCCTTCCTTTTCAATACACTCCCGCAAGGCATCCTGCACGGTTCTGTCCAGATTTACTACGTCGTATTTTAACGGCGTGGACGTCTCTTCTTCCACATCCAGCGCAAACCGTGAGATATTCCCGCCTTTCACGGCAAGGTCGATATCGCTTGCCCGCTTATAATCCCCGCGGGCCCGGGAACCGAACAAGATCACCTTTTCTATCTGATGTTTCTGTGCCAGTTCACAGATTTCCTGTATGACAGCCAATTTTATCCCTGTTTCCCGCATATCCCCGCCCCTGCTTGAAAAATAGATTTCTTAGTTCATAGTTATAATATAGCATCCTGTATGCCTATTGCAAATTTTATTTGTCACCTGCTGCGAAATAGAGTAAGATAAAGTTACTATGAGCGGCCAGTCCATGAATCAATGTCATTAAGTTAAGCCGGACGCGCCTGACATGACAGATATTATATTTATATAAACTGACGCGAATCGGACACAGGAGATTTTCAACCATGAATACGATACCGGCACAATATCCTTTTTACAGGATCAAAGAAAAAGAACTGCTGTACGACATCGGGCTCCTCCGGGATTCACTTACGGAAAACTGGGGTAACTTCGTTATGGGGTACTCTTTTAAGACCAACTCCCTGCCCTGGCTTCTTTCTTATCTCAGGACACAGGGATTTTATGCCGAAGTGGTTTCCGCCGAAGAGTACGGCCTGGCGCACCGTCTCGGATACCCGGGCAGAAATATCATCTATAACGGTCCCATTAAGGACAAAAAGATCTTCGAAGCCGTCCTCATCGCCGGGGGATATGTGAATCTGGATTCCTCCCAGGAGCTTACCTGGATGGAGGAGCTCAGCGCTCTCTACCCGGCCAGGGAATTTTCCGCAGGGCTTCGGGTTAACTGTGACATCGCGTCCCTCTGTCCTGGCGAAGAGCTGGTGGAAGCCGAGGGCGGCCGTTTCGGATACTGCTTCGAAAACGGTGTCCTGGAAGCCGCCATCAAAAGGCTTTCCGCCCTTCCCAATGTGAAAGTGGCCGGGCTGCACCTGCATTCTTCCACCCAGTCCCGGACCGTGCAGGTTTACGGTGCGCTGGCCGGCATGGCTGTCCGTATCGCACAGGAATACGGCCTGTCCCTCGCTTATGTGGATATGGGAGGCGGCTACTTCGGAGGCCGCAGCGACAAGCCTGATTACCGGGATTATTTCAAGGAAATCTGCCGCGTACTGGGCACTTATTTTGACCGGGAACAAACCACCCTGATCGCCGAACCCGGCGTATCGCTGATCTCCCGGGCGACTACCTTTGAGACGCAGGTACTGGATGTCAAAGACATCCGGGGCCGGAAATTTATTGTCACCGACGGCAGCCGCGTGAATCTGAACCCACTTGTCACCAGGCATGTCTATCCCCACCATATCGAATACTGCAGTGACAAAAACATCCGGCCAAAGGAAGGCTCCCAGTGGATCTGCGGAGCCACCTGCATGGAATACGACAGGCTTTTTGAACTTGTGGACGATGCGGCACTCATTCCGGGAGATAAGATCATCTACGATACTGCCGGCGGCTATACCATGTGCCTGAATCCGCTTTTTATCCACTATTTTCCGGCAGTTATCATCGAGAAGGAAGACGGAAGCTTCTTTACCGCAAGAGCCCCCTGGGGAAATGACGAATTTCTTCAGAAAAATTACTGGTAGATCATTCAGGCAGAATAGCTTTCATATTACAAGTAAAAAGGAGCCATCCCATGAATAAATCTTTCAAAATAGGAAACAAAACCATATCCGCAGAGTCTCCCGCCTTTATCGTGGCGGAAATCTCTGCCAACCATAACCAGGATTACAACCGGGCATTGGAAATTATCCATGCCGCCAAAGAAGCCGGGGCGGATGCGGTAAAGCTCCAGACCTACACGGCGGATTCCATCACCCTTGACTGCGATGACGAATGCTTCCAGATCAATGAGGGAACCATCTGGGACGGCACCACACTTTATAAGCTCTATCAGGAGGCTTACACCCCCTGGGAATGGCAGCCTAAGCTCAAAGAAGAGGCGAATAAGCTGGGGCTGGAATGTTTCTCTTCCCCCTTCGACTTCACCTCCGTGGATTTTCTGGAAGAAATGAACGTTCCCGCCTACAAAATCGCCTCCTACGAAATCAACGATATTCCCCTGATCCGCAAGATCGCCCGTCTGCATAAGCCTATGATCTTCGCCACCGGCATCGCTTATCCGGAGGATATCGAGCGGGCGCTGGCTGTCTGTAAGCAGGAAGGAAGCGAAGATGTGATCTTGTTAAAATGTGTTTCCTCCTATCCCACTCCCTATGAGGCAGTGAACCTGAACGTCATACCGACTCTGGCCAAGACCTACGACTGTCTGGCCGGAATCTCTGACCACACCATGGGAACCATCGTCTCCGCAGGCGCTATCCCTCTGGGCGCCAAAATGGTGGAAAAACATCTTACGCTGCGCCGTTCGGACGGCGGGCCGGACGGAGCCTTCTCCATGGAACCGGAAGAATTCCGCCAGATGACAGAACAGATCCGTATCCTGGAAAGGGCGCTTGGCAGCAGCGAATATGTGCTGACCGATGCGCAGAAGCTGGAACACGAAGGCTCCCGCTCTCTTTTCGTCGTGGAAGATATTCCGGCAGGAGGTATCCTCTCTCCCGGCAATATACGCTCCATCCGCCCCGGCAACGGACTTCACACCATGTATTATGAAGAAGTTCTGGGAAAAAAGGCGAAATATGCCCTGAAGAAAGGAATGCCGCTGAGCTGGGAGATGATTGGGTGATTCTGCAGTAAGAGGGTGCCGCTTTCGCACCCTCTCTCCATAATTATGCAGGTTCTGTCTTCTCACTCTATTCTGACACAATCCGAAACATTTCTTTCACTCTGTTCACATCTTCCCACAATTTCCGCTCTTCTCCTTCCAGGATAAAATATCCTCTTCCCATAAGAGAATGCCCATCCGATACCGGTGTCAGTTCGTCCCCTTCCCTGATAAGGCAGTCCCATCCAATCAGAGACGGAACAGCCTGACGTACCTGCTCTTCGCCGGGCACCCCCATGACCTTTCCCGACAGGTCAAAATAATGGATCATCGCCGGCCTTGTTGTCTTCGGTGTAAAACTCCAGGGCTGTCCCATCCTGTATTTAATATATTCCTCCGCCATATCGATACCCGTACACAGCGGCGTAAACAGATTATGAAGATTATGTCCGGAAGGCCTCGCGGACAGCTCAATGACAAAGGGTCCGCTCTCGCTGCGGATCAAATCTGCATGCATGAGACATTCCCCAAGCCCCAGACACCTTACCACACGTTCCATATAGTGTTCCGCCTGCTGCCGGAACGCATCCCCGGGAAGCACAGAAACATACGCTACAGCCTGTCTGGCCGGCGGCGGCGTATTCTCCTTTTTCCTGAGCAATACCAGATAGAATCGTCCCGCTATCACGGCGCCGTCTACACCATATTCCTCTCCCGGCACGCACTCCTCCAGCACATAGGCCTCACTCTCTTCCTTCCGGGAATCAGTTTTCTGCGCATGGCCCGTCCGCGATGCCACACTCCTCAGCGCTCTGTCCAATCCGGCACTGTCCTCTATCATCCGGATTCCCCGGCTGCCGGATCCGAATCTGGGCTTTAAGATTGCCGGGTATGCAAGCCGGCTCTTCCCTGCTGCAAGTTCTTCCCGCAGTTCCCCCGGATCCCTGCCGTCCCTTCCGCCCACCGCATAGCAATGACTGCCCCGCAGACTCTGCTCCTGCAGTTTCTGATGGAACCTGTATTTGTCCGTACACAGCACCGCCATCTGCCTGCTGATTCCCGGAAGTCCCAGTGCATCGTTGACCGCTCCGCTGGCGGTGAGATATCTTCCGATCGGAACCGTGAGTGCAAAATCCGGCTGCTCCGCCCTCACCGCTTCTGTCACCGCATTCTCGTCCGAAATATCCACAACAAGCCCTCGGTCCGCCTCCCTCAGCCCTTCTGCATCCGGATTACCGTCCAGAGCCGTCACAAACAGCCCTGCGCCATGCGCCTTTTCTATGGTGTGAAGCGCCTCACTGCTGGCGCCTATGATGACTGCCTTCATCTTAGCCTGTTCCTCCCTCATCAATAAACCTGTCCCACCATCTTTCGATATTTCAGCTCCGCAATCTCCCAGTCATCCGGATTATCAATATCCTGCACTTCCAATTCACTCATGACCATGGGCACCATATGGGGCAGGTCCGTGGTCCTGTACTCCATAAAAGGCGCCGTCCTGCAGCAATAGAACTGCCCGCAGTCATGATAGTAAGGCTCCAGATCCTGGGAACGCGTCCTGGCGTGCTCCGGCCATTTCATGCGAAGTTCCCCCGCCTCATTCAGGACCATGCACCGCTGCGGCGGATAAGAAAAGGCCACCACCGGCATCACAGAATCCGCTTTCTCCAGCAGTCCCATTGCCGTCCGCAGCTTCTGCGCGGTAATAAAGGGCGCTGTAGGATACAGACAGCATAACGTATCAAATTCCCTGCCCTGCTCCCGGTACGCCAGCAATACTTCCATCAGCACATCGTCTGTGGAGGCATAATCTCCTGCGCTGGCGCTGCTGCGCATAAAAGGCACTTGCGCTCCCGCCGCCCGTGCCACTGCCGCAATCTCCTCATCGTCCGTGGAGACCATAACTTCTGTAAAAAGACCCGACTGCAGCGCCGCTTCTATGGAATAAGTAATGATCGGCCTGCCGCAGAATTCCTTGATATTTTTGCGCGGAATCCGCTTACTGCCGCCTCTGGCGGTGATAATTGCTATAGCTGTACTCATGATGGCCCTCCTGACGCAGATCACAATTCATGATAATAAGGGCAGATATTTTCAAAATGCCCGTCCTTCATTCTGAACCCGTTGGGAATCATACCCAGCTGAACGAATCCAAGTTTCTCATATAAGTGTCTGGCCCTTGTATTACTTTCAACCACTGCATTAAATTGCAGCACTTTAAACCCATGTGCCTTCGCCCGCTGCAGGCTGTCCTGTACAAGCAGCTCTCCTATATGCTGGTTTCTGCTTTCGGAACACACCGCATAGCTTGTATTGCAGATATGCCCGCATCGCCCGACATTATTGGGATGAAGGATGTAAAGTCCGCATATGGCATGGGTGTTTTCATCCTCAGCGACCGCTGCACAAGTCTGGGACGCAAAGAATTCGGGACCTGTTACCGCATCCAGTAATTCTTCCTGCGGGAAGGCAATGCCCTCTGTTACCACTTCATTCCAGATATGAAGCATTGCTTCCATATCTGTTTCTCCATAAGGCCGGACTATCATATCATTACTCCTTACATTTCAAGATTCTCTTACTATTATAGATTATTTTCGGGAAGAATACAATTCCGGAAAAAGGCCTGCCGGAATCCTGATCTTCGCCCGCTACTATTCACGGCCAATCTCATTTAGTTAAGTCTGTACACAGCGTCTGATATGATAGGATTCTCCTTAGGACCGTAGGAAAATGCCGGTACTTAATGAGGTTTTCCACGAATTTAGTACCGCTGCGTTTGGAACCGAGCGAAAGCGCGTCCTTAGGAGATTCCTATCATGTTATATGACATCAAAAGACAAGTATTGTGTTAAAATGGCATAGGAAAAAGGAGAATAAAATAAAAATAAGCCACAAACTGCAGCCCGTTTCTGTCACAAAGATAAAAGAGCATTGTCTAATTAAGTAGGAGGTAAAAATCTATGAATAAAAATGTGAATGAAGAATTACTGGCTTTAGTTGATAAAGCCACATCAGGGGATAAAAACTCCCTTGAAACGCTTATTGCAGGCGTACAGGATACTGTATTCAATTTATCTTTGCGAATGCTGGGTACATTTGCGGACGCAGAAGATGCCACACAGGATATTCTATTGAAAATGATTACTCATCTTTCTTCTTTTAGAGGTGACAGTTCATTTACAACATGGGTATTCCGTATTGCTTCTAATCACCTTAAAAATTACAAAAAGCATATGTTCGCCCACTATCCGTTGAGTTTTGAATATTATGGGAATGACATAGAAAACGGGAAAATACAAGATGTGCCGGATTTAACACAAAATGTAGAAAAAGATATTTTGGCAGAAGAATTGAAAATGTCCTGTACAAATGTGATGTTGCAATGCCTTGATATGGAGAGCAGATGTATTTTCATATTGGGTACAATGTTTAAGATTGACAGCCGGATTGCAGGCGATATTTTGGAAATGACCCCGGAAGCGTATCGTCAACGGCTTTCCCGAATACGCAAAAAAATGGCAGATTTTTTAAGTGAATACTGCGGAGAATATGGCAGTGGCAGATGTAAATGCAAAGACAGGATGAATTATGCAATACAGAGCCATAGGCTAAACCCATTACAGTTAGATTATATGGCAGCTACGGAAATTCCTATTCAAACTGTGATAGATGTGAAAAATGCCATGGAGGATATTGACGATTTATCGCAGGATTTTTCGTTCTGTAAAACCTATCAGTCGCCCGAACACATGAAGCGCATGATACAGGAATTTTTAGATTCCACGCAGCTTTCTATTATCCAAAAGTCATAAAGGAGATAACAGACTATGAATACACAGCTTATTATTGATTATTTATCGTCATTAAGCATGAATAATAACCGTGAATGGTATCATGCAAACAAGGACGATTTTAAAAAGGCGAATGCCGAATTTGAAAAACTATTGCAGACATTGATATTGGAAATCGGAAAATTTGACAACAGCATTTTATATAACAACCCCAAAGACATTACGTTTAAGATTGTAAGGGATACCCGATTTAGCCATGATAAGTCACCATATAATCCTGCGTTCCGTGCCCACATTTCCTCAAAAGGGAAATTGCCTGTTCCTGTCGGCTACTATCTCATGATAAAACCGGGCAATCACTCATTTTTAGGTGGCGGATTATTTGCAGATATGTTTAAGGACGCAACAGCTATGATACGGGATTATATTTCCCGAAATGGTGAAGAATGGGAAAGTATTATCCATGAGCCGGATTTTGAAAAGTATTTCACTGTACAGGGAACAGAATTAAAAAATGTTCCTGCGGGATATGAGAAAGAACACCCTCAAGCAAGCTATCTGAAATTTAAGAGTTGGTATCTGGAATACTCGTTAAAAGACGAAGAAGTGAAAGATGTAGAAGCATTTCTTGAAAAAGCAGTAGGACTGTTCCAAATCATGAAACCTTTTAACGACTATTTGAACAGGGCACTTGCGGATTTCCAAATGCCGACAAGATAAAGAATAATAAAGCCACACGAACAACAGTTCAGCCTCGGACTAAACTGTTACCAATTTTGTCATCGCTCCGTCATGGAAACCATTGTCTCTCCGGCCCGACAGGGATATAATACAGAATAGAAATGATATATTACAGGCGCCATGCAGCTTGTCTGTATGCGTGCATCCTGTACTTGCACCGCACTTTTCATGGGAATTTGTGTCGGGGGGGAAGACATGGAGGTGCAAGTATGACTAAGGAAAGGATCGGAATCATAAAGGAGACTACTATGGCTGCTATCTATTTCAGAACAGACGGAAACCATAAGATCGCCACGGGACACCTTATGAGATGTCTCGCCATTGCACGTGCCTGCGCACAGAAAGGTGCCTGCGTTAAGTTTATCGTGTCCGATTCAGAAAGCCTTACCTTGCTTAAGGAACGCTTCAAAGTCCCTCAGGAATTCGGCATCCATTGCCTGAACCGCGACTATACCAAATTATGTCAGGAAATTCCCGCCCTTCTCTCCTGCCTGGCATCAGATGAATGCACCAGGAGGGCTGTCGCTGCCGACAGGGGCAAACCATGGCTGTTCATCGATTCCTACTATGCCGACACAGCCTATTTTAAGGCAGCACAGGACTATTTCCGGACCGCCTATCTGGATGATCTACGGACTCTTGACTGCGCCGTAGACCTGGTAATCAATTATGACACCGAGGAAGACTGTCCCTGTTATGCCAATGCCTCCCGTAAACTGCTGGGCGTACAATATACGCCCCTTCGGGAACAATTCCGCCGCCCGCTGTATGAGGTCCGCCCTGCTGTCAGACACATCCTGTTGTCCACCGGCGGCACTGATCCCTGCAGAGTCGCGGAATCTCTGCTTCACAGTATCTATGACCAGACTTCCTCCGCGGGCACACTTTCGGAAGGCCTTATTGAGGCTTCCCGGAAATCCATCACCCCACCGTCAGAGCAGAACAAGCAAAGCATTCTGCATACCGCAGATGAAATGACGGCGCTGCGTTCCATGCACTACCATGTCCTGACCAG
This sequence comes from Clostridia bacterium, assembly GCA_910575245.1. Lineage (GTDB taxonomy): Bacteria > Bacillota > Clostridia > Lachnospirales > Lachnospiraceae > UBA3282. Next base: position 266,864 of record CAJTEN010000001.1, on the reverse strand, counting down.
CCGCGCAAACAGCCGCTATGACGCATTAAATACACTTGCAAAGGAACACCCGTCCGTCCACATCCATACCAACGTCGCGGATGTGGCCTCCCTGATGGCATCCTGTGACCTGGCTGTCTCTGCCGGAGGCACTACCCTGTGTGAACTCTGCGCCGTGGGGGTGCCCTCTGTCAGTTATCTCATGGCCGAAAACCAGCGTACCGCTGTAGAAGCTTATGCACAAAAGAACCTGATTCCCTGTGCCGGGGATGTACGCCCTGTCACAGCCCCTAATTCCGATTTCCAAAATCACGCTGCCCTGTCCCATATGATTGATTTTCTGACAAGGATGTCAGCAGACTACCATGCACGCATAATGGCCTCATCAGCTATGAGGAACTTCCTGGACGGTACAGGCGCCGACCGGATTGCCCGGACGATGCTGCTTCTTTAAATTTCTGCGCTTTCTCCACAGCTGCCACCCTATAGCCGCAATCGTCAACGCAGAAACCAGGGTAGCCGCCATAAAGGCCGGAATCCTTCCATAACGCACATATACGGTATGCTTCACACCGTCCCCGATGGTTTCGATTCTTATTCTGGCTCCGCCTCCACGCTCAATCTTAAGTCTTTCTCCGTTTTCATCATAGGCGCGGTAGCCAAGATATCCCTGAATCGGCAGTTCAATAAAGCAGTCATCTTCCGTAGCCGTATATACCACTGCTGCTTTGGTTCCCTTTTTCTCAAAATTATGAATCGTCATGCTGTACAGGTCGGAGGCGATCACATTCGATACCACTCTGTCATCCGACACCCCGTTGATACGCCACTCATGGGGATAAAACAAACCGATATTCGCAACCAGCTTACTCTCATGCCCTTTGGAAGCTTCTGCTTCCGCACTCTCGTAGGGCATATGGCTGTTGTCTGTAGGAACCGATATGATTACCAGCAGATTCAGGCCGATCAGCAAGGTAAAGATCAGGTTGCGGTACGGCTTAAGAATCTGAGATTCCGACAGGCCGATCGCTCCCACAAACATAAAACAGGCCGATGCCGGTCCCAGAAAACGCCATGGGAATTGTATCATGGTCACTATTTTTTCAAAAAGCTTGATTTCCAATAACCGAAGACTCGGGAAATATCCCGTAATCATATAAGTGAGGACGCATCCTGCCACAAGCAGGTACAGCAGATAGCTGTCCATATCCGACCTTTTCTCCTGCCGCTCACACAAGAGTCTGATCACGCCGATTCCCACGCAGCCTAAAAGCGCCAGTCCCAGGGAAAAATACTGCTTGTTGTACAGGCTGATACTCTGCGTCAGGTTGGAAGGGTTGATCGACTGTTCGAAATAGCCGCTCCACCTGAGCACCTCCGTACTCAGATCATCCCCGAAATAATAATAGAGAAACGGCACCAGATACCAAAGATTTAACAGCAGTGTCATCCCCAGCGCCTTACCGATCTCAAGATACCTCTTCTCCTTTACGATACGCACGCACCATACCAAGGCAGTGACCCCGCAGATCACCGCCGCAAACACCGCACTCAGAATATGGCTCTGCAATACGCCGCTGCACCCGATCACCAGATAATACCAGCGCTTTCGGTCGCCCATAAGCACATGATACAGCCCCGCAATGATCAGCGGCCAGAAAATCAGCGCCAGCGTCTCGCCCAGATCCCCTCTGGAGAAAATATTGGTAAAGCGATAAGGCATCAACGTGTACAATACTACCGCCAGAATCACACTCCGGCGGGATCTGCACATGGATTTTACCGCCACATAGGCACAGGCCGCCGAAGATAAATTCGCCAGAAAGATCAATACCTTATAGGAAAGCGCCAGTGAGACACGGCAGATTCTTAAGAATGCCCCTATGTAAAGAAACAAATACGGGTACATGGCATTTAGATATCCATTCCCGCTTAGTCCCTCCGGCAGGATATTGACCGGAATCTGTCCGTCCAGAATCCCATCCTTCAGCCCTTCCAGACGGGCCAGATGATAACACAGGTCATCTCCGTTATAAAGGTATGTCTGCATCATAGGCGAAGTTGCCAGAAGCGCTGTCCCCAGAATAATGCCATAATCTACCACCTGCTGTCCGTTAAGTCTCTTCCCGTCTTTCTGCAGATACCACCACAGAAGCATGCTGCCTGCCAGAAACAGGATCATGAAGAAATAGGTGTCCGAATAGAACATTGTATGCGGCGACAGCTTCAGTTCTTTGACCGCCAGCTCGTTCATGCCGCAGTAGTTTATCTTAAACTGCAGCTCCTTGGCATCCTTGGAGAGCGTAAAATCAGCCGTCATTTCCGTCTTCGACGGGTCAATCGTCCATCCGGCTATCTTCCTGTCCTGCTCCCATAATTCCAGTGCGGAATCCTTCGACTCTGCCCGGTATTTCAGGCTGACCGTATAGGTTCCTCTGTTCATCACATACTGCATCGTATTGGCAATAACGCCGCTCCTGGCCACCGTATCCCGGATAACAAGCGAATACTCCGAATCTATCACGCCCACCGAGTACTGCAATTCCGCTCCTTTATATACAATCGGGCTCTTTCCTTCATTTCCCAGCCAGATCATCAGTGTGATCACACATACTACTACAATATATATTATTTTATTTTTCAACGACAGTTCTCTCGTCTGCATATCTGCTCCTGTTGTAACATATTTATATAAATTTCTTCCTGAGATTGCGATATCCCCACAACAATTTGTAGTATACGATAAACTTTACCGTAGAACGCATCTGCATCCTCACCAGCTTCTTTTCCTCGGCTCCTACACGTTCAAGATAATATGGATTCTCCTGGAAATCCGGGAAATTCGCACGCATCTCCTGTCCCAGCTTTCTCACGAATCCATACCGGACGGGCCGCACACCCTGCATATAAGTAAAAAGCGTATTGACATAAAACAGCGTGGTAAAAGAAAATTCCAGCTCCGGACGGTACTGTTCCAAATAGCCATACATCCTGGCCTCCCGCAGCATAATCCTGCCCGCCTCCATGCGGTCCTCACACCGCTGCGTCGTGATGGTATGTACTGTGGAAGCGTCATGCTGATAATAATAGTACAGCGGTTCCGCGATATATTCAAAATGCCGGGCACGCAGCATCCAGGAATTGGCCAGCGCATTATCCTCATAGAAAATCCCTGTCGGGAAACGGCCCGGATGATCGATCACGATTTCTCTGCGGTATACCTTAACCACCAGGCTGCCGCTGTCCAGAATCAGCGAGCGGTACTTCTCTTCATCCAGCACCCCGGTCTGTTCCGGTTTATTGTTGTGCACCACCTGCCCGATCTTCATGCTGTGCTCTCCGGTCAGATGATAATCGCAGCCGACCATATCCGCGCCTGTCTCCTCCCCCCTGCGTATCAGCCTCTCGTAGAAATCCGGCGTGATCCAGTCATCACTGTCAATGAAACCGATCCACTCCCCCTGTGCTTCTTCCATTCCAATGTTCTTGGCACCTCCCTGTTTCTGATTGACTTCGGAATGAATGGCCCGGAACTTCCCCGGATATCTCACCTGATAGTCCTGCAGAATCTCCCAGGAACGGTCAGTGGAGCAGTCATCCACCGCCAGGATCTCATAGTCTTCTATGGTCTGTGCCACAAGAGAATTCAGACAATATTCCAGTTTTCCGTCAGCCGCCATATTATAGACGGGAACTATGATTGATAATTTCATATATAATATACCTGCCTGTTTTCTGTCTCATGTCATTTTATTACTTTTCTCATAATAGACCGCTATTTTCGTCACCGCTTCAATCACGCTCTCCACGTCCTCGTCTGTCATGGCATAATAAAGCGGCAGTGACAGTATCTCCTCATACAGCTTCTCTGCATTCGGGCACAGACCTCTTTGATAACCCAGTTTTTCATAATACGGAAAATAGTATGTGGGAATATAGTGTACATTACAGCATACGTTCTCCGCCTCCAGCGCCTCAAAGAACTGTTTTCTGCTGATGGCCAGCTTCTCCGGTATAATGCGCAGAATATAAAGATGTCTCGTCGTATCCGAATCAGGAATCTCCTTCTGCACAAAGAGTCCGGGCAGACTGCCGAATGCTTCATTATATCTGTTCACGATCTCTTTTCTTCTCTGTGAGAACATCGGAAGCTTGTCAAGCTGGCTGATGAGTAATGCAGCCTGAATATCCGTCATACGGTAATTATAACCCAGCGCAATCTGTTCATAATACCAGGCTCCGTCCGGCTCATGCTCCATCAGTTCCGTATCTCTTGTAATCCCGTGGGCGCGATACAGAAGCAGCTTCCTGTACAATTCCTCATCATTCGTGAGTACCGCACCGCCTTCTCCGCCGGTAACGGTCTTCACCGGATGGAAACTAAACGTAGTCATATCGGAAATGGAGCCGTTGGCTCTGCCTTTGTATTTGGTTCCGATTACGTGGGCACCATCCTCTATCAGGGTAAGGCCGTGTTTTTTACAGATCTCCATGATGCGGTCCAGCTCCACGGACTGTCCTGTATAATCCACCACTACCACCGCTTTCGTCTTATCGGTAATGGCCGCCTCCACTTTCTTCGGGTCAATATTGTAAGTTTCCGGATCGATGTCGGCGAAAACCGGCCTTGCGCCGCAATACAAAGCGCAGTTTGCCGATGCGGCAAAGGTGATCGGCGTAGTAATCACCTCATCTCCTTCTCCCACCCCGGCTGCCATCGCCGCCATATGAAGCGCAGCAGTTCCGTTGCTGCACACTACCGCATACCTGGCGCCTGTCAGCCGGCACAATTTATCCTCCAGCTCTTTGATCTTAGGCCCACATGTCAGATTGTCGCTCTTCAAGACCTCCACCACGGCCTGAATGTCAGCGTCATCTATGTACTGATGTCCGTAATAAATTTTCGTTTCCCTGACGGGTACCCCACCCTCGATTGCAGGTTTGTTCATTATCCGCGCCTTCCTTTCCATTCAATCTGTATTTCCTGCCTCACTCGTCACACACATTCCAAAAACGCATCTTTTCTGTCCTTACATCTTAGCCAGCATCCTCCAGCAAATGCTTTTATCTGGCACAGCCTGCAAAGCGGCATGCTCAACCGCAAAAGGACATGCTCTGTATATGCATGTCCTCTCTTCTCTTCCTTCATACCCGGCGTCTCGTCTGGGCGCTGCCTGGAGCTTTCTTGCTATTTCTCAAGTTCCACACCTTTCAATAATTCCCGGATATCCTCTACAGAAAGCCATTCCGTATTGCTGCCGGAGCTGTAGGAAAAGCCTTCTTCCACCTTTTTGCCGCTCAAATCCGGCTTCTGCCTGTTGTTCCAGATCATCTGCGGATAGACAATAAAGTGCTTGTCATACTCATAGGTAGTAAAAGAATCTTCCGTTGTAACCATAATCTCATGCAGCTTCTCGCCCGGACGGATACCGGTCTCTTTGATTCCACAGCCCGGAAGCATGGCTTCGGCCAGATCCGTGATCTTGAAGGAAGGAATCTTGCTGATAAACGTCTCCCCTCCTGTGGCCTCTGCAAGCGCCTTGATCACAAGCTCCACGCCCTGCGTGAGGCTGATCCAGAACCGGGTCATTCTTACATCCGTGATCGGCAGCTCTGTCGCCCCTTCCGCGATCAGCTTATGGAAAAACGGGATCACGGATCCCCTGCTGCCCGCCACATTCCCGTAACGTACAATGGAAAAATTGATGTCCTTCGCACCGGCATAGGCATTGGCGGCCACGAACAGCTTATCCGACACAAGCTTCGTCCCGCCGTACAAATTGACCGGATTAACCGCCTTGTCCGTAGACAGCGCCACCACTTTGTGTACACCGCTGTCCAGAGCCGCATCGATTACATTCATGGCGCCGTGAATATTCGTCTTGATAGCTTCATTGGGATTATACTCACAGGCCGGAACCTGTTTCAGTGCCGCCGCATGAATGATATAATCCACGCCCTCGCAGGCCCTTCTCAGACGATCCACATCCCTCACATCGCCGATGAAGAACCGGAGCTTGTCCGCGTACGCTTTAAACTCTTCTGCCATCATCCACTGCTTAAACTCATCCCTGGAATAGATGATGATCTTCTTAGGCCCGTAGTGTGTCAGCACGTATCTGGTAAAGCACTTGCCAAAGGAGCCCGTGCCGCCTGTTATCAATATCGTTTTATCTTTTAACATGAGATTCCCTCCGAATTTAAATCTTTTGCATCGCCCCTAAGTATAACATAGGGAGAATTTGTTTGCAATCCACGTATCCCGGAATCTGCCCTTCGCCGAAGGCGGCCTGTCACAGCGCAATAAATGCATACTGTGATCTGAACAGTAACATTATATCCCCAATGCCGCCGCATATTCTTTCTTCGTACATTTAGTCACTCTGATAATCTGTTCTTTATCCATTCCTTCTTTTTTCATTCTTCTGATAATACCAAGCCGTTCCTCTCTCTTCCCCTTTTTAATTCCTTTCACCAAACCCTTTTCAATCCCTTTCTCAATTCCTTCCTTCTTCCCATTCTGCCTTTCTTCTCTCATTAAATCATCAAATGCTTTGCACATAGGCAGTTCCTCCTTCTCCATTTTCCTGACAAGCCTTTTTACATTCAAGTGTGACGCGATTGCCAACTCCGTTTCCGGGCTGAGTCCCTGAAAGCTTTCTGACCTCAGCAAGCCTCTCAGTTCTTCCCGTTCCCTTCTGCACTGCATGGCCTGGAAAAATTCCTTCATATCTGTCTGATAAACCTCCGGATCCAGGAAATCTGCCTCTAACAACGGAAAATCATACTCACGGATATGATTCTGTGCCAGCCGGCCGCCATTCCCGGAGATTCCAAACATCTCCGAAAGTCTCCTTTTTCCTTCCCAATGCCCCTCCCCCAGATACAAAACAACCGTTATTGCAGGATTCAGGAAATCACTCTGTTTCATCCTGCTCTTCTTCTCGCAATAGTTTTTAAATTCTTTCTCTTTGTGATGTTTTCCGTATATTTCTCTAATCTGATACTCGTATTCACAGGCATCATACACCATAATCCGCTCCGGCATACTGTAATCAGCCTCTGTTTCCAGCTCTATTCCGTAATGAATCTTCTGCCTTGTATCCTCCATCAGAATATCCCTGTTTTTCTCTCCATAGGCAGCCGCAAGCGACGAATAGCCACACTTCCTCTGCACCAGATTCTCCGGCAAAAGTATCTTTTCTCCATGATACAGATGAACATTTATCAGTTCTGCAAAACGCTCTCTGTCAGAAAAGAACGTCCTGCCCGTCATGTCCTTTTTCCCCATATGTTCCTTTCCGGCCGCGGCAGCACAGCTGCAGGTTACGCCTGCTCAGCTGGTGGCACAGCCATGATTCTGATTCTTGTGAAATATGGCTGATAGCGCCGGAATCGGATGTGTCCGATCTTTCATTCCGAATGGAAATGAGAATTTCACCTGAAGGGAAACTATCGCTACTATTCACAGCCTCCGACTGCTCATAGTAACGGCATATGCGCATTTCGACTGTGAATGGTAACGACTATCCCTTTGCTGATTAGATTATAATGAAATCAATATTTTCTGTCAATATATTTTCTAAATATTTATAATCGCTTTAACGTTTATTTATAACGCTTCATGAGGCTCTCGCTGATTGCCCCACAAGTTCTCTCGATCAGCCCGTCCGAATGGGCATCCGACACAAACAGGGCTTCAAACTGGGACGGCGCCACATAGATTCCCTTAGCAAGCATACTGTTAAAATAATCCGCAAAAGCCTTCCTGTCACATCTGCATGCATCTTCATAATTCTCCACCGTGCCTCCCTGCTCTTCGCAGTCAGGCATGAAAAATGCCGACAGAAGAGACCCCGCACGATTCACGGTCAGCCCTTCCTTTCGAAAAGCCGTCTCCAGTCTCTGCGCCCGCCTGTCGATCCGCTCATAGATTCCTGTATCCTCCATCAAAATCTTCAAAGTCTCAATACCCGCCGCCACCGCTGCCGGATTTCCCGACAGTGTACCGGCCTGATATACATTTCCCAAAGGCGCGACACAGGACATAATATCCCGGCTGCCGCCGTAAGCCGCCAGAGGCATACCACCGCCCACAATCTTTCCGAAGGTGTAGAGATCCGCATGGACACCCGTATATGCCGATGCGCCGCCCAGCGCCAGCCGGAATCCTGTAATCACCTCATCAAATAATAACAGCGTATCATTTTCCTGTGTAATACGCCGCAGAAATTCCAAAAAACCTTTTTTCGGCGGTACCACACCCATATTCGCCGCCACAGGCTCCACCACGATGGCCGCCACTTCTCCCCGGTTTTCTTCCATCAGTCTGCGTACGGATTCCTCGTCGTTGTAGACTGCCGTCAGGGTACTGGCCGCATAACCAGCCGGCACGCCGGCACTGTCCGGAACCGACTGTGTCATAAGCCCGGAACCGGCTTTGACCAGAAGTCCGTCCGAATGGCCATGATAGTTCCCCGCAAATTTGATGATCTTTTCCCGGCCGGTAAACCCTCTGGCCACACGCACGGCGCTCATCACCGCCTCGGTCCCGGAACTGACCAGACGTACCATTTCCACATCCGGAACACAGACGCCGATCAACTCCGCCAGTTCCACTTCCCCGGCTGCAGGCGCGCCGAATGTAAGCCCACGGGCACACGCCCGAGAAACTGCCTCTATCACTCTGGGATGCGCATGTCCCAGAATGCCCGGCCCCCAGGAGCATACATAATCCAGATACTTATTGCCGTCTACGTCTATGAGCCATGGTCCCTGTGCCTTCTCCACGAAAAAGGGATGCCTGCCCACCGCCCGGAATGCCCGCACCGGTGAGTTTACTCCGCCGGGCATCCGTTTTTCAGCCCTTTCAAAAAGTCGTTCCGATCTGCTTTTGTCCATATCTGCCTCCTCCTCTCCCGTTACATCCACTTCACGGCATCCAGCGCATGATACGTAATAATAATCTTCGCCCCCGCCCGCTTCATGGCCGTCAAATTCTCCATCACAATCCGTCTCTCATCGATCCAGCCGCTTGCTGCTGCCGCCTTCACCATGGCGTATTCGCCGCTTACATTATACACCGCCAGCGGCATATCACAGGAAAGCGCCGCTTCTTTCAGCACATCCAGATAGGCCAGCGCCGGTTTTACCATCACGATATCCGCACCCTCTTCTATATCCGCCGCAATTTCCCGCAGTGCCTCCCGTCCGTTGGCAGGATCCATCTGATAGCTTTTACGGTCGCCGAAGCCCGGCGCGGAGTGTGCCGCGTCCCGGAACGGCCCGTAATAGGCAGATGCAAACTTGGCACTGTAAGCCATGACCGGAGTCTGGATATATCCTGCCTGGTCCAATCCTGCCCGTATCGCTGCCACACGCCCGTCCATCATATCGGAAGGCGCCACCATGTCCGCACCGGCATCCACAAGGCTCACCGCCATTTTAACCAGAAAGGGCAGCGTTTCATCATTAAGAATCTCCTCCCCGCGCACCATACCACAGTGGCCATGGGAAGTGTATTCACACAGACAAACATCCACAACAATATAAATCTCAGGATAATGTTCCTTCATATAACGGACCGCTCTCTGCGTGACACCATCCTCCGCGTAGGCCTGACTGCCCTGCGGATCCTTGTGAAGCGGAATCCCAAAAAGCATGACGCCTCCGATCCCTGCTTCTTTCACCTGTTCCAGAATCTCATCCAGCCGGTCAATGGAGTACTGAAAAACTCCCGGCATGGACTCCACCGGATTCTTAATATTATCCCCCTCTATCACAAAGACAGGATAAACAAAGTCCTTCGGATGCAGTCTTGTCTCCTGCATCATGGAACGGATACGCCCGTCTCTTCTTAATCTTCTGAATCGATACACGATACTTTTCCTCCTGTTTTCCTGCTCATATTATATGAGCAATGAATCTGCTCACCAGAACAGCAATATTCTGAATTCTCAAACCGCTTCGCACAGACACGCCACAATACCTTCTATACTTGCTTCCCGTGCAGCCAGAAATGGCGCTCCGGTATGTCTGCACAGTTCCTCACCGCATCTTTCCCCGATGCAGACATATCTGCTCTCCGGGCTGCTCTGTCCCTCCTGCTTAATTCCCTCGAAATAGGCTCTGACCCCCATGGCAGACCCGAACACAACATAATCCGGCCTTTTTCTGACTGCTTCCCCGCGCTTCTTATCACAAACCGTCAGCTCGTAAAGCGGCCAATCCAAATACGGAATTCCCCTGTCATCGAACAGACGCGGCAGACTGCCGCTCCCCTGATCCGCTCTCAGGAAGACTGCCTCCGTACCTTTCTCTTCTCCCCTCTGTTCTTCCAGAATCCTCTCTGCCAATCCCTCAGCCAGATGGGCGGCATCGTAAATATCCGGCATATAGTCCGCATAAATCCCGGCCTCCTCCAACACTTCCGCAGTGCCCGGGCCGATCACGGCAATCCGATTCCCATAGAGCCTGCGCAGATCTCTCCGCTCCTGCCTCATTTTATCCAGAAAAACTCTGACACCATTGGGGCTTGTAAACACAAGCCAGCGGAAATGGGCAAGATCCGGCAGGCTCTCTTTTGTCCGGCGGATCTCCATAAATCCCATGTCCCACACTTCGGCTCCTTTCTGTCCAAGTGCTGCCGATAGCTTCTGCACAAAGTGAGGTGTTCCTGTCACTCCTACCGTAATTCCCGCCAGTTTTTCTGATTCGGAAGTAATTCTGCTGCACTCCGAAACCAACTCCAGTTTTGCCACGGCACCGATTACAATAACCGCCGGCGATGTAAACCCTTCTGCCTGCGCCTTTGCAAAAAGTCCGGACAGCACCGTTTTCAGACACCTCTGCTGCCTGGTGGTTCCATCCATAATCACAGCACAGGGCGTATCCGGATCCTTCCCGGCTTCCATCAGCCCTGCCGCAATCTCCTGCAAATAGTGCATTCCCATAAGAATCACAAGAGTGCCGTCCAGACGGGCCAATACATCGAAATCCATCTTCAGCCGCCCCTGTCCGTCTTTCTCCGCCGCCGTTCCCGTCACCACCGTAACGCCTGCCGAAAGACCTCTGTGGGTAACCGGGATGCCTGCTGCCGCAGGGACTGCAATCGCCGAAGAAATCCCGGGAATTTCTTCACAGCGGATTCCCGCTTCCTTTACCGCAAGAAATTCCTCCCCGCCCCTGCCGAACAGATAAGGATCTCCGCCCTTTAAGCGCACTACCGTTTGTCCTTCCTGTGCCTTTTCCACCAGCAGCGCATTAATCTCAGGCTGTCCCAGGGCATGGCTTCCATACCGCTTTCCTACATATATTTTCTCGCAGTCCGCTTTCGTCCACTGCAGCAGTTCTTCCGATACCAGGCTGTCATAGATGACCACATCGCAGTTCCCAAGGACGTTCAGCGCCTTCAGCGTGATAAGTTCCGTATCCCCGCATCCACCGCCTGTCAGGTATACTTTTCCGCTCTTCAAATCTGCTCTTTCTCCTTCCTCTTCACCAATGCTGCTGCCTGCCGCGCCATTTCCAATCCTGCTTCGATTTCTGCACCATCCACAGCATTTACCGGGCCGATCCCGCTCTTTTTCCCGTCGCTTGTCAGACAAATCGCTTTTCTTCCTGCTGCATCCTTCGTCTGACAGGCCGCATCTTTCTTCACGTCCTGTAAGTCTCCGCCCATAGTAAGTCTCTTTCTGTTCCCGGCATACATAACATCCAATACCAGTACTTCCTGCTCCCGTCTGCACCAGGCTGCCGCCGCCTCACTGCAGTCCGCGGAAAGCCGCGACAGCACTTCCCGCTCCACCAGAAAGCAAAGTTCCGTCTCCGGATCCGTGATCTCCCGGCACAATACCGCAGCGTCAGAATCCCGCACCGCCTCCACCGCAATGATTCCCTGACAGGCCGCGGGCAGAAACTGCCCGGGCGGAAGCGGGCAGAAAGTAAACTCCTCCCTCCTACCCGAATCCGTTCCAACCCTGAGACGGTTCAGCCCGGCTTTCGCCAGTATGATTCCGTCATAACTGCCTTCCTGGAGTTTGCGAAGTCTCGTGTCCACATTGCCACGGATGTTTTCGCAGGTTACATTTGTCCAAAGTTGTCCGGCCTGGAGCTGCCGCCGCCTGCTGCCGGTTCCTATGACAAATGCACGGTGACTCTCGATATCCGGCGTCTCCCTGACTTCTGTGCCATATTCCACCGCCAAAGGCAGTCTCCCTCCTTTCGGAACCACGAGCACATCCCGCACATCGGCTCTTGGAAGGACGGCCGCAATCGTCAGTCCCGCCGCCAGCACTGCCGGGAGATCCTTGGCGGAATGCACCGCTATATCGATTTCATCCTTCAACAGCGCCTGCTCAAATTCCGAAGCAAAGACTCCTTTATCCCCGATTTCCGACAAGGGTTTGTCCTGTATCTTATCTCCTTTTGTGCGCAGGACAATGATCTCTGTCTCGATCCGGCTGTCTGCCCTCCGCAGCGCCTCCTGTACAAGCGAAGCCTGTTCCAGCGCCAGCCTGCTCCCTCTCGTTCCGATTCTGATTCTGCTCATTTTAGCTTTCATTCCTTTATTCCCCGGCTGGCGCCGCTTTCTTTCAAGAAGATCCCGGTCAGTTCCTCCGGCGTTACTTTTCCCTCTTTTTCCAGACAATAGAAAAACATTCTCTCAAGGATTTCTTTTCTTACATCTTCCCCCTCGTCAACCTGCAGCACCATTGGACGTACCCGCCCAAGCAGATCGATGACATTTCCCAATCCTTCCGGCAGCATTCGTGAGATTTCTTTCCGTGTCCAGGACGCCGCCACCGGGCTCTGCCCGTCTGTGGAAATTCCGATTGTTAACGGCCCTTCTTTCACCAGTGCCGGAAAGAAGAACGTACACTTCTTACTGTCATCCACCACATTTACCGGAATCCGATGTTTTCTGCAATAATCCGCTATGCGCCCGTTCAGCGCTTCCTCATCCGTCGCCGCGATTACATAATCCGCTCCTTCCAGATCCTCCATCCGCAGTTCCCGCTCCCGAAAAAGAAGAGAGGCCGCCGCATCCTTCTGCAGCAGCTTCTCCTGTATCCGTATGCACTCCTCTATCTGAGGTGCTATCACCGTAAGTTCCGGATCAAAAGCAAGCAGCTTCTCTACCTTTCTGGCCGCAACCTTGCCGCCGCCCACGATCACACCCTTCTTGCCCTCTATCTCCATAAAAAAAGGAAAATGTCCCATCTAAGCTTCCCTTCTCCTTCACTGCCGTTTGCATTCACTACTGCATCAGCACATCCAGCACGGCTTCGAAGGAAGCGCTGTCCAACCCGTCCCGCAGCTTGTATATCAGTTTCTCCGCCGAATATTCCTGATACCTCTCCTTCCACCGGCTATCCTTCTCGATAAACCTGTGAAAAGCCAAAACCTTACAAAGTTTTTCCAGCTCTTCTGACAGAATTTCCTCCGCGTCCATAATTGCCTGCTGTTTTAATCTGTTATTTTCCTCCGCCAGCCTGTTGATATCATCCAGCGAAACCAGCCGGCAATTCTCTATCGCCGCAATCTCCGCATCAAGATCCGGCGGCATGGAAATATCAAGAAACAGACGCGCCTTAGATGTCCCTACGGCTTCCCGCACGCGCCCCGCCGTCAGCGTATAATGAGGGCTGGATGTGGCGGAGACCACCGCATCCGCCTCCTCCAGATAATCATACCGGTTCCGATAATCTACATTCTCCACCCGCGGGTCAAGGCTTTGGTACCGGCCATTGTGAGACCGGACCGTAGTTATAATCCGGATATTTTCCTGGCTCAGGAGATCTTTCAGAATAATACCGCCCATCTGTCCGCTGCTGCCCATCAAAAGCACTGTTTTGTGCTGCACCGGAAGGCGGAAAATCTCATTCGCCGCCAGCGTAGCCACGGAAACGGAAGTTTTGGAGATCATCGTCTGCGTCTTTACCCGCTTGGCACACGTAAGCGCCGCCTGAAAAACACTGTTTAGTTCATAGCCGGTATATCCGGCCTCTTTGGCATACATATATGCGTCCCGCGCCTGTCCCAGAATCTCATCCTCTCCGATCACCATAGACTCCATCCCACAGACCACACGGAAAAGATGACCGAGCGCTTTCCTGCCCTGATATCTTCTGGCCAAGCTTCTAATCCACTCACCGTCACTGCTGGACGCCTCCGCCATTACCGCTTCCAGTCCTTTGAACCTGTTCCCTTCTCCCTGCACATAAATCTCTGTGCGGTTACAGGTAGACAGCACTACACACTGCTCCACCCCATCCAGCGCCATAATCTCCCGCAGGAAATCCTCTGTTCTCTCTTTCGGGATAAAGCACCTCTGCCTCTCCATGGATTTCGCCGTCTTATGGCTGATACTGATGCATTCCATGCCGTTATATCCTCTTTTGTCGCCATTAGCCTGACTCTTTTCACAACCCGCGGAGAATGCGTGCTTTCCGCATTCTCCCAGACATGACTTAGTTATACTTAGGCGGCGTTCTTTGACGCCTTAGTATAACTTCATATCATTAGCCTGACTCTTTTCACAGCCCGCGGAGAATGCGTGCTTTCCGCATTCTCCCAGACATGACTTAGTTATACTTAGGCGGCGTTCTTTGACGCCTTAGTATAACTTCATGTCTTGTTAACAGGTCGCTCCGCCCTTCAGATGCAGCTTCGCCCCGATAATTTCCTCCTTGCGCGCCAGCAGGTCATCCGACATAAGCTGAGCCTGTACATTCTCGAATCCCAGTCTGCTTATCGTATCCGCAAACCGCTCTCCTGTTCTTCCCTGCTCACGGAAAAGCAGGATTGCCTTCTCCAGAACGGAAAGCACTTCCTCTTCACTCAGGAATACCTTGTCAAGCTTCTGTCCGTGGGCAACTCTCTTACCCCAGCGTCCGCCGATATAGACACGGTATCCATAGGTGCTCTCTTCCGATGCTTTAAACGGACATTTACCCACGCATCGTCCGCAGTTGTTGCACTTATCCGGGTCAATCACCAGCTTGCCGTCCACAACCTGGGATGCCTCCACCGGGCATGCCAGCGAAACCTGGCAAATTCTGCAGCCGTGGCATTTCTCCAGATCCACCACCGGAACCCTCTGTCCCACGATACCGAAATCATTCAGATCCGGCTTCACACAGTTGTTCGGGCAGCCTCCCACCGCAATCTTGAATTTATGCGGCAGTTTCACCGATGCATAGCCATGGAAAAACCTCTCGTGTATTGTCTCGGACAGGCCGTAAGAATCCAAAAGGCCATACTGACAAGTAGTTCCCTTGCAGGCCACTACCGGACGTACCTTCGATCCGGTTCCGCCTGTCTCCAGCCCTTCCTCGGCCAGAAATGCTCTTATCTCTTCTATCTTATCGAAAGGCACGCCCACGATTTCCAAAGTAAGGCGTGTGGTCATCACCACATCCCCGCTGCCGAATCTTTCTGCCGCTTCCGCGATCTTCCTGTGTTCCGCCGTCGTAATCTTACCATTCTTGGTGATCACGCGGACATTGAAATTGTCCGTTCCCTTATTGTGCAGGCAGCCCAGCGCTTTCACACGGGTAATCTCCTCCGCCGGAACCGTCACCACGCCCGGCGTACTTGCCACCTTCACCACATTGAAGAAGGACGAACCCTCCAGCACCTTTGTGTTCGTATATCCGTACCGCTTCAGCCTGTTCTGCAGCAGATATGCTCTCTTGCCCTTCGCACAGACAAGCAGCAGTTTTTCGTCCTTGCCGAGTCCCGGAACCTCTCCCTTTACTTTCAACAGATCCACATAAGTTGCTCCCGCAATCGTAGGCCCCGCCGGATTCACATCGACAATGCGGTAATCTTCTGCCGCACCTGCCAAGTATTCCGCAGGCGTGAAACTGTCCAAATCTCCGTCTATCTTATTCAAAAGCATATGTACCGCCTGCACGAATGGATGGATTGCCGTGGAAAACGGAGGTGCATAGGACAGATCCAGACAGGTCATCTGCTCCAAGGTTGCCCCGAACGTCACCGCCATCACACCGATATCCGTCACCTTGTCAACCGCGCCGGGTCCCAGCACCTGAACGCCCAGTACCTTATGGCTCTCTTTGTCCGCTATCAGCTTGATGGCAAACCATGCACTGCCCGGATAATAATGCGCCTTATCGTCCGTCACCGCCAGGACACATATTGGCTGATATCCAGCCGCTTTCGCCTGCTCCTCCGACAGACCGGTTCTGCCGCCTGACAGACCCGGCAGCTTCACCACGCCGGTTCCCAGAACGCCCGGATAACCCACATCCCGGCCGCCCAATGAAAGCGCCAGTGTACGCCCTTCCATGTTGGCGGAAGAACCCATAGGCGACCACTGCCTCTCGCCTGTGAGACGGTTTTTCACCATGGCACAATCGCCGGCCGCATAGACATCCGCCACATTGGTGGTCATCTTGTCATCCACCAGAATCGTTCCTTTAAACATCTCAATTCCTGTGTCCTGCAAAAAGCCGGTGTTCGGGCGGATACCGATAGAGAGAATCACTACATCCGCAGGAAGCAGTCCCTTATCCGTCTGCACCCCTTCCGCTCTCTCGTCTCCCGTCACGCCTTCCAGTTTTGTAGAGGCCAGCACCTTGATCCCCTTTTTCGCAAGATGACGCACCGTGTAGTCTGCCATCTCCGTATCAAATCCCGGCATAATCTGCGGCGCCATGTCGATTACCGTCACCGACAGTCCCTTTTCCATCAGGTTTTCAGCCACCTCCAGGCCAATGAATCCGCCGCCCACGACCACGGCGCGTTTCACGCCGTCTCTGGCAATATAGTCTCTCGTCTCAATTGCGTCATCCGGCGTACGCATCACAAAAACGCCCGGAAGATTCAGGCCCGGCAGCGGCGGAACCACCGGCGAAGCGCCGACAGCCACGATACATGCGTCATACTCATAGATCTCCTCCATGCCTGTCCGAAGGTTCTTCGCTACGGCTTTCTTCCCTGCCGGATCAAGAGACACCACTTCCCTCTGAGAACAGACCATTGCACCGGTAAGGGAACTGTACCTCTCCGGCGTATTCACAATCAGCTGGTCCCTCTCCGGAATGGCTCCGCCCACATAATAGGGCAGACCGCATCCTGCATAGGAAATATCCTTTCCTTTCGTGACAACCGTCACCTCTGCCTCCGGATTCACCCGCTTGAATTTTGCTGCGGCTTTCGTGCCTGCCGCCACACCCCCAATTACCAATAACCTCATACACTACCTCCTCATTTGATTATTATGTGTATGCCGTTGCCTGGTCATTTATCCACGCAACGGCCTTATGTAGCTTAGATTCAGTTTTCAGCCTCAAAAACAATAATTTATGCAAAAGCAGCTAACATTGACACAATAAAATTGCCTGTACCATGTAACAGTATACTTGGAATAATTGAACCGTTAAAAATCTTTTCGTTCAACAACCCTAATAATAGCGCTCCCATTCCGGTAAATATAAAGATTAATGTATGATACCATAATCCTACATCAAGTCCTGCTGCATCTTACTCCCGAAGAAGTTTGTTCCGTGGAAATCACCAATCCCACTGAACTTGGCACAGCCATCACTGACAAGACATTTATTCTTGATATCAAAGTCAGTCTGAACAGCTATATCATCATTAATCTGGAACTCCAGGTAATCAACCAACATGACTGGACAGACCGTTCTTTAAGTTATCTTTGCAGAAATTTTGACAACCTGCACGCCGGAGAAAACTATCAGAATGTCCGGCCCGTTATACAGATCGGCCTTTTAAATTTTACCCTTTTTTCCAAACTTCCAGAATTCTATGCAACATATAAATTACTTAATGTTAAAAATCATTCTCTATATAGTGACAAATTGCAGCTTTCCGTGTCAGACTTAACTCATATAGAATTAGCCACTGAAGAAGACAAGTCGTACCAGCTTGATTACTGAGCCAGTCTCTTCAAAGCTGCTACGTGGGAGGAAATTAATATGTTAGCCCAGAATAATGATAATATCAAGGAAGCTTCCACCACCGTATATCAACTCAGCCAGGAGGAACGAATTCGCATGGAATGCGAAGCCCGCGAAGACTATCATCGTACCCAGCGCGGCATCCAGAAAAAGTTGGAACAAAGCGCTGCCCAAATCGAATCTTTGACTGCCGAAAAAGAAGCTCTGACCGCTGAAATCAACAAACTTCAAAATTGGATAAAGCGCACGGGCATAGCCCTGAGAATCTTTAACAGTTTCCGCCAATGTCCGCCATCAGCACTTCCGCCAGATACTTTGCCGCAGGCAGAATCACCCTCTCGTCCACACAGAACGCCGGATGATGGATGGGACGTCCCACACCTGTTCCAATTTTGAGGTAACAGCCCGGTATATCTCTGCCCATGGTGTCTTTATCTTCATAGTAGGAGAAGTCATCACCGCCCAGAGAATCTTCCTCAGGTACTGTCTCCATTCCCTGAATCCTGGCGATTTTCTCACAAAGCCGTGCCATCCTGCCGTCATTGTACGTGGCGGGCGCTCCGAAGATCCATTCTACTTCCGCCTCCGCGCCGTATGCAGCCGCGATACGCTCCGCAGTCTCATGCACTCTCTTCTCATACAGAATGCGGTCTTCCCTGTTCATGGTACGCACCGTGCCTTCCAGTTCCGCCTCTGCCGGAATCACATTCCACGTCGTTCCCGCCTGTACTCTGGTCACACTGAGAAGTGCAGGATGAAAAGCGTTTATATTCCGGCTGATGATAGAATGCAGCCCCTGTATAACCGCTGATGCCGCCAGAATCGGGTCAACACCGTCATCCGGATGTGCAGCATGACATCCGACTCCCTTCACACGAATGACAAAACGGTCCACCGCCGCTGTCACATAGCCTTCCCTGATACCGATCACCCCTGCCGCATTGGTAGGATCTGCGTGCAGCCCCCAGATGCGCTCCACATCATCCATCACATCCGCCTCAAGTACTTTCAATGCACCGTGGGCGTCTTCCTCACCCGGCTGAAAGATAAATTTAACGGTTCCGCTCCACTCTTTGCTGCGCTCTTTCAGAAGAAGCGCCGTGCCGATTCCCGCCATGATATGAAAGTCATGCCCACAGGCATGCATCTTCCCCTTCGTCTCAGATGCATAAGGAATTTCTGCCTGCTCCGTAATCGGGAGCGCATCAATATCGCACCGAAGCGCAATTGTCCGCTCCGGGCCGCTCTCTGCCTCCTTCTCTCCGTGCACCACCGCCACCAATCCAGTTTCAAGTGGATAAGGCACAACCTCTATCCCTGCCTCCGTCAACAGTTCGCGGATTTTCGCTGTCGTTTCCACTTCCTCATAAGAGAGTTCCGGATGTCTGTGGAACCACTCAAATTGCCGGATTAAATATTGTTCCAGTTCTTTTTCATCATGAAAATTCATTTTTACCTCATTTCTGCGCTGATTTATCGACCATATTCACAGATGGATTATGGCTTCTCAGCCTTCTTCATTACCAGACATTATCTCCCGCCGTTAGGATCCAACGCATCCCGAAGCGCATCCCCGATGAAGTTGATTGCCATAACCACCACGACAATCAGCAGTCCCGGCGGAATCCACAACCAGGGCTGAGTAGTGAGTACGGTCAAAGACTGCGCACCGTTCAGCATGTTTCCCAGACTGGCCTCGGGCGGCTGTACTCCCTGTCCCAGAAAGCTGAGCGCCGCTTCATCCAGAATGGACAACGCCAGAACCGACGTGGCGTAGACCAGAATCGGCGCCACTGTATTGGGAAGAATCTCCGAAAACAGAATATGGCGAAGCGGCATTCCCGCCACGATATTGCCCTTCACGAAATTCGTCTCCCGCAGATTCAGCACGTTGCCGCGTACCAGCCTGGCTATGCCGGGCCAGTCTACGAATCCAAGGATCAGGATAATGTTCCACTGTCCTGGTTTAAAAATAGCCGCCGCCACCAGCACCAGTAATATATACGGAAAGGACATGACCATATCGGTAAACCGCATAATCACCATATCCGCCACACCGCCAAAGTATCCCGCCACCAGTCCAAGCAGCACCCCGATCACCGTGGAAATAAGAGTCGCCATCACTCCTACCAGAAGAGAAATCCTCGTCGCATACAGCAGTCTGCTCAGGACGTCTCTTCCGATCTGATCAGTACCCAGCCAGAATTCCTTAGAAGGCGCCCCGGCAAAGGGTCCTGCGATATCATTCGGATCATAGGGTGCGACGACCGGCGCCAAAAGCGCTGCGCCCACGATTACAGCCAGTATGATCAGACTGACCGTCGCAAGGTGATGCCGCCTGAATCGTCTGATAACCGTCTGCAGATAACTCTCGCTGCTGATATCTGTCCGCTTCCTGCCCCCGTTATTTTTCCCGTTGGCATTGCCTTTAAAATCAGATCCGTTATTAACATCTAATGTCTGGTCCTGGCTGTTTTCATCAGTTCCCCGCGTTTGGACAGCATCGATTTTAGTACTCTTCCTGCTTTTCCCGTCACTCTTCTCATCGTATCCTTCTATCACCTCAGCCGAAAATGCAGACTTTCTCCCAAACCTTCTACGCAGACTATTTACGGCCGGCATGTCTCTATTATAAAACTGTCCGTCTATCTTTCTCAGTATCATCCACTTTCTCCTAATCCAACTGAATCGTAGGGTCTACCATCGCATACAGAATATCCGTGACCAGATTCGCCACCAGCACCACAATCGCAGAGAGAAGGCATACGCCCATAATCACCGGATAATCCCTGTTGCTTATGGCGCTCATCGTCATCAGTCCAAGCCCCGGCCAGGAAAAGACCTGTTCGATAATGACCGCACCTCCGAAGAGCACCGGAATCTCCATACCGATCACCGTGATGATCGGTACCAGCGCATTGCGCAGCGCATGTTTGTTGTTGACACGGAACCGTCCGATCCCTTTGGCCCTCGCCGTCCGAAGATAATCCTGCTGCAGTATCTCCAGCATTGCGCTTCTGATATAACGAATATTGCTGCCCGCCATGGAAAAGGCAAGCACGATCACCGGCATCACCATATGCTTCGCCACATCTCCCGCACCGCTTTCCGTTCCCAGCGTAGTCATACCGCTGGACGGCAGCCACCCCAGCTTCACCGTGAAAATATAAATCAGCAGCAGAGAAAGAAAGAATCCCGGCACACTGCTGCCAAGAAAAGATGCCGTCACTATCGCATAATCTCCTTTGGAATACTGATGGATCGCACTGAAAATGCCTGCCGGAACCGCAAGAAGCAGACTCACCAGAAGCGAAACGCCCATCAGCAGAAGCGTTGGGCCGATATGGCTGCCGATCATGGAACTGACCGATTGATAAGACTTCATGGAATATCCCAGATTACCATGCAGAAGCTGTCCCAGCCATACGAAATACTGCACCAGCACGGGCTGGTCCAGTCCCAGGGCTATTCGCTTCGCCTCCACGGCCGCCTCCGACACACGAGGTCCCTGAAGCATCTCCAGAGGGCTTCCCGCCAGGCACATGATAGCATAATCGATAACTGTTATTCCGATCAACACCGGAATAGCAATCAGAATTCTTTTTAAAATATATTTACCCATGTCTTCCTCTATTCTGTAATAGGTTTCTCTAAGCTGTCATCCCTCAGGAACACTTCTCCGCACATACGCCGTCGTTTAAAACAACAGGACATGCCACCAGATGTCTGCTCTTCTGCTTTGCCAATGGCATTTCTTGTGTTCCGGTGCTGACAGTGCTGCCGTCACCGTCACCAGATATCTGCCCTGCCGTGGAATCAACCTTCCCCAGTTCCGGTATGTTCTGCCTGCACTGCTCCACCGCGTAGGGACATCTTGGATGGAACCTGCATCCCGCGGGAGGATTCGTACTGCTGCCGATCTCTCCCTGCAGGAGCCTGCGCTCCCTGCCCTTTTCCTGCGGATCCGGAACCGGCACTGCCTCCAGCAATGCCCTCGTATAGGGGTGCACAGGATTCCTGAAGATTTCCTTCGCCTCGCCGTACTCCACGATCTTGCCCAAATACATGACTGCAATCCGGTCACTCACATAGTTGACCGCCCCCAGCCCGTGACCCACAAACAACAGCGTAAGCCCAAGTTCCTCCTGCAGCTCATTCAGAAGATTCAGGATCTGCGCCTGAATTGACACGTCCAGTGCACTGACCGGCTCATCACAGACAATAAACTCGGGATTTAAGGACAATGCCTTGGCAATACCGATCCTCTGCCTCTGTCCACCGGAAAATTCGTGCGGATATCTTCCAAGAACCGTTCTAGGCAGCCCGACCATATCCAATATTCTCAGAATGTCCTTTTCTACGGTCTCCTTCCGGGCGATCTGATGATACAGCATAGGCTGTGCCAGGATTTCGTAAATATGCTTCCTCGGGTTTAAAGAAGAGTATGGATCCTGGAAGATCATCTGAAGCTTCGTCCTGATATTCTGCATCTCCTTCTTATTCTTCTGCAGGGTTCCCAAATCCAGGCCATTATAGTAAATCTTACCTTCGGTGGGAGTCTCAAGACCCACCAACTGCCTGCCGATCGTTGACTTGCCGCAGCCGGACTCTCCCACCAGACCCAGCGTCTGCCCGCGCATCACGGAAAAACTCACCCCGTCCACCGCTTTGATATATCCTGTCGTATGCGTTACAATCCCACCCTTGATCGGATAATATTTCTTCATGTTCTCCACCCGGATCAGGGGCGTATTCTCATTCTCCATCATAATTGTCCTCATATCTGCGCCTTCATGCCTGCCCGGACACAGACGCTGCCACAACACACCTTGCAGTATGCTCCTCCCCGAAGGGATACGCCTCCTGCGGCTCCCCGCACACCTCTTTCCGATATGGACACCTCTGTGCAAACCTGCAGCCGGTAATATCATCATAGCTCTCCGGCACCATCCCGGGAATCGCCTGCAATTGTCTGTCCTCGTCATCCCGTATCGTGGGCACCGTATCCAGCAATGCTCTTGTATAAGGATGCTTCGGAGCGGTAAACAGCTCCTGTACCGGCGCTTCCTCAACGATCTGTCCCGCATACATTACGATAACCCGGTCCGCCATATTGGCGACCAGGCCGATGTCATGAGTGATCAGGATCATCGCCATGTTTCTCTCCCGGCGAAGCTCTCCCAGAAGCTTCATGATCTGTGCCTGAATCGTCACATCAAGTGCAGTTGTCGGTTCATCCGCAATCAGCAGTTTCGGATTACAGGACAGCGCCATGGCGATCATCACTCTCTGACGCATGCCGCCGGAAAGCGTATGCGGAAACTTCCTCATCGTTTCCGAAGGATCCGGCATGCCAACCTGCGCAAGTAATTGTACTGCCCGTTCCCTTGCTTCTTCCTTCGTCAGGCTCATATGAGTGCGAATGCTCTCCGTGATCTGGCTTCCCACTGTAAATACCGGATTCAATGATGTGAGCGGATCCTGAAAGATCATGGTCATCTCGTCACCTCTGATCCTGTCCAGCTCTTTCTCTGTCATTTTAAGAAGGTTCTTATTGTCAAAGAAGACAGAGCCGTCCGTGACAGCTCCGCCCCTTCCTAATAATCCCATGATTGAAAGTGAAGTAACACTCTTTCCGCAGCCGGATTCTCCCACGATGCAGACCACCTCACCCTGATCCACATGAAAGCTGATATGGTCTACACTTGTCGTTGACCCGTAGTCTCCGGCAAAAATTGTTGTCAGGTTCTGTACCTCCAATAGATGCGGCATACTGTTGCCTCCTGTAGCACCTCATACACGCCGTCACATTCCTGCATCCGACATATATAACCTTGAATTCCTCCGGCCAGAATCCCCATTGCCGGAGGATGATTTAACGTTGCTGTAAATATTCAGTAACTTGCCTTTCGGCTTCCCTGGTACGGACTTTGCAGCCTGTGCAAAGTCCCTGGCTGAACTGTTACCGGTCAATTACTCCGTAACATCCCAGTTCTGGACGTCATTAAAGAATCCGTATACACTCGGCTCCGCACCGGTTACCCGATTGCCCACCGCCCCCTGCGCACTGATCACATAGATGGAAAACATGGGCACATCCGTCTGCATCTTGCTGTCCACAACAGAATAAAAATCTGTGATCTCCGCCACGTCACTGGTCTGCTGCGTGCCGTCCAGTGCTTCCACTACTTCGTTATCAGAGTATCCGGTCCAGCTTCCCTCGCCGCCTAACAGCCAGGATACATCCGGATAAGGATCCACCGGCGCGTAAGTGTACTGAACTGCCATAATATCATAGTCCGTGGTACCCGCCACCGTCATTAACGTAGCCAGGTCTACCGTAGTGATCTCTGCCTTAATTCCAACCGCAGCCCACTGAGCCACGATAACCTGCACACCGTTTACAAAGGTATTGTCTCCCGAATTCACATAAAAACGCAGCGTCTGGGAACCATCCCATCCTGCTTCCTCCAGAAGTTCTTTCGCCTTCTCGGGATTATACTCCATCGGCGTAATACCGTCATCATAGAACGGACTTGCCGAAGACAGGAATCCGTCAACTACTTCACCATGTCCTTTTAGCAACTGGTCTACCAGCTGCTGCCTGTCAATGGCATATACAAGAGCCTGCCGCACCCTCTCATCCGGAATATTCGCCGTCTGGATAAAAGCCGACTGATTGGTCACCGGAGAACCGTATACTACCTTCACATTCTCCAGAGATTCGATACTCTCATAATCCTCCTGGGGAATTGCGGTCATGGTATGCTGCGTGATGTCAATTTCTCCCGACTGCAGCCCGGCGTAGATCTGACTTCCGTCTACGATCCTGATATTCAGTTTATCAATTTTCGGTGCACCTTTCCAGTAATCCTTGTTCGCCGTGTAAGAAATATAGTGATCCGCATCATATCCTGTCAGGAAATAGGGGCCGCTGATCACATCCGGGTGGTTAAACCAGTCATTGGATGTCAGTTCATCTTCACTGAACTGCTCGATGATATGTTTCGGAAGCACATGCAGATATCTTCCGTAACTGTTCTGGAAAGTCGTAAGCGCCATCGGATACTTGGCCGTAAACTCTATCGTCTTCTCATCCAGTACGCTGAGGCCTGCCATAGAATCTGCACCTTCTTCCACAAACCCTGTTTCATCATCGGTTCCCTCAAATGCATACAGCAAAAGCGTGGTATTGGCCACGACCGGGCTGGCATAGCGAAGAACCGAATACTCCACATCCTCTGCCGTAACCGGCGTGCCGTCGGACCAGACGGCGTTCTCATCTATGTGCACGGTAAAGTGAATGTTATCCTCTGTGGTGATAGAATCCGCCAGCATCGGCTGGAAATTTAATTCCTTATCCAACTCCATCAAAGGCAGGAACATCAGGTCCATCGCATACTTATTGATCTCTGTCTGATCGACGGCAAAAGGATTCACCCCGCCCAGACTGTCCGTAACACCGATATTGATGATCTTCTCACCCTCAGAGGCCGTGGCAGGTCCCGTCCCGGCCCCGTCTGCCTCCGCCGCATCAGACGCAGACATATCCCCACCTGCCGTATCCGCAGCGTCGCCCGCAGGCGCACCGTCCGCGCCTGACCCGCTCCCGTCGCCGGAAGCGCCGCATCCCGCAGCAGATAATGCCATGGCAAGGATCAGAAGCAAACTAAACAGTCTTTCTTTCATTTTTTTCATAGTCTCTCCTCCATTTTGAAGCGTTTTGTTCCAAACGCAATGCATCTGTGACATCTCCACACAGATCCTCATTTGCCTTCCTGTATTTTCCAATCGCCTTAGTATAGCATAACCTTGACAAAAAATGCAATGCGCTGTATATTTTCTACTAATTATATTACTTACATAAGGAAAACGTGATGAAAAACCTGCTCAATTACCAATCCAGCGAATACGACTGCGGACCGGTATCCCTGACCAATGCGATCCGGTACCTGTTCGACCGAGAAGTCATCTATCCGGACATCATTAAATATATTATGCTCTATTGTCTCGATTCATACAACGAAAACGGTGAAATCGGCAAACGCGGTACCTCCGCTTCCGCCATGCTTTTCCTGAGCAACTGGCTGAACGAATTCGGGCGTGTAAAAAACTTCCCTGTGACCTGTGAATTTCTCTCCGGCCGTGAAGTATATGTGTCCTGTGACAGCAGGATCGGCACCGCCCTGCGTCAGGGAGGCGCCGTACTGCTACGGCTCTTTCTCGATGTCAGCCACTATGTACTTTTGACCGGGATCGAAGGGGAGAACATCTATCTCTTTGACCCCTATTATGAAGAACTGGACGATCCGGAACTGGATCAGGAATATTTCGAGGACGGCATCACCTTTATCACAGACCAGCCCAAGCGCGCCAACCGCCTGATCTCCACGGCACGCCTGAACCGTCTGTCCAAAGGCTATTATGAGATGGGTCCCTACGACATGCGCGAGGCGGTGATCGTATTTAACAGTGAATACAGCGCCCCTTAATATCCATATCTTTTTCTATATTTCAGGAACATAAAGGCAGACAAGGCAAGCGCCATCAGTTCTGCCGCAGGCGTTGCCATCCAGATGCCGTTCACGCCCAGAACCCGGGGAAGCACGAGCATGGCGGCCGTACAAATCCTGTTCCCCGTTACTGCCAGATCGTAAACCGGATTATCCGGACGGGCGAAGACGGAAACCAGCGGCCTTGTCAGACACAGGGACGCCGCAACTCCGTCCTCCCCGACAAGCGCAAGCATCGCCCAGTTATACATCATTGTAATGATTCCGGTGACAAGCCCCGTTGCAACCGCCGCACCGCTGATTCCCATGTCAAATCCGGTAACCAACACATAATCAAGCACCATATTCAAAACACCGCCCGTCACGGAACAGATCAGGAAAAAAGATGGCACGAAGCTCCTGTCAGCCCATGCCATCTCTATACTATTACCCTATCCTACTGCTCCATCTGCCGCCCCAGAAATCCTGCCGCCGACTGGATCAGCTTCTGCTCCACTTCTCCCATCTTGGATTTGTGGTCCGTCTCAAGCAGAACCACGGAACCGATCACATCTCCCTCACAGATGATCGGGCTGATCGCCTCATGGTGCACATCCTCCAGATCGTTGCCGACCTCGATAAAGTTCCTGTCACCCTTCGCCGCCACCACACTTTCCCTGTGATCGATCTTCTCTTCCAGCTCCCTGCTGATCGACTTGCCCAGCATATTCTTCATGCCGCCTGCCACCGCGATAAACTGATCCCTGTCGGAGATCATCGCAATGTGGCCGGATACCTGCGCCATGCTCTCCGCATACTGTTTGGCAAAAGTTCCCATCTCACCAATCGGAGAATATTTCTTAAGAATGATCTCGCCTTCCCTGTCGGTAAAGATTTCCAGCGGGTCCGCCTCCCTGATCCGCAACGTCCTGCGGATCTCCTTCGGAATCACGATCCGCCCCAGATCATCTATTCGTCTTACAATGCCTGTTGCTTTCATATTTATTCCTCCATATACAGATTATAGTTATTTTGTAACAACCGTTACTTATTTGGTCATATTGTCCAGATTAAGTGTTCTGTTTACAATTTCATCCGTCAGCAGATTTACGGCCGATGACGTTTTTACTATTATTTGTAAAGAAGGAAATTATATGCATCCAAGTTTGGAAATTTAGATGCTTTGCTAATATAATCTCAACAGTTCCACAGCAATAGCTGATTGTCCGTTAGGATAAACTGCTACCAAAAGTAAACAATATTCAATTTTTATATTCCCTGTATTGGCATTGTAAAAAGAGTGGAAGAAAAAGCTAAAATTTTGCTTAGTAATTCTTTTTAATTACGACACGAAAACTTTGCTTAATTGTCCATGTTGATTTGCTGTAAAAATTCGTACCGCTATATTATTCGTTTCACAACATAGATACTCCAACATATCCATATCATTTTCATAAAACTTGCTCACCATCTTCTTAATAAGCTCTTTTACAATATTTTCTATATCAGAAAATGATTTTCCTGCAAATACTTTTGATATTTGAAGATATTCTTCATACAGAAATCCAGTGTCATTAAACGGTTTTTTTATTGCAACATGACCGATTATGTTCGTCAATACAATACCGCATATATTTTCCACCATACCCCGATATTCAGAATTGTATTTTTCTAAAATTGACATGACATAATTCCTGTCAAATGCACCTAAAAATTTTTGTTCTGTCTGAATGGCCCGGATATATTTATAAACCGCGTCCGCTCCTGTTAAAGAACTGCAATCAATAAACAATGGATAATCAAAGGTCAAAATCGTATTTTGCGGACAAAATTTTATATCATACCATTTCAAAAATTGTGGAATACCTTTTTGCACTGTATCGTATAGGCACTTAACCCCAAAATCCTCAAATTGAATGGAGATCTTGTTAAAAATTTTTCTGATATTCTCCACTTTTTCAGATAATAGTTCCGCGCCTATATTATATTGTTCTTTTACAGAAATATCTCTCTGGATAAGGCTGTTTGAATATGAATTGTTATATTCACTTAAGCAAAATAAAACAGCTTCCATAAGTGACTGAGCTTTTTCATAAGTGATAGATGTACTTTCGTAACCAGCATATTTCTGTGCCAGTTCAGAAACGATAGGGAGCAGTTCTTCCATCTGATAATCCATATTATCTACCTCCAACAGAGTTCTTTTAACGTTTCTAAATACAGTTCCTTATCCCATCTTTGGACAATATCAAATTTTTCAAATTCTCCATAACCTTGTGTCTTTTGATATCCTCTATAACCTGCTCTGATCGCCTGCGCAAAAATATCTAAGCAAGTCCCCTCAAGATAGTCTAAATCTCCATAGCACACCTCCTCAAATTGTTCTTTCATAAAATGAATAAGTTCGTCATCTGTAATTTCGTCCTGCATTTCATTTTTGTAGAGATAAAATATTTCCTGCAATCGTATCAATGTTTCAACATAATTATTCTGTGATATAAAGGAAGAATCACAAAATGCATAAATGATTTGTGGCAAAATGCTTTGCCCAAATTCAACCCTCCGTTCGGCTTTCAGTGTATTATTCTTTTCCGCAAGCAAAAGTTCAGTATCCTTTTCTGATAATGCCAGTCCAAATTTTTCTGTATACTGATTTGTCGCTTGCACTTGTTTAAGCCACGTTTGACTGTTCAATAGCTCCAACCAATTTTGTTCGCCCATACACATACCTCCTTGGAAATATGTAGTATACCCCCAATCAGTAAACGATACAAGTCTTGAATTTCGGCACTTTTTATAGTATAATAATAATATAGGGAAGTGGCATAAACACCTCTTCCCTTTCGCTTTTTCTGTATGGAATTAATACTGAACAAAGTTGTTTGTAGCTTTATCATATCATAAGCATATTCAATGTTCAAACCGTTATCCTGTTTCTTTTAATTTTCCGTCAGATTATTTCATCTCCATACCTTTTGTGTTATCCTTCTATCTGATACGCAGAAAAAAGGACAGGAACCCTCACCGACCAAAGTTTGTGTCCCTGTCCTTACTCACACCATGGCGGACGGTTCCGCCACATACATGGGATTAACCTTCCATTTGCGTAGTATTACCAACGCACCTCCAAAAATCAATACAGAAATATAATCAATACTACCCATATCCTCTGGTAACGTCCGTTGCCCGTAAAATGACAAAATGATAAGAGAAATGCCGGCAGACGCAATCATGGCAACCACTGCCGGCCGCATTCCTGCCAAGACGACCCGCACAATCGTCAGTCCTCGAAAATAATAATAAACATATGCAAGTATCATAACGATCACACAAGACGGAAGTATACATCCAACACTAGCAATCACCGCTCCAGGCACCCCTGCAACCTGAATCCCCACAAAAGTTGCTGAATTCACAGCAATTGGTCCCTGTGTCATCTCCGCAATGGTTATGATATCTACAAACTGCGTCATTGTCAGCCATGGGTGAATATCCACCACCTGATGCTGGATCAATGGCATAGCCGCATACCCCATCTGGGAGGCCGTAAGTACAACCGCTTTAGTCAACGCAGTAGCCAACGGACTTGGTATTGCCATATTACCCTACCGAATGGTATCTGAGCCGCTGATAATTTAGTACTCGGCAGACGGTGCAATTATATGCGCACAAGTTTGGAAATTTAAATGCCTTGCTAATATAACTTCAACAGTTCCACAGCTTTCCGCCCTATTTTGTAGAGAGGCCCTTCCAACTGTCTGCGTGCATTCTTCAATTCCTGGCGGATTTCGATATGCTGAGGGCAGTGTTTCTCACATTTTCCGCATTTGATACAGTTAGAAGCGGCGGATGAAGTTTTCCGCATTGCGGTACACATGAAGTATTCCATAAGCGCAACGCTTTTGCCCTCGGAAAACCGCCGGTTATAGGCCGCAAAGGTTCCCGGAATATCCACGTTTTTGGGACAGGGCATACAGTAAGCACAGCCGGTGCACCCAACCTTCATCTTCGCATTGATAGCCCGCACGACCTTCTGCAGCATCGCTTCCTCTGCGGAACCAAGCTCACCTATGGAAACAGCGGAAGCTGTTTCTATATTATCCCGTACCATTTCTTCGGAATTCATGCCGGACAGCACACAGGTAACCTCCGGCTGATTCCAGAGCCAGCGCAGCGCCCACTGTGCCGGTGTATGCTTTGTCGTATACTCCGCAAATATTTTTTTCGCTTCTTCTGGCAGATTGTTTACCAGTTTCCCGCCGCGCAGCGGCTCCATAATGATAACCGGCAGACCCTTTCCATTGGCATACTGAAGTCCCCTGCGGCCTGCCTGCGAATTTTCATCCATATAGTTGTACTGAATCTGGCAAAAATCCCAGTCATATGCATCCACCAGCTGACAGAACATATCCGAATTGCCATGGTAAGAGAAGCCCACCTGGCGAATGGCGCCGCTTTTCTTCTTCTCCTCCAGCCATTCCAGAATGCCTGATGCCTTCAGACGTTCCCAAGTCTGCACATCTGTCAGCATATGCATCAGATAGTAGTCCACATAGTCCGTTCTCAAACGTTTCAGCTGTTCTTTGAAATATCTTTCCATGCTGTCCGCTGTTTTAATCAGGTAATGTGGCAGCTTTGTGGCAATATGTACCTGTTCCCGAATGTGATTACGCTCCAGGATTTCACCCAGCGCCGCTTCACTTCCCGCATAAACATATGCCGTATCATAATAATTAACCCCACTCCGGAATGCCGTCATAATTTCTTTTTCTGTCTTTTCCATATCGATTTTGCCTGCCGTCCTGGAAAATCTCATGCAGCCGTAACCAAGTATGGAAATATCGTTCCCATATTTATCTTTTCTATAATTCATGCGAAATCGTATCCTTTCTGTTGGTTTCTTATTATCATTCACAGTCGGAATGCGCATAAGCTGCGCATTTCTTTCAAAAGAAAAATCGCCTCAAGGCGATTCTTCTACTTTTTCACACCTTTCGCTCCGGACAGATTCGCATTCTTCAGTATATTACTGTCAAAGGATGTGAGCATATTCTTCTCTTCCCTCTCCCTCTTAAGCGCAAGGCTGACCATATCATCCAGAAGCCGCGCATATGGCTTATCCAAAGCCTCCCACAAATAAAAAGCAAGGGAACCCGGAATCGGGTTGATTTCATTCACGTATACCTGGTCTGTATCCCTGTCGATCATGAAATCTATTCTGGACACACCGCTGCAATTCAGCGTCTGAAATGTCTTCACGGCCATCTGACGAATCTCTTCTCTCTTCTCCGCCGGAAGATCCGCCGGCAGTTCCCGTCTCGCCGTACGCATTCCTTCCGAACCGCCTTTTCCGCCCGCTACGTATTTATCTTCGTAACTTAAGATCTCATCGCTGGAGATCGGCTCTTCACATTCAGAAGCCTCCGCGTCCTCATAGTCTCCCAGCACTGCACAATTGATCTCTCTCAGATTTTTGATCGCACGTTCCACCAGCACTCTTGGCCCGAAGGTGAAGGCATATTCCAGCGCATCTTTAAGCCCTTCATGATCTTTCGCAACTTTAATTCCCACACTTGATCCTAAATTAACCGGTTTCACGATGACCGGATACCCGATCCTACTCTCAACCTTACCATAAGCGGCATCCTCATCGCGCTCATATTCCTTAACATTCAAAGTTACGCAGTCCAGTACCGGGATACCATTGTCCTTCAGTACGGTCTTCATCACATACTTATCCATCGTCACCGCAGAAGCCGTCACATCACATCCGGCGAAGGGAATGTTATAATGACGCAGAAATCCCTGCAGCGACCCATCCTCCACATTGGCGCCGTGAACTGCCGGAAACGCCACATCGATCTGCGCAACGACAGAATTTCCCATCTTCTTCACCGGATAGCGGATCAACTGCACTTGTCCTTTCTCACACATGCAAAAAACCCGAATGCTGTTCTGCAGCAAGGCCGGAATATTTCTGTAGTTGGCAATATCTGCAACCGCTTCTCCTGTATAAAGTTCATTATCTTTGGTGATATAGACAGGAATCGGCTCATACTTGTCTCTGTCAAAAGAATTATATGCCTGCAGTCCGGAAATTACAGACACTTCATGCTCTACACTTTTACCGCCAAAAAATACGCCTACTCGAATTTTCATGTCTTACCCATGCCTTTCCTATGATTTCATTTCCTATCGAATTATACTATGCATAATTATCCGGCAGGTCATTCTCGATCAGAACCACCTTCTGCCTTTCATCCGGAATCGCGTTCACCATCTGGAAAGCCTCCTGAAGGGTATCGACCACGATCATTTTGCTTTTGTGGAATCCGGCTTCCCGCAGACCATCCTGAATCGGTCTCGTCTGCTCTTTGCCTACCAGTATGGCATAATCACATTTATCGGCCGCATATACGCCTACTTCTTTATTTTCGTCATACTGCTTCTCCCCCAATTCCACCATCCCCGGCGTCATCAGAATCCGCAGTTCCCGAAACATCGCCAGCGTATCCAGTGCCGCCTTGAATCCGTTCTTATTGGAATTGTAACTGTCATCCAGCACAATGCGCCCTCCCTGCTTCATCAGCTGTAGTCTGTGAGGAACACTCTCCAGCTGCTTCACAGGATACCGAAGCTTCTCCATCGGGATTCCCAGCGTATGAGCCACTGCAATCGCACCGGCAATATTCTGCACATTATGATTCCCGACCAGACGGGTATGAAACGAAAACTCTTCTCCGCGCTCATCCTTCATCTTAAATGCAGAGCCGTCCGGTGAAACCGTTATATCATAGGCTCTATACGCGATATCATCTCCCCCTGTCCCATAACTGACAACATTCTTATCGATCTTATGTCCACGGATATACTCATTATCATAATTCAGGAATACCTTACCCTCCGAAGGCACTGCATCCGCCAGCTCAAACTTGGTTTTGATAATATTCTCTATCGTATGAAAACTCTGCAGATGCTGCGGTCCGACAGAAGTAATTATGCCATGGTCCGGATGTACCAGATCACAGATCTCTTTAATGTCTCCTATCTCCCTCGCACCCATTTCACAGATAAAAATTTCATGGAAGGGCTTCATATACTCCCGGATTGTCCTGACAACTCCAAGCGTCGTATTGTAATTACCCGGTGTCTGCAGTACATTATACCGACTGGAAAGTAATGTATTCAGAAAATATTTCACGCTGGTCTTGCCGTAACTCCCGGTCACACCAATCACCGTCAGCTCCGGCATCTGGCGAAGAATGCGGGCGGCGTC
This sequence comes from Clostridia bacterium, assembly GCA_910575245.1. Classification (GTDB taxonomy): domain Bacteria; phylum Bacillota; class Clostridia; order Lachnospirales; family Lachnospiraceae; genus UBA3282. The sequence goes on along the minus strand of CAJTEN010000001.1, from coordinate 233,166 downwards.
CTGCACGTAATGTCTGTCAATGGCCTGCTCGACGGGTCTGTTGATCCAATTCACCAACAGAACCAAAAAGGGCTGCAGGATAAACAACACAAGTAAAACACATTCACATACAGGCGTCCAGTACTCGCCTGCCAAAAGAGACAGCAGTATGCAAAGCACATACAAAATTGCTGTCGTGACCAGCATACGCTTCACCCGCATTGTATACACAATCGGCTTCTTCGCCTGCCGCGGCTTGTTAACCAGTATTGTCATTGCATTCATCACATATGCGGCAATCAGACATCCCACATTACCCGCCAGCACCAGAGGGATTGATATCACGGCGTAGAGACACTTTCCGAGCAGCCTGCCCACATTGCTGTGCACCTTCATCCATTCTCTGTATTCTCTCGGTTTATAAGAATTCTGCTGAAACATGTGTACGATATATATTTCATATAATACGGCTCCTACGAAGTACGTAACAAACCATATAAGCATCCAAATACCATCCATAATGATTCCTATCCATTCCTAAAATCTACTGTCAAATAAAGCGCATCTGCCCACCAGGCAGGCCGTAGCAGATTAGCCAGGGACATTCTGCCTCTACCCCGCAAAAAATGCCGCCAGAGCGCCATGCACCTTAGGCGCCTGTTCCGCGAAAGAGAAATGTCCCGCACCTTCGCATACTACCAGGCCCGCATCCGGAATCAGTTCCTCCATCCTTTTTGCATCAGACAGCGGCGTTGCCGTATCCTGGTCTCCCCAAATCAGAAGAGTCGGGCATTTGACCCTATGCATAAGCGGCTCCAGATCTTCATTTACTACCTTGACAAGCGTCGCACGCATGACAGGCGTTGCATTGTTATAATCAGCAGATCCCCTCTTACGCCTCATATCGTCTACTGCATCAGGATACAGGAAATGCAGCACCTTCGTGCCCATAACCGCGCGTCCGATCTTATAGCACCGCAGGCTTACCTTCTGCTTAAAGCTCTTCTTCGGCAGAATCCCCGCACTGTCAATCAGAACCGCCCTCTCTATCACAAACGAAAGCCTCTCTCTGGCATTCATCTTAAAGAATACTCTTCCGCCGAAGGAATGCACTACAATACTCAGCTTCGATACTCTGAATGATGCAATAAACCGCACCACAAAATCAACATAGTCATCCACGCACCACGGGGCCGGCGGCTCCGGCGTTTTCCCGAATCCAGGCATATCCAGGGCAATCACCCTGTGATTGCGTGCCAATACCTCAATGATGCCCGCATATAAAGTAACGTTGGCTCCCCATCCATGCAAAAGCAGGATGATCTCGCCCTCCCCTTCATCTATATAATTTACAGCTATCGAATCAATCTTCTTAACCACGGCTCTCTCCAAATACCCTTACCATACAGACCGGTACATCTATATTTAATTTATGCACTCCACAGTTTGTTGCAACCTGCCTGCCGCAGTTCTCCTTCCGGTCTCCTGCCGATTTCGGGTAAATGCAGGGGGAGACTGCGCCAAACACTCCATCAGGTTAATATTCCCATATTATTTTACCCAATGCGATATGATTTATCATATACCTCCGCCCATTATTTGGCAATCATGTTTTTGCCGCTTACTATGTAAAAAATGCATTTCCGGAAAGATAAACAGGAAACATCACAAGAATGGTTTATGATGTTTCCTGTCACATCAGTTCTCTACATAGTCCATATAATCCGTTTCACTGGCAAACAGCATGTACTCTCCATTGACATAACCCATATAACCGCTTTCCACCGCATATCCTTTCATATCCTTACCTCACTTTCCATAACAGTACAGCATCCCTCTGTTCTCTTGCTTCTTCAGTTCAGATCCCTTCCTTGTTACTGCTTTCCTGTTCTTTAATCCAATTGAACGTTGTCCGGCTGTATTTTATATTCTCCGGCTCTCCGAACTTTTGTTCGCTTCTGATATAAGGATACAAAAAACAGAGTCCATTAAGCCGGACTCTGTGGAAATAAATGTATATTTTTCAATTTTTTATTTTTCTTATCTGCCCGCCAGCCCTCTGACCCGATCCACGATCCGGGCCAGTTCCTCCACTACGGTATCCATCTCTTCCTTCGTATTCTCCTCGCCGAGCGTCAGCCGCAATGACCCCCGGGCTCTTTCATGATCTGCTCCCAGCGCCAGAAGCACATGGGACGGATCTACAGCTCCCGACGTACAGGCCGATCCTGACGAAGCGCAAATTCCCGCCATATCCAGCATGATCAGCATTGACTCGCCTTCCACGCCCTCAAAGCTGAAATTAACGTTATTGGACAGCCTTTTGGTGCGGTGCCCGTTAAGCACGGCGCCGGGAATCTTCGCCTCGGTCTGTCTGATCAGATAGTCCCGTAATTCCGTTTCCTTCACCGTTCTCTCTTCCATGAGACCTGTGGCACGCTTCGCCGCTGCCGCAAGGCCCACGATTCCCGGAACATTCTCCGTCCCGGCACGGCGCCCCCGTTCCTGCTGCCCGCCATGGATAAAAGAGCGGATTCCGGCCTTGTTGCTGATATAGAGAAATCCTACCCCCTTAGGCCCGTTAAACTTATGCCCGCTGGCAGAAAGCAAGTCAATATGACAGTCCCTGACATTGACCGGCAGATGCCCATACACCTGCACCGCATCGGTATGGAACAAAATACCTTGCTCTGCAGCAATCTCACCGATCTCCCTGACAGGCTGGATCGTTCCGATCTCATTATTGGCATACATCACGGAAATCAATATAGTATCCGGACGAACCGCCCGTTTCAGCTGCTCTATATCAATAATCCCGTCGCCGTCCACATCCAGATACGTAATTTCCGCCCCCTGCTTTTCCAGATATTCACAGGTATGCAGCACCGCATGATGCTCTATCTTCGATGTGATAATGTGCTTCCCCTTATTGCGGTATGCCTCATACACCCCTTTAACCGCCCAGTTATCCGACTCCGAACCGCTTCCGGTGAAAAAAATCTCATTCCTTTCGGCTCCCAGGGTAGCGGCAACCGTCTCCCTTGCCTGTATAACCGCCTTCTTACTCTCACTTCCCAGCCGGTAGATACTGCCGGCGTTCCCATAGTATTCCGTGAAGTACGGCAGCATAGCCTCCACCACTTCCGGTGCAGTCTTTGTGGTAGCCGCATGATCCAGATAAATCATATCGTGTATCCTTCCTTACCCAGACTTTCGTAATCAAATCTTCTTCCTAAGCCTCATTCTCAAATTATTCAGCCTTATGCCTCATGTCAGCTTCGACACAGCACCCTACAGCAACAGTTCCTCCATATCTCTAAGCACTGCCTCCGTAAGTGCCAGCAGCAGTTCTTCGTCCTTCTCGATCACGCCGCATTTCCGGTACCGCACCCGGAACATCGGCGTTCCCTTAGGCTCAAAAACCATTCGGCCCTCATAAGCCTGCAAAAGACGCGGGATATTTTCCACCTTGATCCTGGCGTCCGGCCGCAGCTGAAAACGTATCACTTCATCTTTACCCTTAACTTCCGGCATATACAATCTGTGTGCATGGGACCGGATCAGCGCGATCCGCAGCAGGTTCTCCGCCGACTTCGGTATTTCCCCAAAGCGGTCCAATAATTCTTCCCGCATATCCTCACATTCTTTTTCATTCTCTATCCCTGCGATCCGCTTATAGATATCCAGCTTCTGTACTTCGTTGACAATGTAGGAGCCTGGTATATAGGCATCTGCCTCCAGATCGATACTGGTGTTGAAATCCTCGATCGTAGGGATTCCCTTCAAATTTTTCACCGCCTCATTCAACATCTTACAGTACAGATCATATCCTACCGCCTGCATATGGCCGTGCTGTTTCGCTCCCAGTAGGTTGCCCGCACCGCGGATCTCCAAGTCCCGCATGGCGATCTTAAATCCGCTTCCCAGGTCTGTGAACTCCTTGATCGCACCCAGTCTCTTCTCTGCAATCTCTTTAAGCATCTTGTTCCTTTTATACATCAGGAAGGCATAGGCCGTCCTATTGGAACGCCCCACACGGCCACGCAGCTGATACAGCTGTGACAGTCCCATCTGATCCGAATCATGGATGATCATTGTATTGACATTGGAGATATCCAGTCCTGTCTCGATGATCGTCGTGGAAACCAGTACATCGACCTCTCCATCAATAAAATCATACATGATCCGTTCCAGTTCGCTCTCTTTCATCTGGCCGTGGGCAAAGGCCACATTTGCCTCCGGCACAAGCTTCTGGATCACCGCCGCCACATCCGCGATATTGTTGACTCTGTTATAGACGTAATAAACCTGTCCCTCCCGGGAAAGCTCCCTGACGATGGCTTCTCTCACCAATTCCTCATTATACTCACAGACAAACGTCTGGATCGGCTGCCTGTCCCCCGGCGCTTCCTCCAGCACGCTCATATCCCGTATCCCGATCAGGCTCATATGCAACGTCCGCGGGATGGGTGTTGCAGTCAGTGTCAGCACGTCCACATTTTCCTTCATCTTCTTGATCTTTTCTTTATGGGTCACGCCGAACCGCTGTTCCTCATCAATGATCAGAAGTCCCAGATCCTTGTACTGTACATCCGCAGACAACACACGGTGCGTGCCGATCACAATGTCCACCATGCCCTTCTTTAAATCCGTCACCGTTTTCCTCTGCTCCGCCGCAGTGCGGAATCGGGACAGCAAATCGATCCGCACAGGGAAATCCTTCATTCTCTGCACGAAGGTATTATAGTGCTGCTGTGCCAGAATCGTTGTAGGCACAAGATAGACCACCTGTTTATTCTCCTGTACCGCCTTAAAGGCCGCCCGAATAGCGATCTCCGTCTTGCCGTAGCCCACATCGCCGCAAATCAGACGGTCCATAATCCTGCTGCTCTCCATATCCTCCTTGGTGGCTGCGATGGCACTGATCTGATCCTCTGTCTCCTCGAAGGGAAACATCTCCTCGAACTCCCTCTGCCAGACAGTGTCCTTGCCATACTGGAATCCCTGGCTCTGCTGCCTGACCGCATACAGCTCCACCAGATCCTGGGCTATCTCATCCACCGCCGTACGTACTTTTGACTTGGTCTTATTCCACTCCTGGGTTCCCAGCTTATTCAGCTTCGGCTTCGTACCCGCTTCCGCGGAAGCATATTTCTGGATCACATCAAGCCCTGTGGCCAGCACATAGAGAATGCCGCCGTCCCGATAAGATATCTTCATGTAATCCTTGACGATCTTGTCTACCTCTACCTTCTCAATTCCCTGATAGATGCCCAGGCCATGACTCTCATGGACCACATAGTCGCCTACCTTAAGTTCATTGAAGTCATTGATCTTCTGGCCCTGATAGATTTTTTTCTTCTTCTTTTTCTTCTTCTCCGCACCGAAGATGTCACTTTCCGAAATGACAATGAACTTAAGCAGCGGATATTCGAATCCTTTCAGCACCCTGCCGTAATACGTCTGCACTTCCCCCGGCTGCACCTCCCGCATAGGATCTTCTGTATAGAAAGCGCTGATCTCCTGCTCCTGCAAATCTTCCGCGAGACGCTTCGCCCTGGTTCTGGAGCCGGAGAGCAGAAGAATACGATACCCTCTCCTCTTATAACTTTCCAGATCCTTTACCAGCGCCTCAAAACTATTATTATAAGAAGATAAACTTCTTGCCTGAATATCAAATTTCCTGTCCGCTTTGAAAAGAGGGTTCTTCCCATCCATCATGGAAAGACTTACCACTCTGCCCCGGGCAAGCCGGGCCGCTGTCTCCTCCGCACTGTACAGAATATTCATCTGTCCCGGCAGAATATAGCCCTTCTCTGCACGGTGCATCATGCTCTCCCGAAACTCCAGCTCCACTGCAGACGCATGCTCCTTAACCCGCAGCGGCTCCTCGATGAAGACACAGCTTCTGGCCTGCCCCGCAGGATTGTCAAAGCAGTCCAGAAAGGAAGATAATTCCGGATAAAAATATCTCACGTAGCTTTCCAGATTCACTGCGCTACGAGACAGGCCCAGCTCCAGCAGCTGTTCTTCCAGTTCCCGTATCTGCGTCTCGATCCGGTGGGCCTCCTCGGTCTTCATTTCCTTTCGCAGATGCGCAGCATATGCCTTGCACTCCTCCTCTATTTTCCTGATTCCGCTTCGCAGTTCCTCCTCTGTCAGAATCATCTCTGTCGCAGGATAGATCGCCACAGATTCCAGTTTCTCAATCGAACGCTGACTTAAGATATCAAAACTGCGGATCGATTCCACATCTTCTCCCCACAGTTCGATTCGATATGGGTTCTCCTCTGTCAAATCAAATATATCTATAATTCCCCCACGGATGCTGAACTGTCCCGGCGCTTCCACCTGATAATTCTTCTCATAACCCAGTTCTACCAGACGGAGCGCCAGCTCTGCCTCAGCCACACAGCTGCGCCTGTCAATCCGGATAATATGTCTGCGCCACGCATCCACCGGTGCCTGCGGCGCCATCAGCGCGTCATAGGTAGTTATGACCGTAGTCGGCCTGCCTTCCATCAGCCTGCGCAGACAGCGAATCCGCTCCATTGTCAGCTGATTGCCATGAATATCTGCCTGAAAAAAGATCAGATCCTTGGCCGGATACAACATCACATTTCTGTCATAAAATTTATAATCCTCATACAGTTCTTTCGCTCTAAGATCACTGAAAGTAACGATGATCTTATTTCGAAAACCATCGCCCAATCCGTAAATCATATGCAGTTTCTGCGAATCCACACATCCGCTGAGCGCTACCGAAACCTGCTCTTTTACAAGCAGTTTCTTAATTTCTTCATATTCTCCCAGTTCTTCCAAGGGAGCCAGTAAAGCCCTCACATCTTACCTCCACTTTATCACTGTCTGTTTTCTATGCCTCTGACTCTGTTATTTCTTTGTAACAGTTCAGCCCAGGACTCTGCATTTACTGCAAAGTCCGTAAGAACATGTAAATTTGTCCAATAGAGAATTTTTGAAACCTCCAGTACAGCATTGCACAAATAACAGTGAATACAGCACCTGCTATTTGCGTATGCCTTCTATGGTTTCGCCTTCTTATTATACAGATTCATCGCCGCATCCGCGTCTTCCGTAATCATCACTTCCACGGCTTCAGCCGCACGCCGCGCACTCTCATCCATGATCTCCCGCTCTTCCTTCGAAAATTGCCCGAGCACATAATCCGCCAGATCACGTCCTTCCGGCTTCTCTCCTACGCCCATCTTCACACGTTTAAATTCATCATGTCCCAGATGCAGTATGATATTCTTGAGCCCGTTATGTCCGCCCGCGCTTCCTTTCTTGCGGATGCGTATCTGCCCCATATCCAGGCTGACATCATCCGAGATCACGATCAGCTCCTTTCTTTCATCCACCTTATAAAAGTCTATGACCTGCCGCACACTTTCACCACTCAAATTCATGTAAGTCTGCGGCTTGACTAAGATCACCTTCTGGCCTCTCACACACCCCTTACCGATAATCGCCTTATGTTTCTTCTCCCCCACTGTAATATGATTCTTCTCCGCAATCACATCTATCACATCAAATCCGATATTATGTCTCGTGTTCTGATACTGTCTGTCCGGATTCCCAAGTCCTACGATAATGTACATATCATCCTCCTGCGTTTCTGTATTCTTATGAAATAATTCTCTGACCTTCCCGAACATGCCATCACTCCCTGTCTTCCCGGACACAAGTTCCCATGAAAAGTACGATGCAGCTATCAGGATGCACACATGCATGCAGGCCGCATGGCGCGTGTACACCCAGCGCAGCAGGTACTCTCCAAAGTAGTTGGTTGCTTCCGATTATCCTTAAAAATAACGCCAGGAACCTGTTTTACCGATTCCTGGCCCCTCAGTACTGTCTTATGGATACGGAACGCTGATACGCCAATTTATTTATATCTTTTCATTTTAGGTATTCTTCTGCCTCTTCCTCGGAAAGAGCATATTTTTGCATAATCGCATTTTTTATTTCCAAATCTCCATGTCCAAACGCCCTCAAAGTATCCACCGTTCCATTGATGCCCCGTTTAATGCCTTCTTTAATGCCTTCTTTAATACCTTCTTTAATACCTTCTTCCATTACCTTTTTCTCTCTGAGTAGCAACTGCGGCTCCATGATCTCCATCAATGCCTGACACATTCTCTCATCTCCCATCAATTCTTCTATGACCTGTTTATTTGCTCCGATGCTTACTTCCAAAACGGAATCCGCGAATTCTCTTTCCGCTTTTTCTGTCAGGTTCTCAGCGCTCTCTATCAGCTTGACCATTTTCTCCTTTTCCATCTTTTCCGATAGGGCGCCAAGCCAGATATGAGAGATATGGTCCAATTCCCTTGTAACAATAATCTGCGTCGGAAACAATACATTTCCCTCAATATAGTATATCCCACGATATGGATTTGATATCTTATATTTGTGCAGTCTGAAATATTCAAACAAACCATCAGGTCTTGCTTCCCGTACCAAAGATACTGTTACATCATCTGCACCGACCGCATCCACTTTCTCCCCGTAGGCTTTATACAGGCTGGCATACGCCCCTGCTTTATAAAAGGCATCGATATCCAACGCATCCTCCGGAGATTTGTATTCCATTATGTTATGTCCTTTAAACAAGACGCCTATCTCATTGTCTATCCTGACAGACGCACCCTTTTTTATTACCAAAAGATCAATTTCCAGTGGCTTCGTATTCAGATTATATTCTTTTTCAAATATCAGGTCCTGCCTGTTCTTTGCAAACTCCAGGTTCATCGCCGCCACAAAGCCGGGATGCCATTGTATCTTTGTTTCCTTCATATACTCTCCTTTACACGTTTTAATTATATCACACAATCGCAATCCATTACAATGTACTTGCAAAAATACACACAAGACTTTAAATAGCCAGTATGGGGAATTTGACAGCAAACTCTACATACCCCTATCATAAGAAAAGGACGCGTCACCGCGTCCTTTCCCATCTCATCCACACTATGCATTTGTCTGCTCGTCATTCGGTTCCAAAAGCGCTTTTTCATAGCTGTCCAGAATAATGCTCTGTATTCTGTCCCGAGTCTCCGAGTTGATCGGATGTGCAATGTCGCGATATTCGCCGTCATTCGCCTTCTTACTCGGCATTGCAATGAAAAGACCTTTTTCACCCTCAATTACTTTAATGTCATGAACTACGAATTCATCGTCTATGGTAATCGAGACGATTGCTTTCATTTTGCTGTCTTGAGTCATTTTACGCACGCGGACATCAGTAATTCTCATGAAGCTCAGCCTCCTTATCATATGATACCGGACAGTAACCTGTCGGTTTTCACAAGCTTTTCCACACAAGTCATACTCATCAAGCCACGTAGCTTGTAATAAATATTTAATTAGTTACGCACATGCCTCTTACACAATTTTTAACGTCGATCAATAGCAACCGCCTTTCTGTGCAACAGTTCAGCTACCCTCACTGTTACCGCCTCCGACCATCCTGAATCGCTTCGTATCAGGCCAGATGCTACCAGACTTTACTCTTCGGTATGGTCAGCACAGCAAATGTACAGACCTGTCTGAACTGTCACTTATCCATCATATCACTAAATTACAAATCTGTCATTATGTTCTACCACAATTTCTATGTGATTTTCACCTTTGTGATAGGAATTGGCCCGTATCGTTCCCCTGCTCTCTACGATACAATTCTCAATATGTGTGTTATCTCCAATGTAGACATCATTCAGAATGATGGAATTTTTAATATAGCAGTTATTACCGATATATGTCTTCTTGAAGATTACGGAGTCTTCTACCTTGCCATTTACGATACAGCCACTGGAAATCAGGCTGTTCTTAATGCTTGCTCCCGTATTGTACTTGGCAGGCGGTAAATCATCTACCTTAGAGTAGATATCCGGATATTGCTTAAAGAAATAATTCCGGATCTCCGGATGAAGAAAATCCATATTAGTCTTAAAATAATCCTCAACCGAAGCAATATTGCTCCAGTATTCTCTGGTCTTGTACCCGAAGATTCTCTTCATATTCTTGTAGCGAATGAGAATGTCCTTTACGAAATCGTATCTGTCTTCCTCCGCACATTTCTCAATCATCTCAATAAGCTGACGTCTTCTGACAACATAGATACCGCAGGAAATCGTATTGGACTTGGCTACTACCGGTTTCTCCTCAAATTCCTCGATTCGGCATTCTTCATTCATCTTGACGCTACCATACCTGTCTACATTGACATCTGCCGGCATGTCTTTACATACGACCGTGATATCCGCTTTCTTCTCGATATGATATTCCAGAAGCTTATTATAATCCATTTTATAGACACAGTCACCGGAAGATATTACCACATACGGTTCATGACTGTTCTTCAAGAAGGAAAGATTCTGTGCAATTGCATCTGCTGTTCCACGATACCATGCATTGCTCTCTGCTGTCAATGCCGGAGTGAAAACTCGCAGCCCCCCCTGCTTACGGCCGAAATCCCACCATTTGGAAGAACTCAGATGTTCATTCAGGCTTCCTGCATTGTACTGGGTAAACACTGCGACTTTGTTAATATGAGAATTGGTCATATTACTCAACGCAAAGTCAATACCACGGTAACTTCCTGCGATAGGCATAGCACAGACCGCGCGCTTCTGTGTCAGTTCCTTAATTCTGTGGTTATTACCACCTGCCAAGATTATTCCGATTGCTCTCACTGTTTATCACCTGCCTTAATTAAAGTTTTACCGCCTGGAAGCTTCCCGTTATCATAGTCTTCCGCAGTCGTCACACCAAATACAACCGAATTCTTGCCAATAGCAACACCCTGAGGAATAACACTCTTCTCACCTACCGCCACGATACCGCTGTTATAGATATGAGGATCTGTCTCATTCTCCGCCTCTTCACCTATGCCCAGCCTGACATCATCTTCAATCACTGTATTCTCTGCAACAATTGCCTTATACAATTCACAGTTACTGCCGATCTGTGTCTCATTCATAATGATGGAATCTCTGATGACCGTTCCTTCGCCGACCGTAACGCCACAACCAATGACCGAATTGTACACCTGGCCGTATATCTCTGAACCTTCTCCGATAATACTTCTCTCCACAACGCTACCAGCAGACAGATATTGCGGCGGCAGTATCTCGCTCTTCGTATAAATCTTCCAGTACTCTTCGTACAGATTAAACTCCGGCACAATATCGATCAGTTCCATATTCGCTTCCCAATAAGAACTTAATGTACCCACATCCTTCCAATAACCGTTAAATTCATATGCATAAAGAGGTGATCCTTCCTTATGGCAGTACGGAATAATATGTTTACCGAAATCCAGCCCGGGCTGGTCGGCGTTCTTAAGCAGCGCTTCCTTCAAGGTCTTCCAGTTAAAAATATAAATACCCATCGAAGCAAGATTGCTGCGGGGATGTTCCGGTTTCTCCTCAAAGTCTGTGATCCTGCGGTCTTTATCTGTGATCATGATGCCGAAACGCTTCGCTTCCTCCATCGGGACAGGCATAACCGCAATCGTCACTTCCGCACCGTTCTGCTTATGAAAATCAAGCATCACTTCATAATCCATCTTATAAATATGGTCTCCTGATAGGATCAGGACATACTCCGGATTGAAATTCTCCATATAATCCAGATTCTGATAGATCGCATTCGCCGTACCTGTATACCACTCACTGTTCGCACTCTTCTCGTAGGGCGGAAGTACCGTCACACCGCCTATATTCCTGTCAAGATCCCACGGAATGCCGATACCGATATGTGTGTTCAGCCGAAGCGGCTGATATTGTGTCAGCACGCCTACGGTGTCGACCCCCGAATTGATACAATTACTGAGTGGAAAGTCGATAATACTGTATTTACCGCCGAATGCCACAGCAGGCTTTGCAACTTTCGACGTAAACACTCCCAATCTGCTCCCCTGACCGCCAGCTAAGAGCATGGCAATCATTTCCTTCTTAACCATGTTATCACCTCTTGTTTTCTGTTTTTTATAAAAACTCTTAATATATAAATAAAATCTTTAACGCCCTTTAATGCCTTGCATAATTATATCACACTCTGAAGCGAAAGTGAATATTATTTACGAATTTCTTCCTCCGATATCCCATCTATCATGTTGATAATATACAATATTTCGCCACACTTTTCAATATGTTTGTTAATTTTCAACACTCTCTTTTCCTATATTTTCAAGATACATTTCTACAGATTGTAAATTATATCTAAACTCTTTTATCCCTATTCCCCTCAGGGCTAAAGTTCACTTCACACTCCATTTATCCACAGCCTTTTGGATCCGGCATCCTGTCATTTTTATCCGGCACTGACGCAGCTCTTCTGTTCCGGATATCTGCCGCACTTAACCCAAAGACCGTCTTATTACATCCGGATTCATCCAAATAAAAAGTGTAAAACCTGTATAGCTCAACAGGCTTTACACTTTATCTTTTTCGTAATTACCGCTCATCATCTGTCAACGGCGTTTCTGCTGCAATATGCTTTCCGTGTATTTCACGTTCCGCTCTTTCCCCGGCCTATAATCGCTTTATAATGAATTGGCGGATGCGGAAAAGTGTTCGATCTCCTGCTCCAGTGTACCGCTCACCCCACGGCACACATTGACGGCTCTTTGTACCTCGTTCATCTTATCTACAAGGCTGGACGCATTCTCGGCAGAAATATCCACGGCAGCGGAACCTTCGCCGACAGCATTGGTGATACAGCCAACAGAATCAATGATGTCCGCCATGCTGTCATTAAGCCCCTTCGAACTGGCGGAAAAATTCTGCAGGATAGCGTGGAATTCTTCCATATTCGTTACATACTCGTCCATTGCTTCCACAAACTGGTCATAATCTCTCAGGACATATTTATTGATATATTCCAGTACCTCTGAGGTATTATCTGCCATTTCCTGTACGGTATCAATCACTTCTTCATTGATATGCTGAATATTTTTGGCTGTATGCTGGCTGTTATTTGCCAGAGAGTTAATCTCTCCCGCCACCACGGCAAAACCCCTTCCGGCCTCTCCGGCCCTCGCTGCCTCGATGGAAGCATTCAACGATAAAAGCGTAGTCTCGTTGGCAATATTCATAATAGTTTCCGACAGCATGTTGATCTTGGAAACCTTCTCACTGTTCTTGATCGAGCGGTTCAGCAATTCAGAGATCTCTCCCACCTTCTGTACCGTGAAGCTCTTGACTTCAACGATATGCTGCTTCATTGCCTTCGCCTCATCGGAAACCTCGACAGCCTTCCGTGATCCCTGGTCCGCCTCCTGCCAGAGAACATCCACCTGCTCCTTAACGCCTCCGATGGTATTCTGAATGCCCTCGGAAGTATTGGCAACTGCCTCCATATTGGCTGCCAGCTGTTCCATGGCGGCAGAAGACTCCGTAATATTGGTGTTGGCCGTCTCCACCATGCTGACGATCTGATCATTGGAGCGGGCCAGTGTTTTCGTGCTCACCGACACCTTATCTATGATATTCTGCAGCGTCTCCAAAAACTCATTCATCCCGCCGACCAGCAGCGAAAGTTCACTTCTGGTACTGGTTGTAATCCGTGCATGCAGATTGCCATTGTTCCTGTCGATCTCATCGATCATCCGGTGCAGCTCCTGTGAAGACTGCCTGACAGGCTGTATCACATTATGCTGGAACAATATCTGGTTTATGCCAATGACCACGATCATCAGAAGCGCACCCAGAATACTCGAACGGATCGTACGGTCATACATATCCCCCTGCTCCTGCCGCAATGCTGCCACAGCCTGTTCAAAATATGTATCAGCCAGTTCCAGATTGCCGTCAAACTTCTCATCCTCCGCCTCAAGGGCATCGATTTCCTCAATAACAGCCTCCGTGCTCTTACCGTCCGAGGCCAGCAGCGCCGCCTTTGCATTCTCGGTATATGCCCTAAGTCCGCTTTCCATATCCACGATGTTCACATCGCTTCCGTCCTCCAGATAGACCTTAACCTGATCAATATCCGTAAGAAGCTGATTATAACGCTTATCAATATTCTCCAGCAAATGTTCCCGCTCCTCGGCGTCATTGGTAGCCAGATATGCATAGATATACCGCTGGATCTTCTCATAATCCTTCTTCATATCGCCTCTGAGCACCATCGCGGAAAGATAAGTATCACTGATCTTATTGCACTTTTCTATTGTACTTCGGAAATTGCTGATACTGGTTCCGAAATAAATACCAAAAACTACGATCAACGCCAGATTCATTAAGCTTAGCTGTGTGGTAATACGGCTCCAGAAGGAGACCTTGAGTGCCTTTCTGTCCATTGTTTGAATCCCTCCGATTGTTTCTTCCTTTTACATCATTTCTACAATGCACACGTTATTATATACTATGCGAAATTTAAAATCAATGAGACGTTCGGCACCGGTTGTTGTTAAGGTAACAGAGAGGTTGAGCTGTTGTTACTATTAACGGCCCAATGTCATTAAGTTAAGTCTATACACAGCGTCTGATATGATAGGATTCTCCTGAGGGCCACCCCCTAACGCCGGTACTTAATGAGGTTTTCCACGAATTTAGTACCGCTGCGTTTGGAACTGAGCGAAAGCGCGTCCTTAGGAGATTCCTATCATGTCAGGTGCATCCGCCTTAACTTAATGACATTGGCCGTGAATAGTAACGAGCTGTTACCAAAATATGGCACACTCTTCGAAAACATATTGGTTTTTTTTCATGAATTGAGTATAATACTAATAAAAAAGGTAAATTCCGTCAAAATTAACCTTGGTAAATTCCGTCTAAGTCAACCTTGGCAAATTCTTTCGGAACAAACCTGGAACTCAAGGAGATTATCCATGTATCAAATCAATTTCCAAAATCCTATTCATATATATTTCATTGGCATCGGCGGCATCAGTATGAGCGGGCTGGCTGAGATCCTGCTGTCAGAAGGCTTCCGTGTATCCGGCTCTGACAGGGCTGCGTCTCCGCTGACCCACACGTTGGAAGAGAAAGGCGCCGCCGTATATTACGGCCAGCGAAAGGAAAATATCCCGGCCGATATCGATCTGGTAGTATATACCAGCGCCATCAAACCCGATAACCCGGAGCTGCTTGCCGCAGGCCAAAGAGCCATTCCCGTTCTGACCCGTGCACAGCTTCTGGGGCAGATGATGCAGAACTACGAAATGCCCATTGCGGTAAGCGGTACTCACGGCAAGACCACTACTACTTCCATGATTTCCCAGATTCTTCTGGAGCATCATGCTGATCCCACCCTTTCCATCGGCGGTATTTATAAACCGATCGGCGGGAATATCCGTGTCGGCTCCTCTGCCTATTTTGTCACTGAGGCCTGCGAATATACCAACAGTTTCTTAAGCTTTTTCCCCAAGATCGGCATTATACTTAATATAGAAGAAGATCATCTGGATTACTTCAAGGACATTCACGATATCCGTAATTCTTTTCGTAAATTTGCGAACCTCCTTCCTTCTGACGGCGTCCTGATCATCAATGGCGATATCGAACATTATAAAGAGCTTACCAGAGATTTGAATTGCCGTGTCATTACCTACGGCTCCTCTTCCGGACTGGATTACTATCCGGCAAACATTACCTACGATGCATCAGGTTGTCCCTCTTTTCATCTTATGCACAAGGACGGCAAAGAAGAAGTATTTTCTCTGCGGGTTCCCGGCGAACACAACGTTTACAATGCCATTGCCGCCATCGCGCTGGCCGACCTGTTAGAAATTCCCACTGCCACCACCGCGGAGGCGCTGCTTGCCTACGGCGGGACCGACAGGCGTTTTGAATACAAGGGCACCGTAAACGGCGTCACTGTCATAGACGATTACGCGCATCATCCCACGGAGATCACCGCCACTTTGCTTGCTGCCCGCAACTATCCGCACCGGACCACCTGGTGTGTCTTCCAGCCTCATACCTACACAAGAACCAGGGACTTTATGGCCGATTTTGCCAGGGCTCTTTCACTGTCTGACGAGGTCATTCTTGCCGACATTTATGCTGCCAGGGAGAAGGATACGCTGGGTATCAGTTCCCGGACACTGCAGGCCGAGATTGAAAAGCTGGGGCACCGCTGCTACTACTTCCCTTCTTTTTCGGAAATTGAAAATTTCCTTTTAGAAAATTGCACAAAAGATGATTTGTTGATAACTATGGGTGCCGGAGATATCGTAAAAGTCGGCGAAGACCTGTTACAGAAATAATTATTCACAATATCCACAGAAAATGACCGGAATTTCTGGCGGTCTTCTGTGGATATTTCAGTAGATATTGTTTCCCGTATTTCGGGACATTTCGTTTCTCATCCACATTGTCCACATTTGGTGAACTTCTGTTCTGATTTTTTCTTTGTGAGTGTTTACCTATTTTATTTTGAGGAACGCTATGCTATAATCTCAGATGTGTCCTTCTGGCACGGCACGCTTCAGGGGAAAGCAAGGATGGTGTAGAATGAGTCGTTTAACAATTTACCAGGATAATCACGCCGATTTTACGGTTATATCAAACCGTTTTATCGATGAATATATGCAGGATGCCAACGATGCGCAGCTTAAGATTTATTTATATCTGATCCGTATGGTGAGCGCCAGCCGCTCCACCAGTATCTCCGACATTGCGGATCTTTTTAACTATACCGAGAAGGATGTTCTGCGTGCCCTGAAATACTGGGAGAAGAAACGGCTTCTGACTCTGGACTATGACGAGCATAAGAATGTAGCCGGTATCCACCTGCTGGATTTCGCAGCACCGGACACGGCAGTGCCTGCACCGTCCGCCATACCGCTTGCTTCCGTAGTTCCTATCTCTTCCAAATTAAGCACGGCCGCTTCTGCAGCATCTGATATTCATGCAGATCCGGAAGCTTCCGGCATGCACGTGCCTGCAGATGACAGTCATGTTACCGACAACATCTATGTGAAGCCCAACTATACGCTGGATCAGCTGAAAGCCTTTAAGTCCGATGAGACTATTTCCAGAATCCTTTTTGTGGCTGAGCAATATCTTAAGAAGACACTGAGTGCAAGCGAGGTGCAGACCATTCTGTTCCTCTCGGATCAGCTTGGTTTCTCCGAAGATCTGATCGACTATCTGATTCAATACTGCGTAGACCGGGGCAAGAAGGAACTGCGTTACATAGAGAAGGTAGCGATCAGCTGGGCCAAACAGGGTGTGACAACCCCCAAACAGGCTGCCCGGCTTTCCAATAAATATGATAAATCTGTCTATGAAATCATGAATGCACTGGGTAAAAGCGGAACGCCGACCAAAACGGAGGTCTCGTATATCACCCGCTGGACGAAGGAGTACGGATTTGCCACTGATGTTATTTTTGCTGCATGTGAACGTACTGTTCTTGCCACGGACAAGCACCGCTTTGAATATGCCGACAGAATTTTGGACAGCTGGCACAAGGCTGACGTACATAATAAGAAAGATATTCAGTCATTGGACGAGCATTATCAGAAATCAAAGATCTCCAGACCGGCTTCTGACAATAAATTTAACCAGTTCACACAGAACAATTACGATTTCGACGCTTTAGAACAGGAACTGATCAGTAATTAACAAATAATAAGGAGTCTCATTGTGTCCCTGACGAATGCCCAATATGATATGATCCTTCATGAATATGAGAGGAAGCAATTGAAGAACCGGAGCGAAAGAGAACGCAGACTCGCATATGTCTATGAACAGGTTCCTCTTTACAGAGAACTGGAAGACAGGGTTGCCGCCGTCTCCGTTGCACAGGGTAAGAAGCTTCTTGCCGGCGATGCGGACGCCATGGAAGACCTGCGCGATGCTCTGGCTGAATTATCCGGCCGGAAAGCGCAGCTCCTTGAAGATGCCGGCTTTGCTTCCGATTACTTAGAACCCGTCTACGAATGTCCCGACTGTCGGGATACCGGATATATCGACGGCCAGAAATGTCACTGTTTCAGACAGGCGATGATCACGCTGCTCTATGAACAGTCCAATATACGCGAAATGCTCCGCACGGAGAATTTTGATTCTTTATCCTATGAATACTATGACGGTGAAGACCTGTCCCGTTTCAGGAACGCGGTCAGGACATGCCGCAACTTTGTCAAAAATTTCAATTCTGACTACCATAATCTGTTCTTTTATGGTACAGTGGGTACGGGAAAGTCCTTTCTTTCCGGCTGTATTGCCAAAGAACTGATTGAGAGTGGCCATTCTGTTATTTATTTCAGTGCCACCGGTCTTTTTGACCTGCTGTCCCGAAATTCCTTTGATTATAAGAATAGAGAAGAACTGCGTGAAACTTACGCAGATTTATACCAGTGCGACCTTCTGATCATTGATGATCTGGGTACTGAATTGACGAACCAGTTTGTGGCTTCCCAGCTGTTTGCTCTTCTGAACGAACGCCATATGGGGAAGAAGGCAACTATTATTTCTACCAACCTGTCTTTAGAAGAATTAAGGAACCGATACTCTGACCGTATCTTTTCCCGTATTACCAGTCACTATGAAATCTGTAAATTGTCCGGACAGGATATCCGCATGTACAGAAAACGCTTGATGAACAGAAAGTGAGGATCCTTTCATGACCAAACGTGAAGAAAAAAGAAATCTGGAAACCATCCCGGTAGGTTCTCTTGGCATTATTCCACTGGAAGGCTGCAGACCCCTGGGAGAAAAAGTAGACTATTATCTTGTCAAATGGAGGACGGAGCGGGAAAGCGAGCATAAGGATTCTCTTGCCTTCTCCGGCTATCAGCGTAATTCCTATATTCTGGAAGCTGCAGTACCGCGGTTTGGCTCCGGTGAAGCCAAGGGCGTGATTAAGGAGTCGGTACGCGGCTCGGATCTCTATCTTCTGATAGATGTTGCAAATTACAGCCTGACCTATTCTCTCTGCGGCCATGAAAATCATATGTCCCCGGATGACCATTATCAGGATCTGAAACGTATCATCGCTGCCGTAGGCGGCAAGGCAAGACGCATCACCGTCATTATGCCTTTCCTCTACGAAAGCCGCCAACATAAGAGATCCGCCAGAGAATCCTTAGACTGTGCCCTTGCCTTACAGGAGATGGTCAATATGGGGGTTGATAATATCATCACCTTCGATGCACATGATCCTCGTGTCCAGAACGCCATCCCACTGCATGGTTTTGAGACTGTACAGCCTGCCTATCAGTTCATCAAGGGTCTGCTGAGCCATGTGAAAAACCTGCAGATTGACAATGACCATATGATGGTTATCAGCCCCGATGAGGGCGGCATGAGCCGCGCGATCTACATTGCCAATGTACTTGGGCTTGACATGGGTATGTTCTACAAGAGAAGGGACTATACTCGTATTGAGAACGGCCGGAATCCTATCGTGGCACATGAATTCCTGGGTTCCAGTATCGAGGGCAAGGATATGATCGTGATCGATGACATGATCTCTTCCGGCGAGAGTGTTCTGGAAGTTGCCACCGCCCTGAAGAAGCGTAAGGCGAACAAGATCTTCGTCTTTGCCACCTTCGGTCTCTTCACTGCCGGCCTGGACCGTTTCGACAGAGCTTACACCGATGGCGCCATCGACCGTGTGCTGACTACGAATCTGATTTATCAGACGCCGGAGCTTTTAAGCAGGGAGTGGTATATCAGTTGTGATATGAGCAAATATATCGCCTATATTATCGATACCTTGAACCATGATACTTCCATCAGCGATCTGCTCAATCCCGTGGAGAGGATCCAGTCGGCCGTTGCGCGGTATCATGCCGGGGAATTGGATATATAACAATGTAATGCGAAAAGGAGCCGCTGCATGCAGGCATTGGCTCCTTCTTATCAAATACCGCCACCCGGTTCCCTGAATAGTCCTGTACAATGATATCACAGGGAGCCTTCTCCATGCTCCCTGTTGGATTCCACCACATACCCCGCCCCGGCAAAAATCCCGGCGAAGAACGCATTATGTTTAATAACAGTTCAGTCTTCGGCTTCCCTGCTACGTTTATTCTGATAAAAATGGGGTACCGCTTGCATTTTACCAGATACAGTGCTATACTAAGAAACGTTGAAATGCCGTAGATATAGCGTTTTCAGCAAATATAGACGGTGAGTTCGAGACCTTCCTCACCTAAAACAAAACTAAAGGAGACAAATGCATATGAAGAAACAATCTTACAGCGAGGCAATCCCCGTGCGGATTTCCACGCCCATTTCACTGACCACCATGGTTCAGGCGGCCATGATCGCCGCCATCTACGTTGTGCTGACTTTCATCGCCAACGCCTTCGGACTTGCCAATTATGCCGTGCAGGTTCGTTTCTCTGAAGCACTCACAATCCTGCCTTATTTCACGCCCGCCGCAATTCCCGGCCTGTTCATCGGCTGTCTGCTCAGCAATATTCTGACAGGCTGTGCACTGCCCGACATTATCTTCGGCAGTCTGGCCACACTGATCGGCGCTTTCGGTACATACGCGCTCCGCAGATGGAAATGGTGCGCTCCAATCTGCCCGATCCTTGCCAATACGGTCATCGTGCCGCTGGTTCTGATCTACGGCTATGGATTGATGATAGACGGTCTGTCCGTATTGCAGTGCTTCGGCTACTATTGTCTGACGGTAGGCGCCGGAGAAATTATTTCCTGTGGAATCCTGGGTATGATCTTATTATTTTCTCTGCAGAAATATCAGGGCAGAATCTTTAACAGGTCACTCCCATACAGGAAAGAGAAGACTACAGAGACTTGAATCACACCGATAAACATTCAGAGCCGTCACACATATCTTATGTGCGGCGGCTCTTTTCTTAAGCCGGTCTCAGTACAATCATTTCTCCAGCCTGCCTTCCGTTACTCATCTCCTCTTTTTCTCCGTCTCCATCCTTGTATATATCCCAGAAAGGAATAATAAAGCGGGATCGTCAGAAAGACCATCCAAGTCGGATGCCATATAAAATGTACCAGCCCCATATACAGGAAAGCAAAGACCACAAGCACCGGATAAGCGAACAGGTACCCGTTTCTCCGGCGTACTGCCTGAATCAAACTGCCTGTCACCGGCACCAGGAAGAAAATCAGCCAGCCAGGCGTCCACAGATTAAAGAAGACCCCTATTACAATATAAATGACAATAGCGATGAGCAATAACGGAAATTCCGTACCGTCTTTCCCACGCCCAAAAATACAGCCCTCAGCCTTTTCTCCATTCACATAGATACCATGCTTATCAATATGCACTTCCTCGTTCCTGTTATGCACATGAATGCCGTCCCAGCCAATGTATACTTCATCGCCGCTGTGTTCTTTCACATGGATTCCCCGAAAACCTATGTGCACCTTATCTTCTGCTGTCTCATTCGCGCAGCCCTCTTCCTCGTTCCGGCCCGTCTGTCCCTGGAGGCCGCTGCCGTCTCCGTATATATCATCAGCCATGACAGTCTGCAGCCGGGCCTCTTCTCTACCCGAATATCCGCCCTCATCCTCTTCCTCATCGTATATTTTCAGCAATTCGTCCAGCGATACATGGTACAGTCTGGCAAGTGCGATCAGATTATCCGTATCCGGCGAAGCCTCGGCGCGTTCCCACTTACTGACCGCCTGTCTGCTGATCCCCAGCTTCTCAGCCAGAGCCTCCTGCGACAACTGGTTCTCCTTACGCAGTGCAACAAGCCGGTTTGCAATTTCAAGATTCATCCATTCCTCCGTTCCAGAGCGCTTCTTTCCGCCTCCCTGTAGATTTCCGTAAGGCAATCATATAGAAATAAGTCCCTTCCCGCCACAACTTCTGCTTTCCAATCCGGAAAATATCGGTTGCCCGCCTCCTGCCAGCCCCGCAACTATCGGTTGCCTTTACCGTAAACACGCTGTTTTGCATCCCGTTTTCTCCAGTTCAGGAACCAGTCTCTTACCTGAAGCAAATCTTCCAGCACTATCACGCTCTTCTCTCTCATCTCCACTGTAGGCGGCAGCAGATCCGGCACCATAACCGGCAGCATACCGGCACTGTAAGAGGAACGTATGCCGTTATAGGAGTCCTCCACCGCATAGGTATCCTCAGGCCTGACTCCCAGTTTCTCACAGGCCATCAGGTAAATATCCGGTTCCGGTTTGCTGCGCTTCAGCTGATCCCCGCCGGTTACCGCATGGAAGAAGCCATACAATCCGGCTTGTTTTAATTCCTCCGTCACAACCGCCAGACGCGTAGAGGATGCAAGTCCTACCGGAATCCGGTGCAGTTCTAAGAATTCCAGCAATTTTCTGGCTCCCTTTTTCACAGGCAGCCCTTCCCGGTCCACCATCTCATGGAACAGTATGGAAGACTCTTTCCGTAACTTATCATAAGGAAACTCCGCTCCATAATAATCCATCATAATTTCTTTCATCCTGACATCATTTGTACCGATACAGGGCAGATACGCCTCCCGCATGTTATCCAGCTGATATTTCTCCGCCAGTTTCTCCCAGCAGTAAAGCACCAGCCGCTCACTGTCAAAAATAATGCCATCCATATCAAAGATTACTGCCTTGCCCTCTATCATATTTTCATCTCCATGTCTTTCCTGACACAAATTCCCATGAAAAATACTTTCTGCTACTCCTGCCGCACATAAGTAATAAACCGGTTCCCGTTCTCATTCAGCCACTCGGTAGAGTCATTCATGCCTTTTTTGTACAGTGTTCCTGTCATCGGGTCCATCACCACAATATTAAGCTCATTAAATCCTACAATCAGGACTGCATCGCCGTCCTCCAGTAAAGCCAATACAGGAATATCCTTATTCACATAATAGAGCACCGCATCCAGGCTGCATCCGGTCAGATCCAGAATCGTGCTGTCCTGCAGGTCATCCTCCAGAATGGAGAATGCTGTCTTGTCCCTGTCCAGCAGGCGCTGTGTGTTCCTTGAGATCCCTTCGAACCTCAGAATCGTGTCCAGACAAACTGCCAGTGAACTTCTGTTCTCAGACATTTCATCCTCTGTGATCGCCATAATCTGATTTCTGGTGCTTCTGGTTTCCCGCCGCCAGACATACTTTCCGTCATTATCCACTACTACGCCCGCCTCGGTATAGGCCAGCACTACCGCCTTGCCGGGATTCGTGTAAATGCCCTCAATTCCGTCCTTGCCATACACATAATAACGCTTCTCCTCTTCTTCCGTCTCCGAGACCGCCACATTATGATTTCCCTCAAACAGGACTTCCCTCGGCGTCAGAAGTTTCAGGCTTTTCGCGTCTATTTCATTCTTTACCGTAATCTGGCTGATCGTCGCATAGTTCTCTGTAACAACCTTGCCGATGGTATTCGTTCCCGGCCTGACCTGCTCCGTACTCATAATCTGGTCATCCGCTACCGCCTCGTACTCTCCGGTTTCTTCATTCCACGCTACTCTGGACAGCGTAATCTGGTTCTCTTCCACAACGCTGTCTGTCACATACACCCCCTGTTTACGGTAAGTCTTCAGTACGCTGCCGTTTTCACTCTGAATCTGTACACAATACATGGGATTCAGCGTCGGGCCGGTAGTCCCCTCCACAATATCTCTCTGTCTCGTCAGCCCGTAGATCATATCCTCGTCCATGAATCCGAGAATAGAAATATATTCTCCCGCTGCCGCCTCAATGCTTGTCTGTCCCTGCGTATTCAGATTCATCAGGACAAGGCGGCTGCCTGCATAAGGATCCTCCCCTTCCTGCCACACAAGCATTTTGTTGGACTCAGATATATGGTAGCCGCCTTCCCGCAGTCCGGATACTATCACCTGACAGGCTTCTGTTTCCAGATTGACGGCATACACACTGCCTTCCAACATAAAATAATAAATATTTGCCCTGTTGACATAGGACAGACGGCTGATATCGTTTTTCAACAATTCATAGGACTTATAATAAGGAATATATACTTTCTCCTCCACCGTATTCGTCATGCTGTTGTAGTAATAAACAGTTACCCCGACGCTTCCTTCATGCCGGCCTCTGTTCATATATCCATACACCAGGAAGTTAACGCTTCCGGTCTCGTCCACCGATAATACCTGGATTGTGTGCCGGTCATACATGTCACGTGCATCCTGTAATCCTTCTGTGTTTTCGTAGAAGCTGAACAATCTTGCCAGTTTATTGTCTGTCACATTATAGCAGTAAAGCTTATCGGCCACTACAAAGGCAAACACATTGCCGCCGTCACTCTCGTGCAGCTCCACATCATCTCCGACAATGCCAAGCATGATCTTATCGTTGATAAAAATATCTGCCTCTTCATCAAAAATCTGGTTCATTTCACGCTCATAATCCAACAGATACATTCTGTCCGGTGTATAGCGGATTCGGTAATATTCTTTAACCCGATAATAATTTTTCTGTCTGCCCTCTCTCAAAGACGCCAGATATTCTATATGAAAAGAACCTGTCTGTTCCGTCAGTTCCCTGATTGAAATATCAGGTTCGGTAATTTTACTAACTTCCAGATCTCCCCATGTAACCTGGTTAAAACTACTGTGTATCGTCACCTTATGATAAGTGCTGTTATCTCCTTCGGAGTTTGACTCCAGATATTTGGTCAGTTCAGCAGCGGCCTCTTTATCAAATGTCCGCTCGTGAAAATCCATGATATAGTCCAATTTTTCCTGCATATGCATGGATTCACTCAGCACAATCCGGGTATAATAGCGGATAGGCTCTCCTCCCAGATGTGATACAAGAAACACCAGCATATATTCCGTATTATATTCGATCAGATCCTTCAGCGTAATGTCAAAAGAAATTCCTTCCTCATCTTCCTCGAAATCGGCCACCTCCGTACTTTCCACCAGACGTTCCCCGTCCAGGCTCCTGACCTCAAAAGCAATCCGGGAAACATCTCTGCCATAGGTATCCATCTGCACCGAGATCCTTCTGTCGCTTTCAACCGGCTGCAGAAAGTCCCGCAGATGAGCACTGTCCATATTCGCCGCATAGCCGTGCAGACTGTTAACACGATATCCGTTCAGTGACATGGATACAATCGGAAAAGTAGCTTCTCCCATCTCTGTTGTCATGTCAGTGTTGCCCTGGTTCATGATCATACTGGTCAGCATTAATGCAGCCACAAAAATAATCGCCAGCAGGCTCCCCTTTATGATCGCTCTTTTCATTCTTAATCCTCATTTCCGTTATGCTTGTCCAAGATTCTCTGCAGTGTCGGGGCAATATGCAAAAATTCCGCTGTCTGTGCGGCATTCCGTCTCGTTTCTTCCTGTTTATGTGCCTCAGGGTGTGCCCGCTTTACCGCCCGGATCAGCAGATTCTTGGGTGTATGTTCCATATCGATAAATTCCAGGATATCCGTTTCATAGCCTTCCCCTTCCAGCATTTCGGCACGAAGTGCGTCTGTGACCAATGCCGCGATACGTTCCCTGACAACTCCGTATTTTAATACAGGAGCAAGTTCTTCGCTTCGTATCTGCCGGTTCACCTCGTGCTGGCAGCATGGTACGGACAGGATCACTTCCGCACCCCATGCTATGGCCTTCGCCAACGCATAATCAGTGGCCGTATCACAGGCATGCAGCGTCACCACCATATCGGCCACAGCCTGTCCGTCATATTCTGCTATGTCTCCCTTCCTGAAATGAAGCTTCTCATAACCATATTTCCTGCTTAGCTGGTTACAATGTTCGATCACATCCTCTTTCAGATCCAGCCCCATAATCTCTACATCATACCCTTTCAGATCATGCAGATAATAATACATGGCAAAAGTCAGATAAGATTTTCCGCAGCCAAAATCAATGATGTGCAGAGTCCTTTCCCTTGAGAGTGTTGGCAGAATATCCTCGATAAATTCCAGAAACCGGTTAATCTGTCTGAATTTATCATAACGCGGGCGCACAATCCTGCCCTCTTTGGTCTGCACGCCCAGGTCAACCAGAAACGGGACCGGAATACCCTCTTCCAGAATATATCTCTTCGTTCTGTTATGAGCCATCCGCATCTGTCCGATTTCTTCCGATCCTGTCCCGGTGTCTTTCGTTCTCTTGCTGCTAATCGTCATTTTGCCTTTCTTACTGACAAGAATGGTTGCCTTACAGTTTTTGTGTTCAATCTCACACTGCTTGAAGTCCTGCCTCAGCTGATCTTCTATATAAGCGGCTGTCTCCTGGGCTTTTCGGTTTTCATGAAACACTTTCGTGCCTTCATACACCGTCTCCTGGAAAAGGAGCGCTCCTTTTATCATGACTGGACGTATTTTTATCTTAAATGCTTTGTCCTTCTTTCTGGGATTACTGATCGTGATTCGGTACAGCCCCTCATTCACAGTGTTCTGAAGGAGTTCTCTGAGTGCTTCCTGCATGTTTCCTCCGCGGCTATTTCATGTCTTCCTGTTTTTACAATCTGTTACTATTGTAATAAGAATACCGTAAAACCTCAACTAAAATTTTAAGATTCCATTGTGATTGGAATGACGCCTTCTGTAAATTTCATAGCACAGGAGTATCTGGACAAATTCCGCCGTCTTATCCCAATTCTCCTCTACGGGCTGCTCTTCCTGCTCGTTTTTTAGCCTGTCTATGATCATCTGGGTCAATCTGTAGATCTGCCATTTATCCGGATATTCATCATAGATCATACTGCCTTCATAATCAATATGATCCAGCATTTCTGCGATGATTTTCTGGAATTTTCTTGCCTGCGCCGGATACATCTGCTGCAGGTATTCCAGATCACGTGTTACGCTGTCTTCCTGCTGATAATACATGGGAAGCGGATATGCCATATAGAAGGGTAATATTCTGGACTGATTCATATGATACCAACTCTGTCTTTTTATTTTATCATATGCAGAAGGGAGTGGATGGAGATAGAATTTATGATATGGTTTTGGCAGGAGCCGAAAGCAGAAATTTGTTATGCCGTTTACTAACCGTGCAAATTCTCAAAACTGTCTATGCCGATCGGCAGTCTCTTCCCGTTCATCGTTTTCCATCCTCCCTATGATTACATGTTTAAAAAGGCGGGATAATCCCGCCTTTTCCTTGTATATCCGCGTAGTATAACGCGTGATATATAACATATGTTTCATTTCCGGACAGCCTCTATTCTGGCCACCGCACGTTTCAGAGACAATTCTGCCCTGTCCATATCTGTTCCGGGTGCATGTTCTCTGATTCTTTCCTCCGCACGGGATTTCGCGCTCTCGGCACGTGATACGTCAATCTCCGAGGGCCACTCTATGATCTCGGCAAGAATCGTCACCTTGTCCTGCAAAACTTCTGTAAAGCCTGCATGCAGAGCCGCCTCCGTCACTTCACCATCCCTGGTGATTGTTAAGATGCCCGGTGCGATGATCATTGTCATGGGAATATGGTCTTTATAGATACCGACTTCCCCCTCCACCGTGTTAAACTCCACCATGGTGACCTGCTCTTCATAGAAAACCCTGTCCGGCGTAATAATTTTTAATGTAAAATTTCTATCATCAGCCATACACTACCTGCTCTTCCTGGATTATCCGATCATCTATACTACGTCTCTTGGGAAGAAATGCACAGCTTATGCATTTCTTCCAGACATATGTCTTTTTAGTGGACGCGCGCAAGCACATCATCTATGCTTCCTGCATTTAAGAAATAGCTCTCCGGAACCTCATCGTGTTTTCCTTCCAGAATTTCCTTGAAACTGCGGATCGTCTCGGCAATCGGTACATATTTACCTTCCAGGCCGGTAAACTGTCCTGCAACGAAGAACGGCTGAGAGAGGAATCTCTGTACCTTTCTTGCACGGGAAACAACCAGCTTATCCTCCTCGGAAAGCTCATCCATACCAAGAATCGCAATAATATCCTGCAATTCTTTATATTTTTGCAGAATTTCCTGCACGCCTCTGGCAACCTCATAATGCTCCTGTCCGACAATTCTCGGATCCAGAATTCTGGACGTGGACTCCAACGGATCAACTGCCGGATAAATACCAAGCTCCACGATTGACCTGGACAATACGGTAGTTGCGTCCAAATGGGCAAATGTAGTAGCCGGAGCCGGGTCGGTCAAGTCATCCGCCGGCACATATACGGCCTGTACGGAAGTGATGGAACCGCTCTTGGTGGAAGTGATACGCTCCTGCAGGGCACCCATCTCCGTCTGCAGCGTAGGCTGGTAGCCAACGGCCGAAGGCATACGGCCAAGGAGCGCCGACACCTCGGAACCTGCCTGTGTAAAACGGAAAATATTGTCAATGAACAACAGTACGTCCTTACCGCCCTTGTCACGGAAGTACTCAGCCATGGTCAGACCCGTAAGGCCGACTCTCATTCTGGCTCCCGGCGGCTCGTTCATCTGTCCGAACACCATCGTTGTCTTATCGATAACGCCTGATTCTCTCATTTCATGATACAGGTCGTTACCCTCTCTCGTACGCTCACCTACACCGGTAAATACGGAATATCCGCCGTGCTCTGTAGCGATATTACGGATCAGCTCCTGAATCAATACCGTCTTGCCTACACCGGCACCGCCGAACAAGCCGATCTTACCACCCTTCTGGTAAGGGCAGAGCAGGTCAACGACTTTGATACCGGTCTCTAAGAGTTCTGTCTCCGTAGCCTGCTCTTCAAACTTCGGTGCAGGTCTGTGGATCGGCTCGTAGAATACGTCTTTAGGCGCCTCGACATTGTCAATCGGCTGTCCTAAAACGTTGAAGATACGTCCTAATGTATTTTCACCAACCGGAACGGTAATAGGCGCACCTGTTGCGACCGCATCCATGCCCCTTACCAGACCGTCGGTAGAACCCATAGCGATACATCTCACCGTATCGTCACCCAGATGCTGTGATACTTCCACCACCAACTCACCGCCGTCCTTCAGCGGAATCTTGATCGCATCGTTAATTTCCGGCATATTCCCTGCTGAAAACTTGATATCAAGTACAGCACCGATGATCTGAGTGATTTTTCCAAGATTTTCACTTGTCTTTACTTCTGCCATCTCTTTTTCCTTTCACTCATTTTATTTTCATTACGTATATTGCTCTCTCAATCTCTTCTGCTGAACTTACTGCCCAGCATACGGAGAGTTCGCGCTTTTCCGAATTCTCCCAGACATGACTTAGCTATACTTGGGCGGCGTCCTTTGACGCCTTAGTATAACTTCATGTCTTCTTCTACTAAGCTTCCTGCTCATCTTACGGAGAATTCGTGCTTTTCCGAATTCTCCCAGACATGACTTAGTTATACTTGGGCGGCGTCCTTTGACGCCTTAGTATAACTTCATGTCTTATGATATTGCATTCGCACCTGCAATAATTTCTGTTAATTCCTGCGTAATAGATCCCTGACGTGCCCTGTTGTACATCAGTGACAGCTGATCTATCATTTCCTCAGCATTGCTTGTTGCGGAGTCCATTGCCTGCATCCGGGCGCCGTTCTCGCTGGCTACCGCCTCTACCAGACCGCCATAAATCAGGCTGGTAACATATTTCGGGATGATCATGTCGAGCGCTTCATCATCTTCCGGCTCGAAGTTCATCATCGCCCTGCTGCCGGCGGACTGCACACTCCCCTGCCTCTCTCCCGCTTCCACAGGAAGAAGTTTCAGAAGCGTCGGCTCATGCACCACCGTATTCTTGAAACCTGTATAGGCAAGATAAATCTCTCCGATCTCGCCGTCCGCATAGGATTTCAGTAAACGGTTGGTTATTGCCATAGCATCCACATAAGAAGGCTCCTCTATGATGTCCGGATCCTCCTCCACAATGTGATAGCCGTTTCGCTGCAATGCATCCTTGCCCTTCTTACCGATTGCATAAATTTCCAGATCTGCCTTCTTAAACTCACCCTTTGTGATCAGCTTAACGATATTAGAGTTATAACCGCCTGCAAGACCTCTGTTGGATGTGATAACAACCACTGCCTTTTTGTCAGACGCACCTGCTTTCAAGTAAGGATGATTTAAGCCGCTGGTTCTTGCCAGCATGGAAGTTACCGTCTCATACATACAGTTAAAATATGCCTTGGATTGCTCCGCACGCTGTTTCGCCCTCTGCAGCTTAACGGTAGAAACAAGTTTCATGGCTTTGGTAATCTGCTGAGTACTCTGAATACTGCCTTTACGCCTTTTAATGTCTCTCATTGAGGCCATAGCGTCACCTTCTTCTTTCTGCATCAGCTCAGCTGCTTCACGGATCCCTCTATCCGGCTATCATGAATCGCTTTGCGACAAGCCGGATACTTTCAGACATCGCGCTTTAGTACGGTCAGCGCATTATACGCGCAGACCTGTCTGAACTGCTGCGTCTATCTACCATTAATATTTAAACTGCGATTTGAACTCTTCCACGGCTTTTCTGAGCTTCGCATCAGTCTCGTCGGAAATCTGCTTTTCCTTCGCGATCGAATTCGGCACCTCAGGATATTTGGTATCCAGGAACTCAAACAGCTCCTGCTCGAATCTGGTGACATCCTCAACCGGAACATCGATCAGATACTTATTCGTTACCACGAAGATAATAATAACCTGATACTGTACCGGCATGGGCTGATACTGTGGCTGTTTCAGGACTTCCTTGATTCTCTCACCCTGTGCCAGCTTCTCCTTGGTATCGGCATCCAGTTCCGATCCGAACTGGGAGAACGCTGCCAGCTCACGGTACTGTGCCAGCTCCGTACGGATCGGAGCGGCAATCTTCTTCATAGCCTTGATCTGAGCGGCTCCACCTACACGGGATACGGAAAGGCCCGCATTAACGGCCGGTCTGAAACCGGAATTGAACATTTCAGTCTCCAGATAAATCTGTCCGTCTGTGATGGAGATAACGTTAGTCGGAATATATGCGGATACGTCGCCCGCCTGTGTCTCAATAATAGGAAGTGCCGTCAGGGAACCTCCGCCATACTCTTCATTCATTCTGGCTGCACGCTCCAACAGTCTGGAATGCAGATAAAATACGTCACCAGGATATGCCTCACGTCCGGGCGGCCTCTTAAGCAGCAAAGAAAGGGTACGGTATGCAGCGGCATGCTTGCTCAGGTCATCATATACCACGAGCACATCCTCACCGTTTTCCATCCACTCTTCACCGATCGCACAGCCGGAGTAGGGAGCGATATACTGCAGCGGGGCAAGTTCGCTTGCTGTTGCCGCAACCACGGTGGTATAAGCCATTGCACCGTACTCTGTAAGTGTCTTAACGATAGAAGCAACCGTGGATGCTTTCTGCCCTATGGCAACATAGATACATTTCACACCCTGCCCCTTCTGGTTAATGATGGTATCGATTGCAATCGCTGTCTTACCGGTCTGTCTGTCACCGATGATCAGCTCACGCTGTCCTCTTCCGATCGGAACCATGGCATCAATTGCCTTAATACCTGTCTGAAGCGGTGTGTCTACAGATTTTCTTGTGATAACGCCGGATGCAACTCTTTCTATTTTACGATATTTATCAGTCTGAATCGGCCCTTTGCCGTCAATCGGCTGCCCAAGAGCATTTACAACACGTCCAAGCATGCAGTCGCCTACAGGAACCTCCACTACTCGCCCTGTGGTCTTTACGATATCGCCTTCATTAATGTTATGCTGGCTTCCGAGAAGAACTGCACCAACATTGTCCTCCTCCAGGTTAAGTACCATACCGTAAACTTCGCCGGGGAACTCCAACAACTCTCCCTGCATGGCATTTTCAAGTCCGTGCACACGGGCAATACCGTCAGCCACCTGAATTACCGTACCCACGTCGGATACTTCAAGTTCTGAGGCATACCTCTTTATTTGATCCTTTATGACTGAACTAATCTCTTCTGGTCTTAAATTCATGGATCATTCGCACCTTTCTTATAGATTTTAGATTTATATCTGAACTTTCAATAATTCTTTTTGCAGTTCATTTAATTTTGTATTGATACTGCTGTCCACCACTCTGTCACCGATACGGATCACCATACCGCCGATCAAAGATTTGTCCAGCGTGTAATTCATTTCCATTGTCGTGTAGGACGTCGTGTCAAGCAGTTTCTGCTCGATCTTCCTGCACTGCTCCTCACGGAGCGGAACAGCCGTTGTCACGGTCGCAACACCGATTCCCTTATACTTCTTCACCTCTGCGATAAAATAATCGAGAATAGCATCGATATCCCTGTAACGGTCTTTAGAAATGATAATGACAAGAAATCCCAGCAGCTCGTCGGACATTCTTCCTTCAAACACATTCCTGGCAACCTGAATCTTCTCCTCCTTGATGACTTTGGGGTGATTCATCAGCCTGCCGAAATCCTCATTCTCCGAAAGCACATGCCGAAGCTGTTCTATTTCTCCCAATAATGCATCTATTTTATCTTCTTCTATCGCAAGTTCAAACAATGCATCACCGTATGTCTTTGAAATTAGCTTAGCCATGTGCTCTCACCCATTTCTTTCAAAGTTTCTTCAATCAAAGTGTCCTGGACGGTCGTGTCAATAGCCGCATTCACGACTTTGCCTGCCAGCAGGGATGCCAGCACAACCATCTCGCGTTTCACTTCATCAGCAGCTTTATTCTTCTCCAGTTCAGCTTCCACGCCGGCCCTTTCGATAATTCTTGCCGCTTCTTCCTTAGCCTCCGATATGATCTTATTCTCACTCGCAAGTGCTTTCTTACGCGCTTCACCCAGGATCTCTTCTGCTTCTTTATTGATGTCTTTCAGCTTAGCCTCATACTCTTCCTTCAATGCATGCGCCTGCTTCATATCGGCAGCAGCATTGTCGAGTTCACTCTTGATCCTGTCCTGTCTGTTCTGCATCATATTCCTTACCGGATTGAACAGGAAATGGGACGCGATCAAAAACAGCGCAAACACAGCGATGATCATCAATACAGCATCACTGAGCAACTGCAGGTCCAGGTCGAAAAGTCTCGGCTCCATCTCTGCAGATGCCAGTACCATCTGTGTAGCTAATGTACTCAAACCCTTATACCTCCTTTCCACACATGTTCCACTTTACACGCTTCACTCCCACCACGGAAGAATAATGCACTTCGCATCCTGCTGAACGTCGTTGCCTTCAGGCATTCCATTCCCACAGCCTGCATGCAACGTCATGGCTTATGTACCTGCACATTCTTCCAGACATGGCTAATCGTTCTCAGGATGCATCCCGGCACAATATCCTGTCTTGTGGTTTCGTTGTTCCCGGACTGCATTCCTGACAGTCTCAGTACAACGTTGTCTCTTAAGGTACAAGAGGTTTTACGAACAGGAGCAGCATCGCAATAAGCAGACCGTACAAACCTGTTGTCTCTGCAACGGCCTGGCCCAATAACATGGTGGAAGTAACATCTGACTTAGCGCCCGGATTTCTGCCTACCGCAGCTGCCGCATGACCTGCCGCAATACCCTGGCCAACACCAGGCCCGATACCTGCGATAACCGCAAGACCTGCTCCGATTGCCGAACATCCTAAAATAAAGTTTGTGTTAAATTCTCCCATTTTTATTTCCTCCTTTTAGTCTTATAAATTTAAAAATGGTATTGTCAAAAATAAACTAAGAAATCTATTCCTCTGTTGTGCAGGCATCGGTAATGTATGTCATCGTCAACATACAGAACACATACGTCTGAATCGCACCGGAAAACAGATCGAAGTACACATGCAGCGCAGCCGGCCATACGATGGCAATCTTCGAAAGCAGCCCGTATACAAGCGCAAGCATAACCGTGCCCGACAGTACATTTGCAAACAGACGCAAAGACAACGATATCGGCACAGCCACATCACCGATAACATTGATCGGCGCCCAGATCGGCCACGGATCGCACAGCCCGGCAATAACGCCCTTCACCTTCTGATGTTTGAACTTGTTGAAATGAATCAACGAAAACGTCATGATACCCAGCGCCAATGTCACGCCGTAGTCCGCGGTAGGCGGCCTTAGCCCAAACAATCCGGAAATATTGCTGAGAAGGATAAAGATGAATATCGTTCCGATATAGTTACGGAACTTCGGACTGAACTTGCCCATGACCCCACCGATCATGTTATCCAGCATCTCCACTACCAATTCTGCGATATTCTGGAAAGTACCCGGAACATCCGACGCGTGCTTCACAGTCCGTCCTGCCGCAATACAGAACGCAATGATCACAAGCATTACGATCAGCACACACACATGGGTAGTTGTTATCCATACCGTCTGCCCGAACAATTCATAGGAAAAAACTCCGTGAATCATAAAATCAATGTCCTGACTTCCAGATAACATTATTCCCTGTCCCATACTTTCACCCCCTTACACTTAATATTGTATATAAACGCCTGACCGGTACTGTGCTCCGGCCAAACCGTTATATCCTAAATACTCTGGAACTGACCTTGCGCATCCACGGATTCATATAGGCAGACATTTTCATCCCCATATAACCGCAGAAAGCAAAAATCGGATTCGCAAAATCCGTATAAATAAGTACGGCCATGACTATCACCAGCACAAAATACCGGATCAGGCTGTTGGCCCCAACTGTCCTGGCCGCTCCTTTGGCTGCCTGGTCCAATCCCCGGTTCAAGGACCACCACATATGTATGGATCCCGCCACTGCAAGGGCGATTCCGATCCAAAGTCCCGCACTATACGATACTTCCCTTGAAAAAAAAAGTAAAACAAGCTGAAATACGATCCCGTACAGGACAATTCCCAGACACAGGCCAAACAAAGTCGGGTCAATTTTACTCTTCATGTCTCGCCTCACTTCCGTCCATCCATACAGCGGCCAGATTCTCCTCCTGCCGCATCTCTTCTGTGTGCCCTTCTTCCCTGCCTTTTGTCATATTTACAGGCCTCGTGCTCCTTCTGCGGGTTACCGCAGGCGTCTCATAGATTCTTCTTGCAAACCGGAATACATTGGTAAACCCGGCCAGCGTACCGACAAAAAACAACAAGATCATCCAGAAAGAGGTACCAAACTTCCGGTCAAGGAACATGCCCGCAAAAGAGCACAGAAAAATGGGAACCAGCATGTTAATACCGAATTGCGTTATCATTGTAAGCGCCTGATAAACATTTCTATTATACTTCACTGCCCTTCCCTTCTTCACCCTTTCCATTACGCCACTTCTAAAATTATACCCATTTCCTTTATCGGTGTCCAGCATTATTGTCAAAAATATGTCAAAAACAGTAACAGTCCAGCCTTTCGGTTTCCCTGTTACCAAAAACAAACCTTTCGAATCAATTTGCATTGACTTTTTCCCGTCGTCAGTGTAAGAATATTCTTATATCATTTATATCATACAACCATTTCAACGTTTCTATTCTCACTACCGACAGGAGGTATTATGGCAGATCCGACCTTATATCGTAAAAGACTTATCCCCGATGAATGCGTACTATTGAAAGATGACACCGTGCTGTATCGGGACAGCCAAATCATCGTAACCGGCTGGAACTCCTTAAAGCCCCGCAAGGACCTGCATCATGGATGCTCCTGCTACTATCTGTCAGAGGGTATTAAGGTCAGCAGATTCTACCTGGAAGACAACTCCCTCATTTGCTGGTATTGTGATATCATCGATTATGTTTATCATAAGGATACCGACACCTATATTGTCACGGATCTTCTTGCCGATGTAATCGTCTATCCCGACGGCTTCGTTAAGGTTGTCGATTTAGACGAGCTGGTGACCGCCAGGCAGTCGGGCATCCTTTCGGATAGCATGCTCAACGCGGCTTTGCTGCGTCTGGATCATCTGCTGAATATTATTTATCGCGGTGATTTCCCCAAACTGCAGAAGCCAACCGAGCGTTATGTATTTACTCCCTGTCCGTCAGGCCGTTGATATCAATAGAATATATGTCCGCCGATCCTATATTTAGGTGTAACGCCGTCCACCGGTGTCCTGAAGAATACACAATTTCCCACATTCGTGGCTCCCTTCATGGCTTCATCCGCCGCCTGATAACAGCTTCCGGTGGCTTTTCCCTCTGCCAGTGCCAGTGCCAGACGGCCGCTGGCTACCGGGGAAAACTGCCCGTTCTGATATACAACACCCGTTACCGTATCCGGAAAAACAGAACTGAGCACTCTGTTCATCACAACAGCCCCTACTGCTACCTGCCCGGCATAAGGCTCTCCGCCCGCTTCACAATAGATCAGATTCGCCAGCAGGTATCTGTCTCCATCTGCAAAGCTCACTTCCGAAATATCTCTCCAACTGGATTGGGACGCCAGCTGTGCCAGGCGGATTTCCTCTGCCAGCTTTGCTTTCAGCGCCGTAATATTCTCTTCCTGTTCCTTGATCCTCTTTTCATAGGCGAGGGCTTCCGCTTCTGCCTCAGATATCTGGCTGTCGGTTGCATTGATGGAGTTGGCAGTCTTGCTGACAAGACCTGATACGCGGCTCTGCTCTGCCACCACCTGCACCTTATACTCTCCCAGTTCTTCCTTATCCCTCTCCAGCTGTTCCATGGCAAGCTGCAGTTCCGCTTCCTTGGCTTCCATTGCCGCCTGCGCATCCTTATAGTCCTGCAGCACCTTTTCCTCATAGGAAGAAAGCTGCTCAATATAATTATTCTTATTCAGAAAATCCGAAAAACTTCCCGCTGAAAAGAACAATTCCAAATACAGATAATCGCTTTTCTCGTAGATGAACTTAATCTGTTGTTTCATGGACTCATACTGCTCATCCTTCAAAGCGATCGCCGTCTGCAGTTCTTCCTGAACCTGGGCGATATCCTGATCCAGGGCCTCTATCTCCGCCTCCTTGTCCGTAATCTTCGCTTCCAGCTCACTCAGATTATTACTCACCTGAGACAACTCCGTATTCAAAGTTGACAATGCCCCCTGCAGAGAGTTCTTCTGTTCATTCAGCTTATCAAGATTTTCCTCTGTCTCATTCAGTTTGGATTCTGTATCCTTCTTCTCCTGCTCCGCCTGATTAATCTTTTTCCTTGTTTCTTCCGTCGCCTGTACAATAACAGTCTGCGACGCCAGCAACAGAGCCAGCATAATACAGGCAGTCACTTTCCGCTTGCCTTTCATAAGCCCCTCCGGTTTACCCTATTCCCTTCACATCATCTTCCGCTTGTCCACCTGCGAATCATTCTTTCTCACACCAACCGCCATGACTCCGCCTGGCGGAATCAAATATACGCTGTTATTGTTCGATGAGCCCTACTCTTCTGCAGTGCTTTTCCTCTTCTGAAAAGGCCGTCTGCAGAAAGGTATCCACTATACTGACCGCCAGATTCGGCCCTACAATGCCTCCGCCCATGGCAAGTACGTTGGCGTCATTATGCAGCCGGGTCATCTGTGCCGTCAGCGTATCCGCGCACAGCGCACAGCGGACTCCTTTCACTTTATTGGCTGTGATGGAAATACCGATTCCCGTGGTGCAGATAACGATCCCTTTCTCGCATTCCCCTTTCGCCACCGCTTCGGCAACAGCACGTCCATAAATCGGATAATCGCAGGAACTCTTATCATAACATCCGAAATCTTTACAGTCGGTCCCCTGCTCTTTCAGATGGGCAATCACCCTCTCCTTCAATTCAAATCCTCCGTGGTCACTTCCAATTGCTATCATTCGAATACCTCCTGTTATTTTGCAATATTATCACTTGTGTTATGAAATGCCGTTCAGACATTGACCACTTTATGGCCTGCCGCTTTGAGCAGCCTGTTCATGATCGCCCGTCCGATCCCGGAATCGCTGAAGGACTCCGCGTATATGACATCCACACACTCGTCATCAAACTCCCGCAGAATGCGGAACAATTCTCTGGCAATCCTCACCTCATCGTCTCTGCATCCCACACTCCTGCACACATCGGCACAGTATTTTCCAATTGTTTCATCAGTTCCTATAACGCCCGTTCTCTTATGCATTCTCTTCTGCTCCATACACTTGGCATTAATATATGCTGTCACATTTTCTTCCATGCCGCTGATGATGGTCAAATCTCCCTGGGGCGCATAATGTCTGTACTTCATGCCTGGAGCCCTGGGTGCCTGGCCCGAATCCTCCCGCATAAGCGTACTGTCCTCTTCCACTTCGGCAAGCACTTCCTCAAGCATCTGTCTGGTGATATATCCCGGGCGCAGGATCACCGGCTTGTCCGATGTCAGGTCAACAATTGTGGATTCCAGGCCGATCAGCACATCGCCGCCGTCAATAATCATTTCGACCCGTCCCGCAAGATCCTCCGACACATACCTGGCCACCGTAGGACTGGGTCTTCCGGAACGGTTGGCACTGGGAGCCGCCACATAACCGCCGGCTGCCCGGATCAGTTCCCGGGCAATACGGTTCGCCGGCATCCGCACTGCTACCGTATCCAATCCTCCTGTGGTCTCATAAGGGACTCTGTCTGATTTCTTCAGGATCATCGTCAGCGGTCCCGGCCAGAATCTTTCCGCCAGCCGCCCCACTGTATCCGGCATCTCATCCACAAGCAAAGGAAGAGCCTCCCGGTCTGCGATATGTACGATCAGGGGATTATCTGACGGCCTTCCCTTCGCTGCATAAATTTTCTCGGAGGATAACGGATTCAGCGCATTTCCGCCAAGTCCGTATACTGTCTCTGTCGGAAATGCAACCAGCCCGCCGGACCTGATAATGTCTCCGGCCTCCCGAATCAATCCCCTGTCAATATGTCCTTCGTCCATCCGGACTGTTATCGTCTCCACAGTACTTCCCATACCCTCCTGCCCGTTACTTGTCTTCATGATTCAAATACTGCATGATCGCCATATGGATGGCCCAGGCCACTTTCTCCTGATACAGATCCGAGGATAGTTTCTGAGCCTCTTCATAGTTGGAGAGAAAACCACACTCCACGATCACAATCGGTGTCGATGTCTTTTTCAACAGATAATAACTGTCATTCGCCTTGGCCTGTCTGGCATTCTCCTTATCCAGTTCCAGCGCCATGGCCTGCTGTATCTGTTCTGCCAGTGTCTTACTCTTCTCGCTGTTCGCATAATAGAAAACCTGCGCACCGTGTACATATTCCTCATGATAGCTGTTCTGATGGATGCTGACCGTCAGCGCCGGCTGCCGTTCCTCTATCAAAGCCACCCTGTTCTTCATATCCTGCACTTTCTTGTTGGACGCATTCTCATCATACAGTCCCGCATCCGATTCTCTGGTCAATATGGCCTCCACGTCCTGCAGCTGGAGAAACTTCTGCAGCTTCTGTGCGATCACCAGGTTGATATCCTTCTCCAGACTTCCGTCCACGCTGACCTTCCCCGGATCGGCGCCGCCGTGCCCCGCATCTATGACCACACAAGGTCTCTCCTGCCGCTTCTCAACCTTCACCTGTCCCGAGGATACCATCCTGGCTCCTCCACGCACAATAAAGCAGATTGACACAACCATAGACAGAAGCAGAACTGCCCTCATAAGCCGCTCATATTCTTCCGGCCCTCTCCTCTTCATATTTCTGTTCCTATACACAAACGTCTTTATAAATGCATATGAAAGAAACTCCGAAAAAATGCGGATCCCACTACTGATTCATATATTCCGCAATCACATCCCAGACAGAATCCGACGCAAAGGCAAGCTGCCACTCGGCCACACCCGCAATGCCATACTTGCTCATGATATTAAGCTTCACCCGGATGGAATCCTCGTCCTCCATCCACACCTGATAATAACTGTCTCCGGACTGGTATTCCCCGTAATTCTGACATGTTGTCTCATCCCATACGGTGGTAATCCCGTGGTCGGCAAGGTACTGCTTCGCTGTATCCATGCCTACTGCCTGGCTGTTGATGGCAGTGCCTTTCGTCTCCCATATTCTTGTATAGAAAGGAACCGCATTGATCACTTTATCCGCAGGCACCTGCTCCACAGTATTCGCGATCCCCTTTTCCACAAAATCAATGGAGGCAACCGATCCGGCCCTCTCACTGTTTCTGTGATGCTCATCATATCCCATGATGATCACATAGTCCGCCACAATCCCCTGTTCTTCTCTGTTATAATGATCCGTATAGTCCATCGGCACATAATTGTCCACCGAAAGCACAATGCCGTTTTTCCTGCAGGGAATCGACAGCTCTCTGATAAACTCGATAAAAGGCTCCCCCGTATCCAGACTGATGTTCTCGAAATCGATATTGATGCCGTCCAGCCGGTACTGCAATGCCGTATCGATCAACCCGTCTATCAGGCGCTGTCTGGTGGTAAGCCCCGCAAGCACCTCATAGGTATCTACCCCTTCATGGCTGAAATTATCGATCAGTCCCCAGACTTCCAACCCCATGTCATGGGCCGTGTCAACATAATTCGTCGATGCAAAGCTGGTAAAATTCCCTTCATTGTCGCTCAGTGCAAACCATGTGGGAGAAACCACATTAATGCTCTTCGTGGGCTGCATCAGCGGTACAAGCGTGTCATTGCCTGCCGTACCCGCTACCACATGCCATGCAAGATTGATCTTATGGTCACGTGTATTCGACTCGTACACCGGCTCCACATAATCAGTCACCGGCTCCGGCTCCACTGTGGTCTGCCCGCTCAGCCTCTTATTCTCCACATAACCGATAAAGGCGCCTTCCGCCTTCACCTTGCTCCACTTCTCCATTTCTTCCAATACGATAACTTCCGTTCCCTTCGGAACATCCGTCAGAATATCACTTTTCACGCCTCCCTGATAGCGTACCTGCGTATCCTTGAGTATGGTAGCGGTCTGTCTGGCATTCCACTCCGTATAAACCTGCATACGGTTAGGCTCCGTATAGAGCGTATAGGAGAAATTAGCATACTCTTTTACAAAATCTGCCGCGATATACAGCGTTTCCCCCTCATATCTGGATATGATATAATCTCTCGTACTGCCGTCGCCGCCCAGAGATACCGTCCGTTCACCGATCAGTGTACTGACAATCGCATCAGGCAGCGTATACAACAGCAATCCCTCTTTCTTGTCTTCAAAAAATCTGTTATTAAAATATTTGTGAACAGTGGCAAGGTCAAAGTAGCACACGCCCTCAATCAGCTTAGCGTGTTCCTCGATCCGCTCATCCTGCAGAATAATCGGTACATCTCCCTCTCCTCCGACACCAAAATACTCCGTCAGATCTGCTCTTTCCCTGGAATAAGAATATTTCTCTATCAATCTGGCCCCGATGCCAGCGCCTGCGATCACAGCAATAAGAACGACCGCAATCAGTACCGGAATTATCTTCTTCATCTATCCCGCTCCTTTCTGACCGTCCTAATTATAGCAAACAATTTCTTTCCAGTCATTATTATTTTGACAATTTTCGGCAGGAAAATCATATAAAATAATCGGCTCCGATACCGCAAGGCACCGAAGCCGGATTGAAACTTTCCCGCACCCTGCATATCTTCTTTGCCCGTTCAGGTCCATAGCAGTCCTCTTTCAGCGGGAACTTCCTTAGAAGCACTAACAGCAGTCCTGCTATATTTTGGTACTTTGAATCGATATCATCCTGAAATTTAGTCTGCCAAAAAGAGCATTGTGATATACTAACAGCATAAGATATATAGAGCGCCAAATCATTTCCAAGATATCCCAGACATGCAAAAATATATAAAATAACTGTATAACCTACTCATTCCTTGTGAATTATAATTGTGAAATATAGAAGGAAACAAGATATGGTTCACGACCAGGCACATAGCCTATAAGACTCTCTCCTTCATTAAACTATTCAGGAGAAAAAGATGTTATTTATGAAATTTACAAATCCTGCCTCCTCTCTCTGCCGACTATCTGGAGACATCTTGTAGTTAGATTATAGCCATAATATGACAAAAAAGCAAGTAAATTCTAAAATTATTAAAAATTTTTAAACACTTTATGCACACTATTGACTAAAATTGGCGTAAAGTATAAGATACAGATAATTAACAGGATATGCAGTAAATACGCGCTAAATATACATTGCTGCCATACATCAGAGAATATAAAACTTTATTATATAGTGAGAAGGATGTGAATACCATGAAAATAGAAAAAGTAAATGAGCACCAGATCCGCTGCACGCTCACAAGAGAAGATCTGGCCACCCGT
This sequence comes from Clostridia bacterium, assembly GCA_910575245.1. Lineage (GTDB taxonomy): Bacteria > Bacillota > Clostridia > Lachnospirales > Lachnospiraceae > UBA3282. Next base: position 191,189 of record CAJTEN010000001.1, on the reverse strand, counting down.
GAATTAAAGATCAGCGAACTGGCCTACGGTACCGAGAAGGCCAAGACCCTGTTCCGCGACATGATGCGCCAGGCTTCCTATGAGTGCGGCTTCGAGGCCGAGGATATTCCTCTTATGATCGAAGCGATCCCTCTGAATTCGGAATGCATCGTGCTGATCATTACCAAGGTGGAAGATCCCGAGGAACTGGATACACGTTTTTCCAAATTCGCACCATCTGTCCACGAGGACGAAGAAGGATATGGTGAAGACGGCGCGGAACTGATCGATGCCTACTCCGACGGCGCCGACGAAGTCCTGAACATGCTCCGCAAGATGAGCGGAAGCGACCTGCCGGAGGACTCCGCCAAATCCCGTTCTGTTTCCGCCGCAGATACCGGTGCCAATCAGCATTCCGGTGCCAGGAAAGCGCCCGTCCAGCAGATCTCCTGTCAGCTGTTTACCTTCGGCTCACTGAACAATGTAACGAGACTGGCCCATGTAGCTTCCGCCGTATACCAGGGTGCCAATACCCTGTATAAGGATGAGAAGAGCGGTTCTTACCTCCTGTTGATCGATTCTGCAGGCCAGAATGCATCCGATTTCAACCGTATCTGCAATCTGATCTCGGAATACGGCAGGCCCGAGAAGTCCGTGAACGCCGCCAGAGCTTATCTGGAAGAGCATTTCGAGCCGCTGATTAAGGATAATGCACTGGAATCACTGGCACAAATCTGATACTCAGCCTTTCGGCCTTTACAGGTAAGAAAACGAATCTCAGTAAACAACCCCACACAATGTTCCGCTTTCGGAAACTGTGTGGGGTTTACCATATCCATACGGCCATCAGCTTAACAGCCGGCCACTTCCCTTTATACCGCCGCGATCTTCGTCATCAGGTCATCTACCGCAATGCCGTGCACCATAGCCGCCTCCTCCAACGTCTCCCCCTGTGCGGAAGGGCATCCGAGACAGTGCATACCGATCTCCATGAGTACCGGCGCGATATCCGGATTGGTTCTCAGCGCTTCGCCTATCGTCATATCCTTTGTAATATCTGCCATGATCATATACCTCCATTCGCTCCGCCTGTGCGGAATACTTTATTGTAATTTTGCTGTCTACAACATGCATTATTCCACATGTCTTTATGTTTCATTAGTATAATCGGAAAAAAGAATTCTTGCAAGACATATCTTGGAATCTTGCGATCCGATACATATCATGATAAAATTTTGATAGAAATTACGGGTGAAAAGTGACTTTGAACCATCTGTCACGCCTGATAACATAAAGCGAGTGTAAAATGAGTCTTCCGACAAAGTTCAGGGATATGTCCCTGAAGCAAAAAATATTATCCGGATATCTTCTGATCATCTGCATCGTACTGCTGTGCATCTCCTTTCTCATGATTGTCTGCTGGAAACAGATCATCAGGAAAAACATAAGTAAATCCATTTACAGCAGTAACTATCAGATCAAAAAAAGTATTGACAATTATTTCGACAGTGTGATCAAGCTCTCCGAATTTCCTTATCTGGATACAGAAATCCTGGATATTCTGCGAAAAAATTACCAGAATATGAACAGTGCCAGTAAAGTAGCCAGCCAAATCAGCGACATCGAAACCATCACCCCGAAGCTATACAAGCATATTTACTACATGCATAATCAGATTGACGCCATATGGCTCTATCCGGCACATATGGATTATTACGCATTCCGCTCCAGGATTTCCGGCGTCACCGGCTATAAGGTTACGTCTGAAAGCTGGTTTCATAAGGTCAAAGAAGGAAACGGAAAACCTTATATTATCGGTGTCCACAAGGAAAATGCAGTTAACGGGGACTGGAACGTTATCTCCATAGCCCGCGGCATCATGGATCCTGATACAGGAGACTACCTGGGAATGATTGTAATCGACTGCTCCGTGGATAATTTTGCCCGGCTGTGGGATTCCTCGGAATACAGTGAAAGCATCTTTGCCGTATCCGATAAGAACAACAAACTTATCATCCCCTATCCGGAAGAGCAGACAAAGGGAATTGCGGAATATCTGTCAGCCAACGCAGATAACTTCCGGGAAGGAGACCACCTGTACCAAATATACCTGGAAGGCCAGACCTGGTATGCGGCTGTGACAAAACTAAATTATATGGATGGGCGGATCTATCATCTGGTTCCCATCGGAAATGCCCTGCGCAGCGTGGCCTATACCTTTGCGCTGTCAGTTATATGCATGCTTGTTTTGGGTATTCTGCTGGTATCTTTCAGTGTGAAAATATCCCGGACCATCACGCAGCCCATGGAGCAGCTGATCTCCACGATGGAATCCGTCGAGTCAGGGAACCTGTCCCCGCAGACAGAAGAATACTACGGCGAGATGGCAATCCTGTCCCAGAAATTCAATCATATGGTCAGGCGCATTGAAGCCATGTTCACGGAAGCCAAGGAACAGGAACGGGAGAAGCACAAAATGGAAATGCTGGCCCTGCAGTCCCAGATCAATCCTCACTTCCTCTACAATACACTGAACTCTATCCGCTGGCTCTCAGAGCTTCAGGGCGCGGACAAGATAACTCAGATGCTGGACGAACTGGTAAAACTCCTGCGCTTTGCCGCGGAAGATACCGGGGAATTTATCACAGTGGGCAGAGAAGTGGAATTTATCATAAGCTACATCCGCATCCTCAACTTCAGATATTTCGAACGCTTCTCTTTCGTTCTGGATATCCAGGAAGAAGCAAAACAGTTCATGATTCCCCGTTTTATTATCCAGCCTCTTGTAGAAAATTCTGTACTGCACGGATTCGACAGCAACGATATCTGCGCTACTGTCAGGATTGATGTCCATCTGGAGGGCAAAGAACTTCTTCTGTGCGTGACAGATGACGGAAAAGGACTTTCTCCCGAAAAGATCGAAGAAATTCTCTCCACGGAGAGAAAATCGGAAAGAAGCTTAAACAAAATCGGCGTGTACAATGTCAATCAGAGAATCAAACTGACTTACGGGAAGGAACACGCCATAAAAATAGACAGCATGGAAGGCTGCTATACCAAAGTAACGATAAGGATTCCGGCACAGTGCGGGAGGATAGGGAATGAAGCGGAAAATAAAGGTTCTGATAGTAGATGATGAAGTGTTGGTCAGGATTGGAATTATCCACGCCTTTTCCTGGGAAGAAAACGGCTTTGAGATCGTGGGAGAGGCTGCCGACGGCGAAAGCTGTCTGCAGATGACACGAAAATACCGGCCCGACCTGATCGTACTCGATATCAACATGCCCGGCTTAAACGGCCTTCAGGTCCTGCAACGCCTGAAGGAAGAAGAATATCCGGGTAAAATCATCATGCTCACCTGCTATGATGAATTTGAGTACGTTCGGGAAGCACTGCGCTGCGGAGCCTCGGACTATGTACTGAAATCAAATTTAACCGAGAGCGGCCTGCCGGACGCCGTGCTCCGACTGGATTACGGCGCCGACAAGGTTCCTGCCGAAGAAGATCCTGACAGCCAGAAAATCAAGTCGGAAAAATATTTGCGCCAAAAAATAGACGGATGGTTTTTCGGGGAGACCGGCGAATTAAAATTTCGTCCCCAATGTTTCTGTGCCGTGGTGGGCAGAATCCGGTATATGGAAAAAGTGGAAGCCCGTTACGCCAATAAGGGGATGGATCTGTTCTATCGTTCCCTGAACTCTCTGCTGGAACAGGCACTGCACGGCTGCAAGGAATACGATATTCTTCCATACGACCGGGAAACGATAGGAATTTTCCTCAGTTTTTCTGACATTGCCAGCACCCATGACAGCTGGCTGAGAATCCGGAGACTGCTGCCCCATCTCCACTCCATCATTCAGAATTATCTGGATCAGGATATGCTCTTTGGCGTCAGCGGCTTCTGCTACGGTGAGGATGAGATAGGAACTGCCTGGGAACAAGCCATTGCAATGCTGGACAGAAGTTTCCTTGAGAAACGGGATATCTTTTATTTCGATGATGTGAGGGATCATTACCAGCGCAAGGAAGAAGTGGCCCGGGAACTGGCGATACAGGAAGTCCGGCTGAAAGAACAGATTATTGATAACCGGCTGGAGGAAATCCGTGAAGGAATGCAGTCATGGTGCGAACACATACGGCTGAGCAGAATTGCAGATCCTGGGCATATCAAGAGTTTCTGCCGGGATATCGTAAAGCTGATTCAGGTCAGGGAAAAAACCTGGACAGATTCAGATATCATCGAAAAGCTGGAAGAGCAGGAAACACTGGAAGAAACCGAAACTCTCATTTACGCTTATCTGGAGAAGGTTCTCCCTGAGGGAGCCGATCAGAATACCAACTGGCAGGTGCGCCGGGCATGTGATTACATCAGGCAGCATTACAGAAAGGACCTTAATCTCTGCTGCATCGCGGGATACCTCGGTTTAAGCGAAAGCTATACCAGCAGGATCTTCAACAAATATATGGGCATGAACATTCCGGCTTATATCAACCAGATCAGGATCGAGCAGGCAAAAGAACTGCTTAAGAATACCAACAAGAAGATCTATGAGATCGCTCAGGAAACCGGTTATATATCCGCTACCTCCTTCCAGATTGCTTTTAAGAAGCAGGAGGGAATCACGCCGATAGAGTTCCGTAATCAATAGGCATCCGCCGTACCAAAACTCCTGTCAGCCTTTCGGCTGTGAACCGTTAACCAAATTACCATGACAAAATTCTAAATGATTTGACAAAAATCAAAATTGCCTTTGGAATCTCCCGCCGTTTATCAGTCTGGCGCGAGGTTCCTTCTTTGATTACCGCAGCAAAAACCAAAGTGATTTGATAAGGATGAAAATAGCAAAAAGGAAACAAAATTCCTATAATAAATTACAAGGAACCGGAGCCTTATCAATCATGAAAATTATGAAAAAGAGACAGAAGGGAGTTTAGTACCAGCTATGAAAAGAAAATTAATGTCTAAAATTACAGGATGCCTTATCTGCGCGTCATTGCTTGCCGGACTTACGGCCTGCGGTTCTGCACCCGCCTCGGACGCAGCGCCCGAAGCGCCCGAAGCGCCCGGAGCTGCACAGGATTCAGAAGCCCCAGAGACTACCGTCGGTACGGACGATGCGGATGCCGCCGTTGTGGAAGCAAACAACGACAGCGGCGAAGGTATCAAACTTACCATCGGTGTCTGGGCCGATGACGAATCCAAACGTCTGGAGAAAGCTTTCGAAGGAATCGAAGACGATTTGGGCATTCAGATCGAGTTTCTGAAATATCCCAGCGATTCTGACTTCTGGGACAATATTCCCGCTCAGATCGCAGCCGGAACAGCTCCTGATATCATCTCCTGTACCAATGAACATTATCTGCAGTATATTGATCAGGGACTGTTCGAGCCGCTGACGGAGTACGTGGATTCCGGTGTGATTAACCTGGACGGTACATGGGCCAAGGCAATGGACGCGTGGAAGATAGATGACATTGTTTACGGTATTCCGTACGCACTGAACCCCGGCGTTTTCATTGTGAATAACAATATGTGGAATGAATACGGCCTGGGAGACTCTTATCCCACTACCTGGGATGAAGTCCTTGCTATCTGTAAGAAAGTAAAAGACGAGCACGACATGGCAGCCTGGTGCGTCAATATTCAGGAATATCATCTGACCAACATTGCCCTTTCCTTCGGCGGCGGCTGGGACTTCGGCAAAAAGATCGGTGCAAAGGAAAATGCCGATGCGCTGCAGTTTTTGATCGATGCTTACCGGGAAGGATATATCGTTACCCCTACGGAGCTGGGATTGGGCGGTGATATGGATGTTATGATCCAGGAATCTGCACTGTTCTCTACCGGCGGTGCATGGTATCAGGGTGGTTTCGCTGCTGAGGCGCCGGATATCGAGCTGAAATACCTGCCTATCCCGAAGGGCGGAAGCGGAAACGGCGGCGGCACCTGTCACTCTGCTGCCCTGGTTGCCCTTAAGAATTCCCAGCATCCCGAAGAAGTTGCCAAGGCAATCAGTTATGTTGCGGAAGGCAGCAAACTCTATGAGGCAGTTGTCGATGTGACAGAGGTTATCCCCGCGGGCGAAGCATATTTTGATTATTATAAAGAGAAAGTTCCCGCATTGACGGAACTGGTAGGCTATCTGGATGATACCACTCCTTTCAGCTATCCTACCCAGAGCAAAAAGTTTGCTGACAGCCTGATCAATCTCATGCAGGAAACCATGTTTGATGAAACTTCTTCCATGACAGGGCAGGATATCGTAGACCAGCTTTCTGCCGAATACGGCACAGAATAAAGAACATTGACACAGCATTGCAAATTGTTTCAGCCCGGTCTCCGGGCTGAACTTTATCATAGCTTCCCTTGAACGGTGTATAACCCTTCAAGCCGGAAGAAAATGGAGGTAAAAATGCAGAAAAAACCGAAAATAAAATATAAAAGCACAGAAGTTCTCACCGCCATATGCTTTCTGCTCCCGGCTGTGCTGATCTGGATCTACTGGTTCTTCATCCCTGCCGCCAAATCCATGCGCCTCAGTTTTTATGAATACAGCTTTATCACACCGGAACGTGCCAGGTTCGTGGGATTTGACAATTTCAGGCGTCTGTTTACGGACGATGCGTTCCTGAAAGCCCTTCAGCATACTTTTCTGATGGTTGCGGTCGTTGTTGTCCTCATTGCGGTAATCGCTTTCCTGGCCGCAGTGCTGTTAGACGGAAAAATAAGAGGAAAAACATTCTTCCGGACTGTATATTATATGCCCTATGTCATTTCATCTGTTGCGGTAAGTATCTTTTTTATGTATTTCTTCGTAAAGGACGGGATTGGAACTAAGCTCTTCACCCTTTTCGGCCTGGATAATACGACCTGGTTTACAAGCCCGAAATATGCCCTCTCCCTGATTATCATTATCTATGTATGGCAGCAGATCGGTTTCTACATGATCCTTTACATCAGCGGCCTGCAGAACATATCCGCCGAGCTCTATGAAGCGGCTACGATAGACGGCGCCAACCGGGCACAGTCCATCTGGTATATCACCCTCCCTCTGGTCAGGCCCACTACATACCTGGTGGTCACCCTGGGCATGATCAACGCCTTCCAGATTTTCGATCAGATTGCCGCCATCTCCAAGCAAAGCCCTCTGGGTTCCCCCGCCGGGGCGACCAGCACTGTAGTAACCTTCCTGTATCAACAGTCATTCAGCTATATGGACATGGGATACGGAAGCGCAGCAGCCATGGTACTGCTGGGAATTATATTCCTGCTGTCTCTGTTAAGAACATTTATCAGCAGGGAAGGCGACTGAATCTGCAAAACCATTGACCGCACAATGCAGAATGCAACCTTCCCTGCAAGAGAAAGGAACGATAAGAAACATGAAAAAGAAACTGCTTACGTTTTTAATGTATTTTACTTTAATTGTACTGGCACTGATTTTCCTGCTGCCGATCCTTTACGTATTTTATAATGCTCTCCTGCCCTACCGTTATGTGCAGACCTGGGCTCCTGTCAGTGTCTGGACGCTTGATAATTTTAAGGAATTATTCACACAATACCCTATCCTCCGGTGGTACTGGAATACTTTTCTTTCCACTGTGATCGTGGTTCTGGGCAACCTGCTTTTTCCGTCCATGGCAGGCTATGCACTGGCAAAACTCCATTTCCCCGGGAAAAAAGTTATTTTCGGGTGCCTGCTGCTCTCTATGATGGTACCTTTTCAGCTTACTATGATCCAGATGTACATTCAGCTCGCGAAACTGAACATGCATAACACAATCTGGGCAATCACACTGCCGTTCCTCTCCCAGACAATGTTCCTGTTTATGGCAAGACAGTTTTTCTTCGCAGTGCCTGATGAACTTCTGGAAGCCGCCAGGATTGACGGGCTGAGCCATGCCGGAGTCTTCTTCAGGATAGTCGCCCCCATTTCCAAGCCGCTGTTCGCCTCCATCGCCATCCTGAATTTTACGGGAACGTGGAATTCTTACATGGTACCGGCCACTTTCATCAACAAGGTAGATAAGTTTACTCTGGTGGTAGGGCTTCAGACGGTAAATATGACCTATTTTAAGAAGACAAACCTGACATTGGCAGGCGTCGTGCTGCTTTCCTTCCCTGTCATCCTGTTTTTCATCTGCACCCAGAAAGAGTTTGTCAAAGGCGCTATGAGTTCGGGAATCAAGGCCTGAATAAAATTGCTGTAAAACGATTCATAAAGCCGGGAATGGCAGCTGTAGAAACAATAAAGCATCCATTTTCGGCTTTAATCGTTTTGTTGTGTAAATTACATACAAAATTCACAAAATTTAGAAGCAAAAAAACTGATTTGTATAAGAAAAAGTACAAAGCCCGACTTGACGTTAGAACTTGATTTAACATATAATCCCGTTTTCAACACTTAAAATAGCTAATGAAGCCGGAATCCCTTGCAAAATAAGGAGATCCCGGCTTTTGACATGCTTAAAAATGTTGTATATTTCGGCTACTTTAAAATTTTTTTAATGATTCGGTTTAAATCCTTTGGCTGGTAGTGGCGCCTGTCCAAAGGGAGCATGGTCAACTGGGTCAGGGCATCAAGGGTTTTGCTTCCTTTGTAAAGAGCCATATAATCAATGTCATGCACATTTGCGATATTCATGTTCTTCAACGTTGTTATTAAATTACCCGGTGTGACATGTGTTTTCTGGTCATCAAGCATAACTTCCAAAAGCCGGTATACCAGCAGTGCAGTATAGCAGATCAGGAAATGCGCCCTGATCCGTTCCGGGAGCCTGTGGTTTACGGGACGGCCGTCAAAGTTTGTTTTCATGATCCGGAAACAGTCTTCGATCTGGTATCTTTTTTGTGACACTGCAAGAACCTTTTTTGCCGGATCCGCAAGATTTGTGGCAACAGCATAATACCCGTCATATTTTTCTTCTTCTGCGATTTTGTCCTCATCAAGAATGTATTCTACGACAGCTTTTTCACCGGATCTGGTTTTTGAGATCCGCTTCATGAAGCGCTTCACATCGTTGGGGCCTTTTTTGATCTCCTCCGGATCCTTTCGGGAAAGCAGGTTTTTCGCCCGCTCTACCTGCCGGTTTCTGACAGTGCGCTGGTATTCCATCATTTTTCTTGAAAATGTGATGATGATGCGCTGTTTCAGGACGCCTTTTGATTTCCGCTGTACAGTGCGCCCGTTTTTCAGAACCACATCCTCATAAAGCCCAAGGTCGAGCGCCTTGTCTGCCTGGATGACCTTATAGGCGGAATCATTATAAAGTCCGAGGTTGTCCGGAGCATGCCGGTCAAAGGTTTTCATGTCTTTAACCGTAACGGGGGTATCATCTGAAAGAAGCTTATAACCATAGTCATTAAAAACGGCTTCCTTCAGCGTACTGCTCAGCTTTTTGACGGATTGTGTGACAATGAAAGACCTGCCGCCCATGCTGTTAAACTTTCTGATGTTATAGGAGCCAAGCCCGGCATCAGCACAGTAGATGAATTTTGCATCCGGGATCATTTTCAGCACTTCTTTCTCCAGAGGGACTGCTGTCAGCTGCTCGCTTTTATTGCCGGGATGCAGGCACATAGTGATGGGGATCCCCCTGCTGTCCATGAATAACCCCATTTCCACTATGGGATTGGGGCGGTGTTCTTTGCTGATGCCGTACTGCCGCAGGCCGGTTATGACTTCTCCTGTGACCTCGTCCACGATCTCGTCATCAGCCTGTTCACATTCAAAGTAGAAGTTCGTGCAGTCATAATAAAGCACGGACGGATCCCGTTTTACGATGGTATCGCTGTGCAGGTAGAGCCAGGCCAGATAATCATCGTAATGTTCTTCCAGAAGATCCATAAACCGCAGGATGTGCTGATAGCCAAAGTCCGGTTTTTCATAATAGGAATCCAGTCTGCCCGGCACTGCGTATTTGGAGAGCGGTTCCATGATCCTGGAATAAATAAGGAAACGGTGGATCGTGTAGCTGTCAAAAGCCATTTTTCTGCCAGCCGTCTTTTCTTTGAAAAAATCTTTGAGTCGTAGACCGCTCATCAGGTCCTGCAGGAAAAAATAGCCTATGTTCAGTCCGGTGGAAGAGGAAGCCGCATCATCTGTCTTTTCCACCCTCTCATTGTAATCAGTAGAAATGGAGTGTTCTACTCTGCCGACACGGTATTCCTCGTTCATCTTCCGGATTTCCTCCCTGACATAAGCCAGGGGGTCATCCGTAATTTTAAGCAGTTCAGAGTGTTTTCCAAACCGTTTGACGTTTCTGGTCGTAACTTTTTTGCCGTTACGGATCCCCAGCTGGGCATAATAGATAGGATCTTTACTGTTTTTGTTATAAAAGAGCTTCATTTTATCACCGCCGTAATCAATATACGACCTATTATACAACATATACAACAAAAAGTAAAGAAAAATCTGACAAAAAAATACCGCATTTCTGCGGTTCTTAAGGATTTTATTCAGTTACAAGTGTTGAAGACCCGAGTTCGGGAATCAAGGCCTGAATAAAATTGCTGTAAAACGATTCATAAAGCCGGGAATGGCAGCTGTAGAAACAATAAAGCATCCATTTTCGGCTTTAATCGTTTTGTTGTGTAAATTACATACAAAATTCACAAAATTTAGAAGCAAAAAAACTGATTTGTATAAGAAAAAGTACAAAGCCCGACTTGACGTTAGAACTTGATTTAACATATAATGTTGGTACTGGATAAGCATATTTTCCGGCGCTCCACGATTATACCGGGAAATTAACAACTTACACTAATTAATAATTGATAGGAGGCTATTCAAAATGAGACCAGAATGGACAGATTTTGTAGGCGGCAAGTGGGATAAAGAAGTCAATGTACGCGACTTCATCCAGAGAAACTATCATCCTTATGACGGAGATGAGTCCTTCTTAGCCGAGGCTACACAGAACACTAAAGACTTATGGGCACAGGTTCTTGAGTTACAGAAGCAGGAACGTGAAGCAGGCGGCGTGCTGGATATGGATACCAAGGTTGTATCTACCATCACATCCCACGGCCCTGGTTATTTGGACAAGAGCAAAGAGACAATCGTAGGTTTCCAGACTGATAAGCCTTTTAAGCGCTCCTTACAGCCTTACGGCGGTATCAGAATGGCAGAGAAGGCATGCTCCGATAACGGCTACGAAGTAGATCCCGAGATCAGCGAGTTCTTCTCCACGCACAGAAAGACACATAACGCAGGCTGCTTCGATGCTTACAATGCAGAGATGAGAGCATGCCGTTCTTCCCACATCATCACAGGCCTTCCGGATGCATACGGCCGCGGACGTATTATCGGCGACTACAGACGTGTGGCTCTGTACGGTATCGACAGACTGATTGAAGACAAACAGGCACAGAAGGATTCCACAGGACGTGTTATGACAGATGACGTGATCCGTCTTCGTGAAGAATTATCCGAGCAGATGATTGCCCTGAAGCTGATGAAGGAAATGGCTGCTTCTTACGGCTGCGATATTTCCAAGCCCGCTTCCAACGTACAGGAAGCGATCCAGGCTACTTACTTCGGATACCTTTGCTCCGTGAAAGAGCAGAACGGTGCGGCTATGTCCCTGGGACGTACTTCCACCTTCCTTGATATCTATGCAGAAAGAGACCTGGCTAACGGAACCTTCACAGAGCAGCAGATCCAGGAATTCGTTGACCACTTCATCATGAAGCTGCGTCTGATCAAATTTGCCCGTACACCTGAATACAACCAGATCTTCGCTGGCGATCCGGTATGGGTAACAGAGTCCCTCGGCGGTGTTGGTGTTGACGGACGTCCGATGGTAACGAAGATGAGCTTCCGTTATCTGCACACACTGACCAACTTAGGACCTTCTCCGGAGCCGAACCTGACAGTTCTGTGGTCCACAAGACTTCCTGAGAACTGGAAGAGATACTGCGCTAAGATGTCCATCCAGACTTCTTCCATCCAGTATGAGAACGATGACCTGATGAGAGTGACACACGGCGATGACTACGGTATCGCATGCTGCGTATCCTCCATGGTAATCGGTAAGGAAATGCAGTTCTTCGGCGCCCGCGCTAACCTCGCTAAATGTCTGCTTTACGCATTAAACGGCGGTATCGACGAAGTAACCAAGAAGCAGGTAGGGCCGAAATATCGTCCTGTTGCAGGGGATGTTCTTGACTACGATGATGTTCTGGATAAGTTCATCGATATGATGGAGTGGCAGGCGGACGTGTATGTAAATACCCTGAACATCATTCACTATATGCATGACAAATACTGCTATGAGAGAGCAGAGATGGCTCTTCATGACAGAGACGTTAAGCGTTATTTCGCAACTGGTGTTGCCGGTCTGTCCATCGTGGCTGACTCCTTATCTGCTATCAAGTATGCTAAGGTTGAGCCGATCAGAGACGAAGACGGTATCATCGTTGACTTCAAGACAACCGGTGAATTCCCGAAATATGGTAATGACGATGACCGCGTAGACGAGATTGCGCAGATGATCGTTCACAAGTTCATGACAGCGATCAGGAGACATCACACCTACAGAAACGGTGTTCCGACAACATCCATCCTTACCATTACTTCCAACGTAACTTACGGTAAGGCTACAGGTAACACACCTGACGGACGTAAGAAAGGCCAGCCTTTCGCTCCGGGCGCTAACCCGATGCACGGCCGTGATACACATGGTGCAGTAGCTTCCCTGTCTTCCGTATCCAAGCTTCCGTTCAATGATGCACAGGATGGTATCTCCAATACCTTCACCATCATTCCGGGCGCCCTTGGTAAAGAGGATCAGGTATTTGCAGGCGATATCGAGGTAGACCTGAATAAATAAAACCGGGCGGAGCCCGTTTGTGGGGTCCGTTCCATGAACAAGGGTACTTTATTTAATGGTCCGGCACAGAATAATTCTGTACCGGATCGGAAAAAATCCATATATGAAGATTTTTTCCAGGTTATATGAATAACTGTTCCGGCATTACTTTTTACAATAGGTACATGCATCGGACAGTCACGAAAGGAATATGAATATATGGATAACAAGCAGATGATTGATGACTTTGTCAAGATGATGGATTCCGGGATGGCACAGGGTGTCGGCCACGTGAATGTAGATGTCGATGACAATGCGGACAATTCCAAGAATGTCCAGACAATGGGTTGCACGGATTGTTCCCGTACACCTCTTGCCTGCAGTGTTCCGACTCTCCATGAGGGTCTGGACGATTACAAATGATTTAGGCTTTAGTCTCCGCTCCAGCAATATATTGGAGCAGAGGAATACTACAACAAAATTTATAAATTATAGGAGGACACAACAATGGCAGCAAATGCTCAGGTAGATAACTTAGTTTCTTTATTGGATGGTTATGCAACAAAAGGCGGCCATCACCTTAACGTTAACGTACTCAACAGAGATACTTTACTGGACGCTCAGAAGCATCCTGAGAACTATCCTCAGTTGACAATCCGCGTATCCGGCTATGCAGTTAACTTCATCAAATTAACACCGGAACAGCAGGCAGACGTTATTTCCCGTACTTTCCACGAGTCAGTTTAATCTGAACCGGCAGACGGCTGCAGGGTAGACAGTGGCAGTATTCTGATCAAATGATTCCAAGGCCAGGGAGCTTGCTCTCTGGCCTTCTTCTATCCAAAAAGTCTGGTTTTTTTGCTCGGTAAGGGTTATACTATATTTACGTCAGCTTTCCAAGGCTGAAGGCGAATTTCCAATTTTGCCCATAATAACATATCTGAACAGAAAGAAGGTTTAAACTTATGCAGGGAAGAATACACTCCTTAGAAAGTTTCGGTACTGTGGACGGACCGGGCGTCAGGTTCGTCGTATTCGTGCAGGGCTGTCCTATGCGCTGCGCATACTGCCATAATCCCGACACCTGGGAAATGAACGGCGGTACATTGATGGAGCCGTCATATATTATTGAACAGTACGAACGCAATATCAGCTTCTATAAGGGCGGCGGCATCACCGTAACGGGAGGGGAACCTCTGATGCAGGTCGATTTTCTGCTGGATCTGTTCCGTCTGGCTAAGCAGAAGAATATCCACACCTGTATCGATTCCTCCGGTATTGCCTATAAGAAGAATGCCAATCCCGAATGGCTTGCCAAACTGGACGAACTGATGACGATGACCGACCTGGTGATGCTGGACATCAAACATATCGATCCCGAGAAGCATAAAGAACTGACTTCTCAGCCTAATGACGGTATCCTCGCCTTCGCGGAATATCTGAACGAGAAGCGTGTGGATATGTGGATCCGACACGTTATCGTTCCCGGTATTACCGACGATGATAAATACTTGTATCAGCTCGGCTACTTCATCGGCGCATTCACGAACCTCAAGGCACTGGACGCCCTTCCCTACCACACCATGGGCAAGCCGAAATATGAGAAGCTTGGTATGGCCTACAAACTGGAAGGTGTGGAACCCATGGACAAGAATAAACTGATTGAGAAGAAACAGGTGATCCTGGACGGTGTCCGCAAGCGCCGCGAGGAACTCGGTCTGCTTCCGCATGCGTAACACAGTTGTAACTGTTACCATGAAGTTATTGTTTTCAATAATTGGCACTTGTATATTGGGTTCTTTTATATTAAAATAAGTTTAGTTGATAAATTTCTATCAATCTCACATAGTTTTATAACATAAGGAGGATATCAATATGGCATTCGTAATTAATGACGGCTGTGTATCTTGTGGCGCTTGTGAGGCACAGTGCCCGGTAGGCGCGATCAGCATGGGTGACGGCAAGTTCGAAATCGACCCGAGTAAATGCATCGACTGCGGTTCCTGCGCAGGTGCCTGTCCTACAGGTTCCATCGCACAGGGCTAATTCACCGGTAAAGGAGTCGAAGCAGACTCACTTTCCCCGCCGGGATGACAAGATCAGAAGCTGATCGTATCGTCCTTGACGGGGGATTTCTTTTTTCCTCTTCCAAGCCTGTCCTTCGGCCTGTGACGCTCCCGAATCATCTCATCAATCTTACGATAATGCTCTTCCTCTTTCTTCCAGCGCTCCTCATCCCGTTCCTCCTGCATCCGAAACTGATAGTCAAGTTCCTTCAGGATACTTTCCTTGACATCCGTACACAACTCCTTATTTGCTGATCTGACCGCCTCCGTAATCATATGCTGGAGGAGATATTGCAGTCTGGCCGCCTTCCGGCTCTTATCCGTATCCGCCAGTCCCTGTTCCGCCTCTGCCGGCTCTTCCTTTTCTTTTGACAACGCAACTACGAACCGCTGTGGCTTGTCAATGTCCACTTCTTCCGATATACCTCCTTCAGGCTGGCTGTCTTTCCTGTCCGTTGTATTTTCCCCTTCCGCGCGATATGGTTTCTCCGCCGTCTTGTATTCGCTTTCGCTCTCATGTGCTGTCGTGGCTGCTTTATCCTCCGTTTCCATCGTCTGGCTTACCTGCTGCATAAATATATCCTCCGTTTTTCTATTTGATGTCCCGGGCATCCGGAACAGGAGCGTACGGATTGCCTTGAGCTGAAGCCCTTGCTCCTTCAGCTGTTTTATCTCCTGCAGCTGCTTGATATCCTGTTCCGTGTAATAGCGGTGTCCCATTTCATTGCGCATTATGGGAAGCTCCAGTTCTTCCTCCCAGTAGCGCAGTACATGGCTTTCTACCTGCACCTTCCTGGCAGCCTCTGATATGTAGTAGATTGTTTTCTGTTCCATTCTCTCTCCCCTTTCTGAAGTCTTCATCCTCTTCCTTTTTCCAACAACCGGTACAATAAAAAAGAGACTCCCCCTTAGGCTTGTCTCTTTCGTATCTTCGCGTTCCTGCTCCTCTGTAGTTTTTGTTAATTTATCTCTGCAGATTTGCAAATTTGGTAAAATCCGGAAGCCATACCAGTTCCACAGTGCCGATCGGGCCGTTTCTCTGCTTCGCTATAATGATCTCCGCAATTCCCTTCTTCTCTGTATCCTTGTTGTAATAATCGTCCCTGTATATGAACATGACCACATCGGCATCCTGCTCAATGGCCCCCGACTCACGCAGGTCTGATAACATCGGTCTGTGATCCGGCCGCTGCTCTACCGCACGGCTGAGCTGGGATAATGCAATCACCGGTACATGCAGCTCCCTGGCCAGCGCCTTGAGTGACCGGGATATGTCCGAAATCTCCTGCTGCCTGGAATCCGTGGACCTGCCGCTCCCTGACATCAACTGCAGGTAATCAATAATGATCATCTCCAAATTATGCTCTAACTTGTACTTACGGCATTTCGAACGCAGCTCCGAGATACTGATTCCCGGCGTATCGTCAATGATCAGATTCGACCTGCCGATTGCGCCTGCGCTCTCGATCAGCTTCTCCCACTCCACATCCGACAGATTCCCTGTACGCAGATGCTGGGAATCTACCTTTGATTCCATGGAGAAAAGACGATTCACCAGCTGCTCCTTTGACATTTCCAGACTGAAGATAGCCACCGTTTTAGCCTGCTTAAAAGCCACATACTGGGCTATATTCAGCACGAAGGCAGTCTTCCCCATGGAAGGTCTTGCAGCCACCAGAATGAGGTCGGAAGGCTGCATACCGGCGGTTCTGTAATCCAGATCCAGAAATCCTGTGGCAACGCCTGTTACATTGCCCTTGTTATGGGATGCCTTCTCGATATTGTCCATGGCATTCATGACAATCTGCCTGATCGGTACAAACTCTCCTGTGTTTCTGCGCTGTACCAGGTCAAAAACCCTTTTTTCCGTATCAGCCAGAATATCTTCAAGGCTGTCCTTGCCCACATAACAGGTATTGGCAATATCCTCATTGATGCGGATCAGCCTACGCAGCGTGGCCTTCTCCGCCACGATATTGGCATAATGCTTGATGTTGGCCGATGTGGGAACGGCCGTGATAAGATCCCTGATAAATTCCAGGCTGCTTACCTCCGGAGGCACGTCCTTCTCCTTCAGCCGGTCCTGAAGCGTAACCAAATCCACCGGCCGGCCTTCATCATTCAATTCCACCATGGTATCAAAGACTACGCCGTATTGTTTATTATAAAAGTCCTCACCCAGGACAATCTCTGAGGCAACAATGATCGCCTCCCTGTCCATAATCATGGAACCGATGACAGACTGCTCCGCTTCCATGCTGTGCGGTAATATTCTCTTCAGTAATGCCTCTTCCAACGCCTGTCACCTGCCTGTCAGTTTCTTATCCGTACCTGCATCCTGAATTCCGCGGCCTGTCAGGTAACTCCCGAAGGCCTTCTTATTTATCCTCCACTACCTTAACCTTAAGCTGTCCGGTCACCTTCGTATGAAGTTTGATATTGACTTCATATACGCCAAGAGCCTTGATCGCCTCCGGGAGCTGGATCTTCTTCTTGTCAATCTCCAGCCCGCACTGTGTTTTGGCCGCAGAAGCAATTTCTTTGGAAGAAACCGACCCGAAGGCCCTTCCGCCTTCCCCGGACTTCATCTTAAGAACAACTTCCTTGGTTTTCAGCACCTCTGCCAGTTCTCTGGCCGCCTCCAGCTGTTCCTGTGCCACTTTATCCGCATTGGCCTTCTGAAGCTTCAGATCATTCATATTAGCGGAATTAGCCTCGACACCCAGCTTCTTGGGCAATACGAAATTCCGGGCATAACCGTCGCTTACATTCACGATCTCGCCTTTCTTGCCAAGTGATTTCACATCCTCCAATAAAATAACTTTCATCTTCTTTCCCCGCTTTCCGGTGTGCCATTGCATCGTTATCCCTGAAACAGGCACACCCTTTATCCATCCAGCTCGCCTTCCGCAATCATTGCATCAAGCGTCTTTTTGATTGAGACAATTCCCTCCTCAACCGTACCATTCTCTATCTGGGTCCCGGCTATATTAAGATGCCCGCCGCCGCCCATTCTCTCCATGATAACCTGTACATTCACTTCATCGATTGAACGGGCACTGATATAGATCATACCGTTATACGGCGTAAGAATGAAACTCGCCTTGATTCCCTTCACATTCAGCAATTCATTGGCCGCCTGCGCCCCGATTACAGTAGGGCTGGCCAGTTCATCGCCATGGAACACTGAAATCGCATAGCATGTCCGGTAAATCTCCGCATGGCTGACGGCATAGGCCTTCGCTTTATATTCTGCAGCGTCATCCCGGAACATCTTCCTGACACGTGTCATATCCGCACCGTTCCTGCGAAGAAAAGCCGCCGCCTCAAAGGTTCTGACGCCCGTCTTCGTCATAAAATTATTGGTATCTATCATGATACCCGAATACATGCAATCGGCTTCCTCCGGACGCAGGCGCAGCGTATCACTGGTATACTGCAGGATCTCAGATACCATCTCACAGGCTGACGAAGCATATGATTCAATATAAGAAAGCGTTGCATTCTCAATAATCTCAGTTCCCTGCCTGTGATGGTCCAGAACCACTACGGACTTACAGCGCTTCAACAGCTCCGGGCATTCCGTGATGCTGGGCTTACTGACATCCACCACCACAAGCACTGCATTATTGCCGACCATCTCTAACGCCTGCGTGTTATTAATGATCATATTCTCTTCATATTCATCATTATTTCTGAACATATCCACCATAGGCTGCATGGACGCACCGATATCGTTCAGCACAATATGCGCTGTCTTATCCAGTGTCTTGGCGATCCTGTAGATACCCACGGAAGCGCCGAAGCTGTCTGCGTCGCCCATCCGGTGCCCCATGACATATACTTCATCCTTAACGGATACGATCTCCTTAAAAGCATGAGCCTTAACCCGGGCCTTAACCCGTGTACTCTTCTCTACCTGCTGACTCTTGCCGCCGTAATAAGTGACATTCTCCGGCACCTTCACTACCGCCTGGTCTCCCCCTCGGCCCAGTGCAATATCAATGGCGTTGCGGGCAAATTCATAGTTCTGCGAATAGCTTAAACCATTATATCCCATACCGATGCTGATCGTAACAGCCATCTCATTACCGATATTTACTGTCTTGACATCCTCCAGCAGGTCGAAACGGTTCTCCTGAAGCTGTACGGCAGATTCCTTGCGCATAATGACAAAATATTTGTCCTTCTCCAGTTTCCTGCAGATACCGTCAAGAGCCGCAATATATTTATTTACCTTACGGTCGATCAGCGCAATCAGAAGAGACCTTCTGACTTCCTCCACACTTTCCAGTGCTTCATCATAGTTATCAAGATAGATCAGCCCCACGGCCAATGACTGATTATCCACTTCCCTCAGCGCGATCTTCAGAGCCGTCTCATCAAACAGATAGAGTGCTATCAAATAGCCGTCATAGCCCTTCACTTCTATGATATCACTGTTCTCGGCCATCTCGCGCAGAGAAATCTTCTTCAGCTTCGCAATATAATTACCGGCTTCAAATTCCACATCGAATTCTACTTCATCCTCCTCGTTCTCACCCGGAAGCTTGTCCCGCGTAATCGAGGGAAATAGTGAAGTAACAGATTTCCGGTATCCCTTCTCCTGATGCACCATGCGCTCAAACGCTATATTAGTCCAAATAATTCTGCCCGATTCATCCAAAAGAGCATGGGGCAGCTCTAAATCACGCAGAAGCCGCTTCTGAATCTGCCCGTACTGCGTCGCAAAACTGACCAGTTCATTCATAATTACCGGCTTATTGTAAAACATCATATACAGAACAATTCCAAAATAGAATAATATAAATCCGCTCAGCACTATGCCTGCCCTGTAATCTATAAAATAGATCAGGATATCCACAGCGATCAGCAGGAATCCCAGGTATAATGAAGATTGTATGTAAGACTTCATTCTTCCTTTTAACTTAATGCTGTTCTTCATCCGCTCTCTTCCATTCTGAAGTATAGGTTCGAATTTCCTGCGGCGATATCTTCCCACAGTTACACACCATCATAAGTATAGCATTTTTTGGAGATTCATGCCACTCCAATATATAGACTTTTTTCCGTATGAAATGACATTATGTGGGATGCGGCGCCGGCATATCATACAGCAGGCATCTATATTCTTCATAAAAAAAGAGACCCCGTACCATTCCGGTACGCAAGTCTCTTCCTATGCTCACTGCATATCACTGCATAATCTACACAGCTTTTAATCCTGAACGTAAGGCATAAGCGCTACGTGTCTTGCGCGCTTGATCGCTGCCGTCAACGCACGCTGATGCTTCGCACAGTTACCGGTAATCCTTCTGGGAAGAATCTTACCTCTTTCTGATACGTATCTTTTCAGTTTATTGGTATCCTTGTAATCGATCACATTATCTTTACCGCAAAATACACATACTTTCTTTCTTCTGCGCATTCCGCCCTTTTTCTTTGCAGGGTAATCAGGCCTGTCTGTCTTGTTAAATGCCATGGTTCTTGCCTCCTTCTGATTTAGTTGAACGGCAGTTCCTCATCGATTCCGTCAGGAATATTCATAAAACCGTCTCCGGCTGCTGCCGGGGCAGGTCTTCCCGCAGGAGCAAACCCACTGTTATCGGCATTTCCGGCACTGTTCTTGCTCTCGGCAAATTCCTGTTCCTCTATCACAACTTCTGTTGTATATACTTTGACACCATCCTTATTGGTATAACTGCCCGTCTGGATGCGTCCCGTAATTGCAATCTTCGTTCCCTTATGCAGATATTTCTCAGCGAACTCACCCGCTCTGCCAAAAGCAACACAATTGATAAAATCTGCAGTCTGATCGTCATTATTACGGTTGAATCTGCGGTCTACGGCCAATGTATATCTCGCAACTGCCATGGCGTTCTCGCCCTGGGAATATCTTACCTCAGGATCTCTCGTCAAACGCCCCATCAATATTACTTTGTTCATAAATGCCTCTTTCTATTTCTCGTCTTGTCTTACGCACAGATATCTGATGACGTTATCCATAATACGGATACGGCTCTCGATCTCCGCCGGAACAGTGCTCTCTGCGTCGAACTGGATGAAATAGTAATAAGCCTCTTTCATTTTCTGTACTTCGTAGGCTAATCTCCTCTTACCCCAGTCATCAACATTGGTAATCTGTCCGCCGAATCTCTCTACCAGAGCCTTGGCTTTCTCTAAAGTAGCGGCTCTCTCGTCATCTTCGATCTTTGCACTAACAACAACGGCTAATTCGTATTTGTTCATGCTCGTTTCCTCCTTTTGGTCTCTGGCCCCTCTCTGCATGAAAGGAGCAAGGATGACTGACTTTTAAGTCACATTAGTATATCACGGGTATTAATGATACCATAAGAGGCCGGAATCTGCAAGGTGTTTTTCTTAAAGTTTTTACTCAAGCCAGCTCTTTATCCTTCACCCTTCCCGCCGCGAAGGATCTCCCTGACATTCTTCTCAGCCTGTCTTCGTGCGATCATGATCTGATGTCCGCATCCTGTACACTTCAGACGGAAGTCCGCACCGATCCGCAGCACTTCCCACTCCTTGGATCCGCAAGGATGTTGTTTCTTAAGTTTCAATATATCTCCGACCTGAATATCCATACCGGCCATGACTCCTTTCCTGTACTGCCTGCCTTTCGCTTTACAGGCATTCCGGTCCTCTGCCATCGGTTTCTAACCGTTCAATCGTCCATACGGCAAGGTGCTATAGCTGTGCGAAAATCTCCCCGATACTGCCCTGCACGACCAGATCAGCGACTGAATCCCGCGGGGTAGGTGTCTTGTTCACCAGTACCAGCTTATTTCCTCTGTAATAATCCAAAAGTCCTGCCGCCGGATATACGGCAAGCGATGTTCCTCCCACAATCAGTACATCTGCCTCACTGATATAATGCACCGCATCCGAAATCGTCTTCTGGTCCAACCCTTCCTCATACAGCACCACATCCGGCTTGATACTGCCGCCGCAGGTACACGCTGGCACTCCCTCCGAATGCAGGATATACTCCGCGTCATAGGAAGCCCTGCAGCGCTCGCAGTAGTTCCGTAATACGGATCCGTGCAGTTCCAGCACCACTTTGCTTCCCGCCGCCTGATGAAGCCCGTCGATGTTCTGTGTCACCACAGCCTTCAGCTTTCCTTCCTGCTCCCACTGCGCCAGTTTCCTGTGAGCTGCATTGGGTTTCGCATCCAGACAGAGCATCTTCGCCCGGTAGAAGCGATAGAACTCCTCCGGTTTCTGTCTGTAAAAGGTGTGGCTTAAGATGGTCTCCGGCGGATAATCATACTGCTGATTATACAGCCCGTCCACACTCCTGAAATCCGGAATCCCGCTCTCCGTCGAAACTCCCGCTCCGCCGAAGAATACGATATTATTACTCTCTCTCACCCATTCCTGTAATTGCTCCAACTGTCCCATACATTCACCCTTCCCATATAGTTTGACTTTCTATAATACATGAACCATTTCGGAAGAATCGCCTTAAGGCGGTTCTTCAAGACGAAACTTAGATTTTCTTAGGCGGCGTCCTTTGACGCCTTAGAAAATCTTTTCGTCTTTTTTATGTTCTCCAAGCCCCAACCTGTTGATGGCCGAGAAGACGGCCCTGACTGACGCTCTCGTAATATTCGAACTCACCCCTACTCCGTAGGTCACCCGGCCACTCTCCACATCCAGCAGATGAATGTATGCCGCCGCCTGGGAATTAGATCCGCTCTGCAATGCATGCTCTTCATAGTCCAGAATCTTGATATCCACAGCAAGCTCTTCCTGCAGACCCCGTTTCGCCGCGTCGATAGGGCCGTTGCCCACAGCCTCGAACCGCTTCTCCACGCCTGCATCCGTATAGAGAACCGTAACCTTCGTATCAAACTGCGATTTCGTCTCCCCGCTTAGGTCATCCACACGCAGCTTGCGGAAATGGATCGGCTCCTTCCGGGCCAGATACTGCTCGCGGAAGGTATCCATAATCTGATCAGGCGACACCTCACCTTGCTTCTCGGAAATCTTCTGGATCACACCGGCAAATTCTTTATGCATACCCTTAGGCAGCTTGAAGCCGAAGTAAGTATCCATGATAAAAGCCACGCCACCCTTGCCGGACTGGGAATTGATGCGCACGATAGGCTCGTACTCTCTGCCGATATCCGCCGGATCGATAGGGAGATAAGGTACCTGCCAGGTCTCGCTTTCCCGCTCTTTCATAGCCTGTACACCCTTATTGATGGCATCCTGATGAGATCCGGAGAAGGCTGTAAATACCAGCTTGCCGGCATAAGGATGTCTGGGGTGAATCTGCATCTTACAGCATCTCTCATATATTTCAATACTCTCGTTCACATGCTCAATGGCCAGCTTCGGATCAATGCCCTGGGAGAACATGTTATAGGCTATATTCATGATGTCCACATTGCCGGTCCTCTCACCGTTGCCGAACAAAGTACCCTCCACGCGTTCGGCACCGGCAAGCAAAGCCAGCTCCGCACTGGCTACCCCCGTACCTCTGTCATTGTGGGGATGCACACTTAAGATAATGCTCTCTCTGTTCTTAAAATGCGTATTCATCCACTCAATCTGATCCGCATATACATTCGGTGTATTCGTTTCCACCGTAGAAGGCAGGTTAATGATCATGGGATTCTCTTTCGTCGGCCCCCATTCCTCCTGTACGGCTGTACAGATCTCCAGCGCATAATCCAACTCTGTACCGGTAAAGCTTTCCGGCGAATATTCCAGTATGATCCTGCCCGGGAATTTGGCAGCATGCCGTTTCACCATCTTCGTTCCTTCCACCGCAATCTTTGTGATCTCCTGCCGCTCCATATGGAAGACCACATCCCGCTGCAGTGTGGAAGTAGAATTGTAAATATGCACAATCGCCTGTTTACATCCCTCGATCGCCTCAAATGTCCGCTCCACCAGTTCCTCCCGGCACTGGGTCAATACCTGTACGACCACATCGTCCGGAATCATCTTACGGTCGACCAGCTGCCGCAGAAAATCAAATTCTATCTGGCTGGCCGCAGGAAATCCAACCTCTATCTCCTTGAATCCCAGCTTGATCAGATAATTAAAGAATTCTATCTTCTCAGATACGACCATCGGGTCGATCAGCGCCTGATTACCGTCGCGCAGATCCACGCTGCACCAGATCGGTGCTTTCCCGATCTCCCTGTTTGGCCATTGTCTCTCCGGATAATCTACCACCGGATTTTTACGATAGTGCTTGTAATTTAACATCCCGCTCTCCTCCGCTTTCTTTGATTCTTAATTCCCATAGTTAATGACATCTGAAATTTCGCTTTCGGTTTTGTATAATTTTGCGCAAAGAAAAGCCCGTTGTACACAACGGGCTAAACAGACAGCATTATTCACCGAGTCCACTTTCAATCGCATTGATCAACGTCTTCAATGCTTCTTCCTCGTCTTCGCCATCACACACAAACTCGACTTCATCGCCACATTTAACACATGCTCCCAGTACACTCAGCACACTTTTGGCATTCGCCGTATTATCCCGAAATGTAAAAGTTATTAAAGATTTGAATTGCATCGCCTCTTTGCATAGGATGCCTGCCGGTCTTAGATGTAGCCCTGTCGGGTTTTTGATGACTACCTTTTGGCTTACCATACCCTTATCCTCCAATTCGATTCCGGTTGATGCCTGCCCCCAAAACGACAATTCACTTAACAGTTCCGATGTCTTCCCTGTTACCAACCTACTTTTAACTATAACATTTTTTAGCAGGTATAACAAGTGTTATAGCATAATATTCTGTATAAGTTCCGCCAGTTTCTTAGCTTCCGCATCAATCATCTTCTGTTCCTTCCCCTCGATCATAACCCGTACAAGCGGTTCCGTTCCGGAGGGTCTGATCAGCACCCGTCCTTCACCGGCAAACTTCTTGTCAAGCTCCGCAATTGCATCCGCAATCTCGGAATAATCCATATATTTTTCCTTCTTATGGTTCGGCACCTTGGCATTAACCAAAGCCTGCGGCATCACTTCCATAACCGTCTTCAGTTCAGAAAGCGGCTTGCCCGTCTCCACAACCACCTGCAGAAGATGCAATGCACTGAGAAGACCGTCTCCTGTTGTATTCTCATCCAGGAAAATTATGTGGCCGGACTGCTCACCGCCCAGGCTGGCGCCGATCTCTTTCATTCTCTCAAGAACATATCTGTCGCCCACTTTCGTCTGTTCGATATTGATATCGTTCCGCTCTCCCATCAGGAAAAAGCCCAGATTGCTCATGACCGTAGCTACAATCGTATTCTTATTCAGCCGGCCGCCCTGCTTCATATGAAGCCCCACCATCGCCATAATCTGATCGCCGTCCACGATATTACCCAGTTCGTCCACCGCCAGAAGTCTGTCCGCATCGCCATCGAAAGCCAGGCCAAGATTCGCTTTCTCATAGACCACTCTCGCCTGCAGCTCCTCCATATGCGTGGAACCACAGTTGGCATTAATGTTGGTACCGTCCGGATTATTATGGATTGCCACCACCTCGGCGCCGAGTTCCTTCATCGTCTCCACCGAAGTGTAATATGCCGCTCCCTCCGCGCAGTCCAACACGATTTTCATGCCGCGCAGATCCACATTCACAGCCTTCATTGCATGGTTGATATACTCTTCTCTGGCATCGGTGCGGTACTTGATCTTGCCGACTCCGGCTCCGATCGGGAACTTAACCCCCTGCATACCGTTCTTAATCAATGCCTCGATTTCATCCTCCAGGGCATCCGGCAGTTTATAACCGTTGCCGTCAAAAAACTTAATCCCGTTAAACTCCACCGAATTATGCGATGCAGAAATCACGACACCTGCGTCCACTTTATATTTTCTGGTGAGATACGCCACTGCTGGAGTAGGAAGAACACCTACATACACCGCGTTCGCACCGACAGAACAGGCGCCCGCCATCAGTGCGTTTGCCAGCATATCCCCGGATATCCTCGTGTCACATCCAACCATGATCGTCGGCTTATGCTCGTTCTCCTTCGACAGGACATATGCTCCTGCCTGGCCAAGCTGCATTGCCAGCTGCGGCGTTAATTCTTCATTCGCAATGCCTCTGACTCCGTCTGTACCAAATAATCTGCCCATATTACAACTACTTCCTTTCCTGTTTCCTTTAAACTGTAACAGTCCCGATACAAAATACTAATCTTCCTGCGTAAGGTGTATATTCACCCAAGTGTCTTCCCATGTAACCTGAGAATTCTCGGGAAGCCTCACCGATAACGGCATCCTGTAATAACCGTTCTCCGGCTCGGTACTCTCCTGGTCTGCAAGCCAGGCCGCTACGTCAACATAAACATCCAGCTCATTAACATTAATCTCTCCCAGTTCGGATGCCAGGCCGACTAATACGTAACTATACCGTTCATCCGGCTCCGTCACCGTAGCCGTATACCCCTCCGGCACACCAGTAACCGCTATATCTTCCACTGCCACGGAAACCGTCTGCCGTCTTTCCTGCTCCACCTGTACCGCAACGGATACTTTACCGTCAAAATCTTCTTCCGCCAGAATAATTCCTTCCGGAAGATATTGATTCAGATCCACCATGGTCTCTACCGTCTCCCGGGCGCCGCCCACATCGATAACCCCTTCCGGTACAACAATGGATGCAATATCCTGCAGTATATCGGACTTTCCGGCGATCAAAACAGAATTCCTGCTTCCCGTGATCTCTCCTGTGATCCTGTAGCCGTCCGCCGGTACACCGCCGGCCGTATAGACCACCGGCACTGTTTTCTGCTCAAGGATCTCAACGTTTATGCGTACCTTTGTGATATTTTTCTCAATACTTCGGGAGCGGATTTCCACACCCTCCTCATTGTACAGACGAATATCGGAATCCGTTCCGATATTGCTGGTAAAGCCGGATACTTCTACCTCGGCCTGTGCTTTGGCAATCTGTGAAACGACAGACTCCGGGCCGGATACCCTGATCAGATTCTGCTCGGTGCTTATATTGCCTATCATATATCCCTCTTTGATCTCCCCCGTTACGCTGGGACGGATCGGGAAGGACCTGGTCTGCTTGTTTTCGATATTCAGTTTCACACTGTCGATGCTTCCCGTAATACTCTCCACCTTGTCATTGTATTTGTTGGTGGACAGCTTGATGCTGATCGTGTTCAGGCTGGTCAGGTCATTCATGTCCGCCTCGGCAATCACGTTCGAGCTGCTGAGTGTATCTATAATGGAACGCGGCGCCCTTATAACCACCTTATCAATCTTATCAGTACCATCCAAAACTTCGTAAATCTGTCCCTTATCCGTGATAAGCTCCGCATTCTTGATGGTAACCGGTATACCCGACACCTCCAATGGGGAGATGGGATCATTAATATTCGTTATAATAAACCAGAGCATGACTGCAAATACGAAAGATACCAGTTTCAGCCCCCAGTTTTTGGTGATCCTATGCTTCATTTCTGGTCCTTCCTTTCCACAATTTCCGCTTCTTCTCCTCCGTCGGTTTATCCTGGATCTCTGCCATTCTGGCCTTGAGTCTTTCTGCGTCTACCGCCCGTTCCAGCTTGCCGTCATAAGCAACGCTGATCTTACCGCTCTCCTCGGATACAATCAGGGTCAGAGAATCCGTCACCTCCGAGATTCCCACGCCGGCTCTGTGCCGTGTTCCCAGATCCTTGCTCAGTGCCATATTATCCGACAGAGGAAGGTAGCAGGTGGCAGAGACAACACGGTTGCCCCTTACGATCACTGCTCCGTCATGCAGCGGCGTATTATGTTCAAATATATTGATCAACAGCTGGCTGGACACAATACCGTCCACGTCAATCCCTGTCCTTTCGTACTCTTTCAGCGACTGATGCTGCTCGATGACGATCAATGCTCCCGTCTTCACCTTGCCCATCTCGACACATGCCTTAGCGATTTCATTGATCGTTCTGTCAGAAAAGAGTCCCCCTTCTGTTTTACCCGAGTCAAAAGAGACAAGAGAAGAAAAGAAATTCTTCTGTCCAAGTTCTTCCAATGCCTTACGCAGCTCCGGCTGAAGTACCACCACAATGGCTATGGCTGCGATACTGAACACATTCGTCACAATCCACAGAATCGTATTCATATGGAAGAATGCGGCGAGCAGGATAAAAACCGCAATAACAATGACGCCTTTGAGAAGTGCCCAGGCTTTTGTATTCTTAATCCATGCCAGGATGTAATATACAAGAAAAGCCAGAATGACGATCTCAACGACATCCGTCTTATGAATAGTGGGCATATGCAGCTTAGTCAGGTAGGTCTCGATTAGTATATTCAATTGTTGCATATTCTCACACCGCCTTTATATTTAATTCCTGATAATTCTCCCGCTGGTAACAGTTCAGGTGCCAATGTCATTAAGTTAAGTCTATACACAGCGTCTGATATGATAGGATTCTCCTGAGGGCCATTGGAAAACGCCGGTACTTAATGAGGTTTTTCACGAATTTAGTACCGCTGCGTTTGGAACTGAGCGGAAGCGCGTCCTTAGGAGATTCCTATCATGTCAGGCGCGTCCGGCTTAACTTAATGACATTGGTTCAGGTGCCCACAGTACAAGTCTTTCGCCTTTACGCCGGTTTAGTGTGTGTATCTGTTTCTCGATGCTGCCTTATTCTTCTGGCTGTTGATCTGTTTTACTTTCTTCTCCGGTTTTGATACAGAGATCTTCGGGACAGCTTTGACATAATAATAATATTCGTCATCTTCAAACTGTACCTTCTCCGTCCTGCTGTAATCCACATTGAACACAAAGAACTGCAGCACAACCGCTATAAACAGCGACAATATATTACCCAGGACCACCTCAAGGAGCGCCACATTGGTGTCAAACATCAGATCGCCCACCAGAAGCACTGTGATGTTCACCACGGCGCCTGCCGCCATTGCTATCGTCCATGCATAATCTATGCTCATTCTTCTGATAAGATACACAAGAATTACCGTAACCGCAAATGCTGCGATCGTGATAACCATCTGCCGGTTATTCAGTAAACCGTCCACAATGAATTTAAATCTGGCAGTCATTTCTTCGTCCGCCATGGCCAGTATCGTTGATACATTCTGTGTCACAAAATGCAGCATATAATATGCAATAACGCCGCAGGTGATGGATACCGCCGAGACCGGCGTTCCCACAAGGCCCATAGCCAGCGGAACCACATACGGTATTCTGAGCAGAAAGCAGACCGGAATCAGCAGGACCACCAGCGTATCCTTCGGTGAAAAGCGCAGATACAGCAGAAACATAAGCAAGAATCCTGCGCCCACTACGATCGTGCATTCCAGATTAAAGGCATACAGGTGCAGCATGGTAAATAACGCGGCCATGACTACGATGAAATTCATGGGCATGAAAGAGCACATCAGCGAAACGATCAAAACAACCGTTGTCCTGTCGATGCTTTCCATATAGCCCATATGAGAATTAATCAGCAATAAAGAGATCAGCGCCAACAGAAACTTCAGAAGAGGCGTAATGTACACCTCATACTTACTGTACAGCGTCATTAAGATCTGTTTTGCAACAAGTAAACTGGTCATCTTTTATCTTTACCTCTTTGCGGATACTATAGACTGCGCCGCAGTATCCTTTCCTATCTATTTGAAAATTCTGCTTTCAAATTTTCTCTTGTGTTGATTTTGTGTTTATGCTTCCTCAACCTGAACTTATGCTTTATACATGGCCGCCAGTTTACGAAGATTCATGTAATACAGATTGAGGCTCTTGACCGCCCTCATATAGCGCATTGTATAAACCACATAAGAAACCACGGCATAGATCCCTACTGTCCAGAGATACATAAATAAAATATGTCTTGCAAATTCTATCAGGTCCATCTTGTAGATATCCATCATAAACACTTCAAAATCATAATAAATGTACATGCCAAAGACCACTACAAATGCAATCGTTGCACTTATAATGGACTTCAACACCTGCCATCCTATATAATCACCACGAAAATAGCTTCCGATGGCAACATTCCTCTTGCCCTCATTCACCTCATACGACGCCATTTTCGTCATCAGGATTATTCTCTCTTTATTTAACATAGCAGTCTCCTAACCAAGGAAACGCATTTTCGGATTATCGTGCGGATCCTTCTTCTTAGACTGAAGTTTGGGTTCTTCCGGCTTGTGAATGCTGCTGTTTAATTTGTTCGCCATGCTGTTCTTGCACTTCTCACAAAACCGCCCTGTGAAAATAGACGTCCCGCAATTCTCGCAGAACAAAGTTATCCCCGATCCTTCGCCAAGCTGCAGACGTTCCTCCCTGAGCCACTGCTGTATCTGGTTAGTGGACACCCCACATGCCTCCGAGACTTCCGGAATCGTCACACTTCTGTGTTCAAAAATATAGTTCTTAACTTCCTGAAATTTCTCCTCCAATGCCTCTCTGCACGCCATACAGATCGGGGGTCCTGATACATAGTTGAAAAGCTTTCCGCATTTTCTGCAGTTTCTTGCATTCATGGTATTGTCCTCCTGTATTTATTAAAATAGATATTCATATTCAATAACAGGTAGCGCCATGCCTCTCACAATCCGCTGCCGATTGCCAGCGCAGCAAAATATATGCGCTTCACACCTGCTCTGCGCAACTCGTAACTCATTGCATCTATGGTGCTGCCTGTCGTATATATATCATCAATAATTATGACTGTATCTAATTTTACATCATTACGACAGATTTTGAAAGCCCTTTTCAAATTATTTTGTCTTTCAGCCAATGGTAAATCTTTCATGGGCGCGGTTTTCCGGACCCTCCGTATCAAATCAGACTCTATCGGAATGCCCATAAGCCTTCCAATTTCCCGGGCCAGCACGTCTGCCTGATTGTATCCTCTCACCCGTTTCTTCGAGGCATGAATCGGAACGGGAATCAAAGCATCCGGCCGGCATGCCGTGATCCATCCTCCCATCTGTGCAGCCATACAGACCGCATAATACACCCCATACTCCTGTCTGCCTCTATATTTGAAACGGTAGATAGAATCCGCCGCACTCTTATAGGCATAAAGCGCCCGCCCGCTGTCAAAGAAATGTCTGCGGTGCATACAGTCACTGCAGTATTCCGCTGTCTCCTCAGCAAGCTCTTTTCCGCATTTCATGCAATAAGGCTGCTTTATATACGTAAATTTGCTCTTACAAGTCTCGCAGACAAGACTTCCGAAAGGGCTGACTGCCCTGTCACAGACGGGACATCTGCGCGGATAGAAGAGATCCGCCAGTATCCCCGGAAATGTTTTTATCATAGTACCGTACCTTTAAAATTTATTCTTATGGGATCAGTTCTCTGATCCGGTCTCCCAGCCCCGTATAACGCATGTTCTGGTAATTGTTATCCACCATTTCCTGCAGGGTTCGGCTGCTGCCCAGAATCGTCACGCAGTTCCTGGCCCTGGTCACTCCGGTATACAACAGATTCCTGTTAAAAAGCATCTTCGGCCCTGTCAGAAGGGGCATAACAACTGCCGGATACTCGCTGCCCTGGGACTTGTGGATTGTCACCGCGTAAGCCAGCTCTATCTCATCCAGCTGGACATAGGCATAGGTCACTCTCCGATGCTCATCATATTCGACCACTACCTCTTGAGCATGTTCGTTAATCTGCCGGATAATTCCTATATCTCCGTTAAAAATTCCGGTGCCCTTGTCGATCGGTATTCCGTATTTACTTACAACCTCCCATTCCAGCTGATAGTTATTCTTAATCTGCATGACCTTGTCATGTTCCCGCAGGAGGGTATCTCCCGCTAAATACTCCTTTTTATCATCTGCAGGCGGATTCAGATACCTCTGCAGAATGCCGTTGAGAGTCTCCACTCCCAGCTTTCCTTTACGCATCGGTGTCAGTACCTGAATATCAAATGGCTGAGCGTCCACGTAACGAGGCAGCTTCTCTGTGATCAACTGTATCATATGCTTATAGATCACATTGGTGTCACTTCTTTCCAGAAAAAAGAAATCTCTGCTTTTATTGTCCAGCACCAGTTTCTCTCCCGCATGAATACGATGTGCATTCCAGACAATATCGCTCTCCCCTGCCTGCCGGAAAATCTTCTCAAGAACCACCATGGGAAATTTCCCACTGCTCATAAGATCATACAGAACCTGCCCCGGCCCCACCGAGGGAAGCTGGTTGACATCCCCTACCATGATCAGTCTGGTACCCACCATAACTGCCTTCAGAAGTGCTTGAAAAAGGAAAATGTCCACCATTGACATCTCATCTACAATAATCACATCCGCTTCCAGAGGATTGCTCTCATTACGTTCAAACCGTGCCGCTTTCGCCTCCCCGGAAAGCTCCCCGTTCAGTTCCAGCATCCGGTGCAGCGTTCTGGATTCATAGCCTGTCGCTTCCGTCATACGCTTGGCGGCTCTGCCGGTGGGCGCCGCCAGGTAGATATCCATTCCCTCCGCAAGAAAGTACCGTATGATCACATTGATCGTGGTGGTCTTGCCCGTTCCCGGTCCCCCGGATAGGATAAAAATGCCGTTTTTCACACTTTCCACTACAGACCGCTTCTGTAATTCGTCCAGTTCGATTTCGAGCTCCGCCGCAAGGCGCTCTATTTTCGTCTCAATACTCTCTTCCTCCGACGGCAGGAGCTGTTCTTCCTCCGCTGATATATTCAGGTCGTGGAGCATCTTGGCACAATTTAATTCCGCATAGTAATAGGTGGATGCATATACCCTGTTCTCCTCCTCTCCTGTACCCGGCATTTTGATAACCAGCTTCTTATCCATGGCAAGATTGCCAAGCTGCGGTTCCATAACCTCCGCATCCAGCCCCAGCAGTTCTCCCGCCTTCTTCAACAGAATATTCTTCGGCAGATAACAATGTCCCTCTCCGCCTGCCAGCATCAGGGTATAAAGAATCCCGCTCCTGATCCGGAAATCCGAATCCGTATGAATGCCAATCTTCGCCGCAATCTCGTCCGCGATCTTAAATCCTATCCCGTGGATATCCTCAGCCAGCTGATATGGATTTTCTTTCAAAATTCCGTACACTCTCGCCCCATAAGCTTCATAGATCCGGAAGGCAAGCGCATTGGAAATCCCGTATTTCTGCAGAAAAGACATCGCCTCTCTGGCATCCCGTTTCTCATACACTGCCGCCGCTATCTCACGCGCCTTGCGCTCACTGATCCCTTTGATCTCCGCCAGTCTCTCCGGCTCTTCCTCGATGATTCGGTAGGTATCCGCCCCGAATCGCTTCACGATCCTCGCTGCCAGTGCTTCTCCCACGCCTTTGACCGCGCCGGATCCCAGATATCTCTCTATGCTGACCACATCATCCGGCGGCACAATCCTGTAACGTTCTATCTTAAATTGTTCTCCATACACGGCATGGATAATATAATTCCCCTCTGCCTCTATTGTCTCTCCCTGGTCCGAGGTTTTGAAAAATCCGACACATGTAATTTCATCCTCGCCGCTAAGCAGATTCAATACCGTATATCCGTTATCCGTGTTCCGATATATGATATGTTCAATAAACCCTTTGATTGTCTCCATCCGTTAAACGCTTTCTCTTTTCAGAAACCAAGAAAGGGCTGCCTGATTAGCAGCCCGTCTTGTTTAAAATCTGTTGTATCATCCCATTC
Source organism: Clostridia bacterium (assembly GCA_910575245.1). Taxonomy (GTDB): domain Bacteria; phylum Bacillota; class Clostridia; order Lachnospirales; family Lachnospiraceae; genus UBA3282. Next base: position 157,695 of record CAJTEN010000001.1, on the reverse strand, counting down.
CTGCCGGAAAACAGAATGACAGAATGGAAAGGATACAATATATTTTATGTAATATTATAGTTTCGTTTCGCCTGTTCATACAGCATCTGTGCCAGCGAATTTGAACGCTCGGACGCAGTCTGCGAGGAAATCTGCTGAATGACAGAGTCCTTAAAATAATCTACCATATTGGATGCATAGGCGTCATCATCTTCATCATCGCTGAATAATTTGGTTGTCTTTTCCATCTCTTTATAAATCTGCTCCCACAGATACGCCTCGAATTGCTTACAGGCATCCAGAAGTGCATCGTCTTCAGCCTTTTCTGTCTGCGCGGTGTCCGCCGTATTCTCCAGCTTCTTCTGCAGATTCTCTGTATTGATCCTGTTGGTATCCGTCATATAATCGGTATACATGCCCAGACCTGTCAAATCCATGCTCATATTTGCACCTCCATGCCGACAGCAGCTATACTATCGTTTCAGATTATTTGCCACTTCCATCATGGAATCAGATGTCGTGATCGCTTTGGAATTCATCTCATAGGCACGCTGTGCCACAATCAGGTTTACCATCTCGTTTGCCACCTGTACATTTGATCCTTCCAGATATCCCTGAACAATCCTGCTCTTGGCCACATCCGGATTCGTATCCTCGTTAATGGCACGGCCGCTGGCATCCGTCACGCCGAATAAGGTATCGCCCACTCTCTCTAAGCCGCCCGGATTACTGAACTGATAGGTTCCGATCTGAACACCGATCGGCTGCGGATTGTTCGCCCCATCCGGATAGCAGATCTGCCCGTCCTCCGTTATGGACAGCTTGCTCGCAATATATGTACGGGGCAGGGAAATCGCGCGTCCCGCAGAGTCCAAGACCGGAAGCCCGTCTGCATTGGTCAGCATCATGCCGCCATTGTTTCCCAGCGCCCATGTGAAATCACCGTTCCTGGTATAATATGTCTCACCGTCATCCCCGCGAAGCGCAAAGAAGCCTTCTCCCTCTACCGCAAATGCGGTGTCGCTCTGTGCATCCAGCAAACTTCCCTGGGTAAAGACCGAATTGACAGAGGCAACACGCACACCCAGACCGATCTGTGAACTGGTAGGCTTCGGATCTCCGTTTGCCGTTGTAGTCACTGAGCGCAGATTCTGATACAAAAGCGACTTAAACTGCGCCACCTGTGCCTTATACCCTACTGAATTGACGTTTGCCAGATTGTTGGCAATCGTGTCTACATTCGCCTGCTGTGCATTCATTCCGGTCGCTGCCGACCACAAACTTCTAACCATTCTTCAACGCCTCCTATAATCTGCCTAATTGATTCACTGCTATGTCAAGTGATTCGTCATATGTTGTAATCACCTTCTGATTGCTCTCATACTGCCGCTGGATGGCAATCATATTCACCATCTCCGTAACGATCGACATATTGGCCAATTCCAGGACACCGCTCAGTACCGTCGCCGTTGTCTCCGACTCCTGCTCCAGCCTTCTGTGCGCTGTGTCATCGGCCGTACGTGCTTCCTCCAGTGCCTGCTGAGCCGCTTCCTCGCTTCGCTGTGCGGCCTCCACTGCCGCCTCCAACTCTTCCAGGCCATCCTCCCCTCTCGCCCTGGCGGCATTCAGCGCACTCTGGGCAAGCATGGTATTCGTTCTGGCCCGGCTATAAACCGCCTGGGCACTCTTCACCTCATCACTGTCCACGAACTGGAAAAGATTCTCCCCGAAATGCTCCAGCATATCGTAGTCCTCAAAATCCACTACGCCGATCGTCGCCACCAGATTTCCGGCCTGATAAATATCGCCGTTGGTATTGGTTCCAATCTCTTTCTCATTAGGATCCAGCCGGATACGCCGTCTGTTCTCATCCAGAATATAATCTCCGTCCTGGGTCACAAGATAGCCTTGCGCGTTCATGGTGAAATTACCGTCCCGGGTGTACTTCACGGAAGTCTCATCCGCCTTGTTCGTATACTCTACCAGAAAGAAACCCGGACCTGACAGCGCAAAATCAAATGTATTATCCGTCACCCGCATCGGCCCTTCGGAGTAATCCGTATAATTCTCTCCCACCTTTACGCCCAGATTCATACCGGTTCTTGAAGTCCATCTGTCAGGATTATCCACCAGCTCATCATCATACGCTCTGCTGGTGGAAAGATTCCTCGGCAGATTGCCCGGTTCCGACATATCCTTGATCTTATAGGCCAGTACCGTATCAAAAGCCTGGCTCGTGGCTCCTTCCTTCTTATATGCATTGGTATCGGCATTAGCCAGGTTATTGGTCATAACGTCCATTCTGTGCTGTTCATTGATCATCCCTGTGTAAGCCGTATATAATCCTTTAAGCATAAGTAATCCTGCCTTTCTCTGATCCTCTCAGAAACCACATTGTGCGTTTCACTTTAGTCCTCGCGGTATCCCGCAAGGAACTCTACATATTTACCTGTACCGACCGCAACCGCCGTCATTGGATCCTCCGCTGTCATCGTGTTGATGCCAGTATGGGATGCGATCAGATCCTCCAGCCCGCGAAGCAGACTGCCGCCGCCGGTAAGCACAATGCCTCTGTCCGCAATATCGGCTGCCAACTCCGGTGGTGTCTTCTCCAAAACACTGTGAATCGTCTCCACGATCTGTACCGTCGTCTCATGCAGCGCTTCTTCTGTCTCTTCCGAAGATACCTTGACGGTCCGCGGCAGGCCAGTCACAAGATTACGCCCTCTGACATCCATATAATCAACTTCCGGCCGTTTGAAGGCGGAACCGATCTTGATCTTTAAGTCCTCCGCTGTCCGCTCACCGATCAGCAGATTATGTTTCTTACGCATGTAACGCACGATTGCCTCATCAAAATCATCTCCCGCGATCTTGATGGAAGCGCTGACAACTGTTCCTCCCAGTGAGATAACGGCTATATCGGAAGTACCGCCGCCGATATCCACAATCATATTACCGCAAGGTTTGGAAATATCAATCCCCGCACCGATTGCCGCCGCAATAGGCTCTTCTATAATGGATACCTCTCTGGCACCCGCCTGATAGGTAGCATCTTCAACGGCCTTCTTCTCTACTTCCGTAACACCGCTGGGTACGCATACGGCAATGCGGGGCTTGCGAAACGTCTTCTTCCCCAGCGCCTTCTGGATAAAATATTTCATCATCTTCTCTGTGACCTGATAGTCCGAGATAACACCCTGACGCAGCGGCCTTACCGCCACGATATTGCCCGGCGTCCTGCCGAGCATCAGTCTGGCATCCTCACCGATTGCCTTAATCTTATTTGTATCTCTATCAAAAGCCACAACAGAAGGCTCTTTCAACACAACGCCTTTGCCCCTGATGTAAACCAGTATGCTGGCTGTTCCCAAATCAATTCCGATATCCGTATACTGCATTCCTTTGATCCCCTTTCCGTGATCTCTCTATAATAATTTCCAATTGCTGTCAAAGTAAACATCAATATGATACTGCGCTCTGTTTTCCGCTCCGAATATTGGAAAAATGGCTCTCAATATCCCTCTGTAAAGTAAAAAAGCGCAATATGCTGGATATATTATAACCTAAAGAAATGGTTTTTCAAAGGCTTTTATAGATTTTTTAAAAAATTTTAAAAATTAAAAAAAATACCAAAAACAGAACGGCTCCTTCCGTCCTGTTCTCAGCATCCGTGCTCTACAAATATTTTATCGGAGCAGGCGGGGAATTTCTTAACCTTTTGACTGATGAAAATCAGACTGGAAGTAACAGGAAATTCTGTCTGTACAGATCCGGATCCCTTTCCGGCACGCCACTTCCTGTTCATCTGTAACCATTCACTCTTCGGGTTCGGTAACAGTTCGGCCTTCGGCTTCCCTGCTACCAGGTTCTGCATTACATTCATCACGCCCTGATATCAACAGGCCTGTACGGAAGCTTCGATTCCCAGAGCTCCCGCGGTATCATGTGCGCTTCTTCTGCCACAATGTATTCCGCCCTCCGCTGTGTATTCTCTGATGCAGTCACTTCCGCAGCCTGCCGTAAATCTTCCGGCACAAATCCATCCGCATCCTGCCCGGCAGATGCTTCCAGCGCCTGCTCCATGCCCGCCGATGCCGTTTCCCCGGGTATGCCGCTTTCCACTGCTTCCCGGATCTCTTCCGTCCGCAGCTCTTCCTGCAGCTCAAGCGCCTCCTCCATCACCTCGTCAAGTTCTTCCATGATGCCGCCGCTCTCCGCGCCTGTGATTTCCTCCACAAGCTCTTCCTTCCGTTCTTCGGCCGTCTTGGGTTCGCTCTTCTCCACTGCCTCGGCAATCTTCTCTCCGATTTCCCGCGACTCATCCATCATATGCCACATCTGTTCATTGTTATAGGCTGCCTTTGCGGCCTTGATCTGGTCTTCATAAGAATGGAACAGTTCCAGCTTCCTCGCAATCTCCTCCACGGTCTCACACTTTACATTCTTCAGATTTTCTTTCTGGTTCTCAAAGAATGCCACCTGTCTGTCCCGCGCTTCCTGCCGCTCCATCCTCTGCTGCGTGCTCTTCAGCCCAGGGGCTCCGTTAAGCAAACCGCCACCGAATGAAAAACTGTGAAATCCCGACATATTAATATTCATAAACGTACCTCCCGGCTCACACTGTGAGATTCCTGCTGTCCTTTTCTGCCAGAAATCCCTGTCAGTGTCTTCTGATAATACAACGATACCAATGATATTTTCTATATTATTATATCGTCAGCCGTGTCTGCCTTCTGAAGTCAGGCTGCCGCCGTTTCATGGCATTTTCCTACCGTTTGATGGCATCTGCATGGCGTATTCCCTCCGGCGCCATCATGATTTCTCTCATCTTTTCGCGCTGCCATCTGTCCAGTCTCCATTTTATCCCTGCCCAGTATCTCTTATCTCATTTTCTTCGCCTTCTCGAGCATCTTCTTAATATAAATACCTGTGTAGGAATTCGGGTCTCCGGCAATTTTCTCCGGTATACCTTCGGCGATTACGGTACCGCCGCCTTCACCGCCCTCAGGCCCCATATCGATTATATAATCCGCCGTCTTGATCACATCCAGATTATGCTCAATCACCACAACCGTATTGCCGCCTTCCGCCAGCTTATGCAAAATGTCTACCAGTTTATGCACATCCGCAAAATGAAGTCCCGTGGTGGGCTCGTCCAGAATATAAATGGTCTTCCCCGTACTGCGCCTGCTCAACTCTGTAGCCAGCTTGATACGCTGCGCTTCACCGCCGGACAGTGTTGTGGAAGGCTGCCCCAACTTCACGTAAGACAATCCCACATCATAAAGGGTCTCTATCTTCCTGCGGATCGAAGGCAGATTCTCAAAAAAAGGCATAGCCTCCTCCACAGTCATATCCAACACGTCATAAACACTCTTACCTTTATACTTTACTTCCAGCGTCTCACGGTTGTACCGCTTGCCCCCGCACACTTCACAAGGCACATATACATCCGGCAGGAAATGCATCTCAATCTTGATAATACCGTCGCCGCCGCATGCTTCGCACCTGCCTCCCTTCACATTGAAGCTGAACCTGCCCTTACTGTACCCTCTCGCCTTAGCATCCTGGGTGGATGCAAACAGATCCCTGATCTGGTCAAACACACCGGTATAAGTAGCAGGATTCGACCTGGGTGTCCTGCCAATCGGAGACTGATCGATATTGATCACCTTGTCAAGCTGATCGATTCCATCAATACCGGAATGCCTGCCGGGAATACACCGCGCCCTGTTCAGGTCTCTCGCCAGATGTTTATAAAGAATCTCGTTGACCAGAGAACTCTTACCGGAACCCGATACCCCTGTCACACAGGTCATAATGCCCAGCGGAATCTTCACGTCTATCTTCTTCAGATTATTCTCCTGTGCTCCTCGTATTTTCAGATATCCCGCAGGTTTCCGTCTCGCTGCCGGCACCGGAATCTGCAGTCTGCCGCTCAGATACTGCCCGGTAACCGACTCCTCCACCCGCATGATCTCTTCCACCGTTCCCTGTGCCACCACTTCGCCGCCGTGGGATCCCGCCCCCGGCCCGATATCTACGATATGGTCCGCCGCAAACATCGTATCCTCATCGTGTTCCACTACAATCAGGGTATTACCCATATCCTTCAGATTCTTGAGCGCCGCAATCAGCTTATCGTTATCTCTCTGATGCAGGCCGATGCTGGGCTCGTCCAGTATATAACACACTCCTACCAGGCCGGACCCTATCTGTGTGGCCAGGCGGATACGCTGCGCCTCACCGCCGGACAGGGATCCGGTAGCCCTGGAAAGGGATAGATATTCCAGCCCGACTTCCATCAGGAAGCCTACACGGGCACGAATCTCCTTCAGAATACGTCTGCCGATCAGCTGCTGCTGCGGTGTCAATTCCATGTTGCCGATAAAGGCATGCAGTCTCTTAATCGACATGGAAGTGATCTCATATATATTCTTATCACAAACCGTCACAGCCAGGGATTCCTTCTTCAGGCGCATGCCGCCGCACGCCTTACAGGGTGTAATGCGCATAAAAGTCTCATATTCCTGCTTAATCATATCAGAGCCTGTCTCCCTGTATTTCCGTTCCACATTCTTAATCAGTCCCTCGAATGCGACCGGATAGACTCCTTTACCCCGCTGTCCTTCATAATAGACATCCACCTTTTTCCCGTCGGTGCCATGGCATATGACGTCCTGCACTTTCTTTGGCAGTTCTTCATAGGGGGTATCAAGACTGAACTTATATTCTTCTGCAAGCGCTTGCAGAAGGGCATTGGTAAAGCTTCCCTTATCCTTACTGGACTGCCATCCCATCACGGCGATCGCACCGTCATGAAGGCTTAACCGTTTATCCGGAATAATCAGGTCAATATCAAATTCCATCTTATATCCCAACCCGAAACAGTCCGGGCAGGCGCCGAAAGGATTATTGAAAGAGAAACTCCTGGGCTCGATCTCACTGACACTGATCCCGCAGTCTGGGCAGGCAAAGTTCTGGCTGAAATTGATCGGCTCACCGTCGATAATGTCCAGAATCATCAGGCCTTCCGCCAGTGCGAATACATTCTCGATAGAGTCTGTCAGACGTCTCTCGATTCCTTCCTTGACAACCAATCTGTCCACAACGATTTCTATATTATGCTTGATGTTCTTCTCAAGCTTAATCTCCTCCGACAGCTCGTACATGTTCCCATCCACGCGCACACGCACGTATCCGCTCTTCTTGGCCCGGTCGAATACCTTGACATGTTCCCCTTTCCTGCCGCGCACTACCGGGGCAAGAAGCTGTATCCTGGTTCCCTGCGGAAGTGCAAGAATCTGATCCACGATCTGGTCTACTGTCTGCCTCTTAATCTCCCTGCCGCAATTCGGACAATGCGGAATACCGATCCTTGCATACAGCAGCCTGAAGTAATCATAAATCTCTGTCACTGTCCCCACCGTGGAACGTGGATTCCTGTTCGTGGATTTCTGGTCAATAGAAATAGCCGGAGACAATCCCTCAATCCTCTCTACATTAGGCTTCTCCATCTGTCCCAGGAACTGCCTTGCATACGAAGACAAAGACTCCATGTATCTTCTCTGGCCTTCCGCATAGATCGTATCAAACGCGAGGGAGGACTTACCAGAACCGGACAATCCTGTGAGTACCACGAATTCGTTTCTCGGAATATCTATATCGATTGCCTTTAAGTTATGTTCATTCGCCCCTCTTATCTTGATATATTCCCGGGGACGCATCTTTATTGTGTCTGACATATCTACCTCCACACTGCTGTATCTACACCTGCGTTTCTTCCTGGCACAAACACCCATGAAAAGTACGGTGCGTAACTCATTTGTCGAAATCTCTCAATTTATCCTTCAGTTCCTTCATCCTGTCACGCAGCTCTGCTGCAGCCTCAAAGTTAAGATCTGCCGCAGCCTTCTTCATCTGCTTCTCAACCTCTTTAACCAGTTTCTCAAGCTCCTGCTTACTCATAGATTCAGGATCTTTCTCAAACTTCACTTCTTCTTTCGCAATCGTCCTGGAAATGCTGATCAGATCACGGACTGCCTTCTTAATCGTCTGTGGTGTGATGCCATGTTCCTCATTATACCGCTGCTGAATCTCCCGCCTGCGGTTCGTCTCCGTGATGGCAGCATGCATGGAATCCGTCATCGTATCCGCATACATGACAACATGTCCCTCTGCGTTACGAGCCGCACGTCCAATCGTCTGGATCAGGGAAGTAGCCGAGCGCAGGAACCCTTCCTTATCCGCATCCAGAATCGCCACCAGGGATATCTCCGGAATGTCCAGCCCCTCCCTCAGAAGATTAATGCCCACCAGAACATCGAAAACATCCAGCCGCATATCACGTATAATCTCGGCACGCTCCAGCGTATCGATGTCGGAATGCAGATACTTCACACGGATTCCCACATCATTCATATAATCTGTCAGGTCCTCCGCCATACGCTTGGTCAGAGTTGTCACCAATACTTTATGATGCTTCGCAACCTCCTTGTTAATCTCGGAGATCAGGTCATCTATCTGCCCCTCCACGGGACGTACATCCACCTCCGGATCCAGCAGTCCTGTAGGGCGGATGATCTGCTCCGTACGGAACAATTCATGGGCAGCCTCATACTCCGAAGGCGTGGCGGAAACAAACAGCATCTGATCGATATGCTGCTCAAATTCCTCGAAATTAAGCGGCCTGTTATCCAGCGCCGAAGGCAGCCGGAAACCATAATCCACAAGCGTGGTCTTCCGTGAACGGTCTCCTGCATACATTCCTCTGATCTGCGGAATCGTCATATGGGACTCATCTATGATAATAAGGAAGTCATCCTTAAAATAATCCATCAGTGTGAAGGGCGGCTCTCCCTCCGGCATGCCGTTCAGATGCCGGGAATAGTTCTCGATACCGGAACAGAATCCAGTCTCCCGCAGCATCTCAATATCGAAATTCGTCCGTTCAGAGATACGCTGTGCCTCCAGCAGCTTGTCTTCTCCTTTGAAATATCTGACCCGGTCTGTCAGCTCCTTCTCGATCTCCACACACGCGGTATTGATCTTCTCCTGGGGCACCACATAATGAGACGCCGGGTAAATCATCACATGCTCCAGCGTGGCATGCACCTGTCCCGTCAGAGGATCCGTCTGTGTGATACGGTCTATCTCATCCCCGAAAAACTCAATGCGGATCAGATAGTCGCCACCCTGTGCCGGATAAATCTCCAGCACATCACCGCGCACCCTGAAACAGCAGCGATCCAGATCCATATCATTGCGGTCGTACTGCATCTCGATCAATCCACGGATCACATCATCCCGATCCTTCTGCATGCCGGGACGCAGAGACATACTCATGCCCGCATACTCTTCCGGACTTCCCAGCCCATAGATGCAGGACACACTGGCCACCACCACCACATCCCGGCGCTCTGTCAGGGACGCCGTTGCAGACAGACGCAGCTTATCTATCTCATCATTGATGGAAGAGTCCTTGGCAATATAGGTATCCGTGGACGGAACATAGGCTTCCGGCTGGTAATAATCGTAGTAGGACACAAAATATTCCACTGCGTTACTCGGAAAATACTCTTTGAACTCACCATAGAGCTGAGCCGCCAATGTCTTATTGTGCGCTATTACCAAAGTCGGCTTGTTCAGCTCAGCGATCACATTTGCCATGGTAAAGGTCTTGCCGGAACCCGTAACCCCCAGTAAAGTCTGGAATTGATTGCCTTCCTGAAACCCTTTGACCAGGTCTTTTATGGCCTGCGGCTGGTCCCCGGTAGGGGCGTATTCCGAGTGAAGTTTGAAGATTTTTTGTTCATTTTGCACAAATGCTCACCTCTGATTTCATAGTAAAAAAAGACGTCTCTCGGACAAAAATTCGTCGTGGAACATTTTATTTTCGTCGTGGCATTTTCTCAAACTAACGCAAAACAGGCCCACGACGAATTCTGTTCACAATTTGCCTTTTTTGCTACTCAGTGTACCTCTGTAATTCCATACGGACTAAACAGTACGGAAAGAACTTTTTTATCATATCACAAACTATAAAATTTGTATAGATATGAAATCGAACTTTTGTTCTTTTTCATCCTGTGTTCGGAAGAAATTCTGTTACATCCAGCACGATATCCAGCAGTTCCTTTTTTAAAATCTCCGCCTCTTCCAGGTTCGGTAATACTTCTCTCATATACTCTTCCATTTCCGGTACGCCGTCTGCTATGATACCTTTATTATCAGCATAAACATCCATTGTTATCAGTTCTTTGGCATGTCCCATGAGCTTTGATACCGCCTTTGGATTGAATGCCTCCTTCAGCAGGAGCGTACAATAGGTGCTGCGAAGATCATGCCAGCGAATATCCGGCAGGCCGTTTTCTGAAAGAAGCCGCTTATAATACTGGCAATGAAATCCTTTGCTCCTTGCCCTGCCAAGGGTGGAACAACAGATATAGTCCAGATCCTGAAATTCTCTCTTTCTGCGATTCCTGTTTTTCTCATACACCCGACGTTCCTTTAAGATTGCCTCAAAGACGTAATCAGGAATCGGAATTTCTCTGTAACTGGATTTTGTCTTTAATCCTACCTCCTGTTTCGTAAAAGTTTTTGGAGCAAAGTCTTCTTTTGCTGCGTTATGTACTCTCCCTAACTGCCGTTCCACTTTTAAGGTACGGTTGATATAATCAACGTCCGAATATTTGACACCATTGATCTCGGATCTGCGGAGCCCCATAAGCACATTAAACAGTACCTGCATGTGGATCGGGGTATCTCTGCTTTTTTCCAGTAAAATCTGTATCTGCTCCATCGTCAGTGTTTTCTGCGTGTTGATATTCCGGGTTCTGAAACCTGATTTCTGCTGCGGCTTTTCCGCTTTGGGAAGTCCTATCCCCTCCACCGGGCTGGCCTGGATCACTTTGTTCGTTACCGCATAACGAAAAGAGACATTCATGATTGTTTTTACCAGCTCTGCTACCGGCCTCGAATACTCTGCCTTGGTATTAAACAATTTTTGAATGTCTCCGCGGGTAACATCCGTCATTTTCTTCCTGCCCAGAACAGGTATGATATGGTTCTTTACTGTCCCACAATAATTATAATAAGTTTCATGGCTTTCAGTACGCTTTTTCAGATCCGTTTCAAGCCAGAATATCATAAAATCAGCAACACTAACCTTTGTGTACACAACAAACGTACCATTATATAATTCTGCGATCGTCTTCTCTCTTGCCTTATTCGCCTCCTTCTCTGTTTTGAATCCGGACTTCTGCTGTGGTTTTTCGCTTCCGTCCGGATATTTCAAAAATACCCTGTAGCCGAAGCCGGAGCGCACAGGCATTACCTGTGCCACTCTCCAATCGACATAATTTTTCAAACTCAGATCTAACATGCAGACACACTCCCTTCCGGAACAAAAGTATGATTCATAAAAGTAATGATCTGCTCATTTTCATCCATGACCTCACAATAATATTCAAATGTTGTATTGACACTTGCATGTCCCAGCAGAGCAGATATCTTGATCAAAGGAACTTTCTGCTCTATCAATATTGTTGCATACATATGTCTCAGCCCATGAACTGTAATGTGGGGCAGGCCGTTTCTGGAGCATAATTTTGTCAAAGCGCTGTTCATGGCGGCGGTGGAATGCGGCAGGCCGTTTTCCTGGCACGAGATATAATCGTGGTCAAAATACTGTTCGCCATACTGCTGTTTATTTGCCTCAACCAAAACTTTTCTTTTTTCAATTTCCTCCGCAACAGCCTCCGGTATCCGCAGCAGCCGATAACTGTTATCTGTCTTCGGCGCTTTCTCTATAACCTCATACGATTGAATTTTTCTTTCCCCCTTTGGAATCACAGGGTTTGACGTAATCTGCCGCTGAATATAGATCGTCCTGTTTTCAGCATCAAAATCTCCGAATTTCAAGCCTGAAATCTCGCCTTTTCTGAGTCCGCAGAACAGACCCAGCAGAATCTCCAGATACCATCCACTGTTGTAAGCAGCTTTCAGGAGTTTTTTTACATTTGCTTTGTTTAAGACAATAATCGTCGGCTTTTTCCTCGGATATGGTTTCGTTGCCAGTATCGGATTAACCCTGATATATTCCTGTATTACAGCCTCTTTCATCGCCATGTTCAAAAACTCTCTGGACTTATTACCGGCGGACTCGCATGTCTTTGACACAACGGCCAGCAGGGAGTCAAAATACTCCTCATTGGCATACCGCAATTTTATGTTCTGCTGCATATTCGGCAGGATCAAGTCATACAGCACGTATGCGCATACCATGCGGGTTGTATTCTCAATCCTCTGGGAAAATACATCCTCAAACCAATACAGCAGATAATCTTTTAAATCCACATCCGGATTAGGCTTTGCCGACAACTGATAGGCTCTGGAAGCTTTCTTGAATTCTTTCTCATACTGGTAATAACTGGCTTCCGCCTCTTCTTCACTCTGAAAGCCTCCGCGCTTACTATACTTTACTGAACCATCCGGCTGCAACAGCTTTACTCTGTGGAACCAGGAAGTCTCTTCATAAAAAACAACTCCGTTTTTCTTTGCTGGCTGCTTCACTAAATCACCTCACTACTTATAGACCGCCATTCAGCCACTCATCAAAGCCCCGCTTTGGCACTCTGAAAAGCTTACCGATTTTAAGAACTTTGAACGGCGGATTCTTCTGCCTATACACCTCTTCAAGGAAGGTATAAGATTTACTCTTTCCTATTCCAAGCATACGTTGAATATCGCCTGCCAGGTATACCTGCTGATCAACTGCCACTTCATTATCTATATCTGCTGCCATTGTCTGCCTCCTCTCTTTGTTTTTTGCAGCTGAAATGGTATCCGTATGGCATTTGATATAAATCCGCTTCATATATCTTATACGAATCGAATGTTCCGTTTTTCAACTGCAATTAGCGTTTTTCCTACTTATAATCAGGGGAGTGTCATTCGTACACACTCAATCAGGTCATTTCCTGCGCCAATATATTTGCCGCGTATTTCAGGTATTGCTATGCAATTTTTAAACAGAGGGCGGGCTCACACATGGTCATCGCACACTATCCGTCTGCGCCTGTATAACTCCTGAATGGTGCTATAAAATTGTCAAGGTACAAAGAGCCTTCCATATTTCGGATGTAACCCATATGCTATATAAATAAAGGAGCTTATCTTCTTTTTCTGCAGATCATCGAAAATTTTTCATTTTTTGTTTTCCAAAATATCTGGCACAAAATTGGCACAATCCCGCACAAAATTGGCACGGTTCTGCTCTTTCGCCGTAAATAGGGATATGCTACACTAAATATGCTTAAAACTGTATCCAGAAGCAATCCGGGCTGACATGGCACCTTTCCAAAAGAGGTGCCTTTTTTGCGCCTTTCCCAGCAAAACTCACGGTTTTCTCACCTGCCGGCCCGGCGGAAAAAGACCATGCCCGCTTTTGCGGCATGGTCTTTCTTTCCACATCCAAATCTTATTTAAAGGAGGTCCACAAATTGAGACTGAAAAACAAACTGCAGACGCCTGCCACGGCAGGAAAGAAACCAAAACCCAGGTTCTCCCCCGCAAAGGCAGCTTATTATGCCTTCCTCAGTTCCATGATGTTCCTGATGTTTACCCAGCCGGCCTATGCCGCAGATGTATGGACAAAAGCCACGGAGATCATGAAGGATGTCTATAACCAGATCGTGCTTATCTCTACCGTTGCCGCTATTGTCACAGCTTCCGTTGCCCTGCTGATGATGAACTTCTCCCGCTCCGGCCGCACGGTGGATGAGAGCCGCGCATGGCTGAAGCGTATCTGCATCACCTGGGCGATCTTAAACGGGCTTGGCTTCATCATGGCCTACATCACCCCGTTCTTTGCGGACGGCAAGTGGAACGGCTGACACCGGAAAGGAGTGATCATTTATGGGTATCTTAGACGGCATTGTGGAATGGATCGCCGAACAGGTGATGCACGGCCTTGACCTTATCACCACTTCAGTCCTGGGGGCGCTGGGCTGCGACATGACCGTGTTTCTCCGCTACTTTCCTGCTGCGGAGACCATGTATAAAGTCTTTGTGGCGCTGGCCATCGGCCTCATCCTTTTAAACTGGATATGGCAGCTGTTCAAAAACTTCGGGCTGGGAGCCGGCATTGAAGCAGAGGACCCGGTGCGCCTGAGCATCCGCTCCGTCCTCTTCATCCTGCTGGCCTACTTCTCGGACGGCATCGTGGACACGGTCTTAAAGATCGGCGGCACCCCATACCACTGGATCATGGATTCCGACCTGCCGGCATTAAGCTTTGCCGATTTCAATTCGGTGATGCTGGCCATCATCGGCGTCTGCGCCAACGGGGCTGTGGCCCTGATCGCCCTGATCGTTGTGCTGGTGCTGGCATGGAACTACTTAAAGCTCCTTTTTGAAGCAGCAGAGCGGTATGTCCTCCTGGGGGTGCTGGTCTACACGGCACCCGTGGCTTTTTCCATGGGAGCCTCCCAGTCCACCTCTAACATTTTCAAATCCTGGTGCCGGATGTTCGGCGGGCAGGTCTTTCTCCTGCTCATGAATGCCTGGTGCCTGCGCCTGTTCACGAGCATGGTCGGGGCTTTTATTGCGAACCCGCTTTCACTGTGAAAAAACATGCGGAACTGAAATAGAAAGGAAAGATGATAACCATGAAAAGATATAAAAAAATATTGACGATGGCTTTTCTGACCGTGCTCATCCTCTGCCTGTCCTGCCAGACGGCCTTTGCCTTTTCGGAGAGCGATGCCCAGGCCCAGGTGGATGCGGCAGGCCGGGAGGCAGTATCGGGTAATGTCCTGGTATGGTTCCTGTGTGCCATCGCATTTTTAAAGGTGTCCCAAAAGATTGACTCTTTCATGTCCAGCATAGGCGTCAACGTAGGGCATACGGGTGGTTCCATGATCGCGGAAGCCATGATCGCCGCAAGGGGTGTAGGCGCAGTCCGGAACTTTTCCCGCCAGCATTTCGGCGGCGGCCACAGCAGCTCCTCCCATGTGAACACAGGCTCCGGCTCACCCGGAAGTCCGGGCGGGTTCATGGCAGGCGGCCTTGCCGGGGTGGTCAGCCGCCAGGTCACAAACAGCGCCATACGCACAGCTACTGCCCACACGGAAACGAATCAGCAGAGTGAGCGGACTTCCAGGACCGGGATCGGCGGTTTCGCATCCGCCGTATCTGCCGGCATCGGCGGAAACATGTATGCATCTTCCGTTGTGAAAGGCGGCGATTTTGCCAACAGCGTGATCGGTACGGTGGCAACGGGGAACATGGCAGACCTGGGTTCCATGACCGGAGAAAAGGCTGCCCAGGCCCTCTGTTCCTACATGGGCTATGCCGCCCTGGAAGAGGGCGCACAGCATGTACCATCCTTTACAGGCGTAGAGATCGGGGGCGGGCGCATCACCGGCACGGAGATCTCTGAAGAACACCCGGAGGGTATTTCCTTCGGCATGTATCATGCGGATCAGTATACCCCGCCGGAAGGGGCATACACTACCGTGCAGGCTGTGGACGGCACTTCCTGGTATAAGCAGTATGCACAGGACGCCGTGGAGAAATCGCCCTACATGGCGGCTGACGGTTCCATCGCTTATCAGGAATCCATCGTGAAAAAGATGCCTCCGGCACCGAAGAGAAAGGACAGGTTATAAATGGCAGAACAACAGAAAAACGGACTGAATGAGGCCCTTGAAACCGGAGCTTCTGCGGCACACCTTGCCAGAGGCGCCGTAAAAGTGGGAAAGGCGGTATCCGGGGCTGCAAAGGGTGCCGCTGCAGGCGGTCCCTATGGCGCGGCAGCCGGGGCATTATGGGAAGGACGGAAAGCCGTTGGAAAGTTCGCAGCGGCAGCCGCTGTACTGTTGCTGCTCCCGGTGCTGTTCGTGCTCATGCTCCCCGGGCTGCTCTTTGACGGCTTTTCCTCCGCATTTTCCCCTGCGGACCCGGAAACACCCATCCTGAACAGTGAAAATGCCCTTGTGGAAAATGCCAATACCATCACCTACACCATCAGCACCATCCTGGGCGAAGGCATGGAGGATGTCATGAACCGGATCGAGCGTGATTTTTCTGTCTCCGGCGGGGACGGCATGGAGGTCATCAACCCTTATGAGCTGGGCCCCGTATACAATGCAAACCTGTTTATCTCTCAGTACTGTGCGGCGAAGGAAAAGGACTTTGCGGATATCTCCATTGCTGACATGGCGGCTGTCATGCGCCGGGGGAAATCCCACCTCTATTCCTACCAGCGGACAGAGGAAATACGGGAAAAAACAGTAGAAGACCCGGATACCGGAGAAGAAACGACCATATCAGAGAAATGGATGATCTATACCATTTCCTATAATGGGGAAGCCTATTTTGCCGACCAGGTATTTGCCCTTACGGATGAGCAGAAAAGCCTTGCCTCGGATTATGCACAAAATTTAAGCCTTTTTCTGGGGGACGGGCTGATACAGAACCTGGAGGACTGGGAAGGAAACAGCATCCCTTCCCTGGGCGATGTCCGTTTCACGGACGGAGCCACGGAGGTTGTCTACTTCAACCAGCTGGATGAACGCTACGCCGGTAAGCCCTACGGCACCGACCATATCGGCGGCTACGGCTGCGGTCCAACATCCATGGCGATTGTGGTATCCTCCCTGGCAGATGAAACTGTTGACCCTGAGCAGATGGCCCGGTGGGCTTATGAGAACGGCTACTGGTGCAAAGGCAGCGGTTCCTACCATGCCCTGATCCCAGGGGCCGCTGCACACTGGGGACTTGCCGTTTCCGGCTGCTCCCCCTCGGAACCCCAGCGGATACTGGATGCCCTGGCAGACGGGAAACTGGTGGTGGCTATCATGTCAAAGGGACACTTTACAAGCGGCGGCCATTTTATCGTGCTGCGGGGCGTAAAGGATGGGAAGATCCTGGTGGCGGACCCCGCCAGCTACAGACGGAGCGGACAGCTCTGGGATCTTTCCATCATACTGAATGAAGCCAGCAGGCGTGCCGGCGCCGGCGGCCCTTTCTGGATCATCGGCTGAGCCGCCCTGCCCCAGTCCGGCCATGAAACCTGTTTACGGACGGTTCCGCTCTGAATTTACCCATGGCCGGAACTGACACACTGCGAAAGAGAGGTACTATTACATGAATAATCAAAATGACCATGATACCTATATCATCCCGCCGAACTTTGTGGATACAGGCACATTTTTCGGTGGCATGTTCCGGGCAAGGAATGTAATCGAGGCCGGCATCCTGGCTGCCGTGACCGGGCTGCCGGTCTTCCTGTTCCTTCCCCTGAGCCTGACTGCACGGATCATCGTGCTGTGCCTGACAGCCCTGCCCCTCGTCCTGTTTGCCCTGATCGGCATATCTGGGGAAAGCCTGTCGTCTTTCCTGGTCATCTTCTTAAAATATATGAAGAACCGCCGTATCGTAGGCGGCGAAGGCCAGGAAACGCTGCAGAAAGTCTCCGGCACAAAAAAGGGCAGAAAAGAACATCAGCAGAAAAAAAATCATCATGGGAAAACCATGACATCAGAGTATGCTGCCCCGGATGAAAAACAGACCAGAAATAAAGCCTCCGGTAAAAATGACAGGATCAGCGGCATATCCGGCTGGAAACGCAAAGGGGAAGAAGATTTTCCCGCAGAATTTGACCAGGTGAAAGGATATGAAATACGACAGAAACTCCGTCCCAGCCAGCCACAGGCAAAGCAGCAGGCCGGAACACAGACAAAAAAATCTTCCAAAGGAAATAAGAGGACTTCAAAAAAGGATTCCGGAAAAAAGACCTCTGGAAAATTGGGAAAACCGGCTCACAGAAACAGCCCGCATAAAAAGAACCACTCTGCCAAAAAACCGCTGTATACACCGGAACCCCAGTTTACCCACTTAAATCCGGTGGCAGACTACCTGCCCATCAGCAGGATAGAAAACGGCATCATTTACACAAAAGACCACCGGTATGTCAAGGTGGTGGAGGTGATCCCCATCAACTTCCTGCTCCGAAGTGTCCGGGAACAGAGGAGCATTATCTATTCCTTTGTTTCTTATTTAAAGATAAGCCCCGTAAAGCTCCAGTTCAAGGTACTGACCCGCCGGGCAGATATCGGACGCCACATGGACACAGTACGCCGGGAGATGGCGCAGGAAACCAATGAACAGTGCCTGCTCATGCAGGAAGATTACCTGCAGTTCATCCAGCAGATCTGTTCCCGTGAAGCGGTCACACGCCGGTTCTTCCTGATCTTTGAATATGAACCCTGGGGGAACACAAGGCGCACGGACGAGGAAGGGGAGGCCATCGGCTCTTTGCAGTCCGCCGTCCATACTGCATCCAATTATCTCCGCCAGTGCGGGAATGAAGTGGTTCTGCCGGATAACGAAGACGAGTTTACCATAGATGTCCTTTATAATCTCCTGTGCCGGAATGAGAGCGCCGCAAAACCCCTCCCTGTCCGGGCAAAAGAGGTGGTGGCACAGTACCTGGCAGACGGAAGGGAGGCGGAGATCGACCATATCCCGGCCGGGGAATTTATCGCTCCAACAAGTATTGACTTTACCCACGGAAGGTACATCTGCATTGACGGACTCTATTATGCTTACCTGCTGATCCCCTCTGACGGCTATAGAACCCATGTGCCGGCCGGCTGGCTCAGCCTGATGGTCAATGCCGGGGACGGGATCGACCTGGACATGTTCCTCTCCCGCCAGCCAAAAGAGCGCATCATCCAGAAGGTGGGCCAGCAGCTCCGCATCAACCGTTCCCGGATCAAGGATGCCAGCGACACCAACACGGACTTTGATGATATCGACAGCGCTATCCGGAGCGGCTATTTCCTGAAAGAAGGACTGGCAAACAATGAAGATTTTTACTTTATGAACCTGTTGATCACCATTACGGCTCCCAGCGAAGAGGATCTGGAATGGAAGGTCAGCGAGATGAAAAAGCTGCTGCTCTCCCAGGACATGCGGGTATCCTCCTGCCACTTCCGGGAAGAACAGGCATTCCTCACTGCCCTGCCTCTTGTATCTGTGGAAAAAGGACTGTATGAACGCAGCAAGCGCAATCTCCTGACTGGGGGCGCTGCAAGCTGCTACCCCTTCACCAGCTATGAGATGTGTGATGACAACGGCATCCTTTTAGGAGTGAATAAATACAACAGCTCCCTGATCATTGTGGATATCTTCAATTCTGCCGTCTACAAAAACGCAAACATGGCAATCCTGGGAACCTCCGGTGCAGGCAAGACCTTTACCATGCAGCTTATGGCTCTGCGGATGCGGCGCAAGGGAATCCCCATTTTTATCATTGCCCCGTTAAAGGGGCACGAATTCCACCGGGCCTGCGCCAACGTGGGAGGTGAATTTATCCAGGTCTCACCGGCAAGCCCCCATTGTATCAATGTAATGGAGATCCGGCAGGTGGACCGCACTGTGAACGAACTGCTGGATGGTCCCGGCATCCAGCTCTCAGAACTGGCAGAGAAGATCCAGCGGCTCCATATCTTTTTCAGCCTGCTGATCCCGGATATGAACCATGAGGAGCGCCAGCTTCTGGACGAAGCCCTGATCCATACCTACAACAAAAAGGGCATCACCCATGACAACGCTTCCCTGGCAGATCCCAAAAATCCGGAACAATACCGTGAAATGCCGGTGCTGGGAGACCTTTACGAAATATTAAAAAAATCGGCTGCCACCAAACGCCTGGCAAATATCTTAAACCGCCTGGTAAACGGCTCCGCCAGCACCTTCAACCAGCATACCAACGTGTCCCTGGACAATAAGTATACCGTACTGGATATTTCTTCCCTGACCGGAGACCTGCTCACTGTAGGAATGTTTGTTGCACTGGATTTCGTCTGGGACCGTGCCAAGGAAGACCGTACCGAGGAAAAGACCATCTTTATTGACGAATGCTGGCAGCTCCTGTCCGGTGCCGGTGCCACGGGCACACGCCTTGCCGGGGATTTTGTTCTGGAGATCTTCAAGACCATCCGCGGATACGGCGGCTCTGCGGTCTGTGCCAGCCAGGACTTAAACGACTTTTTCAATCTGGATGAAGGACGGTTTGGGAAAGGCATCATCAACAACTCCAAAACAAAGATCATTCTGAACCTGGAGGATGACGAGGCCATGCGTGTGCAGAGCGCCCTCCACCTCTCTGATGCGGAAATCATGGAAGTCACCCACTTTGAACGGGGCAACGGCTTAATCAGCACCAACAACAATAACATCATGGTGGAATTTAAGGCAAGCCCTGTGGAAAAAGACCTGATCACCACAGACCGGAGGGAACTGAAAGACATCGTGGAGCGGATACGCCGGCAGAACGAAGCCGGATAGCATACGGGATTACACACCGTATACGCACGGATTACGCAATCTTATTTTTATTACGTCCGTTATACGCACAGATTACGCATTTACAAAAAACCAGAAAGGAAGGTGGCGCCAGTGAAGACAAGGGCAGACCTGTACGGCCGGGAGGCTGCAGAGCTGCTCCGGATCATATCCATGTATCCGGGGCTTTCAGAAAAACAGTTATGCCGGTTCTACCCGGATAAGGAGGATGTCACAAAAAACCTGCTCTCCTATTTATCCAGACAGGGACGCACCCGGCAGGCAGACACGGGGGGATATTTCCCCTACGGAAATGACCGTATGGAAACAGATTCGGGCATGGTACAGGCGGTATGGGTTCTGCTTGACTTTATTGACAGAACTGAATACCACTCATCCAGTGAGTTCCCCGTGAAGATCGCTTTTTTCTCTGACGGCGAGCTGTACGAGATCATCCATGTCGCTTCCGGACAGGAAGCCCTTGTCACCCATGCCCTGCGGCAGAGCCGTGACAGCGGGAGCCGCCGTATCGTACTGGTGGACAGCCCAGAACAGATTCCCCTGCTGGAATTTCCGGGAATTACCGGATTCTGTACGGTGGATGCTGCCGGAAACGTAAGCTACTACAAAAAATCAACCTGAAACAAAAACTGCCCTGATTGTGATGATACAGGGCGCTCATGCCACAACAACCAAAGGAGGGATGTGAGTGGACCGAAAAATCATCTCACGCCGGATCGCAGATATCCAGAACAGCCTTTCACGGCTGAACAATAACATCTGCGCCATGGATTCTTTGGATATCCAGCGTTATCCGGAAAACTATGAAACCATGTCAACCGAAGCCGCCCTGCGGGCCGAAGGGATCGCCTGTCAGCTCAGGAGCCTCCTCTATGCCTCCACCTCTGTTCCCAAGACAGAATATCTGGTAAAAGCCGGAGAAGTTCACGGCATAGAAGTCCGTTTTGAAAACGGCATCCTGGAGGTAATCATGCCCCGCCTTCTTCCCAAAAAGAAGGCACGCCAGAGCAGCCTGTTCCTGATCGACCCGCTCCACGCCGTTCTGGGGCAGTACACAAAGGAGCACACCCTGCCCCGGTTTCGGGAATGTGTGGTCTGTATCTCCCATGTATATGACCATGAACTGCCGGACTGGTGCCTTTTAGATTATGACAACCTGCAGCAGAAACAGATCCTGGACACCATCGCCCTGTATGTGATGGCAGACGACAGCGGACTCTTGTGTGATGCCTACAATACTACGGAGCTTGGAGATCAGGACGGCACCCGTATCTACATCATGGAAAAAAACCGCTTTGCCGGATGGCTTTCCAGACGGGAAAAAGACTTAAAATCCATATCGGATTTTTGACCATTTCCGGAATTTTTTGACCTATATGCCGGGAACCGGAGAAAAAACGGAAAAAACGGCTTTTTCCGGCCTGGCTTCGGCCCGGAATCTACCGAAGTTTTCAGCCACCCCGGTAAAAAACCGGGGAAATGCCGGCCCTGTGCCGGTCATAAGGAGGTGATCTTTTGCATGACAAAAACAGCTTCCCGCGGGAAGACACCATCAGCTACCATCTGCTCGAACTGACCGCTATATGCGGCGAATTCCCCGTCCCCCTGCTCATACGCCTTCCCTGCAGTACCAGTTACAAGGAGTCCGTCATCACCTTCCTGAAGAAAGAGGGGCTCCTGCGTACTTATTACCGGGATAAACTGCGGGGATACCGCCTGGGCCGCAGGGCAAAGAGTTTCCTGCTGGCGGAAAATCCGGAACGGTTTTCATTCTTCCTTACAGGGAACGGGGAAACACATAAATTAAAGAGCGAATTTTCCCGCCGCCTGCGCCTGCACCGTGTGGCTGAAATTTTCGTCACCATGCAGAATGCGGGAGTCCGGATCTTCCGGGATGAGAAGCCTGAAGTTTTCTCCTCCAGAGGCTCCCCTGTCCAAAGCCTGGACATCCCAGCTTTTTACAGTTCCCGTGAGATTAAGGAAATCGGCGTTGAAGCCGTAAAAATCAGGGGCTCACGCATGGCCGGCGCACTCCTTGCGCCATCCGGGATCTTTACCGCTTATAACGGAGATTCCTATACCATGAAATGGGACTACCGGGCGGAAATAAAGGTACAGGTATTTTTAAAGCTCCTGCTGTGCTGCGAAAGGCTGCCTGCTCAGTATGCCCGGACCGAAATTTCCGGCCTGCTCCTTGGGAACGGCCTGGAACATTTCTACCAGATCCTTTCCGGCGCTGACACCGGTTCCCGCTGTTTCTTCCTTCTGGACGGGAACTATGCGCATTTTTACTACCTGACCAATGACCATTACGGGGATACGCTGCTAAGGCTCCTATGCGACCCGGTAAAAATATCGGAACTTGACCACATGCTGATGCAGGGCCTTTACCCAAAGGATGCGGGACTTCCCATAGAGCATGACGCCCTGGACGGGAACGGAAATCCGGTCCTGTTCGGCTATTTTCTGGATATCCCCCGCATCAACCGTTTCCATACGGCGCTCCAGCTGCAGGAACGGACAGGAACCCTTATCTGCTTTGACTTCCAGAAGGAAGTTCTCCACCGCTCCTGCGGCGGACAGGCAGAGTTTTCCACCATCAGCTTTGCAAAATTTGAAAGGAGGTTTTTCCCATAGACAAGAAAAAATTACTGAAAGGGCTGATCACGGCTCCCATAGCCATCCTTGCCATCCTGTATGCGGGCGGCTACCTGGGGCAGTTCATCGGCAACTATGCCCTCTGGAAGCAGGGCGGCGGCTATCCGGGGGACGGCACTTCCCCCCTGCCCGCTTCCCCCGGCCTGTCCGTCTGCCTCCGTGCAGCAGTGCATCCGCCATACGGAATTTACGGGATATTTATCTGCATCGGACTTCTTGCGGTACTTCTGCTCCTGGTCATGCGGATCGGATACAGCGATACCGGAGAATATGACGAAGACCGGAATTTCACCTATTCTGCCAAAGGCACCTACGGCACATCCGGATGGATGAGCCGGAAAGAAATGTCCGGCGTCCTGGAGCTGGTAGCAGACCTGCACCGTTATCAGGGGATCGTGCTGGGCATGCTGGACCGGAAGGCGGTCTGCGTGCCGGAGAAGACACGGCTCAACAGCAACCTGGCAGTCTATGGTGCCAGCGGCTCCATGAAGACCCGTTCCTTCTGTATGAACCGCATCCTGCAGGGTGTATCCCGAGGGGAATCCCTGGTGATCTGCGATCCCAAATCGGAGTTATACGAAAAGTCCAGCGAATACCTGCGTGACAAAGGCTATACCGTCCGTGTGTTCAATCTGGTCAATCCCGAAAACTCGGATTCCTGGAACTGTCTTTCGGAAGTGGAAGGACAGGAACTGATGGCACAGCTCTTTGTGGATGTCATTATCAAGAATACCACTGGCGGCGGCAAGGGAGACCATTTCTGGGATTCCGCAGAAATGAACCTGTTAAAAGCACTGGTGCTGTATGTGGATAAGGGCTACCCGCCGGAGAACCGGAACATGGGCCAGGTTTATCAGCTCATTACCCTCAATTCCGAAACAGCACTGAACAGCCTGTTTGAAGTCCTGCCCATCAACCATCCGGCAAAAGCCCCTTACAGCCTTTTCAAGCAGGCATCCGATTCTGTGCGGAGCGGTGTTATCATCGGGCTGGGGAGCCGCCTGCAGGTATTCCAGTCGGAACTGATCAAAAAGATCACGGCAAGGGATGAAATCGACCTGGAACTGCTGGGGCAGAAACCCTGTGCCTATTTCCTTGTGACCAGCGACCAGGACAGCACCTTTGATTTTCTGGCATCCCTGTTTTTGTCCTTTGTGTTCATCAAGCTGGTGCGGTATGCGGATAAAAACTGTGAGGGCGGAAGGCTTCCTGTGCCCGTCCATGTATTAGGGGAGGAGCTGACTGCCTGCGGCACTATCCCCGACCTCTCCCGGCGCCTGAGCGTGATCCGCTCCCGGAACATCTCCATGTCCTGTGTGTTCCAGAACCTTGCGGGACTGCAGAACCGGTATCCGCTGAACCTCTGGCAGGAGATCTTAGGGAATTGTGATGTCCAGCTCTTTCTGGGATGCACTGACCCCCTGACTGCGGAATTTGTCTCCTCCCGTACCGGACTGGCAAGCGTGGCAGTCTCCAGCAAGTCCAAGCAGTTAGGAACCTGGCGGATCTCCAACTACACGCCGGAGTACCGGGAGACCAGCGGTGTGGGAAAGCGGCCTGTGCTGACGCCGGATGAAGTGCTGCGCCTGCCCATTGATGAAGCTCTGGTCATCATCCGCGGAAAGAAGACCTTAAAGGTGGATAAGATGGATTATTCCAAACATCCGGAATATCCCCTGCTGCGCTCCTGCAAGGCATCCGCTCATATCCCGGAATGGAGGCGGCTGGAAATGGAAACGGCTGCTGCAGCGGAACCTGTGGTAAAGCCTGCTCCCCAAAAAACAGTTACAAAGCAGGCAGGAAAAGCAGCTTCCAAACCTGCCCAAAAGACAGGGACGGAACCCGCCGCAAAGGGAACCGCAAAACCATCGGCAGCCGGCGCACAGCAGAAACCCCAAAAAACGGCAGCAGCTGATCCTGGGAAAGCTGTCCCTGCTGCATCTTCCGGCACACCTGCCGGGATCGTATCCACGGACAAAGATTCCATCATGTCCTGAAACAAGAATGCTATGGAACGGCCCATTTCCGGGTTGTGCTATAGAATAACAACACAATGGAGGTAAACATATGGCAAGAAAAAAAGAACTTATGGAACTGGAAAATCCTACTATGGAAGAAAACACTCTCTTGGACGGAACCGGCATAAAGGATGGTGCTATTCCCGGTGAAGGACACGGCACACTGCCTGAAGCGGCTGGGGATGGCATGGACTTAAATGAACTGTTGGGCAGCATGGATCAGGAGCTGCCTGCAGAGCCGGATGTTGAGGACGAAATGCTCCCGGAGCTTACAGAAGAGGAAATGTTCGGAGAAGCATCGGAGGATCTGAACGGCTTCGGTACGGAGCGTGATGCCGCCCATGATGCCAGCAGTTCTGGCGAAGCACAGCCGGAATCTGCAGCGTCTCCTGAAACAGATGCCCCTGCTGCAAAGACCAGACGCACCACACGCAGTAAGAAAGAGAAAACTTCTGCAGGAAATAGCGGGGAAACAAAGGAAACCGAAACAGGAATACCGGAGACACCGGAAGCAGTTTCTGATGGTGTGCCGGATTCCCCAGATACCGCCGCTGTTCCCGGTACAGACGAGCCGACAGACCATGCCACAGATGAAGTAGAAGAAAACATTCTTCAGGAAAATGTGTCTTTTGCTGAAACAGGATCGGAAAGAACGATTTTACCCACTGGCACAACTGACTCAGAAAATACAGTTCCTGCTGCCGCTTCTTCCCGGCGTACTGCCGCCAGAAGCAGAAAAGAAGATGCCCCTGTGCTGACACTGGAAGTTCGGGGAGAAGTAGAGACTGAGGAATCCCGCGAGGATGTCATCTGGCATGAGATCCACAACGCCTACCGTACCAGACGTATCCTTACCGGGCAGCTTGGCGGAATCGAGCAGACGGACAATGGCAAGACCATCACGATTGTAGACTATAAAGGATTCCGGATCGTAATCCCTTTAAAGGAGATGATGATCAATATCGGCCGCAGCCCCTCCGGACAGGAATATACGGAGCTGATGCTGCGCCAGAACAAGATCCTCGGCAACATGCTGGGGGCAGAGATCGACTTTATCGTAAAAGGTATTGATTCCAAATCCCGCAGCGTGGTGGCAAGCCGGAAAGAAGCCATGCTCCGGAAACGGCAGATCTTCTATCTGGATACGGATGCTGCAGGGATGTACCGGATCTATGAAGGACGTATCGCCCAGGCCCGTGTGATCGCTGTGGCAGAGAAAGTCATCCGGGTGGAAGTTTTCGGAGTGGAATGCTCCATCATGGCCCGTGACCTTGCCTGGGAGTGGATCGGGGATGCTCATGAGCGTTTTTCTGTGGGCGACCAGGTACTTGTACGCATCCTGAGTGTGCGCCGTGACAGCCTGGAGGATATGGGGATCAAAGCTGATATCAAGAGCGTATCCCAGAACACCAGCCACGACAACCTGAAAAAATGCCGCATCCAGAGCAAGTATGCCGGCAAGGTCACAGACGTACATAAAGGTGTGGTCTATATCCGGCTGTCTAACGGCGTCAATGCCGTGGCCCACTCCTGCTATGACTACCGGACTCCCGGCAAGAAGGATGATGTGAGCTTTGCCGTGACACGGCTGGATGAAGAACGGGGTGTGGCTGTGGGAATCATTACACGGATCATCCGGCAGAATCTGTAATAGTTCTGTAAATATGACATACAAAACATGGAGCTGCAGTTTTGAATACTGCAGCTCCATATCCTGCCGGTTTTATATTTCCAATATAATGACACTGACTGTCTCTGTTAATTTGCCTCCTTTGCACTTTCGGCCATCTTGATAATCTCTGAATCCTGGATTTCTGCAGGCTTATATTCCAGGACATAACTCACTTCAGGAGAACAGGTCCAGCAAAGGTATGCCGTTTCTCCGCTCTTATAGAGAGATGCAGGCCATTCCTGAATCATCATTTCTTCACAGCTGTCCATGAAATCGACTGCAAATAAAACACCAAAAGCAGTTGTATTCAGTCCAGTTATTTCAGAAGCATCCTGCTCATAATAATCCGTTTTTAATATATGGTAATAGATTTTAGTATCGTTATCCTCATTTGCGTATGTGAGCGTGGCTGCAAGTGTAGTTTCCGACTGCTTTTTATATTTATCACCTAACGCCTCTTCCATTTTTAGAATATCTTCTTCGAGTGTGGTTTTTTTATCTGAATTCCTATACACCAGTATCCCTGCTACAGCCATGCAAATCACTATCATACAGGCCAAAATCCCTATCATTTTCTTTTTCAGCATAAATTATAGCCTCCTCTTATAAGCTGACAGTTAAATCACAATGATCACTACATTTATATAGTTGTGTTTATCGTAGTAATTATACGATGTAAATGATTAAATTGCAACGATTTACCAAAGTATAATTTACGATATACACAAGCAAAGAGGCAAAATAATGAATACGGTTCTTTCTACTATAATAGCATATCGTGAAGAGAGAGGCTGGACAGAATACCAGCTTGCAGAACATTCCGGTTTACCCCAGACTACAATATCTTCCTGGTACTGTAAAAATACAATACCAACCATACCTTCTCTGGAGAAAATCTGCGCCGCATTTGACATTACGCTTTCCCAACTGTTTTCCCACGGCGGTGAACCCGTTCTGCTGACAGCATCCCAGCAGAAACTGCTGAAATGCTGGGCAGGATTAAGCAGCGAACAGCAGGCACTTATTTTTTCTCTGCTTGATAATATGAAATAGCAAAGATAATTTCCTTTCGTTGTAATAATCGTTAAAATTATACGATTCAAACGATTAAATATAAACGATTTGTCAAAGTATAATTTACGAAGAATAAAAGCAAAGGGGTGAATCTATTTTGGAAGATATTCTTGCGACCATAACTGCATACAGACAAGAAAGAGGCTGGACGGAATATCAGCTTGCGGAACGCTCCGGCCTTCCCCAATCCACAATCTCCTCCTGGTATCGAAAAAATATGGTTCCAACCATTCCTTCTTTAAAGAAAATCTGTCTGGCATTTGGAATTACTCTCTCCCAGTTATTATCGAAAGGAGAGGCTCCGGTTTCCCTGACAGAAGATCAAAGAAAACTGCTGGAACGATGGGCAAGACTGAATAAAGACCAGCAGGAGGTCATCTTTGCTTTAATTGACAAAATGCAGGTGTAAACAGACTTCTTTCACAAACAGTCAATGATATTTCTGTAAAATGGAGTAATAAAAATGAATGACTTTAAAATCAAAACTGATACAGCACTCTTCTCTTTACTTAATATTAAACAGTTTAGTTATGAGAGTTTAAACGGCAGAAAGAAGGAAAAAAATCAAGAACTGTTTCAGCAGGCAGTAATGTATATGCCCATAAGTGAACTGAATAATGAAATTTATTATAGAGCAAGAATAATCAATCCATCTGACGGAAAAGATACAGGAGTTATTAGAGAAAATGGGATACCAGTAAGCGGATACGATGATCAACATTCTGGTGTTGCGCCTGCATCAGCAATAACACAAAGTGGAAGAGTAAATCACATTGGTGAACCAGTTCTTTATTTGGCAGAAGATATAAAAACATCATGTAAAGAACAAAAAGCTAACAAAAATGACTATATTTCTGTAGCCGAATGTACTGTAAAAAGCAAAATAAAAGTAATGGATTTTACGATTATGGTTTCGGACGGACTCAAGAATTTATTTTCAGACGAAACAGTACAACTTTTTATTAGTAATTATTCCATTGATATCAGGGCATTTTATATCTTTATAAAAGATTACTTAACATCTCCAAATTATGCAGAGCAAGGCTATGTAATACCATTGGATTTTTTAGATATCGTAAAAAAGAGAAGAAATGATATTTCAGGTATAAAATATAATTCTTCTTATACTGATAAACATAATATCGCCCTGTGGGATGAAAATAGAAACAGCAAATGTACTAACAGCAAGGTAATAAAAGGATAATAACAAATTTCAGCTTTCAAAAGAAGCAGGATTATCTCCAGCTTCAGCACGTTTGCGGAAGGATTCGAACCTTCGGTGCGTTTCCGCACACCACCTTAGCAGGGTGGCACCATAAGCCTCTCGGACACGCAAACAAAAAATGGATGGGGCAGGACTCGAACCTGCGGTGTTTCTTTGTAACGGATTTACAGTCCGCTGCCCTCGCCACTGGGCATACCCATCCATGGGGTGACCAGGGGGAATCGAACCCCCGTAAGCAGAGCCACAATCTGCCGGACTGCCACTGTCCTATGGCCACAGTAGCTCCTGTGGGGCTTGAACCCATCATTTCCGGCTTGAGAGGCCGGCGTCCTGACCTTTAGACTAAGGAGCCTTAATGATCCCCATGGGACTTGAACCCAATACCTCCGGCTTGAAAGGCCGGTGTCCTGACCTTTAGACCAGGGGACCTTACTGCAGGCATTTTTCTGCCTGCGGTTCTATTGCTGTCATTTCCCTTTCTTACTTTCCATTCATGCACTGATCTGTATCTGCACTGCCGTATCAGTAACCAGAATGTCATCCAGCCGCACCTGCAGGACTGCTGCAAGCACCACCAGATTATCTATTGTTGGCAGTGCTGCACCCTGCTGCCACTTGTATATGGCCTGCGGTGTGGCAAAACCAAAAACATCCTGCAGATCCCTTACCGACAGTCCTGCCTGCTTCCGCAGCTTTCCAATGTTCTGTCCTGTCTTTACCATATCTATAACCGGCAGATTCACCATGATTCTCACCTCCTGCTATCAGAATTCCATATACAGGCGGTCATGCTCCATATGGGACTCGGACCCATGACCACTCGATTAAAAGTCGAGTGCTCTCCCAGCTGAGCTAATGGAGCATAAAAAATACCGCCTACCTCATACAAGATAAGCGGTACATAAATCCATGTTCTGTTTCCGGCAGACATTTATATCTTGTCTGCATCCGGATATCACACAGTTTTTCGCCTTTTTCTTATCTTACATGAGCGCATCTTAACCAGACTCTGTTCTTTTTCTTTACTGAACAGTGCCTCATAATGTTCGCTATGCAGATAATATGCGAAGCCATTCGCAGCGAAATTAACTGTTGCCATGATTTTTTCCTTTCTGGACTCATCCGGTCCGCTTTGTTCTTAACTGTAACCACTATAACACCAATTTCCAGATTTGTCATTATACCAGTAATATAATTTGTGGATAATCAGTATCAGGCTGATGCTGCCATAATAAGGAAAAAATCCAAAACCGCATTTTACTGACGGCTTCGGATTTTCACATTCAAATATCAATAATTCTATCAAGCTCTGACAAGTCCGAGCCACTGCTCCACTTCTTTCACTGACGCATCAAAAATATCCGCAATATCCTCTACAGAATTTCCTTTTTTATACAATCTTTGAGCTATCTCTATTTTGGTCTTTTCAGCTCCTCGTTTTTCAGCTTCTAACTTCTCGCTTTCCACATAAGTCTTCAAAATATATTCTTTATCAAACAGCATCATCATAATATCCTTGACCTACGCTTTAATAAGCCCAAGCCATTGCTCCACTGTTTCTATCGATACCTCGGATGCCTTTGCAATATCCTGAACGGAAATCCCCATTTCGTACATTCTCTGTGCAGTTTCCATTTTCGCCTTTTCAGACCCTCTTTTTTCTCCTTCCATTGCTGCTTCCTTTTCTCTGCTCTCCACATAAGTCTTCAAAATATATTCTTCATTAAACAATGTCATCATGATATCCACAACCTCCTTTTCACGTCCTGACAGATACTCGCGCAGTACATTCTGGTCCTTACAGATGCGGATCGTCTCCAGAACCGCCTCCCTGGTTCTTCCATGCAGTTTCACCTGTTCATTATATATCCTTGTAAATGCCACATACTGATTGATGATATCCCCCTCTTTTCCATCATAGATCATTTTGACCTTTACATCAAGGACACTGTCATCCCCTCCAAAAAATTCCTTCGACAGAGAAAGGTATTCCGGTTTTGTTTTTCTATTACCGGTGAATATGACGTACATCTCCGGCCTTGGAAGCTCCAGCTTTTTGCTCCCATACACATTCTGTTTTGTGCTCTCAAAATATTCCTGATAAGTCTGGGCAAGATATAACAGGCAGCGTACCACGATATTGATGCTCCAGCTTGACTGCTGCTCTACCAAAATGACCAGCTTTTCCCCGACCTGAAAGCCGACATCATTATAATACTGATCCAGAAGGACATTGGTAATCGTCACGTTCCTGATGCTGTCCTCCGTTGCCTCATGGTCTTCCGGATGCAGCGCCTGGTACAGCTGCAGCAGATACTTCGGCTCTCGGAAGAGCGAAGTAAACACGCTGTCCTTCGCTGTATATTTTGCTATCTGTTCCGGCTTTTTTTCACTGCCGGCTGATATGGTATTTTCTTCCTGATTCATTTTATGCAGACACCTCTATCCTATTGTTTCCATTCCGGCCTGTATTATTTGCCGCAGGTTCTTTCTTGTCTTCTATCTTACCATAAAAAAACGAAAATTACAATTTGCTTATCCGCCTGCCCCCAAAATAACCATAGCCGCCTGCTTTTCATCCTCAAATTCCTTCCCACCTTCAAATTGGCACACCACCGGCACAACATTGGCACGGTTCTGCTCTTTCCCCGTAAAGGCATCCATGCTATACTTGGTACAGTCAAAAATATGTAAAGCAGCCGTTTTCCATCCAGGGAGACGGCTGTTTTCGTCAGAAAGGTGGTGGTTTTACTTTGTCCCAAACAATGTCCAAAGCAGCCGGCAGAGCCTCTCCCCATAAAGGCAGATCCTGCGGGAGTCCGGCAGCCATACTGAAAAATGAGCATGGGGATGTCAACTATTTCAGTACCGTAGTGTTCATCTTCATTGCGGTGCTCCTGCTGGCTTTCATCCTGAACCTGTTCAGCATCATCTCCACCAAACAGGAGCTGGACCACTGTGCAGACCAGATGGTGAAACAGATCCAGCTCTCCGGAGGAATCAACGGTGAAACAGACCAGCTTTTTCAGTTCCTCTGTTCTCAGATCGAGGGGGCTGAAAACATCTCCTACTCCATTGATGCCTCCTACAAGTCGCCTACCCCGTCCGGCATGAGCCGGGCCATACAACTGGGCACCCCCTTTTACATCACCATTACAGGGCGGGCAAAACTGGGCGGTTTCTGGAACTTCAACCTGGTGAACATCACGGTTGTTTCCAGAGGGGCAGGCGTCAGTGAGCATTACTGGAAGTGAGGTGGACCATGAAGAAACCATTCCAATGTATGAAAAGAAGCACAGGCAGGAATCCCCTCGGAAATGACCGCGGGGATATTTCTATCTTCACCTGCTTTTTCGTGGTGGGGATCGTGATGCTGATCTCCTTCCTGCTACTGTACGCCTCCATCCGCATCACCTGCATCAATATCCGCAATGGCGCAAAGATGGAGCTGAACAACCTGAGCGCCAGCATCTATGCAGATACCTACCGTTCCCAGAGGGAGACCAATTTCAGCGAATACTTAAATACCCTCTACTCCAGCAGCGATTATACCGCCATGCTGGAAGACATGGTGACAGACGGCCTCGCCAGCAAGATCCCTCTCTCCACGGATGACTACCGGGTAAGGGATATCCGACTTTCGTTCCATGTGACAGGCGACCGGGTGGAGTATGTGTTCACCTGCAATGTCGAGTTCTATGTCTACATGTTCGGCCACTCCTATCCTGCCATTACCCGGCCCGTGGAACTGACCGGCTACCACAACACCAAATTTTAGGCTGCAAAAGACAGACAGCCGCCAGCTATGAAAGGAGCTTACTCTTATGAAGAAACTGTTTACATCCAAAAAATTCATTCTCACCACCCTTTTCACGGCTCTTGCCGGATTCCTGGCTTTCCGCTTCATCGGACGCCGCAGGGCAGCAGGCAGCAGTTTATGACAGCCGGACTGCCAATGTCCCATTATATTTCATTTTCTGTTGAAAAACCTTACTTTAAAACCGTAAGGGATATACAGAAAGAAAAAAGGAGATGACTGCTATATGAAGAAAATTTTAAGATCCAAAGGATTCCTTGTCTCAGTCCTTTCTGTTTCCTGTGTTGCCATCCTCGCCGTCTGCTGGCTGGTGAGCCGGGATACAAAGACCGACTTCCAGCCGGATGAACAGCCCCCGGATACCGTTCAGGAAGAATGGAAGGATACCCCGGATATCACGGATCCCACTGGAGATTCCCGGGTACATACAGATGCCGGCATCCCCGGTCAGAACAGTGCGGAGGAAAAACTGGAAGAATACCCGAAGGTAGCGGAAGAATCCGAACAGGATATTGTGATGGATTTTGTTCCTGCAGAAACAAAGGATGAAACACCTCCCCCGCCCCCGGAAGGCAAGACCATTACGGCAGATCCGGGCGGAGAGCATCCTGTGAATCCGGCCCCTGAGACAGCGTCCGCACCCACAGAGACCGGAAAGGAAGATGCCCCTGCAGCTGGTTCCACCAACGAAAATGGCGCCGTATACGATCCCGTATTCGGCTGGGTAGTTCCCGGACAGGTCAACCAGTCTTCCATAGACAGCAGCGGAGACCCCAGCAAGATGGTCGGGAACATGGGGAACTGATGATGCTCTGCAGAGTATCACAGATACACAACTGAATACTGAAACCGGAAAACCGCCTCCCGATGGTGGTTTTCTTTTGTGCATCAACCCACAGAAAACACATCGGCAATACGTTTTTCTGTCACATAAAAAGATTGGAGTGTGATATTGTTTGAAACGCTTTTATGCCCTCCTCTGCTCTGCCGCCCTTCTGCTCTGCCTGTGTTCCTCACAGGCTCTTGCTTCCGGACAGGGCAACCTTGATGGAGGAGGAGGCAACATGAACCAGGGCACTTCCACCAACTTCTGGTCTCCCGGAAATGACGGGGTAAGGGTAACGGTGGTGGATGCCCAGTCCGGAGCTGCCGTGAGTACGCCGGTGGATTTCGCCAACCGAAGCCAGTCCTCCGCAATGCTTCATTTCGGCAAGGTGAACAAGATCCAGTACCGGGATGGGGCTTCGCTCTCCTTACAGTCCGGCGTTCCCTATAACTGCCGCCAGCCCGCCTATTCCATGCCGGCCATCATAACCAGCAACAGTCGGCCTGCCACCATTGAAGCCATCAAGCGCTATTTCTGTTCGGAGTACGCCTGCATGATGGTGGCGGATGCCGCAGGCGTCAGTTATGAGCGTATGCTGTCAGGAGAATATAAGATCCTTTTAGAACCCATTGCCTACGTCACTTTTAACGGGGCAAAATACGCCTTTACGGCAACAGAGGCAGCACTCTACGACCAGCTTTCCGGCGGCTCCCTGCGGAGTAAGCTGCCCTCGGTAGCGTTCCAG
This sequence comes from Clostridia bacterium, assembly GCA_910575245.1. Taxonomy (GTDB): domain Bacteria; phylum Bacillota; class Clostridia; order Lachnospirales; family Lachnospiraceae; genus UBA3282. The sequence continues at coordinate 123,302 of CAJTEN010000001.1, read as the reverse complement.
AATCTCCCCCTCGCCCTGTTCCTGGAATACAGTGACCTTGGATTTCCGGCCTGGGGCGGAGGCAGGCGGGGAATACAGTCCAACGCAGATATCATAAACGCCCTGGGGATCGGCATTGTCTGGTTTGAAGAAATGGAAGAACCCGGCGGGGAGATCGAAGCGCCGGATGTGGAATACCGGGTGGATACTGATGTGATCACTGCCATCCGTCTGCAGACGAATGGACGGTTGACTCCGGACAACCCGGCAACGGTCACCTTCCATATTATGGGAAGGAGCTACACCGTCCGGAACATTGTCATACCAGCCCACGACTCTCAGCTGGTATGGGTGAAATGGCACACGCCCCCTACACCCCAGACCATTACCATCACGGTGACGTTAAGCAGCGGCTTTACCGCCCAGGATACCTTTGTGGCGAAAATTGTGGACTTAAATGAAAAGATACCGCCTGACCCTTTGGCTACGGACATCAATCCCGGTTATTCTGTCCCTGCCCTCCCGGTGAACCCACAGAAACTCAGTGCAAGCTGGGGCGTCTGGAGCTGTTACTGGGTTCCTGACTGGCAGTGGTGCAGCCATGGAGAGGATGACGGCCACTGGGTAGACCGTGGAGACTGGGAATATGACTATACCAGCTATTCTGCCTCCATCAGCGGCACCATGACTTTAATGCCGGATGATATCGTGCCGACAGCAAACGGGAAGGACATGAAGAGCGGGTACGGCGTCAAAACAGAAGTACGGGCCACACTATCCACAAACTCACCGGATGGGCACCACAGCAACCCGCAGACTGCCTTTTCCGTATTTCCGGAGTTTCAATATAATACCTACCTGCGGCTCCTGCAGCGTGTTTCCAGCGGACGCAGTGCAAAATTTGCCTTCCAGCCCAATGAGTTTTCCACCTACGGGCGCACCGTGCATTTCACACCGGTATGGTTTCCGGACAGCACAAGCTATGTGGTATATACCCAGGTATGGGACGCATGGACACCGGACGGAATGCTCTCGGTCAACCTGAATGACTACATCACCATCCACCAGAGCGTGTTTGATGACTGGTATACCAACCGTGAATAGCCATATTCTTTTTGTTTATGAGCTGCTGGCCTTTGCGTGCATCGCTGGATTTGCCGCATACGACCTGAAAAAGAAGCGGGTGCCCGACCGGGCGCTCCTGCTTTTCCTTCCCTTTGCCCTTGCTGCGCCCATGATCCGCACAGGTGCATTCGGAACCGCCCTTCTGCCGCTCCTGTTTTTATACTCTTTTATGGGGGCGGCAGCAGGCTTTGTGATCTTACTGGCCGCTGCAATGCTGTCAAAGGAGGGCGCCGGCATCGGGGGCGGGGATATCAAGCTGGCAGCAGTCATGGGGTTTATCTACGGCCCTGCCCGTATGCTGTCTGTCCTGCTTATTGCCTCCGGCCTTGCGGCCTGTGTTTCCCTGGCAGTGAGGCACCAGAGAAAAAAGGATATGCTCTCCCTGCCCTTTGTACCCTTTCTGATGATCGGAAGCCTGATCGTTACAGTAACTGCAATCCTATAACTTTATCTGCCTTATGGAATCACACCATCTGCCTTACCCGGCAGAACCAGCGGCAGATCCATATTTTAAATGACAGGAGTGAAAAACATGAAACTGAATAACCGCTTTATCTTCGGCCTGCTCAGTATCCTGCTGGCAGCCGCTATCGCCTTTGTCGCCCTGCCCACCATTGCCAGGCAGACCAATGGCAAGACTGAGATTGTCCGGATCACAAAACCCGTGCTGAAAGGAGAACAGCTCTCAGCGGACAATACAGAGACTGTGGAAGTCGGGAGCTACAACCTGCCTCCCAATATCGCCCACACCTTTGATGACGTGAAAGGGCTTTATGCCACTGCAGACTTATCCCAGGGCGATTATATCCTGACTTCCAAGATCAGCACTGTCCCAGTCTCCTCGGATGTGGCTTTAAACAACATCCCCTCTGGGAAAGTAGCCATTTCCCTGACCGTTAAGACACTGGCTTCCGGTCTGTCTGACAAACTGCAGCCGGGCGACATCATCCGTATATACCATTTCCTGGATGTGGCGGAGGAAGTTCCTGAGCTACGCTTCGTCCGGGTGCTTTCCGTCACAGATGCCAAAGGTGTCAACGTGGACAACGCAAAGGAACCGGTGGAGGATGAGGAAAAGCAGCAGTCTGCTACCATCACGGTGCTGGCAAGCCCGGAGCAGGCACGGGTCATCACCTCCCTGGAAAATGACGGGGTTGCCCATGTGGCCCTGATCTCCCGGGGCAATGAAAAGCTGGCAGAAGAACTCCTGACAGAACAGGATGCGATTCTGCAGGAAATCTATTTCCCGGAGCCTTCAGAAGAGGAAGCGGAAGATACGGCAGAGGAAGGAGAAGCTGAGGGTTCCGAAACCGGTAATGCGGAAGAAAACGGGGAAGAATCTGATTCTGCTGAAGAAAACGAAACAACAAACGAAACTGGAAACAGCAGCAAAAATGGTTCAGAAAATAATCCGGACAACAAGACCTGACCGCAGGCAGAAAGGAGGAATGGTTTCCATGTCCAAAATAATCACGGTCTGGGGCAGCCCTGGCAGCGGCAAATCCATGTTCTGCTGTATCCTTGCCAAAGCGCTGACCCGTGACAAACGAAAGGCCATCATCATAAGCGGGGAGCCTGGCATCCCCATGCTCCCGGTCTGGCTCCCGGAGCAGATCACCACCACTGCCGTTTCCATCGGCCAGGTGCTGACCAGCGTGGAGATCGATACGTCTCTGGTAGCCAGCCATGTAACGGTGCTAAAAAATTATCCCTATATCGGCCTTATGGGATACTGTGCCGGAGAGAACCCGTTAAGCTATCCGGAAACAGATTACCAGATGGTTTTACAGCTTATTTCCTCTGCAAAAAGGCTGGTGGATTATGTCATCCTGGACTGTGGTTCTGCTATGACCAACGTATTCACGCCAGCCGCCATTGAATCCGGGGATCTGGTACTTCGTATTGTGACTCCGGATCTGAAGGGCATCAATTACCTGAAGGCCCACAAGCCTCTGCTGGCGGACGGGCGTTTCCACTACCATGAGCACATGACCTTTGCAGGCATGGCCCGCCCTTTCCACGCCTTTGATGAAATGGGATATATCATCGGCGGGTTTGACGGCCTGCTGCCTTATGGGAAGGAGATTGACCGCTGTGCCACCGAAGGGGGCATGTTCCAGGCCATCAAATACTGCAACTCCAAATATACTGCATCCTTAAATAAGGTCCTGGATGCCCTGGAGCAGATGGAAGCTGTAGAGCGTCAGGAAGAGGAAGCTTATGAGGCGGAATATGAAGACAGTGAATACGGAGAGGAGGAAGATGAACAGGACTGGGAAGATGGATACAGGGAGGTAGACAGTGATGAATAACTTAAATGATATTTTCTTTGCCCCCACGGAAAACGGTGCCCTGACCTATGAGCAGGTACTGGAGGATGTACAGCGCTACTTTTCCGAAAACCATGCTTCCACCATAGCCGGCGCCGGAGAAAATGATTCAGAGCGTGCCGTCACCGTACTAAAAGAGCTGATGGTACAGTATCTGGTCAAGCGCAAGTACGCTGTCAAGGGACTTACTACAGAGCAGCTCTGCGCCAGGCTTTATGAAGACATGGCCGGCTACTCCTTCCTGAAGAAATGGATCTACCAGCCCGGCGTGGAAGAGGTGAACATCAACGCATATAACGACATCGAGGTCATCATGAACAGCGGGCGCAGCATCAAGATCCCTGATAAATTTTCTTCCCCTCAGCATTCCATTGATGTTGTGCGGCGTATGCTGAACGCCTGCGGCATGGTCATTGACGATACCATGCCATCGGTCATCGGTTTCCTTGATAAAAATATCCGTATCTCTGTGGATAAAACGCCCATCGTGGATTCAGAGGTGGGGATCAATGCCTCCATCCGTATCGTCAACCAGAATACGGTCTCAGAGGAAAAGCTCCTGGATTCCGGGAGCGCCACGCCGGAGATGCTCCATTTCCTGACCTCCTGCATCCGCTATGGGGTTTCCGTGTGCATTGCCGGTTCCACCGGTTCCGGAAAGACGACCATCATGGCATGGCTCTTATCCAACGTCCCAAACAACCGCCGCCTTATCACCATAGAGGAAGGCAGCCGGGAGTTTGACCTGGTAAAACGGGATGATGAGGGAAATATTTTAAACTCCGTGGTGCATCTGCTCACAAGGCCCCATGAGAACCCTTCCATGAACATCAACCAGGATTTCCTTCTGGAACGGGTACTGCGAAAGCATCCGGATGTGATCGGCGTAGGGGAAATGCGGTCAGCAGCGGAAAGCCTGTCGGCAGCCGAAAGCTCCCGTACCGGCCATACGGTCTGCACCACCATCCACTCCAACTCCTGTGAGAGTACCTACCGCCGTATGATGACTCTTGCCAAACGGAAGTATAACATGGACGATTCCATCCTGATGCAGATCATGGTGGAAGCCTACCCGGTGGTAGTGTTTACCAAGCAGCTGGAAGACCGTTCCCGGAAGATCATGGAAATCATCGAGGGGGAAGATTACCTGGATGGGAAACTGCTGTACCGTTCCCTCTATAAATACGAAGTAGTGGATAACGTAACGGATGAACATGGAAGCGCCCACGTAGTAGGCCACCACCGCAAGATGGAAACCATGTCAGAAACATTAAAAAAACGGCTTTTAGATAATGGGATTTCCTACAAAGAACTGCAGGAATTCTCAGACGGCGGAATGTCTGCGAAAGAAACACCCCGAAAAAAGCCATCCGGAAGGGAGGTGAAATAATTGCACTGGATCTATCTTATTTGTTTTACGCTGCTGAGTGCCGGATTCCTTGCGCTCTTTGAAGTACGCCCACGGGATTTTACGGATGTTATTTTCAATACAGGAAGGAAGACGGCAACCCTCTCAGATGAGCTGAACGTACTGATGGGAACGCCTGCAAAAGGATTTTTTAATCAGGATTATGAGATCAAACAGATCTTAAAGGATACCGGACGGGCCGACCGCTATGAGGCAGTTACCCGGCTGACCCTGATTCTTTTTGCGGTGGGAGCAGTCCTTGCACTTCTGATAGGCAACGTATATCTGGTTCCTATCCTGGGCATCGGTTTCTCTCTCCTGCCCATGTGGTATCTCCGCAGTACGGCGGCCAGCTATAAAAAACACCTGAACGAGGAATTGGAAACGGCTATCTCCATCGTCACCACTTCCTACCTGCGGACGGAGGATCTGCTCCGCTCCGTAAGGGAGAACCTGCCTTATATCAATGAGCCCATCAAGGCGAACTTTGAGGCATTTGTATATGAAAGCGAACTGATCAACGCCAATATGACCAGTGCTATCAATTCCCTGAAAATGAAGATCCCCAACCGGGTCTTTCACGAATGGGCCAATATCCTGATCCAGTGCCAGTCGGACCGTTCCATGAAAAATACGCTGCCGACCATCGTGCAGAAATTTTCCGATGTCCGTGTGGTGCAGTCGGAGCTGGAGGCCATGATGCAGGGACCCAGGCGGGAGGCCATTACCATGATGTTTCTGGTCATTGCCAACGTCCCTCTGTTGTATTTCCTCAACAAGGACTGGTTTCATACCCTGATCTACACTACACCGGGCAAGATTGCTCTGGCGATCTGTGCAGCCATTATTCTGTTTGCACTGACGCAGATCATGAAACTCAGCAAGCCCATTGAGTATGGAGGTGACGGCACATGACACTGTTAGCACTGATCGCTATCATCTTTTTTGGCTTCGCAGTCTACAATCTGTCCACAGCCTTCGCGGACATTCCTACCAGCAAAACATCTAAAATGATGATGCTGGCCCGGAAACAGCAGGGAACGAAAAAGGAACAGCTCCTGGATGTGTATATCACGAAAATCGCCGGACTGTTCGCCCCTTACCTGCGGCTGGACAAGTTAAAAAGAAATAAACTGCAGGCAGCGCTCAACATTGCCGGACTGGAGCTGACCCCGGAAGTTTACACAGCCAGGGCATGGGTAACCGCCGGAGCTGTCGGGCTTAGTGCCATCCCTCTGGCGTTCCTGATACCACTTTTTGTACCAGTTCTGATCGGAACGGCCGTAGCATTATGGTTTTCTACCTATTATGCGGCATTTGATTTTGTAAAAAAGCGGCGCAGGCTCATTGAAGCGGAAATCCCCCGCTTTGCCCTGACCATTGGACAAAATCTGGAAAACGACCGGGATGTGCTGAAAATACTGACTTCCTACCGCAGAGTAGCTGGCCGGGATTTTGGCGCTGAACTGGACCAGACCATAGCAGACATGAAGACCGGCAATTACGAAAATGCCCTCATCCGCTTTGAAACCCGTATCGGGAGTCCTATGCTCTCGGATGTGGTGCGGGGTCTGGTCGGCGTTCTGCGTGGGGATGACCAGCGTATGTACTTCAAAATGATCTGTTTCGACATGAGGCAGATTGAACAGAACAACCTGAAAAAAGAAGCAGCCAAACGGCCGAAAAAAATCCAGCGGTACTCTATGATGATGCTGATCTGTATCATGATCATCTACCTGGTAGTCCTCTGTACGGAAGTTCTAAGCTCCCTTGGCGCATTCTTTGGATAAACGCAGACCGGTTTTTATGGAAAGGAGGCGGTCACTTGTACCCCAGCAGTTTTCCTTAGCGCAGCATTTTACAGCAGTCCATAGACAACGCCGTCCTTCCACGGCAGAAAGAATACAGACAGGAGTTGCCCATGAACAGACACAGAAAACATCCCCTGCCCTCTGCGGCAGAAGCAGAAAAACAGCGGTTCCGCCGGCTGCTCCGCCAAAAACCTGCGCTCTATCCGGACAGGCCAAAGGGCAGAAAAGACAGACGGAAAAGACCAATCAGGCGGCCTTAAAAAGCCGGTATTGTATCCCTGTAACCATACATAAAAAATAGGAGGTTTCCATGAGAAAAATCACAACCTGTATCCGTAACAAAGCAAACCATTTCATCATCCGTGCCCGGATGGCAGTCTCCAATCAGCGTGGGGATTTCTATATCTCGGATGCCGTGAAGATTATCATTGCAGTAGTGCTGGGCGCTCTGCTCCTGGCGGCGCTTACCCTGATCTTCAATGATACGGTCATCCCCAGGATCACGCGGGAGATTGAAGGACTGTTCGGATAATACAACGGAATAAAAACTTTCGGGGCCAGGCCGCAGAATTTTGCGTCTGGCCCTCCTTTTTTATTTTTATAAGGGATTTTTGAAAGAACTGATTGAACTTTATAAAAATTTAAGAATTTTTTAGTTCAAATTGGCCATTTAGGGATTTCAAAAGGTGGGTAATGAAAGTGAGCAGATATCTACACCTTCATTACAGATGATTTTCAATTCAAATGATTCATGTGTGCAGGAGGTGAATGAAATTGAATCAAAAAAAGTGTACTATTTATCCTTTTTTAAAAGCAGTACGCGGCTGTTGGCACAACGCCCTGTTTATCAAATGCAACCATACTGTCTGCCCTCACGGCCAGTCTCCCCCCTGTGAAGGATTCCTGATGGCTGTGGATGCAGACGGCTCTCCGATCCTTATGCCTGCGAAAGTCTTACAGCAGCTGTCCGGGGAATCTATCGAACCGGAAAGCTGTCAGGCTGTGATAGGTAAACGAACCTTTGAGAGCGTATACGGCCTGTATATCGAGTGGCACACCGTATCTTCCACAGGCTGCCCGCTCATGGAACTATGTCGGGCCTCTGATAAATACCATTGCTTCTGAAAAAGGAAAATGAAAGAAATCAAATCTGCCATAAATGGCAGGAACGGAGGTGGCAAATGAAAACCATGAAAAAATATAACCTGAAATGTCCTTACTGCGGCTCTCCGGCCATCTGCCGGCCTGCCAGCACCGTCTACGGGGCGGATACCATTGACCGGAAAAGCTATCTGTATGTCTGCTCCCGCTGGCCCGCCTGTGACGCCTATGTAAGCGCCCATAAAAAGGACCGGAAACCCATGGGAACCATGGCAGACCGCAGGCTGCGGCGCAAGCGTATCCTGGCACACCGGGCGTTAGAAAAGCTGCGGATAGAACGGCATATGGACAAATGGGCGGTCTACGTATGGCTCCAGGCAAAACTGGGGCTTGATGAAAGCCAGGCCCATATCGGCATGTTTTCAGAAGAGATGTGTGAACGGGTTATTACCCTGTGCCGCTCCCCCGCAGACCCGGACAGCGGCATGGCGGCATGAAAGGAGGCGGTATTTATGAAGCGAAACAATCCTTTAACGAAAGAACAGCAGGCGCTGGTGGAGAAAAACCTTTCCCTTGTCTACTGGGTCATCATGGAGAGCATCCATGTCAATGAAACCATTTACGGATTCGGATATGAGGATCTGTATCAGGAAGGCTGCATCTGGCTGTGCCATGCGGCAGCCACCTATGATCCCGCATGTTCCCAGTTCCCCACCTATGCCAAAAAGATCGTGCGTAATGGCCTGCTCTCCTACTGCCGGCAGATGTGCCTGAAACAGCGCCGCATTACATACCTGGCTGTGGGCCTGCATGGGGAACTGCTCGCTGACGGGGAGCCTGTAGCACAGCCGGATGACTTTCACGCACAGTTAAATATGATAGAAACCCTTGACCTTCTCGCATGGGCCGAAAAGAAATATCAGGGTGTGGCAAAGCTCGGCGTCAAAGCCCTGGAGCTGAAGCTGAAAGGCATGAGCATTTCCGACATTGCCGGTCTGTATCATGTGCCGCCTCCCCATGTAGGCGCATGGATCTCCCGCGCCGCCCAGAAGCTTCGGAAAGACAGGCTGTTTCTGTCAGGGCTTTTATGACTGCCGCCCCAGGCAGTCTCCTACCTAACCGGAATAAAAACACAGGAGGATTTTTTATGGCATTAAAAACACTTTACACGGCTGTCGGACGCTTTGAGCGCAGGACCAACGGCTGCCGGCGCTACTGCCCCGTCATTGTTCTTGGGGGAAAGGAATACATGGTTGATGTCCAGGAAATGGTCATCTGGAGCTGCCTGAACTGGCGGATCGTCCGCATGGAGGAGATCGGTCTGCTCTATGCAAAGACTTTTCCGGGGCAGGAGGATGTGGTAGACCGTCCCTGGCGGGAGTGCGTGGAGCGGCTGCTGACACGGGGCCTGCTGGTCTGCGGCAAAGGGGAAACCGAATATGATGCCCTTTATGACCTGCTCTCTTCCATGTACATCATTCCCACAGATGGCTCCCGCCTTCTAAGGATATTGTCATTTTTGAAGCTGGTCTTTGTGAACCATGTGCCGTTTTCTGCTGCCGGCCGACTGTTCCGCCGGGACCAGCGTACCGAAAACGAAAAACAGGTCATGGCCCTTGCCAGACAGGCACTGCTCTCCACAGCAGAACTGATCCGGTGCATGGAAAAGGATATCCGTTCTTTCCCCACGGAAGAGAGCATACTGGACGGCCTTTATGACGATCCGGATACCACCAGCGACAACATCAGCTGCCTGATGCGGCTTTCCGCTAAAAGCCAGGCGGTCACGCTTGCAGTTGCGAACCTGTACCTGCGCCAGCAGATTATTTTTGAAAGGATATGATACTTATGGAACAATGGTTGAACTCTCCTTTTACCCTCCGGCTGAAAGTTTTTCTTTTCCTGCTTACAGGAACCGCCATCCTCCTGATGGCTGCCGCTGCATTTTTTATTTCCCGCGACCGGCTCCTGCTGGTTTTGAGCGGCATTATCTTCTTCTGCTGCCTGCTACGTAGCATGGGGCTCCTGATCGTGATCCTGCGTGGGGACTATGAGACCATCACGGGCATCTGCACAGCCGTTTCCTCACAGCCGTTACGCAGGTATCAAAAAATAGAGCTTACAGACAGCCGGGGAGCTGCTGTTATCTTACTTTTGGGGAGACAGATAAAAATAAAACCGGACAGAGTTTACTGCTTCTATTTCCGGAAAGCCTCCCGCCCTTCCCTGGGCAGTGAATATCTGAACGCCTCCCTCTCCACGGATCTGTTTTTAGGCTACGATTCCGGCCTGCCGGACAACAGGCTGGAAACAAAAAAATCAGATTCTGCAGAATAACAGGGTCTTGATTCCTGTTTATATATAGGAACCTTTACATATTTGCATGGCTTCCAACTACAAAATATTGTATTTCGCCGCTTTAAATATCTATATATAGTATATGTAAACTTGACAGACACAATATATGGTGTTATACTTACCTTGTAATTGATTTTTGTGCGTATCCTTGCAGGATTGCAGACGGTTTTGTCTGTATAGCGATGAGACAGTCGCATTGCACACGCTGTTAAGTTTGTATATAAGTGTCAGTGGCATTGCTGCGCCCATATGGGCCGGATTCCTGCTGGCACTTTTTTTATAGATAACAAGGCCAGTGGCAGAAAGGAGTGTTATGGCACAGATTTTTGCATTTGGACGTGTGGAGAATGACCTGGTTCCCCAAAAGAGCCAGAGAGATTCCACCTATGTCTGTTTCGGTTTTACCGAGCAGACCGGCAAGGGGCAGTTCCAGTATTACCAGGTCTGGGCATGGGATGATGAGGTATCCCGCCTGATGCAGCTTGGTGTAAAGAAGGAAAGCCGGTTATGGATCACCGGCACACAGCGGCTGGTGGACTGTACCTCAAGCCATGGGAAGGAAAAGGCGAAGGTCTTAAAGATCTATCTGTCCAACTTTGGATTTCTTCCCGGCCGCTTTCCAAAGGAAAGCCCCGCCGATTTTCCAAATGACCCTGAGACCGCAGAATCCGCCCCTCCCCCTGTGGAGGTACTGGACGGAGAACGCGAGTCCCTGCCGGAGTGATTCCCATTCCGGCTCCAGAAGAGGAACCGTACCGGTTTTCAGAATGATACTGAAAAGCCAGTATGGTTCCTCTTTTTTTGTGCATGCAGAACATGCAGGTTACTTTTAACAATAACAAAGAAAGGATGGTAAAAAATGAAAAGCGACAAAGCCCTGTGGGGCAGCATCAGCATTCTTGTGGGGGCGGTTATCGCCATACTGGCACTGATAAGGGGTGCCTGGCAGTCCTGGCTCCTGATCGGGGTATTCACCCTTTGGGGGCTGTGGGTCACAGCGGTACTCTTACGGCCTTACATGCAGCAGGCAAAACGCCGCAGGATGCGTGAACAGCTTACAAGGAAACGCCTGGCGGAAGGGATCGCCTCTTCACAGCCCCCTGCATTTCCTGTCATGGAAGCCTCAGAAACGGAACTGCTGCTGCTCCGCCATGTCAACCACCGGATCTCTGCCTATCTACGGGCAGTTTATCCTGATGTACGGTGGGAGTGGTGCGAAAAGAGACCGGAAAAATTAGTGCTGGCGGGAGGAACCGGACGCATCCGCCTTTACGGCATCCCGGATTTTGACCATGCAGATGTATGTGTGGATCAGGATGCCAGCATCAACTGTAACATGTTAAAGATCGTTCCCCTCTCAGAGGCCGGAGGATGTGAACCGGAAGATACCATTCCGCCCAATAAGCAGCCGGTAGACCCCCAGATCTGGTATGAAGTCCAGGGAAGGAAGGTTTTGGAAGCTCTTGTGGCAGACTTAAATTCCAGAGGCCACAGCCGTCTGACCATCCATGAGGACGGTGATATCTGCATCGAGGAAGATACGGAGGAGGTGGCAAAAGAGCACCTTGCCGGCTTTCCGGAAAAAACGTACTGGCCCCGGCTTCTGCAGGTTTTTGAGCGTAACGGGCTGGCGGCTGAAATCATGGCGAATGGCATCCAGATTTCCTGGTAAGCCCGCACACAATAAGAAAGGAGCGAAACAGAATGAAAGAAGGTCTTTCCCTGGAAGAAATGGCCGCCGAGATCACCCGGCAGAGTAAGTTAAAAGAAGATTATCTGGTGGATACCAGAAGCCTGCAGATGGAGCCCTATGATTCTCAGGTCTATCTCCACATGTTTGATGGAAAAACCGAACCTGTGGAGCCCATGCAGGTCAATACCATCGCCCATCGGCAGCTGGGAACTCATTTAAAGATTCCCGCATCCTACTATGACCGGATGCTTGCGGAAAAACCGGAGCTTCTTGCTGCCAATGTCAATGCCTGGTTCCAGCATGCCCCGTCTAAACGGCTGCTGCGTACCATGGGCGGCACGGCAAGGGCATTTTTAAGTAACCGCTACCGCCGGATCGATAATCTGGAGATTGCCCAGGCAGTCCTGCCTATTATCGGACGCATGGAAGGCGCACGTTTTGAGAGCTGTCAGATCACGGACAGCCGGATGTATATGAAAGTGGTCAATACCCGCCTGGAAGCGGAGGTTGTGCCGGGAGACATTGTGCAGGCCGGCGTTATCATATCCAACAGCGAAACCGGTATGGGTGCTGTCAATATCCAGCCCCTTGTCTACCGCCTGGTATGCAGCAACGGCATGATCGTCAATGATGCACAGACCCGCCGCAACCACGTGGGCCGGGTCAATGACATGGAGGAAAGCTTCCAGCTCTATTCCGAAAAGACACTGGCCGCCGATGACAAAGCTTTTATCCTGAAGATCCAGGATACCGTCAGGGCCGCCGTGGAGGAGGCACGCTTTTCCCAGGTGGTCGGCATGATGCAGGACGCCGCAAAAGCAGAGATGAACACCAAAGATGTCCCTGGCATTGTGAAGCTGGCCAGCCGGGAATTCCACATCACGGATGATGAGGGAGAAGGAATCCTCCAGCATCTGATTGAAGGAAAAGACCTGACCCTGTACGGGCTTTCCAACGCTGTTACAAGGCACAGCCAGGATGTGGAGAGTTATGACAGGGCCACCCAGCTGGAGAGTATCGGCTATAACATTCTTTCCATGCCGGCCCGCCAGTGGAACCGGATCAACCAGGCAGCCGCTTAATACAGCCAATAAAAAACAATTCAAATCCAAGGAGGAAAACAGTATGTATAACACCCAGAACAACGCTTTGGCAGAACAGGAAAAATTTATGCTCCCGGCAGCCATGCCGGAAGGAGAATTCACCCAGGAGGAACTGGCAGAGGACATGGACGGCCTGCAGATGAGCTTCCCCCGGATCAAGATCCCGGGCGGCGGTGCTCTGATGTTCGAGATCCCCTCCGATGATCCGGAAAATCCGGATTATGCCAAAACCCTGGAAGGGGTCATCCTCTTCAACCATCCCAACAACGCTTACTGGCCGGAGGGCAGCGAGTATGACGACAACTCCAATCCCCTGTGCTCTTCCGTAGATGGAAAGCAGGGGATCGGGGAGCCGGGCGGTTCCTGTGCGGCCTGCGCTTTAAACCAGTTCGGCTCTGCTGCAGAAGGGGCAGGCAAGGCATGCAAGAACATGCGTGTGCTCTACCTGCTCCGCAGCGGTGAGTTCATGCCGTTACAGGTAACTCTGCCGCCCACCAGCTTAAAGCCCTTCCGTGAGTTCATGAACCAGTCCTTTATGCTCCGCCGCCGTGCGACCTATGGCAGCGTGGTACAGATCGCACTGAAAAAAATGAGCAACGGAAAAGATGACTACAGCGTCGCCACCTTCCGCCGGCTGTACGATTTCAGCGGCGAGGAGCTGGCACAGATCCGACAGTTTGCAGATGGTTTCAAGACACAGATCCGCATGATGCTCCAGCAGCGTGCAGCCGTCAATGAAACACAGCATGACGATGGCTGCGATTACGGTAACAGCAATGTGGAAGTCCTGCCGGCAGGCGGAGGCGGAAAGTTTAACTACGGACAGCCCCTTGACGGAGAACGTGAAGCCCTGCCCGCATGATCGGATGTAACAGATATGGCCTGATGCCATATGTAACGTATCAAAAGGATTCTCCCGGTTTACTTCCGGGGGAGTCCTTTTCGCATTTAAAGGAGGAAATTTCTATGAAATCTGAAATACCACTAACCCCGGAGCAGCGTTTGTTTGCTGAAGAAAACCATAATCTTGTCTATAAATTCTTAGCAGAAAATCACCTGCCCCGCGATGAATTTTATGATGTAGTCATTTTCGGTTATCTACGTGCAGTTTCCCGCTATTTTAATGAACTGAAATTACAGCAGTATTCATTTGCTACTATTGCATGGCGCAGAATGTCAGCATGTATATCTGACTATAGAAGAAAACAAAGACGCCCCAAGCACAATGCCGATGTAGTTAGTCTGCATATCAAGCCAAACGAAGATAGTTTGGCTTTAGAAGAAACTATAGCCGCACCTAATCCATATATGTGCCAACTGGAGGAACAGCTTCTCCTGCACGACCTGGCAAAACGGGTATCCAGGCAGCAGATGAACATCGTGCATCTGAAATCCTGTGGGTACAATGACCGTGATATCGCTCACAGGCAGAATACTACCATGAAACGTGTCCAGGAACTTCTGGAGGAAATACGAACTGTATTGATGGAGATGTGCTATGAATAATACTAACAATTTTGAATCTTTTTTAGAGAAACGGAATGATATTCTGGATGGTCAGGCGTATCAGCTATTACGACTTTTGACATGTCCTGAAATCGAGCAGACAGAAACACTGTCCGAATTCCTATGGGATATGGCTTTCATTGGCCCGCTACTGGAAACAGCGGAATCTTTACTTCAAAAGGCCGGTTTTTCAACCTGTTATCCGTATTATGGAGAAAATGAAATTCCCTGTATCCATACCAGTCTGTGCCAACATCCGAACTGTCCGTTCCTGACAGATTCTCACATGGATTTTCCCAAAACATCAACTAAGAAACAGAATGGAGGTCAGAAAGAATGAGAAAGAAAAAAGAAGAAAAAAAGAAAGTAATGCTCTGTGGCCAGCTGATCTGCCCTGTTACGATCGGAAAACCTGCCATCTTTGCGGCCGGGGGGAACCTCTACCGTACCTCCCGTGTTGTGGCACTGCATAAGCACACCATGGATGAGGTTCATTTTGAGACCATGAACACCCATTACCATTTATCTATGAGCCCTTTTCCGCTGGCGGCCATGAGTCCGCTCCCTGTGAGACTGGCCGCATGTGCATAAATGGACTTTAAGTAACTGTGGCGGCAGTGTTTCACTGTCCGCCTTCATGTTCCGGCCGTAGTTAATCCCAGACTGCGGCCTTTTCTTATGGATATGCTTATGGCATACAGACAGGAGGCATTATGAATATAAAAGAATTTGCAGAGCGTATGAAATCATCCATTTCCAATGTCCTGCCGAAGGAAGTCACTATGATAGAACAGCTGAAAATAAACGGCATTTATTCCTATGGAATCCGTATTTCAGAGCCAAATTCCCATACAGGGATCACCATTTCCCTGGAACCCTTTTTCGAGACATTTCTGGATACAGACAACTGGACGAGAACCGTTGACTATGTTCTCGATTTTTACAAAAACCAGGCTCTGCCAGAATCTCTGGATGCGGAATGGCTTTATGATTTTGAGCAGGTCCGGTCAGGGCTGTATTACATTCTTGTAAATTATGAAGCAAATGAAGAACTTCTCCATAAGGTGCCATACACAAAATTTCTGGATCTGGCAAAAATATACTATGTGCAGTGTCCCCTTGGGGAATCAGATACAGGAACTATTCTTGTACGGAACGAACATCTGAAAGATTGGGGGATATCCATCTATGAACTGGATAAAGCAGCAGAAGAAAATACGCCCCGTCTTTACCCGGCATCTATCACCTGCCTTATGGATGAAGCCGGACTGGGAAATCTTCTCGGCGTTCCTTTTGAACTGCCGCAGGAGCCGCTGATTCCCATGTTTGCTCTTTCCAATACCCAGAACGATCATGGAGCCACGGCTGTCTGCTATCAGAAGATTCTGGATGATTTTTCTCAGAAAATACAGGATGACCTGATCCTTCTGCCCAGTTCTGTCCACGAAATGCTTTTGATACCGTTACATAAAGATGATGATATCCCGTCCCATAAAGAAACGGTTTATGATGCGAACCGTTATATTCTGGAACCTTCCCAGTTCCTGTCTGATAACGTATATCTTTTCAGCAGGAAAGACAAACAAATTACGATTGCCTGATACTCCGGCAGGAAAGTTCCCCAAAGGATACTGCCCTGCCTTTTGGTATTAAAGCAGACTGGAAACAGATTCCTCATTTTTCACAAGGATAGAAAGGAAACGATTATGGATTTACTTAAAAAATTTGAAAGTGTTGAAATAAAAGCGGATACCCGGATCTCAGAAGCAGACCGAATCTTCTGTGAAGCCCATCAGGCGGCTTATGACCTTGCCCGAAGCTCCCTGGCAGAACTGGAATTTTTCTGGGAAGATATGCGGAGCCAGCAGCGGGAACTTCTGGCTCCGGCAGACGCATCTGCTGATACCTACCTTACTACGTATGGTGAGTTTCAGCTCTCCAGTGACAAAATCCGGGGGCAGCTTCAATCCCTGCATGCCCTGTTTATAGACCATCTAGTTTCACATTTCTCGAAAACCTATCATTTTTCTATTGACAAGGGCGACGTAAAAGACCATCTGATTCCGCAGGAACCAACGGACCGCTGGGTGGATGATTATAAGGAACAGGCACTAAAGTATACGCAGGAACTGGAAAATCTGACGCTCCACTATACAGACATCCTGGAGCAGATATTCCTACAGACTGGCGGCAGGGCTTTTTTCGAGCAGGCGCTTCATGAACTGAAAGAAAAATGTCACAGCGCCGCCTGGGATTCTGGCAGCGGCCGTGCAAAGTTTGAACAGAAAAAATGCGTCCTGCAGTTTACAAATTATGCATGCAGCTATCGCAGCTACTATAGAAGCGAATCCTGGGAGCTGATCGGCAGAATGAAAGATATCATACGAGGAATTTCCCATTTTGAAACCGGCGGATTTGATCACACTCCGGCAAGTCTCTCAAGGCTTCTCGGGCGGGAATCTGATTCCGGCCAGTGCGAATTTCCGGATTGCAAAAAAATACAGTCACTGAGGATGTTCAAGAATGGGCGGGTGGATCTGAAATTTACCAGTGAAGCTTATGTCCTGCAGTTCGTGGATGAATACTTAAAAACCATATGTTAGCGAGGTGATACCAATGAAATATGTCTATCGGGATGAACCCATTCCGCATGATAAGCGGAAAGAACTCAATGAGAAAGTCCTTTACCTGATCGACAGCAACACTGCCGGTTCCTGTTCCATCAGCCGGGAGGATATCTACAACGCCTATACCGGTGACGGCGGGCTTCATGCCCTGGAACGGCAGGACTATGAGAATTACCATGCCTACAGCGAGGCAAAGAAAGAGATTGAAAACGGCCAGTTCTTCACCCCACCCCGGCTGTGTGAACTAATTACAGCCTGCCTGAGATTATCGGAGCATGATCTGGTGGCAGACCTTACCTGCGGCATGGGAAGTTTTTTTAACTTTATTCCAACAGAAGCAAACATCTACGGCTGTGAGCTGGATGTCAATGCGGTAAAAGCAGCAAGATTCCTTTATCCGGACGCCTCCATCGAGTGCCGGGATATCCGCACCTGTCAGCCGGACACGCGGTTTGACTATGTGGTAGGAAATCCGCCCTTCCATTTAAAATGGTGGACCAAAAGCGGCAGAGAATTGTCTTCCCATATGTATTACTGTCTGAAAGCGGCAGAAGTATTAAAGCCTCTCGGCATCCTTGCCCTGATCGTACCTGCATCCTATCTGTCTGACACCTTTACGGACAGCGGGCAGATCCGGGAGATGGAAAAGCAATACAGCTTTCTGGGACAGGTGACGCTCCCGGAAGATGCATTTTCCCATCTGGGTGTCAGCAGATTTGCAACAAAGCTGCAGTTCTGGCAGAAAAGGACTGCCGAAGAAGGCTGGAAACCTCAGCCTTACCATACAGAGCCAGATGATACTCTGGAACAGGACTTTGATGTACAGGAAGAAGCCGCATACATCCATAAAAAGATGATAGCATTTGCCAAATCGGCATTAGAAAACAATCAGTCAAGGATTCTTCTGGAGCTGGCGAAATCACGCAGTACATCCGGTGATTTTAAATACCAGGCTCAAAAACTCCTGTACCATATCAAGGCACATCCGGCCATCCGGCCATCCTATGCCAGATGCTGTGAATATCTGCACCGCTTTTACACCCAGCGCAAGCCTGAAGGCATGAGTTATGAACAGTGGTGCAAGACACAGCTTACAGAAAAAAAGGTACTCACTTATCTGCAGAAAGCACTGAAAAAACAAAATCCTGTGCCGGAAACAGATAAAATCTGCCTTATCAAGAGAAAAGGCGATTTCATTTATAAAGGCTACAGTACGGCCGCACGCCGGCAGCTAAAAGACAGCCAGCGTCTGCCTGTGCCAATCTATCGGGCAGTTTATGATAATACCCTGAAGGATTACCCCGGCTATGAAAAACTGCTTTCCAGAAAGCGGGCAGAATACGAAAGGCAGAATCTTGCTTTTGCAGAAATGGAGGAAGATCCAAAGCTTGCAGACTGGCTGAATGACTTTTCCCTGTGGGATTCTTCTCTTATGGAGCAGATCCAACTGAATGGGATCCAGAAGCATGACATCAACCTTACCCTCCAGAAACAGTATGCGCTCCTGCAGTGGGAGCAGGGGAGTGGAAAGACGCTGGCCGGCATTGCGACAGGATTGTACCGGATGCAGAAACAGCACGTACACAGCACCTGGGTGGTATCTTCAGCGATCTCCATCCGGAATAACTGGAATGTGGTGCTGGCAAACTATGACCTGCCCTGCATCCTGATCCACCGGCTTGCTGATCTGGAACGTATCCAGCCCGGATATTTTGTCCTTATCACGCTAAGCAAGGTAAGCTCCTATAAGAAACATTTGAAAAAACATGTGAAACGGCTGAACCAGAATATCCAGTTCATACTGGACGAAAGCGATGAGATCTCCAATCCCGGAAGTGCCCGGTGTCAGGCAGTGCTTTCCTGTTTCCGCCGGTGCCGGATGAAACTGCTTACTACGGGAACCAGCACCAGGAACAATATTTCGGAATTTGCACCACAGCTGGAGCTGCTCTACAACAATTCCGTCAACATGATCTCCTGGAATCAGTATATCTATCACCATAATAAAGACAGTGAAGCGGATAGCGAACCGGATTATGAGCCCAACCCTTATTTCGGGCAGCCAATCCCTGCCTACAAGAAAGGCTATTCCCTGTTTGCATCCTCCCATCTGCCGGAAAAGATCACAGTATTCGGCATGGAGAAGCGCACACAGGATATCTACAATGCAGATATTCTCAGCGATATTTTAGGAAAGACCGTTATTACAAGAACCTTTGAAGAGGTTTCCTGCAAGGATATCAAGCATATCCACCAGGTGCTGCTCCGGTTCCCTCCGGAAGAAAAGGAAGTCTACCAGAAAGCAATCCATGAATTTTATCAGATGCGGGATAACTATTTTGCTTCTACCGGCAATTCCAGAAAGGATTCCATGATGCGCCTGGTCCAGCAGATTGTCCTTCTCCTGCGCATCGGCGCTGCTCCAGATACCGTGCAGGAATACACGGGGGATACCCCTGTCAAAGTCATGACAGCCGTTGAGATGGCAGCCGAGTGGAAGGATGAGACCATTGCTATCGGAGTACGGCATGTTACCGTATTGGAATCCTATGAAAAAGCACTGCGGGAATACCTGCCGGACCGTCCTTTGTTCGTGGTCACTGGTTCAAACACCAGCTTTGCAAAAAGGCGGGCGCTCAAGCAGACACTGCAGGACAGTGGGAATGGGATTCTTCTCTGCACCCAGCAGAGTCTTCCTTCCAGTGTCAACTTTGATTATGTCAACAAGATCATTATCCCAGAATTACATTACAATAACTCCGGCATGAGCCAGTTCTACTTCCGGTTCATCCGGTATACCTCAACAGAACAGAAGGATATCTATTTTCTCACCTATGCGGGCAGTATTGAATCCAACCTGATGCAGATGGTTCTGGCAAAGGAAAAGCTGAACCTGTTTATGAAAGGGCAGGATGTGGATCTGGATGAAATCTATGACCGGTTTGATGTGAACTATGACCTGCTGTCCCTCCTGATGCGTCAGGAGAAGGATGAAAACGGTGTCCTCCAAATCCACTGGGGTGAACAGCAGATTGCATGAAAGGAGACAAAAATGAATTTTTATGAAACCAAAATGGGCAGTATTTTTTTTAACCGCCAGTTACCGGAGCTGATCAAAGCTCTGCAGGAAATCGCCGCAGCACTTTCAAAGCCGGCGCCTGCAGCCGTGAACCTGACGGGCCTGGAAGAACCGGATTTTTTACATAATCTTTTTTATGGTCATTATGAGCCGGATATCTACGGCTGCGTAACGGCTCCATCCAGGCTGGATCAGAAAGTGAAGGAAACGGAGAAAGCGCTCCTTCCTGCCCTTGGGCAGTCCAAAAGGCTCTTTGAGCAGTACCAGGCGGCGGTTTCTGAAAGAGACAGCGCCATAGCAGAGCAATCCTACATCTGCGGATACCGCACCGCTGTCCAGATGATCGTAAGCGGGCTTGCGGCCCCGCAGACAAAACCGTCAGGAGGTGCCGGGAATGAATCCTGAAAATAATCCGGCTGACAATATGCCAAAGCTTCCCATGGAAATTTACGGGCATGTACTGATGCAGTCAGCGGAAATAGACGAATATCAGAAACAGGAGCTTACCCTGTCCTATGTGGATCTGGATGGTTCCCATGAGCTGAAAACCTGTTATGGCGATGTCCTGAAAACCATCAACGCACTTATGGACTATACACGGATGCTGGATATCGTATGTGATCAGTGGGAGCTGACTGGTTTCCACCGTGCTACTTACGAATACCACGCAGGTAAACTGAGAGAGATTGCAGATAAATTTCAAAAGGCAATCGGCTATGATTATGCCGCCGCTGTGGAAAAGTGCCGTAAAAAGAAAGCCAGGAAACAGGCATACAGCGATGTAGGCGAAGATGCACTGGCGCTCGCTGTCCGCAGCCAGCAAAAGGCAGCAGAAAAACAACTGGAAGACCAGAAAACAGAAGAGCCGGTTTCATCAATAGAAACCAGTCCCCCCTATCCGGCGGAAAATACTCTGCCGGCGTGGGAAGACGATTTTTAAAAAAACTTATTTTGCAGGATTGGAGGTATCCCTATGAATAACAGCGAATTACGAAAAACACTGGAAGAACATCTTGACCTTTTAAAAAGAAACCTTGCCGTGGCATCCCTGGAGGTATTAAAAACCAAATACAAAAAACCTTTTGACGAACTGCGGCACAATATCAAGTCCACAGCCACAGCCTATGTAAAGCAGATCACGCTGGAAAATATCCGCATCCGTGCGGACTTTATGGACGAGGCACAGCCGCTGATCCAGGAAACCATTGACCAGTCCGGCATTCTGAAGCAGATCTCCGCGGCTGCTTTTAAGAGACAGGATATTGAGGAGATCGACCAGCTTGCCCTGACACTGAAAGAGCAGATCCGCCAGGCCCTTATTCCTTTTTATGACAAGCACATCTGTCTGTATCTGGATGAGGAATGTTTTGGGAATCCGC
The DNA here is from genome assembly GCA_910575245.1 of Clostridia bacterium. GTDB lineage: Bacteria > Bacillota > Clostridia > Lachnospirales > Lachnospiraceae > UBA3282. The sequence continues at coordinate 101,803 of CAJTEN010000001.1, read as the reverse complement.
CCAAGGCGCCTAAATTTTATAATGAAGCAAGTGGCTGTATGTGGAAAAACGATACATGGATACCTGCAGAGGTGGAAAAAGGAGTGATACTTCTCCCGGCACAGAAGATGCCCAGAACAGCAGCATAACAAAAACACATGGCAAAGAAACAATACACCCCCAAAGAAAGGAGACACTATGAAAATATTTGATTTGGAGAAATACGGGAATACCTATAAGATCCAGCTGAATGTTACTTCCTATACGGAAGGCAACCTCGCTATTACAATGACTTCCTGGGAAGACGGAGAGGCGGAACCCTGGAATGTCCTGACCGTTAATCTGAACTCTATCCGGCCTCAGAACTGTGCATTTATTGATACCAATAACAATGGTGAAGATATCCTTGCATGGATCATCCGGCACGGCCTGGCAGTCCCTACCGGCACTTATGGCCGCAGCGGTTTCTGCAGTTATCCGGAATACCGGTTCCGTCCGGAGATCCTTCAGGAGATTGACCCGGATGGATATGCTTCCTATCTTCATGACTGGAAAGAGAGGTATGCCGAATGAAAATCGAATTGTACCCCAAAAACATACTGGAGGCACTCTGGAAGAAAGATAAAAAATGGTTTTCGGATGGCAATGGTCAAAGACCGGTCTGCCTGCGCTGCGGAAATCCTTTGAATGACCGGCTTATGGTTAATTCGTTAAGCCGCCACGCAAAAATCTATATCTGCCAGCAATGCGGATCAGACGAAGCCATGCGTGATTATGGAAAAGCTGTTATGCCTTTTGAGAACTGGTATGGAATATCCGACAAGCGGTTTCAGGAACTGCAGAAAAGCAAAAATCCGATGCTTACCACAAGGTGTGCTTTTCTGGAAATCTTTCAGAATCCGGATGATGACAAAAATACACGGAAAAGGCCTGACAGTGAGATTTCCTATTCCCGCTCTGATTATGACGGATACAGGTGGTGGACCACCTGGTTTCACTGCCAACAGGAACCAACACCTGAGAATCTGAGCAAAGAGATTGACCGATTCCAAAATGCCCTCTTCTGTATGCCGGAATTTAAAACACTGGGAACAATGCAGAATCTTTGCACATTTGCAGAGCCTGTAGGCGATTCTGAGTTTAATCTGTATTCAGAAACATTGCACCTCTATATCTGGATTCGGATGCTCACACAGCCCCGAAATTATAATTTATATATTCATTATTATAAGAAATAACTGTTTTCCAACAGTGCAGGTTCATTGATTGTATTTCAGAAAAGCGCCCGGCATATACCGCCTGGCGCTTTTCCTTTTTATATGGCACAAACCACCTTGTTCCTGCCTGCTCCTTTACATCCTGAACTGGCCAATGCATTTCAACAGTATGATACAAAGCTCCTGATAAAGGTCTTCGTCAAATCTGTTGTTCACAATGGCATTCTTTACCAGAAGCGGCTTATACATTTCCAATAAATCTATGACTGCTGCCTCTTTTCCTTCTTTTGCCTGTAACAGTAATTCCTTAAAATTCATTTTGTCACCTCCATCTTTCTTCTGATCTTCTGTGCTGTCCGATAATACACTGCCGTCACGCCTTTGTATCCCAGCTCGGTTTCTTCTGCCAATGTTTCAAAACTCTTTCCGTCCAGCACTCTCGCAAGAAATATGTACCGTTCCCGCTCACTAAGCTCTTTCAATGCCTGGAGAAGCACACTGTCCTCCAGCTGCATGAGAATGGGCAGCCCAAGAAACATGTCCTGCTCTATGCTGCATTCCGGCATAAACAGGAAATCCTCGGTGAGGCTCTCAATCTGCCGGCGCCTGTCCAACTGTTGTATATAATCATTTCTGCGGCGCTGCACTGCAGTTGCCAGATACGCCGTAAAACGATTCTGCATAATTTCTGTTTCGCTTTTTCCGTTATTTTTATGCCACATGGCTTTTCCTCCTAAAATTCCAGATTTTTAGTTGCAAAATCTGGAATTGGAGGTGAGCGGCATCGGGTAATACAAAAAGAACCATTACCCGTTTTACACCCCAGATAATCGTTCTTTTTCCAATCTTTTCTATCTTCCCCTAAAAAGTAGCGCAATGCACTACCATTCAGGTCCTTCTCTACCCACAAAAAACTTATGATTTTTTTAACGAAATTCCCCTGCCGATGCCCGGCTTAAGACCATTCCCCAATGTCTGCCATGCGTCCTCTCCCATGGCACAAAAAAGACACCCAAATAAGACTCTGATGAACCATGTTTTTTTTGTTCACCAGATGTCTGGGTGTTTAGTAGGTTATCACTCTACTTTTTAGAGTGTTTATACCATTTTTACTTTTATAAAGTGTGGCACTACACTACTTATAGGAGGTGACCACAATGTCTTTATCTATCAATGATGCCAAGGTCTTCGGTGCTGCGCTGAAGAAAGCCAGAAAGAAAAAACATCTGACGCAGGCACAGTGTGCGGAATTACTGGAACATTCCCTATCCTTCCAAAAGGATCTGGAACGTTGCCGCTGTTCACCCAGCATCGAAAATTTCTACCATATCTGCAGATTACTGGATATTTCTGCGGATGATTGTATTTTCCAGGATCACCATGACAGAACCGGTTCTACATACCAGGAGCTGTTAAGGCTGCTCCCACTTTGCGATGAAAAAGCTTTATCTGTCCTTGTATCCACAGCTACTGCACTCATTAGAGCAGACTCCATTCCTGAACTTGAGCGCTTGTCTGTAACTGTCTGCAGTAACGAAAAATAATATTCCGAAAAATAAAGAAGCCAGCGCTCAGATTTTGCTATCTGTTCCGCTGGCTTCTTTATGATTGCATGGAGACATTGCCCATGTCTGTTCTTATGTGATGAAATAAGTTTCAGCTGAATAATCTACAAATATCTATGTTCCTCTACCAGGACGGATTCGATTCCCCTTAATCCATACAGGGAATTATCTCCCTGCCTCTTGTATCATGGTGTATCTACATTTTACTATGGGTCTCGTTTCCGCAAATAAGACATAATAACCATTCTTCGGATTTCACCAACTGCCTTCACACTTTTGAATCCTTTCCATTAGACATCAGATGACCCGAACAGAAATCATTTATTCCTTTGGCGCGGCATACTTACTCCGCACCGCCTCCGGCAGTTCTTCATACTGCACTTCGTCCCAAGAAGTCACACCGCGCACCGGCACGACTTCCTGGGAAATGAACACGCCGTCCTGCAATTCTTTCGATGTTCCAAATGTAATCTCTTTTTCCTTCCCGTTCTCATCATAAGAGGTGAGCGTATAGGAATACGGGAGGTTTCCCTTGAAATTGACCACACCACCCTTGGAGTCGTTTTCATCGATTTTGCTGTTGTCAATCTGTGTATAATAGATGGTGGCTTTGCTGCCATCAAACAATGAGGGAACCGTAAACGCAACGACGGCAATCAAAAGTACTATGACCGCTGCAAGGATGGCAAACACTGTTTTTTTCTTAGATTTCATACTCATATCCTCCATTACCAACCCTTTTTCAAGGGCGTTTTTGTTTTTTTCCTGGCAGACCACCGCCTATCTGTGCCGGACTTCATGGTCAGGAGAATGACCGCCGTCAACGCAATCATCAGAGCCATACTTCCGCAGCACAGCGGAGTATTCCAGGTGACATCATAACTTCGATATCCAATCATTCCCAGGCTGGCCGTTATGGGATAAAGATTGGACAATTTTACACTGCCGGCTGCGAACATCCCGCCATAACCGTAAACAAAGGCAATAATGACGCCGGTCATATTGCCTCCCGAAATACAGGCGGAAACCGCAATGATGGGCAGAACGGCGATATAAAGGCACAGACAGTTGAAGCTCATCTGTACTGCCGTCTGTACCACTGCGGGAACAGTAAGCCCCGGAAATCCCGCAATCAGATTGCCGAGAACGGTCAGCGCCGCGCAGGCCAGCCCGAACAGGGCGGAAACCAGTCCGCCGACCACCAGCTTGCCACACAGCAGAGCGCGGTAGGAAACGGGAATCGTCACAATGTTTTTCAGCGTATCATCCTTTTCCTCCCTGGCAATCATATAGCCAGTAATCAGGGTGATACATACAGGAAAGATAGTTGTAGCATTATTTTTGATAACCTGCTCCGCCAGAAAGGAAAAGGTCCACACAGAGCCATCCTGAGCCGTGGAGCTGAACAGGGCCAGCAAGACGGACAGCGCCATCAAAAGAACACCGGCCCACAGGACATGATAGCGTTTCAGTTTCCAAAGCTCGGTTTTAATCATCCGAAACATTTCTATTCCCCCCTTCTCTTATACAGGCGGTCGATCAGCAGTACCGACAAAATCGCCATAACACTCAAGGTGGCAGCGGTCTGAAAGGTAGAGGGAATGAGGTGCGCTAATTCCGTCAGGTTCATGGAAATGCCATGGTCCGCCATATTACCAGCAAACCATAGATTTGTCAGCGGAATGGGGAACAGCAGGCAGAGCTCTTTAGGGAGTATACTATACAGGCCCTCCAGCGTCAGGCTCAAAACACTGTAAAATACACACAGAAGGATGGAGAAAATATAGGTCCTGCTGAAAAAGACCACAAGAACCACCAAAGGCAGGGTTCCGGCTGTGATAAAGATTCCCAACATAACAGACGCCAGCAGCTTGTAAGCAAGACCTCCCACCTCCGCCACCACACTGCCGCACAAAATCGTGGCGAATGTGGAGGCGAGGGAAAACAGGATACCCATGAGGAACAGCACAATAATTTTTGTCAAAACCATCTGTGTGCTTGTCACCGGGATGGTCCGCAGGCTTTTGAAGGTATCATTGTCCCGCTCCATAAAGAACAGCATGGTTGCCAGAACGCCAATGACGCAGGGCAGGAGAAGTAGCACGCCATACCCCATGATAAAGCTGAACAGCGCGTCAAAAATCTCGGCTTTCGTGTCATAGCGCCCCATAATGCGGGGCGTCATCGCTACGGCCGTCACAGGAAGGGGAAACAGAAACGCTGCCAGCACCACCAGAAGCACAAACCGCTTCCGCTTCAGTTTCCAAAACTCACACTGGATCAGTTTAAGCAATCCCAACACCTCCTGTCACCTTCTTGAAGTAGTCCTCCAGAGTGTCCTCGCACAGATGGGCCTCGGAAACAGTAATATCATGTTCCACGAAACAGCGGATCATCTCCGGCATGGGGAGGGAGGTGTCCATCAGGAACAGCGTGTGTTTATCTTCAATCTGATAGTCCTGCGCCTTGAACTGACGGGCCAGCAAACTGGATGCCCTATTCGCATCAGAAAGGATAAATCGGATGTATTTGCCGTTCCTGCTCTCCAGCTCTGCAAGGCTTTCTTCCTCCAGCAGTTTCCCCTTGTCAATAATCCCGATATCATCCGCCAGCAGCGCAATCTCGGAGAGGATATGGCTGGAGATCAGGATAGTCTTGCCCTGGGCGTCGCACAGCTCCCGGATAAAGGAACGTACCTCCGCAATGCCAATGGGGTCCAGACCATTGATGGGTTCATCCAAAATTAACAGCTCCGGGTTGTGCATGATGGCCAGGGCAATGGCAAGCCGCTGTTTCATACCAAGAGAATACTGGGCATAGAGCTTTTTGTCCCGATAGGGCAGACCAACCAGCTCCAAGGCGTTTTGGATTGCGTTATGCTGTTTCACATCCCGAAGCACCGCAAAGATTTTCAGGTTTTCCGTTCCGGTCAGGTTTGGATAAAATCCCGGCGACTCGATCAGGCTGCCCACACGGGGCAGAATTTCCCTGGCTGCGGTGCGGATGTCCTCACCGAAAATGTGCAGTTCGCCGGAACTGGGGGCCGTCAGGCCCAGGAGCATTTTCATGGTGGTGGTTTTCCCAGCTCCGTTGCGGCCCAGCAGGCCGTAAATCCGCCCCCGCCGGACGTGAATGTTCAAGTCGGAAACGCTTTTCTGGCTTCCATAGAGTTTTGTCAGTCCAGCCGTCTCAATAATACAGTCATTCATTGGCAATACCTCCTTGTCGTTTGTGACATTATCATAGCACCTTCTCCTTGAGAGAACCTTGCGGCAAACTTGAATTTACCTTGAGATTGGAACGCTGTCCTATGCAGGATATGAAAAAAGAGGTATAATACACCCAGTCGGAACTGTTGGGAGGTGTGCTGCGTGAAAGACAAACCGATTCTTGTTGTGGACGATGAGCTTGATCTGCTGGCTATGGTCCGATCGATTTTTGAGCGGGCGGGATTTACACAGATCATAACCGCTTCCTCCGGGGAAGCGGCTTTGGATGAATTTTTTAAGAAAAAGCCTGCAATGGCAATTCTGGATGTGATGATGCCGGACATGGACGGGTTTGAGTTGCTGCGGGAAATCCGTCAGATCAGCGGGATTCCCGTCCTGATGCTGACCGCTAAAGGAGAAGCCGAGGACAGGTGCCGAGGACTGGAACTGGGGGCAGACGATTATCTGGTCAAGCCTTTTCTGCCCAAGGAGCTTCTTCTGCGGGTCAACGCAATTTTGAAACGGGCATATCCCGACGGCAATCGGACGGTAATTCTTGCTGCATCCACAGTGGATTTAGACCGTGCGGAGGTCCGCCGGGGCGAAACGGTTTTCTCTCTGACCGGAAAGGAGTACGCAATTTTTCTGAAGCTGGCGGAGAATGCCGGGCGTGTCGTCACCATTGGCGCTCTATGTCAGGCCGTCTGCGGAGAAATCTGGACAGGATATGAAAATACGCTCATGTCCCATATCCGTCACTTGCGGGAGAAGATCGAAGATACTCCATCAGTGCCAGTCTCTCTCCTGACCATCAAGGGCCTGGGCTACAAACTCGTGGTAAAGGGGTGATCATTTTGAATCCGATACAAAGGTTTTTCCGGAAATATTTCCTTTCTACAATCGCAGCTCTGGCGCTGTTCCTGTTGATGAACCTTGCGCTTGCGGTCGCAATCCGGGTGATTGCTGACTGCCGTACTTCTGCCCCCGACTTGTCGGTATCTGCTCTCTCCGCTATGGTGTCAGAGGTGAGTGGTGTGATTGAGGCGGAACCGGATTTGTCCCGCATACTGTCCAAAAACCACGCCTGGGCCATGCTGTTGAGCGACGATGGCGCGGTTATCTGGGAAGAACAGATGCCGAATGATCTGCCCCGCTCTTATACAGCCGCTCAGATTGCCCAATTCAGCAGATGGTACTTGCAGGAATATCCAGTATTTGTCTGGCAACATCCAGCCGGACTGTTTGTATTGGCCTATCCCGTAAATAGTCTGCAACGATACAACTTTGCTATGGAAACCGGCGATGTTTGGGCTATGGTCATCACAGTGTTTGGCATATTTCTTGTCAGTATCTTACTGATGCTGTTTTTACTGTGGCGCAACACGCGCAGGGTAGAACAGGCGGTAAAGCCCATTCTGACAGGTATCATCGCAATGTCCCAGGGTAAGCCGGTTCAATTAGAGGAACACGGCGAGCTTACGGACATCAATGCGGAATTGAACTGGGCCAGTGAACAGCTCCACAAAAAAGACACGGCCCGCGCCGATTGGATCAGTGGAATTTCCCACGATATACGCACCCCGTTGTCGGTCATGCTGGGCTACGCCGGGGAAATCGAGGACAACGACGCACTTCCGTCTGATGTTCAGAAACAGGCTGGTTTAATTCGTAAACATGGGGAAAAGCTGCGGCAGTTAATTATTGACTTGAATCTTGTGTCAAGACTGGAATATGCTATGCAGCCATTGCAAAAAACCTCTGTCAGTCCGGTTGAGTTATCCAGGCAAGTCATCAGTGATTATATGAATAACGATCTGGACGAGCAGTATGTGATTGACCTTTATGCAGGGGATGGTGCTGAATCAATTCTAATTGAGGGTGACAACACTTTGCTTACCCGTATGCTGGAAAACTTAATTGGTAATAGCATTGCCCACAATCCGGATGGATGTCATATTTGTGTTTCGGTTGAATTGACTGACAGAATGTGTAAACTTATGGTTCAGGACTCTGGCAAAGGCATGGACGAGACTGCTTTACGGATGTTAAACGCAGCAGAGTGTGTTAGCTTCACACAAAGCAATGGTAGCGGGATTCCTCATGGAAACGGCTTGAAAATCGCAAGACAGATTGTTTCTGCCCACAAGGGAACGATCAAATTTTTCGAAACAGAACCTCATGGGGTAACTGTTGTTGTGAAGCTTCCAACAATGAAGTAGGGCGGCAGAGGAGCAAGAATCTTCTCTAGTGGGTATGGAGATTACTCCCCATACCCCTAATCAAAACCGTGCGTGCTATTTAACATATAAGACTTTTCACCTTACATTCATTGCTCATTGATAGTTTCAGTAATTGCCATATTGCGTATACGCTTTGCCGGAGTATAAATTGATATAATACAAGAAAAAACAACCAGTAAAAGTACAAGGGCAATAGTAGTAAAGGGAATATTCCATGAGCCGCCAAAATGGGTAATAACAACCTTTGTGTAAATCAGATAGTGAAGCAGCAGTCCAAGTATAATTCCGACAGTCGTACCGCAGACAGCGTATGTGGCTGCTTCAGCAGTTATCATTTTTGTAACCTGTCTGCTTCCCATACCAACAGCACGCATAGCCCCATACTGTTTAATTCTTGCTGACACACCCATTGAAACACTGTTCATAATGTTCAAAATGGTTATTAAGGAAATGATAGCAAGGAAACTGTATGCCGCAATTCGGAACACCCAGTAGGAACCATTGATCTCATCATCTTCCTCTCTGTTGTCTGCAATTACATTTCCTTCTGACAGTCCATAAATTTTGTTTACCGCTGCATCAGATACATCTTTTTCTAATACAATGCCTACCATAGCATAGCCTTGTTCGCCTATCAGACGTGTGCAGGTTTCTTCCGAACATACCACAACGGTCGAACCGCTGATGCTTCCCACACCCTCAGACATAACACACGCAACTTCAAGTTCTTCGGAACCTATTTTTATTTTATCTCCCACATCCAGTCCTGTATGGTTACTGTAGACTGCCATGACATATTGAGAATTTCCATACACTTTTGCTATATTTCCGCTTACAACGGATTTCCTGAAGTTGTCCATCATGGTATCTCCATAGGAAAATAAATCAACCGTTGACATATTCCCGTTAATTTCTGCGGGATAGCTCATGCTATACATCATGCCAAAAACAGACTCTACCCCCGATATTCCGGAAATTTCTTCTGATATGCTTTTATCTATGGAATTAGACTCATCCTGACTGGTAACCGTAATGTCCGGAGTTAAATCACTCACTGATGGAAGCAGCCTGTGAACAATATCAAGACAAGCGGAAAAAGTCAAAAAAAGCATAATTGTAAGGGCAAAGGAGCCTGTCATAAGGACTAAGTTTTTCTTAACTCCTGTTGCATGGTGGACACCAAGGGAAGTTTCCACTTTGAAAAGCCTTGTATTTGCCGCATGGACGATTTTTTTGTTTGTTTCTGCGTTGCCGGATATTGCTGCTATGGGCGAAACTTTTGCTGCCTGTTTAGCCGGGGATTGTGCTGCAATAAACACGGTAATGATACCTATGGCTACCCCACAGAGGATACCACTTATACTTACTGAAAATAGTGGCATATCTACCCATTCGCCTTTTACGATAAATTTTAGTATCAGACACGATACCCAACAAATTACCGTTCCTAACGCACAACCAATAGGAATTGCTGTTTTACACCAATTCAGTGCTTCAAGCCTTACAAAACGTACAATCTGTTGTTTACTTGCACCAATGCAACGCATCATTCCGAAAAATTTTGTCCGTTGGGCAACATTACTGTTCATGCAGCTTGAAATCATAAAGATTCCTGCAATTAGTATAATGACAAAACAAGCTATCACCAAAGGGTAGAGTTCATTTACGCTTTCATTGCTGCTCGCCCCTAACAGGCTCAAAACGGGCGTGTTTTCACTAATATTTTCAGAAGTGAGCGAATATTGCTCTTTTATACTGGCAATCGTTTTTTTCAAACCGTTCTCACTTTGAAACCGAATATAAAATTGAGATGTAGGTTCTATGCCATTCAAATTTCTCACTTCATCAAACGCAGCTTTGCACATATACATACAGGTTCCGTCAATAATGTCGTTAAATTCCTCATCATCTTCATAAAATCCTGATATTGTATAAGTAAAATCGCCTGCGAGCGTATTAAGAGTAATATCATCGCCTATCTGGACTTTGAAAAGCTCCTTTGCGTCTGCACTAATGGCAATTTCCTTTTCATTTTGTGGGTAGGAGCCTTCCAACGGATAATTCATCATATCTGTGACGTAGGCTTCTTCGACGCCATACAGCACAACATTTTTTCCGTTGATATAATAGTTGCAATCTGCATTTTCATTTATTACATCATACCATGAGGAGTATGCCACATCAGAATTATCTATAATCTGTTCGGCTTTATCCTCTGGCATATTTTGAAGAACAATATGCCAATCTCCGTGATTACTCCGCATTGCTGTTATCTGTCCGTTTGTCCACATCTCCAGCAAAGAAAAGATTGCAGTTACAAGGAATACAGCAAGAATAATGCAAATGCGTGTCATGCGGCTTTGCCGCCTGTGAACCTTTGCGGAAATCGGGATAAGGCTTAAATAGCTTTTCATTCGCGGCACCTCCCTAAATCGGTCAGCACACCGTCTGATACCTGTAAAATTCGGTCTGCGCTCTGTGCAATGTTCCTATTATGAGTAATCATAATAATGGTTTGCTCATACTTCCTTGACGCTTCTTTTAACAGGGCAATGACTTCGCTGCTGTTCTGCGTGTCAAGGTTTCCTGTTGGCTCGTCGGCAAGGATTAACGACGGGCGCGTGATAAGGGCGCGTCCGATTGCCACACGCTGCTGCTGTCCGCCAGATAACTGGCTCGGCAAATGGTTACGGCGTTCTTTCAGATTAAGAACAGTAAGCAGTTCTTCCAGATATTTTTTGTCCGGCTTCTGATAGTCAAGCAGCACCGGGAAAATAATATTTTGCTCAACGGTAAGCTCCGGCACAAGATTGAACGCCTGAAAAATAAATCCGATATTCCTCCGGCGGAAAACGGTAAGTTTGCGGTCGTTCATGGAAAAAATATCCTTGCCGCCAATCGTTACCTTTCCAGATGTAGGCGTATCAAGTGCGCCTATCATATTGAGCAGCGTACTTTTTCCGGAGCCGGATTCTCCAACGATAGCCACATACTCGCCTTTTGGAACGGAAAAGCTCACTTTTTTCAAAGCGTGTACGGCAGTTTCGCCGCTTCCATATGTTTTACAGATATTGTTGACTTCCAATAAGTTCATGTGTAAACACCTCTTTCTGTTTTGATAGCCCCACTATAACAGAAAAATCCTACACCAATATTACAATCAGCCTACAATTTTGTAGGAATCAGGAAATTCATTGTGAAAGAGGTTCCGCTGCCTAATGTACTGTCTGCTTCAATCGTTCCATTATGGGCTTCCACAATCGCATTTGCTAATGACAGTCCAAGCCCGATACCCTGCGTGTCTTTAGAAAAACGGCTGCGGTAAAACCGCTTGAAAATATGGTGCAAGTCCTCCGGGTGTATGCCGCTGCCGTTATCCTTTACGGTAATCTGAACAATAGAAGTGAACGCCCGCCACTCAATACGGATCATACCGCCATTTTCAGTGTGGTCAAGGGCGTTCTTTACAAGGTTGCTGATTGCTTCGATTATCCAGTTGCGGTCACATAAAAGTGAGATTTCTTCATTGCCTGATAAGCAGATTTCTTTTCCCTCCTGTTCGGCACGAAACAGGAAATGCTTTTTTACATTCTCTGCAAGCTCGGACACATTTTCTAATGACTTTTCTAACACAATCGTACCCGCGTCCAGCTTCGTAATTTTCAAAAGGCTCTGTACCAGGGTTTCGATACGGTCAAGCTCCTGCTCGGAAAGCTGGCTAAATTCCTGTATTGTCGGAAGTTCCTGTTCTTTTGCTTCGCCCTGTATAATGCCATTGTAAATATTGAGGGCGGCAAGCGGTGTCTTTAGCTGATGTGAAATATCCGATATGGTACCTCGTAAAAATTTTTTTGAACTTTTTTCATTCTCGGCATGAGCGTTCAGGATTGCAACCAAAGAATTAACTTCATGGAACAGCCTGTATAGCTCGCCCTCGTCGTTACACTCAATGGTAATGTCTTTGTTGCCGGAAATATATTCTGTAATCTGCGATATGGCATTTTCCATGATTTTATGCTGTTCCCTAAAATACCCGTAACAAAGCAGCAATATGACAGATCCCATACATACGCCGCAGATTATGACGTAATATGCCGCATTTCTACCCGCAAAAGCCGCTAATAATACTGAAAGTAACGTAAAAAACACGATAGAGAAAACCATACTGGCAAAAAGGATTTTGATTTTTCTGTTTGCAAATATTTTCATCATATCCCCGGTTCCTCCGTATTCCATTTGTAGCCCATACCGCGAACAGTAACAATCCTTTTGGGTTCTCCCGGATTGTCCTCAATTTTTGTACGAAGCCTGCGGATATAAACAGTAAGAGAATTATTGTCTATATAATTTTCGCTGCAATCCCATAGTTTTCCTAAAATCTGTTCCGGGGAAAGTATCTGGTCGGGGTTTTCCATGAACAGGCATAACAATTTATATTCACTCGCCGTCAAATCAAGCAGTTTCCCCCGTTTATAAACCTCTCCTTTTAGAAGTCTTATGCTTATATCGTTGGAGTTCAGTTCTGTAACAGCGGTATTGAAATTCTCGCTCCTGCGGAGCAATGCGTTAATCCTTGACATAAATATTGCCAGCTTGAAAGGCTTTGTAATATAATCATCGCCCCCAATATCAAGCCCCATAATAATATCTGTTTCTTCATCAGCAGCAGTAAGAAATATGACAGGCACTTTTGAAGTCAGGCGTATCTTTCTGCAAAAATCAAAGCCGGAACCATCGGGAAGCGATACATCCAGAATGACTAAATCATATTTATCATTTACCCATAACGTATCAGCTTCCAGTGTGGTACGGGCAACGTCTATTTCATATCCCTCTTTTTTTACGGCAAAAGACAGACCGCTGATTAAACTTAAATCATCTTCCAATAAAAATAATCGTTTCATTTGCTGTGTCTCTTTCCCCTATGAATTTGCCATAACAACTGCCTTTAGTTTCTGTACGCTTTCCTCCGCCCCGCAGGAGCGAATCATGTCCGAGATTTCTCGATAAGCCTCCTTTGCACTCTCCGCCTCCGAGGGAATATAGACCCACTGACTCATAAAGCTGTGGGCATAATTGCAATGGATATTGCCGGTGTAAATCTGCACAACGGGGTCCTCCACCTTACAGCCAGTCTGCTGGGCGCAGTCTGAACGGAAGGAAAAATAATTCTGACCGTCTTTTACATAAATAATGTTAATTTTTAGGTCCTCTTTTGCAATATTCATTCTTTCACTGATTCCGGCCTCCTGATTGTAGGCGTTTTCCGCTTCGACCTTTTCAAAGTAAAAGCGATCCCGATGTGCTTCGACAATATCATCTTCCATATCCCGATATTTTTCCGGCACCAGGAGATTCAGCGTCAGATCGTCATAAACAAACTGTCCCGTCAAATCACTGCCGTCTGCGGTTTCGATTGGGTTATGCACAAAGTAGTTCCTGCTCACGCGAATACAGCGTCCGTTAGGGTCGATTTCCTCCGCAAACTGCATCCCATTCATGGTATAGAGCGGCGTACTCGCATCATCCATAGCCTGATAGTTGTAGAAGTCCGCAACGAAGGCCCCCGCTTTGTCCTCCAGTTCGGCAAGAAGATGGGCGCTGCGGGCCGCGATCTCCAGATATTGCACAGGGTCGTCCTCGCCGGTGTACTGTACCTGGGTCGTATAGATATGGCTCTGCTCCTGTGCCGTCCCCTCGTTGGCAGCCGATGCGGGCGTTTCTTCTTTTCCGCCACAGGCGGTCAGACCTGCAAGACAGGCCAACGCCAGGATTCCACATAAAAACTGTTTCATAAAAACTCCTCCGTTCGTTTTATTCTATCTTAAAAAGTAAATAGACTGACATTCGGAAACCGGAGGCAACCTGCCTCCGGCTTCCAGACGAGCATTCAGTTTTGATGCAGCCGCTCGATGATACTGACCTTTGCAATCTGCCGGTACATAAGCGCCGGTATTGCAGCCGTTAAAAGGAGCAGGAACGGATAGACCGCCAGCATGGGCCACATGACAAATTGGTAGGTGAAAAACCAAATCCCACTGGAAATGCCCCTTACGATTACCACCGAGAACAAAGCCCCCAGGACGGCGGATGTGATGATTGTTCCCGCCGCATAGTACAGCCCCTCAAAGGAGAGCATACGCTTTAACTGCTTTCCGGTCATGCCAATGCTTTGCAGCATGGCAAATTCCTTTTTGCGGGTGATGACACTGGTCAGAATGGAGTTGACAAAGTTTGTAATCCCAATGATCCCGATGATGATGCTCAACGCCCCGCCGATGGTGATAATCAGGGAGGTCAGGCCCTCAAAGGAGCTGACATAGGTCGATTTGGACTCAAAGTCCATACTGGGTTCCACGCTGTCGATATAGCTTTTCAAAAACTCCTCCATAGCTGGTTCTGTCCCCGGCTTCACGTTGAAGGGGAAGTTGACCAGGTGCGGCTGGTCGCAGAGGGGCAGATAAATTTCCGTAGGGAGATAGAGTCTTGAAGCGCCGGTATTGCGGGTAGTAGTGGTGTTTTCGTTTTTTCGGACCTTTGCCATAATGGTAAATTCATAGCTCTCCCCAATGGTATCGGAGAGGCCGTCCTTTCGGATATGGTTCAGCTGGATGGTATCTCCAACATGGATATTCGGATTGTCGATCACCGTTCCATCATCTGTACATTCCACGCTCAACAGGATATACTTGCCTGTTTTCAGCTGTTCCAGGTCGATGGTTCCCTCTACCGCCTCCATCGTGTTCAGAACAAAATCATCTGCGCCGTATATGTCCACAAAAGGATTTCCGTTCTCGTCTTTATTGTAGTTTGTAAATGCGGCGTGGTCGGTAGAAAAGTTTTCTTCCAAAAGGCGGGAGGTATAGAGCCTGCCGCCGTCGTCAAAGTTTTCATTCTGCCGGACGGCCTGGATAAAGCTCTCCGTCAGATCGCCTTCGCTCTTTTCAAACTGGTACTGGAAATAGTCCGCAGTGGAAATCACAAAGTCAACATTCAAAAATTTCTCGATATACTTGTCAATATCAAATCCACCGGACAGGGTAAATACCGTATTGAACAGAACAATGCTTAATGTCATGGACACGATGACCAGCACGGTTCGTTTGCGGTTGCGGCCCAGGTTAGCCAGAGCCATGAAGTGGAGCTTCGCGCCGTGGGTGGACTTCTTGTCCGTGACCTTGCGGCTTCCGAATGCTGCCGCGTCGTTTTCCGTGTAGCGGATGGCCTCAATGGCCGAAACCGTTCCGGCGATTTTGGCCGGCTTGCGGACGCTGATAAAAACGGTCAGCAGGGCAAAGGCGGCGGAGCCAATGAAGATCAGCGGATTGACCGTCACACTAATCCCGGCGTCGGCAGTATAGGTTGTGCCATTCATCAGGAACGGCACCAGGGCACGCCCAATCACAAAGCCAATCAGTAGTCCAATGGGGATGCTGACAGCACAGAGCCTGATGGCCTGCCGGTTAATCAGCCGCTGGATCTGGCGTTGTGTTGTACCCAGGGTCTTGAGCTGCCCATAGGATTGAATATCCTGAATGACGGAAATCTGAAAAATGTTGTAGATAATCAGATAGCCCGTTATGATAATCAGCAGAACGCCCACGATGCCGGAAATCAGCATGGCAGGGTTTTCTGATAATGCGCCGCTCTGGTAAGCGGGACTGATGCCCGCAATGATATAACTGCTGTCCCCCGGACTGCCGCCCATAGTGTCGCAGGTATAGCCAGCTTCGGAAAGAAGCTGATGCAGACGGCTTTCCACATCGCCTCTGCCCTGAAACATGATGTAGGCGGTCACAACACCGGAATAGTCGTTGTCCACGGGGTAGGTATAGGTCAGAATGTCTGAATGAGCGTCAAGAAAGGCTTTTGATATGATCAGCCGCCCGATGTTGCTCAAACTGTCGGTTTCCCAAAAGCCACAGAGAGTAAAATCTGTGGTATACACAATGCCCTTGACCTCATAGGTCAGCGAAACCGTTTCCCCAACCTGTGCCGGAACGCCCAGAGCCTCCAGCGTTTTTGTGTCTGCGATAATCTCATTTTCCGCGACCGGCCGACGGCCTGTTGTGGGGGTATAGCGGGCAAACTCCAGGGCGGTATCATCCATATACCACAGGTCAGACCGCCAGCGTTCCAGGCCCGGATTTTTCAGCCGGTAGGAAACTGCCTTTGCATAAGCGATGCGTTCGATCAGGGGACTGCCCGCCACATTGTTGTAAACCTCGTCGCTGATATAGGTCAGAGCCGCCTGACCATCGCCGCCTGCCTTGCGGATGTTCTGGTCGTGAACCGTGTCCAGCAGGCCGGAACCCAGGGTGAAAATCGTGGTAAACAGGATCGTCGTCAGAATGATTGCGATAACCGCAATGATGTTCCGGCTTTTGCTGGCCTTGTAGTAGCGGCCGGACAGTCTTTTCATGACTGCGCCGTTGTTGTTTCCGAATAAAATATCGTTCATGTCTGCGCCCTCCTTACTGGGAAATCCTGCCGTCCTCGATGCGGATAATGCGGTCGGCAAGCTGGGCGATCTCGTTGTTGTGGGTAATCATCACCAATGTCTGGCGGAACTTGCTGCTGGTGACTTTCAGAAGCCCCATCACATCGGCGCTGGTCCGGCTGTCCAGATTGCCGGTTGGCTCGTCCGCCAGGACGATGGCAGGCTTGGAGACCAGGGCGCGGGCGATGGCCACACGCTGCTGCTGCCCGCCGGAAAGATTATTCGGCATACTGTTCAGTTTATTCTCCAGAGCCAGCAGGCGCACCACCTCGTCCATGAACTTCTGATCGACCGTATCGCCGTCCAGCTCCACGGGCAGGACGATGTTTTCATAGACGTTCAGAACGGGGACAAGGTTGTAATTCTGGAAGATAAAGCCAATGTTGCGGCGGCGGAAAATGGTGAGCTGTTCATCCTTCAGGCCGGCCAGCTCTTTGTCTTTCACCTTGACGCTGCCGGAAGTAGGCACATCCAGCCCGCCCATCATGTTCAGCAGTGTGGACTTGCCGCTGCCGGAGGTCCCCACGATGGCGGCAAACTCCCCCTGTTCAATGGAGAGAGTCACGCCGTCCAGCGCCTTTGTAACATTCGGCTCTGTGCCGTAGTGTTTTTTTAGATCGGTTGTTTGCAAAATGCTCATGATAAACACCATCCTTTCTGTGATGCCGTTATCCTAACAGCCAATCCTCACAGAAATGTCACAGATGGCTGGGTTTTTCGCCTTGAAATGTTACAATACTGTAATAGTTCAAGGCAGCCGTTTGATTGAGGGTTATTTCTTAAATGTAAGAAAAGCGCAGACAAGGGCATATCCGGTCACAGCAATCAAAGAAGCCTCCACACCAAATCCGCCTCCCGTCAGCCATATATTGTCCGAAGGAATGATAACGGAACAGATCGGATTGCCATACGCTCCCTCTGCGGTGGTGATGTGTAGTATGTCTGTGACCATAACAAAATTCCATACAGCGTGCATAAGCGCCCCATTGCTGATGGAATTTCCTTTATAAGCAGCAAGCGAAAACATAACACCGACCAGCGTACCGCTTATCACTAAAAGCAAAACACCTGCAATCGTAAAGTATTCCATAGACGGAATATGCGCCAAACCAAAAAGGAGCGATGGCGCCAGTATAGCAGCGTATTGATTCCATCTTCGCTCAAGCAGCGTCATGATGAAACCGCGAAACAACATTTCCTCCAGCACACCGGCTTTTAAAGCGGTAATCATAGAAGCGATTACGATAAAGACGCTTTCACTGGGCGCAGGCATATGTGTTTCTGCTTTACCAATGGCCAGAAAAACAATGACAACAAAGGCAGGCAAGAGAGTGGATAAAAGAATGCCCCAGCCTTGGATGTTCCATGTGATTTTGAAATCACTCATCTTCAAATGCAGAGCTTTGTTTGTGTAAAGCCAAAAGAGAAACGCGGTAACAAAAGTACAGCCCAACATTCTCAATATGACATAGAAACTTGCATTCTGGAATTTGACAAGTGAAAAAAGCCGGTCAAAAATGATACTGTTCGCCAAATCTCCAGCCAAAAACAACAGAAAATAGGCAGCGATGTTTACAAGCGTTTTAGATGTCGAAAAGGAAGGAAATTGCGTTTCCATCAAATAGCCCCCTTGGTTTGAATTTTGAACATGTAGATTGATCACTCAACAAACTGGAATTTATCATTGCGAATGTTCAGCCAAATATTTCAGAAATTCTTCTGTTTTTGACCAGTACAAAATCCCCCAATTTTCAAAATTCCATTCTTCCATATAATCGTTACATTCAAAATCAATATAATATATCAATCTGTTCTGCACCACAAAATTTGTGGGAAAATAATCAATGTTGGTGTTTGCGGGATAGAGCAGACTGCACATATCTTTTATCTGTTCTATGTATTCGTTTTTCATACAATCAGATTTTACAAGTTCATATATGGTTCTGCCCTCGATATATTCTTTCAAAATCCTTTCATTCACTATATCAACATCTATCATTTCGGGGATTCTGATACCAATTTTTTTCAGTCTATTATAATCATTTATCTCTGCCTGAATCTTATTGCCAAACTGATAATAACTGCATGGCTCGTGATGTATCTGCTTTAAAACATACTGTTGCTCTCCATCGCTTGCTAAATAAGAATAACCGCCTTTACCTTTTCCCAAAAGCCCAATAATCTTATATTCTTTTCCATTTACGAGTAATGTGTTAGGCATATTTACGTCAACCATTTCTATACCTCCAAATTCCAGTTTACCGTTTCCATTTATCCAGCTTATACCCCTTCTGCTCCAATCTGGCCCGGAAAGCCTCCAAAAAGTCCAGGAACCGTTCCTTTTCTTCCGGCTGATGGATGTTCTTGGGGCCATACATGGTTTTGCTGCTGGTGCCGCCAATGTCCAGCAGTTCCCCAAAACTGCCGTAGTCCTTTCTGTACTCCAGACAGGCTTTGGTGATCTTAGGGTCATAAGACACATTGACAATACTGTCCATATCGAGGAACACCGCCTCCGAGTGGTTCTCCAGCGCACTGTCCACCTGGATCAGCACAATGCAAAAATCACTTCGCCGGTAGCCCATAACATAGAAACAGAACGTGGTAGTATTAGTATCAAAGACAAATCCTTCCTCAAATTTGGAAGAATACATACAGGCGTAGAGAACTTCGTAGCTGTCGCCATCCTTCACAGTTTCGTTAAAAATCTCCCGCAGCCGTTTTTTCTTCGCCGCGCAGTCTGCCGGATCGTACTCCGGCGCTTTCGGTTTTCTGGAAAACAGTCCCATGATTGGTTCCTCCTAATCTAAATTATTTACAAGGCTAATATTGTAACAGGCAATTGTCACAGAAATGTTACAAGCGGCTGGATTTTGAAACTTTATCTGCGGGGCAGAAATATGGAAACCATAGAGCCTTGTCCCAGCGAAGAAGTGGCCTTGATGTAGACACCCTGCATGGTGACGGTCTCACGGGCCAGGTGCAGTCCGATGTCGATGCCGCCCTCCGGCGTGTACTTTGCGGCGCTTGATAGCAGGCACAGCTATATGTACTCATGGAGCCAATCAATTCCTGGATAAAACGCCCCTGTCCGAATAAAATATTCAACTGCCTTGATACCCGTTTCAATATCGGTAAGCGCATGAATTTTGGCAATCGGCGACTGACCTCCGCTTTTAAGATCTGTATATATACTTTTGTCTGAAAAATCCATTTTGCTGACCTGGCCGGCAGTATCCACAAATGCAGGATTATAAGAAAAATAAGTGTTTTCTCCCAAATCGCCCCAAAACCAGATTGCGATCCATTTGCCGTCACAGTTTACTTCAAGCCAATTATCCTCTCCGCATGGGTCTAAGAATAAATAAATATTGATTCCACTGGGAATTTTCTTTAAGACCTCCGCTATCACCTGTTCTGTGATTTTTTCTCCATGATATTCCTGATAGGGCGGGTCAAAATATTCAATGTGCTGAACCTTGATTGCTTGAGAGTCAAACGGCGGAATATATGCTTGCTTTGGAATCATCTGCGATTTCATGATTTTCTCCTTTCATACTTGAACCCCTGTGTTTGTCAGTGTATCTATGGGGGAATATGTAAAGCATCACTGCTCTGAGGAAAACATAGCTTTCTGGATATTCTTCTGCTAATATGAGCTGTCAAAGTAATTCCCGCTTTTCGGCAGATTCTTGAACATATTCATGATCATGTCATATGTCATGGATGAAGTATCAATCTCCAGTTTCTTCCCGTCCTTTAACTTGATTACGGTAACGTTATCACCCACGTAAGCAACCGTATTATCATCAAGGTACTGTATCATTCCTGTCATTTCCGCAAATTTTTTCACCGGATATTCTCCCGTCTCCTTGCACATTTCCCAAAATTTTTCAGTATCTTCCCCTGTCATATATGGCTGTTTGCCGTCTATAACATACCATGAGAGACCCGTTGCCGGATCTGTATATTTTGGTGCTGTCAACGCCCATTCTTCCAATGTCTTGTCTTTGTACCACGTGGTCAGGCCGCTGTCATTTGATACTGTGCCTTGCTCCTGTTATACTTGTTCGTTGATACATTGTTCTGATAAAAATTCTGCTCTATTCCATTTACGCTCTTTTTTCAAATCCATTGTTGTCATTTTTTCACGGCTCATCTGTCGTTCCGAACCGTTCCTGCTCCCTCATAATAAGTCCGAGCAATCTATTACAAAACGCATTTCCCTACCGCTTCCGCAATCAGGGTGTCCTTCACTTCAATGTCATACCCATGCACTGTGAAATGACTGTTATATTCATTGTTTTTACTTAAATCTATACACTGCTATTACAATACATACATTTATTCCAATCACAAGAATATGCTTTTTCCATGTCAGACTTAAATATCCAACAAATTCCCGGATAAAAGCATTCAGTGTAAAATACCATTTTGTTTTAGAACCGAAACCCACACATCTTATTCCCTGCCTCTTTGCCAGTATTAACGCCCTGAACATGTGATAAGCAGTTGTGACAACTATAATTTGTGGATTCTGTTTATTTATCAGTTTTCTCGAAAACCGTAGGTTTTCCTCCGTGGACACAGATTTCTGTTCCAAAATGACTTTTTCCGCACTTACGCCTTTATCAATCGCATAATCTGCCATAGCTTTACTTTCTGGAATATCCTCTCCTGAACCTTGTCCGCCAGACATAATCAGTACAGCATTTGGATTATAGCACAGCAATTCTATTCCTTTTTCAATCCGTGCTGCAAGTAACGGCGTAACCCTGCTTCCAATAATTCCTGCCCCCAGTACAATAATGTAATCTGCGTTTCTTTTCTTTTTTAAGTGAAGAAGATTGAGCACTGCGGAAAGTGAATACACTGCCAGCACCAACAATATATATACTACTATGAAACTAATAATTTTATACAGCATTGTACCTAATGTATTCTTTCCCAAGTTTCCAATTACCGGCCAGACCGCCAGATAAATACATAACAGAACAGAAAACAACATTGATAATAGATTTGTCGGTTTTATTCCTTCATGTCTAATAACTCTTACCCCTTCTATAAAGAACACAAGAATCAAAGCCACTGGAAACAAAGCCACACTGCCTACTGCTAAAACAAACATAACAATCAGTATTCCAATCACTAAAGCATGCGCTGCCAGCCATTCTGAACATTGGTATAAGACAAACAACAAAAATATCGCCAGACACATCATCATAATCAAAAACGAGGCTCCACTCCATAATGTTCTGGAATCATGAAACATAATTCCTGCGAATATGCAGACTGAAACAAAAAATACAAAAAATGCAAACTGCCACATAATATACTCCTTATGCCATCTTGCAGCCAGACTATCAAGCTGCCTGCAAAATGGCAGAAAATATTTCTAAATAATAACATTTCCCATCCTTGCTAAGCCATGTCATCTCTAAGTGCATCAATAATATTTTCTTTCCTGATTTTGCTGGTAGCATACAACATTGTAATAAAAACAATACAAAATACACCTAATATGCTGATTATCATGCTTTGCCACGGAAAACGATACGAAAATCTTTCAAGCTGTTCATTCGTAACCAGCCCTTTATAAATCAGCCATGAAAGAATACCTGCAATCGGCACTCCAAACAGAATCGTGCGCAATCCATAAAAGAAACACTCGAAATTCATCATCCGGTTAAAACCATGTTCCGACATTCCAACCGAACGCAGCATGGCAAGTTCCCGCCTCCTGATGCGGATGTTTGTTGAAATCGTATTAAATACATTTGCAACCGCAATCAATGAAATCATAGCTCCAAAGGCGTAAATAAACACATCTACAACAAAAGTGATGCTCCGGAACAGATCAACTGCGGAAGATAGATTTATAAGCGTATAATCATAGGCAATCCCCGCATCTGTAATTTCAGACTGAATCTGCGCCATTGTCTGCGTAGGCGTATCTGTCCAAAAAGTCAGACCTGATTTAGTAAGTCCCGTTAATCCGTCAAAATCAGCGTTCATTGACCATGGAATCACCATAAAAAATAAGTATTCCGGTGTAGAATCAAGCGGAAGCGTATCTAACGGATAATTATCCACCACGGTTACACAGACTGTTTTTGCCATTCCCCAGTCCAGAAGGTCATTTTCCCCCACATCAGAATAAATGGTAAATTCCATCAAAGCGTTTTCATCGTTGGGAATTATACCACGTCCAATAAGGAAAACGAGTTTGGATGATATAATCTTTCACTCTCCCGTTTCCGGAATTTTAACCATAGGGAAGGAATATGGAAAATACAGAGCCGTATCCCACAGCGGAAGATACCTTGATATAGCCGCCCTGCATGGTGACGATCTCACGAACCAGATACAGCCCGATGCCGATGCCGTCCACATCGTGTACTTCCTCTTCCCGGTAGAAGCGTTTGAAGATCATGCCCTGTCGGTTTTCCGCAATTCCCTTCCCACTGTCCGCAATGTCGATTTTCACATACAGCTCCCAGCTTTGGACGGTGACGCGAATCGTGCCGCCCTCCGGCGTGTACTTTACAGCATTATCCAGAATATTGAACAGGGCCTCGCCGGTCCATTTCCTGTCATGGGCCAGCGCCAGATCAGGCGGGCAATCCACACTTACATGAATATTTTTCTTTTCGGCGTTAAGCAGGATACCGCCCAGCGCCGCCGCAAGGGTATCATAGAGCGGCTGTATTTTTCTGTCCAGAGAAATCACGCCGGTTTCCAGCCGGGAGGTCTTTATCATAGCCTGCATAAGAAAATCCAGCTTATCAAGCTGTCCGCTGGATGCCTGTAAAAACTCCCGCTGTTTTTCCTCCGGCACGGACTGTTCAAGCAACGTGGCGTTTACCATCTGGAGGTTGGCAATCGGCGTTTTCACCTGATGGGATATGTCGGAAATCAGTTCCTGCAAATCAGCCCGGTCCTTCGCCACACGCTCCCGATTCTCCCGCATGACTTCATACAGACGCAGCAGCCGATGATTGATTTTGTAAAACAGATTTTCTTCCTCATGAATTTGCGGCGGTGGGGCCGCCCCATCCAGCATATCATCCATCGTCCGGCAAAGGCTGTCCGAAAATAATACCAGCTTGCGGCGGAGAAACGCCACAAAAACAGCAACGCAGGCAAAAACCAGAATGGTAAACAGCAGGCCCAGCCAGACAAGAATCAGGTTCCCGGTAAGCAGATACACCGTAGCAAGGGCAGCCAGCGAAATGCCACATAAAAAGGCAGTCCCTATGGCACAGGCCCGGTTGACAGAAAGCCCTTTCACTTTTTCAGCCCTCCAATCCACATATAGCCCATGCCGTAAACTGTTTTGATATATTGCAGGCCGTCCACTTCAATTTTACCCCGGATGCGGCTGATCGTAACCGTCAGAGTGTGTTCATCCACAAAATTTTCGTCCGCATCCCACAGCTTTTCAAGAAGCATCTGACGGGTCAAAACGATTTTGGGATTTCTCACCAGCACTTTCAGCAGTCTATATTCTAGCGGCGTAAACGTAATTGACTCCCCGGACAGTTCTGCGGTCAGCTCCGAGAAATTGATGGACAGCGTACCGTCCGCATAGCAGTCGCCGCCTGTCTGCTTTTGGATGCGGCCAAGCAGAGCCGATATCTTTTTACGGAATACACTGATGGGAAAGGGTTTTGTTACATAATCATCCGCGCCCAGCTCAAACCCTTTCAGCATATCGCTTTCCATGTCATTTGCCGTCAGAAAAATCACAGCAGTATCAGGGCGGCGCTCCTTGATCTGTTCGCAGAAATCAAACCCGTTTCCATCCGGCAGGTTCACATCCAGCACAATCAGGTCATAGTCCTGCGCTTCAAAGAAACGAACCGCCTCCGCACTTGTCACAGCGGAATCTACAGTATAGCCGGACGCAGAAAGATTGTAGCACAGTGTATTGTTCAAAAGCCGGTCATCCTCCACCACTAAGAGCCGCATACGTTCACATCCTTCCAGTTCTATTCTTCTATCATGGATAGTATCATTGAAATGTTACGAAAATCTCACAAGAAAAAATTATATCATATTTTACTTTATTTGTGTCAGCACTCCCATATCCATCTCATACACCCTATCACAGAGCAGCCTGATGTCCTCCCAGTTATGACTGATGATGAGGATTAGCTTTCCCTCCTCTTTCAGCCCAAGCAGAAGTTTTCGTATCTCTTCCACGCCGTGATTATCCAGTCCATTCATGGGCTCGTCAAGGATAATCAGACTGGGATTTTCCATGATAGCCTGTGCAATACCCAGCCGCTGGCGCATCCCCAGGGAATATTTCCCAACCCATTTCTTATCGTCAGGGTCAAGACCAACCATGGTGATGCACTCCCTGATCCGCTCCTTTCCAGCCACATTTCGGATGGAGGCAAGATATTTTAAATTCCGATATCCGGATTCTCTGGGCAAAAATCCTGGTGTCTCGATGATGAAGCCAATATCCTCGACAAATTCCACATCTCGCCCGACCTGTTTTTCTCCGACCCATATCTCACCTTCCGTGACAGACATAAACCCGCAGAGGCACTTGATCAGCACCGTCTTCCCAGAACCGTTCCTTCCCACAATCCCATAAATCCCCCGCTCTGGTATCTCCAGATTAATGTCCTTCAATACCGTCTGCTCCTCTATTGTCTTAGAGACATTTTTAAAGATAATCCTTCTGCCATTCATTTTTGCTGTCCCCATTTCTTTATTTTTTTAGTTCCCGACCCCAGGCAAATCACAATAAAAAGCGTGATTGTCACTGCAAAGAACACCACCGCATATTCCAAAGATACGCCATAAGACAGGTTGTTCCCTGACATCACCTTCAATTGTGCCAACGTCACCGGCGAGAAAAGGTACGCCTTTGGTGTCCATGAATTGTAGATCATTACATCCAGAAATACAAAAAAAGATGCCACCAATATCCCCAATGTCATTTAGATAAGGACGATTCAAAGAACAGTGTATGTAGAAATATGTACCCTGTTCTTTTTTTGTATTATTTCATAAATCACTTGACAGGATGAACCAAATGTGTGGCCGCTCTGACTATCTAAAAAGAAAGATAGTCAGAGCGGCCCTTGTAATTAAGAACTATCTTGATTGCAGGGAGGATTACACAATGAGTTATTCTACAGAGGTAAAACAAAAACTATTATCCATTATTACAGAAATGGATTCTTACCGTTGGCTGTTTACAAAGAATCCAGAAACGGATTTTTCACGTAAAAAGAAATGGTCATTTGAAGAGATAATGAAGTTTATGCTTACAATGGAAGGCAAAGCATTAAGAGATGAACTTTTGGAATATTTTGATTTTGACAGTTCCACGCCATCGAATTCAGCATTTAACCAGCGCAGGGCACAGATACTGCCAGAAGCATTTGAATTCTTATTTCAGGAATTCACTAAATCTTTTAATGATAATGCTGCATATAAAGGGCTTAGATTAATTGCCTGTGATGGTTCGGATTTATGCATTGCCAACAATCCCAAAGATGAAACAACCTATTTTCAACCGCTTCCTGACAGAAAAGGCTCCAACCAACTGCATTTAAACGCTTTTTATGATTTATGCAGCAGAAGATACACAGATGCAGTTATCCAGCCTGCCCGATTGAAAAATGAAAATAGTGCTATGTGTGAACTGATTGACAGATACAGTGGTCAAACTGCTATTTTTATCGCAGACAGAGGTTATGAGAACTATAATATATTTGCTCATGCGGAACACAAAGGAATGTATTACTTAATACGCGTCAAAGATGTAACAAGTAATGGAATAGCTTCGGGGCTGACAATGCTGCCAGAGAGTGATGAATTTGACGAATGGGTTAATCTTACCCTCACAAAAAAGCAGACAGATGAAGTAAAAGCAAATCCCCAAAAATACAGAATAATTATGAAGAAAACACCTTTTGATTATCTTGACCTGCATTCTAATAAGTTTTACGAAATAAAAATGAGAGTGGTGCGTTTTCCAATCTCACAAGACTCTTATGAATGTATTATTACAAATCTGCCACAGGAAAAATTTAGTTCTGATGAAATCAAACAGTTATATGCGAAACGCTGGGGAATAGAAACCTCTTTTCGCGAGTTAAAATATGCATTAGGATTAACGCGGTTTCATGCAAAGAAACCAGAATATATTGTGCAGGAAATATGGTCAAGAATGACTCTGTATAATTTCTGTGAGATTATAGCGACTAATGTTGTTGTCAAGCAAAAAGCTGGCTGCAAACATATATATCAGCTGAATTATACCCGTGCAATGCGAATTTGCTGTCACTTTCTATCAATAAAAAAAGAAAAAGCCCCACCCGATGTAGAGTATCTAATCGGACATGAGCTTCTTCCTGTACGTTCTGGGAGAACAGACCCTCGCAAAGTCAAATCCCAGTCAGCGATAAGCTTTCTATATAGAGCAGCTTAATCGAGTATTAGTATATACCATTTTTAAGGCAGATGAAAGCATCTGTCTGTTTGTCGTACAAATTTATTACGTTGAATGCTTTTGGATATAGAAAAACAGCGAATAAACAAAATGTTTACTCGCTGTAAAAAGAATCCTAACTGCAATGTTATCCTTATCTAAATGACATTGCCAATATCCCTGTCATCTTTTTTGTGATGTAATTGAACAAATAGACCACCAGCCCCATCCATGCAACGCACGCCCACTCAAGCAGGAAGCTGATTGCAGTCGCCTCCACAGGCGAAAATACACCGACAATATAAGCAAACACCGTAAACGGTACACCATACTGATTCCCCGCGTTTGTCCTTGCCAGCGTCCCCCAGATGATTCCCCAGTCGCCGCTAAACCTGGTTTGTGAAAGCAGGCTGATAACACTAAACACCCATATAACCCCCACAAACAAAAATGAAGATGCCAGAATATACAGTACATTACCCAACTGCCATGAAAATCTCCCGGAACGTTGAATAATATAGTAATGAGCCTTCCCTTCAAAGGGCGCTGTGCTAAACAGAAAAACCGCACTCACCAGAAAAACCATCTGGCAGATATAATCATTTATCAGATGTGGAAAAGCCCACGGACTCACTTTCTCTGAGGCCGCCTGCGCCAGATCAGCCACCGGCTCCAGATAGGAATAGATAAACACAGCAAGAATCATGAACAGAATCAGCACCCTGACTTGCACTAATTCCTGCTTTAGCTGAAAGCAAAATACCCGAACTCCCTTACTCATTCTTCACCCTCCCTTTCAGCTTCCGGTAAAACAGGACGCCAAATCCCACAGTCAGTCCCAACACCACCAACGCAGAACACAAAATGGTGAGCCGATCCGTACCGACGGAGCTTCTGCCCTGCAGCCATAAATCCAACCGGAGTCCAACAGGAATCTTCAAAACAAAATAAGCCCGACCTGTCAAAAAGGACAGAATCAAAGGAGAGGCCGCCGTCACATAGATATTAGGGAAATATGACGATACCAGCAAAGCTGCCGTTGCCCATAACCCTCCGGTCAAGAACAAAAGGAAGATAACCGCTGTAAAATAACCGGCAACATTACCCTGCAACAAAAATTCATAAAAAGGAAAAGCTTCTGTCTCCGGCAATCTGGCTCGATGAAACAACTGAATAAAAGAATTTGCCAAAAGGATAAAGGCAATCCCACCTGCCGATACCGGAAGAGCTCCTGAGAGGAACGTTGTAAGCACCTTGGACATGCAGTATTTCTTCTTCCCTGTTTTCATAAGCAGCATCCTCAGCATATTCGTATTGTATTCCTCACAAAAACTTACTGCATAGGGAAGCGCCGCCAGCATTGGAACCACATAGATACCATAAAAGCCGCCAAATATAAAAGAATTACACCAATAATAGTATACATCCACAGTCTCAGGGGAGGTCCACATAAATGGTATTTGGTTCCAGGTGTCCAGGCAGATACACAGCACAACACCAACCGGCACAAGAAAAAATCTCACTGTCAGACTTCTCTTAAATTCGGCACCAAGCAGGCGGGGCAATACCCTGTTATTCTCCATAGGCCAGATTCCCTCCCGTTATCGCATTGATTCGCTCGGCGCTGCTGTTTCCCGAAGGCGAATCTATCTGCACACACCAATAAGGCGCCAGCTTATACTGTTCCGTCTCTTTCCAGTCCGGTACAACAACATACTCCAGCCATATCCGGGAGATTGTAACCTGCGAGTCCAATATGGTATTCTCATAAATTTCCTTTACCGCTTCCAGCGCTGCCTCCGCTGAAATAATTGTCTGCGCCTCTGCTTCCGGGCTGGCATCAAAAAATCCACCCCTAACGGCTATATAGCGAATCCCATCCTGATCAAGCAACATCGTAATCCGGCTTTCAGCCGTCCAATAGGTTTCCACCGCCATGGATATGCCCGGCTCATTGATGCCGCTGTAGATTGGCAGACCTTCCTTCGTCAGTTCATACTCCATATAGTACATCTCATCTGCGTCCGACCAGTCATCGACCGTGGCTGTTTTTCCTCTCTGTGCATCTTCCTGGTAGTTCTGCGTCTGTCTGTACTTCTCATCCAACTCCGTTAGTTCTTTTTGATTTAGGGCATAAGCAGCAAGAACCTCCGAATCCTGTCCTGTCAGTTCTTTCACCTTTTCCTTTCCCATCTGAACGGCTTCCTCTGCGTTCAGAAAGGACAAATCCTGTATTTCTTCCTTCCGGAAAGAACAACTGCCGGCATTATAATATGCGGATTCCACCAGAGATACAATGTAATCGTCCCTTTCCTCGTCCCTGGCATATGTAAAATTACCCAGGGGATCCGTACTAAAGTATCCGCCCTCTTTCGTTTCTGCGGAATAAGCTCCCGTCCATTCCGGGTGATCCGTTACGACTGCTTCCGACATTCCGGAAAAAACATCCAACTCTTCTCTCGGAAACGCTTTCTCTGTCAACGCATACACGCTGTATCCCTGCTCTTTCGGCAAAACCACCTCCGCGTCAATAACCAGCTGATCGGACAACTTCTCGCTGATATGGTTTGTTCCGGATTCCGCCCCTCCTGCACTCCAGGCATTCTCCTGCGCCTCCTCTGTGCAGCTTCCGGCCGGTGTGCTCTCAGAGGGTTCTGCTGCCGTACCGGAACAGCCAGTCATCAGAATACCGGCGGACATAAGCACAGACAATGCAAACATCTTTTTTGAAATGTTCTTTTTCATAGCAATAACCATACTCCTTTTTCCTTAAAATTCTGTTGAAGTCAATGACAACTCTCATTATCCATGTCTCTGTCATAACTTCAACCCTTTCTGCACCAAACGACATGTTTTGTCTCTATTTGGTCATTCTTCCAATATTCACCCTAACCTTCCTGATTCTTTTTCCAAACCCCAAAATCCTCTAAAAAATGCCTTTTCATGCAATTTTTTTGTATTCTCTTATCCTTTATAGTATAATGTAAAAGAATTTATATATAGCAAATGTAATGAAAAGAGGTGCGAAAATGCGAATACTCATTTGTGACGATGATTCGCTTGTAGTTGAACAGCTTCAAAAATATATCAGGAACTTTTTTAAAAACATCAGTTTAAAATGTCCCGAAATCACCTGCTTTTCTGACGGTGAATCGCTGCTTGCAGACACCGGGGAAAAAGATATCCTTTTCCTTGATATTGAGATGCCGGGAATCAACGGCATCTATGTCGGCAATGAATTAAAAAGGGCAAATGACAACATTATTATTTTTGTTGTTACCTCTTACTCCCAATATCTGGATGATGCCATGCGCTTCCATGTATTCCGTTACCTGTCAAAACCCTTGGATATCCACCGGTTTTTTCGTAACATGAAAGACGCCATTGATTTATATACCACCATGGCCATCAATCTTCCAATCGAAACAAAACAGGGTGTGCATACCCTTCCGGCATCTTCAGTCATAGCGGTAGAAGCACAGGGCAGAAAAGTAACGGTGCATACAACCCTGTGTGATTTTGAATCTGTCCACAATATGCAGTATTGGCTGGAGCTTCTCCCCAAAAACCTTTTTTTCCAGACACACCGCAGTTTCATTATCAATTTTGAACATGTCACGAATTTTGACCGCAATCTTATTTATATGACTGCCGGGCTGTCTGCTTACCTGACCAAAAGAAAATACAGCTTATTTAAAGAAGCCTATCTCCTTTATTTGGAAAGCATGAGGTAAATCAAATGAAAAATATCATCTGCTATTTTTTCAGTTTTCTTGTGGAGGCAATGATACTTTGGCAGTACTCTTCCCACCTGTTTTCTGCCAGGCGCAAGCCCCGGGAAAAGATGCTTATGTTATGCGGTTTCTATTTTATCCTGTTTGGCGTGTCACTGTTTGAATCTGTATGGTTCAATACCACTTTATATTTCTTACTGAATTTTATTTTCCTGATTATACAGTGCTGTCCAAACTGGTACACAGCAGTATTTCATGCCTCCATACTGACAGCTGTTATGACAACGAGCGAACTGATTGTTTACGGGATTACCAAGCGGTTCGCCCCTCATTTTCTCAACAATAGCAGGGACTTTTATCATCTTTTATTGTTTTCGGTTTTTAGCAAGCTCATATTTTTTGCTGTAACTTTTATATTGATGCACCTGATGAAAAAACAAAAAAAGAATGCGGAGCAGTATGACCGTTCTGTTTTCCTTTTTGTTTTTATCCCTGTAACCTCTATTTTTATTATGTTTACGCTTATAAGTATCGGCGAATCGGTTTCCCTCCCGCAATCACTTGACTGGATGGTTGCCATGGGAGCCGTTTTTCTGTTGATATCCAATCTCCTTGTATTTGGAATCTATCAATACAATCAAACAAAGAATATAGAATTTACGGATATGCAGTTACTGCTTCAAAAGGAAGCAAATGCGGCAGAATACTATGGAATGCTGCTCTCACAAAGCGAGAATCAGAATATTCTGATCCATGATATCAAAAAACATTTGCAGTCCATTGACATGTTGAATGACAAAAAGGAATCTGATAAAATCAGCGCCTATATTAAACAGCTCATGCTGTCCTCAGACCTGAAGGAAACCGCCCATTTGTGTGACAACGAAATGCTGAGCGCTATCCTGTGCCGTTATAAACGTCAGTGTGACCGCCAAAAAATTTCTTTCCATACTGATATCAGATGCGGGACAGTGGATTTTATTACAGATTCTGACCTTACCTCCCTGTTCTGCAACCTGTTAGACAATGCCCTTGAAGCAGCATCCGGTATTCCGGAATCCTTTATCGAAATCAGCACAAGCCAAAGAGCCAAAACGCCATTCGTTGTGATAACTATTATAAACTCCAGCAGGAAAAATCCTTTTTCTGATTCATCGAAGATGCTTTCTACTAATAAAGCAGATAAACGCAGGCATGGTTTTGGTCTGAAAAGCATCCGAAGAACTGTCCGCAAATATCATGGTGATATTCAAATGTATTATAATGATGACACTCTGACTTTCCATTCAATTATCACTCTAAAACAATAAAATTTCTGTTATCAGAATGGCGATAAATATTCCACCATACCGCTGATTGTTTTTTCTTTGTCGTACATAAGCATAATTACACGCATTGAAACCAACAAGCAGCACGTTACGGATATTGAGCTGCGAGCTTTGTCGGATGTGCCAGGCATCAGTTATGCGTTTTTGATGGCGAAGAGGACAAATAGGAAAACAGGATGCCCTGTTTCCTCTAAGCGGAGGGAATATCACTTCCCTTTATGCACTTCTTGATGCAATTCTAGTTTCTCCGCCCATTTCAACCCCTCGTTCTCTTTCAGAAGCCCCATGTGGTACAGCGCCTGCACACAGTCCACGTATCCCTGAATATAGGCACGCTTCTCTTGGGCGGATGCAAAATCCTCCAGCCGCTCTTTCATCTTCTCTGCCTTTTCCTGCCCCTCTGCAGGCAGTGTTTCCAGGAATGCCTCCCATTCCTGCTCCGTTTCCTTCCATGCCTCCAGAGCCGCCTCATATTCCGGAGTGCGCACATAGCTCTCCCGTTTCACGTTCTCCCCGTTCAGTGTGCCTAAGAACTGGGCTATCTTTAACCATACATCATTTAACATAGTATTCTCCCTTTCTTCTTATATTTTCTACATTCTCTTATATTTTTACCTTTACCGTCCATTATATATGTCATAGAAGAATTTTATCAACCATAATCGCTTAATTATTTATATCATAGCAGATAAAATTAGTCCATAGCAAGGAGGGTGGGGAATGGACAATTTACTGAAACAGATTGGCAACCGCATACTAAACCGCAGAAAACAGCTCCGTCTGACGCAGGAAGAGCTGGCGGAGAAAGCAGGCATCACGCCCCAGACCGTCTCCTCCGCAGAGCTTGGCAAAAAAGCCCTGCGCCCGGAAAATATCATCCGGGTCTGCTCCGCCCTTGACATCAGCACCGACTACCTGCTCCTGGGTGAAATAAACGGAGGCGACTATTCTGTCCTGCTCTCTAAAATCTCAGACCTTCCTCCCGCACAATACCGCCACCTGGAGGATATTATCAACAGTTTTATCCTGGCTCTTGGTGAGCGGGAGGCACAGAGCGGAAAATAATCCCCCCTGTGCTTTTTAACTGCTCCGGAACGCCGACATGGTATCCGCGATCAGCGCCAGTGTCGCC
Source organism: Clostridia bacterium (assembly GCA_910575245.1). GTDB lineage: Bacteria > Bacillota > Clostridia > Lachnospirales > Lachnospiraceae > UBA3282. The sequence goes on along the minus strand of CAJTEN010000001.1, from coordinate 68,443 downwards.
TGGTCTATTTCTTTCTGCTGTTCCCCTTCTCTTTTCTGCTCCTGCTTTACAGTTCCCCGCTCCGCCGCAGGTTCTTTCCTTACATCCGGTCTGTGGCCGGCCTGTTTTCCCGTTCCCTTCCGCTCCAGGATCTCCGCAACGATTTCTTCTATGGCCGCCCTGTCCACCGCCGGGGGAATCCTGATATCCGGCGTTTCCGGGCAGTGGATGTAATGGAGGACCGCATTCACAAGAAACTGCGCCTTGCTGTGCGCCCCCTGTTTCTCCAGCAGGCGGATCACCGCATCATGGGACGGGTCATTTTCATTGAACTTGATGCTGAACCGCTCCCGGTTTTTCTTTTCCCCCATAGGCTCACCTGCCTGTTTCCATCTTGTAAAGGAACTCATATCCCTTTGCGTTGGCATGGATTTCTTCCACAAACAGGGCATTTCTCACCTTCCCGGAGGCTTCGATCTGCCGGCGCAGCAGGATTGCCCCGCCGCCCACAAATACCACCATGCCGGACATCAGATCCAGCATGCGCTCCCGCAGGCTGTTTGCCAGGTCGTTGACAAAATCCTGCGCCAGCTTCTCCACAAGGGAGACCACTTCCGGGGCATACGTGTCCCCACCGTCTTTTAAAATGCCGTCAATGTCCGTTTCTTCCAGCAGGATATCAAATTCCGAATTTACCTTTGTCCGTATCCGGTTATACAGAAGGATCACCCCGTTCTCCAGGGAGTCGCATACCGACAGGTCCGCCCGGCCGGAGCGCATCATCAGATAGTCCGCCGTAAAGCCTCCGATATCCACGACCAGCACCCTGGGCTTATCCAGCAGCCGGTCCATCATGGTCACGGCCGCCGCAAAAGCCTGCGGGTAGCACCGCACATCCTCAATATAAACCGTGTAGGGATTCTCCCGGTACTGGAAGTTTACAATGCCCCTGCCTGAAAAATACCGGATGAAGGACTGGTTCTGCGCCCCATAGTGGGCAGGCGGAAGCCCTACCGCCAGGGATACATGCACCACTTCTTCCCCGTACCGCTCTTTTCTATGGAGTTCCTCTGCGACTGCGAACAGGGTAAGGATAAAAAAGCGGTCATCCTCCGTCTTATCCCTCTTATAAGGGATCCTCTGGTTTGACAGCGTGTAAAACTTATCCCGGTATTCCAGGACCTCGCTGCCAAAGGGCCTGACAATGCTCTCCGTCAGCCCGGACACAAAAGGCGGGCAGTGGATTGTTTTCATTTGTTTGTTCCCATGGTCGATTGCAATTAACATAAGTTTCCCATCTCCTTTTTTATTTTATACTTATCCTTTACGCATGGATTACGCATTTTTCAACAAAATAGAAAAAAATACAGGACAGACAACATATCCTGCCGCCTGCCCTGCATTCTGTCCTGTAAAACCTGTCCTGCCTATTCTGGTCAGGTATGTATCCCATAATACGCCTTCTCCATATTTTCCCACCCATGAAGAATGATTCCTCCGCAGATTCCGGTTCCGTATGGCGTCTGTTCCCGGAAGAAAAAGCTGTATGGCTCGAAATCATCGTATATTGTAATCTGCCTGCTCCCTTTCCATGCAAAATGTCTCCAGAGAGCCTTCCCCAGCTTTTTCCGAAGAAGTTTTTCCCCTGTGACCGCCTTCAGATTCCGTCTGCTCTGGAATTCAATCCTCGGTCTGGGCTTTTCATCCAAAGACAAAATCCTTTTCTGCTCTCCGTTATTTTTCCTGCTTTCCCGGACATACTCCTGAAACTTCTCATAGGAAAGCAGCACCGTTTCCTCTCTTCCGGAAACCTTTCCTCCGCCTGCGTCACTCAGCCAGGTAAAGTTTATGACCAGAATATCCGTCCCGTCCATTGTTTTCCGCAGTGACAGTTTTGCAAAAGAATGGATATCTGATATAACCTTATACCCCTTTTCCTCCATCTCCGCTAATTCTTTATCTGTAATCGTAAATCCCTGTGGGGAACGGTATTCCTCTGATAATGTCCTCAGATAAATATAATCCTCAGATGCCGACAATTTTATCATGGTTCTCTTGCTCATTTGATTTCCTCCTTTAAAGACAGGAGAGAACTGTACAAGCTCTCTCCCATACATAAAATCCTATTGTTTTAGATCCTTGCCCTATTCGCCGGCCATACGGAAAAACTGTTCCGGTGTCAGGACTTTTACTCCCAGTTCCCTGGCCTTTGCCAGCTTGCTGCCGGCTTTTTCTCCACAGACCAGATAATCTGTTTTACTGCTCACCGAACTTCCTGCACGGGCACCCAGAGATTCAATTTTTGCATTGATACCACTTCGGGTATAAGGCTCCACCTTTCCGGTCACTACAATCGTCATTCCTACAAAAGGATTCTCCGATACGGAAACCATGCCGTCCCCTGGTGAGTTGATCTCGATATTTAACATTTGCTGTAATACCTCCCATACGTAAAGATTCTCTTCATCATAAAACCATTCATGGATATTGTTGTGCAGAGTATCTCCGAAATCCGGAAGCTGTGTAAAATCATACTGATGATGTACTGCATCCTCGAATTCCTCCAGGCTCCCATGAAACTGTCTGCAAAGCGTACGGCTGGCTGTGTTCCCCACCATGGGAATATCCATAGCAATCAGATAACGCTCAAAAGTCGTGTTCCTGCTGCCCTGGATTGCATCCCAGAGCCGCTGCCAGGATTTCTCTCCAAAGCCTTCCATCTGAATAATCTCATTCCTGTGCCTGTCCAGTTCATAAATATCCATATAGGTATGAATCCAGCCTCTGCCTATAAATTTTTCCAGTGTCGCTTCAGACAACCCTTCAATATTCATAGCCTTCTGGCCCGCAAAATGGACGAACTGACGCAGCCGTCTGGTTTCACAATTTTGATTGTCACAAAACAGTGTCTTTGTGATCTTTTCTTTTCCATCCTCTATGGAACGACTTTCATGGACACGGGTTGGTTCCCCGCAGCAGGGGCATTTATCAGGTATTACCTCTGCCAGAGAAAAATCACCACGGTCCAGATTTTCTTCCACATGGGGGATGATCATATTCCGCTTGCTGACCAGTATCCGGCAGCCAGGTTTTAGTTCCATGCCCTCAATAAAAGACATGTTATGCAGGCTGGCCCTGGATACCTCACAGCCGTCAATCTGTACTGGCTGGAAAACTGCCACCGGAGAGATCTCCCCGGAACGGGAAGGGTTCCATTCAACTGCGAGCAGTTTTGTCTCATGAAGTTCATCCTCAAACTTAAAGGCCAAACCGTCTTTGTAGTGGTGGCCTGTCCTTCCACAGGACAGGGAAAACGCAATATCATTATAAGATGCCACGATTCCGTCAATAGGGATGTCATTATCACTGGCAAACTGCCGCAGTTTCCCGATTCCATCCTCCATCTCCTGACAAGTAAGGCTCCGCCTGCTTATGACAAATTTGCAGACCTGAAATCCCAGTTCCGGAAGTTTTCGCAGTTTTTCTGACTTTAGCCCCAGTTCGGGAAATCCTTCCACCACAGTAAAAGGCATATACATTACTTTCCGCTCCCGGCAGACCGCACCGTCTAAAAGGCGCACAGAACCAGCGGCCAGATTCCTTCCGTTCTTATAGCGTTCTCCACTGCTGTCTGTCAGGGTTTCTCTCAGACGATGAAAATCACCGGGGCGGATGAAAGCCTCCCCGCTCACTACCAGTCTCTCCCGATAAGGAATATTCTGGGGTATCCCGGAAATACCACGGACATTGTGGGTGACCACCTCACCGGTATCTCCGTCGCCGCGGGTAGCCGCCTGGGCCAGTTTTCCATCCTCATAAGTCAGCTTGACGGTCAGCCCGTCCAGCTTCAGCATCAGAAGAATCTGATGCTCACCCACAAAGGAAACCAGTTCTTCTACGCTCTTGGTCTTTTCCAGTGATAACAGGGAAATGGGATGGTTCGTCTTTTCCAGCTCGCTGACTGCTTCAAATCCCACTGTCCGGGTGGGGGAATCCGTCATCCAGATTCCCGTCTCCATCTCCAGCACTGCCAGCTCGTCACACATCCTGTCATAGACGGCATCCGAAACAGACGGGGCATTGCCGTTATAATATTCGTCTCTGTACCGGTTCAGCTGTGCGGTCAGTGCCTGCACTTTTTCCCATGCATTCTGTGCCATTTAAGCCACCTCCTCTATAATGCGGAATGACATGATCAGATATTGCTTCGTATGCTCGTTGTCGCTGCAGTACACACTGCAGATATCATTTTCAAACTCCCAAAAGGATGCTTTCTTCCACCAGAGAACATTTCCTTTCCCATCGTTGGCAAGCGTCACTTCATTATCCGGCTCATCCGGTACGATGCTGTAGAATCCCTGGGTATTGGACTTGGTGATTCTGCGTTTCTGCCCGGCATATTCCGTGCGGCAATGAGAAATGATCTCAATATTGGTTCCCTTCTTTAAAGACTTTTTTAACTGGCTTAAATTTTTGATCATATAGTCCTCCTTGTAAAAAAGACAGGATGCCGATAAGACATCCTGCCAGTATTTATTATGCGGCCGCCGGTAAAACAGTTTCCGCAAGTTCCTCTTTGTTCTCCATCAAATCTGCCATCAATACGTCAACTAAAAGCTGGCCTCTAAGGTCACCTGTATTGATAACAATCTGATTTTCCCGCATTTGTGTAAATTCCTGATTCCGCAGGATACGGCTTTTTTCTGCAAGCCCTCTTTCTTTGGAGGTGATTCTTTTGGAAATTACCTTCTGCCACTCCTGCAGGAATTTTTCTGCGTCTTTGATATCCTCCTTTTGTCTGTCATACATAGTCCGTTTCTGCCTTACAGTTCCATCCGGTTCAATCTCCAGCGTATAATATGAAGTGTCCAGATCAGATGTCCTGCGAAGAAACAGCACATAGCTTTCATTTCTTTCAATGCGTTCCCAATACCGGTCACTGCTCCCCACACAATGATGGAGTTTTTCTCCTTCATTCATGATTTCTTCAATCCGGGAAGGAACGATAACCGTATAATCTTCTCCTGCATACCCATAGATTGCTCTGACTTCCTGATAAATGTCCTCAATATGCGGATATTTTTCCAGAATTTCTCCAGCCCTGATTGCAAGCTCCTTCTGTCCGCAGAGCTTTACAAGTTCATCATGCCGCTGGCGCAGTCTCCGTACACGATAGATGATCGCGTCATTGGTATCCATTTTCAGGCGACAGGCCATAGAAAGATAATCGGCCCATGTAGTAAGTACCTGATCACTTTTCATACGGTTTTCACACATCTGACGCCTTATGTAATTATAGATCTGCACAATGCTCATCCTATCTGTTATAAACCGCAGTTTATCCGGTACAATTTTTTCTTTGCAGAACCAGGAAACCACCTCATCCGGCAGACATTTTCCGGTAACCTTCTCATATTGAAGCCATGTCAAAAACTGACGTCTGCCCCTGTTTTCCCTAAGCCGCTTTAACTGCTGGGAATCTATTCCCAAAAGCTTCAACAGGCTTTTGGATCTTGGATTCTTAAATGCTTCTTTAAAATGATAGTAATTACCCATACATTCCGATACCAAAGCAGGCAGATGAGCCTTTGCCAGCTGTTCCAGCTGAGGTATCCTGTCAAATACTGCAAAATATTTTTCCGGGTCCATGTTCTTATTGTCCTGAAGGGCTTCTATGATTCCCGTACAGCGTAACTCTTTTTTTCCAAGTGAAGGAAGGGTTTTTCCATATACCCGCCCATTCCCATTTCCATACCAGTTTGGACTACAGAAATCAGTACAGATCCACCTGGTTTCCGAATGTTTATAATCTCCCCAGTAATAGGCATTCCGTGGCTCTGCATTATGGTCATAAAGAGCTCTTCGCACTTCCCAGCTGCTGCATTCCGGATTTTCATACTCTCCTTTCCGATATTTTCTATATCCTCTAAATTCCCGAAGCATGAATCCATCCTCACATCTCTGCATCAGATACATAGGATGATATTCCGTCATAACTGTGCCGGCCTTTCCAATAGATTTGTATATAACCTTGTGACGGCACCGTGGACAGTGCCCGATTTTATTATGACGTGGATTTTTTATATCCACCTCTTTTTCACAAAATGTACAATATCCGGTTTTTGCTCCTTTCCTGCTGTACTGATAGAACATATAATTTTCTGTAATCCCAACCTTGTTTACCCAGCGTTCCCAGTCTTTTGGCAGCTCCGGCGTCTGTTCCAGGTCAAGATCCCATGGATCAGTTTCTCTTTTATGGCGCCGCTTCAACTCGTCTGCACGAACCTTCAACTGATACTCCAACAGCCCCTGATAGCCGCCATGCTCAACACCGAGATACTTTTTAATCAGTTCATATCCTTGTGGACTGATCCATTTTTTCTCAGAATAATATACATACCCTGGCCAGGGAATCATATCAAGTTTGGCCGTAAGCCATTTTTGTGCAATCCGGTCATACGTGAGAAATTCTCCTTTTTCTTTGTCAATATACAATTCATAAACTGGCATTCTTCCTCCCGTTCTCATGTGTTCCGTAAGGAAAAAAGCCACTTTCATGAAGCTATTTAAGACCTGACAACGCATATACAGCCCGCATTGGTAGGATATATGAACACGCTCACCGTTCCAATAGCGCTGCACTGTGCGCTGCGGTAAATCCAAATCTGCCATCTGCATCATTTTTGATGTGGCATTCAGTGTCCGCAATTTTAACAATTCCTTTTTTCTCATATCAAAGCCACCTGCCTCTCTGTCAGATCTGTGCCGTACCATGTATCCGGCAGAACTTTTTTGCCGTCTACCTGCGCCAGCGCAATCTGAATAATATGCCCATTCACCGGATCTTCCTTAGCAAAAGCAAGGATGTCTCCTTTTTTACCGCTGGCTACCGGGGCGATTCCTCTCACCACGGCATATCCGGCGGATGCCTCTGCTTTATCCCTTGATACATGGCAGCTCCATTCCCGCAGCGGATGGTCTGCCATAAAAGCGAGACTGTGAAGAAAGAAATCCTCTTTTGTCAGCTTTTTCAGTATCGTCAACTCTGTACAGGAGATTTTGGTATCATCCCCATCCTCATCCATATCTCCTCCGGCATTTACGATATAGTATTCTGCCTGATTCATATTGGAATAATAAGTAAGACAATCCAGAGGATTTTCTGCACAATGAAAACCATTTTTACGGCAGTTTGCTTTTTCCGTTTTGTTAAGGCCCATAACAAATTGATACCCCAGGCAGATAAGGCCGGGTTTAAAGCCTTTATATGCTATCATCTTTTTCACCTCCATGAAACTATATTCATCCTGCCTTTTTTTCCGGCGTCAGCATACCTTCAAGAGAAAGCTGTTCCATAAAGGATATCTGCCCGTTATCTTCAGATTCCTTTTTCTCCGTTTTCTTCTCTGCCGGTTTTTTAGCCGCAGCTTTTTTTGTTACCGTTTTCTTTCCTTTGGAGCCGGCTGCCGTCTTCCCTGCATAAGGCCGTGGAACAAATTCTTCCTCGTCCTCTTTATCCTCCTTCACGTCCATGGTACGGAAATATTCTTCGGCCCAGTGATAACAAATGTCATCCGGAATATCGCTGGAATAACAGGGCGTATCCCGCCCCGGCTGTATCCCGGATGCTTTTATCTCATCCTGGATATATTCATAAGCTTTCCGGTTGATATATTGGAAACAGCGAACCATATTCTTCTGGGGAAGCATGACCTGTTTGGCAAATGCCACATCTTCCAGGCATGCGGTCTGGATATACTCAGAAACGCATTCCTTCATATTGCGGCGTGTCAGCTTCTCTGTATCAGTGCTAACCCTCTTCATGGATTCAGCAGTCAGCTCCTCATCGTTCATAGCCTTGATTCGGTCAAGCTGTGCCTGCCTTTTCGCCTGTTTTTCCTGTTCTTTTGCCTCCCATTCTGCTTTGCGCCTGGCCTCTGCCGCCTCATGTTCCGCACGTTTTTTATCTTCCGATTCTTCCTCCATATTGGAATCCGTAGAGCCAGTTTCTTTTTCTTCCTGCTCCTCTTTTTCTCCTGCATCTTCTTCAGGGCAGGTATTTTCTTCTTCCGTCTCCGCCTGTACTACAGTCTCTGCAGCTGCTCCCTGGACTGGCAAATGACTGGCCTGTTCCGCTCCGCTCTCAAAGGGATTGCCCGAAACCGAAGCTGTTACCGGAAGAAATCCGTCCAGTGCGCCTTCCTCTGTTCTTTCCGCAGTACTTCCGAATAATCCGTCTTCCTCAAACGGATTGTCTCCTATATTCATTTCCATGCCCATATTTGTAAAAGTATCCATAAAAATCTCCTTTCATAAAAACGGCATGGAGCGGGCTGTTCCCATTCCATGCCATACCTGCCGCCCATTTCTTACCCTTTCATTGGCTTTGCAAGAAAGGGAGAGAAACGGACAGGTTCAAATATTCTGCCATCCACATAAAAATAGTGGCGGCCGGTCTCATCATCTAATTCCACCACATCCGAGGATGCAAGAGGACGTCCCTGGTAACCTTCCGGTATATGATTCCCATAGTGATCCAGAATCTGTTCCAGGATTTTTTTCTCTTCCCAATGCTCAGGAAAGAGAAGTTCTGACTCACATACCAGCTGATAATCGGAAGCAGGAGGCTGGCCGTATCCGGCTTTATGCAGATCCCGAATCCCTTTAAAGGCAAAGGGGATCGTCTCCCGCCCCTCTTCAAAGACAAGCTGGTAAATACGGAACCTGCACTTCTTTCCGGGAGAATCCGCAGACTTTTCTACAGACCCTTTTTCTTCCGGACAGAAAACCGCATGCTCCTCCGGTAAATTCTTCTTTTCACCTTCTTTCTGTTGTTTTTCCTTTCTGAGCGCCAGCTGCCAGTCATCAATCCCTTTGTAATTGGGATTCCAGGTCAGCCGCCGGCACTCCATTCCATACTGTCTTGCAAGCAGATAAATTTTGGAACTTCCTTTTGCAATCATTTCATTGCTGTATTTGTCCATGTCATGGGCTTCAATGATCAGCTCGGTTCCATTCTGTGCCAGGAGGGCAAATAGGGGGCCAAGCTGCTGCACATTGTTTGCTCCGGCAATCGCCACAAAGGAGCGGTTCAGCAGGCAGTGGGCAATATCTGCTTTCAGAATCCCTTCTGTGACATAAATGGTCCGTGCAAAAGGGTTTCCAATAAAATGTACCGGACTGCCGGAAGTGGTTCCCATGTTCTTTCCCGCGGAAGAGAACCAGATATATTTCGTTCCGGCTTTTTCCGGTGGGTCATCCTTGTCCTTAAAAGGTTTATCTAAAAGAATCTGCATTCCCCGGATCAGCCCGTCAACACCGACAGCCGGTATCAGGATTCCTGCCGTGCGGCTGCTGAATCTCAGTGTCCAGTATCCGCCTTCATGGAGATAGAACCCCGGAACACCTTCCACTTTGCAGCCCTGTTTTATCAGCCTTTCCGTCAGAGAACGGCATAAGAAATAGGGCGGGGTACTCTTAAATCCCAGGCTGTCTATCTGCCCGTCACTAAGCCCCCGCTTCTCCGAGCGCAGATGCGCCCGGTGTGCAGGGTTCAGGGACAGCATTTCAAGCAGCAGGGAGTAAGTCTGGTGTATCTCCTGCAGGCTGGCACGTTCCGACTGAGTGATTCCCATAGCTGTCTGTCCGCCTGTAAGGGATTCCTTTACCGGCCCCCCTGTATAAGCGTCCGTATTCTCTGAACCGCCATATCCCCAGGAAGTATCCCCTGCCTGGAGGGCATCACAGATTTCCCGGTAGGCTTCGGAATTGGTAGTATTGTTGACCCTTGCATACAGGTTCAGCATCCCGCCGTGTTCACCGCAGTAGTTGCACCGCCACACATTCTTTACAAAATTGACATTCATCTTTCCTCTCCGGTCGCCGCAGAACGGACAGTCTGTGTAAACGCTGTCCGTCTGCCTGCGCCGGATATGCAGATGCAGAAGTTCCACCACATCCATGATCCCGAACGGGAAATCTTCTGAAAACGAGGCCATTGTCTGTGCCCTCCTTCCCTGTAGTGTCTTTCACTGTCCCTTCTGTGGTTATCCATGTACCGCCATTACCCGGCTTTCTTTACTGCCAGGGAATCCAGCATGATCTGTGCCGCCGCCCGGAGAATATTGTTATCCCCTTTGTAGCCGCCGTACAGATAAAATTTCAGACTGGGAGGACGCCTCTCTGCTACTTCCGCAATAGTCTGGCCCTTGCAGACGCCCGTATCCACGACCACCTGCCCTGCCTCTTCAAAGGTCATCAGCTTGACGATCTCCTCCACAGGCATATCAGGGGTATATCTGGCCGTTGTTTTCTCCTGTACCGATGCTCCGGCAACAGGCAGTTGGGGAATCTCTGGTGCCGGATCTCCGGCAGCCGGCAGATTCTGTACTTCTGATGCCTGGTCTTTGACCTGGTCTGTTTCACTGGAAGGAAGATTTTGCCCGCCTAACAGTGCCATCATTCCCTGCACTGCTTTCTGCGTGTCTTCTTCCGTATTCTTTCTTCCGGAAACGGGAAGAGTGTTACCCATATTTTCCGTTTTAAGAACTTCTGTGCCTGTCTGTATGGGAAGTGATTCCGCTTCCCTCACAGCCTGTACGTTCTCCCGGACATCCGCCTGGGATTTCACTGGAAGGCTGCTGTCTGCAGTCTGCGCCTGAACCTTATCTGTCTGCACATTTTCCATGGTTTCATGAGTTTTGGCATTCTCAGCAGATGTTACAGGAATCTGTTTTTCCGCTTTCTGCCCTGTTCCAAGCAGCGGCAGACTGCTTTCCACAGATTTCTTTTCCTCTGTTTTGGTATTTACAGCTATCTGACCGCCTGAAACAGGCAGTCCGGATTCCTGCGCCGGCTTTTGCAATTCTTTTTCATCCGTGGCTGTCGGGAATGGCCTGACCACACCTCCGGCAGGCGTTCCCGCTGACTGTTCTGCCTCACCAGATGCCTTCTGCATGCCGGCCGGAGCTGCCAAAGGATGTCCCTGGGCGGTCCCATTTAAGGGAATCCTGCTCCCATAACGGCTCCCTTTCGCCCCCATGTTGACGTCGGCAAACTGGATGCCAAAGCCTGCATCTGACAGTGCCTCGTCCATAGCCGCCTGCTGTGCTGCCTGAATATAATGCCCTCCCGGCGCTTCTTCCTTTGTACAACTGGAAGTAAAGCTGCCTATGGGGTTCTCGTCTGTACGCTCCAGGAAAACCTGTGCCTCGTAAATTGCCATCTGCTCCGTGATACGGAGGGCATTGAGCCGGATACGCCCTTTCGGGTTCGCCAGCCGGAACCATAACTTCTTATAGGGAAGGTCCAGCTGCAGAACCGTCTCCCCGTTATCCGGGGAAATGACACGGCGGAGCAGCTTCAGCGGGTTAAAGCCCGGCACCTTGTTCAGCTCTGCCACTGCGGGAATACTTTCATACATTGTTGCTGTGTGTTCGTTCTTATTCATCTTGAAAACTCCCTTCATCAAATAAATAAGGGATACCCTGTGCATTTTCTGCACCATATCCCATTTTTAACCTGCTGCTTTCAGTTTTTCTTCCAGGAACTCCGGCACAATTATCCCGGCGCTTTTTGCATAAGCCTTGTAATACAGGCGGATGCGTTCTCCCAGAAGGGTGTTCCTTTTGCTGATCTCATTCTTGTGTATGGCCATAAACAGCACGCTCTTTTCTCCTGCCAGCACTACCTTTTTCCTGGCACGGGTGATTCCGGTATACAGAAGATTCCGATAGAGCATGATATAGTGTGCCTTCAGTATAGGCATCAGTACGATATCATATTCGGAACCCATGGCCTTATGGATGGTGGTCGCATATGCAAGATCCAGATTCACCAGATCCTCCGTGCTGTATTCCAGGCTGCGGTTCTCTCCGAATTCCAGGCCAATCCGTTTCCCGTCCGGCGTATCATCTATATATCGGATGAAACCCAGGTCTCCGTTGGATACCTTGTCAGTATTCTTCGTCTGCATGATACGGTCGCCGACACGGAATGTCTTCGGGCCGATACGCACCTCATCCTCTGTTGACTGGAATGGATTCACGATCTCCCGGATGGCAGCATTCAGGTGGTCTGAAGACGCCGCCCCTTCTGTCCGGAAGGGAGAAAGGATCTGCACATGCTCAATCCCGTTGCTCTCAATTTCCTGGCAGTACCTCTCGATGATAGCCGCTGCCGCATCTTCCTGACTGTCACAGAGCAGAAACTGAAAATCATTTCCGTAATACAGCCTGGTATTGCCGTCATGGATAAACCGTGCGTTGTGAGCAATCAGGCTGTCCTTTGCCTGACGGAAAATTTCATCCAGCACTGTAACCGGCACAAGGCCGCACTGGATCAATTCCTTGAATACGTTTCCCGCTCCTACGCTGGGCAGCTGGTCCGGGTCTCCGACTAAAATGATCTTCGCCCCTTTTTTCAATGCGGGAAAGAATTTCCCTGCCAGCCACATATCCACCATGGAAAACTCATCCACGATCACCATGTCCGCATCCAGGCCGTCTTTTTTTCTATTGCGGCTGCCCTCATCCTCTTCGCTGACAAGGCCAAGCCCGCTGTGAAGGGTGCATGCCCCCTCAAACCCGGTGCTTTCCGCCATCCTCCGGCTCGCACGGCCCGTAGGCGCCATAAGGACGATCTTATTATCCGGCCAGAGCCTTCGGTAAACCTCTAAAATAATCTTCAGCACGGTTGTCTTTCCTGTACCCGGAGAACCGGTGATGATGGACAGGTTGTAGAGAAAAGCCGTCCTGACTGCGGATTCCTGTTTTCCGGATGTCCGAAGCCCCAGTTCTGTCCTGACAGTTTCAATGACAGCAGAAATATCTTTCATCGGCGGCCTTTCCTCCGCCAGCAGCCTTGCAATCCGGCTGGCAGTCTCGTCCTCCTGTGCAAATACGGCAGGATGGTAGATATTGTCTCTCATGGATACCACAGAGCCGTTTAAAATCATGCCGTCCAGTTCCTTTTCCACTTCCTCCGGCCGCACACGCATTTCCGGCAGGGGAATCTTTTCGTTCAGCAGCTTAAAGGCCGCCTTGCACAAAGTTTCTCTTTCCAGGAACAGATGCCCCTGCTTTCCCTTCGCTTCGTCCAGCGTACAGTGAAGCGCACCCCCTATCCGCATGGGATCACGGGGACGGTTATCCGTCTTCCTTACAATGGCATCCACCCGCCGGAACCCAAAGCCTGGTATCCGGCACAGCTCGAAGGGACTTTTTTTCAAAAGATCCATACAGGCCGGCCCAAAATGCTGGTAGATCTTCAATGCCGTCTTTGGTGTCAGCTTAAAGGGCGCAAGAAGTGTCATGATGTCGCGCAGCATCCGGCTCTCCGCAAAAGAAGTCCGGATATCCTCCAGCTTGTTTTCCGTAATCCCCCGGACCTCCAGAAGCCGTTCCGGATGCTTTTCCAGTATGTCCAGCGTGCCTGTGCCGAACTTTGCCACGATCTCCGCAGCGGTCTTTTCCCCGATGCCTTTGATCAGACCGGAACCCAGGTAACTCAGCACGCCCTCCTTTGTCTTCGGCACGATCTCGCGCCACTGCTCCACCTGAAGCTGCATGCCGTATTTTCCGTTTACCCATTCACCGTCCAGTTCCAGCTCCACGGCATCCGTCATGGGGATTTCATAGCCGACAGCAGTGAAACGGATCAGGTGATCCCTATACCGTCTTTTATCCCTCGCCTTTTCCGGGATGGACGTATCTGCGGTCTTCACAATGACAATGCAGAATTTATTTGACGGGTTGTGGAAGATCTTCCCGTCATAAGTTCCGATATAACTCATTCTCTCACCTCCATAAAAACCATAAGATCAACATGCTCACAATCACTGCCAGGACAGCGCCCAGCAGGGGAGACAGTACCAGAAACCAGCCCAGTCGTATGAGCCAGTATACATCTTTCAGCAGGAGAAATAAGAGAACTCCCCCTATGCTCCCCAGTATCAGTGTCTTTCTTTTCATTTTCCTGTTTCCTTTCTTTTTTCTATCATCCGTTCGTATGTTCCTGTCCGGTTTCAGGCAGCATCCACGGCGCTGACTTTCACATGGAATGTCCGAAACTCTGATACCGTTACAAACTGTTCATAGATTTCCGGATACTGCAGTTTCAGCCGTGCCAGGTTGTCCTTGTCAACGATCATCTTACGGACCGGATTGTATGTCACCGTATAGCGGCTCCCGCCCATATCGCAGACAGCCTTACAGCTCGTTCCCAGCTCCGCAGCCAGGATTGCTTTCAGCCTCTGGATATCGGCCTCCAGCTTTTTGGAAAATTTATCCGACTGTTTCTTCTGCTCCTGGAGCTGCATGTAACGCATCAGCGTGGACTGCATGGTGCCTTTCAGGATAATGGTTTCCGCATCCTTGTCTGCACGGCCGCAATACTGCCTGGCGCTTGCAAGGATCACATCTCCATCCTCCAGATAAGGCGGCGGAACCTGTTTCTGCACATAGCTGTTCCAGAATTCCTGTTCCAGGAATATCATTTCTTCCTCGTATGCTGTATCCCTGCGGATCTCCCGTATGATGACCTCATCCTCCGTGTTTCCATACAGACAGCAGAAAAATACCCGGTCTATATCCATCACGGCCATGTAATGCCTGCCCTGTGCCTCATAATAGACCGGCACAATCTCCCGGCCGTCTTTCCACCACAGGTCTTTTGCATTATAATTGGTGGTCTTGATCTCCAGGATTGCCTCTGTGCCGTCCGGCATGGTGATAAAATAATCCACATCCGCCAGCATGAACGGAAAAAGAGGATGCTGGAACATCTTCTTGATCTGATAGAGCTTAAGTCCTGTCTTGCGTCCAAATATCTTTGCCACAAGGTCTTCCAGAAGATGACCCATTTCCAGAGCCACCCAGTTGGACTCATTTTCCTCCACCGCCGCGATACCAAGCTTGTCATAATAGATATCCCTTGCGGTACGGAAAGGGGATATTCCCATGATGGCTGCTGCGTCACTGCCGCCGATCCCTTTACGTCTCCAGTCCAGCCATTCCTCACGGGTAAGGTTTTCTGTTTCCACCAATACCAGCGGACTGTTCCTTCCCTTTTCAAATACCATGCCGGGCATATTTACGCCCCCCTTCTTGCTCTGTGTGTGAAGTTTACTGTCCGTATGATGGTACAGTTCTTCTGATACCGGGCATTTGCTTTCTGGGCAGCAGTATCCTGAAACGGACAGCCTGCCGCCTGTTTCTTCCAGTTTTTACTGGCTTTTTTGTTTCTTGCACTCATTCTTTTTACCTGCCTTTCTAAAAATGTTTTATCCTCAAAGCCTGAAACGGCGTTTGGGCGGTGAAATAATTAAAAAGCGGAAATGACTGCCAAATCTTTGGCGTCCATGGATTTCCATGAACCATTGTCATTTCCGCTCTATAAGGGAATATCATCCCGTAACATAAAAAAGGCCAGTAAACCACTGCCCGGAAGGCATAGTGGTACTACTGGCACAAAATACAAACTTAACAGCGTGTGCAATGCGGAGCATATTCCGCATACAGCCTGAACAGACTATATCTCCCATACGGGATGCGCACAAAAATCAATTACAAGGACAGTTTAGCACAAGATATTGATTAAGTCAAGCTGTCAATACTATATATAGTATTGTCGGATGCGTAAGCACCAGATCTGGTACAATGAGAGATTTTCTTCTCAGGAAGCTTCCATGTCAAACAGAGAAAGCTGTACCGGCTGTTCTTTTTTCTCTTTCTCTTTTTTAAGGCGCATCTCTTCCAGCTCTGCAATCCGTTCCCGGCCCAGCCATTTATCCGCATGGCGCCGGTCTGCGCTGAACTCCTCCAGGCTCTCATATCCATGCTCTATCAGTTTCTTTTCCAGGCGCTTAACTGCAGATTCCCTCAGCTGCCGCCGCCTTTCCCTTTTGTTTTCTGAATTTTGTTTTTCCATATCGGAGGCATGTACGATCTGGATTCCGTTACGGATATCCTCCAGGTCCTGCATCAGATCCCGGCTCTCCCTCTGTTCAGCACGGACATTCAGAATCTCAAAGGAAAAGTGCCTGCCGTGGTATTCAGAGAAAAACAGTTCCGTAAAATAGTGGTTCCGCATTTTGTCCCTTATCCTGTCCTGGCAGAGTCTGGCGCATATTTTGGCGATATCCATGCTCACCGGATGGTCAAACAGCTTTTTTCCCTTAATGATCTGGGTATCCATCTGCCCCTCAAACAGTGTGCCGTTTAAGTCGCACCTAAGATATGTGATCTTAACATCATAAAACACATTCCCCCGTTTTTTATCCAGCTCATGCCCCAGAACCGGACACAGCCCTGCGCACCTCCTTAATCCGCAGTAATAAGGATCATAATTCATTTCCCATTCCAGCGTATCCCTGTTAAACCTCGTATGCTCCCGGCAGACGCGCCCCTTCTTTTGAAGCTCGAAACTGACCTCCTGCCTTCGTATCTCTTCATCATGGAGTTTTAAGATATGCTCCACACTTCCTTCATAACAGTATTCTTCATCTGTCATATGGACTTCACAATCATACCGGAGTACGCCGTGATCCTGAAGGTACTCATGTTTCAGCGTGCATTCCTTTTTTTCATAAGGACAGTGGATCGTTGCCATATCGTTTTCAAACGTCCACTCAATACCCATGTAACTCATGTTGCTGTGACACTGGAGGCCTTTACACTGCAGGCCGCAGGGAGTCTTAAAGGTCTGCTCATAGATCCACCAGCGTTCATAGGTAAAGCCTCCATAAAAATTATCAAGGGTCTTTTTCTCCCATGTGGAGACGTCCACCCTTACATGGTCCGGATGGCGGTCTGCGGTATAGCCTTCCGCCAGCAGCCGTTTTGTCAAAGCGTTGTATTCCTTATACTCATTCTCTTTCATTTTCTTCCTCCTTACAGGCCCTGGCAGGGGCGCATCCCAAAATAGTCTTCCATGCGGTCCCTCAGCCTCTCCGCTGACATGCCGTATTCTCCGGCAATACAGGATTCACAGCATGGATATTTGTATGCCAGGGTTTTTGATAACCGGGCATCCCAGCTGTTTAACTGCCGTCCGCATTTGTTACAGTCCTGATCCAGCCATCTTACTTTCTGCAATCGTTCTCCTCCTTCCTGATATATAAATTTCTATCCTCAGCCTTCCCGGCATCTGGGCAGCAAAAAAGCAGGAATGACTTCCCTGATATATCTGGCGTCCATAATTTCTATGAACCGGCGTCATTCCTGCTCTGATAAGAGATTATTAAATTCTAAACTAAAAAGCCAGCGGTAGATCACTTGCTGGGCATAGTGATACTGCTGGCACATTCATACAAACTTAACAGCGTGTGCAATGCGGGAAATATTCCGCCTACAGGTGTTTCTGACTGTAGCTCCATAAAAGGATTCGCACAAAAATCAATTACAAGGGAAGTGTAGCACAAGATATGGAATCCGTCAATGATTTGCAACTATATATAGTAGGAACATACTTATGGAGCGTAATTTCCTCCGGTGGTGGACGGGCTTTTTTTAATGTGTCAATGACCGTCGGATTTTGTTGATACGCTTTGCGATTCATGGCGGCTACCTCCTTTAGCCGTCGCTTTAACAAAAACCGCATATTACTTTAGAGGATAAAAGAAACGGCGGCTTTGATCTCTCAAAAGCCGCCGTGTAAGAATAGGCGCATGAAAACCTCTGCTGTACGACGGCTTTTTTCTTTTGCCCTATGCAAAATTCTATTTCTAAAGATATGACAAAGAGTATAAGAAATTCCTTAAATAAAATCCCTATTTTTTCAGTTGGTAGAAATTATAAAATGCTGCGTTTTTTGCAATAAGTGTTTCAAAGGTGCCATGCTCAATGATTTTTCCGTCTGCCATAAAGATAATTTCATCATAGAGTTCAAGAATATCTTTGCTCATATTGTGGGTAATAGTGAGTAGCGTTAAATCAGATATTGCTAACAATCTGCTTTCAATATCATACGCAGTTTGCATATCAATAGCAGACGTACCCTCGTCTAAAATTAACAGCGGCTTTTTACGAATTAAAGCCCTTGCTACGGCAATTCGCTGTTTTTGACCACCGGAAAGGTTATTACCATTTTCCCCAACATGATATTCAAGTCCGTTTGGTACTTGCTCAACGAAATGCAATAAGCCACTATCAGACAGTGCAGATTGTAATTCTTCTTTGTCATAATCTTCATGTAGGCAAATATTGTCTAAAATGCTTTCGTCAAACATATAGACATTTTGATGAATGACCGACGACAGGGCGGTTATTTTATCAATATCCACAATGGAAAGACTATCTTCATCATACAGAACATCACCTTTGAAATCAGAATAATATCCGGCAATCAGCTTGATAAGTGTAGATTTTCCGCAGCCGCTTTTACCAACAAAGGCATATTTTTTTCCTTTTTCAATGGATAATGAAATACCGTTTATGACTTCAATTTCTTTATCATAAGAAAAATGCAAATCTTCTATACAAATCGTCTCATTGAAAGTAGGGGATTTTTTTGTATCTGTGTCTTGCTCCCTATAATCTGAAAATTCATTTAGCTTTTGTGCAATCGGCTTTATACTTTTAATTTTAGGAATATTGCTAAAAATAATTAAAAGCGGATTTGCAAGATTGCTGCTAACCTGCACCATACCTAATAAGGCCCCTGCGCTGATACGCCCGATAATAATGAAATATGCCGAAAGAAAAACAACAACAACCTGAACGAGAAGCGCAAGAACCATAGAAACCGCTTCATTGGCAGCAATCGCTTTGTCAACTGAATATTTTGCTTTTATCGTGTCCTCATTACTTGCTTCAAATCGTGAGAGGACATATTTTTTCATTCGGTACGACTTGATAATTTCAAAGCCGGATAACAGGTCTTTTACATGGTTTGTAAAAGAGGATAGCATATCAGAATATTTATCCTGCCGTTTGGAGAGCAATCCTCCAAACAGACTGGGTACAATAAGCATAATAGCGATTGCAATAATTACGCATACCGTAACGATAATGTCGAAGTAAATCATTACAGCAAGGGACGCTATGAAAATAATAGTGTATTGAATGACTTGCAGGAGAGGAAGTAAAAAATTGTCCTCAATCATTTTTACATCATTCGTAATTGCAGATAAGTAATCTGCGGTATGGTTTTTAGAGTAGTCCTCAATCGTGTGTTTCTCAATTCCCATAAAGGTTTTAGAACGGACAGCTTTCATAATCTTGCAGACAAATTTTTTGCTAAACAAAGATTGCAAGTACATAAATACTCCCATTAGCGCAAAGTAGACGAAAGAAAAGAGCAGTATTCTGATAAATCCCTCCATATTGCCCATATCTACAATGTCCATAACCTGTTGCAACAAGATAGCGATAAACACATAGGACAAAGAACTAATAGCAGTAAATAATACGGTAAGAAACAGCAGAAGTTTGTATTGTTTTAAGTAGCGTATCATATAGCAGTGTCCTCCTATTTTCTGTTCACAAACAAATCGCAGACAAGTCCTGCTGCACCCAAACCAAACAGACAGGTGGCGGCTAATTTATAGCCTTTTTCAGATAAGTGTGCAGCTCCTATCAACAGTCCAATTTCTGCCGCAGCAGATACAGACTTAGATACAAAGCGGAATGAACGTTTTTTCCATGCCTTATTTGCGGTGACTTCAATTTTGTTTGCTACGTTTTCGATTTTTTGGTCTAAGTTAGACATTATAATCTCCTTTCATACATTTAAGCGGTATGTATATGCTTAAAAAATAATACCTTACGAATGAATGTATATGCTTAAAAATAAAACTGCCTTTTTCAAGGCAATTTTATTTATTTGCCCTCGTTTAGATGTTCAAGGTAGTCTTGCAGTGTATCAAAAATTTCATCGTCAATAATTGGAAGTTTTATACTATCCAAAAGGTATTTGATAAATGCAAACTTTGAAATCAGTTCTTCCGGTGTCGCAGGATAGACAGAGGGAATTAACCAAAAGTTTGTAAGTAACGGCAAAAGTTCAGAAAGTTCTTTTGCATATTCGGTCTGTATAGAGCTGTCCTCTATTCCCTCTTGAATAAGCTGCAACCAAAGAGGGGCAATCAATTTTCTGTTTGTGTCAGCCAGTTCTGCTAATAATCGGGGATTTTTCAAAAGAGGAATACTTTGCTTGCCAAGCTCTGTCCTATCAATATCTACATGGTTTAGCTTAATAACTTCTCGCATTTTTTGTAGACCGTTCAAGTTCTTCTGTTTTTGTACGGTAACAAACGGGTTATTATCAAAAAAGAGTTTTTCCCCTAATGCGTCAATAATTTCTTCTTTCGATTTGAAATGATGATAAATCGCTCCCTTAGTCAGTCCACCAAGCTCATTTACAATATCCTGAATAGTTGTATTGTCGTATCCTTTTTCCAGGAATAATCGCTGTGATACTTCCAATATCTTCTCAACGGTTACTTCTGGATATTTATTTCGTGCCACGCCAATCCTCCTTTCAACTATCATTCGTTTGGTATGTAACCCATTATATCCAGTGAAACAGATCTTGTCAAGATACATTCAGTAGGTATTTATATCCCGTTTTACAAATTTGTATTAAAATTTATCAAATGCTGTTGACATATCATACATCTATAATACCGCTCTCCCTAAATACCATCTTTTTACTCAACCTGATACTATCTAATCTATAACAAAATAGCTTCATTATAGGTTTCTGAAATATCCTCTACTGATAATTTCCCCTATCCCGTCAATAATTGTTTCGTAAGGAAGATATGTAAACAACATCCTGCCTGTAATCCTTTCATAATCATTCCGGTATATTTCCTTATCCACAATTTCTGTCAGAAGGTCATTGATACATACCTCTTTTTGGGCAGACGGACAGACCGGAAGAGGTTCCCGCAGGCATCGTACTTCCTTAACAAGCTCTGACAATGAAACATCTGGCGTTGTGTATTCCAGGATCTTATAGATATCATATAAATGTCGAGAATGCCGCTCTACCTTGCCAGACAGATAATAGTCACAGAGGGCAAAAACTTTATCAATAAGAGTCCGCTCAATCGCCTGGGTTGTGATTTCAAAAGGCATAAGGTCAAATTCTTCTGCCAGTTCTTCCTGTCCTGCCATTTTCAGAAAACGATAAATATAGTTGTCGGCAATCCGATTTACTGTTGGAAACGGCAGGAGGGCAATATAGGTCTCAATAACCAGTTCTGGCTTTAATTCCAAAAGCGGGGAATAAATGCTGGGATAGCTGGCTTTGTAACAGTTATAACTACGCCGGCTGCGGGTTTCTTCAAGGTTTGTAACAGAAAACCCAAGGGATTCTACGGAAGAAACCACCGCCTTTTTTAACTGACGCTTGCGGCTTTCGCCAGGAATGCCGTCTGATGCCGCATAAGAAATATCAATATCCTCCGAAAAACGCTCCAGAATCTGATAGCACTTTGTAAGCGAGGTCCCTCCTTTAAAGACCATTCCCTTCACCCTGGAGGCCAGTTCTTTAAGAACAAGTGTAACATAATAATCTTTCTCAATGATTCCGGGCGGTATGTGCAGTTCATTGGAAGCGGCAACAACCAGTTCGCTGAATGCTTCTTTGTCATGATGTAAATTCATAAATAATACCCCATTCAATCAGTTTTTTTGCGGTAGGCCCTGTAATGCCGGACAGTACGCCGGAAAGAAGAGCCTTACTGTATTTTTTCTGTTTTGCATAGTTTTTTAAAAGCGCTCCGGTTTCTGCATCTGAAAGCTCCGAATACTTTTCTGCCTGGGAAACAGCATCAAGAAACTGAAGCAGTCCCGCATTTTCAGATGTTATAGCAACAGCTGGACGTTTCAGCCGGACGTTTTGGGAACCGACAGTAACATTGCGCCCTTTTGTCGCTTCTTTCGATGTTATGATTTCCAGTATAGCCGGCATCTGGGTCGTCAGGCCGATCTGGTTGGCAAACGTAGCTCCGGCGAAATAACCGTAGACTTCTGTTGTGTTTTGGATATATTTGCGTATAATGACCTTCATGGGGTCTAAATAACTTTTTTTCAGCAGACGTGATGCTTTGGGAAGATAATAGATCCCAGTATCAAACCGGGCAAGGTCACCGGATTTGAGCATCCGTTTAAAATACTGACGCAAGGCATTGTCATTGATCCCGTCCAGCCGGATCTCGTTAATGAAAATCGGTTCATTGTAACCATAGTTTTTTTCCAGATATTCTTTCAGCATACAGGCATCCACTCCTTCCACCTCCATACTACTATATTTATACCTAAAAGGTCAATAGATATGTCAAATATAGTATGTATGATTTTTCAAAAATTATACATGGAGGATAAAGGAGCGGGAAGCTTTGTATATAAGCCTGTATACCATAATTTCTCTTTTAAAGTGTAGTTTTCAGGTCTAAGAATAGAAATTTCTACAGTTCCGTATCTGCCCGGTCATAGTACAAATGCCCCTGTGCCACTTTCGCATGGTTCAAAATCAGTATGAAATGCCTGTCCTGGTTCTCCAATGCCTTTTTATATCCGGTTTCCGTCAGAAACAGTCTCATCCGGCTCCCTTTATCCCCTATGGGAGACTTTTCCGAAAGTACATCAAACACAATCATATGCTCTACTTCCGGATCAAAACGTTCCAATGCCATGATATCATGTCCTTCCAGCTTCCGGGCACCGGATTTCTGCCGGGCCACAGCAATCATTTCCCCAACAGTCCTTGCGCTATGGGGCAGATGATAATTTCTCTGAATGTCACAGATCAGTTCTCTGCAGTCATCCTCCGAAAGTTCACGCAGTTTCTTTAACAGATTTTCTGCAGTATCCTTTTTATCATGGTCACGGGTATACCTGCAGAATACAGCAATCTCCTGTATTGCATCATATCTGCCGCACCTCTCCAGCTGAAAGACCATCCTTTTCTCATCCTCAGTCAATGTTATCATATATTTCCTCCAATCCATAATTGCCTGTATATTTCATATAGCTGCCTATTATTGCTCTCTGGCATCCTTATCATCCGGAAAGAACTTCTCCAGAATGTCGATACTGTCTTTGGATGTATACCCCCACAAGATAGAGCTGAGTGCGTCAATCGCCTCCCGTCTTCTACGGTAATAAGTGCGGAAACTGATATCCCGGATATGGGGGCGCAGTTTCTCTATGATTTCCTCCACATTCCGCAACTGTTGTGGAGAAAGGAAAGAGTAATACAGCAGCCAGTAATAGCTCTCCCCATTCTTGTGTTTAGTGCGGAGCAGGTCGATGGAAGTATCCAGTAGTTTCAGCATCCGGTGGCTCCGTTCAATGCACTTGGCGTGATGTTCGATACTGCGGTCTGACAGATCGACCCCGGCAACATAGACGGACTCCAGAAAGTCCTCAATGGAACTGCCGTATTCAATCTCGAACCGGCTCCGTACCTGCTGGACGGACAATTCCAGGCTCCACACCACATCCCTGTATTTCTTCAGCAGTTTCCAGGTATCATGGTACAATGGGTTGTCAGTGATGTTCATTTCTTCCTGATTCTTTTTCATGCTCTTTCTCCCCCTTCCTCATTCTTTTCAGCAGGCATGAGAACCAGCTCAAAAGTGTAGACCGGCTTATCTTCTCCGCAGCATACCGCCATTCCAAAACGTACTGCAGTCTTTGGTGTATGACATATATACTCTTCCCTGCAGGCGTCTGATAAAGGATATAACTTATATATAGATTTCTGGCACTGAAAACAGGAAATTCCCTGTGCATCAAGGACTTGCGCTATTTTTCTGATAACAGCATCCATGTCTGATTTTGAAACGCAGGATAATTCTTCTGAAACGCATGCCTCATACCCAGTAACAACAGAATCTGCCTGCGGCTCTTCTTTATCCGGCAGAGTGATATTGATTTTCAGGATCATGGCAACCTCCTCTTTATCCACAAGAACATCTGATATCTGGAACATGGTGGAAAGATAGCTGTGCAGATAGATCACACTGCCTGTTTTTCCGGGAAATGACATGAGAGAAATATAGTCCATATCAGCAAGTTTTTTCAGCACACGCCCTGTCGTGGCTTTGGAGATGCCCCAGCGGGCAGCCATCTCACTGTAAGCCACTAACGGGGAGCCGGTGCCATTGCGGAAGTAAGCAACCGGACCAATCTCCGAACCCTGCACCTGGCTGTCATTGTATACGGCGGACATCCACAGATCCAGAACGATATCCATTTCTGAGCAGCGATTGCTGCTGACCAGTTCGGTCGCAACAACAACCGGCATAAAGAAAAAGCCTGTATCTTTCTGACAGGGACAGTTGTAATCCAGTACTGTATTATGCTTTTTCCAGTCACGGATCTTATATTTGACCACCTTTCCACGGTCGAGAAAGAGATAGGAGATCAGGTGGCGTTTCTGCAGCTCGTCCAGGATGGAGACTGCCTGGCACTGGAAACGGGTACGGAACCATGCAGATAGTTCCTTTACGGTACAGATCCACTCGCCGGGATATACCGTATAGCCGATGCCGTCTATACGAAGATAAGAGGTACGAAAGTTTGCATAGTTGCAGAGCACCGTATAATAAAATAGACCGGAGCCTCCATTTGTACGAATGCTCCGGTCTGCCATTAAGTTCTGGATAAACTGCCGATAGATCCGGCAGCGTGGATAATCTACAATCTGTTTGATCTCTAATTGATATTCTGACATGAATTTTCTCCTCATTTCTTAAAGTTTTTCTGATGCGAAAATTAAGTTTCTGCTGTTTACTCATTTTCTGTAAAAAAAATCTACAAGACAAATTTTCAATGTCTTGTAGATCATAAATCAGCCTCTATTTCTTTTTCAAAATACTTTCCACGACGAATTTTGTTCACAATTCCTATGATTCCACCCTGTTTTTTCAGTCCATACAGTCCATTCAATCCACAAGATATGGTATAAATAGGACTAAATAACACTAAATACAGTGGTTAGAAGTGCCTACTCCTAGTAGGACACAAAGTACTCCACCGCGTTTTCAGGGAAAAATTCCTTGAACTCACCATACAACTGTCCAGCGAGGGTCTTATTGTGCGCTATGACCAAAGTGGGCTTCTGGAGTTGCTGTATGATATTGGCCATGGTAAAAGTCTTGCCGGAACCTGTAACCCCCAGTAAAGTCTGGAATTGGTTGCCTTCCTTGAAGCCTTTGACAAGGGCTTCTATGGCCTGAGGCTGGTCACCGGTAGGCTTGTATTCTGAGTGAAGTTTGAAAATTTTTTGTTCATTTTGCACAAATACTCACCTCTGATTTCGTAGTAAAAAAAGACGCCTATTCGCCACAAATTCGTCAAGGGACATTTCATTTTCGTCAAGGAATTTAATCAAATTTTAGCAAAACAGGCTCTTGACGAATTCCGTTCACAATTTGCTGTTTTTGCAACCTGGCGTACCTCAGTAATTCCATACGGACAAAACAGCACTCAAAGAACTTTTTTATCTTACCACAGATCACGAAATTTGTATAGATGGAAAATCGAACTTTTGTTCTTTTTCATCCTGCCTCCGGAAGAAATTCCGTTACGTCCATCACAATCTCCAGCAGTTCTTTTTTAAAGCTTTCCTTCTCTTCCATGTTTGGCAAAACTTCTTTCATATATGCTTCAATTTCCGGCACGCCGTCCACTATGATACCTCTATTATCAGCATAAACGTCCATTGTTATGATTTCTTTTGCATGTCCCATGAGCTTTGATACCGCTTTCGGATTGAATGCCTCTTTCAGCAGGAGCGTGCAGTATGTACTGCGCAAATCATGCCAGCGGATGTCCGGCAGGCCATTTTCAGCAAGAAGCTGTTTATAATACCTGCAATGAAATCCTTTGCTCCTCGCCCTGCCATAGGTGGAACAACAGATATAGTCCAGATCCTGAAACTCTTCCTTTCTGCGGTTTCTGTTTTTCTCATACACCTGCCGTTCCTTTAAGATCGCATCAAAGACATAATCTGGAATCGGAATTTCTCTGTAACTGGATTTTGTCTTTAATCCTACCTCCTGTTTCGTAAAAGTTTTTGGAGCCCATTTTGTATAGGAAGTGACCTTGAACTCCACGGAGAGGAGGATGGAACGGAGCATGTCGGAAGGAAGCCTTGGCTCAGGGCCGAAATCGGAATAGCGGTCCTGCATGATGATGTCGATCTCAGAGAGGTCAAGGTTCCAGAATTTCTCCATGATCTCCCAGGTGGGAGCCGGAAGGGAATGGACAGCATCCGGATAGTATTTACGAAGTTGTGCCAGAACACGGTTCTGGTAGGCGGCATGGCCGCCAATGTTAACAGGTTTCAATTCAGAAACACCCCCAATCAAAAGGTCTGTACCGGCTGTGCCGGAACGAAAAATACCTTGTTAATCAAGGGCGCGAAGCGCCGCACATTTTGTACGGTTTGTCAACCCCTTTTTTTAAAAAGCTGGGGGAATTTATAAAAAAGGAATCCCAAAAGCCGCATAAAATAAGGCTTAGAGATTCCGAGAGTCTATTATTGTACAACGGAGGTTTTTATTCTGATACTCCATTCATCGCCACTTGCGTCCACGAGTCTCCCCAGTTCTGCTGGGGGTTTTTATATATGTTTCAATAAATTTAAAATTTTTCCCGCCAACTATCTCGTTTGTATAATGGTTATATGGCTTTTTTATAGTAAATCTCTTATGCTTATCATTTTAAGACTCTTCAATTGCATTTAATTCTCTAACAATTACAACTCTATACTTTGGCTCTTCTCAATATGTTTAGCGACTTCTTTTCTAACTATTGATTTATTTCCTTTAAATTCTTTAGATAAAGTAGAGCTTTTTTCTGGATTTAACTTAATTTGCACTTCTATAATTAAATCCAAAATAGAATTATAAATCTGTGTATTTGTCCCGAAAAATCTCATTCTATAATAGAACAAAAGTTTCATAAAAATTAGTTTTAATATTCCCTCAGAAGTTTCCATTATACCGGTAATATAATTTGTGGTTGATCACTCTCTGACAAAATCTATCATCTTAAAAGTCAAAAAATCCAAAACCACATTTTACAGGCGGTTTCGGATTTTTATAAGCAAATGGCCACAATCCTGTTAAACTTTGACAAGGCCAAGCCACTGTTCTACGGTCTCTACAGTGACCTGACATGCCTTTGCAATATCCTGTAGAGAAATCCCCATTTCATGCAGTCTTTGAGCTGTTCCTATTTTGGCTTTTTCAGATGCTTCCTTTTCCCTGCTTTCCACATAAGTCTTTAAAATATATTCCTCATTAAACAATGTCATCATGATATCCACAACCTCCTTTTCCCGGCCCGACAGATACTCGCTCAACACATTCTGATTCTTACAGATGCGGATTGTCTCCAAAACCGCTTCCCTGGTTCTTCCATGCAGTTTCACCTGTTCATTATATATTTTTGTAAAGGCCACATACTGATTTATGATATCCCCCTCTTTCCCATCATAGATCATTTTGACCTTTACATCAAGAACACTGTCATCCCCGCCAAAAAATTCCTTTGACAGATACAGATATTCCGGCCTTGTCTTCCTGTTTCCTGTGAAAATCACATACAGCTCCGGCCTTGGAAGCTCCAGCTTTTTGCTCCCATACACATTCTGTTTTGTACTCTCAAAATACTCCTGATAAGTCTGGGCAAGATATAACAGGCATCTTACCACGATATTGATGCTCCAGCTGCTCTGCTGCTCCACCAATATGATTAACTTCTCCCCAATCTGAAAACCGACATCATTATAATACTGATCCAACAGGACATTTGTGATCGTCACGTTTTTGATACTGTCTTCCGTTGCCTCAAGGTCTTCCGGATGCAGTGCCTGATATAACTGCAATAGATATTTTGGCTCCCGGAAGAGCGAAGTAAACACGCTGTCCTTTGCAGTATATTTTGCCACCTGTTCCGGCTTCTTTTCAGCATCAGCTGATATATTTTTTACTTCCTGATCCATTCTATGCAGACACCTCTATCCTATTGTTTCCATTTTTGTCTACCCTATTTGCACCCAGTCTTTCTTATTTCCTATCTTACCATAAAAAAACGAAAATTACAATTTGCTTTCCTGCTGACGGCAGCGGCAACAATCATGATCTGTTTTCTGTCTTTAATTTCTTTGCACCTTCAAATTGGCACACCATCGGCACAACATTGGCACGGTTCTGCTCTTTCCTCGTAAAGGCATCCATGCTATACTTGGTACAGTCAAAATATGTAAAGCAGCCGTTTTCCATCCAGGGAGACGGCTGTTTTCGTCAGAAAGGCGGTGGTTTTACTTTGCCAAAGGCAATTTCCAACACAATGTCCAAAGCGGCCGGCAGGGCATCTCCCCATACGGGCAGGCCTGGCAGGAACCCGGCATCCATACCTGTTATTCGTTAGTTTATCTGAACCAAAATCCTCAGTTTTTCTCCAAATTAAATAAGGTATGGGATTTTTAATCTGATATTTTTTCCGTCAGATTATTTCATCTCCATACCTTTTGTGCTATCCTTTTATCTGATACGCAGAAAAAAGGACAGGAACCCTCACCGACCAAAGTTTGTGTCCCTGTCCTTACTCACACCATGGCGGACGGTTCCGCCACAGACAAGGATATGATAACAGTAATCACAGAAGAATGCAACGAAATTTCACAGGAATTTTATGATGATGCCATGGATTCCATCCAGATCTGCCAGCTGGAGTGTTCCTGCGGCCACTGCGGCTGCCTCGCAGGGCACGGGGCCTATACCCGCTCCATAAAAACAGCACTGGGAAAGATCCCCCTTGTCATACGCAGGGTGCAGTGCAGCCTCTGCAATGCCACCCATGCCCTCCTTCCCTCCGGCATCGTCCCCTACTCCCAGGTCCTCCTCACGGACCACGCCGCCATAGCTTCTTCCTTTGAAGATGGGAGGGACGGCAGGGAGGTGATGGATACGAACCCGGAACTCTCTCCCAGCCAGGTCTTTTACATCCTGTCCTTATATATCCGTTTCTGGCGGCAGCGTCCCTTAAGCGAAAGCCTCCCGCTGTCCCCCGCCCATGCCCTCACTAAGCCCTGCATCCGCTTTTTCGGACGCCAGTTCATGCAGATAAAAAATACCAGGAACCTCCTCTTTGTACCGCCTACATAACTTTGGGTGACTCCCACGCCCCTTTCCCTTATGATGACATAAAAACATAAGGAGGTTTCAGATCAATGGAACAGGAATACAGACATGCCATCGCGCTGATGCGCTATTCGGCCATCGCTCCGCTCATCCCCGGCCTGCCGGAAGGGTACCGGAATCTGGCGGACTATCTGGAGAAAACATCACAAAAAGGACTGCTGCATCCGGACGGGGAGGTCAGGAATTATGCACCCAAAACACTCTACAAATGGTATTTCACCTACCAGAAAGGGGGATTTGACGCCCTGCTTCCTGCCGGGAGGAACGACTGCGGCAGATCCAGAAAGCTGGACGATGACCTGAAAGAAAAAATCTCATATCTGAAAGGACGCTATCCCCGCATGGGTGCAGCCGCCATTTTCCGGCAGTTAAAGGAGGACGGCAGCATAAAAGGCGGCGAAGTCTCCGAGTCCACTGTGAACAGGTATGTGAACCGGCTCGCCCTGGAAGCAGGAAGTACGCCCGTCCAGGATATGCGGCGCTATGAACGCCCCCATGTGAACGAAGTCTGGTGCGGGGATTCCAGCGTCGGGCCGTACCTCAGGGCAGCAGACGGCAGGAAACGCAGGGTATATGTGATCGCCCTGATCGATGACGCAAGCCGCCTTGTCACCGGGGCAGGGGTGTTCTTCGAGGATACCTTCGTAAACCTCATGTCAGTGACGAAAAGCGCTGTGGCAAAGTACAGCGTGCCCAGGATGTTCAATTTCGATAACGGCAGCGCCTATAAGAACAAACAGATGGAACTGCTGGCTGCCCGCATCGGAACCACCATTAATTACTGCAAACCCTATACCCCGACAGCCAAGGCCAAGGTAGAGAGGTGGTTCCGGACCATGAAGGACCAATGGATGGCCTCCCTGGATATGCGGGATTTCCCTTCCCTGGAGGCTCTTTCCGGAATCCTGTGCGCCTACGTCCGAGGCTACAACCTTTCCGCCCATCCCTCCCTTAAGGGGAGCACCCCTCAGGAACGTTTCTTCTCCGAGCCGGAAAAGGTACGCCGTCTCCCGGAAGAAAAGATGAAAACGGATTTCCTCCTGGAACTGGAGCGCAGGGTATCCGCAGACAGTGTGGTCACCATCGGGAACGTGGAGTATGAGGTGGACATGCGCTTTGCCAGGCAGAGGATACGGCTGCGCTGCTCCCCGGGCATGGATGAGGTCTATGTGGCAGAGGCGGACGGCACCCTGCTCCCGGTAAGGCTCTTGAACAAGCAGGAGAACGCTTCCGTGAAGCGGGAAAAACTCCTCCTTTCCGAAGAGGGTGGGGGATAAATGGAAAAAGGACATTCCATGGAGGTTTCGCGTTTCGGGCTGGAATTCAACCCTTTCCTGAAGAATTCCAAGAGCAGCTTGTGAAAAGTCGGGGCCTTTTCGCCGGATAACTGCCGGTAGGCGTATTCCACCAGCTTATCTTGCAGCAGCAGTCCTTTCATTTTGTCCATGCACAGCGTCGCGCCCCGGCGCATAGCCTCTTGTTCGTAGTCGTCCTTGTCATGGCAGGACGCCAGAATAAAAGGCAGCTCCTTATCTGCGGCCCGCACCTCGTTCAGAAAGTCCATGCCGGAACCGTCCGGCAGGTCGAGATCACAGCAGACCACCAGCGGGATTTCATCCTGAATGGCGGCCAGCGCTTCTTTCAAAGTGGAAACCGTTTTCACCGGGTAGCCCCGGTGCTGTAAATATTTTTGCAGATGCCATATATAGGTGTCGCTGTCATCGATCAGCAGTATCTTTTTCATGTGTCCGCACCCCCAATATTGATTTACTATAAGCATAAACTACAAATGTTACACAAATGTCCGAGGTGCCTTTGATTTCGACAGAAAAACAGGCTGAATTGTTACAAAGCTCGGACATTTCAAAATATTTTGTCAAGGGATAGCAAAAATCAGTGGAGCGGCTAATGAACCGCTCCACTGATTTTCCCAAACGTCCAATTTACTTTTGTGTTTTCTTCCACTTTGTATATTCATTCGCAGTGGCATTTGTTTTCCCTTTTATGAGGAGCTATAAACAGTAACACCATGATTAAATAGTATTCGTTCCTATTTCTCAAAAACTACAAAACCACATTCGTAAGGATGGTCGCAATACACACTTTCTTGTTTATCAGTGCGGTATAGCATACTTTTCAGTATAATTAGAAAATCTCCGCCACCCGATAGAATCATGTATTCTGCCAGAATAAATAGCAGTAATTGATTTATCATTACAGAAACCACTGCTGCTCCACCGCCTAAAACTAATGTAGGCATAGCAGTTCCCAGCAAATATTGCCACTTTTCCAACGGTTCAGAGCAAGTACAGTATGGAGAAAAACTACTCCAAATAAATCCAAAATCAATCGAATGAAAATGATTCTTTGCAAAAAACCCCCAAGTGACGCCATGTATTAATTCATGTAAAATAGTTAGAGGAATAAGAAGAAACGCCGCTACGACAAATCCCAAAGAAATCCCCCCTAAATCAAAACCATTCACATTATAGTAAAACAAAAATGTTAAAGCCATAAATGGCAGCATACTCAAAGGTCCTAAAAAATTCGCTTGTCGAATATTAATAGTCATATTCTTAATTTTATATCCTTTTTGCTGCATTTCAGAATTTAATTTTTCAAATTCATTTTTACGTTTCAATTCTTTTTCTGTTAATTTTCTTTTATCGTTAGCCATAGATAATTCCTCCAAATTTTATACGCTTATTCCATCGCCCGCATTTGTTCAATCAGAGATTGTTTTTTCTGTCTGCGGACTGTCCATACAGACAAAATCAGCTCCATTCCGAACAATACCAGAATGAACAGACCCATTTCCAAAACCGGGAATTTGTAAGGCACTACTTTTCCGGCAAAAGCTCCTACACTAAATTTGCTGCAAGCAAAGATGGAAGCCGGAAGCCCAACGATCAGCGTCGCCAATGTTGCAAAGAATGCATAGCACAGCCCCTCGCAGATATTCATTTTACATAGCTGCTTTTGGGTCAGTCCGATGGAACGCAAAACACTGTTTTCCTGTTTTCTGGACATTTGATTAGAGAGGGTCGTGTTAATTAGGTTGATAACGCCAAAGAGGAATACCAGCCATGAAAGTACCTCCATACTGCCAAATACAAAAGAATTTATATTTTTTTCATACTCAATTACAGTGTTAATATCATCTAATGCAATATCCGTATGAGCGGATATAATATTTTTTAATTCATCCCTCACATGATCCGCTTTTTGGGGATCACTTACAATGCTCCATGAATAATCGAAAGAGGTGATTTCCGGGTGCAGTTCATGGAACAATGCTTCCGGTGCAAATTCCAATACACCGTCAAAGTGATGTGTTCCATGTCCATTATCCAGATTATTGTTAAACACCCCGGATATAGTAACCGGAATGGTTGATTTCCCGGAGATAAGTTCAGCTGTTTCTCCGACACCTATATGTTCACGGTTACTTGTTGCCGAATCAATTAGGATGCTGTGTGTATCCGTCGGCATAGTGCCCTCTATCAATGAAGCTTCAACCTTAGAATAATTTTGATCAGTCAGTATATCACACATACCACCATATTCAATTCCGTTGACGTTATAATTTATATGAAGGCTTTGCCTTTTTGCAATCACATCGGTTACACCGTCAATAGACAAAATTTCCTGTTTGAGTTCCTCATTCAGTGGATTTCCTGCTGCCATGACTTCTTGTTCTGACAACTTTGAATCCAGATAAACCTTATAGTCACCATCCGGGAACTCTTGTCTTGCAAGCGCCTCTGGGGAGCGCAGCAAAACAATGGAGGATACCACAAGCAGGATAATTCCACCCAAACTCAATGAGGCTACAATAGCAACGGTCTTTTTGCGGTCACGCTTAAAATTCGCAATTCCCATTGAAACAGGATTGAGCTTGATATTCTTTTTCCGGCTGCGGATGTCCTTTTGCGCCGGGGTAAAACGGACGGCTTCAATGGGGGAAATTCCTGCCGCTATTTTCACCGGCTTACGGATGGAAACAGATACCATGATCCAACTGCTTATGAGTGTCAAAATAATCGTTGCCACATAGGAAACAGCATTAAATCCCTTGGGAAACAAAAGAAAACCGCCGCATACACCCAGTACTGTACCAATCAAAATTCCGATACTGCCGAGTTTGCGTCCCTCCCGCTTTACAATCCGCTTGATTTGTTTTGGCGTTGCGCCAATCGTCCGAAGCTGCCCGTAGCTCTGGATTTTGTCATTGATGGAGATACGGAAGATACTCTGGATCACAATATAGCCGCCGATCAGAACAATAGCAATCACACCAACAATCGGTAAAAAATCAAAGGATTTAGAAGCATAAGCAAAATATTTGCTGTTCATTTTGGGCATAGAAAGCTGATATTCCTCCGCAACCTCCCTGCAATAAGAGGTCATCAGTTCTTCGTCCAACTGAACGCTGTTTTTGAAATGGGCATAGGCGCGATACCCAGCGGGGTTAAACCCGTCCCATTCTTTCAGGGCAGCTTTGGAAAGAATGATGGCACAGGTATTCGCTTCTTTTTCATTTACGCTGTCCAGAATGCCGGTAACGACATAATCGCCATGAAAACTCTCTGTATCTAAGGTCACAGTGTCCCCGATCTTGGCATTGTGTCCATAGGTGGAAAGAAAGTATTCGCTTACGACAACTTCATTTGCCTTTTGGGGCAGATTCCCCTCCAATAGCTTCATTTGGTCGCGCCCAATCTCCATCATTTCTGCGTCATTATATAC
The DNA here is from genome assembly GCA_910575245.1 of Clostridia bacterium. Classification (GTDB taxonomy): domain Bacteria; phylum Bacillota; class Clostridia; order Lachnospirales; family Lachnospiraceae; genus UBA3282. The sequence goes on along the minus strand of CAJTEN010000001.1, from coordinate 34,548 downwards.
ATAAGAGGCATGATAGCCCTGTTCTGAAAGTTCCTCACCGAGCATATAGTAGCCGCCTACGCGCTCAAACTCCGGCACTCCTTTCAGGGTTTCAATGTCGTTTTCCTCCACGCCCAGCCAGACCGCCTCATAAGTATCGAGAACCTGATTGCGCTGCATTTGTGTTAGGGAAGTGGACACGATTCCCGTAAAGCAGATCAGAAACGCCGCCAGCGCAACGGCGATCACCACCATCAGATTCCGGCGCTTCTCGCTTTGTAAACTTTTCTTTGCCAGCTTCTTTGTAATGGCGCTGGTATCATTTTCAAAAGGCCATGTCATAGCCTGCCACCTCCTTATTCCACAATCCTGCCATCCTCAATGCGGACAATCCGATCTGCAAGGCGGGCTATGTCATTGTTGTGGGTAATCATCACGACAGTTTGCCGGAACTCCGCGCTGGTGCGTTTGATAAGCCCCAGCACCTCGGCGCTGGTCTTGCTGTCAAGGTTGCCGGTCGGCTCGTCGGCCAGCACGATAGCCGGTTTGGTAATCAGGGCGCGGGCAATCGCCACACGTTGCTGCTGGCCGCCGGAGAGATTGTTTGGCATATTTTTCAGTTTATCTTCCAGCCCCAGCAGGTGAACGATCTCGTCCAAAAACTTCTGATCCACCGTGTCCCCGTCCAGCTCCACCGGCAGGACGATGTTCTCATACACATTCAGGATGGGAACAAGGTTATAGTTCTGGAAGATAAAACCGATGTTGCGGCGGCGGAAGATGGTGAGCTGTTCGTCGTTCTTCTTTGCCAGTTCTTCGCCCCGGACAATCACGGTTCCGCTGGTGGGGGTGTCCAGCCCGCCCATCATGTGAAGCAGGGTGGACTTGCCGCTGCCGGAGGTTCCCACAATGGCCACAAATTCGCCCTCGTCCACGGAGCAGTTCACGCCGTCAAGGGCGTGGGTGATGTTCGGCTCTGTGCCGTAATACTTTTTCAGGTCAATCGTCTGTAAAACGCTCATACTCAAAACTCCTTTCAAGGCTTTCTGTCTGTTGATAAGGCTATTGTAAAACCCAAATGTCCGCGAAATGTTACAGCGGCCAAAAAATTTCATTGAAAATCGGGGTGAAATGTTACAACGCTCGGACATTTCAAAAAAATTTACGGCGGGCAGCCGGGAATGGCCGTCCGCCACGTTCTATTTTACTAAAATTGAAAGACAGCAGCAGTTCAAAACAAGCTGCCTTTCAGCCCCTTTTTGAAAACTAATACAGCTCTTTCTGTTCCCCAAAATGACATTGTGACAAGCCGATAACTTTGCTTTTCCATTTCTTCTATTTTGCATTATACATCTTTATTACCTCCGTCAAGTGTATTTATCAGTTCTTGTACCTCATTAAAAAATCTACACAAATGAAACCCATCTGCCACAGCATGATGAATGTTCATAGTAAGCGGCATCATGTACCTGCCATGTGACATTTCATATTTTCCCCAAGTAATGACTGGTGCAAGAAATTTACCCTCATCAAAAACATGAACATCAAAGTGGCTGTATTTTACCCATGGTAAACAAGATACATCAAAAAAGTTCAAGGGCTGGTTTTCCACAAAAGCTCGATCCGCTTCATGTTTTTCTTTGTCAACCATGAAACGCTCAGAAAATTCAAATATATCATCAGAAAATTCCGTGACTAATTTTGTGAAATTTTCATCTTCTTTATGAAATTCTGTATATGACGGACTAATAAAATTCCATTTTATTAGATCACCAGTATCGTTCCAGCTATATTTAAACTCATCATGTGTATTAACAACTTTTGATACAATCCATATCATAGACGGATAAAATTTTAGATTATTTCTCTTTGAAAATTCTATTAGATTTGTCACATCAATCTCCACAGTTAAGCTCATAACAATACGCATATTTTCAATGTAGCTCTTAAATAGCTTTCCTCTGCTCCACTCATTCAAATCAATTTTTGTATAGCTCATTTCCATATTCATTCTCCTTTTCATTTTTAAACTTTTTAAGAAAACACAAGCCTCTCCGAATTGTATAGAACTTCATACACTTCTAAAACCAATTCGCCTTTTGATTTCTAAATTGAGGGATGTCGCTTTCTTGATAGGGATTATAAGTATTGCGGTTACACCCAAACTCTTTTAATGCTTTTATTTTATTGTCCTCTGTCCATTCAACCAAAGAAATGCCGTCAAATTCCTCTATATCCCCATTGTTCATCTCATTTTTGAAATACCATTCTACAATCGTTTGATTTTCTTTATGGAAGAATTGCCTGATTTCCCAAATTACCACCTTTCCACGGGTATTCCATTCCTGAAACCAATGCTTTACGGTTTTACGATTGCTATACTGGGGACACCAACTTTCTGTATAGAGGACATCTTCTGTAAAAATATCATCAATGCCCATATCTTTCTGATAAAGCCACATATCAAACCACAATCGGATCGTTTTTTCTCGTTCATTCATAATAGAAACACCTCGCTCATTTACTTTCATTTTGTAGGCAGCATAATGGAAAATTCCGAACCCTTGCCCGGTTCCGAAACTACTCTGATATAGCCGCCCTGCCGCGTTATGATCTTGCGGGCCAGATACAGGCCAATGCCCACGCCCTGCTGTTCGTGTACTTCTTCCTCACGATAGAAGCGCCGGAAGATGGCGGCCTGATTGCTTTCGGAAATGCCCTTGCCGGTGTCGGCCACTTTGATCTCCACATACATTTCCCACAGCACCACCGACACCGTGATTTTCCCGCCTGCCGGGGTGTACTTCACCGCATTGTCCAACAGGTTAAAGAGGGCTTCGGATGTCCATTTGCTGTCATGGGAAACGGCCAAATCCTCCGGGCAGTCCACAGACACGGCGATTTCTTTTTTCTCCGCTGCATACACAATCCCACTCATAGCCTGCGCCACGGTATCAAAGAGGCGGCCCGGTTTCTTATCCAACTGGATCACGCCCGTTTCCAGCCGGGAGGTTTTCACAAGGGCCTGAAAGAGAAAATCCAGCTTATCCGTCTGGCTGCGGATTCCCCGGATAAAGTCAGTACGCTCCGCCTCGGTCATAGGCTTTTCCAGCAGGGTGTCCGTTGCCATTTTCAGGTTGCTTACCGGCGTTTTCACTTGATGGGAAATATCCGATACAAGGGCCTGTAACTCCTGCCGTTCCTCGTCCACAAGAAGGCGGTTCTCCTGCATGATCTGATAAAGCCTTGCCAGCCGGTGTCCGATTCTGGCAAGCTGGGTTTCGCTGTCCTCCGGGCGTTGGGGCGCTTCGTTCCCGGCGATCATGTGGTCTAAGGTCTGGCATAGGTCAGCGGTAAACTGCGACAGCCGCTTTCCAAACACCTGCGTCAGTACAAAAATCCCCACAAGGGCGCACAGCAGCAGCGCCCCGCCAGTCAGCAGCGCCGCCGTTTGTTTTGTCACAAAAAACAGGGCTATGGTAATCCCGGACATAGAGAGGACAAGCCCTATTGCCACCCGGCCAAACAGCCGCTTTACAGATAGGTTTTGAAACTTCATTTCGCCTCGCCTCCCGTCCACTGATAGCCCATGCCGTAAACGGTCTTGATGTAGGGCGTGCCACCATCGGATTCAATCTTGCTGCGAATCCGGCTGATGGAGGTTGTCAGGGTGTGTTCATCCACAAATTTCTCGTCTATATCCCACAGCTTTTCCAGAAGCTGCCCACGGGTCAGCACTTGCCGGGGATTTTTACGGAACAGGTTCAGCATTTTGTACTCCATCGGGGATAGTGGCAGGGGCTTGCCGTTTAAGGAAGCCGTCTGCACCGAGAAGTCCAGAAACAGCCGCCCGTCGTCGTAAATGTCCTTGGCCGGTTTGTGGTGTTCCAGCATGGCGAACATGGCTTTGATTTTCCGCTGCAAGGCCCCGATCACAAAGGGCTTTGTGATGTAGTCCACCGCACCCACCTCATAGCCACGTATCTGGTCGCTCTCCTGATCGTTGGCGGTCAGGAAGATTACAATGGTGTCCCAGTGCTGGGGCTTTATCAGTCTGCACAGTTCAAAACCATTCCCGTCCGGCAGGTTGATGTCCAGCAGCACCAGGTCAAATTCCCGCTGGCGCAGGACATCGCCTGCGGTTCTGGCATTTAGGGCAGAAGTCACGCCGTATCCGTCTGCGGTAAGGTTATAGGCTAACATCTTATTCAAAAAACTGTCGTCCTCGACAATTAAAATCTGCTTCATATCCTCACTTCCTTTGCTTTTTGCAGATAGTATAACAGGCAAATGTCCGCGAAATGTTACAGCGGACAGATTTTTTCAAAAAAATATCCACCTCTATTATAATTTGATTTGGTTAGTGATACAAGGATAGCGGTTATATCTCACTAAAAAAACAGTATAATCATACCTATCAGTCGGTATAATAAGGCTATTTCTTTGCGTAAATCGGCACGATAGAATATACTTGAGGTGAATGATTATGCCGATTGATGATTTAACCGCTTTAGGGCAAAAAATGAGGGAAGCCCGAAAAGGAAAAAACCTGACACAGCAGGAGCTTTCTGATTTGAGCCATGTATCTGTAAAGCAGATTGCCAAGATTGAAAAAGGGCAGATGAATCCGTCCTTTTTGATTTTGAAGGCACTGGCAAAGGTACTGCCGATTTCTCTGGATTCTTTAATCAATCCGGATGTTTCCCCGGAAGATGAGGGAGCCGGTCAGATGAAGATGCTGTATTGCAGCTGCCCGTCAGAAATGCGTGAAACCCTCTTGCACCATACGCAGGAAACCATGAAAGAACTAACCGAACTATCCGGGAAATTTAAAACGAATTGAGCCGGTGAGTGAATTTAACAAATTCCTCACCGGCTTTGTTCTTTTTCGAGAAAAAGAAGGTTATCCCGTTCCGGGATAACCGTGGCAAGCAATGCCCCAGGATAGCCATTCGGCTCCTGGCGCTGCTTGTTGGGGATTCCCCAAGCCCCTTTGAACACAGAATTTCATTCTGTGGCTGCGCGTTCCTTCGGAACACTTTTCACCGGCCTGCGGCGGTGAGATAGTACAAAAAAACGGAGCGTCAGCGATCCTGCACCTGTTCCTTTTCCCGGTCATTCTGGCGTTCCTCCCCGTATCCCATCAGCCGGTCTACGTTGGCTTTTGCGGCCAGCAGTTCCCGCATTTCCTCGCGGGAGCGCCGATACTCGGCATAGTCTTTTTTCTTTCCTTCCAACAGCTGGGCATACTCGGCCTGCAAGCTCTTGACGGTGGGCAGCTTCTTGATACCCAAATCGTCAAATGCCTGCTTTGCCGCCTTGTGGAGCAAAATCTCCGCTTCATGTTCCGCTAAAAATTTCTTGGAATATCCCGCCTTGCGGTAGGCCGCATAGACCTCGCGGGTTTTCACATAATTGATGATGTGGGTCCGCAGTACGGCTATCTCCGCCATGCGGGTTTCCGCCGCCTTGATCTGCGCCGACAGCTCATTGTGGCGGGTGGTAGCAGCAGCCGCTTTTTCCTCCAAGACTGCGTATTCCAGCAAGCCATGCTCGGTGAGGTAGTTCATCGTCTGTGCCATCTGTTTCAGATTGAATACCTTCGCCCAGCGCGCATAGCCAGCGCCTTTTCCGGCCTGCAATTTCGCCTGAATATCCACCAGAAGATTGACCTTGGGCGCCTCTGATTGAACAGCCGGTTTCTTTCTTGGGGTATGCTCTTTTTCCCCAGCCAGTACCTCCCGGATTTCATCTTCGCTGTACCCTTGCCCCAGCTTTTCATCCATGCGGGCAACATTCTTCCAGCCGGGGGCTTTGAGCCGGATTGCCTGTCCCCGGCGCGACACCTCACAGCCCATTTCCGCAAGCAGCTTTAACAGCGCGTCAAAGTCTGCCGGTTTCTGTTCCAACGCCTGGTCAATCATCATGCGGAGCTGTTCCCGGTGGGAGGGCTTTGCCCGATCCCCCAGCCATTTGTTGTAGCTTTTTCCATGCGGTTTTGGGTCCTCTACAATGGAATAGCCGTTCTCAACGCAGATGGTATCGTTGAGCCGCCGGACCGCGCGGGTACTGCCCCAAAAGTTTCGGAATTTCCGGTCACAGTTCAGATTGACCGCGTTCCAGATGATGTGGTTATGGATATGGGACTTGTCGATATGGGTACAGACCACAAAGGCGTGACTGCCCTTGGTGAACCGCTTTGCAAACTCCACGCCCAGCCGGTTGGCTTCTTCCGGGGTAATCTCGCCGGGGACAAAGGACTGCCGGACATGGTAGGCCAGCACATCGTCCGCGCCCCGTACCCGCCCGGTGGTGGAAATGTACTCCCGTTTTGCCAGCAGAAACTCGGCGTCGGCTACCCGGCTGTCACACGCAAAGCCGGTGACGAGCCTGCCGTTATCTGTCTTTTGCGGGTTGGATACATAGTCGATAATGTCACTGACCGCCTGACTTTCGGTGCGGCCTTTGCCAATGTGCAGCGGCATGATGCGTGTGGTTGCCATGATGGAATCCTCCCTTCATAACAAAACGGCCTGCATATGCAGACCGCTTGTTTCTTTTATTCACCATTTTTGTATCGGATGACCGGAATCTGTCTGACCTTTTTTCCAATGGTCCGGCGTTCTAACGCAAAAATCATATCGCTGGTGCGCTCAAAAAATCCGATGTCCTTTTTCCAGCTCATCCCGCATTTACAATGCTGTAAGCCGATAAACTGCTGTTTCATTTTTCTGCCGCAGACGGGGCAGACTTTATTACTGGTTCCCATATTTATTCTTCCATCTTATAAAAGCTGTCCAAGTTCAGCTCCCGTTTCAGTTCTTCTTCGGATGGCAGATAAGTAAAATACTTCGACGCGAATATCTGGCGGTTATCTTCCGGCAGCGTGTATTTTACAATGGAATCTCCTTTGTCCGCGCAAAGGACAATGCCAATCGGTGGCGTATCACCGTCATTCATCATCTCACGAGTGTAATAATTCACATACATCTGCATCTGGCCCAAATCCTGATGGGTCAGCTTGCCCATTTTCAAATCTATGAGGACAAAGCATTTCAGAATATAATTATAAAAAACCAGGTCGATGAAAAAGTCCTGCCCATCCAGTGTAAACCGTTTTTGGCGCGCCACAAATGAAAAGCCGCGTCCAAGCTCTAAAAGGAAGTGCTGAAGATGGTCGATCAGGGCTTGCTCCAGTTCGCCCTCATACACATGAGTGTCCGGCTGGATCTGCAAAAATTCCATTACATAAGGGTCCTTGATTATTTTTTCATATTCCGGTTTTGGCTCGGTAGTCTGGATTTCTTTTGCCACAAGCGATTTATCCTGACTTGCTAAAATGCGCTGGTAGTACATGGTGTTAATCTGCCGTTCCAGCTGCCGGACACTCCACGCAGATTTTGCACATTCTTCTGCATAAAAAGTCCTTGCCTGTTCATCCTGGACACGCATTAAAAGCCGATAATGGGACCAGCTCAATTCGGCACACAGTGTGTGCCGAATCGGAAACAAGCAATAAAACTGGCGCATTGCCCGAAGATTACGGACGGTAAAACCCTTTCCAAACTCAACAGTCAGCTGTTCAGATAAATAATCCAGAAGTTTTTTTCCATACTCGGCCCGGTCATTTTCTCCACACGCTTTATAGATTTGTTCTCCTATTTCCCAGTAGGTGATTACCATTGTGGAATTTACCGCCGCGCTTAAACGGTGTTGCGCGGAAACAATCGAATTGCGGATAGAATGATAGGTCTATTCCGCATTTTGATTGATTTGCAAATCGTGATTCAATTTTGCTCCCTCCTTGCCTATGGACATTATACCACGCAATCACAAAAAAACAAATGCCCCAAAAATCTTGCTGTCTTTTTCATAAAAGCTGCGCTTTCTCTCATCAGAGATTGTAAAAAACTTGAAATAATGTGACCACGCCAATTTAACAGACGGTGTCTGGCATTTTCCATACATCCACTCCTCTATGAAAAGACCCGCCCGTTTGCGGGACTGTCTGCGCTATGACCTTTATCAGTATATCCTATTTCATGCCGAAAGTAAATCGCCAAAGCTATCTGGCGTTTCCTTTTTCCCACCTCTCCAAACGGGATTGGCACAGTGCGGCAATTTCGTTTTTATCTTCCTCCGTCACATTCCTGAGTCCCTTTGTCCGCTGGATTTCCAGCTAGCTTTCATAATCGGAAAGCAGAAGGTCAAAAAGCTCCTTTGGGGTATGGCAGACCATGCCGCTGCAATAGCCGGGTAATTCCCCTGTCCCATGAAACTCCACCCGGATATACCCATACCGGCTTTTGCAGACTTCCATTTCTGTATCCAATGCCAGATAGTCCCCAAAAATGTCTATCACCTGTTCAAATGACATCATAGCAGTCCACTCCTTTCGTAAAACCCTGTTCTGCCGCTATTATCCATGATTCCAGCACATCCGGCAAGTTTACCGTCAAAAAGAAAAAGCGGAGGAAGGCGCGGCGAAGAACGCCGTTCCTCCCTCCGCAGATGGAGCAAACTATCCGGTCAGGAGAGCTTGGAAAGCTGGGCCAGTATCTTCTGCACACCCTCCCAAAGCTGTTCCTGCCGCTGGGATATATCCTCCAGGTCAGCGTCATAAACCCGCCCGGTTCCATGCACTTTACGGGTCAGCTGGTTTAAGTTGTTGCTGGAATAGCGCATCAGGGACACCAGCTCCTTCAGCTCCGGCAAATCCAGCTTTACCACATACCCGTCCAGCGCCATTTTCCGCAGGTAGGCTTCCCGGTTGACGGTTCCAAGCTGGGACATTTTCTGCTCGATCAGGGCCAGCTCCTCCGGGGAAACCCGGAAATTCACCTGTACCTCCCGTTTCCGCTTTGCCGCGCTCATCGTTCCGGTTCCCGTTTCTTAGGGGGGCGGCGGGTTTGCGTTCCGGCGGCTCCTGTCTGAGTTTTTCCAGGACGGAGCCTTTCTCCGGGGCTTGAAGGACTTTCCGCGCCTGTTTCAAAAACAGGTCGGGCAGGGAGGCGCGGTACTGTGCCATCTCCCCATGCTCGGACGCATAGGCGGCGGAGTGGGGATAGACCGGGGCGGCTCTCTGTTCTTCTTTTGCCCTGTGCATCTCATTGGCCCGTTCCTCAATGCTGTCCCGGATCACATCCATATAGCCGGTTTCCAGCTTTTCAAAATGGCGGTACACATCGGCCAGCGGCGAGGGGGAATCCAGAAGCGCCTGTGCCTGGTTATCGGAGAGTTCCAGTTCCTCCATCGCCATCACAATGTCCTCCCGGACGGTGTACTCATAGGCGTGGTTCAGGACCTCCTCCGGGGACTGGCTTTTCAGCCAATCCCGGAAGGTATTCTGTTCAGCGGCCATCTTCTCATAAAGGGCCGTATTCTTTTCATTGCTGTTCATATTATCTTGCCTCCTGTTCCTGTTGTCTGGGTTTCTTTTCCATGCTGCGGGGCGGGATGGGGCGTTTCAGCCCTTCCAGCACCGAGGGCCTTGCGCGCTTGGCAATCGCCGCTTCTGGACGGGACTGCCCCTTGCTGTCCATGTTCAGCTCCATATCCAGCTCCACCAGACGGGCGTTCTTGACCCGCAATTCCTCCTCATAGGGGAAGGCTTTGCCCACTTCCTCCTTTGCGGCAGCCTGCTGCTGGTAAAGGTTATCCAGCTGGATTTTGACGCTTTCCAACCGCTGGGGCATCTGGGAAAGCGCGTTGTCAATCCGGGTCAGGTTGCCGCGCGGGTCCGCGCCCAGGGCGGTACGGTGGGTCATGCGGCCTTTCAGTTGGAGCATATATTCCTTCTGAAAAGCGTCAAAGGTTACAAACATAGCAAATCCCCGGTAGCTGCCGAACTACACCGGATCGGAGCCTTTAACCTCCTTGCAGGCGTCCAAAAGGGCGGCTCCGGCGTTCTCTTTGTCGGTGAGCGTATCGCCCCGGACTTCCATGCCGGTAAATCCGTCTGCCGGGTGGGGGTGCGCCGCCAGGGTTTCCATATCCGTTTCCAGTCCCTGGATAAAGCCTTTGTGTTTCTCAATCTCCTCCGGGAAGTGCTTTAACAGCTGATCTTCCAGCCGGTACTGCTTGCTCTGGTGGTCGGCCTTCATCAGCTTTAAGCGGGATACCTCCACATCCAAATCCATACGCTCCTTGATACGGGGGTCCCCGGCACACAGGGCCTTGATCTCCGCAAAGGACAGGGCGGTTTCGTCCACATCGTCACAGCTGCGGACCGGTGATTTTGAGGTCATGATCTGGGAGATGAATTTCTGCTTATTCTCCACCGTCTGCCAGAGGTATGCGTCGAAGGTCCCTTCGGTCACATAGCGGTAAACATGGACCAGCGGGTTCTGGTTGCCCTGGCGCTCGATCCGCCCTTTTCGCTGGGCCAGATCAGTCGGTCATTTTTTGCGGACAGTTCAATACATACCATCCTTTTTTGTTCCCTGCTCCTTCGTTTGCACTCGTTTGACTTTTCCCTCTGTATCTTCTTGGCACAAGCAGGGCAATACTTTGATATGCCAGAGCCGGGGACGTATTCAACGCCGCACACCGTACAGTGTTTAGCGGGCAACGCTGTCCACCGCTTCGTGGGTGTGATATGTAATTCACCGACAAAGCCGATGAATTTATAGTAAATCTTGATTTCCTGCTTTACTGTTCCGTCTGCTGACTTCTCACGCTCCGAAACAAGTATCTTGTCTATCAATGCATTTACAACCGTTGCGTCCAGTTCCTTTAAACCTTGATAGTTGCGGATAAGGGAGAGGAAGTCACGGATTCCCTGCGATTTCTCGTAGCTTTCATTGAGCGTTTCCGTTACTTTCCTCAACCGTGCTTCTATTTCAAGCTGTTCTTTCTGGTATTTCCCCGACATCATCTCGAAATTCCGCTCGGTGATACGCTCCATGACCTTATCCTCATAGAGAGAGGAAAACAGCCTGTCAAGCTCCTCAAGGCGTTTGTTCAGCTTCTTCCGTTCTTTCTCCATTGCCTTTGCCTTGCTCTGGTCTGTTTCCGTGAGCCGTTTCTCAATCGCCCTTACCGCCCGTTCATCATTCACCGCCATATCCGCAAAACGGTTAATATCGGCAAGGACGGCGTTGAATAAATCCCTCGCTTCAATGGCGTGTGCGGTACACATGACGTTGCCGTACCTGCCATAATTATTGCAGGTATATTGTACGCAGTCGATAATGTCGGGGCGTTTCCTCCTGTTTGCGCTCATAGCCCGCAGAGCATAGCCGCAGTCTGCACACTTGATAACGCCTGCAAAGATATTCTCAAAACCGCCCTTGTTCTCTGGCAGTCTGCGGCTTGTGATAAGCTGTTGGACGGTATCAAATTCCTCCTGCGTGACTATCCCCTCATGGGTGTCGGGTATCACTTCCCATTCTTCGGGCAGCTTAGAGGGGCATTTCTTGCTTTTCATGTTGGCGGCAATCCGCTTGTAGCCTGCAAGGTTTCCCGCATATATCGGGCTTCTTAAAATGCCCCTCACGCTGTTCTCGCTCCAGATATAGCGGTTTTCTTCGTTATCCTCAAAGTATCTCTCATAGCCTGCCGCCCCCTGCTCCGCCGCATATGCGGCAGGGCGTAAGACGTGCTGTTTATTGATGTGCTTGCGGATTTTGGAGATTCCATTTCCCGCAAGCGCAAGGTCGAATATCTCCCTTACAACGTGCGCCACCTTATCATCTATGAGCAGATGGTTGTGGTCGGCAGGGTCTTTGATATACCCATAGGGTGCATACGTCCCCATGAATTTCCCCTGCTGAAACCTCGCTCGGTATGCCGATTTTATCTTGACTGACACATCGGCTGAATACATTTCGTTTAGGATATTTCGGAAAGGCGTGATGTCCATCGCCGATTTATTGAGCGTATCCACGCCGTCATTGACCGCTATATACCGCACATTATGCTCTGGGAAAAAGACTTCCAAATATAGTCCGCAGTCAAGATAATTCCTTCCTAATCTTGATAAATCCTTTGTAATTACACAATTTATCAGCCCGCTTTCAATGTCCTTAATCATGTTCTGGAAGCTCGGTCTTTGGAAATTCGTACCAGAATAACCGTCGTCCACATACGTTTTTGCCAGATGCCAGCCCTGCTTTTTCACATAATCCGTGAGGATGGATTTCTGTGTGGCAATGCTCGCACTCTCATTATCCGTCCCATCATCCTTTGACAAGCGGCAGTAAATGCCGACTAAATAGATTTTCTTTTCTTCTTTGATTCCTGCCATACTGTTAAACCTCCGTATCTGTCCTAACTGTTTTCATGTTCCATTGCGTACATTCTAAGCGGATATATCTTCATTGTCGAAGGTGTCATTTCCCGTAATGCTCTTTCGGATGTCCTCGGAGATAATCGGGATAAACGCTTCGGCAACGGTCTGTGTGCCGACATATTCACGGCTGACAATCATCTGCACTGGCTGTTTTGCCACAATACGCTTTCTCTTTTTGTTCGCCTTTTTATCCTCGCCCATATTCAAATCTTCCTTTCCAGACAGGGCAGGGGAGCGTCTGGAAACGTCCCAACCCTGCCAATCAGACACAATCAATCCCTGCTGTTCAATTCTTCCTGCAATGCTTTAAGGAGTGCCGCCGCTTCATCAGCGGTCAACGTGATTCCTTTCCCACATTTCTCACGGTTGGGGGAAAAGCTGCGGATGTCATACTTCGGCTCTTTCCCGTTCCATGAAATGAAATTGATTTCCTTTGTATAGCCGCTTTCGCTTGCCGATAATACAGCGACTTCCTTTACAATCTCATACTGGATTTCTTTCATTTTCTACCTCAACTTTCTGTCTTATCTGGCTGTCTTTTTTCTTCCAGTGTCTTATATTTACCTTCCGAAAAGAAAGATTAGCGGCCGTCCCTGTTCCGTTTCCTCTGCAATTCACGCTCTAACAGTTTAATGATGGTGTCCTCCATCTGCTTCGGCGTTGTGTTCTTCGGGAAATATTTTTTCAGCTTGCTTGTGTTGATTTTCAAAGTTTCCTTCTGGTTTCCCTTTTCCTCAGTCATAACCGCAAAGATAGCGTCCATGTCAAGCCGCTCGCTCTGGCTAAGGCTTTTCATACGTTGTGCCTGTGAGAGTGAGGGCGTTGCTTCTTCACTTTCCATCGTGGCGAATAGATTTTCCTGCTCATTTTTCTTCAAAAAGGACAGCTCTACCGCAGGCGTGAGGGCGATTCTCCCCTCGTCCACCATCTGCAAAATCGGCGGTATCAGCTCTGTCAATCGGATAAATCTCTGCACGGTCATCCTGCCAACGCCGAAGCCCTGTGCCACCTTATCGTCTGTCCGCAACTTCGTCCCAACTTGTGACGAGGTTAAGTCTGTGCGGAAACCCTGCCGCTTCATGGCTTCGGATTTCATCTTATAGGCAAACGCCCGCTCACTCGGCAGGATATTTTCTCGTTGCAAGTTGCTGTCCACAAGGGTGATGATGGCTCGGTCACGGTCTAAGGGCAGGACAAAAGCGGGGATTGTGTTTATCCCTGCAAGCTCGGAAGCACGGACACGCCGCTGTCCCGCAATGATTTCATAGCCGTCCCCGTCCTCTTTCGGGCGTGTGATGATTGGCGTTACAATGCCAAACTCTTTGATACTCTCTGCTGATTCTGTGAGCATTTCATCCTCCACCACATGAAACGGGTTATCGGGAAACGGATATAAATCTGCGGTCTTTAATACCTTAAAATCCTGTCTCTTCATTCACATCCCTACCTTTCTTTTGGTCTGGTTCTGCCTGTTTTCTGTAATTCTTCCAATACCTCTGGCGGTATTTTTTTCAATAACCTTTCCATCTGCTGATTAGTTTTCTGCAATTCAAATATCCTCTGGTTGGCTTTCTGTACCTTTAATTCCTGTTCGTACTTTTCATCACGCATACGCCCCGCATAGTCGGATTCCTGCCCGATTCTCTCTTTCAAGCTGTCGATATACACTTGCTGTTTCCCGATTTCCTTAGAGAATTTCTCCACGTCTGGGAGCCATGCCGCAATCAGTTCCAGAGCCTTGTCACGCTTCTTTCCTGCGTTAAAGGCGTTAATGTCGGAGAGGGCAGACACGATTTCTTCATACTGTTTATCCAGTCTGCCGCCTAACTTGTAGAGCCATGTGGGGATGTGCTTCCGCTTCGTTTCCATTGAGGACTGCCCCCGTTCAAGCTGATTCCACCGTGTGGACATACGCTCATGGTAAGCGGTCTGCCACTCGGATAAGGATTTCTGGTTGCCTAAAATAGATTTTGCTGACAGCTTGTTGTCGGGCGTAAGCGGCACAAAGCACAGGTGCATATGGGGCGTTCTTTCGTCCATATGGACGACTGCGGAGAGGATATTTTTCTTTCCCACATGCTCCGAAATGAAGTCAAGAGCCGTCTGGAAATAGGCTTTTTGTTCTTCGGATGGTAAGCTATTCATAAATTCAGGCGAAGCGGTGATGAGCGTTTCCACCATCATCACGCTGTCTTTCCTTGTCCTGCAACCTGCTTCAGCCACCATTCGGTTTATCTCTTTCTTGTAGGTGTAGCGGGGCGGATTCACAAGATGGTAGTTATCTTTGGAGCGTCCCACGTCAATGTCTGGGTTGCTTTTATAGGCTTCTTTCTTCCGCTCGTTGTGGCGTTCGCAAGCCGCAACGCCGCCTGCCTTGCGTTTCTGGAAACGTAAAATTGCATAGGGCATAGTCAATCTTCCTTTCTTCGGCGGGTAATCTCCCAAAGGGTGACGGTTGGTGACGGTGGTGACGGTGTTTTTGGGATACCCCCACGGGAGCCGCCGACTGTCACCGCACATTCTTCCATCCGAAGCCGCAAGGCAGAGGATGGGCAGGGCATAAGCCCTGCTTTTAGGGAGTCCAGAGGGAACGTCTGGCACACGACTTTGCAGGGCAAAGTGTAGTGTGTTACACCCTGTAAACGCAGTCGGAAAAATCGGAAGATTTTTCTGACCGCAGGGGTGGCTTTACGAGCCGAAAAGGGCGAGCAAAGCCCACGGCTGCATTTTGCGTTTACGGGGTGTTCTCCCGTAGGGATGACAGCGGCGGGGGTATCCCAAAAACACCGTCATCATCGTCATGACCGTCACGCAGTGGGCAGAGCCGCCGGTTCTGCTTAAGTCTAAATGTCGTTGATAACAGCAAGGAAAATCATCCGCCCGCTGCTCCTGCGGCTGAAATCATAGCGGATATGGTTTTCAAGCAGGAAATCAAGGCGGTACTCGTTCATCCACTTTGTCAAAACATTCGCCGCCGTCCCTGTTTCCCCCAGAGCGTCCAGTAACTCGGTGGCTGTGCCAGTCCATTCCTCCCTGCCCTGCATGAAATCCACTAACCGAAAAAGAATATCTGGTATCGCTTCTTCCGCAAGCTGTTCCTGCTCCTTACGCTCCACAAGCTCCCAACTGCAATCACGGAAACGGAGCGTAAACTCCTGATAGGGCGTGTCCCTGCCCGTCACATACAGCTTTGCGGCGTTGGACGCACGGCTTTCCTGTTCCAGGACAAAGGTTGCGTCCGCACTCCCCGTCAATCCCGTCGTGCCAGACACTTTGTTGAACACGTCGCTGTCGTTCTGCTTTCGGATGTGGTGTACGACAATGACCGCCAGAGAGTGCCTGTCGGCAAAGTCTTTGATAAGGGAGATGTCCCCGTAATCGCTTGCATAGGCGTTGTCTTTGGATGCGGTACGAATTTTCTGCAAGGTGTCAGTGACAATGAGCCTGCTGTCGGGGTATTCTTTCAAATAGTCCTCCAACTGCACGATAAGACCGTCTGACAGCTTGTCGCTTGCCACGGCAAAGTGAAGCCCCCCGCTCGCTTCATCCGTCAAACGAAACAGCCTGTCTTGAATGCGGCAGAACGTATCTTCAAGGCAGAGGTAAAGCACGTCACCCTCCCGTGTCGGCATATCCCATAAGGGGATTCCCTGCGACACGCAGAGGCATAGCTTTAACATGAGCCAGCTTTTGCCGATTTTCTGTGAGCCGCAGAATAGGGTTAAGCCCGTGGGTATCAGACCGTCTACCACAAAGGACGGCTTTTCAAGCGGCTCATAGAGGAGCGTGTCGGCGTTGACCGTCTGGAGCTTCTGCATGGGATTCCTCCTTTCGGGCGGTGTCTTTGGTTTTGTTGCACATAGGCGTTGACCTCCTAAAATAGATTTACTCCCACGAAAAGAAGTGAGAGTATGTAATGCCGCCAATTACGGCAGTCTTAAAATCCTCCGCAGCTTCTTCCGCAGATGGTCTAACCTTGCGTAGATTGCTCCCGTTGTCAATCCCACAAGTGGGGCAATCTCCTTAGTGGAATATCCCTGCATTTTCAGCAGGACGATTTGTAACGTGCGCCTGTCCACCTTGATTAAGGCAAGGTACAGAGTTTCGTTCTCAATCTCGTCCAGTAAATCAGAGACAGACTTTACCTCTGCCTGCTTCTCCCTGTCCGCCATGCCCTCAAGGTATTCGCCGAAGTCGCTCGCCCATCGGTAAAACCGCCTGTTGGAATTAAAATCTGCCCTGTCGTCTGTGCGGATTTGCTCAATGACCGCTTCGTCAACGCCGCACTCACGCAAAATCTTTTCTTCCGCTTCTTTCCAGATACGCCATTTCCTGTCCTCCCGTCCGTGGTTATATGCCATGCTTATTTCCTCCAATCAGAATTGATTGAGAGGGCAGGAAAAGCCCCCTCATTTTCCCAAAGGAAAAAACAAGGGGGCTGAACGCCTTAAATTTTGTTTTCCATTATCTTTCTCAGCTTCGCAAAGATTTTGGCTTTGCGCTTGTTGACAACGCTCTGTGTCACGCCTAACCGCAGCCCGACTTCCCGCTCGGAAAGTTCCTCAAAGAAAAGGGCTTTTATCAACGCCTGCTCACTGCCCGACAATAAATGCAGGGCGGCTTTCAGTCTGTCCACCATCACCGCATGGACAACGGTTTCCGCAACGTCTACCGTTTCATCAATAACGAAGTCAAGCACATTTCCCTCGCTGTCCATAAATCCCTCCAATGAAAGCAGGCTGTGGTTTGTGTCCAGTTTTTTCAGATAACGCCACCGCTCTTTCTCCTTGTAGAAATCTGCATACTGTTCCCGCACCACTTCAAGCAGACAGCCCTGCACGGGGATAAAGAGCTTGTCCATGTAACTCTGGTCGGCTTGCCTGCGGCGGCAGAAGTCCCTATAGGATAATTCCACATAACTGCCGCTTTCTTTGATATATACTTTTCTTGGCGCATACTTCACCGTAAGTACCTCCCATCTGAATTTTTGAAAATGTAAAAATCCAGATGGAGAGGGCGGGGAGCGGCAGTGAATACCAGATACAGCCCTGCGGCATAATCTGATAAAAAACGACAAAAGAAAAACCGCAAAGGCTCTGTGACCTCTACGGTTATAGGAGATATATATTCTGTTAAGCGGAGATTCTACTTCTGATTTCATGGTGAGAAGTAGCGTTGCATAGGCAGGGATTTTTTTAACTGGCTTTCTGCCATTCCTCGATATGCTATGTATGGATTAACTCTGCATTGCATGAGCAGATGAATTACTGCCCGAAAAAAGGACATAAAAAAATCCCTCCAAACTTTAAAACATGTCTGGAGAGTGTCTGTTAAGTCTTTTCGGGCATAGCAATACCGCCCACCACACGCCGTTTTTTTATATGGTGGGCGTTTGCCTTAAAACCTTATGAAATAAAATAGAGCCAATGAACTGTGACTACTCACTTGTTCATCGGCTCTGCGTCTTAAGCGTCTGGCTCTTTGATGACTGTTATTTGTAAATTTTTTGCTTCAATCAATGTTTCCTGCTTGCATTTCGGGCAATAGAGAGGATAGTTTTTTAAAATCGTATCTTCTCTAATTTTGTCACGGGTCTTATTTCCGCAAACAGGGCAGCGTATCCAATCACTTTTAGTATTTGCCGTTTCCACTTAACCAAAATTCCTCCATAGCTGCATTAAATTTATTCGGTGTGTCCATATTCACACAGTGTCCAGCTCCCTCGAAAATAATCACACCACATTCTGGTTCATTTTTCTTCCACATTTCTACGGCGGATAGTTCCATTGGAATATCGTACTTTCCGCAGCCAATAAGCAAAGGGTATTTCCTCGGTTCTGTCTGCCGAACATTTATCATACTGCTTAAAGAAGATAAATACATAAATGACTTCTTAGAAAATTGAATATTCATCTCGTAAAAATCCTTTTGAGCCTGTAAAGTATAAGCAGATATTTTTTTATTCGACTTTGCAAACCATTTAATTGAAAATATAGCTTTAAGCATCATAAGTATCTGTGATGCGCTATTTTCCTTCTGCATTTTGACATCGAAATTGTTTATATCATAACCGCCGAAACAAGCAAGTGATTGTACGGCTTCTGGATACTGGTTTGCAAAGTCTTGCGCTAATACAGCCCCCAATGAAATCCCGACAATATGTATCTTTTCTATTTTTTCTGTTTTTAGAATTTTGTTTATCCACGATGACATTTTATCTATACTATCGCCTTTTTGTACTTTTGTTGATTTACCGTGACCGATAATATCAAGGGTAAGAATGTTATATTTATCTTGAAAATAGTCAATTTGTGCTTGAAACATATTGTGGTTTACAAAAGCAGCATGTATAAAAAGTATCCACTCAGCCCTTTCCTTTCTACTGATATAATAAACAATAGGCGATTCTTCTAAATGGTATTGTTTCATATTTCACCGTTCCTCATCTTTCTTAACAAGCTTTCAAACCAGTCGATATTAAATTTAATCAGTTCTTTTCCATAAAGAGCGGAAACAAACTGATAGTTAAGTATATCTTTATTTTCCTCTGAAATTTTGATATTTTCTGCTTCTTCACATATTGCCGATAATACATTATATTTTTCATTCAAAAATATTAAATGCTGTTGTATGCTTATTTCACGATTTTTTTTATCCGAAAATCCCATAAAATAGACCTTTGCCAACTCTGGGCTTTTGGGACTTTGTTCTTCTATGGGTGCATTTATCCATTCGAAAAAATGTTGCCGTCCACTTTCGGTTATGCAATAAACTTTCTTATACTTTCCATTATCAACTATTTCCTCATAGCTGATAAACCCACAATTCAGCAATTTTCTTATAGCTGCCTGTATGCTTCCCATACTACTGCTATACATCAAATTGATTCCTTTATCTATTCTTTCCCTTAGTTGATAGATTGTTCTATTGCACATAAGTAAAAGCCCAAGAATGATATTGTCCATCGTTAACCTCCATATATTCCTATTAGCAACATTACTATTATACGCATCTTGTGTTTAAAAGTCAAGTAGACAGATATTTTTTAACAAATGCACAGCGACAGAGCTTTTACCCTCTGCCGCCTGTCTGTTATGCGTAGATTATTTCCTCGTTTACAATCTCCATTGCACAAGCCCGTATGTTGTTCATCCTCCCGACCCATTCTAAGGCGTTTTCAGCCTTTAGCCGTTCCGTAATGCCCTGTGCCTGTTTCATGCCGTCTATGAGCCTTTCAAAGCGTTCCTGCGCCTGCCTGTCAATGTCGGCAAGGTAGGCGTTGAGCCTGCCGCTTGTGAGAAGATTGGTGTATGTAACCTTTCGATACTGCTTCAGATAGTCCAAGTGCCGCTGTCCCCATATGCCTATGGGCTGTTCTTCTTCGGCGGGTACGATTAAGCACGGTATTAAGTAATCTCCTTGCCGCTCATATTTGCCGCCCAGTTCCTCAAATAATGATTTAGCCATTGTCTGTTACCTCCACATTCTTTTTTATTTTGAATGTCCGCAAAATCCGTCCTACATCTCCGGGCCTCCAGGGGCAGTCCAGATCGTGAAGCGCCACCAGCAAATCCTGCACGTTGGTCCCGGCCCCCATCTTCTGGGTGGAGCCTAACAGGACGCGCACCTGGCCGGAGCGGACTTTGGAGAACAGCTCCTTTTTGCGGACTTCGGTATTGGCCTCATGGATAAACGCGATCTGGCTGGCGGGCATACCCTGTGCGATGAGTTTCTGCCGGATGTCCTCATAGACCGTAAAGGCCAGCGGTTTCTCCGGCTCTGGAACCGCTTGTTCCAAAGCGTGAAGTATCGGGTTATCCAGCGTTTTAGCCACCTTTTTGGAGCCAGCCGCCTGGGGTGTGGAAATGTCGCAAAACACCAGCTGGGTCAGCTTTTCCGGCTGTCCGTCCCGCCAGATTTGCAGGATATTGTCCACGCACTGGTTGACTTTTGTGCCGGGTTCGTCCGGCAGCATGGGGTTGATGATGCGCTGGTCCAGCCCCAGCTTTCGGCCATCCGAGGTGATTTTCAGCATATTGTCGGTTGATGGGTCAACGGTCCCCGAATGGACTTTGGCGGCGCGCTCGGAGAGGGCCTTCACCATATCCTGCTGGTGTCCGGTGGGCTTTGCCACGATATTGTGGTATTCCACCTCCGGGGTGGGCAGGTCCAGCTGGTCGGCGGTCTTGATGTCCGCCACCTCTTTGAACAGGTTCATCAGCTCCGGCAGGTTAAAGAACTTGGAAAATCTTGTCCGCGCCCGGTAGCCCGTCCCCTCCGGGGCCAGTTCTATTGCGTTCCATTTATAGGTACTTTAGTCGATTTGACCTACGAATTTGTAATAGACAGTCAACTTCTGCTCTTTCTCTCCATTGACCATAACTGGATTGTGTACTTCTATCTTTTCTATCAGCGTGTTCAATACCGTTGCTGTCAGTTTCTTCATGCCTGCACACTGTGCAAGGCTCTCCGTAAACTGTTCTGCATTGGTAACAGCGGCAGACTTCGCTTTATGCTGTCTTTCCAGTTCCAACAGCTTTTCCTCATTTGCGTCCTGCTCCTGCTCATAATGCGCTGACATCATGGTGAATTTCCTTTCCGACAGCTTTCCGCCGGAATAATCCTCATACAGCCGGATATACATCTGGTCAAGTTCTGCGTTCCTCTTTTTGAGTTTATCAATCTCCGCCTTTATCTTTTCCGACCGTTCCGCACTGCTCTCATTCATGCTTAGAAGTACGTTGTTTATGAATTTCTCTTTGTCTTTCATTGCTTTTACTGCGTGCCTGTCAATGTCCGCCTTGATAGCACTTTCAATATCCCCTGCGCTGATCCGGTGTGCGGTGCAGAAATTCGCTCCCTTTTTACGGTAAGTGGTGCATTGGTAATAGGTCTTGTCCAATAAATCCCTGTCAGGATTGCGGTTGTCCGTATGTATCAAAAGCGTCTGCCCACAATCAGGGCATTTCAGAAGCCCCCTGAAAATGTTCTCATAACCGGAAGTGCATGGTTTAACTTTTGTGTGCCTGTCAATGATGTCATTTGCCGTCTGCCACACCTCTTTGGTGACAACCGCCTCATGCACATCCTCCAAAACTTCCCTGTCAGCCCGCCGGATATATCCCCTGCCCCTGCACTTAAATGTCGGCTTTGAAGTACCATACACATACATACCGCCTTTGTAAACGGGATTCCGCAAAATCCGTGTTATGACTTCCTGTTTCCAGTCATACCAGTAATCATCACTGCCCGTATCATGCTGTGAGAAAAACTCCTGCTTGTAATAGCTCGCCTTCGGGACTTTCCTCTCATACAGCACCTTACCGATACGGTTCGTACCATACCCTTGCAGGGCTAGGCTGTATATCAGCCTGACAGTCGGCGCAGTCACTTCATCAACAATCAAATGGTTTTTATCCTGCGGGTCTTTCCTGTAGCCAAACGGTGCAGTCGTTCCCATGAATTTCCCTTCCAATGCCCGTATATGCTTTCCACTCTTGACCTTTTTAGAAATATCCCTCGAATAAAATTCATTCAGGATATTTTGAATTGACATTCTCAAAGACAGCAAATCATCATCTCCTTCAGAGCTTGTTGAAGGAACAAAATGTTTACACATCAGCAAGGTCAAACCTATACTTGGTGGGACTTCATGATCCAATGATGAATCATGGTATTTTTCCTGTTTCCATTTCTTAATATATCGAATATTTCTTCTTAGCTGATCGTTTCCCGTGATTTTCCCCAGCAGCCATTCATTTAATCCTTCTGGATCGGCATCTTCCCAGCGATAGTTCCCTTCCTTTGCAAATTCACTTCCTCTTGCCACACCGACAGCCGTTTATCCAGTAAACAGGTAACTGATAAACTTTATCCTACCATCCACACAACACAGTAGTTTTGACTGTTCTTGAAAGTCTTAACGATGCTTCATCAGTTCTTCATTTTCATTCAGCTCTACGGCACACAACTGACAATTTCTTATTGCCTTTTCTTATACGCTCAATACCATGGCTTTTGACCAAAGCACCTATAAGTGTTTTGCAACCTCTACCTGCATAGCGATTGCGGAGGGTCAACCTCCATCTTAAAAAGAGCATTGCTCCGCTTTCTGTGTTTCAAGAAAGTACTGGCATTCAGGACACACTGTGTGATAAACTATTATTGTCCATTTGGACTTCCTCCTTTGTTTGATAAAACGGTTGGCGAACCTGTTTTTATTATATCAAGGGAGGTTTTTTACACAACGCTAAAGCTATTCCAACCACCCGCAGAGCAGGTGGTTTATTTGTTCTCCAAAGTTCCGTTTTTCGGATCAGCGAAAAACTCCTCAATGGAGAACAGGGCCATGCCCTAACAACAAATAATCAGGAGCACCCTGCACGGAATGCTCCTGATCACTTCTTTCTTTAATAGATTGCTTTCTTCCCGATCGTAAACTTAACCGTCACACTGCCGCCGTATCTTCCGGCTCCGGTGACTGTCACACTGCCTTTGTTCTTGCCGGCTGTCAGGTTCGCGCCATAGCTTAATGTATAGTCGATACCCGCCGTCAGTTTCTTCAGCTTATATTTGCCGCTTTCCGCCGTCAGCTTCGTCTCGTCCTTCTCTTTATCCTTCTTCGCCGCGCTGACTGCCGTTTTCTCCCCATAGTATACCGCCACATCCGGCGTAACCTGTCCGCCGGTATAGATATTCTGCCCGGTTTCCTCGGACGGCACCACATACAGGCATGCCGCGGTCAGCTTGTCCGCATAGATATACTGCCCGAGCGGTATGATCCTCTCCCCGGTATAACAGCCTCTTCCTTTCACCGTCACCGAAGGTTCTTCCGGTAATGCCGTCCCGGCTGCAACCGCGTCCGCATAGGCTTTGATCTTTTCGGGCGTACAGTTCGTCTCATCGACGATATAATCCTTTGTTTCGCCCACTCCAAGCGCTTTCTTTCCTTCCACAAGCTTAAGCTTGAAGTCCTTGTATTTCATGCCGTCCTTCTTCTGTACCTGCGCACACGATACGCTCACCGTCTGTCCGTCAATGGCTGATTCTATGGAAGCCGGTATAATGGTAAACGGCACTTCGACTTTTCCTGCATAATTTCCTTTACCCGTAACTATCAGGAGCGGATTTTTATTTCCGGCTGTCTGCGCTGTCGTCACTGCATTATTATTCTTATATTTTACGGTGTAGTCCGTGCCTTCGCGCAGCGGTGCACCCGCTTCATTTGTGATCCTGAAGGAAAGCTTCGCCCCGTTCTTGCTGTAAACGGCAGTAGCCGCGGTATTCCCGGCCTGCGCCGCCGTACCGCCCTGTGTATTTACGGTTTCTCCACCTGTCTGTCCCGCGCCATTTTGTGACAGAACTGCCAGTCTTTCTCCCGCCAGCTCCTGCGCCGTGATCTTAAAGGTTTTCGTAAAGCTGCCGCTATAACCGGACTCCGGCTTTGCTATGAAGGTCATGGCGGCAGTGCCTTTTTTCACGTTATTCTTATAAGTGATGATATAGTGTTCACCATAGACCAGTTCCTGTGCAACCGGGTTATTATTTGTCACCTTCGCCGTCAGCATAACCTTATTCTGTGTCACTGCTTTGCCGGTATAGGGCATGGAAGCCTGCCAGCCCGTCCAGTCCGGCTGGTTCACATCGTAAGTCTTCACATTGATCGTTTTCGCACTGAAAGCTGCACCTGTGATCTTAAAGGTGACGCTCTTCGTGCCAACATATCCGTTTGTTCCTGTAAGGGTCATGGTCGCCGTGCCCGCGGCAAGATTTGAGCCTGCGTAATCAATCGTGTAGTCTTTGCCCCAGACCAGACCTTCCCCGCCTGTCTTTCCGTTCTTCCCGGCCTTCACAAGGAACATGTCGTCTGCATTGTTCTCCGGCGTACTACTTATCTCACCCTCTTGCGTCACTTTATAGTATTTCTTTGCAGCAGCGTCATAATATCCGGGCGTCAGCAGCACGTCTTCCCCCGTGTAAGCGTGCGTCTTCTGTTTTTTGCCCAGGGTGACAGAAGCATGCTTCATCAGCTTCTGTTTCTGTGCCACATAAAGCTTTCTCCTGACCGCTCCCGTATAGTTACCCTTACCGGTAATCGTCAGAATGTAGCTGCCTGCATGGAGCGGGAGTTTTCCCTGTGTCAGTGCAACCTCCGCGCCATTCTCATCCTGCACGCTGAGCGCATAGTCTTTGTCCGCTTTCATCGCCTTCTTATATTTCATGGAGCTTACGATCTTTGCCGTCTTGTCTGCCTTCTCCTCGAACTGGTCTGTGTATTTCAGGGTAAATCCCGCGGCCAGCGGCGTGTTGTCTGTGACGTCCGCATTGTCCCCTTCTGCAGCGATATTCGCCGGCAGGATCAGGAAGTTGCGGTAGATAGTCTCCGTGTAGTTCCCTTTGCCCGTGATGGCCACATAGGGGCATTCCTTACTGAAATGGCCTGTAACATCTGTTATCTTTTCACTTGCTTTCCCGGGATCGGTGACCTTCGCGGTGCCGCCTGCCTCCAACGGTTTTCCATCCTCACCGGTCTGCACAGCATCCGTATTACGGACATATTTTACAGTATAATCTTTTCCTTCCTTCAGAAGCGTTGTACCGTCACTGTCATATACGGTCACCGACGGTTTTAACGCACTTCCCGTATAAGTCAGATCGGGTATCTCCTGCACGCACAGTTTCAGGCCGTCCCCGTTCTGTGCTGCCGCAGTGAGCCAGCACGCATACAGTGTGAGGTCGGACTGTACCGTATCCGTATCGAAATCCCACTCTTTTCCTTTGGCAAAAGTCCTGTCCTGGTACCAGCCCGCAAACACATATCCCTGCTCTTTCGCTGCCGGCGTCTGCTCGCTGCCCGCAAGCTCCAGAAGCGCTCCCGCCTTGATGCCGCCCTTCGTAAAGGAATCACAATGGCCCATGCCGTCAAAGGTGACGGTGTACACGACCCGCTCCTCCGACACCGTGAGGATTCCTGGCGTATATGTGATCTGGTAATTCATGCCGACGTCTGCGCCTGACGGGTGGATGTAGTATACGCCCGCCTTTGATGTATCAATGGCAGTAACAGATTTTATTCCCGCCTCATCCTCCGTAACGGTATACGCCGGTTCCTTCTGCAATGTATCCGCATTCACAAGCCCTGTCATCTCATATGCAAAGGATGCCTGGTACTGTTCCACCGGAACAAGCGCGCTGCCGTCTGCCTGCTGCGCCTGCATCAGCACTGTCAGGTCTTTTGCCTTCACAACTGCATCCGCCTGCGTGATCGTAAACGGATACGCTGCGCTTCCCACATAATCCGGGTCATTCTCCTGCACCGATACGGTCAGTACATAGTTTCCTGCATTCACCGGCTCTTCCGCTGTCGCCGGATAAGCCGTGCCGTCCGCCATTGTGCCGCTGTAGCGGTACACGAGCGTCACTTTTTCCGTAATGTCTGTACCGTCCTCCGTTTTCACAACCGCCTCACCGCTGTAAGCGACCGGCGTGCCGCTGTACACACTGCTTTCCTGTATTACAATGCCGGAGATCACCGCCGTTTTCTTCGAAACCATGGTAATCTTCACGGTCAGATCCGCATCTTTATAGTTTTGGAAAGACACCTTGATCTTTATAGAGGCCGAAGCATTCTCCTGCGCCGCATTGGTGCCGTATGTAAGGATACCGTCCTTAATATCCGCCGTAACAGGCGTGTTGGAAAAAATGCTGTCTGTGTCTTCCACACTCACAATCTCATAGCCGGTCTTCTTCCCATTGGCCGCAAAACTGCCTGTCAGGTCTATTTTCCGGTTCGACTGTGCCTGTGTGCACTGTGAGGCTGTAACGTTCTTCATCTCCGCTGCGGGCGCGTCCGCCTTGTGGATCGCAAAGGACTGCGTAGCCGTACCGCTGTATTTTCCCATACCTTTGATGATTACCGCCGGCACCGCCGCGCTGCCGGATGAGACAGCTGCAATACCTGTGCCGCTTTCTGTTCCGGCATTACCGCCTGACTCCCCAGAAGCTTCTCCTGTCCCATCCGCTCCGGGCTCTTCATATGCATTTACGTTATTGCGATAGGTTACGGTATAGTCTGTGTCTTCTGTCAATGTTACCGTCGTTTCCGTGCCGTCTGCCGCCGGTCTGGTATAAGTTACCGTAAGCGGGTTCGGCGTCTTGGGTGTCCCATCGTATATATAGTTATAGTCGCTTTCTGACGGAAGCTTGACAGTTGTATTTGCGGCGGTCAGAATGTGCGCCACAGTCAGCGTGACCTTTCCCGTCAGCGTCTTCCCGTCCTTCGTGTAAGTCACGATCAGTTCCAACGTTCCCGGCTCCGTTGTAGAGAGGGACGCTGCGTTGGTGGTATAGCCGTCCGTCTGGCCGTCTGACTGCACCAGCTTCCGGACGCTGCCGTCCGCCCCGTAATAGGTCACGGTCAGGTCGTCCGTCCCGATCGTCTCGCCGCAGCCGTAAAGGGTCTTCTTCTTAGAGACTTCCATGCGCGCCTCGGAGACAGCCGGCTTGCTGCCTTTCTGGATCAGGACGCTGTACGGAAGGTTTTTGGGCAGGCAGTTATCCGTAAGCTTCGTGCCGTCAGCCATGTACCACTCCTCGTCCCCTTTATCATCGTCACCTCCTGTAATGGCAATGTTAATCTTTACATTATAGGGCGTGTAGAGCATGGTAAGCTTTTCACAGTTATAGAGCGGCGCAAGCTGTGACCAGCCATCCTCCAGATATTCATAATTAAAGTTACTCATGTCCAGGGTTTCCAGGCTCGTACAGCTATCAAACATATCCGCCACCGGTAAATATGTAGATTCTCCGATGTCATCGATCATATGCAGCTCAGCAGTTCCAAGGTTTCCCAGTTTTACCTCCTGCAAGCTGCTACACACGGAAAACATGCCGGTCATCGTAGTTACATTCCCAAAGTCCACTCCGCTCAAGTCAATCTGTGTCAGACCACTACACCTTCCAAACATACTGTTCGTACTTTCTACCTTTGAAGTGTCCAATCCGCCCAGATCAATGCTTGTCAGCTTAGGCATAATGCCAAACATGGAATCCATGTTTGTCACATTTGAAGTATCCAGTCCACTCAGATCAATACTGGTCAGCTCAGACTGACCTCTAAACATGGAATCCATGTTTGTCACATTTGAAGTATCCAGTCCACTCAGATCAATACTGGTTAAACAATAGATTGGCTGCCTGTAACCGCCTATGCCACCGCCATCCGCACTCGCAAACATATAAGACATGTCTGTCACATGCTCCGTATTAAGGGTACGCAGATCAATATCCCCTTTGCTGTTGGCGAACATACGGTTCATATCTGTTATAGTATCAGTTCGCAGTTTACTAAAATCCACTCCTGTCAGATCACAAGTACTGAATAATCCTCCAAGTGTTGTCGTAACACTCGTATCCAGTCTCCCAAAGTCAAGCCCCCTCACATTACATCCCTCAAAGATACCGCGCAGCGTCGTGACGCTGCTCAGATCAAGCCACGCCAGATCAAGCCCGGTTAAATTCTGCCTTTCCTGACCAACACTACACCCGTAAAGACTTTCCGGATCACTGTTGCATGCGAACATATAGCTCATATCCGTAACACTATGTGTTGTAAAACTACCGCCCAGCACGATCTGCTGAAAGTCACAGTTTGTAAACATATGTCGCATATCTGTAGTCTTTCCCGTATCCCAGCCGCTTAAGTTCATATCTCCCCAATTGGTGCACCCATAAAACATGGCGGACATATTTGTCACACTTGAAGTATTGAAACCGCTTACGTCTGCATTTTTCAGACCACTACAACCACTAAACATGCTGGACATATCCGTTACATTTCCCGTATGAAAGTTTTGTCCCAAATCAACAGTTTCCAGTTTGTAGCAGCCCTGAAACATTCCGGACATGTCAGTCACTGACCCGGTATCGGATCCTGTAAAACTGATTTTTGTTAAGTTATAGCAATCGCTAAACATATAAGAGGCATCCGTCATTCCGGTCACTTTAATCTCCGCGGTCTTGATTTTACCCCTTGTATAAAAATCCGTGCACCACGGTCCCCGCGGACGTGCAGTGCTTCCTCCCCCAATGCTTGCAAAATCCCCCGTTCCTTCCACCGTCAGCTTTCCGTCTTTATCCACTACCCAAGTGATATTCCCATAGCTGCCGCTTGCGATCGCATCCGCCGGCACTGCCAATGCGCGCACCTCTTTCTGTTCTTCCAGCGTATTCTCCGACACGGAATTATCTGAAACAGACTCCGCTTCCTCCGGGTCGTCTGTTTCTTCTTCCGTTGTCTCATCCGCACCGGGCGTCTCCGGTACTTCTATCATATCATCCGTTAAAGTATCTTCCTCATCAGACGTGTCCTGTTCCCTTTCCCCGTCATCCGCTGCGCCGTCCGAGGGGGCGGTATTCTCATCTTCGTTATTCCATTCACCCTTAGATGTTTCGTCGTTTTCCGTTCCCTCTCCGTCATCAGGATCCTGCACCTGATCTTCCGCATCCCCGCTGTCCGGGTTCTGTGTCTGGCTTCCGTCATCCTCCATTTCTTCTGCGCTGCTGTCCGCTTCAGGCTCCTGCACTGTCTCTTCCTGCACCTCCATGCCAGGATTCATTATCTCACCCGACATGCTTTCACCGGAACTCTCCGTCTGCTCCGCCGCCATAGCAGTCTCCTGTGCCAATACCGGAAACACAGTTGCCAGATCAGCCGCCAGCAGGCTAAGGCAGAAGAATCCCGCCATAAGCCTACGCCTTACCTGTCCTGCTTTCTTTGTCCACTTCATCATCTTTTCCCTCTCATTTCATTTTCTACTTCGATTCGGTTACCTGACATCCCTTGTTCTGATATCAATCCAACCTGATTCCTGACACTTCCGCTATCTCATAGCTTTCGTTCGGCATATTTTCCACGATCCCCCGAAGCACCTCGAGTACCCTCGGATATCCCGCGTCCACCCCTCTGATCCAGTTCACATTACGTTCCGCAAAATACTGACGCAGATGTTTTTTCATGGTATCATTCGGCTCTCCGATTCCCCATTTCTCATAACGAAATCCTCAGATCCTGCTCATAAACGCCGGACATACACGGAAATGTCTCCTTGACCTGCCTGATCTTGTCGTCAACCGCCATGTCTCCTTGTAAATATTGATACAGCAACACATACTTTCCATTCGTGTTCATACGCACTCTCCTTTGCATGGTCTATATGCTTTTTTCTAAATTCTACCCCCCCCCACTTCAAATTTGTCAAGGCGATATCTTTATAACCATATATCCAGCTGCGTTGTCCGTTGAAAACGCACAACGCTATTTTCTTTTCATGTTCCACTTTTACGATATCAAAAAAACAGCTTTGAGTTTCCTCTTAGCTGTTCTTTCTTTTCTTATCATACCCCGCCAGCGCAATCTCCCCGGCATAATCTTCCAGCGCCTGCGTATAATGCTCTCTGATGAACCATGTTTTCAAAAACGCACTGAAAGCTGCCACTGTTCCCCCAGTATTGAAGGTTTCTACCATATCTGCAGAACGCTGAATATATCTGCGGATGACTGTTTCTTCTTAGACAGTCACAAAACAGACTCTACATACCATGAATTGCTGCGGCTTCTTTCTCAATGTGACGAGAAAGACCTGTCCGTATTACTTGCCACCGCCACGGCTCTGGCAGGAACTGACAGAAGCTCTGTAAATGGAATTCTTATGCCACAAGGCAAAAAAAAAGCCAGCAGTACAGATAATCTATCTGTACCGCCGGCTTTTCTTTTCTACCCTATTATATTTGTCACAGTCAGTTCCACAAACAGAGGATTATATACATCCATCGAATCAAGCAGTGTACCATCCATGTCAAAAATCACGGCTTCAAACCTCATATTTGTCCTCACATAAAAATGCGGCTGAAATATCAAATAGGAAATGAACTGCCCAAAGAAACGGCGATAGTTCCAGAAAAATTTTCCCCAAAAGATACAGTAAAAATCCCCTGAATACAATCTCTTCGCAGATACCTGCTGTCAGCTCGTTCCCCCTTTAATTTTTCTATCGTCGCATACCCTGTATATGCCGTTATAATAAGACAGACGATTATGCCCACAAATAAAATGATATCTATTGTTCTTCTCCCCATAATGCAGTTTACTTCAAATAAGCAATTCTCCATTGCCCGACTCGTTTCAAAAAATCTATCCCCGCTTTCCAATATCATATCATCCAAAGCATTGCCGGGCGGAACAATCGGCATAACATTTTCCTCCGGCTCTCTCCCCTCCAAACCGGCTGACTTCTCCCTTGTTCCATGTCCGCTCCTGCATCCTGTCTCTTTTGGAAATTTTTTCAGACATGCCCGTTTTTTGTAAAAGAAATGGAGGCTTATCATCCTTTCAAAAGAGGACAAAAATCATTTATGCCACTTTTACAATACAGATCTGGGTTGCTTTCAGACTGCTGCCTGAAGAACTTCCCCATACCTGGATATGCTGTCCGTCTGCCAGGTCTGCCGCTGTCGCTTCTGACATTTCATCCCTGGCTCCTCCATCATAAATTGTCTGTATGGCAAACAGCGTGTTTTCATCATATGTAACGGTAACCTTGTTAAACTCCGAATCATCCCCGCTGCCAGGCGATACCACGATATCACCGCCGTTATCCGCTTTTTCAGTAACATATTCAACCACGGTCAACTGCCCGTCTTTCAAGTCTTTGGCATCTCCCTCCAGATTCGGCATGCTCTCAACCCATTGCGCCGATGTGCCGGATGTACTTTTCGCCTCCGGCTCTTCTTTCTGTGTACTGTCTGTTCCTGAATTACTGTTTTCTCCGGATTCCGGCACCGTTTCAGCCTCTGGACTTTCCTGCTTGTCTTCGTCTTCTGTGCCTTCTGTTTCTGCGGACGGTTCCGGAGTAGCATCCTCTTCTTTTGTCTCATCCTCCGGAATCGGTTCTCCCTGGACTACCTGCGGTTCCGCTACATCCTCCGCCTTTCCACAGGCACACACGGCAAGGCTCAAAACACACAATACTCCTGTCAATAAGACTATTTTCCTTGTTTTCTTTTTCATGTTGTTCTCCTCTCTTATAAAATATAAATCCACAGTTTATCCAGTATTTCTGCGAATTTTTTATCCATTCTATCAGAGTAGTCTCTAAAAAACCTCTAAATCATCTTAAGAAAAAATGAACTTGTTTCTTGTTTTTTCATAGACCGATTTTGAGAAGGGGATTGTTTTCGGATCTTTCTGAAATCGGTCAATAGTGGTAAAATAACCAGAAAGGATAACTCCAAAAACTATGACTAAGATGGTAAAAGATTTTATCAAAAGCCATCCGGATCTTTGGACGAGAAAAAAGAGAGCCTTTAAAATGAAATGAAACATAAAGCGAAGGAAGTAACAAATCAATGAAAATCGAAATATGCGAAAAAGAATCCTTTGTTGTAATCGGAAAAGAAGGGTCAACAATGGACGGAGCCGGCTTTATTCAGAAGTTATGGGATGAGGCAAATTCCCATTTTGGAGAAGTAGCGCATCTGGCAAAGAAAGATGAAGATGGAAACATCAGCGGAATATGGGGCGCAATGTCTGACTTTTCCCGTTCCTTCCAGCCCTGGGAGGGCTTTCAGAAAGGACTTTACCTTGCAGGGGTGGAGTGTAATGAGGATGCCCAAGCCCCCGACGGTTGGACAAAATGGGTGATACCCGACTATGAGTATATTTATGTGGAACGTGAAAATGATAATACCTTTTCAGAAGTAATCCAATATCTGAAGGACAATGGTATTGCTCTGGCGGGCGCAGTCCATGATTATACCTGTCTAAAGACTGGGAAAGGGTATATGTTTTTTCCTATAAGGAAGCTGTAAAAAAGGCAAAACAGCGTTAAGCGAATTGAAAGAAAAGCTGATTGCGGCCTTCAATGCGCTGCAGATTCCGGATATGGAAGAAGTAACAGAACTGAATGCACTGAAAGGTTCCTTTGCCAACATTGAATATACCCTTCCGAACGGCCAGCCCATAAAATTTGGGGATGATAGCAGGATTTAGTTAGCAACCCCCATTTCAAATGGGGGTTTAATTGTAACCCCTCCGGGGTCTATTACTGGTTCCGCCAGAGGCGGGTTCGCTATCACCATTAGTACTGGTTGCCTCCGGTGGAGGCTCTTTTACTTTGTGGCTTCCCCTAACTTATCATTTTCTTCTTGTTCCCGGATATAATTTCGAATCGTCTCCTCATTTACATTCCCGACTGTCGCCACATAATATCCTCTCGCCCATAAATGTCGGTCTCCCCATTTTGTCCGTATCTCCGGATGTCTGCCATAAAACATCAGGGCACTCTTCCCTTTCAGATATGACATGACTTCTGATACGCTCATCTTGGGCGGTATTGCCACGTACATATGAATATGATCCACACATACTTTCCCTTCAATAAGCTGTATCCCTTTCATCTCACATAATTTTTTGATGATCTCCACTAAATCCCTTTTATTGCTTCCATACATCACCTTTTTCCGGTATTTCGGGATAAATACAATATGGTACGTGCAATTCCACCGCGTATGTTGTATACTTTGATTATCCATTATGGATACCTCCTTTGATTTCTGTTGTGGTTGCGAACCCACTTCATTATATCATTGGAGGTTTTTATTTTGGTACTCTAGGCAACGCTACGGCTTATTCCATTCTCCCCATCTCAGATGGGGGATTAAAATACTTTTTCATTTAGGGATTTACAGGGAACAAGAGTAAATTCAGGAGAATAGTGTCCATTACATTGAAATGGATTTTTTTAAAGTCTATTCCTTTTGGAAAGTGATCGCAGTATAATGGAGCCATTGACAAGTCGAAATGGAGGTAAAAGGCGTGGTATTGAAGAATAAATATCCTATATGTGAATATGACACTGGTAAAAATCCGATTATTCAGGCAACGAATTTTTTGGCTAAAAGCCTTCCTGAAAAATGTGTGGTTACTTTTTTCAGGAAGGAATTGGAACAGTTTGTTTCGGAAAACAATCTTCCTGTCATTGGCTATCTTAATTCAGAAGTGCTTGATATACCGATTTATGAATATGGATATGGTACAGATAAGCTTTGTATTACAATGGCATTATGTGGTGCACCGGGTGCAGCTGTAGCAATTGAAGAACTTCATGCTATGGGATGTGAGAAATTCATAATCTGCGGGGGCGCAGGGGCATTGACAAAGGATAGTAAAGTGGGGGAAATCATTATCCCTGTTTCTGCGGTTAGAGATGAGGGGACCTCCTATCATTATTTGGAGCCATCCCGTGAAGTGGAATGCCATAAAGAAACGGTTAAGACTGTTGTTTCGTGTTTGGAACAAATGGGGATTCCATTTACAACCGGGAAAACATGGACAAGCGACGCTATATACAGAGAAACTCCTGATATGGTTGAATTAAGGCGAAACGAGGGATGTATAGCTGTAGAAATGGAAGCGGCAGCCTTTTTTGCGGTGTCCCAGTATTACAATATTCCGCTTGCCCAGTTATTATATGCCGGTGATGATGTAAGCGGTGAGGAGTGGGATTCCAGAAATTGGAATATGCAAAAGAATATCCGATATGATTTAATTATCTCTGCAATCGAAATTGTAAAGAAATTGTAACGGGTTATGTGGTTATAAGTTTACCATAAATTTGTGAGAATGAATGTGATGTGTGAATTGATGTTGGTTAGACCATCTAAACAATATGCAAAACAGGTTATGTCATATAAAGAAGAAATGTTACAATGTGGAGATAGCTTTGATGGTTGTGCAGGTCTTGAAGATGTCCAATCATTTGACATATAGCGCCTTTCCCATCCATTTCCTGTTTAGCAACAATGAATCCGCTGTCCCTGCCGCAGCACACCGTCCATGCTGGCGGTCTGTTCTTTTATGGACAAAAACCTACCGATTATGGACAAAGCGGAAGAAATGTCGCTTTTGCAGTATGCTATGACTGTAACAGAAACTCACACACAAAACGAAATAGAGGTTATATTATGCGTCATTTTTATTTTCGATTGATTTTGGGTATTGTCTGTCTGGCTGCTGCGGTTGTTAGTGCCGTGAAAGCAAATATTTCATTTGCCGCCCTGTATGTTGTGCTGGGTATCGTATTTCTATGGTCTACTTAATCAACTACCCCGGTGCAAGCACTCAAGCACTGTGAGCGGCTCCTACGTCGCCTCTCACAGCACTTGACTTTTTCGCTCGCTCTGCTCCCTCAAAAGCGGGGTATGCGGATTTCCTTGTCTCT